>NZ_FOEE01000035.1 GCF_900110555.1 Trujillonella endophytica
GCCAGGTGCGTGGATGGGTAGGGGAGCGTCGTATGGCGGTAGAAGCGGCGGAGTGATCCAGCCGTGGACGCCATGCGAGTGAGAATGCAGGCATGAGTAGCGAGAGGGGAGTGAGAAACTCCCCCGCCGGAAGACCAAGGGTTCCTGGGCCAGGCTAATCCGCCCAGGGTGAGTCGGGACCTAAGGCGAGGCCGACAGGCGTAGTCGATGGACAACGGGTTGATATTCCCGTACCCGCGAAGGAACGCCCATGCTGAACCCAGCGATGCTAACCGCCCGAACACCGGTGCCGGCTCTTTCGAGGGTCGTTGCCGGGACTAGCGCGGGATCCGGACTGGTAGTAGGCAAGCGATGGGGTGACGCAGGAAGGTAGTCCTACCGGTGAGTGGTAGTACCGGTGCAAGGGTGTGGCCCGTGCCATAGGTAAATCCGTGGCACATACAGGGTGAGGCCTGACGCATAGCCGAATGAGGCGAATGGGATGATCCTATGCTGCCGAGAAAAGCCTCTAGCGAGTTCCGAGCGGCCCGTACCCCAAACCAACTCAGGTGGTCAGGTAGAGAATACCAAGGCGATCGAGCGAACTGTGGTTAAGGAACTCGGCAAAATGCCCCCGTAACTTCGGGAGAAGGGGGGCCACTTCCTGTCAACATCCTTGCGGTGGGCAGCGGGGGGTGGCCGCAGAGACCAGTGAGAAGCGACTGTTTACTAAAAACACAGGTCCGTGCGAAGTCGTAAGACGATGTATACGGACTGACGCCTGCCCGGTGCTGGAACGTTAAGGGGACGGGTTAGCCGCAAGGCGAAGCTCAGAACTCAAGCGCCAGTAAACGGCGGTGGTAACTATAACCATCCTAAGGTAGCGAAATTCCTTGTCGGGTAAGTTCCGACCTGCACGAATGGCGTAACGACTTCTCAGCTGTCTCAACCACAGGCTCGGCGAAATTGCACTACGAGTAAAGATGCTCGTTACGCGCGGCAGGACGGAAAGACCCCGGGACCTTCACTATAGCTTGATATTGGTGTTCGGTTCGGCTTGTGTAGGATAGGTGGGAGACTGCGAAGCGGGCACGCCAGTGTTCGTGGAGTCGCCGTTGAAATACCACTCTGGTCGAATTGGATGTCTAACCTCGGTCCGTGATCCGGATCAGGGACAGTGTCAGGTGGGTAGTTTAACTGGGGCGGTTGCCTCCCAAAATGTAACGGAGGCGCCCAA
>NZ_FOEE01000033.1 GCF_900110555.1 Trujillonella endophytica
CGTCCTCGCAAGGAGAACAGGCGGGCTAACGCATGAATGCCACGGCTTCGGCGGTGTGCTTGAGCCCCGCTACATTGTCGGCGCGGAACCACTTGACCAGTGAGCTATTACGCACTCTTTCAAGGGTGGCTGCTTCTAAGCCAACCTCCTGGTTGTCTCTGCGATCCCACATCCTTTTCCACTTAGCACACGCTTAGGGGCCTTAGCCGATGATCTGGGCTGTTTCCCTCTCGACTACGAACCTTATCGCCCGCAGTCTCACTGCCACGCTCTCACTTACCGGCATTCGGAGTTTGGTTGACGTCAGTAACCTTGTGGGGCCCATCGGCCATCCAGTGCTCTACCTCCGGCAAGAAACACGTGACGCTGCACCTAAATGCATTTCGGGGAGAACCAGCTATCACCGAGTTTGATTGGCCTTTCACCCCTACCCACAGCTCATCCCCTCAGTTTTCAACCTAAGTGGGTTCGGTCCTCCACGCGGTCTTACCCGCGCTTCAACCTGGCCATGGGTAGATCACTCGGCTTCGGGTCTAGAGCACGCGACTGAAACGCCCTGTTCGGACTCGCTTTCGCTACGGCTACCCCACACGGGTTAACCTCGCCACGTACCACTAACTCGCAGGCTCATTCTTCAAAAGGCACGCAATCACCCCGCCACCGAAATGGCTAAGGCTCTCACGGCTTGTAGGCACACGGTTTCAGGTACTATTTCACTCCCCTCCCGGGGTACTTTTCACCTTTCCCTCACGGTACTTGTCCGCTATCGGTCACCAGGGAGTATTCAGGCTTAGCGGGTGGTCCCGCCAGATTCACACCGAATTTCACGGGCTCGGTGCTACTTGGGAAACACGCTCGGGAGGACGGCAGTTTTCGTGTACGGGGCTCTCACCCTCTACGGCGACCCGTTCCAGAAGGCCTTCCACTAACACGCCGTCTTTCTGACTCCCTGCGCCCTCGGCAGAAGGCACTGAGCGGTCCCACGACCCCGTTCCCACAACGCCTGCCGGCTATCACATGGAAACGGTTTAGCCTCTTCCGCTTTCGCTCGCCACTACTCACGGAATCACTGTTGTTTTCTCTTCCTGTGGGTACTGAGATGTTTCACTTCCCCACGTTCCCTCCACACGCCCTATGTGTTCAGGCGCGGGTCACACCACATGACTGGTGCGGGGTTCCCCCATTCGGACATCCTCGGATCAACGCTCGGTTGGCAGCTCCCCGAGGCTTATCGCAGCCTCCTACGTCCTTCATCGGCTCCTGGTGCCCAGGCATCCACCGTGTGCCCTTAACAACTTGGCCACACAAAACCTACAAACCACGAACCCCCACACCCCCACTCCGAAGAGCAGCG
>NZ_FOEE01000032.1 GCF_900110555.1 Trujillonella endophytica
TCGGGTGTGGCGGCGGGGTGGGCCGCCGGCGGGGACGTGGTGGGGGGCCCGGCGGGCGTGCTGGACCTCCCCGTGGGGGATCCGTCCGCTGCTCCCGCCGCGACGTCTCCGTCCGAGGACTCCGAAGGGAGCTTCTCCGGCGCGGGCTCGGCGGGGGTCTCAGGAGAGGGGGGAGGCGTGGTGTCGGGTGCTGGTGGAGGCTCGTCCGACGGGTTCTGTCCCGCCGGTGGCGTCCGACGGACCTCGGCCGTGCCCGGGATCGTCGGTTCGTCGCCGCTCGATGCCGGGGGCGGAGGGGCGGCGTCCGCGGCAGCCTTCCCCATGACCAGTGCGAACAGCAACCAGCCTGCAACGGCGAGGAGCAGAGCGACGAGGCCTCCGCCCCAGGGAAGGCGTCGCTGACGGTTCGACCGGCTTTCGGGGATGGCGCCCACCCCCTCGCGGCTCCGACGCTCCGCCATTGGAGCGTCGCCGAGGGATGACCCTCACATGCCATGACTCAGCGTCAACGGTCTTCGGCGTGCTTGCCCGGACGCGCGGCGTTTCCCCGGCTCGTTCTCACTTTCCGTGAGGTCGAGGGTGCGGCTTCGTGAGCGCGGCGCTGAGCAGCGCGAGATGGGCGAAGTCCCCTTTAGCACTCGCGAGGATCGGTCAGCACGGCCCCCGGGTCCCGACTCGGGATCACTCGGCCTCATTGGCCCCACCCGTCACATGTGCCCCATCCTCCCCATGCATAGCTCACGCGGCGCGCTCGCCGTGGTTCCGTGAGTGACGAACGCCGATGGACCACGACCTCCCGGTCGTCGTCCGGCGCTCGCCGTGACCACCGGTGGTGGGCACCCGCCCGACGGAGTCGGACGGGGGGCCACGCGCACCCGCCACCATCCCGGCGTCCATCGCGCCCCCGAACCCCGAGGAACAACGATGGCTTCCCATGCCGCCCGCACGAAGCACCTGTCCCGCCCGAGAACCCGCTGGCTTCTCCGGATGCTCCCGATCGCGATCGCGGTGATGCTCATTCCGATAGCCGCTGTCGCCGCGACGTCGTCTCCCCGCAGCGGGTCGTCGTCGACCGCCCTGAACCTGTCGTCCAATCCCGTCCTGGCGACCGACCAGCGCGGGTACTCGGTCCAGGAGGGCGGACGCGGACTCGAACGAATCCGCGTCTCCGACCACGTCGCGTCCTCCTGGGCCGCGCGGGTGGCGTCCACGGCCAGCACCACGCGCGTCCGTGAACCGAGGGTGGGCGTCCGCGCGGGCGAGACCTGGACCTTCGCGTCCGACGTGAAGGGTCCGGCGGGGAGCAGGGCTCAGATCACGGTGTCCTGGTACGGGCAGAACGGGGCGTTCATCTCGTGGAGCGGCGGTAGCGCCCGCAACGTCAGCACCTCGAACTGGACCCGCGTCGCCGCAACGCTCCCTGTCCCCGCTGGTGCAGTCGTCGCCGAGACGGTCGTGAACGTCATGGGGACGTCGAGGTCCGCGTCGGTCCAGGTGACGCAGCACGACGTGCGGGCCCCAGCGACGTCGACGCCCGCGGCGCCGACCACGACGGCGCCGAGCACGACCGCGCCGAGCACGACCGCGCCGACCACGACCGCGCCGAGCACGAC
>NZ_FOEE01000029.1 GCF_900110555.1 Trujillonella endophytica
GCGGTCGCGGCGATCGGGGAGATCTCCCAGATCGTCGCCCAGATCTCCGACCGGCAGACCACCATCGCCAGCGCGGTGGAGGAGCAGACGGCGACCACCAGCGAGATGAGCCGGTCGGTGGCCGAGGCCGCGGGCGGGTCCGAGCAGATCGCCGAGAACATCACGAGCGTGTCGACCGCCGCGGAGACCACGACGCAGGCGCTCACCCAGACCCGCTCCGCCGTCGACGAGCTGTCGCGGATGGCGGCCGACCTGCGGGGGGCGGTGGGCCGCTTCACCTACTGACCGGCGCGCCCCGGGTGAGGGCGCAGCGAGCACGCGAGAGCGCGGAACCGATCCTCCGGTTCCGCGCTCTCGCCATTCTCGCGCCATTGTCCCGCGCGCCTCGGACGAGTATCCGCCATTGCGGTGTCGACAAGGAGATCGGCCGGAGAAGGTCGCCGCACTGTTTACGGAACATGTTCGGACACGCGGCGGAAAATGGTCGCAGCATTCCGTCGGTGCCTCACCATTCCGGTCGTCCCCCACCGTGTGGTCGCACGGCGGCCGGGAATCCGACATCGCAGGACGACAACAGGAGCACCACCGTGAAGGCCTCCCCTCCCCCACTCGCCGCCTCCCGCCCGCGGAGCCGGTGGTTCGCCGATCGACCGATCGCGGTCAAGATCGGCGCGGCCGTCGCCGCGCTCGCCGTCGTCGCGATCGCCATGACGGTCCTGGCGGTGTCCCGGATCAGCGCGCTCGATGACGCGACCGCCGAGATCAACGACAACGTCGTCACGCTCTCCGACCTGTCGGACATCCAGCGCTCCTGGCAGGGCGACCGCTCCCGCTACAACTCCCTCGCGCTGGTGCCCGCGAGCGCGCAGGCGGCGCTGCTGGCGGAGCTCGCCGAGCGCCGCGACACCCTCGAGGGGCAGCTCGACGCCTACGCGGCGGTGGCGGTCGTCCCGGCGGCGTTCCAGGCCTTCCGCGACGAGCTGGACGGCTACTACGCCGTCGCCGAGGCGCAGTTGGTCACCGCGGCGCGGACCGGCGACACGGCGCTGGCCGGCCAGCTGATCACCGGTCCGCTGCAGGCGTCCTCGGACGCGATCATGGACAGCTACGCGGGCATGCAGGAGCGCCGCGTCGGCGCGGGTCAGGCCGCGACGGACGAGGCCGGCGACATCGCCTCCTCGGCGACCCTCCAGCTGTGGCTCTTCCTGGCCGCCGGCATCGCCGTGGCCGCCGGCCTGGCCCTGTACGTCGTCCGGCAGATCGTCCGGACCGTGCGCTCGGTGCAGGGCGCGGTCGAGGCCGTGGCCCGCGGCGACCTCACCGTCGTCCCCGAGTTCCGCGGTCGGGACGAGCTCGGCCGGATGGCCGAGTCGCTGGTGACGGCGCAGCAGAACCTGCGCGGCGTGCTCGCCGGTGTCGCGGGCGCGGCGGACGCGGTGGCGGCCTCGTCGGAGGAGCTGTCGGCCTCGGCGGCGCAGATCTCGGCCTCGGCGGAGGAGACCAGCGCGCAGTCGGGCGTCGTCTCCGGTGCCGCGGAGGAGGTGTCGCGGAGCGTGCAGACCGTGGCCGCCGGTGCGGAGCAGATGGGGGCGTCGATCCGGGAGATCTCGCAGAACGCGAACGAGGCGGCCCGCGTCGCCGCCGCGGCGGTGGCCGAGGCCGAGGCGACGACGGGCCAGATCACCCGGCTCGGGGAGTCCTCCCGCGAGATCGGCGACGTGGTGAAGGTGATCACGAGCATCGCGGAGCAGACCAACCTGCTGGCGCTGAACGCCACGATCGAGGCCGCCCGCGCCGGCGAGGCGGGCAAGGGCTTCGCCGTGGTGGCCAACGAGGTGAAGGAGCTGGCGCAGGAGACGGCGAAGGCGACCGAGGACATCGCCCGCCGGGTGCAGGCCATCCAGGGCGACACCACCGGAGCGGTCGCGGCGATCGGCCGGATCAGCGACGTCATCGGCCAGATCAACGACTACCAGCTGACCATCGCCAGCGCGGTGGAGGAGCAGACAGCGACCACCGGCGAGATGTCCCGCTCGGTGCAGGAGGCCGCCCAGGGCTCCGGGCAGATCGCGGAGAACATCACGGGCGTCTCGACGGCCGCGGACTCGACCACCCAGGCGCTGACCCAGACGCGGACCGCGGTCGACGAGCTCTCCCGGATGGCGGCCGACCTGCGCACCGCGGTGGCGGGCTTCACCTACTGATCGCCGGAGGCGGCCGCCGACCCCGGCGGCCGCCTCCCGACCCCGAGGGAACGAGCACGCCACCATTCTCCGGACGTCATGTCGACAGCGTCGAGAATGGTCATCGGACGGCGTCGCGCAATTGTCGACTCCGTTGTGAAACCGTTGTGAACAGAGTGTCGCGACACGCGGAAAAATGGTGTCGCCGACGATTCCGTACGGCCTAGCTTCTGCGTCGTCGCCGGCTCACTCCGGCACTACCCCGACCCGGTACGACCGGGCCGGACCCTCTCCCCCTGAGTGCGAACGGAAGTGTGCGTGGTGGCAGCGAACGGCGGTGGACGGCGTGTTCTGGCGAACATGGCGGTCTCCCACAAGATCCTGGCGTCGGTGTCCGTGGCCGTGCTCGCCGGCGTGGCCGTC
>NZ_FOEE01000028.1 GCF_900110555.1 Trujillonella endophytica
GCACCCGCGCCTACGTCGCCCGCCGCACCGCCCAGGGACTGAGCAAGAAAGAGATCATGCGCTGCCTCAAGCGCTACGTCGTCCGTGAGGTCCACACCGCGCTACTCGCCGACTTTGACGACCTGGTCTCCACTGCTTGACGCCGATAGGAGCATCCCCCGCAGCCCACCCCGCGGCCCTGCTGGCCGCGGGGCACAGGCGCGCGCCCTGCTGGCAAGGACGTCGGACGGCGCCGGGCGACGTCACGCGGGGGCGTGGAGCGGCGGGCGCTCGAGCACGCGTGGCCTGTACTCGACCATCTGGATGCGGCCGTCGAAGGTCCGGTGGTCGATCATCTCGAGGGCGACGTCGGGGTAGCCGTCGTAGATGCGTTCCTCGCCCGTGGCCCCGGTGATCACCGGGAAGATGCCGACCCGGAAGCGATCGACGAGTCCGGCGGTCAGCAGGGACCGGCACAGGCTGAGGCTGCCGATCGTGCTGAGGAGCCCCGAGCCGCTCTCCTTCATGGCGCGGACCGCGTCGACGGCGTCGCCGCGGACGAGCGTGGAGTTGGCCCACGCCAGTGGCTCCTCGAGCGAGGAGGAGAAGACGACCTTGGACGCCTGCGTGAGCTCGTCGACGGATGCCTCTTCCTCGGGCCTGAACTCCTCCTGGCCGCCCGGAACCTCGCCCGCGGCGAAGCCCGACATCAGGCGGTAGGTGTTCGCTCCCATCAGGTAGGTGACCTCGGGCTGCTCGCCGAGCCACGCGAGGTACTCCGGGCCCTCGAGGCCCCAGAACCCGGGCCAGCCCTCTCCCGACGCGTAGCCGTCGAGGGAGGTGATGAAGTCGACGAGAAGCTCTGACATGGCGGCGTCCCTTCCAGGGGTGGTGCGACCACGACCGGCCGGGAGCCGCGAACTCATCGGCCGCGCTGCGGGAGACGAGGAACCCGCGAGGCCGCAACCGACCCTGCCGGCGATTGCCCGACGATGCCGGGGCGATCGCGCCGGCAACGCCGGGAAGCCGCCGGCACGGTGCGCCGAGCCGTCGAAGCAGCCGTCGACGCAGCCGGCGGCTCCGCGCAGCGAGTGGGGGGTGGAGCTCAGCGGCCGGGATCAGCCGATCGACGGGGCGAGCTGCCAGGCGGCCGGCACCGCGATCGCGCCGCCCGGGGTGACCGGGGAGAGATCGAGCACCAGCCGGGTGGGCTGGAAGGCCTCGGCGTAGCCGAGCCGGGCCTGGGCGCCCCAGTGCCGGGCCGAGGCGACCACCGCGTCGGGCTCGACCATGGCCGACAGCTCCACCTGGGTGGCGTGCGCGGCGAGCGCGGCGATCTTGCCCGTGACGTGCGCGGTCACGTCGACGTAGACGGTCGGGCTGAACGACAGCGTCGACGGGCTCTGGTAGTGCAGCACCCGCGGCAGCCGCCGGGCCGCGCCCTGCGTCGCGGAGGCGACGGCGCGGTGGTCCTGGTGGCTGTCGTCGGGCGCGTGCACGTAGACGAGGTCGGCGCGGGTCGCCCGCAGCACGCGCTCGATCAGGCGCACGGTGCCGGAGTCCGCGACGACCTCGCAGTCGTGCAGGCCGCCCCAGACGAGCCGGGCGCCGATCAGCTGGGCGGCCCGCTCCTGCTCGGCACGCCGGCCGGCACCGCGGGCACCGTTCCCGGGGCCGTTCTCGCCGCCGGTGACCACGAGCATCGTCACGTCGTCGCCGGCCGCGACGTGCGCGAGCAGCGCGCCCCCGCAGCCGAGCTCGATGTCGTCGGGGTGCGCGCCGATGGCCAGCACGCTGCGCCCTGTACCCGCGCCGTCCATGGCCAGGTCCTCCAGTCCGGGGCGGTGCGTTCCGCCCTCGCGAACTCCATCGGCACGGGGCCGGAGCCACCCGAACAATGCAGCCCGGACCTCCCCCCTGAGGGGGAGATCCGGGCGGTGGACGGCGTTGCGGTCAGCCGGCGAGGCGCGCCGTGGGCACCAGCCGGTGCACCGCCGGCAGGTCCTCGGCACGCCGCCGCGGCGCGGGGGCCAGGTCGAGGACCATCCGCGTCGGCGCGAACGCCTCCGCGTAGCCGATCCGGGCCTGGGCGCCCCAGTGCCGGGCCGAGGCCACGACGGCGTCGGGCTCGACCATCGCCGACAGCTCCACCTGCGAGGCGTGCGCCCCGAGCGCGTGCAGCTTGCCGGTGAGGTGCGCGGTCACGTCGACGTAGACGGTCGGGGTGAACGACAGCGTCGACGGGCTCTGGTAGTGCAGCACCCGCGAGAGCCGCCGAGCCGCCCCCTGCGCCGCCGAGGCGATCGCGCGGTGGTCCTGGTGGCTGTCGTCGGGGGCGTGCACGTAGACGACGTCGGCAGCGGTCTCCTCGAGCACCCCCTCGATGAGGGCGACGGTGGCGGCATCGGCGGTCAGCATGCAGTCGTACATGCCGCCCCAGACGAGCCGGGCGCCGAGGGCGCGGGCGGCAGCCTCCTGCTCGAGCCGGCGCCCGGTCACGTGCTCCGGATCGCCGGGGCCGCTCTCGCCGCCGGTCATCACCAGCATCGTCACGGTGTCCCCCGCCGCCGCGTGGGCCAGCAACGTGGCGCCGCAGCCCAGTTCGACGTCGTCGGGGTGGGCGCCGATCGCGAGGACGCTGCGCATCCGGCTCAGGCCCCCGCGTCGGGCGACGGCGGAGAGTCCGCGAGGCGGTTCAGCCGGCGCTTGTGGCGCACCAGCACGGCCGCACCCACGACGCCGGCCGCGCCGAGCGCCACCGCGGTGCCGGTGCCGTTGCCGTCGGCCGGCAGCACCGTGCTGGGCGGGCACTCCTGCGCGTAGTTCACGTACTGCGAGTACCGCAGCGTCGTGCCGTTGAGCACCCAGCGCGCGTCCTGCTGGAAGATCTCGGCGTAGGTCAGCCGGACCGTCCAGACGCCGTGTACGGTGCCGGCCGCGAACTGCTTCGGCTGCTGGCCCTGGAGGCGGGTCGGGTAGACCTGGTTCGTCGTCCCGTAGGCGTACGTCTTCTGGCTGCCGGGATTGGTGTAGCCGAGGACGACCCAGAAGGTGCCGTCGTTGTTGTACCGGTAGCAGTCGACGATCGGGGCCACGCCGGTGTTCGCCGAGGCGGTGCCCGGGGTGAAGATCAGGGCCAGGGCCGCGATCACCCCGATCGTCGCGAGCCGCGCGATCCGCGCGCGGATGCGCGAGCCGGTGTTCCTGCTGCTGCCTGCCATGGCGTCGTCCCTCGGGGTGCTCCGGAGCGGCCTTCCCGCTCCACCCGGGTGGGATCGACCACCGGGGCCCCGGACTGGAGGGTCCGGCGCCCGAGATCACCCCAAGGAGGGAGCGGACGTCTCCGGCTCCGAGCGCCGCGCGCGGCGCTGGGACCGCGCGATCAGCGCTGCGCCGAACAGGCCGGCCGCGCCGAAGACCATGAGCGGGCCGAGGCCGTTGCCGTCGGCCGGCAGCTGCATGCTCTGCGGGCACGACGTCGCGTTCTCCATCCCCGCGACGTACTGCAGCACCGTGCCGTCCAGGTTCCAGCGGCCCGTCTTCGAGTTGGCCTCGGTCCAGGTCAGGGTCACGGAGAAGGCGGCGTGCACCGTCCCGGGGGCGAACGTCGTGGGCTGGCTGCCCTGGAGGCGGGTCGGCGTGAACTGGTTCGCCGTCCCGTGAGGGATCGTCCTCGACGACCCGGTGGGGTTCGTGTACCCCAGGACGGCGGTGATCGTGGAGTCGCTGTTGATCCGGTAGCAGTCGAGGAAGCCCGTCACCGGGCCCGCGGCCGAGGCCGTGCCCGGGGTCGCGACCACCGCGACGGCGGCGACCGCGACCGCCGTGAGCGACCTCGTGAGCCGCGTGCGCATGCGGGAGACCGTTCCCGTGCCGGTGCCTGCCATGGCGTCGTCCCTCGTCCGTCCGGAGCGGCCTGCCCGCTCGACCCTGGAGAGATCGGACGTCCCGGGCCGGGACCGGAGCGTCCCGGCGAGGAGACCACCCCGACGGGGGAGATGCTCCTATCGGCGTCAAGCAGTGGAGACCAGGTCGTCAAAGTCGGCGAGTAGCGCGGCGTGGACCTCACGGACGACGTAGCGCTTGAGGCAGCGCATGATCTCTTTCTTGCTCAGTCCCTGGGCGGTGCGGCGGGCGACGTAGGCGCGGGTGCGGTCGTCGTGGCGCATCCGGCAGAGCACGATCCGATGGATCGCGTTGTTGGCGGCGCGGTCGCCGCCGCGGTTGAGCCGGTGGCGGTCGGTGCGTCCGGAGCTGGCCGGCAGGGGGCTGATCCCGGCCAGGTGCGCCAGGGCGGCCTCGCTGCGCAGCCGGTGCGGGTTGTCGCCGGCGGTGACCAGCAGCTGTCCGGCCACGTCCGCGCCGGCGCCGAAGAGCGCCG
>NZ_FOEE01000027.1 GCF_900110555.1 Trujillonella endophytica
AGAGCCGTGACCGAGCTCGCGAGGTGCGCGGGACCGAGGGCAGAGCCGTGACCGAGCTCGCGAGGTGCGCGGGACCGAGGGCAGAGCCGTGACCGTGCCGCCGCCCGGGCCGGTCCGCGCGCACGGCGTCCTGGCCGGGTACGACGAGGTCGTCGAGCTCGGCGACGTCGGCCGGTGGCGGCCCCGGCTCGTGGCCAGCGACCTCGACGGCACGCTGCTGGACTCCGCCTCCGAGGTCAGCCCGCGCACGCGGGCCGCGCTCGACGCCTGCTGGGCCGCCGGCGTGCCCGTCGTCGGCGTGACCGGGCGGGGGCCGCGCCTGCTCGACAGCGTGCGCGCCGCGCTGGACGGCCGCGGGATCGCGGTGCTCGCCCAGGGCGGCTTCGTCGTCGACCTGGAGCGGGACGAGGTGCTGCGCACCGTCGGCCTGCCCCGCGACCGGGCGGCGGCGGTCATCGCGCGGATCGAGGAGGTCACCGGGGACCTCGTGCTGGCCGTGGAGGACGCCGCCGAGCAGGGCGAGGTGCGCACCCAGCTGCGCGTCCAGCACGGCTTCGACTGGCCCTACCCCGAGCCGGCGCACCTGCTGCCGCGCCACCAGGTGCTGCCGCCCGGGGCGGTGCTCAAGGTGTTCCTCCGGTCGCCGTCGCTCTCGCAGGACGAGCTGCTGGCCCGCGCGCGCTCGGTCGTGGACCCGGCCGACGCCGAGGTCACCCACGCCGGGCTCGGCTTCATCGAGGTCCTGCCGCCCGGGGTCACCAAGGCCACCGGGCTGCAGGTGGCCCTGGACCGCTACGGGGTGGACATGGGCGACGTCCTCGTCTTCGGCGACATGCCCAACGATCTGCCCATGATCACCGCGGTCACCCTCGCCGGCGGCCGCTCCGTCGCCGTGGCCAACGCCCACCCGGAGGTGCGCGCGGCGGCGCAGGCGCGGACCAGCGGGCACGAGGTCGACGGCGTCGCCCGCTACCTGGAGGCCGTGTTCGGCGGGAGGCCCGCAGATGTCTGACTGGCGCCCGCGGCTGATCGCCAGCGACATGGACGGCACGCTGCTGCGCGGCAACGACACCGTCAGCCCGGAGACGGTCGCGGAGCTGGAGCGGTGGCGGGCCGACGGCGTCCCCGTCGTGCTGGCCACCGGCCGCCCGCCGCGCTGGATGGTGCGCATCCGCGAGCAGCTCCGGCACGGGGTCGCCGTCTGCTGCAACGGCGCCGTCCTGCTGGACCTGGAGAGCTTCACCGTCCTCGACGAGGACGCGCTGGGCCCCGACGTGCTGCGGGAGGTGACGGCGGAGCTGCGGCGGGTGCAGCCCGACACCTGGTTCGCGGTCGAGTACGGACTGGAGTTCCGTCACGAGCCGATCTACCGCCCCCGGTGGGACGTCGACGCCCCCGGCGTGGCGGTGGCGACCCTCGACGAGATGGTCGCTGCGCCCGTGGCCAAGCTCCTGGCGCGG
This sequence comes from Trujillonella endophytica, assembly GCF_900110555.1. Taxonomy (GTDB): domain Bacteria; phylum Actinomycetota; class Actinomycetes; order Mycobacteriales; family Geodermatophilaceae; genus Trujillonella; species Trujillonella endophytica. The sequence goes on from NZ_FOEE01000027.1 coordinate 1,461, forward strand.
CACGAGGCGCTGCCCCGCGACGAGTTCATGGAGCTGGTGGAGCGCGTCGTCGGGGGGCGGGCCACGGTGACCAACTCGTCGGCGGAGGCCCTGGCGGAGATCTCCGCGCCCGGGGTCACCAAGGCCAGCGGCCTGGCCAAGGTCGCGGCCCAGCGAGGGGTGGACGCGGGCGACGTCGTCGTCTTCGGGGACATGCCCAACGACATCGCCGCCTTCGAGTGGGTGGGGGCCGCCGGTGGCCGGGCGGTCGCCATGGCCCACGCCCACCCCGACCTGCTCGCCGTCGCCACGGACGTCACCGGCACCAACGAGGAGGACGGCGTGGCGGCCTTCCTCGCCGCCCTGTAGGCCGCCGCTCGCCTCAACACCGGGGCGGCCCTGCCGAGACTCCAGCCGTATGCCACGGGCCCACCGTGGACGACGAGCAGGGGGCAGGGCCATGGACGGCGATCGGTCGGTCGACACGGGGAGCACCCAGCGCTCGGCGGGATGGGGGCTGCGCAGCCGCGTGCTGGGCGCCGTCCTCGTCGTCGCGCTCACCACCCTCGGGGTCGGGGTCTTCGGGATCACGCGGATGGCCGCCCTCGACGACAAGGCGAGCGAGGTCTACGCCCAGGGCACGCTGCCCCTCGACGGCATGCGCCGGCTGCAGGTCGACTGGTGGGAGCTGTCGGCCAACATCGCCCGGTCCAACATCCCCAGCCTCCCGGCGGACAGCATCGCCAAGGCCGCGCAGAACGCCGACGCGGTCGGGGTGCGGCTCGGCACGGACACCGAGGCCGTCGCCGCCCTCGACCTGTCGCCGGAGGCGCAGGTGGCGTTCGACGAGTTCCGGGTCGCCGCCGACACGTACCTCAGCACCCTTGCGGAGCTGCAGAGCGCCGGCGCGGCCACGCCCCCGGCGCGCCTGGGTGAGCTCGTGCAGGCGCTGGGCGACAACGAGGCCGTCGTCGGCACGTCGCTGACCGCGGCCGCCGACGTCGCCGCCGCGGACGCCGTTCAGGTGACCGAGGAGGCGCACGACGCCTACACCTCGGCGCGGACCGTGACGGTCGCGATCATCGTCGCCGGCCTGGTCATCGCCGTCGCCCTCGCCCTGCTGGTGGCGCGCAGCGTGACCGGCCCCGTGGCGCGGATCCGCGAGGTGCTGGGCCAGGTCGCGGCCGGCGACCTGCGGGTGCGCGCCGGGCAGACCGGTGGCGGCGAGCTCGGCGAGGTCGCGCAGTCGCTGGACCACACGCTGGACGCGCTCGGCTCGGTGCTGCACCTGGTCGGCGACTCGGCGCGGCAGCTCTCCGACGCCTCCAAGCAGCTCGACTCCGCCTCGGTCGCCATCGCGGACAACGCGCGGACCGCGGCCGGCCAGGCCGACGCCGTCGTCACCTCCGCCGGCGAGGTCGCCTCGAGCGTGGACACGGTCGCGGCGGGCTCGTCGCAGATGGAGTCCGCGATCCGGGAGATCGCCACGAACGCGACCCAGGCGGCCCGGGTGGCCGGCCAGGCGGTGACCGTCGCCGAGAACACCACGCGGACGGTCGGCAAGCTCGGCGACTCCTCGCAGGAGATCGCCACGGTCGTGAAGCTGATCAACGGCATCGCCGAGCAGACCAACCTGCTGGCGCTCAACGCCACCATCGAGGCGGCGCGGGCCGGTGAGGCGGGCAAGGGCTTCGCGGTCGTCGCCTCGGAGGTCAAGGAGCTGGCGCAGGAGACGGCGCGGGCGACCGAGGACATCTCGCGCCGGGTCGAGGCCATCCAGGCCGACACCGCCGGTGCGGTCGACGCGATCGGTCGGATCAGCTCGGTCATCGGGGAGATCAACGACTTCCAGGCCACCATCGCCGCGGCCGTGGAGGAGCAGACCGCCACGACCAACGAGATGAACCGCAACGTCGCCGAGGCGGCCAGCGGCTCGCAGTCGATCGCCAACGCCATCACCGGCCTGGCCGCCGGCACCCAGGAGACGAACTCCCGGGTCGAGGAGGCTCAGCGCGCCGCCGCCGAGCTGGCGCGGATGAGCGGTCAGCTCCAGGAGGCGGTTTCCCGCTTCACGGTCTGAGGCGGGACGGGACCCCGCCGGGCCGGGATCAGGTCCCCTGATCGTCGAGCGTCCTCCCTCACGGTGCACGGTGAGGGAGGACGCTCCGCGTTGAGGGAGGACCGGCTCCCGGCGGCAGGCTGTGGATGGTCTCAGGCGGCCGCGTCGTCCGGGTTGCCGTCCGGCTCGGGGGCGCGGACGACGCGGTAGCGCCGCGGTCCGGGTGCCGGGCGGGCCATCAACTCACGAATCCGCCCGGCGGGGGCATCGAGCCTCGGCAGGTCCTTCTGCACGACCCGGACCACGCGCGCGTCCAGGTCGCGGACCTGGTCCTCGCGCCGCTTCTCCTTCCAGGCGACCTCGGCCGGGGTGCGACCGCCGCGCGGATCCCGGTACTTGATCTGCCCGTCGAACTCCACGGCGATCCCGGCGTCGTCGTACCAGGCGTCGACGCGGGCGACGAACCCCCGGGGGCCGTGCAGTTCCACCTGGAGCTCGGGCCGCGGGAGCCCTGCGTCCTGGAGGGCGAGCCGGCCGAGGGTCTCGAGCGGGGATTCGGCCCGCCCGTCGGACAGGTCGAGCGCACGAGCGGCGGCGCCGATCCCCAGCCAGTGGCTCTGCTGCAGCACGGCAGCCACGAGGTCGGCGCGGCGCACCCGCTTCTCCTGGATCGCCGCGTCGATCGCCACGACGGCATCGGTCAGCGCCCACTCGCGGGCGCAGTCGACGAGGGTCCGGGCGGCGCCCGTCACCGGGAGGTCGCCGGTGCGGAGGACGTCGCCGGCGGGGAGCGAGGCCGCCGCGACCCGGTAGCCACGTCCGGTCCGCCACTGGTCGGCATGAGTCAGGCGGACGACGTCGTCGGCGCGGTGCGGCAGGACGAACCCGTGGAACCGGGCGGCCGACGAGTGGCTGAGAACGGGACCGGAACCCAGCACGGCGAGCGCGGCGGCCGCCGCCAGCAGATGCCTGGCGCGGTCGTCATCGGCGGCGGCCCACCGGGACGCGGGCGTGAAGACGCCCCGCCGCAGGCGGTGCCAGGCGCCCGAGCTCACCGCCGATCGGATCTCGTCGGCCCGGAGGCCGGCCCGGCGGGCATCGGCCACGGTGAAGACGCCGCCACGGCGCCGGGTTGCGGACTCGAGATCGGGATGCACTCCGCGAGTGTCGGAACGGGTCCGGTGCGCGGGAACGGCTCGCGCCGATCTGTGGACGGCGCCGACCTGTGGACAACGTCGTCCTCCCTCACCGCCGAGCGTCCCCCCTCACCGTCTGCGGCAAGGGAGGACGCTGCGGGATCAGGTCACCTGATCCCGGCGTAGGGCCCGGCGGCCACAGCGCGGCACCGGACCCGCCGGCGCGGGGAGCTAGAGGTACTGGCCGCCGCCGGGGCGGAGGTCCTGCTGCTGCGGCGCCGTCCCGGACCCTCCGGGCAGCGCGCGGCGGCGCATCTCCTCCAGCTGCGCGCGGGCGGCCATCTGCTGGGCGAACAGCGCCGTCTGGATGCCGTGGAACACGCCCTCCAGCCAGCCCACCAGCTGGGCCTGCGCGATCCGCAGCTCGGCATCCGAGGGCGTCGAGTCCTCGCTGAAGGGCAGGGTGATCCGCTCCAGCTCGTCGCGCAGCTCCGGCGCGAGCCCCTGCTCCAGCTCGCGGATGGACGACGCGTGGATGTCGCGCAGGCGGTTCCGGCTGGCGTCGTCGAGGGGAGCGGCCCGCACCTCCTCGAGCAGCTGCTTGATCATCGTGCCGATCCGCATGACCTTCGCGGGCTGCTCGACCATGTCGCCGAAGTTGGCACCGCCGCCGTCCGGCCCGCCGTCGGGCTCGCCGCCGGCCATGGGCATCGCGCCGACGGGCCGCCCGTCCGGCCCCACGACGACGACCTGCTGCGGACGCTCACTTCCGTTCCCGGGGATGGTCATGGCCCCCATCCTGCCCCGTTTCCCGGGCCCGCCGCCGGGCCGGTGGGCAGCCGCCCGCGATCGGGGACTGCGGCTAGGGTCGCTGCCCATGGGGGCGGGCGAGGCGCGGCTGGACATCGCCCGGGTCCGCGGCCAGTTCCCGGGGCTGTCGGACGGCCTGGTGCACGCCGAGAGCCCCATGGGCACCCTCGTCCCCGAGAACGTCGTGCACGCGATCACCCAGGCGCTGCGCGTGCCGGTGTCCCCCCGCGGCGGGGTGTTCCCGGCCTCGGCGCGGGCCGAGGGGCTGGTGGCGGGCGCGCGGGCGGCCGTCGCCGACCTCACCGGCGGGGTGCCGGCGGGCGTCGTCCTCGGGGCCAGCGCCACCGCCCTGACCTACACGATGGCGGGCGCGCTGGCGCGCACATGGCGCCCCGGCGACGAGATCGTGCTCAGCCGGCTCGACCACGACGCGAACATCCGACCGTGGGTGCAGGCGGCGGAGCGGCGGGGCGTGCACGTGCGGTGGGCCGAGGTGGACATCGAGACCGGGGAGCTGCCCGCCTGGCAGTACGACGAGCTGCTCACCTCGCGCACCCGGCTGGTCGCGGTCACCGCGGCCAGCAGCGCCATCGGCACGCGCCCCGACGTCGCCGCCATCGCCGCCCGCGCGCACGGGGCGGGGGCGCTGGTGTTCGTCGACGCCGTCCACGCCGCGGCGCACCACCCCGTCGACCGCCTCGCGCTGGGGGCCGACCTGCTCACGGTCTCGGCGTACAAGTGGTGCGGTCCGCAGGTGGCCGCCGTCGTCGCCGATCCGGAGCTGCTGGCCGGGTACCGGCCGGACAAGCTGCTGCCGGCCTCGGACCGCGTGCCCGACCGGTTCGAGGTCGGCGCGCAGCCGTTTCCGCTCTACGCGGGCGTGACCGCGGCCGTCGACCACCTCGCCGGCCTCTGCGGGGAGGAGGTCACGGGCACCCGGCGGGAGCGCGTGCGCCGCTCCATGACCGCGGTCGCCGCCTACGAGGGCCGGCTGTTCGACTGGCTGGACCAGGCCCTGCGCGCGATGCGGAACGTGCACGTGCTGGGTGCCGCGGCGGACCCGACGCCGGTGCTGTCGTTCACCGTGGACGGCATGCGCCCGCGCCAGGTCACGGCGGACCTGGCCCGGCGGGGCATCTGCGCCTGGGACGGCGACCACTACGCCCGCGAGCTGTTCGACGCGATGGGCGCGACCGAGGCGGGCGGGGCCGTGGGCATCGGGCTGATGCACTACAACACCGCCGAGGAGGTCGGCTACATCATCGACGCGGTCGCGGCCCTCCGCCCGCGCTGACGAAGGACCGCGCTGACGAAGGACCGCGCTGACGAAGGGCCGCGCTGACGAGGGGCCGCGCCGGGCGGCCCGCCCTCAGCCGTCGGTGAGCAGCAGGACCTTGCCGACGTGCTCGCTGGCCTCCACCACCCGGTGCGCCTCGGCCGCGCGCGACATCGGCAGCCGCCGGTCGACGATCGGCCGGACCACGCCCCGCTCGACGTCGGGCCACACGTCGTGCCGGACCGCGGCGACGATCTCGGCCTTGCCACCGGGCCCCGCCGCGGGGCGCGAGCGCAGCGTGGTGGCGTGCACCGATGCGCGCTTGCGCATCAGCTTCCCGAGGTCGAGCTCGGCCTTCGTCCCGCCCTGCATGCCGATGCAGACCAGCCGGCCGCCGGTGGCGAGCGCGTCGACGTTGCGGGCCAGGTACTTGGCGCCCATGTTGTCGAGGACGACGTCGACCCCGGCGCCGTCGGTCTCCTCGCGGACCCGCTCGACGAAGTCCTCGTCCCGGTAGTTGATCGTCCCCTCCGCCCCGAGCTCGCGGCAGACCTCGAGCTTGGCGGCGGTGCCGGCGGTGGCGAACACGCGGGCGCCGGCGCGGGCGGCCAGCTGGATCGCCATCGTGCCGATGCCGCTGGAGCCGCCGTGCACCAGGAAGGCCTCGCCCCGGCGCAGCCCGGCGAGCAGGAAGACGTTGGACCAGACCGTGCACACCACCTCGGGCAGCGCCGCCGCCGTGGCCAGCTCCACGCCGGCCGGGCGGGGCAGCAGCTGCCCGGCCGGGACGGCGACCCGCTCGGCATAGCCCCCGCCCGACAGCAGCGCGCAGACCTCGTCGCCGACCCGCCAGCCGGTCACCCCCTCGCCGACCTCGCTGACGATGCCGCTGCACTCGAGGCCGAGGACCTCGCTGGCGCCCGGCGGCGGCGGGTAGAGGCCCTGCCGCTGGAGCAGGTCGGCGCGGTTCACCGCGGTGGCGACGACGTCGACGACGACCTCCCCCGGCCCGCACACCGGATCGGGGACCTCGCCCCAGCCCATGACCTCGGGGCCGCCGGATCCGTTCAGGGTGACCGCTCGCATGCCCCGACCCTAGAAGGGTGCCGCCGCCCCGGCCCGCTGCAACCGGCCTGCAAGCGTGCTGCCAGCGCCGGGCGCGACCGTCTGCGCCATGACGAGCACGCTGATCGCCCGCCCCGACCGCCTCGCCGCGCCGGACGCCGCCGCGGACATCTCTGCGGACATCGCCGCGCCGGCGCGCCACCCCGGCGTCCGCCCCGCCCGGCCGTTGCGGCCGCCGCCCGCGGCCGCCGCCTGCCCCATCGAGCTCCGCGCGCTGCGCACCGGCGCCCGCACCCTGGCCGGCGCGCTCACCGGCATCGCGCTGGACGCCCCCTGCGACCGCGCCCGCCAGCGCGCGGTGCTCGCGTACAGCCGGCTGGTGCTGCGCGGCCTGCGCGGCGCGGACGCGCGGCTGGCCGACGACGGCGTCCGCACCGCGACCGGCGCCGTCCGCGCGGCCCTGCCGACGTTCGCCCACGACGTCAGCGCGGGAGCGCCCGTGCTCGCGATGGCCTGGACGGCGCTGGCCGACCGGCTCGACGCGGTGGTCCCGGGCGTGCCGGTGCACGACCACGGCTGGCGGAGCTCTCCGCTGGTGTGCGAGCGGCGGTTCCGCGCCGGGGCCGGTCCGGCGCGGGCACTCGTCCCCTGGTTCCTGGACGCCGCCGGTCCGGCGGAGCGGATGACCGTCGTGCGGGACGCCTCCCGCCGGGTGCGCTGGGCGCTGCGCCTCGGCGAGGGCCGGCACGCGCGGACGATGGACCTCGTCCGCGCCTGACGGCCCCCGCCCCGGGGCGGCTACGCCCGGTTCTTCAGGTCCTTGCGCAGGATCTTGCCGGCCGCCGACTTCGGCACCTGGTCGATGAACTCGACGAACCGGATCTTCTTGTGCGGGGCCACCTTCTCGGCCATGTACGCCATGACCGCCTCCTCGGTGACCTGCGACCCGGGGCCCCGGACGACGAACGCCTTGGGCAGCTCCTCGCCGCTCTCGGCGTCCTTCACCCCGATCACCGCGGCGTCGGCGATCTCGGGGTGCCCGATCAGCACGGCCTCCAGCTCCGCCGGGGCGACCTGGTAGCCCTTGTACTTGATCAGCTCCTTGACGCGGTCGACCACCGTGTAGCGGCCCTCCTCGTCGACGACGGCCACGTCGCCGGTGTGCAGCCAGCCGTCGGCGTCCAGGGTGTCCCGGGTGGCCTGCTCGTTGTTCAGGTAGCCCTTCATGACCTGCGGCCCGCGGACCCACAGCTCGCCGCGCTCACCGGCGGCGGCGTCCTCACCGGTGGCCGGGTCGACCAGCCGGCACTCGGTGTTCGGCAGGGCGTAGCCGACCGAGCCCTTCGGCACCTCGGACCTGACGCCCGGGGGCTCCTGGCCGTGGTCGGGGGTGGTGTGCGAGACCGGCGAGAGCTCGGTCATGCCGTAGCCCTGCGCGACCGTCACGCCGTCGGGTGCCCCCTTGCGCAGCCGGTCCTGGGCCGCGAGCGCCAGGCTCTCGTCCAGCGGTGCGGCGCCGGACAGGATCGAGGTGAGCGACGACAGGTCGTAGGAGTCCACGAGCGGGTGCTTGGCCAGGGCCAGCAGGATCGGCGGGGCGACGAAGGCCCGGGTGATCTTCTGGTCCTGGATGGTGCGCAGGAAGTCCTCGAGGTCGAACCGGGGGAGGGTGACGACGGCGCCGCCCCAGGCCAGGCCCTGGTTCATCAGCACGGTCAGGCCGTAGATGTGGAAGAACGGCAGGACGGCGATGATCCGCTCCTCCGCCCCGAGCGCGATCAGCGGCCGGCACTGGGCGACGTTGGCCACGAGGTTGCGGTGGGTGAGCATCACGCCCTTGGGCAGGCCCGTGGTGCCGCTGGAGTAGGGCAGCGTGACGAGGTCGTTCGCCGGGTCGATGTCGACCTGGACCGACGGCGCCTCGCCGCCCAGCAGGTCGAGCATCCCGGCGTGGCCCTCGAGGCCGTCGAGCACGATGACCTCGTCGACGGGGGACTTCTCCACCGCGGCGCCGGCCCGGTCCATGAACAGCGAGATGGTGATCAGGATCCTCGCGCCGGAGTCCTTCAGCTGGAAGGCGATCTCGTCCGGCGTGTAGAGGGAGTTGATCGGCGACATCACGCAGCCGGCGGCGGCGATGCCGTGGAACACCACCGGGAACCACGGGGTGTTCGGGCAGAAGACGGCGACGACGTCGCCCTTGCGCAGACCGCGGGCGTGCAGGTTGGCCGCGACCCGGTCGACGTAGGCGGCGAGCTGGCCGTGGGTGATCGTGTCGCCCTTGAGCCCGTCGATCAGCGCGGGGGCGTCGGGCTGCTCCCGGCCGGCGGACAGGACGAACTGGGGCACCGACAGGTCCGGGATCTCGACGTCGGGATACGGGCTGGCCAGGGCCACGGGGCTCCTCCTCGTTGCGGGTGTGGCGCCAGTCTCACATCCGGGCGTCGTCCCCGGCAGCACGAGGTTTGCCGCCGTTCACGGCACCGGCGGTTCAGCGGGGCCAGAGCACGGACTGGGTGCAGCGGAACAGCGCCAGGGTGCGCTCGCCGGCGGTGACGACGGCGTCCCAGACCTGCGTCGTCCGCCCGGCGTGCACGTTCGTGGCCACGCAGGAGATCCGGCCCTCCCGGGCGGTGCCGAGGTGGTTGCTCTTGAGCTCGATCGTGGTGAAGCCGCTGGCCCCCTCGGGCAGCAGCGCCCGGGTCGGCAGCCCGCAGCTGGTGTCGGCGAGGGTGACCACCGTGCCGGCGTGCAGGTAGCCGTTGGGCGCCAGCAGCTCGGGGCGGACGTCGAGGTGGCTGGTCAGCCGCCCGCGCTCGTGGCTGTCGACCACGATGCCCAGCAGGCCGGGGAGCGTGCCGGGCAGCAGGGCGTTGAGCTCGTCGGCGGGGAGGAACCCGGTGGCGGACATGCCCGGCAACCTAGCTCCGCGGCGGCGCCGCCCGCCCGCGGACCTCAGGGGGTGGCGGTCTCCCAGAGGCCGACGACGTTGCCCTCGGGATCGCGGACGTAGGCGGCGAACCCGATCTCCCCGACCGGGGTCCGCCCCGAGACCGTGCTGCCGCCCAGCTCGCCGATCCGCGCCAGCGCGTCGTCGATGCTCGCCACGTCGACGACGATCACCGGTCCCGGCGCCACGCTGTCGGCCCGGGCGAGCATGCCGCCGTTGACGAACCCCGCCTCGGTGGGCCCCTGCTCGTCGCTGGGCCCGGTCGACAGCAGCGTGTAGCCCATGCCCGGCATCGGCTGGACCTGCCAGCCGAAGGCCCGGGCGTAGAACGTGCGGGCCCGCTCGCCGTCGTCGACGGGGATCTCGAAGTGCACGACCCGTCCGCTCATCCGCCACCTCCTGCGCCGGCCCCGGTGCAGCGCAGGCTAGGACCGCGGCCGGGGCGACGACAGGGCGGAAAGGCTCAGGCCAGCCCGCGGACCGTCCGGGCCGGCGGCCGGTCGCCGCGGATCGACGCGACCATGTCGAGGGTCTGCCGGGTCGGGGCGACGTCGTGGGCGCGGAACACCCGGGCGCCCAGCCACGCGCTGATCGCCGTCGTCGCCAGGGTGCCGGTCAGCCGCTGGTCCAGGACGACGTCGAGGGTCTCGCCGACGAAGTCCTTGTTCGACAGCGCGACGAGCACCGGCCAGCCGGTGTCGACCAGCTCGCCGAGCCGGCGGGTCGCCTCGAGCGAGTGCCGGGTGTTCTTGCCGAAGTCGTGGCCGGGGTCGATGAGCACCCGCTCGCGGTCGACGCCCGCGGTGACCGCGGCCTCGGCCAGCGCCGTCGTCCGGGTGACGATGTCGGCGACGACGTCGTCGTAGGCGACCCGGTGCGGGCGGGTGCGGGGCGGCAGCCCGCCCGCGTGCGTGCAGACGATCCCCGCCCCGGCCTCGGCGGCGACCTCGGCGAGCTCCGGGTCGACCCCGCCCCAGGCGTCGTTGACGACGTCGGCGCCGGCGGCCAGCACCTCGCGGGCGACCTCGGCCCGCCACGTGTCGATCGAGATGGGGAGCGTCGGGTGCGCGGCCCGGATCGCGGCGACGAGGTCGACGGTGCGGCGGATCTCCTCCGCGGCGTCGACCTCCTCGCCGGGCGCGGCCTTGACGCCGCCGACGTCCACCATGTCCGCCCCCTCGGCGACCACCTGGTCGACCCGCTCGACGGCCTTGGCGAGCTCGTAGGTGGCGCCGCGGTCGTAGAAGGAGTCCGGGGTGCGGTTCACGATCGCCATCACGACCAGATGGCCGTCCGGTACGTCGAGCGAGCCGATCCGCAGCAACCCGTGCCTCCTCCGTCCGAGCCCGTGTGGTGGAGTCAGGAAACCAGAACGAGTGCAAGGGGACCGGGCACATGGCACAGACACAGGTACAGGCGCAGACCACCGTCGAGGGCATCGAGGGCGTGCAGGGCCTCGTCGGCCGGCACATGGGCTACAGCAACTGGGTGACGATCACCCAGGAGCAGGTGAACCAGTTCGCCGTCGCCACCAACGACCACCAGTGGATTCACGTGCACCCGGAGCGGGCGGAGGCGGAGAGCCCGTTCGGGGGACCGATCGCGCACGGCTACCTGACGCTGTCGCTCGTCCCGGGCCTGCTGCCCGAGATCGTGGACATGCAGGGCTTCCGGATGGGCGTCAACTACGGCACCGAGAAGGTGCGCTTCCCGTCCCCGGTGCCGGTCGGCTCGCGCGTGCGGGCGGGGGCGACGCTGGCCTCGGCGACGCCGTTCGACGGCGGCATCACGGTGAACATCGACGTCGTCATGGAGATCGAGGGTGTGAGCAAGCCGGCGATGGTCGCGACCGTCGTCTACCGCCGCTACCTCTGACGTGCCGGGGTCGCTGAGGAACGGACCCCGTTCCCCAGCGACTCCACTCAGTCCACGAGGGCCTGCTGGACCAGTGCGCGCAGGTGGGCCCGGATCGGCAGCGTGCTCGAGGGCAGCAGCTGCGTGTAGAAGGTGACCGTCAGGTCGTCGACGGGGTCCACGTAGAACGTCGTCGACGCCGCGCCGCCCCAGCCGTAGTCGCCGGCGTTGGCGACGACGCCGTAGCGGACCGGGTCGAGCACCATCGAGAAGCCCAGCCCGAACCCGACGCCCCGCAGCGGTGTCTCGGCGTGCAGCGGGCGGCCGAACGTCTCCAGGTCCTGGTTCCCCGGCAGGTGGTTGCGGACCATGTGCGCGAGCGTCCGCGCGCCCAGGACCCGCCCGCCCTCGGCGTCGCCGCCGCGGCGCAGGCACTCGACGAAGCGCAGGTAGTCGCCGGCGGTCGAGACCAGCCCGCCGCCGCCGGACAGGAACGCCGGCTTCGTGAGGGCCGCTGCGCCGGCGGCGTCGAGCGCCGTGAAGGTGGTGTCCGGCCCGTGGTCCGGCCCGCCGTCCGGCCGCGGCACGGCGCCGTAGAGGCGGGCCAGGCCGTCGGGGTCGTCGCCGTCCCGCAGCCCGAACGACGTCTCGGTCATGCCGAGCGGCGCGAACACCCGCTCGGCGAAGACCTCGTCCAGCGGCCTGCCCGCCAGCACCTCGACCAGCCGGCCCAGCACGTCGGTGGAGACGCCGTAGTTCCACTCGGACCCGGGCTGGAAGACCAGCGGGAGCGCGGCCCACTGCCGGCAGACCTCGGCGGAGTCGGCGCCGGGCGGGGTGCCGAAGCCGTGCTCGGCGGCGCGGTACATCGCGTCGACCGGATGGGCCTCGTGGAAGCCGTAGGTCAGGCCCGAGGTGTGCGTCAGCAGGTGCCACACCCGGATGGGTTCCATCTGCGGGGCCGTCACCGGCTTGGCCGCCGACCCGGCGACGTAGACGCGGGTGTCGGCGAACTCCGGCAGCCAGCGGCTGATCGGGTCGGTGAGGGCGAAGGCGCCCTCCTCGTACAGCGACATCGCCGCGACCGAGGTGATCGGCTTGGTCATCGAGTAGATGCGCCAGCGGGTGCCGGGCTCCACCGGCAGGCCGCGGTCGACGTCCCGCAGCCCGGCGCGGCCGACGTGCACCAGCCGGCCGTGGCGGGCCACCGTGACGAGGAAGCCGGGCAGCCGACCCTCGTCGACGTAGCGGGCCAGCCGGCGGTCCAGCCGCTCCAGGCGGGCGGCGTCGAAACCCACCTCGGCGGGGTCGCAGTCGACGGTCAGGTCGCTCACGCGTCATCCTTCCTCGCGGTGGCTCGTCCACCCGCACCGTTGCGCGTCCTCCCTCACGGTGTGCGGTGAGGGAGGACGCGCGACGATCAGGTCACCTGATCGTGGAGGCGGCGCCGGTTCAGACCGGAACGCTGCTGGCGGCCTTCTTCAGGTTGGAGCCGGCGGTCACCTTGACGGTGTTGGCGGCGGGGATGTCGATCGACTCGCCGGTCTGCGGGTTGCGGCCGGTGCGCGCGGAGCGCTGGGTGCGCTCGACGGTCAGCAGGCCGGACACGGCGACCTTCTCGCCACGGGTGATGGCCTCGACGAGCTCCTCCTGGAGTCCGGCGAGCACGGAGTCGACGGTGGAGGAGGGGACGTCGGCGCGCTTGGCGATGGCGGAGACGAGTTCGGCCTTGTTCACGGGGGTCCTCTCGGGTTGGTGGCCGGCGCCGGGTGTCCGGCGCTCGGCGGAACGAACGGGTCCGTCTCCGTAACCGGAGGCAGACCGGGGGGCACGCTGCCATGTCCCCCCGGAATCCCGCCAGTGTGGGGGTGTCGCAGCCTCGCAGGTCACAGCCGTCCCACGGCGGTGCGGGCGCCCTCGGCCTACGGTGAGGAGGTGCCTCCACTGCCTCGGACCGACCTCGTCGTCAGCGATCTGTGCCTCGGCGCCAACGTCTTCGGGTGGACGGCGGACGAGCCGACGTCGCACGCGCTGCTCGACCGGTACGTCGACGCCGTGCCCGGCACGCAGCAGCCGATGGTCGACACCGCGGAGATGTACGGCAGCGGCCGCTCGGAGCAGATCCTCGGCACGTGGCTGGAGGCCCGGGGCCGGGACCGGGTCGTCGTCGCCACCAAGGCCTCGCCCATGAAGGGCAAGGAGCGACCGCTGTCGGCGGCGCAGATCCGCGCGGCCGCGGAGCGCTCGCTGACCAACCTGCGCACCGACCACATCGACGTCTACTACGCGCACTACGACGACGACAGCACCCCGCTGGAGGAGACCCTGCAGGCCTTCGACGAGCTGGTGCAGGCCGGCAAGGTCCGGTACACCGCGACGTCGAACTACTCGGCGGCCCGGCTCACCGAGGCCGTGGACACGGCGAAGCGGCTCGGGGTGAGCGGCTACGTCGCCCTGCAGCCGCTCTACAACCTCATGGACCGCGCCGCCTACGAGGACGACCTGCGCGACGCCGTCGCGGCCGCCGACCTGGGCTGCTTCCCCTACTTCGGACTGGCCGCCGGGTTCCTCACCGGCAAGTACCGGGCGGGTCAGCGGGTCGAGTCGGTGCGGGAGAAGATGGTCGCGCCCTACATCGGGGAGCGCGGGGACCGGGTGCTCGACGCGGTGCGCGAGGTGGCCGACGCGCACGGGACGACGTCCGCGGCGGTGGCGCTGCGCTGGCTGGCCGACCAGCCGACGGTCACCGCGCCGATCGCCAGCGGGCGCACGGTCGAGCAGCTCGCGGACCTGCTGCCGATGCTGGACCTCGTGCTCACCGACGAGGAGCGCGCGCTGCTGGCGACCGCCTCGGCCTGACCGCGGGTCAGAGGGCGGCGGCCAGGTCCTCCACGCGGAGCAGGCCGACGACGGCGCCGGTCGCGTCGGTGCAGACGACGGGGTCGTACCGCCGGCCCGGCGGGCGGGCCAGGGCGCGGTGCAGCGTCTCCCGGACGTCGGCGTCGGGGGCCACCCGGAGCGAGACCGCCGCGGTGTAGACCTCGCCGGTGCGCGGGTCGGCCAGGCGCAGGGCCCGGGGCTCCTCGTCGGCGCCGACGAGGACGGCCGGGGGCACCGCGGGCACGGGGTCGCCCTCGGCCACCTGGCGGGCCGGGCGCACGAGACCGGCCACGCTGTCGGCCAGGCGGGCCCGGTCGGCGTGCGCCCGGACCAGCCGCTCGACCTCGGGCGCCGGCGGCCGGACGCCCGCCTCCGGCCGGCCCAGCAGCCAGCCCCGGCCCAGCGGGATGCCCGACCGGACCGCGGCGGCGAGGTCGGCGGGGGTCTCGATGTCCTCGGCCACCAGGACGGCGCCGACGCGCTCGGCCAGGTCGCACACGGCGTCGGCGAGGGACCGCCGTCCGGGCTCGGCGTCGTCCGGCCCGCCGTCGATCGTGACCAGCTGCGGGCGCACGGCGGCCAGGACCTCCAGCCCGGGCCAGCCGCTGCCGGCGCCGTCCAGCGCGACGAGGGCGCCGCGGTCGCGCAGCGCTCCGGCCCCGCGGCCCAGCGCGGCGACGTCGGGGCGCGTGTCCGTGGTCAGCCGGACGACCAGCCGGCGCAGGTCGTCGGCCGGGTCCAGCGCCTCCTGCACGGGCGCGCTGCCGAGCAGGTGCGCGGCGACGTCCACGACGAGGCAGGCGCCGGGCGGCAGCTCCGCGCGGGCGGTCAGCGCCCGGTGCAGCGTCAGGGCCGCGAGCTCGGCGTCCACCCCGAGATCGCGCGCCGCCGCCGACCACGCCTCGGGGGCGGCGGTGCCGGGGAAGCGGGGGAGGGCCGCGTACGCGGCGACCCGGCCGGCGGCGAGATCGACGATGGGCTGGAACACCAGGGTGAGGTCGCCGGGGTCGGCGAGCAGGGGGCGGCAGTCGGGCAGCACGGGAGCGGAGGTGCGCGACGCCGTCATGCGTGCGCATCGACAGGGACGGCGGTCCCGTTGACCGCCGCCGGCGGGCCTGTCACCCGCCCGGGGGAGGCGAGCCGGCAGCGCGCGCCGGACGATCTGGTTCCGCAGGGGCGTGTCAGCATGGTGCGTCCCGCGGCCGGCAGTCGGCCGCGCCGGCGTGGGGGGGAGGGTCCGTGGCCGGACCGGCGTTCCTGCCCGAACCCGATCCGCTGCTCGATCCGCACCGCATCGCGGCCGCCCGCCGCCTGCTGGTGGAGGTCCCGGGGCCCGCGGCGTTCGACCGGCTCTCCGGCCTGGCCGCCCGGCTGCTGGGCGCGGGCCACGCCAAGGTCACCCTCTTCACCGACGGCGACACGGTCGTCGGCGGGCACGGCCTGCCGCCCGGCGTCGTGGGCGGGCCGGCGCTGCTGACCGGGGCGCTGTCGGCGATCACGGTCCGCCAGGCGCGGCCGCTCGTGGTCACCGACGCCGCCGCCGACCTCCGGGTGGCCGCCCTGCCCGCGGTGACGTCCGGGCAGGTGGCGGCGTACCTGGGCGCCCCGCTGGTGTCGGCGTCGGGGCTGGTCGTCGGCGTGCTGGCGGTCTACGACGAGTCCCCCCGGAGCTGGACCGACGACGACGGCGCCCTGCTCGAGCAGCTGTCGGCCTCCGTGGTGGCCGAGCTCGAGCTGTCGGCGAGCCGCTCGGCCATCGGGGCCTCGGCCGCGCGGCTGACCATCGCCCTGGAGGCCAGCGGCATCGGCATCTGGGAGCGGGACCTGCGCACCGGCGCGGTGTCCTGGGACGAGCGGTGCGCCGCGGTGTTCGGGCTGGACCGCGCCCTGGCCGACACCGACCTCGACGACGTGCTGGGCTCCCGCGTGCACCCCGACGACCACGCCGCGGTGCGCGCGGCGATGGCCCGGGCCGACACGGAGACCGGCGAGTACTCCCTCGAGTCCAGGGCGTTGCGCGCCGACGGCTCCGTCCGCTGGACGGTGTCGCGTGGCCGGGTGGTGCGCGACGTCCGCGGCGAGCCGGTGCGGATGATCGGCACCATCCTCGACGTCACCGAGGCGCGTGAGCAGTCCCAGCGGCGCATGGCGGCGGTGCAGCGGGCCGCGGCCATCGCCGAGGTCGCCGCCGAGATGGTCAACGCCGCCGCCATCACCGAGCTCGCCGAGATCGCCCTCCGCGGTGCCGCGGTCCTCGGCGCGTCGGCCAGCGGGCTGACGGTGGTGGAGGGCGACGGCACGCTGCGGCTGCACCTGACGCGGCGGCTGGTCGACTCCGTCGCCAGCGCCGCCGACGTCCGGTTGCCCGCCGAGGGCGTCGTCCTGGGGCCCGAGGACGACGAGCTGCCGCACGGCCACGTGGCCCGGACCGGCGAGCGGCTGCTCTTCGTCGACCCCCGGCAGGCCGAGGAGCGGTTCCCGCGGATGGCCGAGGTCAACGCCGGCCTCGGCACGCGGGCGATGGCGGCGCTGCCGCTGCGGGTGGAGGGCCGGCTGCTCGGCAGCTACGTCGTCGTCTGGGACACCGACCACCAGTTCGCCGACGAGGACGTCGAGCTGCTCGAGGGCCTCACGGCGCAGATCGCGCTGAGCGTCTCCCGGCTGCGCGCCGACGCCGAGCGGGACGCGGCCAACCAGCGGCTGCAGCTGCTCGCCGACGTCGGCCGGGTGCTGTCCGGCGACGTGGACATCACCAGCCAGGTCACGGAGCTGACACAGCTCGTCGTGCCCACGCTGGGCGACTGGTGCTGGCTCGTGGTCACCGACGAGCACGGCCGCATGGAGGAGCTCGCCTCGGCCCACCGGGACCCTGATCGCGCCGGGCAGCTGGCCGAGTACGTGGGCGCGATGGTCCGGGTGATGACCGACGACGCGACCGCCCGCATCGTCACCCGCACCGGCCGACCGCTGGTGCTGCCGCACATCGGCGACGAGCGGATCCGCCGCGCGCTCCCGGACGAGGAGGTCCGCCAGGCGCTGGGCCGCCTCGGCATCGAGGGCGGCGCCGTCGTCCCCCTGGTGGCCCGCGGCCGGACCATCGGCGCGCTGGGCCTGTTCAACGGTCCCGAGCGCGGCCCGCACACCGCGGACGAGGTCGACGCCGCCGTCGAGGTGGGGCGCCGGGCGGGACTGGCGCTGCACTCGGCGCGCCTCTACGCCCAGCAGCGCGACCTCGCCGACGCCCTGCAGCACAGCATGCTCACCGCCCCGCCGGAGGTGCCCGGCTGCCGGCTCGTGGTGCGCTACGTGCCCGCCGCGGCCGGGGCCGAGATCGGCGGGGACTGGTACGACGCCTTTCCGCAGGAGGACGGGACGACGGTGCTCGCGATCGGCGACGTCGTCGGCCACGACCGGCACGCGGCCGCCGCGATGGGCCAGGTGCGCGGCCTGCTGCGCGGGATCAGCCACTCCAGCGGGGCGCCCCCGGCGGAGGTGCTCACCCGGCTCGACCGCGCGATGGCGGGGCTCGCGCCCGAGGTCATGGCGACGGCGCTCGTGGCCCGGCTGGAGCACCCGGCCGGCCTGGAGCCGGGGGCGGTGCTGCTGCGCTGGTCGAACGCGGGGCACCCGCCTCCGCTGGTGATCTCCCCCGGGGGCGCGGTGCGCATGCTGACCACCGACCCCGAGCTGCTGCTGGGCGTGGACGCCGGCGTCGTCCGGTCGGACTCCTGCGCCGTCCTCACCGCCGGGAGCACCCTCCTGCTGTACACCGACGGCCTGATCGAGCGGCGCGACCGCGACCTCGACGCCGGCACCGCGGAGCTCCTCGCCGTGCTCCGGGAGGCTGCGGACCTGCCGCCCGAGGAGCTGTGCGACCGGGTGCTCGGGCGGCTCTTCCTGCCCGACGCCGAGGACGACGTCGCCCTGCTCGCCCTCCGCCTGGGCTGAGCGGGCTGCGCGGGGATCAGGTTCCCTGATCCCGCAGCTACCTCCCTCGCCGCAGACCGTGGGGGAGGACGCGTCGCGGTGAGGGAGGACGCCGGTCAGGCCTCGGTGACCTCGTAGGTGTGGCCGGCCGCGCGGAGGCGCTCGACCAGCACGTCGCCCAGGGCGCTGGCGGGGGTGAGCGAGCCGGCCCGGGCGGGCAGCCGGTCGCCGTCCAGGGCGAGGGCCAGCGCGCTCTCGCCCAGCATCACGGCCGTGGCCTTGTAGCCGGGGTCGCCCGCCCCGGCGGCCGTCGCGCGGTAGCGGCGGCCGGACTCGGTGGTCGCGTCGACGACCATGCGGAACCAACCGCGCTCGCGGTCGGCCTCGCTCGGCCCGCTGCCCGGCGCGGGCAGCACCCGGTCCAGCAGTGACCGGGTAGGCCCGAACGACATGGCCCCCAGCATCGCGGCCAGCCCTGCGGTCACGCCGACCGCGGTGGCCGCGCCCGGGATGCCGCGGCCGGTGCCCATGACCTCGCCGTAGCCGAGACCACGGCCGTAGGCCCAGTCCTGCAAGGCGTTGCTCCGGCGCACGACCCGGGTGTTGTAGGAGGCCATGACGAACGGGGCGGTCCAGCGGCCGTCGCGGTCGCGGGCCGGGGGCGCGGCGTCGGGGGGCTGACGGGTGACGGGCTCGGCGCCGCGGTCGGGGCTGAGCGCGAACGGATCGCCGACGACGCGGCGCAGCGCCCGGTCGGAGCCGACGGCCTCGAACTGGGCGCGCATCGAGTCGATGGTGCCGCCGCTGAACCCGCCGCGGGCGGTGGCGACCAGCCGGACGTCGGTCAGGCCGCCCGCACCGTCGGCCCGCGCCCGCTCGGCGAGCAGGAACACCGACAGGTCCGAGGGGATCGAGTCGTAGCCGCAGGAGTGCACGATCCGCGCGCCGGACCCGCGGGCCGGGGCGTCGGCCAGGGCGATGGCATCCCGGTGGAACAGCACCTCGCCGGTGAGGTCGGCATAGGAGGTGCCGGCGCGGGCGCAGGCCTCGACCACGGGCAGGCCGTAGCGGGCGTAGGGCCCGACCGTCGTCGCCAGCACGCGGGTGCTCTCCGCGAGGGCGGTCACCGCCGCGCGGTCGGTGGAGTCGGCGGCCACGAGCGGCCAGTCGCGGGCCGCCGCGGGCAGCCGGGAGCGGACGGCGGCCAGGCGATCCGCCGAGCGCCCGGCCAGCGCGATCCGCAGCCCGGCCGGGGCGGCACCGGCGAGGTAGGCGGCGGTCAGCTCGCCCACGAAGCCGGAGGCCCCGTAGACGACGAGGTCGTGATCGCGGTCGGGCATGGGGCCATCCTCACCGAGTGCCGCGCCCGCCGCGCCCCGATGGCCCGCGCAGGGACCGAGGGCTCTGGCGACGGGGCCCCGCGCGGGAGCAGCGTCGCCGCCGTCCGCGAGACGGGAGGCGATCATGGAAATCATCGACCCGGCGCACGCGCGCTACGACGAGCTGCGAGCGGTGTTCAACGCAGGCATCGACCGCCGTCCGGCGGCGATCGCGCGCTGCGCCACCCCGGACGACGTGACCGAGGCCCTGCGACTGGCCCGGGACCGGGGGTGGGCGGTCGCCGTGCGCGCCGGCGGCCACTCGGTCGCCGGGTTCAGCGTCAACGACGGCGGACTGGTCGTCGACGTCCGCCCGATGGACACCGTCCAGGTCGACCCCGACGCGCGCACCGTCACGGTCGGCGCCGGTGTCACCTGGGGCGGGCTCGACCGGGCGACGCAGGAGCACGGGCTGGCGACCACCGGCGGCCGGGTGTCGACGACGGGGGTGGCGGGGCTGACCCTCGGCGGCGGTTCCGGCTGGCTGGAGCGCAGCTACGGGCTGACCTGCGACAGCCTGCGGTCGATCGACCTGGTCACCGCCGCCGGCGACCGGGTGACCGCGTCGGCGACCGAGGAGCCGGAGCTGTTCTGGGCGCTGCACGGCGGCGGGGGCAACTTCGGGGTCGCGACGTCGTTCACCTTCGACCTGCACCCGCTCGGGCCGACGGTCGTCGCGGGGCTGGCGCTCTGGCCCGGCAATGCCGCCCGCGACCTCGCCCTGGCCTATCGGGACCTCATGGAGGCCGCGCCGGACGCCCTGGGCACCGCCCTGGTGTTCCTGACCGGGCCGCCGGAGCCGTTCGTCCCCGAGCACCTGCAGGGGACGACGGTGGCGGCGATCGCGGCGCTGTGGGCGGGGGACGTGGACGAGGGGACCGAGGGGGTGCGCCCGCTGCGGGAGCTGCGCCCCGAGGTCGACCTGATCGGTCCGATGCCCTATGCGGACTTCCAGTGCCTCATCGACGACCCGCCGGGGATGCACCAGTACTGGAGCGGTGACTACCACGACGCGCTGCCCGACGACGCGCTCGACGTGTTCGTCAAGTACGGCGCCGACCGGGCCTCCCCGCTGACCCAGCAGCTGCTCGCGCCGTGGGGCGGCGCGGTGGCCCGGGTGCCGGAGGACGCGACGCCGCTGGCGCACCGCTCCGCCCGGTGGGTCACCCACCCGTTCGCCACGTGGGAGGACCCGGCCGACACCGACGCCAATGTGGACTGGGTGCGGTCGTTCCGGCAGGACATCGCCCGCTACACCAACGGCGGCACGTACCTGAACTTCATCGGGGACGAGGGGCAGGGGCGGATCCGGGCGGCGTTCGGCGAGTCCAACTACGCGCGGCTGCGGGAGGTGAAGCGGCGCTTCGACCCGGAGAACGTCTTCCGCGGCAACCAGAACATCTCGCCCGGCTGAGGATCGGAGTCGCTCGAGTGCGGGATCCGCACTGTTGAGTCCGAGGACATCTGTCAGTCCTGAAGTCTCATGACATGTGTCGCTTGATCATCACAACGCCGATGAGGTGGTGTGGGGAAGCGAGCGCCAGTCATGAAGCTGCTGGATGCGACGTTGCAGGTCGGCGTGCCGATCGAGAACGTCGCGGAGTGGTGCCGGGTCAACGGGGTCGAGCCGCGGACGTTCTACCGGCATCGGGCGCGGGTGGCCGCCGAGGGCG
>NZ_FOEE01000026.1 GCF_900110555.1 Trujillonella endophytica
AACAGCACCCCACAGCGAGCCTGGGACCGCGCGCCGGCGCACGGTGGGCCGGCGCAGCTACCGCTGCAGACCGACGCCACCGTGCACCGGCTCACCGTCATCCCGCACGGCACCGTGACCCTCGGCCGGCACCTGATCCGCCTGGGCGCCGCCTACGGCGGCGCCCAGGTCACCGCCCTGGTCAACGGCCCCCAGGTCAGCTTCCACGCCCTCAGCGGCGACCTGATCGGCCAACTGACCCTGAACCCGGCCAAGCGTTACGCCACACTCTGCGCGGCCTAACCGAAGTGCGACACATGTCCTCAGACATCGCTGCGACAGAGGTCCGGAGACACGACACCGAGGTTTCCTGCGCTCTCGCACTCCGCTACCGCAGGAGCTTGGACATCCGGCGGTCGGCCAGCGGCTTGCCGCCGGTCTGGCAGGTCGGGCAGTACTGCAGCGACGTGTCGGCGAAGCTGACCTCGCGGACGGTGTCGCCGCAGACCGGGCACGGCAGCCCCGTGCGGGCGTGCACCTGCAACCCGGAGCGCTTCTCCCCCTTCATCGTCGCCGCCTGCTGCCCGAGTTGGCGGTCGAGGGCGTCGGTGAGTTCGGCCCGCATCGCGTCGTAGAGCCGGATGACCTCGTCGTCGGTGAGCTTGTCGGCCATCTTGAACGGCGAGAGCCGGGCCGCGTGCAGGATCTCGTCGGAGTAGGCGTTGCCGACGCCGGCGATCAGCGTCTGGTCGGTCAGGGCACCCTTGAGCTGCCCGCTGCGCCCGGCCAGCAGCGCGGCGAACTGCTCGCGGTCGACCGCCATCGCGTCGGGCCCGAGCCGGCCGATGCCCGGCACCTCTGCCGGCGAGCGGACCACGTAGATCGCCAGGCCCTTGCGGGTGCCCTGCTCGGTGAGGTCGAAGCCCGGGGCGGGCGGGTCGGAGTCCAGCGGCGCGAGGTGGACGCGCAGGGCCAGCGGCCCCTTGCCCGGCTTGGGCGGGGCGGGCGGCAGCCCGGTGCGCCAGTGCAGCCAGCCGGCCCGCGCCAGGTGGACGACGAGGTGCAGCCCGGAGACGTCGAGGTCGAGGAACTTCCCGTGCCGCGCGGCGCCGGTCACCTCGAGGCCGCCGAGGGCCGACAGCGGCGGGTCGAACGTCTTGATCGCCTGGACGGCGGCCAGGTCGGCGCGCGTCAGGACCCTGCCGACGGCGTTCTCCCGCAGGAACGCCGCCAGCGCCTCCACCTCGGGCAACTCGGGCACGGGCCCATGAAACCCGACCGCGGCGCCCGGCCGTGTCGATTCCTGCGCAGGACGCCCCGATCAGGTGTCGTCCGGCCACCGTGCCAGCGGATCACCGACGTTGCCGGCCGGATCCCGCCGGCACCGTCGGGAACCACCCGGCATGGTGCGGCCGGAACAGGGGGCGACCGGAACCCTTGCGGCCAGAACCGGCCAGGCCCGGCACGACCCGAGCTCAGTCGCTCAGGCCGGGCCGCCCCGGCAGCTCCACGACCGCGCCGCTGGCCCGCGCTGCCTCGGCGACGGCCTGCGCCACCGCGGTCGTGACGGCGGAGTCGAAGACGCTCGGGATGATGTAGTTGGCGTTGAGCTGGTCGTCGCGCACGATCGCCGCCAGTGCCTCGGCGGCGGCCAGCAGCATCGGCGTGTCGATCTCGGTGGCCCGCGCGTCGAGCAGCCCGCGGAAGACGCCCGGGAACGCCAGCACGTTGTTGATCTGGTTGGGCAGGTCCGACCGCCCGGAGGCGACGACGGCGGCGTACTGCCGCGCCCGCACCGGGTCGACCTCCGGCGTCGGGTTCGCCATCGGGAACACCACGGCCCGCGGCGCCATCCGCGCGAGCTCCTCGACGGGGAGCACGTTGCCGGCGCTCACCCCGATGAACACGTCGGCACCGTCGAGCGCGTCGGGCAGCTCCCCGCGCACGCAGCCGCGGTTGGTCCGCCGCGCCAGGTCCTGCTTCGCCGGGCTGAGCCGCTCGTCGTCGGGGCAGAGGATGCCCTCGCGGTCCCAGACCAGGACGTTCGTGGCGCCGGCGGTGAGCAGCAGGTTCACGATCGCCGTCCCGGCCGCGCCGCCGCCGGCCACGACGATCTTCACCGCGTCCAGGCGCTTGTCGACGACCCGCAGCGCGTTGGTCAGCGCGGCCAGCGCGCAGATCGCCGTCCCGTGCTGGTCGTCGTGGAAGACCGGGATGTCCAGCCGCTCGCGCAGCCGGCGCTCGATCTCGAAGCAGCGGGGGGCGGAGATGTCCTCGAGGTTGATGCCGCCGAAGCCGGGGGCCAGCAGCTCGACGGTGCGCACGATCTCGTCGACGTCCTGGGTGTCCAGGCAGATCGGCCACGCGTCGATGTCGGCGAACCGCTTGAACAGCACGGCCTTGCCCTCCATCACGGGCAGGGCGGCGCCGGGGCCGATGTCGCCGAGCCCGAGCACCGCGGACCCGTCGGTGACGACAGCGACGGTGTTGCCCTTGATCGTCAGCCGGCGGACGTCCTCGGGGTGCTCGGCCAGCGCCAGGCAGACCCGCGCGACGCCGGGGGTGTAGGCCATCGAGAGGTCGTCGCGGGTCTTCAGCGGCACCTTCGAGGCCACCTCGAGCTTGCCGCCCAGGTGCAGCAGGAAGGTGCGGTCGCTGACCTTGCGCACCTTCACCCCGGGGACGGCGCCGATCGCGTCGACCATCTCCTGCGAGTGCGCCGCGTCGGCGGCCGAGCAGGTGACGTCGACGGTGATGGCGTCGGTGTGGGACTCGACGACGTCGATGGCGGTGACCGCGCCGCCGGCCGAGCCGACCGCGGTGGCGATCCGGCCGATGCTGGCCGGGTCCACGTCGGCGTCGAGCCGCACGGTGATCGAGTACGACGCCGAGGTGACGGGACCCCGGGGCGGGACGGCGGACGGGGCGGGAGCGGCAGGAGCCGTCGGTTCGGTGCGCATGGCGTCCCTCATGGTCCCACCGCGTCCCGGGAGCCCTACCGGCCGCCTCCCCGCAGGGACGGCGGGGGCAGCGGGCCGGCCGGGTCGGCAGCGCCCGCCCAGGTCACGAGCCCGGCGACGTCGACCCCGTGCGGCGGGTCGGCGGCGAAGGGCGCCAGGTTCCGCGCCGCCCGGTCCAGCAGGGTGGCCGCGCCGCGGGGGTTGCCGCGCGCGGCGTGGGTCACGGCGACCGCGAGCTGGGCCAGCCCCCGCCACAGCTCCCGGTCCGGCCCGGAGGTGGCCTTCCAGGCGTCCTCCAGCACCTCGTGGGCGTGGAACGGCAGCCCGGCGTCGAGCAGCCGCTGCGCCTCGGCCAGCGCCTCGCCGGGGGTGCGCGCCACGCCTTCGGGCATCCGCTCGACGCCGTCCGCTCCGCGGGGCAGCGGGCGGCCCAGCGCGTCACGCGGCCGGGGAGCCCGCCGGTCGGCAGCGGGTTCCTGCGCTCCGGAGGCATCCACGGGGCCATCGTCTCGCGAACACCTGGGAGAGCGGACGGCGGCAGGACTTGTCCTGTCGGTGCCCGCGTGGAGGATGGACGACGAGGACGGCCGCAGACGGGCCGCCCCCGCACCGACCCGCGGTCGAACCCGACCGGTCCGGACCTGGAGGGGGTGGGCCCCGTGGCCCCTCGCACGGAGCAACGCAGCACCGAGCAACGCAGCGCCGAACAGGGCAGCCGCACGCTCGACCTCGACACCGCGTTCGCCGCCGTCGCGGCCGGGGCGCTGCACGACGGCCCGGTCGGCGTCGTCGGCCTGGAACTGGAGGGTCACCTCGTCGACCTCGACCGGCCGGCGGCGCGGGTGCCGTGGAGCCGGATCTGCGGGGTGCTCGCCGGGGTGCCGCCGCTGCCGGGCGGCAGCCGGGTCACCTGCGAGCCCGGCGGCCAGGTGGAGCTCTCGGGCCCGCCGCTGCCCGACGTGGCCGCCGCCGTCGCCGCGCTGCGGGCCGACCGCGCGGTGCTCGGCGCCGTCCTGGCCGCCGACCGGCTGGCCCTGGCGCCCGTGGGCGCCGATCCGTTCCGCCCGTCGCAGCGGGTCAACCCGGCCGCGCGCTACGGCGCCATGGAGCAGCACTTCGCCGCCGCGGGCTGCGCCGGGGCGGGGACGGCGATGATGACGTCGACCGCGTCGCTGCAGGTCAACCTCGAGGCCGGGCCCGCCGCCGGCTGGAGCGAGCGGGTCGCGCGCGCCCACCGGCTCGGGCCGGTGCTGGTCGCCGTGTCGGCGTGCTCCCCGCTTCTCGGCGGGCGGCCCACCGGCTGGCGGTCGACCCGGCAGCAGGTGTGGGGCGCCCTGGACCAGGCCCGCTGCGGCCCCGTGCTGCGCGGCGACGACCCCGCCGGGGAGTGGGCGGCGTACGCGCTGGCCGCGCCGGTCATGCTCGTCCGCGACGGCGCGGGAGCCGAGCCGGTGCGCGGGCGCGTCGCCTTCTCCGACTGGGTGAGCGGCGAGGTCCCGCTGGGCGGCCGCGGCCCCACCGCCGCCGATCTCGACTACCACCTGACCACGCTGTTCCCCCCGGTGCGGCCGCGGGGGTGGCTCGAGATCCGCTACCTCGACGCCGCCCCCGAGCCGTGGTGGCCGGCGCTCGCCGCCGTCACCACCGTGCTGCTCGACGACCCGGTGGCCGCCGACCGCGCCGCGGAGGCCTGCGCCGCCACCAGGGACGCCTGGGACCTCGCCGCCCGGGCCGGGCTCGCCGACCCCGCCCTGCGCGCCGCCGCGCGCGGGTGCCTGGCCGCCGCGGTGGACGCCGTGCCCGCCACCCTCCGGCCGGAGGTGGAGGCGCTGGCCGAGCTGGTCGAGTCCGGGCGCGACCCCGGATCCGCCCTGGACGACGCGCTGCACGCCGGCGGTCCCGCCGCCGCGCTGCTCGCCACCACAGGGGACGCCCCCGAGCGCGGGACGGCCCCGTGACCGACCTCCGCGAGGTGCTCGCCCGCGACCTCGCCGCGGCCCGCGAGCGCACCCTGCTGCTCACCGACCACGACGAGCCGGAGCTGCTGCGCCAGCACACCCCGCTGCTGTCGCCGCTGGTGTGGGACCTCGCGCACATCGGCCAGCAGGAGGAGCTGTGGCTGCTGCGCCGCGGCGACGCCGACCGCCCCGGCCTGCTGCCACCGGACGTGGAGACGCTGTACGACGCGTTCGCCCAGCCGCGGGCCGTCCGTGCCCGCCTGCCGCTGCTGCCCCCGGTCGAGGCCCGGGCCTACTGCGGGGAGGTCCGCGGGCGGGTGCTGGACCGGCTGGACCGCCTCGGCCCGGACGACGACCCGTTCGACGTCGCCATGGTCGTCAGCCACGAGCAGCAGCACGACGAGACGATGCTGCAGGCCCTGGCGCTGCGGGCCGGGCCGCCGCTGCTCGGGGGCGGCGCCCCGCTGCCGCCGGGCCGCCCCGGGGTCGCCGGCACGTCCGTGCTCGTGCCCGGCGGGGAGTTCGTGCTCGGGGTGGACGCCGCCGACGAGCCGTTCAGCCTGGACAACGAGCGGCCGGCGCACGTCGTCGACGTCCCGTCGTTCCGCATCGGCCGGGTGCCGGTGACCAATGCGGAGTACGCGGCCTTCGTCGCCGACGGCGGCTACACCGACGACCGCTGGTGGTCCGAGCGCGGCCGGGCGCACCGCGCCGAGGCCGGGCTCACCGCGCCGCTGCACTGGGGCGTCGACGGCACCCGCACCCGCTTCGGCATCGTCGAGGAGGTGCCGCCCGACGAGCCCGTCCAGCACGTCACGTTCTTCGAGGCCGAGGCCTACGCGCGGTGGGCCGGTGCCCGGCTGCCCACCGAGGTCGAGTGGGAGAAGGCCGCGGTGTGGGACCCCGCCGCCGGGCGCCGCCGCCGCCGGCCGTGGGGGGACGCCGAGCCGACCCCGGCGCTGGCCAACCTCGACGGCGTCGCGCTGCGCCCGGCGCCCGCGGGCGCCTATCCCGCCGGGGCCTCGGCGTACGGCGTCGAGCAGCTCATGGGCGACGTCTGGGAGTGGACGTCGTCGGGGTTCACCGCCTGGCCCGGCTTCGCGCCGATGCTCTACGCCGACTACTCCGCCCCGTTCTTCGGCGGCGACTACCGGGTGCTGCGCGGCGGCTCGTGGGCGGTCGGCTCCGCGATCCTGCGGCCGAGCTTCCGCAACTGGGACCACCCGATCCGCCGGCAGGTCTTCAGCGGCTTCCGCCTGGCCTGGGACGTCTGAGCATGTGCCGTCACCTCGGCTGGCTCGGCCGACCGCGCACGCTGGCCTCCCTCGTGCTGGAGCCGCCGTCGTCCCTGCTCGTGCAGTCCTGGGCGCCGCGCCGACAGCGGTACGGCACCGTGAACGCCGACGGCTGGGGCGTGGGCTTCTACCCCGTCGACCCGGCCCCCGGGCGCCCGATGCCCGCCCGCTGGCGCTCGGCCCGGCCGCTGTGGGGCGACCCGTCGTTCGCCTCGGTGGCCCCCGTGCTGCGCTCGGGGTGCGTGGTCGCCGCCGTCCGCTCGGCGACCGCCGGCATGCCGCTGGAGGAGAGCGCCGCCGCGCCGTTCACCGACGGCCGCGCGCTGCTGTCGCACAACGGCCGGGTGGACCGGGCGGTGCTGCCGGCGGCGCGGGACACCGAGTCCACCGTGGACAGCGCGCTGCTGGCCGCCCTGGTGTTCGCCCGCGGCCTGGACGCCCTCGGCGCCACGGTGGCCGAGGTGGGCGCGGCCGACCCCGCCGCCCGGCTGAACCTGCTCGCCGCCGACGGCACCCGCCTGCTGGCGACCACCTGGGGCGACACCCTCTCGGTGCTGGTCACCGACGAGGGCACCGCGCTGGCCAGCGAGCCGTGGGACGACGACCCGGCCTGGCGCGACGTCCCCGACCGCACCCTCGTCGAGGTCACCCCCGACGGCCTCACCCTCACCCCGATCGGAGAGCTCCCCGCATGACGGTCTCGCTGACCAGCCACCTCGCGCCCGATGCCGCGCGCGCCGCCCTGCACGCCGACGCGCTGGCCGGACTGACCGCGACGCCGAAGTCGCTGCCCCCGCGGTGGTTCTACGACGAGCGCGGCAGCGAGCTGTTCGACGAGATCACCCGGCTGCCCGAGTACTACCCGACCCGCGCCGAGCGGGCCGTGCTCGAGGCCCGGGCCGCGGAGATCGCCGCCGTCTCGGGCGCCGACGTGCTGGTCGAGCTCGGCAGCGGCACGTCGGAGAAGACCCGGCTGCTGCTCGACGCGTTGGCGGCCGCCGGCACCCTGCGCCGGTTCGTGCCCTTCGACGTCGACCCGTCCGTGCTGCGGGCGGCCGGGGCGGCGATCACCGCCGAGTACCCCGGGGTCGCCGTCGACGCCGTGGTCGGCGACTTCACCGAGCACCTGTCCCGGCTGCCGCGCGAGGGCCGGCGGCTGGTGGCGTTCCTCGGCTCGACGATCGGCAACCTCGAGCCGGCGCCGCGCGCGGCGTTCCTCGCGGAGCTGGCCGGCACCCTCTCCCCCGGCGACTCGCTGCTGCTCGGCACCGACCTGGTCAAGGACCCCGGCCGGCTCGTGCCCGCCTACGACGACGCGGCCGGTGTCACCGCCGAGTTCAACCGGAACGTGCTCGCTGTGCTCAACCGGGAGCTGGGCGCCGGCTTCGACCCGGCGACGTTCGAGCACGTGGCGCTGTGGGACGCCGAGGCCGAGTGGATCGAGATGCGGCTGCGCTCCACCGTGGAGCAGGTGGTGGCCGTTCCGGCCCTCGGCCTGCAGGTGGCCTTCGCCGCGGGCGAGGAGATGCGCACCGAGGTCTCGGCGAAGTTCCGGCCGGAGCGGGTCGAGGCCGAGCTCGCCGCGGCCGGCCTGCGGCTGATCCGCTGGTGGACCGACCCGGCCGGCGACTTCGGCGTCTCCCTGGCCGGGCCGGCCTGAGGAGCGTTCACCCGAAGGAGCGAACGGCGCTGCATCCAGCCCCGGTGGGCGCTCGGAAGGAGGGGTGACAGCACAGCCCCCCTCCCGGAAGGACCCGTCCCATGACCCGGACCCGCTCCCTCGGTCTCGCCGCCGGCGCCGCCGGCGCCGTCAGCACCCTGCTCGTCCTGGGCGCCTCGCCCGCCCTCGCCGACGACACGGCCACCGTCTCGGTGCTGCACGCCGTGCCGAACACCCCGGTCGACGTGTACGCCAATGGCGAGCGCCTGATCGACGACTTCCAGCCCGGCACGCTCACCGACCCGCTGACGCTGCCCGCCGGCTCCTACGACCTGGCGATCTTCCCGGCGGACGCTCCCGACAACTCGGGCGCGCCGCTGCTGTCGGCCGACGGCGTCGCCGTCCCGGCCGGCGCGAACGCCACGGTCGTCGCGCACCTGGACGCCGACGGCGGCCCGGTGCTCACGCCGTTCGTCAACGACACCTCCGCGGTCCCCGCCGGCCAGGCGCGGGTCACGGTGCGGCACACCGCGGCCGCCCCCGCCGTGGACGTGCGCGCCGGCGGCTCGGTCGTCGTGCCCGGCCTGACCAACCCGAACGAGGCCTCGCTGGTGGTCCCCGCCGGCACGATCCCCGCCGACGTCGTCGTCGCCGGCACCGACACCGTGGCGATCGGCCCGGCGGACCTCACCCTGGCCGAGGGTGCGACCACCGTCGTCTACGCCTGGGGCTCGCAGGAGGCCGGCTACCAGCTCGCCGTCCAGACGATCGAGGGCGCGCACTCCGCTCCCTCCGGCGTCCCCGGCGGCACCGGGGGCCTGACCGACGACGAGGGCTTCCCGATGCCGCTGGCGGCGCTGTCGCTGGCCGGGATCGCCCTCGCCGGGGTCTCCGCCCGCCGCCTGGTCGCCAACCGCTCCTGAGGAACGCGGACCGGAGGGGGTCGACCATGAGACGCGCAGCCGCCGGAGCGGCCCTGGGTCTGGCGCTGGCGATCGGCGTGCCGGTCACCTGGCAGCTGACCCGGGAGCCGGCCTCGGCGGGCGCGTCGGTCGAGCAGGCCCTCTCCGCGTCCATCCCGTCGGCGCCGGCGGAACCCCCGCCGCCGGCGCCGACGGCCTCCGGCCCGCTACCCGAGCCGACGGTCCGGGACGCCGCCCCGGCACCCGGCGCCACGGCACCGGCCCCCGTCCGGCTCGCCGTGCCCGCGCTGGACGTCGACGCCCCGCTCGATCCGGTCGGCGTGGCGGCCGACGGCCAGATGGAGCTGCCCGAGGACGTGTCGCGGGTGGGCTGGTACCGCTTCGGCGCGGTTCCGGGGGCCCCGGGGTCGGCCGTGGTCGCCGGGCACGTCGACGACGCCGAGCAGGGTCTCGGAGCGCTCTCCCGGCTGCGGGAGGCAGCCCCCGGGGACGAGGTGCTGGTCACCGACGCCACCGGCGCGGTCACGCGCTGGCGGGTGGTCGCCCGCGAGCTGATCACCAAGCAGGAGCTCCCCCTCGCCGAGCTCTTCGCCCGCGCGGGCCCAGCCCGGCTGGTGCTGGTCACCTGCGGCGGGCCGTTCCTGCCCGAGTACCGCAGCTACCGGGACAACGTCGTCGTCGTCGCGGAGCCCGTCCGGTGACCGGGGTGCTGGACCGGCCGGCGGCCCCGCCTCGCGCCGTGCCCGCACGGCGGGCAACTACTGTCGAGTTCGTGGCCGACGACGTCCTCCCGTTCCGGGGTGCCACCCCCGAGCCCGACGACGCCGAGGTCGGCCGCCGGTTCGCCGCGGGCGACGAGCAGGCCCTGGTGCTGGCCTACCAGCGCTGGTCGGGGCAGGTGCACGGCATGGCGGTGCGCGCCTTCGGGCCCGGCCCCGACGCCGAGGACGTGACCCAGCAGGTGTTCGTCTCGGCCTGGACCGGGCGCACCGGCTACCGGCCGGAGTCCGGGCCGCTACCGGCCTGGCTGGTCGGCGTCTGCCGGCACAAGATCGCCGACACGTGGGCCCGCCGCGACCGGCAGCGCCGCCTCGCCGAGGCCGCGGCCGCTGACGCCGAGGCCCGCCCGGCACAGGGCGCGCGACCGCTGGACGCCGCCGTCGCCGACCGGGTGCTGCTGCTGGACGAGCTGGAGCGCATCGACCAGCCCCAGCGCGGCATCATCGAGCTCGCCTTCTTCGACGACCTCACCCACGCCCAGATCGCCGCCCGCACCGGGCTGCCGCTGGGCACCGTGAAGAGCCACATCAGGCGCACACTGGAGCGCCTGCGCAGCCGTTTGGAGGTGGACGGTGCCGCAGCACTGCACGCCTGAGGACCTCGCCCTGGCGGCTCTCGGTGAGCCCCTCGGCGCGGACGACGCCACGCACCTGACCGGTTGCCCCGAGTGCGCGGCCGAGGTGACGAGCCTGCGCCGGAGCGTCGAACTGCTCGCCGTGCCCGAGTTCGCGGCCCCCGGCCCGCCGGTCGCCCCGCCGCCGTCGGTCTGGGCGGCGATCTCGGCCGCCACCGGCGTCGGGGCCGCCCCCGAGGCCGGGACCGAGCCCGCTCCGGAGCCGCTCGCCGAGGTGCACGAGCTGCGCCCCCGGCGGTCCCGGCTGGTCCTCGCCGCCGCCGCCTCGCTGGTGGTCGGCGCCGGCATCGGCGCGGGGGCGGTCGCCCTCGGCGACGGGGACGACGACGGCGAGACGGTCGTCGCGCTGGCCGCCGCGGAACTCGACCCGCTCGGGGACCACACCGCCTCCGGCTCGGCCGAGGTGGTCGAGCGCCCCGACGGCACGCGCGTGCTGCGCCTGGAGCTGGACGCCGACGCCCCGCAGGAGGGCTACCTCGAGGTCTGGCTGATCGACGAGGACGTGGTGGGCATGGTCCCCGTCGGCGTCGTCATGGCCGGCACCGAGGAGCTGGAGCTGCCGGCCGACCTGGACATCGGCGAGTTCCCGATCGTCGACGTCTCCGTCGAGCCGCTGGACGGCGACCCCACCCACTCCGGGGTCTCGATCGCCCGCGGCCAGCTGGAGGTGTGAGGCGGGTCGCCGGAGGGCGCCGCCTAGCGTGACGGCGTGACTCCTCCCGGCCTTCCGCACGATGACCTGGGCGACGCCTGGCGCGCCGCCCGCCCCCGCGCGGCCGGCCGGCACCTGGACTCCGCCGCCTGCAGCCGGCAGAGCAGCCGGGTGCTGGAGTCCGTCGCCCACCACGCCCGGCACGAGGCGGAGCTCGGCGGCTACGTCGCGGAGTCGGCCGCGCAGGACCTGCTCCAGCAGGGCCGCTCGGTGCTGGCCGGCCTGGTCGGCCTGGCCGCGGCCGACCTCGCGTTCGTCGAGTCGGCGCAGGCCGCGCTCGCCACCCTGCTCGCCGGGTGGCGGCTGCCCGCGGGCAGCCGGGTCGCGGTCCTGCCCGGGGAGTACGCGCCGAACACCGCGCTGCTGCGCGCGGCCGGGCTCACGCCCGTGCCGCTGCCGGTCGACGGCGTCGGGCGGGCCGCGCCGGAGGAGGTGGAGCGGCTGCTGGCCGCCGATCCGCCGGCGGCCGTGCACCTGACGCACGTGCCCAGCCACCGCGGGATCGTTCAGCCCGCCGCCGAGCTGGTCGCGCTGTGCCGGGCCGCCGGGGTGCCGCTGGTGCTCGACGCCGCGCAGTCGCTGGGCCACGTCGACGTCGACCTCGGGGCCGACGCCGTCTACGGCACCTCCCGCAAGTGGCTGGCCGGACCGCGCGGCGTGGGCTTCCTGTGCGTCCGGCCGGCCCTGGCCGCGCGGCTGACCCCCGCGATGGCGCCCGCGGCGGACCTGCCGCCGATGCGCGCCTT
Organism: Trujillonella endophytica; assembly: GCF_900110555.1. GTDB lineage: Bacteria > Actinomycetota > Actinomycetes > Mycobacteriales > Geodermatophilaceae > Trujillonella > Trujillonella endophytica. The sequence goes on from NZ_FOEE01000026.1 coordinate 11,648, forward strand.
CGAGTCGGGAGAGGCGCACGTCGCCGGGCGGGTGGGCCTGGTCCTCGCCGTCGGCGAGCACCTGGCCGCCGGACCCGACCGCGTGCGCGAGCGGCTGGCCGCGCTGGGTGCGGCCGGCCGGCAGGTGCTGGACGGCGCGGCCGGCTGGCGCGTCGTCGAGCCGGCCGGCGAGCCGACCGCGACCACCACCCTCGCGCCGCCGGACGGCGTCGACGTCGTGGCCACCCGCGCCCGGCTGCTCACCGAGCAGGGGATCGTCACGACCGCGATCGGCGTGGAGCGCGCGCCGGACGAGATGACCGGACCGGTGCTGCGCGTCTCCCCGCACGTCGACGCCACGCTCGACGACCTGGAAGCGCTTGCGGCCGCGCTGTAGAACGGCCTTCCCTCTGTGGCGGCGGTCACCCTAGGGTTTCCGCATGACCGCTTTCGACACCATGACCGCCCGCACGGTGACCTCGGGGCTGCGGTTCCCGGAGGGGCCGGCCGCGGCGGGGGACGGCTCGCTCGTCGTCCCCGAGATCGAGGGCGGCACGCTCAGCCGGGTGTGGCCCGACGGCCGCCGGGAGCTCCTCGCCGACTGCGGCGGCGGCCCCAACGGGGTCGCGTTCGGACCGGACGGCGCCGTGTACGTGTGCAACAGCGGGGGCTTCGCGTTCATGACCGAGGACGGGATCCGCTTTCCCTACGCGGGTGCCGACGGGAACGTGGGCGGTTCCCTGCAGCGGGTCGACCCGGCGACCGGCGCGGTCGGGACCGTGTTCACCGACAGCGAGGGCGAGCGGCTCGGCTCCCTCAACGACATCGTCTTCGATACCACCGGCTCGTGCTTCGTCGTGGACACGACCCGTGGCTGCCTCCACTACGCCGACCCGCTCGCCGGCACCATCCGCGTCGCCACCGGTGGCCTGGCGATGCCCAACGGCGCCGGCCTCTCCCCCGACGGCACCCGGCTGTACGTGTCGGAGACCTACTCGGGCCGGGTGCTCGTCCTCGACGTGACCGCACCGGGCGTGCTCGACGGGCCCCGCGAGCTGTTCGTGGACGACACCGGGCACGGCTGGGACGGGCTCGCCGTCGACGGCGCCGGCAACGTCTGCGTGGCCAACCTGAAGCAGTCGGGCATCACGGTCATCAGCCCCGACGGCGAGGTGCTCGACGCCTTCGTCACCCCCGTGCCGGACCCGTACGTCACGAACGTCTGCTTCGACGGCGGCACCGCCTACGTGGCCTCCGGGGGCCGCGGGGTGCTGTACGCGGTCGACTGGCCGTGGCCGAGCCTGCGGCTGAACTTCCAGCCCTGACGCCCGCGCTCTAGTGGCCCGGATCCGTCATCTGGATCCGGGCCGAGACGCGGCGGTGGACGGCGAGCTGCTCGTCCAGCCCCGGGTGCACGGGGACGCCGTCCTCGACCACGAACCGCCCGCCGACGACGGTGTGCCGCGCCGCCACCGGCCCGCACCGCAGCCATGCCTCCACCGGGTCCGACAGCGCGCCGGCGAAGCGGACGCCGTCCAGCGGCCACACCACGAGGTCCCCGCACGCACCGACCGTCAGCTCCCCGATCTCCCCGGTGCGCCCGAGGCACGCCGCGCCGCCGCGGGTGGCGACCTCGAGCGCGTCCCGGGCGGAGAACGAGCCCGCGCCGTGCCGGAGCTTGCCCTGCAGCATCGCCGTCCGCGCCTCCAGCCACAGTGACGCCGAGTCCGCCGACGCCGAGCCGTCCACCCCCAGTCCGACCGGGGCCCCGGCCGCCCGCAGCTCGGCGACCGGCGCCAGCCCCGACCCGAGGATCATGTTGGACGACGGGCAGTGCGCGGCCCCCACCCGCGCCGCGCCCAGCCGCCCCACCTCCTCCGGCGAGGGCCAGACCGCGTGCGCCAGCCACGTCCGGTCGCCCAGCCAGCCGACGTCGGTGAGGTAGTCGACCGGGCGGCGGCCGAACGTCTCCAGGCAGAACGCGTCCTCGTCCTCGGTCTCGCACAGGTGGGTGTGCAGCCGCACGTCCAGCCGCTCGGCCAGCTCCGCCGTCCGCGTCATCAGCGCGGTGGACACGCTGAACGGCGAGCACGGCGCCAGCGCGATGCGGGTCAGCGCCGTGGGCGACCGGTCGTGGTGGGCGGCCACCAGCCGCTCCGACTCGGCCAGGATCTCGTCGTCGTCCTGCACGACGGAATCCGGCGGCAGCCCGCCGTCCTTGACCGACAGCGACATCGAGCCGCGGGTGAAGTGCGAGCGCATGCCCAGGTCGCGCGCCGCGGCCACCTCCGCGGAGATCAGGTCCCCGCCGCCGCGCGGGTGCACGTAGAGGTGGTCGGTGGAGGTCGTGCACCCGCCCAGCGCGAGCTCGGTCAGCCCGACGTAGGCCGAGACGTAGGCCGCCTCCTCGTCCAGCCGCGCCCACAGCGGGTAGAGCGTGACCAGCCAGTCGAACAGGCCGCCGGTCAGCGCGGGCGCGTAGGCGCGGGTGAGGTTCTGGTACAGGTGGTGATGGGTGTTGACCAGCCCCGGGGTCACCAGGCAGCCCCGGGCGTCGACCGTCCGCAGCGCTGGCGGGGGCGGATCGGCCGGGCCGCCGATCGCACTCACCACGCCGCCGGCGACCGCCACCCAGCCGCCGGCGATCTCCCGGCGGGCGTCGTCGACGGTGGCCAGCAGCTCCGCGTCCCGGATCAGCAGATCGGCAGGGTTGTCCACGCACCCGATCCTGCCCACGCTGTGTGACGCGGGCGAGTCGCGGCACGACCGGTCGACATCTCCTCGGAACACCCCGGAGCTACCGTGACCGCCCCCGGGCCCGCCACCTCGTCGGAGACTGGCACCGGGATGCACCCGAGAGGAGGGACGCATGCGGTTCCTGCAGCCCACCACGTGGGCCGAGGCGCTGGAGGCGAAGACCGTCCACCCCGACGCCGTCGCGATCGCCGGCGGCACCGACGTCATGGTGGCCGTGAACTTCGGCCGGCTGCGCCCGGCCGCCCTGCTCGACCTCACCCGGGTCGGCGAGCTGCAGGAGTGGGGCACCGAGGACGGCGTCGTGCGCCTGGGCGCCGGCGTCCCCTACGCCCGCGTCATCACCGAGCTCGGCGACCGGCTGCCCGGCCTGGCGATGGCCTCCCGCACCATCGGCTCGCCGCAGATCCGCAACCGCGGCACCGTCGGCGGCAACCTGGCCACGGCCTCGCCCGCCGGTGACGCCCACCCCGCGCTCCTGGCCGCCGACGCCGAGGTCGAGGTCGCGTCCGTCCGCGGCACCCGGACCATCCCGATCTCCGACTTCTACCGCGGGGTGAAGCGCAGCGCTCTGGCCGCCGACGAGCTCATCGCCGCCGTCCGGATCCGCCCGCCGAGCGGCCCGCAGCAGTACAGCAAGATCGGCACCCGCAACGCGATGGTGATCGCCGTCGCCGCCTTCGGGCTGGCGCTGCACCCCGACCGCCGCGCGGTCGGCACCGGCATCGGCTCGGCCGCCCCCACCCCGCGCCGCGCGACCGCCGCGGAGGACTTCCTGGCCGGCGAGCTCGCGAGCGCGGGCCTGTGGGAGTCCCGCGCCGAGCTGCCCGCCACCACCGCGGCGCGGTTCGGCGAGCTGGTGGCGTCGGCCGCCGCACCGATCGACGACGTCCGCGGCACCGCGGCCTACCGCGTCCACGCCCTGTCGGTCATGGCCCGCCGCACCCTCGGCTGGGCCTGGACCGAGTACCGCACGAGCAAGGAGGTCTGACGTGCGCCTGACCTGCACCGTCAACGGCAGCGCCCAGCAGGTGGACGACGTCTGGGAGGGCGAGAGCCTGCTCTACGTGCTCCGCGAGCGGATGGGGCTGCCCGGCTCGAAGAACGCCTGCGAGCAGGGCGAGTGCGGCTCCTGCACCGTCTACCTCGACGGCGTCCCGGTGTGCTCCTGCCTGGTCGCCGCCGGGCAGGCCGAGGGCCGCGCGATCGGCACGGTCGAGGGCATGGGCTCCGAGGAGACCCTGCACCCGGTCCAGCAGGCGTTCCTCGACGCCGGCGCCGTCCAGTGCGGCTTCTGCACGCCGGGCCTGCTCGTCGCCACCGACGACCTGGTCACCCGGTCCCTGGCCGCCGGCGCGCCGCCGGCGGACGCCGAGATCCGCGAGGCCCTCGCCGGCAACCTGTGCCGCTGCACCGGCTACGAGAAGATCCTCGACGCGGTGAAGCTGGCCGCGCAGCGCATGGCTGCGCCGACCACCGGGGCCCCCCGATGAGCGCCCCCGCCCGCACCCCCGCCGGCGCGCCCGGCTCCCTGACCGGCCCCGGCAGCAGCGGCGGGGTGGGCACCGACGCCGCCCGCCCCGACGGCACCCTCAAGGTGCGCGGCGAGTTCGCCTACGGCAGCGACCTCTGGATGGAGGACATGCTCTGGGGCACCACCCTGCGCAGCCCGCACCCCTACGCCCGCATCCGCTCGATCGACGTCGGCCCGGCGCTGGCGGTCCCCGGGGTGCGCGCGGTCCTCACCTCCGACGACGTGCCCGGCGCGAAGGTCTACGGCCTGGAGCTGGCCGACCAGCCGGTGCTCGCGGTCGACGTCGTCCGCTACCAGGGCGAGCCGGTGGCGCTGGTCGCCGCCGACCACCCCGAGACCGCCCGGCTGGCGGCCGCCCGCATCGTCGTCGACTACGAGGTCTGGGAGCCGGTCACCGACGCGCGCACCGCGCTGGGCCACCCCCGCTGGAACCAGGTGCACGACGGCACCGCGCAGGTCACCGAGCTCAGCCGGGAGAGCGCGCACCTGCACCCCGAGGGCAACCTGGTGCGCCACCTCAAGGTGCGCCGCGGCGACCCCGCGCCGACCGCGGACGTCGTGGTGGTCGGCGAGTACGAGGTCGGCATGCAGGACCAGGCGTTCCTCGGCCCGGAGTCCGGGCTCGCCGTGCCCGCCGAGGACGGCGGCGTGGAGCTCTACGTCGCGACGCAGTGGCTGCACGTCGACCAGCGCCAGATCTGCGCGGCGCTGGGCCTGGCGCCCGAGCAGGTGCGGCTGACCCTCGCCGGCGTCGGCGGCGCGTTCGGCGGCCGCGAGGACCTGTCGATGCACGTGCACGCCTGCCTGCTGGCCCTGCGCACCGGTCGGCCGGTGAAGATGTCCTACAACCGCGAGGAGTCGTTCTTCGGGCACGTGCACCGGCACCCGGCGACCATGCGCTACGAGCACGGCGCCACCCGCGACGGCGACCTGGTCTACGTGAGGGCCGCGATCTACTTCGACGGCGGCGCCTACGCCTCGTCGACGCCGGCGGTGGTGGGCAACGGCGGCACGATGGGCATCGGCCCCTACGTCGTCCCGAACGTGCATGTGGACTGCTTCGGCGCGTACACGAACAACCCGCCGTGCGGCGCGATGCGCGGCTTCGGCTCGGTGCAGACGGCGTTCGCGTACGAGTCGCAGATGGACGCGCTCGCCGCCGAGCTGGGCATGGACCCGGTCGAGCTGCGCTGCCGCAACGCGATGGAGCAGGGCTCGGAGGCCATCACCGGCCAGGTCGTGGACAGCCCCGCGCCGGTGGTCGAGCTGCTGCGCCGGCTCGAGGCGATGCCCCTGCCGGAGCCGGCGCCCGACGACCTGCGGCACAGGCCCGGCGGCGTCTCCAACACCACCCACGGCGAGGGCGTCCGCCGCGGCGTCGGGTACGCCGTCGCCTACAAGAACGTCGGGTTCTCCGAGGGCTTCGACGACTACTCCACCGCCCGGGTCCGCCTCGAGGTCGTGGGCGGCGAGCCCACGGTGACCGTGCACACCGCCGCGGCCGAGGTCGGCCAGGGCCTGGTGACCGTGGAGCAGCAGATCGCCCGCACGGAGCTCGGGGTCGACCGGGTGGTCGTCGCGCCCAAGGACACCGCCGTCGGCTCCGCGGGCTCGACCTCGGCGTCGCGGCAGACCTACGTGACCGGCGGCGCGGTGAAGGCGGCCTGCGAGGCGGTGCGGGCCCGCGTGCTGGAGCGGGCCGCGGGGGTCACCGGCCGGCCGGCCGCGCAGCTGCGGCTGTTCGACGGCGCGGTGGTCGGCGAGGGGCTGGAGCTGCCGCTGGCCGAGGTGCTCGGCGACGACGCGGTCGAGGAGACGCTTGAGTGGCGGCACCGCCCCACCGAGGCGATCGACCCGGAGACCGGCCAGGGCTTCGCGCACGTGCAGTACGCGTTCTCCGCGCACCGGGCGGTCGTGGACGTCGACACCGAGCTCGGGCTGATCAAGGTCGTGGAGATGGCCTGCACCCAGGACGTCGGCAAGGCCATCAACCCACAGGCCGTCGTCGGCCAGATCCAGGGCGGGACGGCGCAGGGGCTGGGGCTGGCCGTGATGGAGGAGATCCTGATCCGGGACGGGCGGGTGCAGAACCCGTCGTTCACCGACTACCTGATCCCGACGATCCTCGACATGCCCCCGATGCGGATCGAGATCCTGGAGTACGCCGACCCGCACGCGCCGTACGGGCTGCGTGGGGTCGGGGAGGCGCCCAACATCTCCTCCGGCCCGGCGGTGCTCGCCGCGATCCGGGCCGCGACCGGCCTCCCGCTCACCCGGGTGCCGGTGCGGCCGGAGCACATCACCGGGGTCTGACCGCCCGCGCGGTCAGCCCTGCCAGCGGCGGTACAGCTCGGCCCTGCCGGCGTCGGTGGGCCGGCCCCACAGCCGCAGCCGGGCCATGCCGCCGTCGGGGAACACGTCCAGCCGGACCGCGGTGACGGCCGCGTCGCCGGGCAGCACGAACCGGTGCCGGGTGTCGGGCTGCAGCGGGGTGCGCGGCAGCAGCTCGACCGTGCCGCCGTCGGCGGTCGTGCCGGTCAGCGCGGCCGCGCCGGGGGCGTTGCCGAGGAAGTAGGACGTGTCGAGCTCGGCGAGGGTCACCCGCCCCTCGCAGGCCAGGGCGACGTCGACCCGGTCGTTGCCGTCGTCGCGCCGGCGGGCCGTCTCCCAGCCCTCGCCCATCGAGCGGGCCTCGCCGCGCCCCAGCAACTGGTACGGGGTTCCGTAGAAGGCGTTGCTGACGCCGGTGACGACGCCGCCGTTCTCCAGCGCGGCCAGGTCGAACGGCCCGGCGTCCAGCGGCCGCGGATCGGGGACGACGGTGCCGTGCACCCGCAGCCGCGCCACCCCGCCGTCCGGGTGGATGGTCAGCCGCACGTGCGTCACCCGCGGCGCCGGCGCGACCGGGAAGGCGTTGGCGGTGCCGCCGGCCAGCGGGCTCTCCGGCAGCAGCGGGAACCAGTCGGCGCCGGCCAGCTCGGCCGCCGCCGGGTACCCCTCGACCGACGCCCCCTCCACCGAGGCCGACGGCGGGAAGTTGCCGAGGAAGTGCGCGGTGTCGATCACGACCCCCGCGACGACGCCGGGCATCCCCAGGCGCACGATCGCGGAGTCGCTTCCCGGCTCGCGCCGCCGGCGGGTCTCCCACCCGTCGTACTCCTTGCCGCGGTGGCCGAACTCCTCCCGCAGCCGCGCCGGGCCCGGGAGGATCAGGTTCTCCTTCGCCGCGAAGAACTCGTCGTTGGCGCTCACGACCGCACCGCCGACGGCGCGGCCGGCCAGCTCGGGAAGGGTGAACGGGTCGACGGCGCTCATGCCGGTCACGATGCCACCCCGCCACGGCGCAGCAGCCGGCCGCGCGGACTGCCGTGGGTCTCCTCCCCGCGCAGCCAGGTTCGCCGGACCACCCCCGTGAGCTCCCGCCCCGCGTAGGGGGTGACGGGGTTGCGGTGCAGCAGCCGGTCGACCGTCCAGCGCTCGTCGGGCGCGAAGGCCACGAGGTCGGCGTCCCTCCCGACCGCGATCGCGCCCTTGGTCGCGAGGTCCGCCTGCCGCGCCGGTGCCGCCGACATCCACCGGACGACGTCGGTCAGCGGCACCCCGCGCGCGCGGGCGCCGCTCCACACCGCGGGCAGCGCGACCTGCAGCGAGGCGATGCCGCCCCATGCCAGCCCGAAGTCGCCGACGTCCAGGCGCTTGAGCTCCGGCGTGCACGGGGAGTGGTCGCTGACGACGAGGTCGACGTCGCCCGCGGCCAGCGCGGACCACAGCGCCTCCCGGTGCGCCACTTCCCGGATCGGCGGGCAGCACTTGTAGGCGGTGTCGCCGTCGGGCACGTCCTCGGCGGCGAAGGTGAGGTAGTGCGGGCAGGTCTCGACGCTGATCCGCAGCCCCTCGGCGCGGGCGGCGCGCAGCAGCGGCAGCGCATCGGCGTCGGCCAGGTGGACGACGTGGGTGCGCGCGCCGGTGTCCCGGGTCGCGGCCACCAGCCGGCCGATCGCGGTCTCCTCGGCGGCCGGCGGCCGGGAGGCGAGGAACGCGGCGTAGCTGGTGCCGGCCGGGTCGGGGGCGGCGGCGATGACGTCGGGGTCCTCGGCGTGCGCGATGAGCAGGGCGTCCAGCGCCGCCAGCTCGGTGAGCGCCGCCCGCAGCCCCGCGTCGTCCAGCGGCGGGAACTCCGGCACCCCGGAGTCGAGCAGGAAGCACTTGAAGCCGACCACCCCGGCCTCGTGCAGCGGCCGCAGCTGGTCGACGTTGCCGGGCACGGCGCCGCCCCAGAAGGCGACGTCCACCGCCACCTGGCCCTGCGCCACTTCCCGTTTCACGTGCAACGCCTCGAGGGTCGTCGTCGGTGGCAGCGAGTTCAGGGGCATGTCGACGATCGTGGTGACGCCGCCGGCCGCCGCGGCCCGGGTCGCGGTCGCGAAGCCCTCCCACTCGGTGCGGCCGGGCTCGTTGACGTGCACGTGGCTGTCGACCAGCCCAGGGATCAGCACCTCGTCGTCGGCCAGCGTCACCGCGCCGGGAGGGACGTCGTCGTAGCCGGTGACCGCGGTGACGACGCCGTCCGCGGTGTGCACCGCCGCCGCCCGCTCCCCGTCGGGGAGCACCACCCGCCGCGCCCGCACGACCAGGGAGCTCATGCCACCTCCTCGCCCACGCCCTCGAGGGCCGCCAGCGCCCGCACGACGGTGTGCAGCTCGGTGCCCCACGCGGTCGCCGTCCAGCCGTCGTCCAGCGGCAGCCGGACCGCATCCTGCCCCGTGGCGACCGGCAGCCGGGCGCCCACGGACACGGTGGCGGCGTAGGCGCGCGGCGCGACCGGCGGCAGCCAGCCGGGCGCCCCGGGGCCGAGCGCCACGGTGGTGTGCAGCAGCGGCCGGCCGGCCCGCTCCACGCGGGTGGTGCCGGTCCAGCGGCCGGGCTCCTCGCCGGCGCGGCCGAGCAGCACGTGCTCGGTGGCCGCGAGGGTCGCGCCCTCGGCGAGCTCGGCGGTCAGCTCGGCGCGGTGGTGGGCGCGCGCGGTGACCACGGTGGGCTCGGGCGCGAGGACGAGCGCCCCGGCGACGGCCGCGCGCACCCGCTGCACCGACGGCCGGTCGCCCTCCCGGGCGGGGAGCGCGACGGCGGCCGCCACCGTGTGCACGGTCAGGCTGGCGCCCTCCTCGACGACGAGGGAGACCTCCGCGTCGTCCCCGCCGAGGGGGCCGAACGCCGTCGCGACCAGGTGGATCGTGGTGGGCCCGGTGCGCCGGACCGCCAGCTGGCCGCTCGCGCGCACCACCGGCAGCACGGTGCGGCCACCCGGACCGCGCCGGGCGACCACCTCCACGCGCGTGATCACGTGGTCTGCAGCGCCCGCGCCCGCACCTGCTCGCGCACCCACGCGGCCACCTCGGTGGCGGCCGGGTCCTCGCGCAGCGAGATGAGCAGCGTCGGCTTGCCCCCGCGGACGGCCGCCGAGTCCCGGCGCATGACGTCGAGGTCGGCGCCCACCATGGGGGCGAGGTCGGTCTTGTTGACCACCAGCAGGTCGCTGGCGGTGACGCCCGGCCCGCCCTTGCGCGGCACCTTGTCCCCGCCGGCGACGTCGACCACGAAGATCTGCACGTCGACCAGGCCGTAGCTGAAGCTCGCGGTCAGGTTGTCGCCGCCGGACTCGACGAGGACGAGCTCCAGCCCCGGGTGGCGGGCCTCGAGCAGCTCGACGGCGTCGAGGTTGGCGGTGATGTCGTCGCGGATCGCGGTGTGCGGGCAGCAGCCGGTCTGCACGGCCTCGATCCGGTCGTCGGGGAGGACGGCGTTGCGGCGCAGGAAGTCGGCGTCCTCGGTCGTGTAGATGTCGTTGGTGACGACGGCCAGGTCGTACTCCACGCCGAGCGTGCGGCACAGCGCGGCGGCCAGCGCCGTCTTCCCCGAGCCGACGGGGCCGCCGAGGCCGACCCGCAGCGGGCCGTGTCCACCCCCCGGGGAATGACGGTGCCCGCCCTCGTACGGGTCCACGTAGGCGTCGAGGTTGTGGTCAGGCGGCATCGGATCCTCCGTCGGTGCTCATGAAGCGAAGAAGCGGTCGGCGCGGGCGGCGTGCACCTCGGCGAGGAGGTCCAGCAGCGGGTCGGTGTCGGCGGGCAGGTCGGCCGGAGAGCCTGTCGCGCGCGACAGGCTCTCCTCGGCGACGGCGTCGACCTCCGGGGAGAGGCGGGCGGTGACCGCGGCGACCGTGATCGGGTCCATCGCCAGCAGCCGCTGCGCCGCCGTCGCCGGGCCGCTGATCGACAGGTAGGCGGCGGCCGCCGCGGCATCCCGGGGCGCGAGCCCGCCGGCGGCCGCGGCGACGCCGAGCGCGACGGGGTGGTGCGGCGCGGACGGCAGCGCGTCCCACGCCGTCGAGGGCCAGGCCCGGCGGCCGACCCGCACCAGCCCGCGGCCCTGCTGCCGGGAGGCGGCCCGCAACGCGGGCGACGGCGTCCGCGCGTCGGCCTCGTCGTCCAGCCGCAGCAGCGCAGCGACGAGCTCCGACGAGGACGGGGCCGGAGGCTCCTCCGAGGAGGGGCTGGTCGGGCTCAGCGGAACAGGGGACGGCACCTGGCCGCGGTGTCGTCCGGAGGACGACAGTGTCGTCGCCGCCGCCAACCCCGCGGCCACGGCGCCGGACGTCCGCAGCCGGCGCAACAGGAACGCCGCCAGCGACGACGGGTCGCGCACCAGCCCCGCCGCGATCGCCTGCTCCACCCCGCCGGAGTGGGTGTGGCCGCCGGCCGGCAGGCGCGCATCGGCCAGCGTGAGGAGTGCCGCCGTCATCAGAACAGGAAGTACCGCTGCGCCATGGGCAGCTCGCGCACCGGCTCGGGCTCCCACACCTCGCCGTCGACGCTGACCGTGAAGGTGTCGGGATCGACGCGGATGTCCGGCAGGGCGGTGTTCTCCGGCATGTCGGACTTGGCGAGCCGGCTGGTGTCGGCGACGGCGACCAGCCGCCGGCCGATCGCCAGGCGGTCGGCCAGCCCGGCCTCGAGCGCCGCGGGCGCGACGAAGTGCACCGACGTCTGCGCCGGCACCGAGCCGTAGGCGCCGAACATCGGCCGGGGCAGCACCGGCTGCGGCGTGGGGATCGACGCGTTGGCGTCGCCCATCTGCGCCCAGGCGATCATCCCGCCCTTGAGGACGGCGTGCGGCCGGACGCCGAACAGCCCCGGGTCCCACAGCACCAGGTCGGCGAGCTTGCCGGGCTCCACCGAGCCGACCTCGCCGTCGATGCCGTGGGCGACCGCGGGGCAGATCGTGTACTTGGCGACGTACCGGCGTGCCCGGCGGTTGTCCGCGGCGCCGTCGCCGGCCAGCGAGCCGCGCCGGCGCTTCATCACGTGCGCGGTCTGCCAGGTGCGCATCACGACCTCGCCGACCCGGCCCATCGCCTGCGCGTCGGAACCGATCATCGAGATCGCGCCGAGGTCGTGCAGCAGGTCCTCGGCGGCGATCGTCGTCGGCCGGATCCGGCTCTCGGCGAAGGCCAGGTCCTCGGGCACGGAGCTGTCCAGGTGGTGGCAGACCATGAGCATGTCGAGGTGCTCGTCGAGCGTGTTCACGGTGTGCGGGCGGGTCGGGTTGGTGCTGCTGGGGAGCACGTTGGGGTGCCCCGCGACGGTGATGATGTCCGGTGCGTGCCCGCCCCCGGCCCCCTCCGTGTGGTACGCGTGGATGCTCCGGCCGGCGATCGCGGCCAGGGTGTCCTCGACGAAGCCGGCCTCGTTCAACGTGTCGCTGTGCAGCGCCACGGGGACCCCGTGCTCCCCGGCCACCGTCAGCGCCGCGTCGATGGCGGCGGGCGTGGAACCCCAGTCCTCGTGCAGCTTGAACCCGCTCGCCCCCGCCCGCAGCTGCTCCACCAGCGAGGCCCGGGACACGGTGTTGCCCTTGCCCAGCAGCGCGACGTTGACCGGGAGCGGGTCCATCGCCTCGAGCATCCGCGCCAGGTACCAGTCCCCGGGCGTGATCGTGGTGGCCTTGGAGCCCTCCGCGGGGCCGGTGCCGCCGCCGATGAGCGTGGTGACGCCGGAACCGAGCGCCGTCGGCACGATCTGCGGGCAGATGAAGTGGACGTGGCAGTCGATGCCGCCGGCGGTGAGGATCCGGCCGTTGCCGGCCAGCACCTCCGTGCCGGGCCCGATGACCAGGGCGGGGTGGACGCCGTCCATGGTGTCGGGGTTGCCGGCCTTGCCCAGCGCGACGATCCGGCCGTCCCGGATGCCGACGTCCGCCTTGACGATGCCCCAGTGGTCCAGGACCACCGCGCCGGTGATCACCAGGTCGGGGGCGCCCTCGGCGCGGGTGGCCCGGCCCTGCCCCATGGACTCGCGGATCACCTTGCCGCCGCCGAAGACCGCCTCCTCGCCGGCGCGGCCGGGGCCGCCGCAGCGGTCCTCCTCGACCTCGATGAGCAGGTCGGTGTCGGCCAGCCGGATCCGGTCGCCGGTGGTCGGGCCGTATAGCTGGGCGTAGCGCTCGCGGGACAGCCGCACCATCAGCCGAGCCCTCCCTCTGCGGTCAGGCCGGGCACGAGGCGCGCCCCGGCGATCGGCACCAGCGTGACGGTGCGGGTGATCCCCGGCTCGAAGCGGACGGCGGTGCCGGCGGCGATGTCGAGCCGCTGACCGTGCGCCGCCGCCCGGTCGAAGTCCAGCGACCGGTTGGTCTGGGCGAAGTGGAAGTGCGAGCCGACCTGGACGGGCCGGTCGCCGGTGTTGGTCACCTCGAGCTCGGTGCGGGGCGCACCGGGCAGGGTCTCGATCGTGCCCTCGGCGGGGATGACCTCGCCCGGCACGATCCCGCTCACGCTCACGGGATCGGGTGGTGGACCGTGACCAGCTTCGTCCCGTCCGGGAAGGTCGCCTCCACCTGCACCTCCTCCAGCAGTTCGGGGACGCCGTCCATCACGTCGTCCCGCGTCAGCACCGTGCGGCCGGACTGCATGAGCTCGGCGACCAGGACGCCGTCCCGCGCACCCTCGAGCACGTGGTCGCTGATGATCGCCGTCGCCTCCGGGAGGTTGAGCCGCAGGCCCCTCGCCCGGCGGCGCCGCGCCAGCTCGGCGGCGTAGGAGAGCAGCAGCCGTTCCTGCTCGTGCGGGGACAGGTGCACGCGGGAGACCTCCGGACCTCGGCGGAGCCCGGACGCTAACCCCACCGTGTAACGCCGGCGTTGCGGGGTTGTCCCCGCGGGCGGCAAGCCTCTATGGTTCATTACATGAGTAACGAACCCAGGGACTGCGGGACCCCGGGCTCCGACCGGCCCGCCCGGTGAACGAGGCCGCCGGCCCGATCTTCCGGCAGGTCGCCGACCTCATCGAGACCGCGATCGTCGACGGCTCGCTCCCCGAGGAGAGCCAGGCGCCCTCGACCAACGAGCTGGCCGCCTTCCACCGCATCAACCCCGCCACGGCCGCCAAGGGGCTGAACCAGCTCGTGGCCGACGGGGTCCTCTACAAGAGACGAGGAGTCGGGATGTTCGTCGCCACGGGCGCCCGCGAGCAGCTGCTCCGGCGCCGCCGCAGCGAGTTCGCCGACCAGTACGTCCGCCCCCTGATGACCGAGGCGCACAAGCTCGGCATCTCCTCCGCGGAGCTGGCCACGATGATCGACCGCTGGGCGGACGCGCGATGACCGCCGTCGCGACGCTGCAGGACGTCACCATGCGCTTCCGCGGCCACACCGCGCTGGACGAGGTCAGCACCGTGCTCGAGCAGGACACGATCACCGGCCTGCTGGGCCGCAACGGCGCCGGGAAGACGACGCTGCTGCAGCTGCTCACCGGGCACCGGGTGCCGACCTCCGGCCGGGTGGAGGTGTTCGGACGCTCCCCGTTCGAGGACGACGGCGTCCTCTCCCGGATCTGCTTCGTGAAGGAGGGCCAGCGCTATCCGGACGCCTTCCGGGTCGGCGACGCGGTGTCCGCCGCGTCCTGGCTCTTCCCGAACTGGGACGCCGACCTGGCCGACCGCCTGCTGACCGACTTCGAGCTGCCGCGGAAGCGGGCCATCAGCAAGCTGTCGCGCGGGATGAACTCCGCGGTGGGCATCGTGATCGGGCTGGCCTCCCGAGCGCCGCTGACGCTGTTCGACGAGCCCTACCTCGGCCTGGACGCCGTCGCCCGGCAGCTGTTCTACGACCGGCTGCTGGCCGACTACGCGGAGCACCCGCGGACCGTCGTCCTCTCCACGCACCTCATCGAGGAGATCAGCGACCTGCTCGAGCGGGTGCTGCTCGTCGACCGCGGTCGCGTCGTGCTGGACGAGGACGCGGACGCCCTGCGCGCCACCGCCCTCACCGTCGCCGGTCCCCGCGCCGCGGTGGAGGAGTTCGGCCGGAACCGGGAGGTCCTGAGCACCGAGGCGCTGGGCGGGCACGCCCGCGCCGTCGTCCGGGTGGCCGGGCCGGTCGACGAGGCCGCCGCCACCGCCGCGGGCCTCAGCGCCGAGCCGACCCCGCTCCAGCGCCTCGTGGTCGAGCTCGCCCGCGCCACGCGGGCAGCCGGCCCCGCCGTCCTCGAGGAGGTCCCCCGATGAGCCGCGTGCTGACCGCCGCCCGCCTGCACCTGGTCAACCCGCTGGTGATGCTGGGCATCCCGTGGCTCGTCGCCGGCATCTCGTTCGCCATCAACCTCGCGCTGTTCGGCCTCACCGACGCGGGGGCGGACATGGAGGGCGGCGGCTTCACCGCAGGCGTCGCCTCGCTGTACATCACCGTGCTCATCGTCTTCGTGCAGGCCGTCACCCAACTGCTGCCCTTCGCGATGGGCCTGAGCCTGTCGCGCCGCACGTTCTACCTGGGGACGGCGCTCGTCGCCGTCGTGCAGTCGCTCTGCTACGGCGTCGTGCTCGCGGCGCTGGTCGCCGTGGAGGGCGCGACGGGCGGCTGGGGAGTGGACCTCGCGTTCTGGGGTCCCGGCACCATGGACGTCGACGCCTTCGCCCTGCAGGTCGTCGTGTCCGGCGGGCCCATGCTCGCGGCGACGTCCGTCGGCATCGGCATCGGCGTGGTGATGAAGCGGTGGGGGCAGCGCGGCCTGTGGGCACTCATCGTCGGCACGCTCGTCGTGCTCGGCGGTCTCGCCGTCCTGGTCACCTGGCTCGAGGCGTGGGGCGACCTCGGCACCTGGTTCGGCGACCGCGCCGTCGCCACGCTCGCGGCGGGCGTCCCCGCGATCCTGGCCGCCGCCCTGGCGGCCCTGAGCTGGGCGGGGATCCGGCGCACGGTGCCCTGACCGGCCCGACCGCCGCTACGGTTGCCCGCCATGGGCGCGCGGAACCGACGGTGGCGGTCGTGGGCACTCGCCCTCGCCGCTCTGCTGGTGGTCGTCGCCGTCGCGGCCGTGGCCCGCGACCGCTCCCGCTCGTCGTCCGCCGCGGGCACGGAGGAGCGCGTCGTCGACGTCGGCGGTACCGAGCGCGAATTCCGCCTGTACCGCCCCGCAGACCTGCCGGAGTCCCCGGCGCTGGTGCTGGTGCTGCACGGAGGAGGCGGCAGCGCCCGCCAGGCCCAGGAGACCTACGGCTGGGACGACCTGGCCGCCCGCGAGGGCTTCGCGGTCGCCTATCCGCAGGGCCTCCACCGGACGTGGAACGCGGGCGACTGCTGCGGGCGCGCGGCGCGCCAGGGCGTCGACGACGTCGCCTTCCTGACGGCGCTGGTCCGGACCGTGACCGACGACCTCGACGTCGACCCGCGCCGCGTGTACCTGGCCGGCATGAGCAACGGCGCGATGATGGGCTATGCGTTCGCCTGCGCGACCGACACGCTCGCCGCGCTCGGCGCCGTGGCCGGCTCCCAGGTCACGGACTGCCCCGCACCCGCCCCGCTGTCGGTGGTCCACGTGCACGGGACGGCGGACGCCTCCGTGCTCATCGACGGCGGAACGGGCTCCGGGGCCGGAACGGTGACCGCGCCGCCGCTGGCGGAGGTGATGGCCTCGTGGCGGTCGGTCGACGCCTGCGAGTCGCCGCGGACGACCCGCTCGGGCGACGTCACCACGGAGTCCGCCGACTGTCCCGAGGAACGGACCGTGGAGTCGGTGGTCATCGACGGCGCCGGCCACCAGTGGCCGGGATCGGCCGCCCCACGTGCGGCGGCCGATCCGCCGTCGACCGCGCTCGACGCCACCGACTACCTCTGGGACTTCTTCGCCGCGCACCCCCGCCCCTGAGCGCACCTTCCGTCACCGACGACCCGAGCAATGCGGCGCTTCTGCGCGGTGCAACTCTGCGCTTCTGCGCGGTGCAA
>NZ_FOEE01000025.1 GCF_900110555.1 Trujillonella endophytica
GACCATCGAGAAGGTGCAGCGGTACCTCAACGGCGACCTGGCCGTCGCCGGGGCAATCGTCAACGGGTTGCGGCCGCGCACCCGTGAGGGCGCCCTGCGGGTGGAGGAGTTGCGCGACAGCCTCGCCACCGCGGTGTGGGAGCCGTTCATCCCCGAGCGCCAGGTCGTCCGCGAGATGGAGGGCGCCGGCGTCCCGCTGACCGAGTTCGGCCGCGACGCCCAGCCGGTCACCCGCGTCGTCGACGTGCTGCTGGCTCGGCTGCTGTGGCTCGACGAGGACTACCGCGCCGCGCACCCCGACCGCGACCCCCAGGCCGTGCACGCGGACTACCTCGCCTGGGCCGACGCCGAGCGGGCGGTGTCCTGATGGCGCGCCCCCAGCCGACCCCCGCGCTGCGGAAGAGCCGGCCAGAGAGTCACGCGTTCGAGCAGGTCAGCGCTGCCGCCCCGGCCGCGGAGCCGGTGCGGGCCCCCGAGCCGGCCGTTCCCGCCGCTGTGCCGCAACGCCGCAATGCCGCAACGGCGGCAAGCAGCAACGCGGCCGGCAAGAACGACCTAGTCAAGCTGTCGGTCCGCGTGCGCCCGGAGGTGAACCGGGCCATCAAGCGCTACGGCATCGAGTCCGGCCTGAGCTTCCAACAGATCGCGATGGTCGCCCTGCGCGAGTACCTCCAGCGGGAAGGCCACCCGCTGCCGGACCCCGAGGCCGGGTAGCGGGTTAGCTCGACGGACGGTCGTCGGTGGCCGCGGTGGGGGAGTGCTCCTCCGCCGCGGCCGCCACGGCGTCGGCGAGCTGCTGCTCGAGCCGGCCGATGCGGGCCTCCGCGGCGTCGGCCCGGGTGCGCTGGGCGTCGGCTTCGGCGCCGGCGCGGGCCGCGTCGGCGGACGTTGCACGCAGCTCGTCCCGGGTGGTCCGCAGCTCGTCGCGGACACCGGCCAGCTCGGTGGTGGCCTCGGCCGCGCGCTCCTGCGCGGACCGCACCCGCTCGCCGGCGACGGCGAGCTCCGAGCGCAACGTGGTCACCTCCTCGCCGGTGACGCGGGCCCGCCCCTCGGCGGCGTCGGCGCGCTCCCGCGCCCGCTCCAACTCGGCCCGCAGGTTGTCCCGGTCGCCCTCGGCGCGGTCGGCCCGGCCGGTCTCGGCCCGGAGGTCGGCCCGGGCGGTGGCCAGCTCGCCGGTAAGCGCCTGCACCTGCGAGGTGGCACGGTCAGCCCGCCCCTGGGCTTCGTCGCGTGCCGCGCTCGCGTCATCGGCCTCCTGAGCGGCCGCGGCGAGCTTGTTCTGGGTGTCCTCGAGCACGTCGCGCACGCCGAGCAGCTCGCCATGTAGCCCGTCGCGCTCGCGCGTAAGCGAGTCGTTCGCCCGCCGCGCCTCCTCCAGCTGGTCAGCGAGCTGGTCGCGCTCCGCGGTCAGCTCCTCGTTCCCCTGCAGCACCGACCCCAGCTGCTCGGTCAGCTCGGTCACGTGGGCCGCGAGCTCCGCGGCGGCGGCCCGGTCCGCCTCCGCGGCCGCGGACGTCTCCTCCAGCGCCTGCTGGGCGCTCTCCAGCTGCTGCCGCACCAGGGCGGCCTCCGCGTCCTTCGCGGCGAGCGCGGCGTTGTGCTCGGCCCGCACCGCCTGCATCTCGGCCCGGCCCGCGTCGACGTCACGCAGATCGCCGGCGAGCTCGGTCAGCTCCTCGACCAGGGCGTCGCTGCGGGCTGCCGCCGTCCGCACCTCCGCGATGCCGCGGGCGACGAGGTCCTGCAGTCGCACGGCGGCGTAGGAGACCGGCCGGGGCGTCCCGGCCGCGGTGTCCCGCTCGTCCAGCAGCGCACGGATGGCCGGCTCCGCGACCTCCCGCTGCGCCTGGCGCCGGGCCTCGTGAGCGGCCTTCGGGGTGTGCACCACCCCGGTCCCCGGGTCCGGCAGCTCGCAGTACCGCGGCCGCCGCCCGGTACCGGTCGCCGGTCGCGCTGGGCGGTCGCAGCCCGGGAACTGGCACTCCGCGCTCACCGCGGGCCGCGGTTCCGCTGTCGTCTCGCTCATCCCGACCACCTACGCGCCGGCGGCGACCGCGCCGCGGCGCCGCGTTCCATCGTGTGGGCTGACTCTATCGGATGGAATGGAATGAATGCAACGTAATGGAATAGAACGAAACGAACGAAACGAACGGAACGACAGGGCACGCGAGGGCCGCCGGGCGACGCCCGCAGGGGCGCTCGCTGGCCACTCCGTCGGCAGCGCGTGCTTGGCTCCGGCGGTGAGCGCGCTGCGGATCTGGCGCCCGGAGCTGGGCGATGAGCACGCCCTCATCCCGGCCGACGAGTTCCATCGGATGCCGGCCGTGCACGCCGCGGTGGTCCTCGCCGGCGCGCTCGGCCACGACGTCAGCGAGAGCTGGGACGGCGTGGCCTACTGCCGACGCTGCGACTGGCGCCGGCCGGTCGGGACGGACCTGCCGGGTCGGCGGGCCGGCGACGAGCACCTGGTCGACGTCGTCATCCCCGCGCTCGCCGCCGCCGGAGACCTCACGGCCGCGGACGTGCCGACGTTCCAGCGATTGGTCGGGCAGAGGCCAGGCTCTCTCGTCGAGCTGCTCGACGCCGCGCACCAGGCAGAGGCGTAGATCGGCGGGACACCCGTGCGGGCGTGTGGGCGTGTGGCCGTCAGGGCCCACGAGCTCCTGCAGCCACTGTGACTTGCCGCAATGGCGGCAATGCGGCACCCCGCCACGGTGTGCTGGTGAGGGGGAATCCGCCGAGCTCATAGCAGCGATGGAACCGCTTCTCGATCCTGTCTTTGGCCCGAGCCCCGGCGGATCTCCCCCTTTCTGGGTCCCTGCGCTCGCACCTCGCGATGCGCACTTGTTGTGCAGAACTGAAGTGCTACGGTGCCTTCGCCGGTAAAAGCCAACCGCTAGGAGGGCCTCGTGGGCTCGTACAGGGCAAGCGAGTGGGCGCAGCGGCGCTTCGGGGACGTTGCCGAGAACCTGGGGCCGGCAGTAGCGGCAGGCATCCAGGAGGCGCATCGCCTGGCCCTGCGGGCACACCTTGGTGGCGAACTGAGCACGAACGACACCTACGGCGCCACCCTGCAGGTCACCCAGCACCAGCAACTGATCGCCGCCACGGCGGACGTGCCGGGCGTGGTCGCCCGCAAGCCCACCGGGGTGAAGGGCCGGTTCCCCTACGTCGTGGTCGAGGACGTGTCGGTCGTCTTGCTGCCGTGGCGGTTCACCAACACCCGTGCGACGCGACGGGTCGATGCCACGATGCCCACCCCGGTGTCGCATCTGCGCAAGACCCTCTTCGGCCTGGGCGCCGGCGCCCCGGCGGTGACCCAGCTGGTGCTCGAGCAGAGCACGCTCGACGACGACCAGCTGGAGGCGCTGCTGGCGGAGGAGCAGGAGATCTCCGCCCAGCTGGCGAGCTTTGGCCGTGTCGTCACGGTGGCCTTCGGGAGCAACCCAACCGACGGCCTGTTCGAGCTTGGCTGGGGAGACGCGGAGCTGATCAGCGATGAGACCGGTCACGTCCACTGGCACTCCTGGGAGTCGCTGCCCGTCGCGGAGCTCCAGGCTGCCGGGCTCGCGGTACCGGCCCAGGCACCCCTGCGGGCCGTCGACCCCGTCGGTGACGGCTCCCGTGTGGGCCGGTTCGATGCCGCGCCGCTCAACGACGACCTCGGCCTGACCGCTCGGCCCCAGCCCGTTGCGGCGCCGCTGAGCGAGATGCAGCCGGAGGTGGGGCAGGCCGGCGGTGAGGACGTGCAGTCGTGAAGCCGCCCGAGCAGCTGCGACTGGTTGATCCGCATCCTGCCGGCACGCAGTCGGCCCGTCTGCAGGCTGTCGCCGACGCGTTCGACCCGGCCCGGCTGACCCAGGCGCGCCGCCTGGCCGGGCTGACCAAGCGGGCGGTCGCTGACGCGTTGGGGGTGTCGCCGGCTGCCGTCGGGCAGTGGGAGACCGGAACCACTCCCCGGCTGGACCACCTGGCGCGGGTTGCCGAGGTGCTGGACGTGTCCCCGGGCTTCTTGGCGGCCGGGCGGCCCTACGCCCGCCTGGACGCGTCCGCGGCACACTTCCGCAGCCTGCGCTCCACCCCCGCCGCGCAGCGCGCGAAGGCGATCGCCTTCACCGAGCAGGTGTGGGAGCTCACCCACGCGCTGGAGAAGCGGATCCAGCTGCCTCCGGTGGACCTGCCGGGCTTCTCCGGCGGGGAGGTGGACGCCGGCGCAGTGCCGGCCGATCCTGCTGCTGCCGCCCGCCTCCTGCGCGATCACTGGGGACTCGGCCGGGAACCGATCCCACACCTGGTGCGCACGATGGAGGCCCACGGACTGATCGTGACCCTGGTGCCCTTCGCCGGCGCGGAGACGGCGAAAGTCGACGCCTTCTCCACCTCCCAGCTTCCGCGGCCGGTCGTCGTGCTCACCCCCGACCGGACCAACGACGTCTACCACCACCGCTTCACCGCCGCGCACGAGCTGGGGCACTTACTGCTGCACCACGACGCCAACCCGGGCGACCCGGTGCAGGAGAAGGAAGCCCACGCCTTCGCGGCCGAGCTGCTCACCCCCCGTGAGGCCGTGGAGCCGCAACTGCCTTCGCGGATGGACTTGAACGCCCTCGACCGCCTCAGCCGGGAGTGGGGTGTCGGCGTCAACTCGCTGGTCTACCGCTGCCGCGAGGTCAACGTCATCTCCGATGCCGCGTACCGGCGGGCGTTCCAGCGACTCAACCAGCTCCGCCAGCTGGGCTTGTTCAAGAAGGAGCCGGTCGAGGGCTACCCCGGCGAGCGCCCGGTCCTGCTCCGTCGCGCGTTCGGTCTCGCCGAACAGCATGGCCTCGCGCTGCGCGAGTTGGCCGACGAGCTGCATCTGCCGATGGCCCGGCTCCGTCTGCTGCTCGGTGACGACGACCCACGGCCCGAGCTCCGGCTCGTCTGAGGCGTTGAAGCGGAGGACGTCTTGCCGGAGGGCTTCCGAACATGACGATGGCCGGACCCCAGGCAGATGGGGTCCGGCCATCGTCATGCGCCCGGCGGGGCGGGGCTACCTCACGGCACGACGTGCGCGGCCAGCAGGGCGTCGTCGACCAGGACGTAGCGCCAGCCGTGCTCGGCGCCTCCGACCGGGTCGAGGTCGGCGTTCATGGTGGCGACCGGCACCAGGGAGACGACGGTGTCGGTGACCCCGGCGTCGGCGATCAGCCGGCCGGAGGTGATGCCGGCGTGGGTGGCCGTCTGGTCCAGCTGGACCAGGCCGATGTGGGTGAGCTCGCCGCTGAACGGCGCGTGGTCCTGGCGGACGAACTTCCAGCTGCAGCCGGGCCACTCGCGGCGCTCGGCCGCGGTGGTGGGCGTGAGCACCTTGGCGTCGACCAGGTAGGTCTCCCCGGCGTCGATGACGTCGGCGCCCTTGCGCCGGCCACCGCGGACGGTGGCCTCGGTGCCGGTCAGCCGCTCCACGGCGCAGGCGGTGGCCGTCTCGGCCGCGAACGCGCGGAAGCTGCTCAGGGCGGACTCGTCGAACTTAGGCATGTCGGTTCCTCTCCTCGTTCGGTCGGTCAGTCCTGGACCTGCGCGAGCGCGATCCGGAACAGGGGGAGGAGGCGAGGGTCGATCGCGAAGGCCTTCGCCCGCTGCCGGCCCTTGATAGTCGGGTCGTAAACGGTGGTGATCGGGAGGCTCAGACCCTCCGCGCCCTGCGTGGCGGCCGCCCAGCGCTTGAAGCGCTTCGCGGTGCCGCCGGTGAAACCGCTGAGCGAGTACTTGCCGGTCGGCCGCCCGGCGGCCACGCGCATCTGCTCCGCGGTCGCCTCGCCGCCGGCGTGGACCGGCAGCTCGTGCAGCAGACGCCCGTTCTGGGTCCAGGCGTCGAGCTCCTCGACCCAGGAGCGGGCCAGGTCGAGGGTCCAGCCGGTCTCGGCGGCCAGCGTCTCGGCCTCGGCGACCGCCTCGGGGCTGTCGTCGATCTCCTCGACGTCGTCCTCGAGCGGGTCGACGACCGTGGCGGTCTGGTCCGCGGTGACGGTCACGCCGCCCGAGGCGAGCGCGCGGATGAAGGCGGCCGCCTCCTCGCCGTCGATCGTCACGGTCCCGGCGAACTTGATGGTCAGGTTGCTCACGTGGGTCCCACCCTTCGTGCTGAGGCCGGTGGAAGGTTCCATCGGCGCTGTGCAACTCAGGTTAGACCAGTAAGACCTTCGCTGCAACGGTTTCTACCGTGGTCACTCGCAAGTGGTACATAGGTGAAACCTTCCATAGTCCGGTGCAACTCTTGGAGCAGCACGTAGAAGTGGCCGGACCTGATGGTCCGGCCACTTCTACGTGCTGCTCAACAGCTCCGGCGGGCGGAGCGTCGGCATCAGGGGCAGGCCTGCCGAGTCCCCGAGGCGTAGGCCCCGCCGAGGAAGCCGATGAAGTTGCTCCGGTACATCTGCTGCCCGGGGCGCCAGCCGCGGTTGTAGCAGCTGTAGTTGGTCTCGTTGGTCATCTCGACGTGCAGGTGAGGACCCGTCCAGCAGGAGTTGGCGCTGTACCGGCCGACGGTGCCGATGGTCGTGTTCCAGCGGTTGATCGACTGTCCCTGCGAGACGTAGGGGTCGACGTGGGCGTAGGTGACCCAGCCGATGCGGGTGCCGCCCTCGTAGAGGCCAACGACGACGGTGTTGCCGCCGCGGCGGCGGGTCTGCTCGTAGCTCTCCCCAGAGCGGGCGGAGCAGGCCAGGGTGACGCGCTCGACCTTCGCGCCGATGGAGCGGCCGCCCTGCTGCGGTGCGGCGTAGAGGGTCACCGCCTGGCCGGCGGAAGCGCCGATGTCGATGCCCCAGTCGCCGGTATACGGCATGCCCCACTGGTACGTGTGGTGGGCGGTGGGCAGGGAGCAGTCGTCGGAGGGGTACCGCGCCCCGCTACCGCTGCAGCCATCTGAGGTGGGCCAGGTCCCCTCGATCGGGGACCCCACCCACACCGCGGTCCGGGCAGGAGCCGCGTCGGCGGGGGCAGCAGTAGCGATCGATCCGCCGAGGGAGGCGACGAGCAGGGCGAGCGCCGTGGTCGCCATCTTCATCTTCATGGGGAGTGCCCCTTTCACCGGGAGGGCTGACGAACGCCAACCTAGAGAGCACTTCAGTTGTAGTCAAGCTCAACTTGGTTCTTAGTACATCTTGGTCGAGGCTCCAGGTTGGCTGCTATCGTGAGCCAGTGAGCGAAGAGGTGAGCGAGGACCCCACTAGTGCGCTCTCTCCGCGGGAGCGCGCCGCTCAGACCAAGCGGGCGCGCACGCGTGAACGCTTGTGGGAAGCCATCCAGGGGTGCTTCGACAACGTCACGGACCGACCCGTGAGCGTGGAGGAGATCGCCCGGGAGGCAGGAATCAGCCTGGCGACGCTCTACAACCTCTTTCCGACCCAAGGCCGGCTGTACCACCAGATCCTTCATGACCTGGTGTTCGACGTGATGGAAAAGGCAGAGCAGCGCTACCAAGAGCAGCCCGAACCGATGCGGGCGGCATTGGAGCATTTCGTCGAGTTGACCTATCACCGCAACTGGCTGGTCCGTAGCGCCTTGACCAACAGCTACGGCCCGCTCGGGAAGGACAACCCCAACTACACCCACTTCGACGGTCTCAACGACGGCGACGCGGAGCCGCGGAGGAAGGTGGACCGGAAGGCGCCCATCGTGAGCAGCCCCGCGATGTGGACCTACATGGCGCTTTTCGGCGCAGCGGACCCCCACCACATCGGTGGGGCGCAGTTCCGAGAGCAGAACCCCGCGACGTTCACCATGATCGAAATGATGGCGTCTTATCTCGTGCACTTGGTGGCGACGTTCGACGTGCCGGACGTTGACCAGTTGATGCAGCTGTACAAGGCCGCCGTGGAGGTCGATGCCCGCAGCACCGGTACCGCTCCCCTGGGCGTCGCCGAGCCTCGTTGACGGGTGGATCAGGAGGGCTCGGCGACGCCATCGAGGGCGAGGCCTTCATCCCCGCCGCCCAGGGTGGCCAGCGCCAGGTGCAGCACCTTCTGCCGCGTGCCTTGGGCGGTGAGGCGGACGTGGTGGGTCTTGCGGGTCTCGTCTCGACTGGCGAGCAGGCCGGCCTCGAACAGCCGCTGGGTCAGGGTGCGGCCGACGACCGGCAGCGGCTCACCGAGCTGGCGGGCCATGTCCTGGGCGACGGCCATGACGGTGGTGACCTCGAGGTAGGCGCCGAGCCGAGTGACCCAGCCGATTCGCACGCCCTGCGCCCGGCCCTCGTCCAGCGGGTTGCCGCCCTGCCAGCCCCACGCCCCGGGGACATCGGGCTCGTGCCCGTTCGGGCTGGCCAGGTGTGCACGGCCGGAGCTGAGCGCAGCGCGGACCAGCGCAACGAACCGCTTGGCGGGATCAGTCTCGGCCTGCTCGGCGGCCTGGGCCTCGGCCGCGGTGCGCAACGCGGCACCCACGCGGGCCAGTAGAGCGGTCCGGTCGGCCGCGGTGAGCGCGCCGATGGCGACCGCGTAGTCGGCCAGCGCCTCCCAGGCGACGGTGAGTTCGGCGACCGTGGTGGGCGTGCGGCTGTGCGCGCCGGCCAGCCGCAGCTCCGCCCGGCGCGCGGCGACCCGCTTGGTGTGGGAGTCGAGCAGCTCGGGGCGGCCGGCCAAGTAGATGACGAAACCGGCCAGCGCCTGCGCGTAGAGGCCACCGTCGGCCCGCTGCTGCGCCGGGGTCAGCGCGTTCCAGTCCAGGGCGCCGCGGTCGAGGTGGCAAATCAGCAGCCGGCCGCGCAGGCTCTGCCCGCGGGGCACGTCCTCCCCTGTGCCCAGGAGGGTGCCCCGCGGTGGCCTGGGAGCCAGCACCTTCAGGTCGCGGCTCATCCGGGCTCGACCGGCGCCGTTGCCCTGGGCGCGGATGACCCGCTCGGCGGTCCGGTGCAGCTGGCTGATGTCGGCCGCGTTCCCGGTTGGCGCGAAGTCGTCGATGACCAGCAGCGCGTCCTTGCTGAGGAACGCGAGCTCCTCCAGCGCGTTGCCGGTCGAACTCCACGAGCCGGGCAGCGTGCTGGAGGTGAACCCCGCCCCGAAGTGGGCCTGGGCCAGGGCGGCCAGTTGGCTCTTGCCGGCGCCGGTGCCGCCGGTCAGCCACACCCCGAAGTCGCTGGGGGCCAGCACGCTGCGCCACACGGCGCCCAGCAGCGGCACCGTGACCGTGTCGGGGGCGAGCTCGAGCAGCTGCAGGCTGCCCAGCACCGCGGTGACTGCGGCCATCCGGTCGGCCGGCGGCACCAGCTCGGCCGGGGAGAGGGCCGGAGGCAGGTCCACCTGCACGGCGGGCACCGGGCCGTCGGGGCCGAGCGCGCCGCCGCCGTGCAGGTACGCCCGGCGGCCGCCGACGTCGCGCCAGCCGGTGTGCCCGTAGATGTGGCGACGGGGCACCGGCGGCGAGAGGGTCTGCACCGCCGCGCGGATGTGATCGGCAGCCGACCGCACGACCTCGGTGCGCGCCGCAGCGCCGAAGGCGGTCATCGACCACTTCGCCGGGTTGGCCAGGTCCGACACCGGTGAGACGACGACGTTCTTCGTCTGCCCGCCGAGGGTGACCGCGAGCGTCACCGCGGTGCGCTCCTCGACGCCGTCGTCGGAGATGGCGTCCTCGACGATGCGGGCGCTGAAGTTGCTCAGCCGCGTCCGCTGCCGACCGGTCAGGGTCACGTACATGCCGGCCGCGTCGACCTCGTAGTGCGCCGCGTCCGCGTCGGCGCTCTCCCGGGTGAGCACTGGGGCCTCGTCGACGAGCCGCTCGAGGTCCTCGATGTCTCGGTCGCCGGCCAGCCAGTCGGTGACGTCGCCCTTTGGCGGCAGATCCGGCAGCTCCACCCGCCGCACGCTCGCCGCGACCGGTACCAGGTCCGTGCAGGCTGCGTCGGCCCACGCCCGGCCCTCGCCGTCGTTGTCAGGGAAGACGACGACGTGCGCGCCGGCGAAGAACTCGGCGTACTCAGCCCGCCAGTTCTTCGCGCCCTGGGCGTGCGCGGTGGCGGCCAGGCCGAGCCCGGCGAGGGTGTCGGCGTCTTTCTCGCCCTCGACGAGGTGGACCACGGAGCCGGCGGCGATCGCCGCGGTGAGCTCCGGCAGCCGGTAGGGCACCCGCCGGACGCCGTCGAGGTTCCACCGCCAGCGGCCGGGCTTCTCCGGGTCCGGGCGCTTCTGGCGGAAGTCCTTCGGGTCGAACCTGGTGACGGTGTAGAGCAGCTCGCCGGCGGCGTCGACGTAGCGGTACTCGGCCACGACCTTGCCCAGCTGCTGGCTCTCGGCCTTCTTCGTCTTCGCCGGGGCAGCCGGGGTCACCGTGGGCCGGTGCACTGCTGCCCGCCGCGGAGCCTCGAAGCCCAGGGCGCTCAGAACGTCGCCCCACTCGCAGGCGTGCGAGCGGCAGATAGCCACGACCGGCTGGCGGTCGCCGACGGCGACGTTGAGGCTCTCGTTGGTGTCGCCGTGCACGGGGCACAACGCGCGCCACTCCTTGCCGACCCGCCGCGGCTGCTTGCCGGTGACCCGGCCCAGGGCGTCGAGGAACGGCTCCAGCTCGGGGCCCGCGGAGCGACGGTCGCTGTCGAAGGACGCTGTCGTCATGCGCCGGCCGCCGTCAGCGACCACCCGTAGGTAGCTATGGGCGCGATGTGCGACTTCGCATGCGGGTACGGGGTGGGCGCTGGGCGCCTGCAGGTGCTCCATGGGGGGCTCACAGGCGGCTCGTGGGCACCCGGTGGGCCGCCTGCAGGCCCACCATCCAGTACCTGCAGGGCGCCTGCGTGGTGCCGGCGGCGCACCCACTGCGTGCGTGCAGCTGTCCACGGCTGCCCACAACCGCCCACAACAACATGCGGGTGCCCATCAGTGCGTGCAGTACGCAGTGGGTGCGCGGTAGTCTCGGACACGTCTGAACCTCTTCTTGCAGCGAGGGCTACGGACTTCGACAGGACCCCGGGTGGCCGCCCGGGGTTCTGTGCTTTCAGGACTTGGGTCAGGTGCCAGTCATGCGTAGCTGTTCCGGTTGAGTCGGAGCTGGCTGGCGGTCGGCGAGGTACGCCTTGAGTGCCATTCGAACCGTCGCTGCGACCGACCGTTCATCTTCGGCGGCCGCAGCCTTCAGCTCATCGGCCAGCTCCGGTGGAACGCGGACGAGCAGCTGGACGACGTCGCCGCCGCTTCCTCGTGCTGCCACGGGTCCCCTCTCGTCGTGCTCGCGCGGTGATAGCACCGCGATGACGCGACCGTAGGGCGTGCGGCGGACAGAGATCGGCAAGACGCGCCGATCGGCGCGTCCCGACTGTCTCCATGTCGACGCCCTGGTCAGTTCGTTGGTCAGTTCCGTGAGTCGCTTTGGTCAGCCCCGTCGGTCCCAACTGACCAGCAGTGGCCCAGCTCTGAGCTGCGGATTCACGCTCGCAGTGGTGGATTGGTCAGTTCGGGCAGCCTGCGGGAGGCAGAGAGCACGATCAACGCCGCGGCCGCACGCTCTCCTTCGTGGCGCCAGCGGACCTGTGCACTGCGAGACAAGATCGTTGTTCCGTCGCATGACCCCCAGGTCATGTGGGGCCACGGCGGCGCGCAGTTCGGATGCTCTCTTGCGGGGGATGCCGCTACTGCCAACAGTGTGGAACAGCGACGTACTTGACGTACTTGACGTACGTGACGTACTTGCGCACACTGTGAACATCGGTCACAGAGGACAGCAGTGACACCCGCCCTGGAACAGACGTTCCAGGACGACAGGAGATGCGCCCCGGGCAGACGTCCTGGGGTGAGGAGGACAGCATGGCGGCCCTTCGCCACTTCGACAGCTACACCGAAACGCGCAAGAAGCTGCGGTGTGTTTTCGACGCTGCCCAGGAAGGCCTGGTCACCACGGTCACCCGGGACAACGAGCGGTTCGTGGTGCTGTCCGCCGACGCCCGTGGTGCCGAGCTGCGTCGGCTGCTGCCCTCGCAGGCCGCCGTGGTTGCAGAGGCCGGCGGCTGGGTGGCCTACATCCCCGGCGTTCCAGTGCACGGCGACGCGGAATCCTTCGACGACGCGATCGACGACCTCATCGCCGGACTGCGCGAGTACGCCGAGGACTGGAATGAGCGGCTGCATGCTGCTCCGAACCACGCCGGCCACCGCAGCCTCGTCGAACTCGTGGAGCTCTCCGACGACGCCCAGCTGCGCGACTGGCTGGTCGGATGCGCTGACGCGGTCAAGGATGAAGCCCGCGCACTTACCCCCGCGTGAGCGGGGCGGCCAGCCGACGCGACCACGACCGCTTCTGTAAGACCGAGGGCTGGGACGAGGTCCGCAACGCCCGCGGCGGCAAGGTTGAGCACCACATCACCTACGAGCTCCCCTTGTCCGACAGTCGGGTCCTGCGGACCCGTATTTCCCGGCCCGCCGACAACAGCTCCTACGGGCCCAGCTTGTGGACGCGCATCCTCAAGGATCAGCTCGACGTCACCGAGGCAGAGTTCTGGGCCTGCGTCCGCGACAAGCAGCTACCCGACCGTGGGACGGCCAGCACCAAGCTGCCCGAGCAGGCCTTGCCGGCGAGCCTGGTCCACCAGCTCATCAACCTCGCCGGGATCCCGGAGGACGAAGTCGCTGGCATGTCGCTGGAGCGCGCGGTCGAGGTCATGACCGCCCTTTGGTCGCAGCCGAAGGAGTAGCTGCGCGCTCCGCCGTCAACCGTCAACGCTCCGTGGCAGATAATGCGTAGGAGTGGGCCGCTTGGCCGATGAGGGCGTAGGCGGGCGTCGGCGGGACTCACGGCGGCGTCGTGTCGGAGAACTGGCCGTTATCCGCCATGTTTCCTGCGGCCGGTGCCGGTACCCGATCCCCGACCGGCAGCCCCTCCACACTGCCGAGCTGACCGCCCGCCCCTGCGGTGGAAGGGTGATGGCGAGCGGTGGCCGTGACAGGAGGTGTGACGGTGGTGGACATCCGCTGCGATGTGCAGCAGGTCGACGAAAGCGGCTACGTCTGGACGTTCCTCGACGAGGCTCACGACCCGGGCGTCATCGTTCCAGGAGCCATCGTGGTCGCTGGCGACGACGAAGATCCGGTGTTTGCTCAGGTCGTCGACATCGTCGGGGACGAAGCCACCCGCAGGGTTCACCTCGACATCGCACCGGGCGCCCCAGACCTGTACCTGCGCGCTGCTGCTCGTGCCCAGCTCTCCGTGGACCGTGACATGGCCCCGTCCGTCTCCGAGTCGGCGGCCCGCACCGTCCGCTTCGGAGAGGTCCTCGCCGGCCGCGGCCAGACCACGGTCGCCCTCGACGAGCACGGCCGGCTGACGCGCTACCACCCCGACGGCAGCACCAGCCCGCTCGAGTAGCGCACCCGGAGGCCCCGTTATGGAGCGTTATGCCCATAACAGCTGACGTGAGGCCGTTATGCGCCATGTTCCTGTCGGCGGGCTGCTCTACCGTCCGCGCCGTGACCGAGGAGTACCGCCGCACGTACCGCAGCGGGCTGAGCCGCTTCGACGAGAAGCGCGACCCCGTCGACCACCAGATCGACCTGGTGCTGCCGGCGGAGTTCGGCCCCGTGCACGCCGTGCAGGTGACCCGGGTCGACCGCGGGCTGTCTCGCCCGCAGTTCCTGCCCTCCCCGCTGACCTACAAGACGGCGCTCTGCGGCGCCGCGGTCAAGGTCGAGTTGCCGATGGAGTTCGACCCCGGCGATGACGACAGCTGCCCTCGGTGCGTCGGCCCCGCGCTACGCAACGAACGCACTCCCCGCCGCCATCAGGACGAGCCGCGGGCCGAGCCGGTCGACGACGCCCTGCTCGAGCTCTCCGAGCGCATCGCCGCCGACGATGCCCCGAGCACCAACGCGCAGCGGTGAGCTGGTTCGTCGATGTCACCGGCGTCCAAGTGCTCGCCGGCCATGTGCTGGAGCTGACCTTCAGCAGCGGTGAGGTGCGGGTCCTCGATGTCGAGCCGGCCCTGTGGGGCGAGGCGCTCCAGCCCCTCGTGAAGGACTACGACCTGTTCACCGCGGTCCGCGTCGACCCGGAGGCCGGCACCATCGTCTGGCCGAACGGAGCGGATCTGTCCGCCCAGATGCTCTACGCGGAGTCGAACAAGCCGGAGGAGTTCCTGGACGCCGCCCTGCTGCGGGCTCGGGCGGCCACTGACACCGGCAACCGGACCGATCTGGATGCGGTCATCACCGCCCTCGGCTACGAGCGGGCGGAGCTCGAGGCCGAACTGGACGCCGACCGCCGCCGCCGCATCGCCGATCTGGAGACCTGATGCGTGCCGCTGGGCTCGTCCCCGAGGCGTTCACCCACATCGCAGCCGAGCAGGAGGAAAACGACTCATGACCGCCGTGACCCGCCTGCACCGCGCCGCCGGCACCACGACGCTGGCCGATGCATCGCGCCGGTTCCTGCGCCGGGACGCCTTCGAGAAAACCACCCGGGACGCCTACGGCCGCACGCTGGCCGCGTTGACCGACGTCGTCGGCGCCGACACCGACGTCGCGGCGGTGACGACCGAGCAGCTGGAGGACGAGCTGCTCGAGCGCTGGGCCGACGCCGCGGCGACTACCTACAACCGCCACCGGGCAGCACTGCTGAGCTTCTTCGGCTGGTGCGTCGAACGCGGCTACACCGCAGCCAACCCGGCCGCGCTGGTCGAGGCCCGGAAGGTCCGCAAGCGCACCGAGGACGAGCGCCGCGAGCGGCCGGTCAGCCGTGACCTGCTCGCCGAGCTGTGGGCGCTGGACGGCGTCGCCGGCCGAGATCGGACGCTGTGGCGGATGGCCTACGAGACATGGGCCCGTGCCGATGAGCTGCTCGGCCTGAACATCGAGGACCTCGACCTGGCCAACCGTGAGGCGCTCGTCAACGGCAAGGGCGGGGACCGAGAGCGCATCTGGTGGGCCACGGGCACCGCCCGGCTGCTGCCCCGGCTCATCGCCGGCCGCGCCACCGGACCGCTGTTCCTGGCCGCACGCCGCCCGACCCGACCCATGCCCGCCGCTGACATCGACCTGGTCAGCGGTCGCGCCCGACTGTCCTACCGGCAGGCCGAACGGATCTTCGCCGAGGCCGGTCAGCGGCTGGATCCGGACGGGACGCCCTTCACGCTGCACCGGCTGCGCCACGCGGGCATCTCGCACGCCGTCGAGGACGGCTACTCCGTCGCGGCGATCCGCGCAAAGTCGCGGCACGAGTCGCTCAGGTCACTGGAGGTCTACACGAACCCCAGCGCCGACTCGATCCGCGCAATGACCGACGACCTCGACGGCACCGCCCGCCGCCGGCGGCCGGTGCGCTGACCGTCCCGAAACCGCCATTGCGGCATTGCGGCATTGCGGCATTGCGGCACTCACGGGCGGCCGTGTCGTCTGCGTCCTCTACCGTCCCCGGCCATGACCCTCGATGCGGAACTCGTCGTGCCCACAGCGTCCGAGACGCTCCCCGTGCCCTTGTCCTGGGATGGAAAGCAGGGGAGGTACGACCAGCGGAGCGGCGCGGAGCAGACGGCGGCGCTGCTCTACGACCGGATGGCCGGCGATCACCGAGCCGCGCAGACCGTCGCCTTCCGGTTCCTCGACGCCTGGCGCGAGTACGTCCGGCTCTCGCTGTCCGAGCTGCGTGACGTTATGCAGCAGATCTCCGACAAGCCGCTGCCCCCCGAGGGCTGGAGCGACCCCTTCGACGAGTGGGCCGACTTCCAGCCCGTCCTGGCCGAACTGTGGCCCGACGAGGACCAGGGCGCGGCGGTCACGTCCCGGGCGCTGATCCGGCTGCGGACCGCGTTCGGATCCGACGTCGTCGACCTCGCGGCCGTACAGCGGGAGATGCTGGCCGCCGCGGCCTACTTCGAAGCCTGCGAGTCCGCTGCTCACGCACGGCTGGAGCTCCTGCAGGACCGTGCTCAGGAGCAGCTCGAGTACCAGCAGGAGATGCGCCAGTACTACAACTGAGCGCGCGGAATCCACCGGATCCGAAGCGCCGGCGTCAACGCCTGCCCCGACGGCGGCGGGTCGGCACCGGGTGAAACGGCGAGGGCCCGCCGGTCCGAGTCTCGGCGGGCCCTCCAGGTAGTCGGTGCGCTCAGCGGGCGCGGCCCAGCTGACCTGCTCCTGCAGCTGCTCAGCCGGTACAGGCCGCCCTACCCCCACCCGGAGTTCGAGCAGATCAGCCGGCTCGTCGAGTGCCCGTCGGCCACCAGCTACGGCCCGTCAAGAAGTGCCTGGGGAAGGTGCGGGCCAGTGGGACGCGATCCCCGCGCAGCGGCGGGAACAGAACTTCCGGGTGTTCTTGCCGAGGAACGCGCTGCCGCAGACGGCACACGTGTGCGTGTGTGTGTTGGTCCGGACAGCGCAGCTCTTCGAGCAGAACCGGAACCTGTTGCTCCGCCGGGCGAACACCTTCCCGCACCGCTCGCAGGTGAACTCGTGCAGCGGACGACGCTGATTGACGCGGCGGCAGGCCACCGAGCACAGCTGCTGCCGGGAAGAAGCCAGCACACGAAACGTCGCCCCGCAGATGAGACAGGTGCGGTCCTCACGCGGAGAGATTTCGCCGCGGCTGGAGATGCGGGCGCACCGCGGGCTGCAGTAGGTGCGGCCACGGTCTCCGGGGAGCGCAGAGAACTCCTTGCCGCAGGTCGGGCAGGTCAACTGGATGCGGATGGCGACCTTCGGCCGACCCGGGTCGCAGCCAAGGTGGGCGTTGGGGTGCCGGAAGTTTGGGCGGCGCTCGGCTTCGGTCAGTGGCCAGCGGTCGTTCTTGCTGCTGTTGCACGGGCCGCAGATCGGCCGCAGGTTCGCCAGGCAGTGCCAACCGCCCTTGCTAACCGGTTTGACGTGGTCCTCCTCGGACGCGTCGCTGATGCCGCAGATCCAGCAGCGGCCGGCCCACATCTCCCACCGTTGGGCCCGCTGTGCGGCGGTGAACGGGATGGTTCGGGATTCGAGCGAGGCTCGCCGGGCGGCGTTGCGAGCTGCGTAGCTTGCCCGCCGACCGGCGCGATAGACCGCGGCGCAGTCGGCGCAACGGTGACGGAGTCCCTGTCCGTTCATGAACTCGTCCCGCGGCCGGAGCCGCAGGCAGAACCAGCAGCGCCGGATGCGATCGGAGACGTGGGGATCGGCCCGGTGAGCGGCGCGGCAGGTATCGGAGCAGAACTGTCGGTCGCCCCTGCGTCGTTCGGCGTCGATGAGCACGGTGCAGGCAACGCAGTAGGGCAGGCGACGGCACTTCCAGGAGCAGAAGAGGTTGTTCTCCCCGTAGCGGGACGGGAAGACCGACTGGCATGTGATGCAGGTGGAGAACCGCGGGGTGAGCTCCGTGGCTTCGCCCAGGTGGGCGGTGGCCGAGGAGGCGGCGGCGCGGGCGTCGGCAACGGTGTGGGCGTGCTCGGCGGCCCGGGTGGTTAGCCAGCAGCTCTTCGTGCAGTAGGTGACCTTCGACGTGCGTTTGACGGTGAACGTGGTGCCGCAGCCGGGGCAGGTTCGGGCCTCGGTCCGAGCCTGCATCCGGCAGGTCGCGTCGCACCAGCGTCGGTACTTGCCGCGGCGGAGCACCAACTCCTCGCCGCAGGTCTCGCAAGGACGGCGCTCCCAGCGGGCGTCGGAGCAGATCTGGGAGCAGTAGCGGCGGTCGCCCTTCCAAGCGGTGGGCACGAGGCCGCCGCACTGCTCGCATGGAGCCCCGACCGCTGACACGCGGTCATAGTGCCTGGTGGGCCCGCCACAACTGGTCTACGCGAGGTACGCGAGCCCGGAGGTCGGTGTCACGGGGTTGTGGTCATCGCGGCCGTCGGTGCTTGCGGTGCCGGCCCTGGGCGGCGATGGACTCGCTGACGATGGCGTCGACGTCGAACGCGGCGGCCAGGGTGTTGTTGTCGTAGTCGACGGTCAGGAAGGACTCGAACGGGTCGGCGAGCCGGACGTAGGTCTGCAGGCTCTCGACGCTCTTGCGGCCCTGCCGCTGGGCGACGACCTGGTCGGGCATTCCGCGCATGAGGTTCTCGGTGGCGAACCCGGCGCGCAGGCCGTGGCTGCTCAGCCGCTCCATCGGCTGCGCCTCGATGCCGGCGAAGGCGAGCGCCTTGACGACGATCTTGTTGATGCCCTCGTCGGTCATGCCCTTGCGCGGCAGGTCGATGTTGTTGCGCTGCTCCTTCGGCTGGCGCATCGACGGGAACGCCGGGTCGCTGGCCTCCACGGGCCGGCCGAGCCACCGCTCGTAGGCGGCGATGTAGGCCTGCCAGGCGGTGACCGCGCAGGTGGGCAGCGGCGAGCCGTCACCGCGCCGGTGCCAGGGGACCGGCCGCAGGTCGCCGCGGGCGTCGCCCTTCTTCTTGCGGACCAGCACCCACATGCCCTTGCCGTGAGCCGCGGGCTGCACGTCGCCGATCTCGAGGTTGGCGGCCTCCACGCGGCGCAGGGAGGCCCACCACATGACCAGGGTCAGGGCGACGTTGCGCAGCGTCTCGACGGTGGGGGCGTAGAGCACCTCGAGCATGGCCAGCCGCTCGTCGAAGGTGTGCGGCTCCGTGGCGGACCGGTCGGGCACGCCGGCCGCCTTCGCGAGCCGGCGCACCATGTCGCTGACGCCCTGGTTCGTGACCGCCTGCCGCCCCTGCGTACTGAGGATGACCGGGCCGGTCGGGTCGGTACCGTGCTCGCTCTCCTGGCGCAGCCTCGTGTACAGCGACCGGAGGGCGGTGGTGCCGCACATCCTCACCGCCAGCGGCAGCTCGCCGGCCGGGAACTCCTGGCCGGAGGCGAGGAACTCCCCGGCCCGGTTCGGCACGACCAGCACGTCGCTGCCGCCGGCGGCTCGGGGGATGTCCAGGTACGTGGGCTCGGCGCCACCGGCCGGGGCGATGCTGACGCCCTCCCACACCATCCGGGTGGCCTGCTTCCGGTTGACGCCGGTGAGAGCGTCGGTGGTGCGGTCGCGCACCTCGGGGTCGAGCAGGACGGTGATGAGCACCTCGTCCTGCAGCCGCAGGCTGTCCGGCTCGGTCAGCGCGGTGACCATGCGGGCCAGCTCGTCGATACGGACGGCGTGAGCCTGGACCGGCATCCGCTCGAACTCGCGGGCGTAGCCGCTCATCCAGTCCGCCAGCAGCGTGGACGCCGCGAACGGGTCGACCATGTCGCGGGCCTGGCACAGCCGGGACAGGGTGTGCCGGAAGCCAGACAGCGTCGACGCCTGCAGCGGGGCGCCCTCACGGATCCGGCCCATCGACCAGTGGTCGAGGTACTCCATGACGGTCACCGGGTCCGGCGGCAGCGCCTTGACGGACATGTCCTCGCAGAACGCGAAGTAGCTGGCCAGCTGGCTGGTGAACTTCTGCACCGTGGACTGGGCGAACTTCGCAGCGACCCGCTGCGCGTTGCGCTGCGCGACCTCGACGTCGCGGCCGCGGGCGACGAGCTCGTCGTAGAGCTCTTGCGCCCCGGTGACGTCGTACGGGTCGTACGCGATGACGCCCAACCGAGCCTCCCTTGCTGAGCCGGTACTGATGCGGTCAGCACGGTAGGGGGCGCCTCGGACAGCTTCATGATCGTTCCGGCGGGCGGCCAGCTGCTCGGCCAGCGCGGCGAGCTCGTCCCGCCGCGGGCCGAAGACGAACAGCTCGAGCGCCTCGGCCGAGGGGTCGTCGACGAACGTGCCCTCCGTCCAGGCGGCGTGGTCGTCGCAGGTGAGGTGACCGGTCGGGGCCGGCCACAGGCAACGCCGGCCGGACCGGTACCGCGCCGCGCACCGCGGCTGGCGGTGGGCGTGCACGGCGCAGAAGTCCAGGCGCTCGTCCCGCTCGGCCGGGCAGCGGTGGCCCGGGGCGGCCTCGGCGCGGCAGCGGTCGGCGTCGACGGGCAGCTGCCGGTGGTACCGGCAGCCGGGCGGCACACCGTCGCGGACGAGGTGCACGTACCCGCAGGGCTCCCCGCGGGGGATGACGACGGCGCACCGGGTGCGCGGCGTGTGCAGCAGGCAGGTGGTCAGCCCGGCCCAGCGGGACACCGGGCACCGCTGAGCCCGGCCGCCGCCGGCGAGCGTGTGGTTGCAGCGGTCGCCGTCGGCGGGGACGCGGGCGTGCACCTCGCAGGTGGGCAGGTCGGTGTCGGTCCGCGGGGTCGACGGCTTGCCACAGACGCGGCCGTCGGCGGTCAGCCAGTCGCACGGCTCGGTGTGCGACGAGGCGTGGGCGAAGCAGTACCGACGGCCCAGCTTCCGGCTCCAGGCGCAGCGGGCACCGCCAGGATGGCGGTGGTCGCAGCGGGCGCGGTCGGGCGGCAGGGTCGCCGCGTGCCGGGCGCAGACCGAGCCGTCGGCGCCGAGCTCGACGGCGGCTGGGTGCGGGCAGGGCGCGCCCTCGGCGGTGACCAGCGCGCACGGGCCGGCCGCGGCAAGACCGGCGTGCCGCCAGCACAGGGCCCCCTCGACGCTCGGCAGCCGGCACAGCAGGCAGCGCGGGCGGTGGTCGCGGCACAGGCTGTCGGCCATCGCGGTCAGGTGCGGCTGGCCGCCGGCGGTGCAGGGCAGCCGGTGGGCCGGGCACAGCTGCCGGGCGGCGCGGCCGGCGCGGGTGCCCAGCGCGGTGCCGCAGCGCAGCCCGCCGCCGTAGTCGTGGGCGCACCGCGGCTTCCCGTCGGCCGCGGCGCGGACGGCGAACTCCCGGTGGGGAGCGCACAGCGGCTGCCCCGCCAGCGCCGGCCGGGTGCACCGCTGGCCGCCGCGGTGAGCCGCCGGCGCCGAGCAGCGCGGCGCGCAGGCCTGGCACAGCCGGTCGGGCCGGGCGGTCGGCGCGGCACAGCTCGAGCAGCGGCGGCCGCGGGCGTGCACGGCGCAGACCAGCGCGGTGCCGTGCCCGTGGGCGGCGCGGTGTCGGGCCGGGCAGCGGTCGCCGCCGGCGTAGTGGTGCGAGCAGCGGTTGGCGTCGGCGGGCAGTTCGCGGTGCTTGTTGCAGCGGGCGCCGGCGGTCTCCCGCCAGTTGCCGCACGGGTCGCCGTCGGCGCCGGCGGGCTGGCCGCAGCGGGCGCT
Source organism: Trujillonella endophytica (assembly GCF_900110555.1). Classification (GTDB taxonomy): domain Bacteria; phylum Actinomycetota; class Actinomycetes; order Mycobacteriales; family Geodermatophilaceae; genus Trujillonella; species Trujillonella endophytica. The sequence continues at coordinate 21,019 of NZ_FOEE01000025.1, forward strand.
GACCCTCGGGGTCGCCGAGGCGGCCGCGGCGACCAGCTGCTCCTCGTACGTCTTCCGGTGGGTTTCGCACAGCGGACCCATCCCGGTCCGCCGGGTGCCGTTCCGGCGGCACCGTTCCCCCGAGCGGGAGCGCCGGGTGCTGTCGGCGCCGGTCTTGACCCACTCGCAGTCGGGGCTGTGGTCGTTGCACAGCCGGCCGAAGTCGGTCCGGGCCTGCACCGTCTTGCCGCAGACGTCGCATGGGCCGAACGAGCCGTGCGGGTGGACCCGTGCGGCGCCGCGGCGCTGGCCGGTGGGCCGGTAGTGGCCGGGCAGGCCGCAGCGGTCGCCGTCCCCGGCGGGGAGCTTCCGGCGGGGGCAGCGGCGGCCGCCGGGGAAGACGTGCCCGCACCGCTCCGCGTCGCCGGGCAGGTCCAGGTGCCGGATGCAGCGGTCGGCGCCGGGCACGGCGTGGCCCGCGCACGGCAGGCCGGTCTCCGCAGCGACCTCGGTGCACGGCGGCAGCGCGCCGATGCCGGCCTGCCACCGGGCGCGATGGGACAGGGGCGGCGCCGCGGCCGCGGCGCGCTCGGCGGCCGCCCGCCGCTTGCCGCAGAACAGGCAGCGCCCACCGGCGAGCACGGTGTCGCGGCCGCAGCCGTCGACACACCGCACCGCGTGCCCGGCGCAGTGCACCCCGCGGGGCGCGCCGCGGTAGCGGCCGAGCCGACCCTCGCAGCGCATGCCGTCGGGCCAGGTGTGCCGGCAGCGCCAGCGCTCGGCCGGTGGCCTGCGGTGTTCGCGGCAGCGGTCGGTGCCGGGCACGGCGTCGTGGGTGCAGCGCTGGCCGTCGGTCAGCCGGCGTCCGCAGCGGAGCACGGCGATGGGGACGCTCACGCGGATTCCTCCTGCTCGAGCACGCCGCGGGCCTGGGCGGCGTCGAGGGCCGCGCCGATCCACCCGGCGACGCGGCCGGACCAGCCGTCGGCGTCCGGGTCGAAGTCGAAGACGTAGCCGCGGGCGGTGCCCAGCCGAGCGTGCCCGAGGGCCTCGGCGATGGTCTCCAGGTCGTAGCCGGCCACGTGCATCTCGGTGGCCCGGCCGTACCGGAAGCCGTAGGCGTTGAGGTCGAGCAGGCCGGCCGCGTCGGCCGCCCGCCGCACGGTGCGGGACACCGCCGCCGCGTCCAGGCCGCGCAGGCCGCCGCAGGACTGGATGTCGCGCGGCAGCAGCGGCCCGTTCCCGGGGGCCCACCACGTCGACCAGGCCTCCCACGCGGCGACGGGGTCGCAGGCGCCGTCCCGGTCCGGCGCCCAGACCACCCGCGGTCGCGGCACGATGCCGGGCTTGCGGCCCTTCGACGCGGCGAGCACGACCGCGACGCCGCCGGGCTGGACGTTGACCGCGGCCGCGCGGGCGCGGGCGAGGTCGGAGGGGCGGGCGCCGGAGCCGGCGAGCAGCATGACGGCGAGCGCGTCGCGCAGCGCGGCGGTGTGCGGCGCGGCCGCGGCGAGGACGGCGTGCTCGTTGACGCCGCGCGGCACGAGCAGCTCGCCGGCGCCGGCGGCGACCTCGGCGGCGGCGACCGGGCAGAGCACGCCGGCGGCGCCCGGGGTGACGGGCACGGTGCGCCGCCCGTCGACCCGCACCGTGGCCGCGTCGTCGGTGACCTCGAGGACCTCGACGCTGCGCCGGGCACGGGTGGCCAGCGCCAGCGCCCGCACGGCCCACCGCATGCTCGGGCCGGGGACCGCGGCCAGCGCGGCCGCGCAGACCAGCTGCCGGTCGGTGGCGTCGGCCAGGCGCGACTTCTTCCCGGGCGCCTGCTGCTCGACGTGCAGCCGCAGCGCGCCGGCGGCGACGTCGGCCGCGGTGTCGTAGCCGGGGATGCGCGCGGCGCCGGTCGCGTCGATCCAGGCCAGCCGCAGCCGGGCCAGGTCGGCGGCGGCGGTGACCGGGCTGACCTCAGTCAGTCGGGCGTCCACCCACTCGCTGAGCGCCCACGCGTCGGGCGCGAACGGGTCGATGACCTGCTGCTGCGCCCAGGCCGCCCACCGCCGGCGGACCGCGTGGCCGGCGTCGATGGTGGAGCGGGCGAGGTTGGCCAGCGCGGGGTGCACCCGCAGCCCCGGCAGGTCGATGTCGGCCAGCAGCTCGTCGAGGGTGCCGGCGGCGAAGGCGTACCGCTGGGTGCGGTCGATGGCCGGGTTGCCCACCGCCTCGAGCGGGACCGGCGGCGCGGCGGGGCGGCTGGTGGCCAGCCAGATCGTCTTCGGGTCCACGCCCTGGGCCACCTGCAGGGCCAGCAGCGGCTCGATGTACCGGCGGTAGGTCGCCGTCCCGGGCCGGTGGCCGAGCCGGACGCGGATGACCCGGGCCGAGGTGCCGGTCAGGTTGGCGTGCACCGCCCAGGAGCGGCGCAGCGAGTAGGAGGTGAACGCCGGCACGCCCGCCGCGGCCGCGGCCAGCCGCAGCCTCCGGTCGACCTGGGCGTAGTGCAGCGGGCCGTGCTCGTCGCCGGCGAGGGGGCCGGGATCCCGGCCGCGCTCGGCGAGCGCGGCGGCCAGCGCGCGCTCGACCGACAACTCGGGGCTGCGGCTGGTGCCGAGGTCGATGACCCGGCCGGGGCCGGTCTTGTCCCCGGCGATGACCAGCCGGACGCCGTCGGCGGTGACGCCGACGTGCTCGGGCCAGCGGATGCCAGTCCACTCGCGGGGCCGCAGGGCGGCGCGGTAGGTGAGGACGACCAGCAGCCGGGTCAGCGCGTCCGGCGCGGCCGCGACGAGCGCAAGGACCTCGCCCAGGGTCAGCACCGGCGCCTGCACGCCCGGCCCGAACAGGCCCTCGCCGTGCAGGTCGGCCAGGTGCCGGCGGGCAGCCCGGGTCAGCCGCTCGTCGCCGAGGACCAGGTCGACCACGCCGAGGGTGCCGGCGATGGTGCCGTAGCCGACCCCGACCAGCGCCCGGGCGTGGGCGAACGCGACCAGGTCGGCGTCGGCCGGCTCGCGCGGGTCGAGGGCGTGGTGGTCGGCGAACAGCACCCACGCCCGCCAGCGGGCCAGCAGGTGCCGGGCGAAGCCCGGCGCCCGGACGGCGGTGAGGCGTTCCAGCGCCCGCACGTAGACCGGGTGGTCGTGCCCGGCCGGAGGTGTAGCGACCGGCACGAGCAGCGTCGCACTGGGGGTGGGTGCAGGGAGGGGGTCAGACCGGAGTTGGTGGGGGGTCAGAAAGTAGTTGGGTAAAGGCCCGTTCTCCCAACTACGGACTTCACCCCCCTGCTCAACGAGGGGTTCCACTTCACCCCCCGCGCCGTGTGGGTCGGCCCAGCGACCTGCCTACCGGGGGCAGTCGCCGTGCGCACGTCAGACGTCATGCCGGCGACAGTCCGCGGCGGCCCGCAGCCGGCAAGCACCCGCCTGTGAAGTCCGGCGACAGTGTCTTCTCGTCCGAGTAGCGACACTTCTCATCGCCTCAAGACAGCCGGTCGACCTCGCCGCCCCGCAGCCGGCCCGCACTTGCCCACCGCTCGCGTCCTGCCTCAAGAGCGTTCGGCGAGTGGTCGATGGTGATTGGTGTGTGCGTAGCGCCGCGCACGATGCCCACGCTTTGCCACGTCCTCGGGCGTGCGTCCGGTCGATGAAAGAGGAACACATGCACACGCGTCGCACACTCGCCGCCGCTGTTGCGGCGGGGCTGCTGGTCGGGCTGAGCGCTTGCTCCAGCGACGACTCCGGCGCGCCCGCTTCGCCCAGCGCGGCGGAGCTCAGCGAGCCGCCGGCCGTGGAGTCGCCGGCCGTGCAGACCCCGGCGGAGTTCGCGCAGGAGTTCGCCGAGCTGGCGCTGACAGATCTGGACGTCCTGAACGCTGACGGCATCGCCGCCGCGCTGCCGGTCGTCGAGGACTTCCTCAGCGACGGGATCGAGCGGACGCTGCTGGCAGCCGGTGAGCAGAGTGCGTGGAGCGTCGTGCCGTTCCACGTTGACGGCATGTTCGGCGGCCCGGGCGACGCGCTCGAGGCGGACGCGACGACGGTCAGCTCGACGGCCCAGGCCCCCGGCGAGGACGGGTCGGTGAAGGTGGACACGGTGGTGAAGACCACGTGGGTCTACGCCAACGCCGGCGCGATCTACGGCGAGCGGCGGTACACCTTCACGCTCCGGGAGGGTCTGGACGGCACTCAGGGGTGGCTCATCGACGAGGTGCAGCCCTCCTACGGCACGTTCGGGCGGACGCCGGAGTGCGGAGGGTTCGACGTTCCCGAGACGTGCAGGACGTCGTAGCTCACCCGTTGCCCGGCCGGTGCGCCCGTTCTCGTGCGCGGGAGCCCGGAAGCAGCGTCACCTGCAGCGGTGCTCTGCCCGATCTGAGCCGAGCGGTCAGCGGGCACTCACACTGCCCCGGTCGGGCGTCGTCGGGAACTGATGCGCGAGCTGGTGGTGACATCTGGTCTGCGGTGTCGCTACCTGGCCGACCTCGGTCGCTGCTATGACCGTGTCGCGTCCTGGACGGTCGTCGCTTGCTGGATTCCCCCGCTCGCTGAACACGACACTCTCGCTGGATTCCACACCGCCGCTCTTGAGGACGGGAACCCCCACCGGGCATGGCACGGAGCTGGCGGCAGCGCAGAGCCGCCACGGGCCAGGTCTATCCAGGTGCTGGTTGTCGGCGGGCTGTCCTACCGTTCGGTCGTGACCCCGGAACCGGCCGACAGCCCGGACCGAGAACGCCGACTGGTGGCCCTGGACGTATTCATCGCCGAGTTCGAGGCGGCGCACGGGGCGATCACCACCGACGAGATGAACACCGCCGCCGGGCATCTGCGGGACAGGGCCCCTGACCCACGGACCTGAACCGTCGGGCCCAGCCTGTTCCGTGGCCGACGGCCGGTGCGGTCGCCGGGATGACAAAGGGGATGAGCGGTCCGGGCCAGCAGATAGAAGTGGCCCTGGGCCGTCCGGAGACGACCCAGGGCCGGCGGCGAGTGGGTCCAGCCTTCGCCGCGGCGCACCGACGTGTCTGGACCACGACGCTGCGCATGGACGAGATCGGCCGGATTGACTCCGTCCTTGAGCCCGGGTCGGCCGCCCTCCCCCGTGGGGGTGGGCGCGGCATCCCGGTGTCAGTCGTCGAAGGGAGTCGGCAGCCAGGGCTACTCACCCAGCACAAGCCACCACGGCTGTTCCCGCCGCAGCGCCGCCTCTACGCCGCGGTCGCCCCGCAGGTAGCGGAGCGCGGCTGCAAGCGTGGACGCGACCTGCCGGGCCTCGGCGACGTCCCGGCGCAGCTGGCCGACGAGGTCGGCCATGGCCTGCGGCGCCGGACCGGGTTCCCGGTGCCCGCAGTCCTGCCCGTCGACGAGAGGCAGCAGGCACGGCTCTGCGGACGCGAGGACGACCGGGCACATCGGCAGCATCGGCGCCGGCTCCTCGGACACCGTCGTCTGGTTGACCCGCTGGTGACGCTCGCCGCTGGTAGCGCGGAGGGCGGAGAAGATTCGTTCCGCGTCGGCGCGCATCTCGGTGCTCAGCCCGGTCGCGAACTTGACGTCGTGCTTTTCCCGATCCTCGTCGCCTGACATGGGCTATGCCTACCGGTCAGGACCGACGATCCCGCGCTTCGGTTTCTCCGGGTTCGTGCCGATGGGGCACCGAAGGGCGCGCACGGGCCCCTCGAGGCGGTTCCTCGTCGGTCGACGGAGCTCTCACTCGTTCGGGGGACTCTCTCTTCCTTGTTGACCTAACTGACCAGACTGACCAATCGGCGGGAACGCGCTGATCAAGACCGCTTTACGTCTGGTCAGTTGGCGGTTCCCAGACTGACCAGCGACTGACCAGGGGTTGCGGAGAACTGACCAGCGGGCCACGGGAACCACGAACTCGTTAGAGCCACCGCATGACTCAGTTGCTGCTCGTCATCGCCGCCCTGTCCGCCTTCTACGCCGCTGCCCGCCTGCAGGAGAGTGACCGCCCCTACCTGTGGTGGCCGGTCGCTTTCCTGGGCGTCGGACTGCTGGTCGTGGCGATGTAGCCGGTGGCCGCCCGGGTCACCGCCCGGACGGCCGCTCGGCCTCGGGCAATCGCACCTGCTTGGCCGGCACGCACATCAGGTGCTTGGCCCTAGCCCCGGTCGTAGCGGGCGCTGAACTCCACGTCGGCGACCCAGGGGATCCCGGTCCGAGGTCATCCGCCACCCGGGCTGTAGCCCCGGCCACCACTGCTACTGCAGTTCGACCTCCACGGTCCGTGACGGGTCGAAACGGCGCTCGACGAGCAGCCGGACCGGCTCGGTCACCCCTCCTCCTCGTCGTCGGGTTCCCACGGCGGCCACTCGCCACGCGCCATCAAGTCGTGGGCGTAGTCCTCGCCCTCCTGCTCGAGGCGGTCGGTGCTCGTCGTCACTGCCCAAGCCCGCTCCTCGATCTCCGCGGAGTCGATGAGGTTGAACAGCCGGCGCGGGTTGCCGCCGGTGCCGATGAGCAGCTGGCCGCCGGGCAGCTTGCGCAGCGACGTGGTGCGTGCAGGGTTGCTGGTGGCCATCGCGGTGAACTCGTCGAGGTCAGCCTCGTCGAGGTGCTCGAGGGCGTTGCGCAGATCAGCGAGCACCGGGTCCGGCTTCGGCTTCTTCTGGCGGCGCTCTCGGGCCAGCCGCGCGACCCACCGCTCAAGTTGGTAGGCCGCCCACACCAGGTGGTGCTGCGCAGCCCACAGCCGGCGCCAGTTGGCGAACATGTCCTCCTCGGTCAGCGGTGGCCAGGAGTCGTTGCGGTCCATCGCCCGGCTGTCCCGGTCGTACTTCTCCCGCACGGCTTGGACCTCGGGCACCAGGCGCCGGACCTCCTCGACCCAGACGTCGACAAGGGCCTCGGCGGTCTCCTCCGCTGCGCTCACCCCCGTTGCCTACCCCACGTCCAGGGGTCGGGCGTTTCCGCGACACGCCGCCGCAGTGCCGCCGTTGCGGCATGCCGCAATGCCACCGTTGCGGCATGACTCAACACCCTCGGGGCGGCTCGTGCTGACCGCCGCCGTCCTCAACCAGAAGGGTGGCGTCGGCAAGACCACGGTGACCCTCCTACTCGCCGCCGCGGCCGCCGGGCAGGGCCTGCGCGTGCTCGTCATCGACCTCGACCAGCAGGGCAACGCCAGCGCCGCGCTCGGCATCCCGGGCGACGCAGCCGAGTTCACCGCCTACGAGGTCCTCGACCAGGCGGCCCCCGGCGTCGCCGCGGCCGCCGCGGTGGCCGCCCCCAGCTGGCCCGGCATCGCCGTCATCCCGGCCCACCGCTCACTGGCGAGCCTGAACATGAGCGCCGAACTCGGCATCGAGTCGCGTCTGCGAGTCGCCCTGGAGGGCCTCGAGGGCTTCGACCTCGTGCTCATCGACTGCCCGCCCGCGGTCGACCGCATGGTCCAGAACGCCCTTACGGCGGCCGACGTCGCCGTGATCGTCACGCAGCCAACCCGGTTCTCCCTCGAGGGCGTCGGTCAGGTCATGG
>NZ_FOEE01000023.1:0-36121 GCF_900110555.1 Trujillonella endophytica
CCCTGGCGCACCTGGCCGGGATCAGCCCCCTGCCGGCCAGCTCCGGACGCACCGACCGCCACCGGCTCAACCGCGGCGGCGACCGCGCCGCCAACAACGCGATCCATCGGATCGTGCTCTGCCGGATGCGCCACGACGACCGCACCCGCGCCTACGTCGCCCGCCGCACCGCCCAGGGACTGAGCAAGAAAGAGATCATGCGCTGCCTCAAGCGCTACGTCGTCCGTGAGGTCCACACCGCGCTACTCGCCGACTTTGACGACCTGGTCTCCACTGCTTGACGCCGATAGGAGCATCCGCTGTGCCAACCGTCAGCAAGGGACCTCCTCAAGGTTGATCCGAGACGCTAGCGTCCCTATCCGACTTTTCGACTGCTCTTCAGCGCCGGCTACCTCCACGGTGGGACTATCCACTTCCTGGGGAGCATTTCTCGCGGGCAGGCGGGTGCACCCCGACCAAGTCGCAGGCTGCCTGACCCGCTGCCTTCCATCTGCGGAAGACCTGGCGACTGAGGCTGTCCGAACTCAGCCGACGATGGTCGCCATCTCGACGAGTCGACACAGCGCATTGACCTGGCGCAGCTGCTCCGGTGTCCGCACCGCGGCGCCCAGCAGTTCCTCGCTCATCACCACGACCGCCAGCGCCTTCGCCCGGGAGACCGCGACGTTGAGGCGGTGCAGGTCGTAGAGGAACGAGACGCCGCGCGGGGCGTCCTCCGCACTGGTCGAGGTCATCGAGTAGATGACGACCGGCGCCTCCTGCCCCTGGAACTTGTCCACCGTGCCGACCCGGGCGCCATCCGGCAGCAGTGACCGGATCAGCCCGACCTGGTTGTTGTACGGCGCGACGACGAGCACGTCCTCCGCGCCGATCCGCGAGCTGACTCCTTCGGCATCGACCCAGCCCACGCCCTGCAGCGACTCCCACAGCGAGGCCACCGCGGACGCCTCGTCCGCGCACGCCGCCGACGACGCCCGCGTGTGCTCGACGAACCGGACAGCGAGCCCGCTGGCCCACCCGTTCACCGCGATCCGCTCGCGGCCGGCCGCCGACTCCAGCCGCCCCTCGTACGCCAGGTCGGAGACGAAAGCGGTCAGCGCGGGGTGCATCCGGTAGGTGCGGTCGAGGAAGATCCCCCGCCCGGGAGGAACGGTCGGGTGCCCCTCCAGTAGGTGCTCCAGCGCCGAGAGCCCCGACTCCCCCGGGTGCACGGCCTGCGTCGGCTGAGCCAGCTGCTGCGGGTCGCCGAGGAGCACGAGCGAGCGAGCGGACCGCGCCACGGCGACGGCGTTGGCCAGCGAGAACTGCCCGGCCTCGTCGATGACCAGCACGTCGACGGCCTCGGCCAGCCCCGGCCGGCACCAGAACCACGACGTCCCGCCGACCAGCTGCGCCGACCCGTCGAGCAGCCGCGCCTCGACGTCGGCGGCGTCCTTGGACCACTCGACGCCCGGCGCGCCGCAGGCCTGGTGCTCGTCGCACTTCTGCAGCGCCGGCCGGCCGACGGCCTTCAGCACGTTGCCGATCACCGCGTGGGACGTCGCCGTGACGCCGACCTTCTTGCCCGCGTCGAGCAGCTCGCGGATCAGCCGGGACGCCGCCCGCGTCTTCCCGCTCCCCGGCGGCCCCTGCACCGCGAGCACCTCGCCGTCCAGGGCAACCCCGAGCCGGACGACGGCGTCGCCGGCCTCCTCCCCCGGCAACCGACGGCAGTCGGCCGGGACGACCCGGTCGAGCAGCGCCTGCGGGAGGCAGGGGCGACCGGCGAGGACGTCGTCCGCGGTGGCCGCGATCGACTCGCGCATCGGCTTGTCGTCGAGCGGCCCCTCCGGACCCAGACCGCGGACCGCAGCCGGCGGCTTGGTGCTCTTGACGACGACCCGCCCACCGACCGCGTCGATCTCGCGCACCTCGCCGACGCGCGCACGGGTGGCGACGTCGAACGCCTTCGACCCGACCGAGAGCTTGGTGTCCTGCGCGGGGAAGGTGAACTCGTAGAGCTTGCTGCGCTTCTCCGTGCCGATCTCGGCGCCGCCGGCCAGCCCGCCGAGCGCCGTCCGGTCCTCGACGAGCTGCTCGTCCTCGAGCTCGCCGCGGCTGAAGAACTCCCACCAGCCGGGCCGGGCCTCGCGGCGGTGCCACTGCACGAGGTCGCCGAGCAGCGCGTGGCCGCCGTCCTGCAGCCGCTCGACCAGCGCCAGCTCGGCGACCTCGGCGTCCGAGCGCGGGGCGGGGCCGTCGACGTCCGGCAGCGTCGGTCGCGGCAGCGGGCCGTGCATCGCCTCCAGCTCGGCACGCTGGGTCTCCAGCCAATCGTGCAGCTCGCGGGTGGAGTCGACGTCGTCGCGGTTGTAGTCCTCGATGGCCTGCAGCCGGGCCGGGTCGCGATCTGCCAGCCACTTCTCGTACTCGACGACGCTGGACATGGCGTCGGCGACGTCGCCGGTGTGCTCGCGCCCGTAGAAGGCCTCGACCTTCTTGATCGAGTAGGACTCCTTGCTGATCCGCATCGACTGGCGGACGACGGGATAGAGGTCGACGAACCGCTCGGCGCGCAGCAGCTGGTCGAGCTCGGCCTCGCGGACGCCGTACCGGCCGGTGAGTCGCTTGAGCGCGCTGACCTCGTAGGCGGCGTAGTGGTAGACGTGCATGCCGGGGTCGGCGCGCCAGGCCTCGACGATGCGGTCGACGAGGTCGGCGACCATGCGGCGCTCCTCGCCGGCGTCGTGCGCCCAGAGGGCGGTGAAGCCGCCCGACCGATCCCCGATGCCGGCGAGGTACTCGAGGCCGTGGTCATCGCCGGAGAGCGGGTCGCCCTCGAAGTCGAGGTAGAGGTCGCCGGGGCTGGGCTCGGGCAGTCGGGCGAGGCCCTGCGCGGGCTGCGGGTCGAGGAGGGTGCGGGTCGGCTGCTGGGCGGCCCGGCCGCGGAGCTGCTCGCGGGCCTGGTCACGGAGGCGTTCGCGGGAGGCCCGGCCGATGCCGGTGGCCTTGAGGGTGTCGTCGTCGGCGGTCGCGAGCTGCTCCAGGGTGGCGACGCCGGCGGCGCGCAGGGCGTCGCGCTGGTCGCGGCGCATGCCCGCGACGAGGCTGAGGTCGTCGGCGGTGCGGAGCTCGTCCTCGCAGCGCTGCTGCCAGCTGCACTGGTCGCAGTGGCCGATGGGAACGGGGCCGGTGGGCCGCGGGTCGTCCACGAAGGTCTGGAGCCGGGCGCGGGCGCGGCGGGCGTAGGCGGCGACGTCGACCAGCCGCCACGGGCGCGCCTCGCCGTCGCCGGTGACGACGCTGATGCGCTCCGGCTCGAGCCCCTGGAGCGCGGCGAGCCGGTCGGCGTAGGTGGCTATCTGCAGCAGGGCCGGCACGGTGATGCGGCGGGCGAGCTTGGCGTCGGCGACCTCGTAGGACCAGTCGCCGAGGTTCGACGGCGTTGGCGTCTTCAGGAGGAAGTCGGCCTGCCCGCCCCAGGTGCCGTCGAAGAGGAACGCCTGGTGGACGACGTCGACGCCGGCGCGCATCGCCTCGATCGTGGCAGCTTCGCTGCGCTCCCCCTGCAGCCGGACGACGGTGAGGCCCTGCACCTCCAGCGACTCCAGGTAGCGGAGCTCGTGGGCGATGCCGAGGCCGGCGATGAGGACGGTCTGGTCGCTCACTCCCTCGGCGGGCGGCTGCAGCCGAGCATCGGCGACGGCCAGGTTCAGCGCGGTGAGGTGGTGGCACTCCTGGTGCCGGGTCAGGTCGCTGGGGCTGAGAACCAGCCGTCCGTCGAGGCGGTACACGGCTCAGCCGGCCGTCGGACGGAAGGCGGCGAGCAGGGTGCAGAGCGGCAAGGTTCCCCCGGAGTGCGGTGAGCGGAAGCCGGTCGAGGCTCGCACGGCCGGACGACGGTTCGGAACCTCCCGCGCCGCCGAGGCCCCAGCTACACGCCTGGGACGCAGTCCCCCTGCCCCAGCTGGGCCAGCCCGCTGAGGTCGCCGGGCGCGAAGTCGGCCACGGCTGTGCTCTCCCGATACATGATCTGGCTTTGATCCGGGACGTGTGCCAGCCCCACGAGATGCCCTAGCTCATGCAGGACGATGGCGCGGGCCGATGCAATGCCGGCCGGGTCGGCCAGCATCAGAGCAAAGGCCGTCGCGTCGAGAGCCATCATTCCGGAGACGAATACGCGCGGCCCACCCGTCGGCTCCACATAGGTGCTGCCGGCCATGCCGGCGACGTCAGTGGCAAACTCGGGATTCTCGATCTCGGTCTGCCAGGAGACGAGAACGGGCGCCCACCGGTCCCCGTAGCGGTCCGGCTGGAAAGGCTCCCGATCATCGGTGTCGCCCTCGTCAGTTGCGCCGTCGTAGGTGAACTGCAAACCGGTCACTGTCGAGACTCGTGCGAAGGCCTCGTGGACCAGCGAGTCAGCCCCAGGTGGGGCGTTGTCGGGACGGATGACGTAGTGGATCGGCCGGCACGGGTCGTAGGCCACCGGCCGATCGCCGTCTTGCTGTTGGGCGACGAAGACGTACGAACCGTCGCCAGCCGCCGGCGGGGGCGTCCCCAGTGGAGCATCCGCCATCTCGAACCCCGGGGTCGGCCAGTTGATCGGCCGTCCGTCGGCCGCGACGCTGCTGCCGACGCCTCGCGGATCCACCACGACGGCCGCCAGCACGACCGCTCCGGCCAGCAGCACTAGGAAGACGTTCCGGCGACGTCGACGTACCGCACGCAGGGACGCTGACGAGTCGTCCAGTGCCCCGGCTCGCCACGGGGTGGCGACGACCGGGCGGCCGTTCGCTTCATCGATCACCCACTGGGGGACGCGGCCGCTGGGTGAAGTACGTGGGCCTCCGGGCGAGTGCCCTTGTCGTCCGCGGTCCTGCACCCGAGATCACTCCTCATCCGCCACCTTGGATGACGAACGATCCGGTCTCGATCTTGTCCAGTCGACCCCTGGATCATCCGGCGCTGCTCCAACGAGTGACGGCCGCGAACGACCATGGGAGCCACAACGAGTCGCAACACAAGCGCGGGTTGCTGGCCGGATACGTTCCCTTACATGGGGGACGTGCCTGCCGGCCTGTACGAGCACCTGGTCACGGAACGCCTCGGCGTTTCTCTCGCAGGCCTCCCGGAGGAACTCACTCAGCTGAGCGCCCTGGATCCGGGCGACGCCCACGTCGCGCTGACCCGGCATGTCGCCCAGGCCGCCGCGAAGGCCCTGCAGTCAGCCGGCGGAAGCGACAGCGATGCTGCCGTGCGACAGGCCGAGCTCGCCAACCGCATCGTCAATGCCATTCGCGGGCTGATGTCGGATACAACAGTTGATGACGAGGCAATCCGCACGCCACCCCGGACGCTGCTGGCGATCGCTGACCCAAGCGGCGCACCGGGCCCACCGGCATTCCCGCGGCGGCCGGACATCCCGCTCAGCACGAGCGCCCTCCTCGTCAACGGGCCGAACGAGCCGCGTATCGGCAACGAGGTCCAGCGCGAGTTCGCCTCGGCCGACGACGTCGACCTCCTCTGCGCCTTCATCAAGTGGCGCGGTCTGCTCCTTATCGAGGACGCCGTCCGCCGGCTGGTCGCGCGCGGCGGGCGGCTGCGCGTCATCACCACGACCTACATGGGCGCCACCGACCAGCGCGCGCTCGACCGCCTGGTCGAGCTCGGCGCTGAAGTGAAGGTCTCGTACGAGACCAGGACCACGCGGCTGCACGCCAAGGCGTGGCTCTTCCACCGGTCGACGGGTCTGTCCACCGCCTATGTCGGCTCGTCGAATCTCTCGCATACGGCTATGCACGACGGGCTCGAGTGGAACGTCCGTTTGTCGTCGGTGGAGCAGGCCCATCTGCTCACGACCTTCGAGGAGACGTTCGCCAGCTACTGGGCTGATCCCTCGTTCGAGACGTACGAGCCCGCGCGCGACGGCGACCGGCTCCGGCAGGCCTTGAACGCCGAAAAGGGCGGCCCCTCCGACCTCCCCATCCAGATCACCTCCCTGGACGTCCGCCCTTTCGGCTACCAGCGGGAGATCCTCGACAAGCTGGACGCGGAGCGGAACGTCCACCAGCGCTGGCGGAATCTCGTCGTGATGGCCACGGGCACCGGGAAGACCGTGGTGTCCGCACTGGACTACCGCCGGCTTCGTGCCGCCGGGACAGTCGAAAGCGTTCTCTTCATCGCGCACCGCGAAGAGCTGTTGACCCAGAGCCTCTCCACCTTCCGACACGTCCTGCGCCAGGGCGACTTCGGCGAACTCTTCGTCGGCGGCCAGCGCCCGCGTGAGTGGACGCAGGTGTTCGCCTCCGTGCAGTCGCTGAGCCACCTATCGCTCGATGAACTGGATCCGACCCGCTTCGACCTCGTCGTGGTCGACGAGTTCCACCACGCGGAAGCGGCGACCTACCGCCGTCTCCTGGAGCACCTGAAGCCCAAGGTGTTGCTCGGACTGACCGCCACACCGGAACGTGCAGACGGCTCGGACGTCCGGTCGTGGTTCGACGGACAAACAGCGGTCGAGCTCCGGCTGTGGGAAGCACTGGAGCAGGGACTGCTGGCGCCGTTCCAGTACTTCGGCATCCATGACGACGTCGCCCTCGACCAGCTGCGGTGGCGTCGAGGCCGCGGCTACGACGTCGCCGAGCTGACGAACGTCTACACCGGCGACGACCACCGCGTCCGGCTGGTGCTCCAGGCGGTCCAGGACAAGGTCGAGAATCCGCACCGCATGCGTGCGCTGGGCTTCTGCGTGAGCGTCCAGCACGCCGCCTACATGGCGGAGAAGTTCACCGCGGCAGGCATCCCCAGCCGGGCGGTGACGGCCACGTCATCCCGTGAGGAGCGGAAGGCCGCCCTCGATGCGCTCCGGGACCGCACCGTCAACGTCCTCTTCGCGGTCGATCTGTTCAACGAAGGACTCGACATCCCTGCCGTCGACACCGTGCTGTTCCTGCGCCCAACAGAGAGCGCGACAGTGTTCCTCCAGCAGCTCGGGCGCGGCCTGCGGCTGGCGGAGGACAAGCCCTGCCTGACCGTCCTCGACTTCATTGGCGCCCAGCACAAGGAATTCCGTTTCGATCTGCGCTTCCGGGCTCTGACAGGAAGCTCCCGTCGAGGTCTTCAGCGGGACGTCGAAGTCGGCTTCCCGCGGCTGCCGGCCGGCTGCCACATCAAGCTCGACCGTGTCGCCGAACAGGTCGTACTCGACAACATCAAGCAGTCGCTGACCGTGTCGTGGAAGGGGTTGATCAGCGAGGCGCGCCAGGCGGAGCAGCCGTCGTTGGCCCAGTTCCTCGATGAGACGGGCATCGAGCTGGAGGACCTCTACCGAGGCAGCGGTCGGAGCTGGCTGGACTTGAAGCGGGCGGCAGGGTGGGACGCTGCTGCCCCCGGACCGGACGACGAACGCCTCCGGGCCGCCTTCGGCCGGATGCTGCACGTGGACGACGACGAGCGGCTGCGCTTCATTCGCGCCGCCGCCTCAGGCGGAGAAGTGGCCGACGGCGAGCGGTTCAGTCGTCTGGCCGCGATGCTGCACTTCTCGCTGTGGGGCGCGCGTACGCCGTTCAGCAGCGTCGAGACTGCGCTAGCTCGACTGCTGGCTGACCGCGCCCGAGCCGACGAGCTGGGCGAGCTCACCTCTGTCCTCCATGACCGCATCGAGCGGGTGACGCCTGCGGTGGAGGTCTCGGGGGCCCGACCGCTCCATGTCCACGCTCGGTACAGCCGGGAGGAGGCGTTGGCTGCGTTCGGACTCCGCGATCTCAACGGGACGTGGGGGTCCGGCGTGAAGTGGGTGCCCAGCGACCAGGCCGACGTCTTCTTTGTGACGCTGCTGAAAACCGAAACGCACTTCTCTCCCACGACGATGTACGCCGACCGCGCCATCTCGCCGACGCTGTTCCAGTGGGAGTCGCAGAACGCGACCGCCGAGCGTTCGCCGACGGGCCAGCGCTACATCAACCACCGCGAGATGGGCACGTCGGTCCATCTGTTCGTACGCGAGTCGAAGACTGCGGACGGAACGCTTGGCACGCCGCCGTACCTGTACGCGGGGCCGGTGTCGTACGTCTCGCACACCGGCGAACGCCCGATGCGGATTCTCTGGGAGCTAGCTCACGCGCTTCCGGCCGACGTCTTCCACACCGCCAAGGTTGCTTGAGCAGTGAGCTGCCGACTTGGACCTGGCCGGGTGTCCGGAAAAACTAGGGGTGTTCGGGGGCAATGCTCCTGTAAACGCTGATCGGAAAGCGGTCCTCATTGCGCTGCAGCTTGGCTAGACCCGCGGCGACTAGATTGACGCCGGCCACGTCAGCCAAGCGCACGAGGTAGAGCAGCACGTCGGCCAACTCGTCGCCGAAACGAGCCTGCAGATCACCTTCGAGCACGGCGTCGGCCGGCAGCCACTGCACCAGCTCGGCCACCTCGCCGACCTCACCCGTCAGCGCCAGGGTCAGCGACTTGACGTCGTGGAAGCGACCCCACTCCCGAGCCTCGGTGAACTCCCGCATGCGCGCCGTCAGATCCTCGAGGTCCGCCACGCGGATCAGTATCGGTGACCGGCGCGGCTCGGAACCGCCTCTACAGTGACGCCAGCGGCCCGACAGGCTTCCTCGCAAGGACATGCCCCCACCCGCACGTTGATTCGTGCTGCCCGGGGACAGGTCCTTGCCACTTCTTCGCACGTCCGCTTCCGGACTCGCCGACCACGCGCGAGCCGGACGGCTAGGCACCACACTGGCCTCTCAGATGGCGCACCGGATGAAGCGGACTGCGTCGGCGTCCGAGATCCGCTCCTGGGACGCCAGCCTCGCCGCCCTGGCAGCCGACCTCGAGCAGGCGGGTCTCCAGGGCGTCGAGGTCCTCGTCGAGTACCAGCTGCCGTTGTCCAGCAAGCGCGTCGACGTCGTCCTCGCCGGCCAGCACCCGCGCCACGGGGGCCCGTCCTACGTCGTCGTCGAGCTCAAGCAGTGGACGACCGCAACGGTGTTCGAGGACCAGCCGGAGCTCGTCGTCCAGCCCACCTACGGCCGCCGGCCGATCCTCCATCCGGTCGCCCAGGTCCGCGGCTACGTCGAGTACATGATCGACTTTCTCGGCTCCCTGCACGCAACAGAAGACGTCGTCACCGGCGTCGCCTACCTGCACAACGCCACCGACGACGGCGTCGCCGAGCTGTGCAACTACCCGCAGGACGCCCTCGGCCGCCTCTTCACCGCGCGGGACCGCGGTGCCTTCCTCGATCACCTGCGCAGCCGCCTCTCTCCGACCAACGCCTCCATTTACGCCGACCGGCTGGTGAACTCGTTCGTCGCCCCCAGCCGACAGTTGCTGGCGGTCGCGGCGGAGGAACTGCGCATCCGCGAGCAGTTCGTGCTTCTCGACGAGCAGCGGGTCGCCTACGACCTGGTCCTGCACGAGGTGGAGAAGGCCAAGCAGGGCAACTCGAAGGCCGTCGTCATCGTCTCCGGCGGCCCCGGGAGCGGGAAGAGCGTCATCGCGCTCTCCCTCCTCGGCGAGCTGGGGCGCCGCGGCATCCGTGTCGCGCATGCCACCGGTTCGCGCTCGTTCACCCAGACCCTGCGCAAGGTCACAGGACGGCGGGTGGCCGCCCTCTTCCGCTACTTCAACCAGTTCATGGACGCCGAGCCGAACGGCCTCGACGTCCTCATTGCCGACGAGGCGCACCGGCTCCGCGAGACGTCGGCAAACCGGTGGACGAAGGCGGAGCTGCGCAGCGACAAGCGGCAGGTGGACGAGCTCATCGACGCCGCCCGCGTGCCGGTGTTCCTGCTCGACCAGAACCAGGTCGTGCGCCCGGGCGAGATGGGCACAGTCGAGGACATCGAGAAGCATGCCCGCGAGCGCGGGCTCGACGTCTACCGGATCGACCTCAACACCCAGTACCGCAGCGGCGGCAGCGCCGAATACGTCGAGTGGGTCGAGCGACTGCTCGGCCTCAGCCCGGGCGGTCCGGTCTCCTGGGAGGGCAACGACCGCTTCGAGGTAAGGACGGCACCGTCCCCCTCGGCGATGGAGGGTGCGCTGGCGGACAAGCTGGCTGCCCACCAGAACGCCCGCATGGCGGCCGGCTACTGCTGGACGTGGAGCGATCCACGCGCCGACGGGTCGCTGGTACCGGACGTGCAGATCGGCGAATGGTCACGGCCGTGGAACCTCAAGGGCGACCGCGCCATTGGCGACGCCCCGCCCGCAGCGCTTTGGGCCAGCGACGAGCGTGGCTTCGGTCAGGTCGGCTGCGTCTACACGGCCCAGGGCTTCGAGTACGAGTGGAACGGCGTCCTCATCGGTCCCGACCTCGTGTGGAGAACCGACCGCTGGGTCCCCGTGCGGAGCGCCAACCGCGATCCCGACTTCCGCAACACCAAGAAGGTCAGCGACGCCGACTTCGACGTCCTCGTCCGCAACGTCTACAAGGTGTTGCTCACGCGAGGGCTCCGCGGTGTCTACCTGCACTCCACCGACCCCGAGACCCAGGGATTCCTCGAGCAGATGGTGAGTGACGCGCCGCGGCGTTGACCGACGCCGTCCTGCAGCCGATAGCACCCTGGCAGCTGCCGGATCAAGTACCGATCTCCGTGCGGACGGCGTAGAGCTCCGGGAAGAACGTCAGCTCGAGCGCCCGCTGCAGGAACCCCAGACCCGACGACCCCCCCGTGCCGGTCTTGCCTCCGATCGTGCGGCGGACCGTCAGCACGTGCCGGAACCGCCACAGCTGGAAGTTGTCCTCCAGGTCGACCAGCGACTCGCAGGCCTCGTACACCCGCCACGGCGTCTCCTCGGACTCGTAGATCCGCCGGAACACCGGCACGAGCGCCGGCTGGAACACCCACGGCTCACGCACGTCCCGATCGAGCACGGACGACGGCACCTCGAACCCCAGCCGGGCCAGCAGCGCCAGGAACTCGTCATACAGCGTCGGCGACTCCAGCAGCTCGGCGAGCACCGCCTGCGCGTCCGGCTCGCTGTCGAAGACCTTGAGCATCGCCGCGTTCTTGTTGCCGAGGATGAACTCCACGGCCCGGTACTGCGCCGACTGGAACCCCGACGCGCTGCCAAGCGAGCCGCGGAACTGGGCGTACTCCCGCGGGGTCAGGGTGGCCAGCACCGACCACTGCTCGGTCAGCGTCCGCTGGATGTTCTTGACCCGCGCCAGCGACTTCAGCGCGGCCCCCACGGCGTCCCCCGCGAGGTACGCCCTCGCCGCCCGCAGCTCGTGCAGCATCAGCTTCAGCCACAGCTCGCTGGTCTGGTGCTGGACGATGAACAGCAGCTCGTCGTGGTGCTCGGGACTGCTCACCGGGTGCTGCGCGCCCAACAGCCGGTCCAGGTCCAGGTAGCGGCCGTAACTCATCGCGCCGGCGAGGTCGGTGCGCACCGACTCCTCGATCGGCCGCACCGCGCGGTCGGGATGCTCCCCGGACGACGTCATGTTCCGATCGTCCTCGGATTACCCGACGGCGGCCGACCCGCTCCCGTTCGGCACGAGCTCGACCCACGTCGTCCCCGGCGCCAGCGTCACCGGGGACCCGTCGGCCAGCGTGAGGACGACGGGCTCCCCCACCGACGCCTTCGACCACGTCGCCTCGACCGTGTGCCCGCCGGTCGCGACCAGCGCCTCGCCGGAGTCGACCAGCACGGTCTCCGGAACCGGGTTGCCCGCGGCGTCGGTGAACGAGGTGTCGACGACGTCCACGCGGAGGACGACGACATTCGTGGCCCGCAGCGGTGCACCGTCGGCCCCCAGCGCGGGCACGCCACCCTCCGCGCGCAGCCACACGCCCTCGGCCGCGCTCCACGTCCACCGCGGCTCCGCGATCGCCGACAGCGCCAGGTCGAGCCGGCCCGCCGGCACCCCGGATGCGACCGCGGACGGGTCCGCCCCGAAGGCGAACTGCGCCGGCGGCGGGGACCGGTGCGCGTCGTCGGCCTGCCCGAGCAGAGCGGTCGGGTCGGCGTAGGTGTTGTGCGGGGCGGCCCGGTCGGCGCTCCGGGAGAAACCCGGGCCGGTGCCGGGCTCCACCACCTGCAGGCCGGCCGCTCGGGTCGCGTCGATGAACGGCGCCTGCCCGCCGGAGAAGGCGAGCAGGCCGCGCAGCGGGGCAGCGATCGGCGGGTCCATCGGCCGCACCGAGCGCACCGGCCCGACCGCCGGCGGCAGCGTCGAGTGGTAGACGGCGACGAAGCGGCTGATCCCGCCCTCCACCACCTGTTCCCACACGACGTCCGCGGCGTTGAGCCCGCTCTGCGGTCGCGCCGCCGCTGAGTTCTCGATCTTCACCGCCAGCGCCGGCCGGGCCAGGTCCGCGCCGGCGGCGTCGACCCCGGTGAGCGGCCACGCTCCGGCCGCCGGCTCCGGGGAGGTGTCGTCGTCCGAACCGCAGCTGACCGCCACGCTGAGCAGGAAGCCGGCGACCGCGGCCGCCACGATCCGGCGGAACCCGCCACCGGAGCCACCGGAGCCGCCGGAGCGACGAGCGGGGGCAGCGCGGGACGGCACGGCCCCACGCTAGGGCGACCTACCCCGCCCGCCGTCGACGACGCACCGGAGTCACCGCCGCCGCTGGGGTCACCGCCGCCGCTGCGAGGCGTCGCCCAGCCACGGCGGCACGTAGCCGGCGTCGTCGTCCCGGATGTTCGTGCCCGGCGGCACGATCTTGTCGATCGCGTCGAGCACGTCGGCCGACAGCGCGAGCTCGGTCGCGGGCAGCTGGCTGGTCAGCTGGTCCATGGTGCGCGGGCCGATGATCGCCGAGGTGACGCCGGGGTGCCGGATCGTCCAGGCGATGGCCAGCTGGACCAGGGTCGTGCCGCTGTCCTCGGCGAGCCGGGCCAGGGCGTCGGCGGCGTCGAGCTTGCGCTGGTTGATCGGGTCGGAGAGGTCGTAGCGGCTGGCCATGGCGCCGCCGAAGGCCCGCGACCGGTTGGTGTCGGGGGCGTCCTGCCCCTTGCGCCACTTGCCGGACAGCCAGCCGCCGGCCAGCGGGCTCCACACCAGCGTGCCCATGCCGTACTCCTGGCAGACGGGCAGCACCTCGCGCTCGATGCCGCGGACCAGGATCGAGTACGGCGGCTGCTCGCTGATGAACCGGCCGGTGTTCCGCTTCTCCGCGGCCCACTGCGCCTGCACGATCTGCGACGGCAGGAACGTCGACGAGCCGAAGTAGAGGATCTTGCCGGCCCGCTGCAGGTCGGTCAGCGCGCCGAGGGTCTCGTCCACATCGGTGTCGGTCGACGGGCGGTGGATCTGGTAGAGGTCGATGTGGTCGACGCCCAGCCGGCGCAGACTGTCCTCGACCGCCCGCACCAGCCAGCGGCGGCTGCTCCCGCGGCAGTTGGGGTCCTTGCCCATCGGGCTGAAGGCCTTGGTCGCGAGGACGACGTCGTCCCGCCGCCCGCCGGTCAGCGCCTTGCCGACGATCTCCTCGGACTCCCCGGCCGAGTACACGTCCGCGGTGTCGATGAAGTTGATCCCGGCGTCCAAGGCGGCGTGGATGATCCGGACCGAGTCGTCGTGGTCGGTGTTGCCCCAGGCGCCGAACATCATCGCGCCGAGGCAGAGCGGGCTGACCTTGACGCCGGTGCGACCGAGCGTGCGCATCTCCATGGCTCGGACGTTGCCCGCCCGTGGGCCTCCAGGCAAGCGGGACGTCGTCGCTCGGTCCATGCGCGGGTTCAGCCGGGCACCACGACCAGTCGGAACGCGATGTCCTCGACGTCGAGCGACCCGGCCGCCACGTCCACCACCAGCGCGAAGGCCGCGTCGTCGTCCAGGCCCGGGGCGGAACCGTTCAGGTCGAGGAACACGACGGTCGCCAGCCACCCGAGCCGCTCGTTCCCGTCGACGAGTGCGTGGTTGCCGACGAGCGAGTGCAGCAGCGCCGCCGCCTTGAGCGGAAGGGTCTTGTAGGCCTCCTGGCCGAATGCCTGTGACCGCGGTCGAGCGGCGGCCGAATCGAGCAGGCCCACGTCCCGAACGGGACCTGCGCCCAGCATGCGTACCAGTCCGAGCAGGTCCTCCAGGTCGAGGTACTCGACTCCGGTCACGCGTCGCCGAGACGGTGCAGGACGTCGCCCCACTTCTCCGCAAGCCGGCGTGAGCTCTCCTCGACACGGGCCACGTGCCCGCTCCGCTCGTACCGCTCGAGCACGGCGCGCCGCACGATCTCCTGGCGCGAGGTGCCCTCGGCCTCGGCGAGGGCCGACAGTGCCCTCTCCAGCTCGTCGTCGGTGCGCAGTGTCATGGCCACGGTCGGATGGTATCGCTGTGATACCACTCGGCGGCATGCCCTGTGGATAACTCCGGGGCCGGTCGTCCGGATCGGCCACAGTTCCGGGCCATGTCGACCCGACCGCACCCGTCCCTGCCCGTCACCAGCGACGCCGAGCTGACCGAGCGCCTGCGCGCACTCCTGCACCTGGACGGCCCGCCCGTCCGCCGCACGCTGTTCCTCACCTGGATCCGCCGCGAAGGCACGATGGTGCCCCTGGTGGTTCCCGTTGAGGAGGTGCCGCTCGAGCCCGACCGCGCGGCGCTCACCAACCTGCTCGTGCTCCACGAGACCGTCGCCGAGGGCGAGGGCGTGGATCCCGACGAGCTGCACCTGGCGCTACTGCTGGAACGCCGCGGTCCGGCCGACCTCTCCCCCGACGACCACGCGTGGTGCTCGGCGGTCGAGGCGATCCTGCGCGACCGCGCCGGCCTGGACTGCAGCATGCACGTCGGTAACGGACGGACCGTCGTCCCCGTCCTCCCGCGGGCGCAGTGGCCGGGCGAGTGAACGTCCGGGGCAAGGGACGCAGCGCGGAGGGCCTTGTGGCTACACTCCGCCACAAGAATGTGGTCACAAGGAAGGTCGGCATGACGACCATCGGTATCCGTGAGCTGCGGAACTCGCTGAGCAAGCACATCTCCGCGGTCGCCGAGGGCGCCACGATCACCGTGACCGACCACGGGCGTCCCGTCGCGCGGATCGTCCCGGTCGGCCGGCCCACCGCCCTGGAGCGACTGATCGCCGACGGCGTCGTCCAGCCCCCTCGACGGGCCAAGGGTCCGGCACCGGAACCGGTGGTTGCCGACTTCGCGCTGTCGGAGATCGTGATCGCCGACCGCAGGTGATCCTCTACCTCGATACCTCCGCGCTCGTTCCGCTGCTCGTGACCGAGGCCTCGTCGGCGCGCTGCCGGTCCCTGTGGGACGCCGCGGACCTCGTCCTCTGCTCGGCGATCGGCCACGTCGAGGCCTCCGCAGCCCTCGCCCGTGCGCAGCGCTCGGGCCGGCTCTCCCCGAACCTCACGGCCGACGCGGCAACACTGCTCGACGCGCTGTGGAGCGACATCGCGGCCATGCCCGCGGACGAGCCGAACCTTCGAGCCGCTTCGGCCGCTGCGCTCCGCCACGGGCTCCGCGGCTTCGACGCGGTGCACTGCGCTGCAGCCCAGGCCGTCGCCGACCCCGGTCTGGTCGCCGCCTCGGGCGACCGGGACCTGCTCGCCGCCTGGCGGGCCGAGGACGTGCAGGTCGTCGACACGTTCGCCTGATGCGCGCCCGGCGCCGAGCACTAGCGTCGCCGCCATGGCCATCGATCCCACCGGCGCCGACCTCAAGCGATTCCTCGCCGAGGACCCCGGCGGCCCGGTCGTGATGCTCAACCTGCTGCGCTTCGCCGAGGGCGGCCGCGCGTCCTACGAGCAGTACTCGAACGCCATCCGCGACACCTTCCTCCCCCGCTACGGCGCCGAGGTCGTCTACGCCGGCAGCGGCACCACCGCGCTCGTCGCCGAGCCGGGCCAGGAGTGGGACGCCGTCCTCCTCGTCCGCTATCCCAGCCGCGAGGCCTTCAGCCGGATGGTCGCCGACCCCGAGTACCAGCAGTTCACGCACTTCCGCACGGAGGCGCTCACCGAGGCCGTCCTCCAGCCGACCACGCCCTGGTAGTCCCGGTCGCGGGCTTGACCGCGGAGGCTCAGGTGAACAGGCCGCGGATGTCCTCGGCGGTCAACGGGCCGGCCAGCGCGCCGCCGTCGTCCTCCATCACGCGGGCGAACAGGTCGCGCTTGCGGGCCTGCAGCGCGACCACCTTCTGCTCGATCGTGTCGGCGGCGACCAGCCGGTAGACCATCACCGTCTTGTCCTGGCCGATCCGGTGCGCGCGGTCGATGGCCTGCGCCTCGGCGGCCGGGTTCCACCACGGGTCGAGCACGAACACGTAGTCGGCCTCGGTCAGGTTCAGCCCGAACCCGCCGGCCTTGAGGCTGATCAGGAACACGGGCGCCTGACCGTCGCGGAAGGCGGTGATCGCCGCGTCCCGGTCGCGGGTCGACCCGTCGAGGTAGGCGTAGGGCAGGCCGGCGGCGTCGAGGCGCCGGCGCACGGTGCCGAGGAAGCCGGTGAACGAGCTGAACACCAGCGCCCGGTGCCCCTCGGCGACCACCTCCTGCAGGTGCTCCAGGAACGCGTCGGCCTTGCTGGAGGCGATGCCGGCGTACTCGTCGTCCACCAGCGCCGGGTCCAGCGCCAGCTGCCGCAGCAGCGTGAGCGAGCTGAAGATCGTGAACCGGTTGCTCTGCAGGTCCTCGACCAGCCCGAGCACCTTCTTCCGCTCCCGCTGCAGGTGGGTGTCGTAGACCTTGCGGTGCTTGGGGTTGAGCACCACCTCCAGCACCTGCTCCTGCTTGGGCGGCAGCTCGGCGGCCACCTGCTCCTTGGTGCGGCGGCGCATCAGCGGCCGGATCCGCCGCTTGAGGGTGTCCAGCCGCTCGGCGTCGCGGCCGCGCTCGATGGGGGTGCGGAAGTGCTCGGTGAACCCCTTCGGGCTGGGGAAGAGCCCCGGCGCGACGATCGACAGCATCGACCACAGGTCCATCAGGTTGTTCTCCACCGGGGTGCCGGTGATCGCGAGCTTGAACCGCGCCGGCAGCCGCCGCGCGGCCGCATAGGTCTTGGCCTGGTGGTTCTTCACGAACTGCGCCTCGTCGAGCACCAGCCCGCTCCACGGCAGCGCCCCGTAGTCGGCCTCCCCCAGCCGCAGCAGCGTGTACGAGGTGACGACGACGTCCGCGCCGGCCACCGCCTCGGCCAGCGACGTGCCCCGCTTGCGGCCGGTCGCATCGACCGTGCGCACCCGCAGCCCGGGCGCGAACCGCTCGGCCTCCCGCGCCCAGTTCGACACCACGCTCGTCGGGGCCACCACCAGCGCGGGCGCGGTCAGCTCACCGGCTTCCTTCGCGCGGCAGAACAGCGCCAGCGCCTGCAGGGTCTTGCCCAGCCCCATGTCGTCGGCCAGCACGCCGCCGAGGCCGACGTCCCACAGCGTCGACAGCCACTGGAAGCCCTCGAGCTGGTACGGGCGCAGCTGCGCGGCCAACCCGGCCGGTGCCGCGGGCGGCGGCGCGTCCTCGACGTCGAGCAGCCGGCGGACGTCGCGCGCCCACCGCTCGCTCTGCTCGTCGACCACGCCGAGGGCCACGAGCTCCTCCCACAGCCCGGCCTGGTAGCGGCTGATCCGCAGCCCGGGCCGGTCGGCGTCCTGCAGCGCCCGCGCCTCGTCGATCAGCTTCCGCAGCTGGTCGAACTCCGGCCGGCGGACGTCGAACCACGTGCCGCTCGGCAGCAGCACGAACTCCTCGCCCGACGCCAGCGCCGCGAACAGCAGCGTGAACGGGATGTCCTCGCCGTCCACGCTGACCGTGACGCCCAGGTCGAACCAGTCGCCGTCGTCCCGCTCGACCGTCGACACCGCCACCACCGGCGCCGACTCGGCCTGCCGGTACTCCGGCGGCTCGCCGGTCACCTCCACGACCACGCCGGCAGCGGCCAGCCGGGGCAGGAAGTCGGTGAAGAGCACGACGGTGTCCATCCCGGACAGCTCCGCGGTCGCGATCGGCCGCGGCGGGGCGACGTGCCACAGCCGCAGGAGCCGCTGCGGGGGCGCGGGCAGGGCGCGCAGCAGCCGGTCCTCCGCGTCGACGTCCCGCCCCGCGTCCGGGACGACCCCGGTGCCGCGGGCCAGCGGCACCCGCCGCACCTCCTCCCCCGTGCGGTAGAGCACCGACCAGCCGAGCCGGACCCGGTGGCCCGGCGTGTGCTCGACCGACAGGGACAGCTGCGGCGGCAGCACGTCCGGGAGCTGCACCGACCCGTCGGTCGAGCGGACCGGCAACGCGCGGCGCAGCACGGGGTAGAACGCGCTGAGGAAGCGGGCGCGGTCGGCCGCCGGCACCCGCACGGCACCGCGGGCCAGGAGCCGCTCGACGCTCTTCGGCACCCGCTGCACCGGCACGAGCACCAGCCCGTCGTCCGGCACGAGGCCCGCCGGCGCCTCGGGACCCGGTAGCAGCGCGGCGCCGTGCGGCGGGCCGCCGATCAGCAGCAGCGACTCCACCGGGACGCGGACCTCGTCCGACAGCTCCACCACCGGCTGCATCCGCAGGTCGGCCTCGCCGTCGCGGCGGACGTCGACGAAGAGCTCCCCCGGCTCCTTCGCGATCCGCACCGGGGCGCCGCGCGCGGTCAGGAGCGTCACGCCGTCGTCCACCGCCTGCTGCAGCGCCGGCCACAGCGCGGCGCCGAACTCCTCGAGCCGCACCGGGGGCTCGGAGCCGCCGCCGTACCAGTGGTTGCGCCCGTCGCTGCCCGCCCGGTGCGCCTGGTGCAGGGCGACGAGCGCGGCGACGTGCGCCTCGTTGCGACGCCCGGTGTAGTACTGCAGGTCGCGCCAGGAGACCCCGGTGCGCACCCAGCGGCCCTTCGCGCCGGGCACCACCGGGCGCAGCCGCACCGAGCTCCTCGCGGACGGGCCGCGCCCGCCGGTCGACTCGACGTCGAACTGCAGCCCGAGCGGAGTGCTGTGCAGCGATCCGCCCGGCGCGTCGGTCTCCACCAGATCGGACAGCGCCGACTCCCACTCGGGCGCGCGGGGTGCGGACGTCGAGGGGTGCGTGCCGCGGGCGGCGATCAGCAGCGCGGCGACGTGCTTGCAGTCGCCGCCGACCGGGCAGCTGCACTGCCCCCACCACGTCGCCGTCACGCTGTCGTAGTCCGCCACCGTGCGGTAGATCCGCGCCTGGCTGCCGACCACGAAGCCGGAGACCTCCCGGATCGCGGCGGCGTAGGAGATCTCCGAGACCCGGCCCGTCTGCGCGTAGACGGCGCCACGCCGCCACGCCTCGTCGCCGACCGAACGGCGGACGACGGCGTCGGACAGCAGCGGCCGCAGGTCCTGGAGCACGCCACGAGGCTAGGGCCGCCGGGTGACGAACCGGTTGCTCGTCCACAGCCGCGCCGCGGAGCGCCACCCCTTGTCCTCCGCGGACGGGGGCGAGCACCCTGGCGCTCGCGGCGGGGCCGCCGGGGTGTCGCCGCCGACGGGAGAGGAGCGGCGCCGTGTACGCCCGATCCACCACCATCCGCGGTACCACCGCAGCCATCGACGCGGGCATCGCCTACATGCGCGAAGAGGCCATGCCGGCCATCGAGCAGATGTCCGGTTCCGTCGGCCTGTCCCTGCTCGTCGACCGGGACACCGGCCGCTGCATCGCCACGTCGGCCTGGCAGGACGAGGAGTCCATGCACGCCAGCGCCGACCTCGTACACCCCATGCGCGAGCGCCTGGTCGCGACGTTCGGCGGCGAACCCGAGGTGCAGGAGTGGGAGATCGCCGTCCTGCACCGCGAGCACCCCATGCGCGACCACGGCGCGGCCCGGGTCACCTGGGTCCAGGTTCCCAGCGGGGAGATGGACCGCTTCCTCGACGCCTACCGGACCAGCCTGATGCCGCTGCTCCAGGAGCTGCCCAACTTCCGCAGCCTGAGCCTCCTCGCCGATCGGGCGACCGACCGCGTCGTCGGCACCGTGACCTTCCACAGCCGCGTGGCCCTGGAGGCCGCACGCGACCGGACGCGGATGATGCGCGAGGAGTTCACCGGCTCGGTCGGCGCGCGGGTCCTGGACGTCGCCGAGATGGACGTCGCCCTCGCGCACCTGCGGGTCCCCGAACTGGTCTGACGCGCACACTCTCCGCGACGACAGCAGCCGCCCGGACCGAGGTCCGGACGGCTGCTGTGGTGCTCGGAGCCGCCGCGCTGCGGCCCCGAAGGTCAAGCGGTCAAGCGGTCAGTGCCGACCGTCGGTCACGGCCGCGCCGCGCCAGTCGTCGTCACCCTCGGGCTCCTTGGCCAGCAGGCCGGCCCCGACGGACCAGACGATGCCGCCGAGCAAGGAGATCCAGACGCCGATCTCCACCTCGACCTCGACGTCGCCCGACGCGATGCCCGTGGCGTCGAAGAGGTTGCTCAGCGCCAGCAGGGTGGCGGCGATGCCCACCGCCATCGCGGTCAGCGTGAGGCCGCGGTGCTGCTTGCCGCGGGCGCGGGAGATCGCGTAGAGCAGCGCCACGACCAGGCCCACGCCGAGGTAGGCGGTGAAGGGGATCGCGCCGTCGGAGTCGTACCCCGAGATGGTCTCGTCCGCCTCGGTGACGGAGAACCAGTCCAGGAACACGGAGATCAGGAAGATCAGGACACCGACGGCGGCGACGTACGCGCCCATCGGGTTGGTGCGCCGGTCGTGCGTGCCGGTGCGGCCGGGCGCGGAGCCGGAGTGCTCAGGAGATGCCATGGCTCCCCGGTACCCGCGGCCGCCCGCATTATCTGGATGTTTCCTGAACGTCACCTGAACGTGTCATTGGCGCGGGTCAGGCCTCGAGGGCGGCCGTCGCCGTGCCGACGACGACGTCCCGGCCGTCCTGGTTGGCGGTGACGATGTCGAGGTCCACCGAGTCCGCGTGCACCGCGGTCACCGTCATCGTCGTGACCAGCGTGTCGCCCGGCCAGACCTGCCCGCGGAACTGCACCCCGAACGACAGCAGCCGCCCCTCCCCCACCCAGTCGGTGAGCGCCCGTCCGGTCATCCCCATCGTGAGCATCCCGTGCGCGAACACCCCCGGGAAGCCGGCCACCTGCGTCGCGAAGACCTCGTCGGTGTGCAGCGGGTTGTAGTCCCCGCTCGCCCCGGCGTACATGACGATCTGGGTGCGCGTCAGGTCGTCGACCACGGTCGCCTCCCGGACCGTGCCGACCTCGACGTCCCCCCTGCGGAGCACCATCACGCCTCACCCGACCCGGGCTCGGCCCCCGGCGCCTGCGACGTCGCCACCGCGACCGACCGCGCGGTCACCACCAGCTCCCCGTCGGCGTCCCGGTACTCGGTGACGTAGGACGTGAACCGCAGCGTGCCGCCCCGCCGGCCCTCCTTCGTCCACTCCTCGCCCGGCCGGCGCGAGGGGGTCAGCACGTCCCCCACCCGCAGCGGGCGGTGGTAGGTGAAGTGCTGCTCCGCGTGCAGCGTCGACGTCCGGGACTCGCCGCCGTCCAGGCCCGCCGTCCCGCTGGGCGTCCGCCCCGACCCCATCCACGGCTCCCCCGGCCTCGGCCGCAGCGGGTGCTCGGGCTCGAACTGGGCGCCCGCCACCGGAAACGTCGGCGGGGCGAGCGCCTCCGGGTCGTACACCGCGGCCGGATCACCGATCGCCCGGCGGAACATCAGCACGTGCCCGGCCTCGACCGGGAAGCGCGGCTCGGTCATGCCGACCTCCTCAGTGCCCCAGCTGCCTCAGCAGCGCCTCACGGTGCTCGGCCGGCGAGCCGAACAACAGCTCCGCGCTCTTGGCCCGCCGGTAGTACAGGTGCGCCGGGTGCTCCCAGGTGAAGCCGATCCCACCGTGCACCTGGATGCCGGACGCCGCCGCCGCGAAGTACGCCTCCCCGCAGAACGACGCCGCCACGCGCGCGGCCACCGGCAGGTCGGGCGCCGCCGCGTCGACCGCCCCCAGCGCCGCCTCCGCCGCCACCCGCATCCGCTCGACGTCGATCAGCATGTCCGCGCACCGGTGCTTGACCGCCTGGAACGAGCCGATCGCCCGGCCGAACTGGTACCGCGTCCCCGCGTACTCCACGGCCATCTCCAGCACCCGCTGCGCGCCGCCCACCGACTCCGCCGCCAGCGCCGCGAGCGCGCGGTCCAGCAGCGCCGCCGACACCCGCCCGCCGTCGCCGACCGCCCCGACCAGCGCGGCGGGCGTCGCGTGCAGCTCCACCCGCGCCTGCCGGCGGGTGAGGTCGAGCGTGCGCAGCGGCGTCCGCGACAGGCCGGCCGCCGAGGACGGGACGGCGAACAGGCCGGCGCCCCCCTCGGCGTCGGCGAACACCAGGAGCAGGTCGGCCGTCGCGCCGTCGAGGACGCCGTCCACCGTGCCCTCCAGCAGCCAGCCCCGCGTGCCCGCGATCGCCCGCGCGCGCGGCCCGGTCCCGAGGCCGCCGACAGCCACGCGCAGCCGCCCGGCCGCGATCTCCGGCAGGTGGTCGGCCTGCGCCGCGACGTCCCCGGACAGCAGCAGCGCGTGCACGCCGAGCACGACCGTCGAGAACAGCGGCGCCGGCAGCAGCGCCCGCCCCGCCTCCTCCAGGACGACGCCCAGCGCCGCGAACCCCGCGCCCGAGCCGCCGAACTCCTCCGGCACGACCAGCCCGGTCAGCCCCAGCTCCCCGGCCAGCCGCGCCCACACCGCGGGGTCGAAGCCGGTCCGCGTCTCCGCCAGCCGCCGCACCTCGGCCTCCGGCACGGCGTCGGCCAGGAACGCCCGCACCGACCGCCGCAGCGCCGCCAGGTCCTCGGCGGAGGAGACCACCGCCGCGCTCACGAGCGACCACCGCCGACCCGCAGCTCGCGGAAGGGCACGTCGCGGTCCACCGCCGGCTCGCGCGGCAGCCCCAGCACGCGCTCCCCCAGGATGTTCTTCATGATCTCCGGCGTGCCGCCGGCGATGCTGTTGCCCGGCGCGCCGAGCAGGGCCTGCGTCCAGCGCTCGGCGTCCCGGTCGCCGGGATCCCACGCGGTGCCGGCCGTGCCGATCAGTTCCAGCCCGACCTCGGCGGCGTGGCGGGCCAGCTGCGCGCCCGCGAGCTTGGCCACCGACCCCTGCGGGCCGGGCGTGCGGCCGGCCTTCACGTCGGCGCGGATCCGCTGCGACAGCAGCTCCAGCAGCCGCTCCTCGACGAACACCGACGCCAGCGACTGCCGCAGCACCGGGTCCGCCAGGCCGCCGCGGCGCCCGGCGAGCTCGGCCAGGGCCGCGAACTCCCCGCCGCCGAGGCGCCGGCCCAGCCCGCCGCCGCCCGCGCCGATCGACACCCGCTCGTTCATCAGCGTGGTGACGGCGGCCTGCCAGCCGCGGTCGACGTCGCCGACGACGGCGTCCCCGGGCACGTGCACGTCGTCCAGGAACACCTCGTTGAAGCCGCTGCCCCCGGTGATCTGCCGCAGAGGGCGGATCGTCACGCCCGGCGCACGCATGTCCAGGACGAACATCGTCAGCCCGAGGTGCTTGGGGACGTCGGGGTTCGTGCGCGCCAGCAGCAGCCCGAAGTCGGAGTACTGCGCGCCCGACGTCCACACCTTCTGCCCGTTCACGACCCAGTCGTCGCCGTCGCGCACCGCCCGGGTCCGCAGGGAGGCGACGTCGGAGCCCGCGCCCGGCTCGCTGAACAGCTGGCACCACACCTCGTCGCCGCGCAGCATCCGCGCCAGGTGCCGGTCGCGCTGCGCCTGGGTGCCCAGCTCCTGCAGCGTCGGCGCGCACATGCCCAGCCCGATGAGCAGCGGCATGGTCGGGACGACGTAGGGCTCGGCCTCCTCGTTGAAGGCCAGCTGGTGGGCGGTGGTCAGCCCCTGCCCGCCGTACTCGACCGGCCAGGTCAGCCCGGCGAGGCCGGCGTCGAACAGTGCGCCCTGGAAGCGCCGGGCGACGTCGACGGCGTCGGTCGACTCGCCGTCGGACGCCCCGCCGGTCAGCGCCACGTGCTCGGCGAACCAGGCGCGCACACGATGCCGGAAGGCGTCGAGGGACTCGTCGGTGGCCACGCTGCGCTCCTCACACCCCGACGGCGCGCCGGTGGCACGGGTCACAACGGGGGTTCTGCCCGGAAGCTACCGAGCCGGGAGCGCAGCCGTCGAGGGGACCGGCGCGTCGCTCAGGCGGGGACCTCGGGACGGCGCCGCGCGGTCCGCACCGTGCGCGCGGCGCTGCGGGCCAGCCGGATCGGGCCGGTGTCCCACAGGGCCCGCAGCGGGTCCTCGCCGTTCGCCTGGACCGGCGCCCCGGCCGGTGCCGCGGCGGGCGCGTGCGCCGGCTGCTGAGCGGTCGCGAGCGCCGTGCGCCGGCGCGCCAGGATCGCCTGCTTCTGCCGGTCGACGCGTTCCTTCTCGGCCATCACCAGGAGCTCCTCCTGGGCCTGGGCGATGTCCACCCGGGAGCGCTTCTGCAGCTCCTCGACCTCGACGTCGCCGTCGTCGCGCAGCGCCGCCAGCCGGTCGTAGGCCGACGGCGGGCCGAAGTTGAGCAGCAGCTTGACCAGCACCGGGAGCATCTCGACGCAGAGGAACAGCAGCGACAGCATCGTCTTGGCCGCCCACAGCGTGGTGTTCCGGTCGCTGAGCCGGTCGAGGGCCTCCAGCCGCAGCAGGATGCCGCCGGAGCCTCCGTTGGTGGCGTCGAACTGCGCCTGCAGCCGGTCCTGCTCGGCGGTCAGCCGCTCCAGCTGGGCGGCGTCGGTGGTCAGCGAGGACTGCGCGAGCGCCAGGCTGCGCTCCTCGGCGTCGGAGGCGTCCGAGCGGGCATCGGTCAGCGCGGCCTGGGCCACGGTCACCGCGGCGGTGGCGCCCTCGGCCGCCGTCCGGGCCGACTGGTACGCCGTCCCGGTGCCGGCCTCGCCGGTGCCGCAGGTGCCGTCGAGCTCGCACTGGGCCCGCGCCTGCAGCTCGCGCTGCGTGGTCACGGCCTGGGCCAGCGCCGCCTGCTTCGCGGCGACGTCGGCCTGCACCGCGGTCAGCGCCGGGTCGGCCGCACCGCCGGTGGCCACGATCTGCTCCTCGAGCGCCACCTGCGCGGCCAGCTCGGGCAGCCCGGTGAACCGGGCGTCGGACTCCAGCGAGGTCCGGTACGCGTCGGCCGCCTCGGCCTGCATGGTGACGATCTCGGTGTCGATCTCCTTGTGGAAGACCTGCAGCGTCAGCGGGGTCGCGATCACCACGCCCAGCACGAGGGCCAGGCCCAGCCGCGGCACGGCGAGCGCGATGTTGCGCCCCACCGACGCGTCGTGGGCCATGCCGACCAGCAGCATCCGGTCCAGGTTGACGACGACGAAGCCCCAGCCCAGCCCGATCAGCAGCGCGACCGGCCACCACACGCCCAGTGCCATGGCGACGGCGAACGCCATCGACAGCACCGCCAGCCCGCCGGTGCTCAGCAGCACCCCGCCGAGCGCCACGAACCGCGGTCGCGCCCCGGGCGCCGCCTCCAGCAGCTCGGCCCGGGCGCCACCCAGCGTCGCCAGGAAGTCGCCGATGCGCCGTCGTCGTGCCATGCCTTCCTCATCGGCAGTCCGCGGCGGTCACGGAACGGTGACGGGGACTACGGCCTGCCGGCCATCAGGCGCTCGGTCTCCCGGCCGGCGTTCGGGTTGGGCACCCCGGCCCGCGAGCCGGCCAGCTTCGCCGCCAGGTGCTCCCCCACGGTCACCGGTCCGTAGCGGTCGGGGTGGTCGGCGCCGACGCACTGCGGGAGCGTGGTCACCACCGCATCGACGTCGCCGTCGCAGAAGAAGGCCGCCGACCGGCGCCGGCGGATCGTGCCGTCGACGACCGGCGGGACGACGCGGTGCAGCGTGGACAACCAGCGGTCGTTGGTCCAGCGGCCGGTGAGGTCGCCGAGGTTGACCAGGAGCGCGCCCTCGGCCGGCTGGACGTCGTGCCAGGCCCCGTCGCCCCCGAGCACCTGCAGCCCCGGCACCCGGTCGGCCCACAGCACGGTCACGATCCCGTAGTCGGTGTGCGCCCCCATGCCGGTGAGCGGCCCCCCGCCGGCGTCCACGGTGCCGGGCGGCAGGGCGTAGTCGTTCATCCGCAGGACGTCGACGGAGTGGTCCAGGTAGGCGTCGAAGAACCCCTCCGGCAGGCCGAGGGCGTCCGCGGCCACCCGGGTGAGCGTGCGGGCCACCCGCCGGGCCTCGGTGAAGTAGGTCCACACCCGCGCCTCGAACCCGCGGACCTCCGCCGGCCACACGTTCTCGGCGTAGTGGTCGGCGGGCAGGTCGTCGCGGCCGTAGGTCGAGCGGGCCGCGCCGACGTTGAACGCCTCGAAGTAGTCGTTGCCGCCGGCCGGCCCGACCCCGAGGGACAGCGACAGCGACTCCGACCTCGGCGGGCTGTAGCCGCGGTTGATCTCCGGCGGTGTGCGGTAGGCCAGCTTCGTCCCGAGGTCGAGGGCGAAGAACTCGTCCATCGCGGTGGTCAGGCCCTCGACGACGTCGTCCGCCATGCCGTGGCCGGTCACCTGGACGAAGCCGACCTCGCGGCAGGCGGCGTCGAACGCCGTCGCGGCCGCGGCCCGGTCCCCCTCGCCGGTCACGTACGGGGAGATGTCCACGGTCGGCACCTGGAAGCTCACGCCGACCGACGGTAGGGGCGCGGCATTACGCCGCTGTTGCCGCCCGCCGCCCGCCACCCCCCGGGCAGAAGCTCGAAATTGCCCCGGGGCAGAAGCGCGAAATTGCACCGCGCAGAAGCGCGGAATTGCACGGGCGGGGGTCAGCGGAACGCGGCGATCACGTTCTCCGCGATCCAGTGCAGCCCCTCGAGGTGGCCCTCCAGGGTGTCGGGCGCCTCGGCCAGCGACGGCACGCTGGTCGCGGTCACGCCGAACCCGGCGAGCCGGCCGACCTCGTCCACGATCTGCTGCGCGCTGGTCGGCTGGAACGCCGACGGCTGCACGGTGTGGTTCGGCCCGATCCGCGGCTGCATCAGCGGGTAGTTGACGCCCAGCGGCCGGCCGTCGCGCAGGTCGGCCACCGACTCGAGCATCGCCGGCAACTGCTCGGGCTCCTCCAGCCACGGTCCCTTCCCGAGCAGGCCCCCGGCCGGCGCCCAGCCGTCGCCCACCCGGGCGGCCCGCCGCAGCGACACCAGCGACCGCCCGCCGAACCACAGCGGCGGGTGCGGCTGCTGCACCGGCTTGGGCTCGAACACCACGTCGGAGAACCGCACCCACTCCCCCGCGAACCGGGGGTCCGCGGCGGTCCAGAGCTCCTTCATCGCCGCGACGTACTCGTCCATCACCGCGCCGCGCCACTCGAACGGCACCCCGAGCGCGGCGAACTCCCCCGGCGCCATGCCGACGCCGAACGTCAGCGTCACCCGCCCGCCGGAGAGCACGTCGAGGGTCGACACGGCCTTCGCGAAGTCCACCGGGTGGTGGTAGGGCAGCACGATGACCGCGGAGTTGACCCGGATCCGCGTCGTCGCCCCGGCCAGGAACGCCATCGCCGTGAACGCGTGCGGCCAGTGCGCGCCCATGTTCGCCGTCAGCGACGTGGGGACGACGAGGTGCTCGGAGACCGAGATCGAGTCGAAGCCCAACTCGTCGGCGGTGCGGGCGATCCGCTGGTAGTCGGCGGTCGTCAGCCGGGCCTGCCACGCGTCGCCGCCCGGCGGGTACCGGCTCGGCGGATACCGGTCGAGGCCGGGCAGGCCGGTCGAGAACTCCACGGCAGGGGCCTCCCGATGTGCTCCACTTCCGCCGTGCTGACCACCAGCCTCGACGCCGCACGCACCGTAGCCGTCCGCGAGGTCCCCGAGCCGACCGTGCAGCGGCCGACCGACGCCGTCGTCCGGGTCACCGCGACCTGCATCTGCGGCTCGGACCTGCACTCCTACCGCGGCGCCGGTGCCGGCCTGCCGCTGCTCATGGGCCACGAGTTCCTCGGCGTCGTGACCGACGTGGGGTCCGCCGTCACCACCGTGGCCCCCGGCGACCTCGTGGTGCCGCACTTCGCCGTCGTCGACGGCACGTGCCCCAGCTGCCGGCGGGGGTTCCCGGGGTCCTGCGCACGGCTCTCCTTCTACGGGCTGCCGGACGCCGAGGGTGTGCCCACGGTCGGCGGCCAGTCCGAGCGGGTCCGGGTGCCGCTGGCCGACGGCACGCTCGTGCGGGTCGGCGACCGCCCGGCCGACGTGACCGACGGCGACCTGCTCGCCCTCTCCGACGTGATGGGCACCGGCCACCACGCCGCCGTTTCCGCGGGCGTCGGGCCCGGCTCGACGGTCGTCGTGGTCGGCGACGGCGCCGTCGGCCTGTCCGCAGTGCTCGCGGCCCGCCGGCTGGGGGCCGAGCGGGTCGTGGTCCTCTCCCGGCACCCCGACCGGGCCGCGCTGGCCCGCCAGCTCGGCGCCACCGACGTCGTCGCCGAGCGCGGACGGGAGGGGGTGGCCGCCGTCCGCGAGCTGCTCGGCCGGGACGGCGCCGACGCGGTCTGCGAGTGCGTCGGCTCGCAGGACGCGGTGGACACCGCCGTCGCGCTCACCCGGCCCGGCGGTGCCGTCGGCTTCGTCGGCGCGCCGCAGGCGGTCCTGCCGTTCCGGCGCCTGTTCATGAGGAACGTGCGCGCCGGCGGCGGGGTCGCACCGGTCCGCGCCTACCTGCCCGAGCTGCTGGACGCCGTCCTCGCCGGCGGCCTGCGACCGGGCCGGGTGTTCGACCGCGAGCTGCCGCTGGCGGAGGCCGCCGAGGGCTACCGCGCGATGGACGCCCGCGAGGCGGTCAAGGTGCTGCTCCGGCCCTGAGCTACTTCTTCTGCGCCTGCCGCCGCATCGACCACATCTGCGCCGGCCGCTCGAACTGCGTGGCCACCTCCCAGGAGACCGCCGTCGCCGTCTCCTTGCGGAAGTTGCCCACGGTCACCCGCGCCAGCTCCGGGTCCGCGGCGACCCGGGCGGCCAGCTCGCGGGCGCGCGACTCCACGGCGTCGGCGTCCACCGCCTCCCAGGCCAGGCCCAGCTCGACGGCCCGGGCGCCGCTGACCTCCTCGCCGAACAGCACCATCGCCGCGGCCGCCTCGCGGCCGATCAGCCGGGACAGGATCACGAAGTGGCCGCCGCCGGGGTGCATGCCGCGCTTGAGGAAGCCGGCCAGCAGCCGGGCGTCGGAGGCCACCACCCGCAGGTCCGTGGCCAGCAGCATGTTCATGCCGGCGCCGACGGCCGAGCCGCGGACGGCGGCGATCGTCGGCACCTTCACGTGGCCCAGCCGGTAGAACGAGTCGTAGATCGTCGACATGCCGTCGTAGAGGTCGGGGCGGGCCGGGTCCTCGCCGGCGGCGGTCAGCGTGGCGACGTCGCCGCCCGCGCAGAACGACTTCCCGACCGCGGTGACCACGAGGGCGCCGACCTCGGGCCGGGCGTCGACCTCGTCGAAGGTGGCGATCAGCTCGGCGGCCATCGCGGGGGTGAGCGCGTTGCGCCGGTCGGGCGCGTTCAGCGTCACCACCGCCACGCCGCCGTCGATCGCGAGCAGGACCTCACCGGAGCCGGACTCGGGCACGGACACAACCTCTCCTCATCGAGAATTCGTACGCAGGGTTATTCGACCACGGCCCTGCGGCCGCGGCATCAAGCCGGCCGCCAGCCCGCTGCAAGGCCGCGCCCCGACGCTGCCGGCCATGACCTCCTCCGCCCGCGCGGCCCGCGCCGTCCTGGTCGCCGCCGCCCTGTTCACGGCCGCGTGCTCGACCACCGACGACGGCCCGGCCGACCCGCCGATCCTCGACTACCCCGGGGTCGGCGGGCTCCCGGCCGCCGACACCCCCGCCGGACCGCCGCCGGCGAGCACCGCGCTCTCCGACGAGTACCTCGGCATCCTCGACGCCGCCGCGCCGCTCGGCCCGGACGGCGACGTCTACACGGTCGCGCCCGGGCCCGGTGGCTCGGTGGTGGCGCTGGCCGGGTTCGACGCTGCCCGCCCCGCCGTGGTCGCCGAGTACGTACCCGGCCCCGGCGGACCGCAGCTCGCCCGGAGCGTCGAGATCCCGCCGGTGGACGACTACTCGGACCTGCACGTCGCCCCCGACGGCACGGTGCTGGTGCTGGGTCAGGTGGTCGACGGGGATGGCAGCACGCTCCTCGTGCGGATCGCCCCCGGCGCGACGGAGGCGCAGGTGCTCACCGTGGCCACCGGCGCCGAGGCCTACTCCGGGGGCCCGGCCCCGATCGAGGGATCCGCGCTCGGCCCGGACGGGACCACGCTGGCCGTCACGGTCAACGACTACCCCGGCGACGTGCCCTTCGGGCGGCTGCTCACCGTGGACGCCGCCACCGGCGTGGTGACCGCCGACCACCAGCTCGAGCTCGGCGCGGCGAACCGGTCCACCGCGCTCGAGGTCGCGTTCCGGCCCGACGGCGGGATCGCGCTCCTGGCCCTCGCCGACCTCGACGACGACGGGAACGTGGGCGACGCCGTGCTCGCCGGGTACGACGCCGACCTGCGGCCGGACGGCGAGGCGGTGCGCCTCTCCGGGCGCAGCGACGCATGGGCCCTGGACCTGCACCTGCTCGACGACGGGAGCGCCGTGGTGCTCGTCGACGGCGGACCGCTCGGCGGCTCCGACCTCGCGCTGTTCGTCGTCCGCGACGGCGCCGTGACCCTCGGCGCCGATCTCGACCAGCTCGAGGCCGAGCGGGTGCCCGAGGCCGTCGCGGTCGCCCCGGACGGGCGCACCGCCGCCGTCCCGTACACCGACGACGGGCGCGCCGCCCTGGCCACGGTCGACCTGGCCACGGGCGAGGTCGTCGCCGACGTGCAGCTGTGCGGCGCCGAGGGCGTCACCGTGTACGCCTACGCCGTGGCGAGCGGGGTCGCGGCCCTCGCGGCGTGCACCGACGTCGCCGAGCAGCGCGCCCACGTCGTCCTCGTCGGCTGACCGGGTCGCTCAGGCGTCGAGCAGCTCCTCGACCAGGTCGGCGAGCAGGCGGTGGCCCGCCGGCGTGGGGTGCACCTCGTCCCGGAACAGCAGGCCGGCGTCGACGGAGCTGCCGCCGTCGGCCTCCGCGACCGGCCGGAAGCCGGCGTAGGCGCTGGCCACGTCGACGCCGTGCGCCCGCGCCGCCGTGACGATCCCGGAGTTGAGGACGTCGGTGCTCCAGGTCGCGAGCGCGTCGGTGTAGTCCGACGCGTAGTAGCTGAGGACGACGATCCGCCCGGCGTAACCCGTGCCGCGCAGCGCCCAGAGGGTCCTGTCCACGTTGGCCCGCACCTGCTCGGCCAGCGCGGCGAAGCCCGCCGGGTCCGCGCAGGCGCCGACGTCCTGGCAGATGAACGCGTCGTTGACCCCGATCTGGAGCGTGACCAGCTCGACGTCGTCGGTGTCCTGGAGGACGCGCACCGCGTGGTCCAGCTGCGACCCCTCGTACCCGACGTGCAACGGGTACTGGTCGCGGAACCCCTCACCCTGACCGCGGTCGTTGGTGCAGCCGTTGCTCGGCGCGGCCTCGTCGATCAGGCTGCCCGTCGTCTCCCCCGGGCAGGCCAGGTTGACCACGGCCAGGGCTCGGTCCTGCCCGATGAGCGCCGGATAGCCGACGAAGACGTCGACGTCGTCGTAGCCGGTCGGGTACTGCGCGACGTAGCCGAAGGGCACCGAGTCCCCCAGCGCCAGGTACGTGCCCTCGGTCGGAGTGCTCGACGCGCTCGGCGTCCCGACCCCGGCCGCACCGGGGACTCCGGCCGGGGCGTCGCCGTCCGCTCCGCAGGCGGCCAGCCCCGCGGCGCCCAGGACGGCCGCCAGCAGGCAGCGGATCCGCCTGCCCGTCACCGACGATCGACCATCCCCGGCATCGGCGGGTCGGCCGGGCGCCCGCGGCCGCCGGCCCGGCGGACGATCAGGACCATCGCGACGGCGTCCAGCAGCAGGCCGACGGTGACCACACCCCAGCCGGCCCCGGTCGCACCGGAGACCAGCAGGACGACGCCGAGGGCCAGGACCGTCGTGGCGACGGCGGCGAGCAGCAGCTCCCGGGGAAGTCCACCCATGGGTGCACTGTCCCACGGGCGGCCGCCCCGCCGGCGTCAGCCGGGCGGTCGCCAGGCGGGGTCGCGGCCGGTCGCGCCCAGCAGCCGGTCGAACGCGGGCGCGTCCGCGGGCACCGCCACCGGCGGCCCGAACAGGCCCTCCTGCGGGGGGCCGTCGCCGGTCGCCTCGATCACGAACTCGGCCGCGGCGGCGGTGGCGCCCGCGTCGGGCCGGTACTCCTGACCGGTGGCGGCCGCGAGGTCCCAGCCGTGCACGAGCACCTCGTCGACCGCCACGGCCGCCATCGCCGGTGCCGGCATGGCGACCCCGCCGGCCTCCGCGGTCCCCTCCCACGCCGCCGGTTCGCGCCACGCCTCCGCCAGCGCGGCCAGGCGCTCGGGGATGCGGGCGCGCCAGTCCGGCGTCAGCGCCGCAGCCGAGGCGTCGGCGCCGCCGGCGGGCCGCTTCTGCGCCGCCAGGGCGAACGCCAGCGCCAGGCCGTCGAGGTGGTCGAGCAGCCCCGCCACGGGGGTGCCGGCGCACGGCGTCGGCCCGGGCAGCTGCTCGTCGCTGATCGCCCCGACCACGCGGGCGGTCTCGGTGACCGCGGCGGCGAGGGCCTGCTGCAACGTCTCCATGAGGGGTCGACCGGGGGCGCGG
This sequence comes from Trujillonella endophytica, assembly GCF_900110555.1. Classification (GTDB taxonomy): domain Bacteria; phylum Actinomycetota; class Actinomycetes; order Mycobacteriales; family Geodermatophilaceae; genus Trujillonella; species Trujillonella endophytica. Next base: position 32,557 of record NZ_FOEE01000023.1, read on the forward strand.
GCAGAACTCATCGCCGTCGGCCGCCCATCCGGCCGGACCGACCGGACGTGGGTACCGTCGACGCCGAGGCCGTCGTCGGAGGGGGGATCCGGTGGACGTCGCTCTCTCGCTGCCCAGCGTCGGCCCCGATCCGATCGGCCCGGACGACGCGCTCGCCGCCGTCCTCGGGTACGCCCGGGGCCGCCGGCCGCTGCACTTCCGCGCGCCCAACGCCCGCGAGGGGCGATGGGTGCGGGTCCCGGCGTTCGCCTTCGACCGCTTCGACCGGCAGCCGCCCGAGACCTCGGCCCGGATGACCGACCGCGACGTGCTGCTGGCCGAGTCGCTGCACGGCCGGCTCGACCCGGCGGGCTGGACCGTGGTCCGGACCGCCCTCGACGCGGCGCTGCCCGTGGCCGAGGAGGCGGCGCTGCGGGCCGCCGGGCGCGCGTTCTGGGAGCTGCCGGACGACGAGGTGTCCGTGCTCGCCGAGCCCGGCACCGTCGGCGCCGCGGTGCGCACCCTGGCCGCGGGACCGCACGCCCCGTACGTGCTGGCGGCGCTGCACCACCGCCGGCCGGAGCTGTTCCCCCTGCTCGACGGCATCACCCGGCGCCAGCTGTGGCCGCACACCGCCGAGGGCGACAGCGGCGTGCACGCGGTCGTGCTCCGCGAGCTGCGCGCCAACGCCGCCGCCTTCGCCCTGCTGGAGGCCCGGGCAGGGGCGGCCCTAGGGCACCGGGTGACCCGCCTGCGGCTGCACGACGTGTTGCTGTGGCTGGCCGGCTCGCTGCGGACCGAGACGGCCCTGGCCCTGGGCCGCGCGCTCGACGTCGAGGAGGCCGACCTCCGCTCACCGGCCGCCGCCGGTGCCCGGTGAGCACCGTGGGCGATCCCTTCGACCTCCAGCGGTTCGTCGACGCGCAGGCCGGCACGTACGTCGAGGCCCTGGCCGAGCTGCGCGCCGGCGCCAAGCGCAGCCACTGGATGTGGTTCGTCCTGCCACAGGTCGCGGGGCTGGGCCGCAGCGACATGGCGCAGCGCTACGCCATCAGCGGGCTCGACGAGGCCCGCGCCTACCTGGCGCACCCGGTGCTGGGCCCGCGGCTGGTCGAGACGGCGCGGGTGCTCACCGGGCTGACCGGGCGCACCGCCGAGCAGGTGTTCGGTCCGGTGGACGCCGCGAAGCTGCGCTCGTCGATGACGCTGTTCGCCGCGGCCGCGCCGGCCGAACCCGTGTTCCGCGACGTGCTGGACCGGTACTTCGACGGCGCGGAGGACGAGGGGACGACGGCGCGGCTGTGACCCCGGCCGCGAGCCCGCCCGGCGCCTCGACCGGCGCCGCGGCCCGGCGTCGGTCAGGGTGGGCATCGTGAGCGACGACACCAGCGGCTCGGGCTACGTGGCCGGCGGCCAGGAGTACCAGCGCGACTCGAACTACATCACCGACCGGATCACCGCCGACGGCGCCGGCGGGTGGAAGGTGGAGCCCGGTCGGTACCGGCTGGTGGTCGCCCGCGCCTGCCCCTGGGCCAACCGGTCGACGATCGTGCGGCGGCTCCTGGGCCTGGAGCCGGTGCTGTCGATGGGCATCTGCGGGCCGACCCACGACGAGCGCAGCTGGACCTTCGACCTCGACCCCGGCGGGCGCGACCCGGTACTGGACTACGAGCGGCTGCAGGATGCCTTCCTCGCCCGCGACCCGCACTACTCGCGCGGGATCACCGTTCCGGCGATGGTCGACGTCCCCACCCGGGCCGTCGTCACCAACGACTTCGCGCAGATCACCCTCGACCTGTCCACCGAGTGGACGACGTACCACCGAGACGGCGCCCCCGACCTCTACCCCGAGCACCTGCGCGACGAGATGGACGACGTGATGCAGCGCGTCTACACCGAGGTCAACAACGGCGTGTACCGCTGCGGGTTCGCCGGCTCCCAGCGCGCCTACGACAAGGCCTGGACGCGGCTGTTCACCGCGCTGGACTGGCTGTCGGAGCGGCTGGCCGCCCGGCGCTACCTGATGGGCGACACGATCACCGAGGCCGACGTCCGCCTGTTCACCACGCTGGCCCGCTTCGACGCGGTCTACCACGGCCACTTCAAGTGCAACCGGCAGAAGCTCACCGAGCTGCCGGTGCTGTGGGCCTACGCGCGCGACGTGTTCCAGACGCCCGGGTTCGGCGACACCATCGACTTTCCGCAGATCAAGGAGCACTACTACGTCGTCCACGCCGACATCAATCCGACGAAGGTGATCCCGATGGGGCCGGACACCGCGAACTGGCTGACCGCGCACGGGCGCGAGGAGCTCGGCGGGTCGCCGTTCGGGGACGGGACGCCGCCCGGCCCGGTGGCCGCGGGCGAGGAGATCACCGCCGGGCACGGCCCGGGAGGGATCGCCCACCGCTGAGCCCGGGGGCCTCAGTCCCCGCCGCCTCCGCCGCCGCCGTCGCCACCCCCGCCGCTGCTGCTGTCGGATCCGCCCTGGTCGGAGCCGCCGTGGTCGGAGCCGCCGAACCAGGAGCCGTCGGAGTCGGCGCCGTTCCGGCGACCGGAGGGTCGCCCGCGCGCACCTCGGGACCGGCCCCTGTCCCGGACGGCGAGCAGGCCCATGCCCGCGAGGGCGGCCACGAGCAGGACCAGGACCACCGTCGTCACGGGGGCCACTCTCGCGGGTCGGAGCCCGCCGGGCCAGCCCGCGCGGGTGGGATCGAGTAGGGCCCTCCGCCGCTGCCCCCGGGTTCCGGGGGCAGCGGCGGAGGGGGTCCGGCCGGTGCGGAGAGGTCGGGAGTCACTGGGACGCCGCATCGTCCGTGGTGCGTGACTCCAGCCCCCGTTACCTCCCCGCCTCGTGCACCGGCCCGCCCCCGTGAGGGGGCCGACCGGGCACGACCGGTGTCAGCGGCCGGCCGGTGCGTCGCTCCCGGTGGAGAGCCGACGCCCCGGACCGGTCCGCTGCGGGCAGCCGGTCGTGCGGGGTCGTCGAAGCTGGTCCTCCTCCGGGAGCGCGCGATCCGCGCTCCTGCTGGCCGCGCGTCGCCGGGAACCGTCGGAACGGGCCCCGGCCGCGGCCGGGAGGAGGGGTCAGTCGGGCGAGGTGCCCGGGCCGTCGAGGAGCCCGCCGGCGAGGCCGGTGACGGGGACGTCGACGGGAGCGGTGCCGCCGCCCGGTGCGGGCGGAGTGGCGCCGGGTGGGAGGTCGGCGGGCGCGGACGCCTGCGCCGAGGAGTTGCTCGCCGGCGAGGCCGGTGCGGGTGCGGGCGTCGGCAGGTCCGGAGCGCGGTGACCGGCGGGCTCGGGCTCGTCGCCGGCCGGCACGGCGGGCTTCGCGGGGGCCTCGGCCGCGGCCGGGGTGGTGCTCCGGCCGAGAGCGGTCACGGCGGGGGCAGGAACGACGAGCGGCTCGGCGGCCGGCACGGCCACCATGGGGACGGCCACGGGGGTGGGCACCGGGGCCGGCGGGACGACGACGGGCGCCACGACCACGCCCAGGGGCGCAACCACCGGCTGCAACACCGGAGCCAGCGCCTCGACCACGGGCGCCACCACCGGCTGCAACACCGGAGCCAGCGCCTCGACCACG
>NZ_FOEE01000023.1:36131-40740 GCF_900110555.1 Trujillonella endophytica
ACCACCGGCTGCAACACCGGAGCCAGCGCCTCGACCACGGGCGCCACCACCGGCTGCAACACCGGAGCCAGCGCCTCGACCACGTGCGCCACCACCGGCTGCAACACCGGAGTCAGCGTCTCGACGACGGCTTCTACGATCGGCGCCACCACGGTCCCGACGACCGGCGCCAGCGGGGCGACCACCGCCTCGACCACGGGCGCAACAGCCTCGACGACCGGCGCCACAGCCTCGACGACGGGTTCCACCACCGGCGCCACCACGGTCTCGACGACCGGCGCCAGCGGGGAGACCACCGCCTCGACGACCGGCGCCACAGCCTCGACGACGGGTTCCACCACCGGCGCCACCACCGTCCCGACGACCGGCGCCAGCGGGGCGACCACCGCCTCGACCACCGGCGGCACCACGGTCTCCAGCACCGGCGCCACCACGGTCTCGACCACAGGCGCGACGGGGGCGACCACCGCCTCCACTACGGGCGCGACCGCCTCGACGACGGGTTCTACGACCGGCGCCACAGCCTCTACGACGGGTTCCACCACCGGCGCCACCACGGCCTCGACGACGGGTGCCAGCGGAGCGACCACCGCCTCGACGACGGGTTCGACGACCGGCGCCACCACGGTCTCGACGACGGGTGTCACCGGGGCGACACCCGCCTCCAGCACCGGCGCGACGGCCTCGACGACGGGTGCCGCCGAGGCGACCACGGTCTCCACCACCGGCGCGACGGGGGCGACCACCGTCTCGACGGACTCCGCGACCGGCTCCACCACCGTGTCGACCACGGGTATCACGCTTCCGACGGTCGGCTCGAGCGCCTCCGTCAGCGGGGCCAGCGCCTCGCCCAGGGGACCCCCGTCGGCCCGGGCGGTCGAGGAGAACCCCACCATCGCGACGACGAGCGCGCCGAGTAACCCGACGAACACGAGCAGCCGCACGAGCCACGGGTCGAGCCGGCCGGCGGCCAGCGCGGCGGGCCCCTCCGGACCGGCGGGCAGGACGGCCGGCGGGCGCTCTCGTCCCGCGCAGCTGACCTCCCGGCCCTCGTCCATCGCCGCGGGTATGCCCCGCGGGGGCCCGCTCCACGCGTGCCCCCCGGCGGTTCGCGGACACCGCGGCGGCGCTGCGGAGGCGTCGGCGGCATGCTGCCCCCGTGAGCGGCACGCCCTCCCCCGATGATCTGGTCGCCCGAGTCGCCGCCCTGGCCAAGCGCCGTCCACGCATCGTGCTCGGCATCGCCGGCGCTCCCGCCGCCGGCAAGTCGAGCCTCACGGAGCACCTGGTGAGGGGCCTGAACGAACGTCGACTCCCCGCGGTCGGTGTCCCGATGGACGGTTTTCACCTCGCCGACGCCGCCCTGGACACGCTCGGCCGCCGGGACCGCAAGGGCGCCGTCGACACCTTCGACGTCCACGGCTACCTCGCGCTGCTGCGCCGGCTGCGCGCCGAGCAGGAGACGACGGTGTACGCACCCGCCTTCGAGCGCGACCTCGAACAACCGGTGGCGGGCAGCATCGCCGTCCCCCCGGAGACGCGTGTGGTGGTCTCGGAGGGCAACTACCTGCTGCTCGAGGAGCCACCGTGGCCCGAGGTGTGGGGGGCGTTCGACGAGGTCTGGTACGTCGACCTCGACGACGACGTCCGCCGCGCCCGCCTGCTGGACCGGCACGTCCGCTTCGGCAAGGCGCCCGAGGCCGCCCGCGCCTGGGTGGCCGCGGTCGACGAGCCCAACGCCGCGCTGATCGCCGCGAGCGCGGGCCGGGCCGACCTCCGCGTCGACGTCTCCGGCTGGGACCTGCGCGCCTGAGCCGCCGGGCCGCAGGGCCCTTGTCCCTCCCCCGACCGGCGAGGACGGTGGCCGGTGCGGCGGTGCCGCCCGGGCGCCGCCCGTCCCGAGAGGAGTGCGGCATGTACGCACGGACCACGACCGTCCACGGCGACCCGAATCGCCTGGACGACGGGATCGCCCACGTCCGCGACACGGTGATGCCCGCGGTCATGGACATGGACGGCTGCGTGGGCCTGTCGATGCTGGCCGACCGGGAGTCCGGTCGCTGCATCGTGACCGCGGCCTGGCAGGACGAGCAGGCGATGCGCGCCAGCGCCGACACGATCGGCCCCATGCGCGAACGGGCGCGCGAGATCATGGGCGCCGACGCGAAGATGGAGGTGCAGGAGTGGGAGTTCGCCGTGATGCACCGCAGCCACGAGGCGCCGCAGGGGGCCTGTACCCGGGTGGTGTGGAGCAAGGCTGACCCGGGTCACGTGGACCGGGTCCTCGACGCCTACCGCATGACCCTCGTACCCCAGCTCGAGGAGATGCGCGGTTTCTGCAGCGTCAGCCTGATGATCGACCGCGAGAAGGGTCGGGCGGCCTCGGCGGTCACGTTCGACAGCCGGGAGGCGATGGAGGCCACCCGCGAGGACGCCAAGCGCATGCGGGACACGTTCGTCTCCGCCATGGAGGTCAGCATCACGGACATGGCCGAGTTCGAACTGGTGCTGGCGCACCTGCGCGTCCCCGAGATGGCCTGACCCGCGGTCGACCCTCGGCGCTGCGCACGGCGCCGAGGGTCAGCCCAGGCGGGTGAGGGTGGCCCAGAGCTGGTCCGGACCACCGGCGAGCACGCCCGCGCCGAGGAACGCCGACCACGTCGCCTCGTTCCCGGCCTCGTCACGCCAGGACCAGCACCGCCGGGTGAGGTGGTGCAGCCGGTACTCCTGGGTGAAGCCGATCGCGCCGTGCACCTGGTGCGCCAGCCGCGCCACGACCTCGACCGCCGCGCCGGCCCGCACCTTCGCCGCGGCCGCCAGCAGCGGCAGCTCCGGCGACCGCCGGTCCAGGCCCTGCACCGCCGCATCGACGATCGCCGTCACCGCGGTCACCTCGCCGGCCATCTCGGCCAGCTCCATCTGGATGGCCTGGAACTTCGCCAGCGGCCGACCGAACTGGTGGCGCTCGCCGGCGTACTGCACGGTCCAGGACAGCACCCGCTCCAGGGCCGCGGCGATCTGCACCGCCCGGGCCAGGGCGTAGCGCGCCCGCACGTGCGCGGCCTGCTCCGGCCTCAGCAGCGCCCCGGACGCCGGGACGCCGTCGAGCACCAGCGACCCGCGCGGCTCGCCGGCCAGGTTGACCGCGGAGGTGGCCGCGAGGCCGGCGGCGTCGACGAGCGCCAGCACCGACCCCTCGATCCCGGCCGGCGGGGCGGCCAGCACCGCGACGTGCCGGGCGACGCCCGCCCACGGGACGTCGACGGCGGTGCCCGACAGCGTCCAGCGTCCGGGGCCGTCGCCGTCGTCGGAGGGGTGCGCGGTCACCGCGTCGGCGACCGCGATCGTCAGCGGCTCCTCCGGGGCGGGGAGGTCCAGGTCCGCGGCCAGCAGGGCCGGGGCGGCGACCAGCAGCTGCTCGGCGGCGGGTACGGCCGCGGCTCCCGCCGCCAGCGTGCGGACGACGGCGACGGCATCGGCGAGCTCACCCCCGGAGCCGCCGGCGTCCTCGGGCACGCCCACGCCGGTCAGGCCGGTTTCCACCAGGGCGGCCCACAGCGGCTCGTCCCACGGCCGGTCGGGCGTGAGCACGAACGGCTCGTGCCCGCCGAGGATGTCGACGACGGTCTCGACCAGCAGGTCCTGCTCGGATGCCATCAGCGCAGTCCCAATCCACGAGCGACGATCCCGCGCAGGATCTCGTTGGTCCCACCCCGCAGCGTGTAACCCGGCGCGTGCAACTGCGCCTCCGCCAACGCCCGACCCAACGGATCAGGGCTGTCCAGCGAAGCCGGCACATCGGTCACCCGCCGCACCTCGTCCACCACATCGGCCTCGAACGTCGTCCCCACGTCCTTCACCAACGCCGCCGCGATATTGGGCAACTCCCCCCGGTCCAACGCCGCCGCGATCCGCAACGACAACTGCCGCAACGCCAGCAACCGCGCCGACAACCGCCCCAACACCGCCAACTGCCCCGCATCACCGGTCGCCGCCGCGCGCCGGCCGAACTCCGCCAGCAACGGATACGTCGACAGGAACCGCTCCGGCCCCGACCGCTCGAACGCCAACTCCGCCGTCACCTGATGCCAGCCCCCACCCTCCTCCCCCAACAACATCCCGGCCGGCACCACGACGTCGTCGAACACCACCTCGTTGAAGTGATGCCCACCGTCCAGGATCCGGATCGGATTGATCCCGATCCCCGGCAACGACAGATCCACCAGCAACTGACTCAACCCCGCATGCCGGCTCGCCGGATCCGCCGGCGACGTCCGCACCAACACGATCCCGAAATGACAATGATGGGCATTGGAGGTCCACACCTTCGCCCCGCTCACCACCCAGTCCCCCGCCGCATTCCGCGTCGCCCGCGTCCGGATCGACGCCAGATCCGACCCCGAATCCGGCTCCGACATCCCGATCACGAAGAAACACTCCCCCGCCGCGATCCGCGGCAACAGCGTCTCCCGCTGCTCCTCCGTGCCATACCGCAACAGATTCGGCCCCGACTGCCGATCAGCGATCCAATGAGCCGCCACCGGCGCCCCCGCCGCCAGCAACTCCTCGGTCACCGCATACCGCTCCATCGCCGACCGCTCATGCCCCC
>NZ_FOEE01000007.1 GCF_900110555.1 Trujillonella endophytica
CGGTATTAGCCCCAATTTCTTGGAGTTATCCCAGAGCTGAGGGCAGGTTGCCCACGTGTTACTCACCCGTTCGCCACTGATCCCCCCGCAAGCGGAGTTCACCGTTCGACTTGCATGTGTTAAGCACGCCGCCAGCGTTCGTCCTGAGCCAGGATCAAACTCTCCGTAGATGATTTGATCACAGCTGAGAACCGCGAGCTGACACTCGCGATATCAATCAACCAAAGGAATCCCAAACACCACACAACCAAAGCTGCGCAGTGCACGGGGTAAAACTTGGCACTGACTTTCGGCACGCTGTTGAGTTCTCAAGGAACGGACGCGCGAAGAACCGGACTCCCAGTGGAAGTCGTCGTCAACGGCGGCTTGTCCTGCTCTGCGCCGCATCCGGGGCGACCCTCGCGGGCCCTCCCCCTCGCGGCCCCTCCCGGGGTCCCGCGCGGCGCAGAGAGAAAGTTACGCGCCCGCCGGAGCCCGTGTCAAACCGGTCCGGGGGTGACGGTCGACACCCGGCCGGAACCGGCGCGTCACCTCGCGTTCACACGCCCGGAGGCTCCTCAGGGCGCTGCCGGGCGTCGCTGCACGCCGGCCACGGCCCGCTTGCCGCGGCGCAGCACGAGCCATCCCCCGGGGAGCCACGCGTCCTCCTGCGGGACGGCGTCGGCGTCGGTCACGCGCTCGTTGTTCAGGTAGGCGCCGCCCTCCTTCACGGTCCGGCGTGCCTCGGAGAGGCTGGCCGCCAGGCCGGTCTGCTGGAACAGCTGCGCGATGGTCGGGACCTCGCCGTCGACGGTCACGCTGCCCGCCTCCTGGAGGGCGGCGCCGAGCGTCTCCGGCCCCAGGGCGGACAGCTCGTCACGGCCGAACAGGGCCCGGCCCGCGGCCTCGGCCTGGCGGAGCTCCTCGGCGCCGTGCACCAGGAGCGTGAGCTCCTCGGCCAGGGCCCGCTGGGCCGCGCGGGACGCCGGCCGTTCCTCGCTCTCGGCCACCAGGGCCGCGACCTCCTCCGCCGGCCGCTCGGAGAACAGCGGCAGCCACGTCCGCGCGTCGGCGTCGTCGGCGTTGAGCCAGAACTGGAAGAACGCGTACGGCGACGTCAGCGCCGGGTCGAGCCAGACGGTGCCGCTCTCGCTCTTGCCGAACTTCTGCCCGTCGGCCTTGGTCACCAGCGGCGTGGAGAGGGCGTGCACGCCCGCGCCCTCGGTCCGGCGCACCAGGTCGATGCCGGCGGTCAGGTTTCCCCACTGGTCGGAGCCGCCGCTCTGCAGCGTGCACCCGTGGCGCCGGTGCAGCTCGCGGAAGTCGTTGGCCTGCAGGATCTGGTAGCTGAACTCCGTGTAGCTGATGCCGGCCTCGGAGTTGAGGCGGGCCGACACCGCCTCCTTCGCCAGCATCCGGCCCACCCGGAAGTGCTTGCCCAGGTCCCGGAGCAGGTCGATCGCCGACAGCGGCGCCGTCCAGTCCAGGTTGTCGACGTAGATCGGTGGTCGCAGGCCGTCGCGCTCCGCGGGGGCGTCGAGGAAGGGCGCGACCTGGCGGCGGATGCTCGCCACCCACTCGGCGACCGTGGAGCGCTCGGTCAGCTGGCGCTCGGCGGTCGGCCGCGGATCGCCGATCAGACCGGTCGCGCCCCCGACCAGCACGATCGGCTGGTGCCCGGCCCGCTGCAGGGCCCGCAGGACCATGAACTGCAGCAGGCTGCCCACGTGCAGGCTGGGCGCCGTGGGGTCGAAGCCGCAGTAGTAGGTGACCGGGCCGGCGTCCAGGTGCGCGCGCAGCGCCTCCTCGTCGGTGGTCTGGGCGATCAGCCCGCGCCGGTGCAGCTCGTCGATCACATGGCTCACGGGTGCTGATCCTGCCCCGTGCCGCGCCGGGCCCTCCGGCCACCCGCGCGGAAGGGGCTCACCGTGTCCGAGTCCGCGTCCCAGAACCGCCACGGCAGGTCCGTCGCCGTGCTGATCCCGACCCGCGGCCCGGCGGTGACCGCCGGCGGCGGCGTGCCCGCGTGCAGCCGCACCGGGGAGTCGGGGTCGAGCAGGTCCGCGCCGCGGTCGCCCGGACCGATCGCCAGCGCCTGCGTGAGCCGGGCCGGGCCGCGCGCCAGGTCGCGGGCCACCCGGGCGGCCGGACGGCGGGCGCGCGCCACCCCCTCCCCCGCGACGACCTCGCCGGCCCGCAGGAGCACCGCCGCCCCGCGACCCTCGGGACCGACGACGACGTTGGCGCACCAGTGCACGCCGTAGCTGAAGTACACGTACAGCCGCCCGGGCGGGCCGAACATGATCGCCGCGCGCGGGGTCGGGCCGCGGTGGGCGTGCGACGCCGGGTCCTCCCCGGCCCCCGAGTACGCCTCGACCTCGGTCAGCCGCAGCCCGACCCGCCCCTCCGGCCGGTCGGTGACCACCCAGCAGCCCAGCAGAGCCGGGGCGACGACGTCGACCGGCCCGAGCAGCTCGTCGGCGGTGAGCAGTCGTCCCGGCGTCACCGGGTCAGAGCGCGGGTGCCACGGGCGAGGACGACGCCCACTCGGCGTGCTGCCGGGCCAGGTCCGCGAGCTGCACCAGCTGGTCGGCCACCCGCTCCGGCGCCGTGCCCCCGCGGGCCTTCCGGGCGGCCAGGGCGCCGCGCACCGAGAGCACCGAGCGGACCTCGGGGGTGAGCCGCTCGTCGATGCCGGCCAGCTGCTCGTCGTCGAGCTCGTCGAGCTCCAGCCCGGCGGACTCGCAGAAGGCGACCATCTCGCCGGAGATCTCGTGCGCCGACCGGAAGGGCACGCCGGAGGAGACGAGCCACTCGGCGACGTCGGTGGCGAGCGCGAAGCCCTGCGGCGCGGCCGCCTCGAGCACCTCGGGCCGCAGGGTGAGGGTCGCGATCATCCCGGTGACCGCGGGCAGCAGGAGCAGCAGCTGCTCGAGGGAGTCGAAGACCGGCTCCTTGTCCTCCTGCAGGTCCCGGTCGTAGGCCAGCGGCAGGCCCTTCAGCATGGTGAGCAGCCCGGTGAGGTTGCCGACGAACCGGCCGGACTTCCCGCGGGCCAGCTCGGCGATGTCGGGGTTCTTCTTCTGCGGCATGATCGACGACCCCGTGGCCCAGGCGTCGTCGAGGCGTGCCCAGCCGAACTCGGTCGACGTCCAGAGCACGACCTCCTCCCCCAGCCGGGACAGGTGCACGCCCAGGAGGGCCGCGACGAAGCAGAACTCCGCGGCGAAGTCGCGGTCGCTGACCGCGTCGATGGAGTTGTCCGCGGCGCGGTCGAACCCCAGCTCGGCGGCGACGGCGTCGGGGTCCAGCGGCAGCGAGGAGCCGGCCAGCGCCCCCGAGCCCAGCGGGCTGACCGCCGCCCGCCGGTCCCAGTCGACGAGCCGGTCGACGTCGCGGGCGATCGCGTGCGCGTGGGCGAGCAGCTGGTGGGCGATGAGCACCGGCTGCGCGTGCTGCAGGTGCGTCATGCCCGGTGCGGGGACGTCGGCGTAGCGCTCGGCGAGCCCGACCAGCGCGTACTCCAGCGAGGAGAGCTCGCGGGCCAGCGCGCGGACGTTGTGCCGCAGGTACAGGCGCAGGTCGGTGGCGACCTGGTCGTTGCGGCTGCGCCCGGCCCGGAGCTTGCCGCCGAGCGTGCCGAGCTTCTCCAGCAGGCCGCGCTCGAGCGCCTCGTGCACGTCCTCGTCGGCCTCGATCGGCGCGAAGGTGCCCGCGGCGACCTCGGCCGAGAGCTCGGTGAGCGCCCCGATCATCCGCGCCAGCTCGTCGTCGCTGAGCAGGCCGGCGCGGTTCAGCACCCGGGCGTGGGCGCGCGAGCCGGCCAGGTCATAGGGGGCCAGCCGCCAGTCGACGTCGGTGGACTTGCTCAGCGCGGCCATCGCCGGCGAGGGACCGCCGCCGAAGCGGCCGCCCCACAGCCGGGTGTGTGCAGGCTGCGGTTCGACGCTCACGGTGCGAGTTCCTCCGGGGTGTCGGCGCCGAGGTCGGCGTCCAGTTCGGGATAGACGGGCGGGGTCCGCCGGGCGAGTGCCCGCAGCCGCTCGGCCAGGGCCGGGCCGCCGTCGGGGTCGCGGGACACCACCAGCAGAGTGTCGTCCCCGGCGATGGTGCCCAGGACGTCGGGGAGGCCGACCTTGTCCAGCGCCGAGGCCAGGAACTGGGCGGCGCCCGGGGGCGTGCGCAGGACGGCGAGGTTGGCACTGCCCTCGGCGCTGGTCAGCAGGTCGGCCAGCAACCGGGTGAGCCGGGCGGGCGCGCTCTGGGCCGGGCGCAGCGGGGCGTTCTCCGGCGGCAGGACGTAGCTGGCGGGCGCGCCGTCGGCACCGCGCATCTTGACCGCGCCCAGGTCCTCGAGGTCCCGCGACAACGTGGCCTGGGTGACCTCGATGCCCGACTCCGCGAGCAGCGCGGCCAGCTGCGTCTGCGAGGTCACGGGCCGGGCGTCGATCAGCTCGCGGATGCGCGCCTGCCGGGCGCTGCGCGACAGCGCGCCCGTCATCGTCGGACCGGCCTCATCGGGAGTGCTCCAGCAGCCAGATGAGCACCGCCTTCTGGGCGTGCAGCCGGTTCTCCGCCTCGTCCCAGACGACGCTCTGCGCGCCGTCCAGGACGCCCGCGCTGATCTCCTTGCCCCGGTAGGCGGGCAGGCAGTGCAGCACGACGGCGTGCGTGGCCGCCCGCGCCAGCGCCGCCTCGTCGACGGCGTAGGGCAGGAACGGCGCGATCCGCTCCTCGTACTCCGACTCCTGGCCCATCGACACCCACGTGTCGGTGACCAGCACGTCGGCGCCGTCCGCCGCGTCCGCCGGATCGGCGGTCCAGCGCACCGAACCGCCGGTCCGCGCCGCGATCTCCCCCGCCCGCGCGAGCACCTCCGGGTCGGGCCGGAACGCCTCGGGCGAGCCGATGCGCACGTGCATGCCGGCGGTCGCCCCGCCCAGCAGGTAGGAGTGCGCCATGTTGTTGGCGCCGTCGCCCAGGTAGCTCATCGTGAGCCCGCCCAGCTCGCCCTTGTGCTCGGCGACGGTCTGCAGGTCGGCGAGGATCTGGCAGGGGTGGAACCCGTCGGTGAGCGCGTTGACGACGGGAACGCTGCTGGCCGCGGCCATCTCCTCGAGGCGGTCCTGCCCGAAGGTCCGCCAGACGATCGCGGCCACCTGCCGGTCGAGCACGCGGGCGGTGTCGGCGACCGGCTCGCCGCGGCCCAGCTGGCTGCTCGCGGCGTCGATGACGAGCGGGTAGCCGCCGAGCTCGGCCACGCCGACGGAGAACGAGACGCGGGTGCGGGTGGAGGGCTTGTCGAACAGCACCGCCACGGCCCGCGGCACGCCGTTGGGCGCGCGCAGCGGGGTCGGTGCCGCGTCGGAGTGCCGGGTCCGCTTGAGCTCGGCGGCCAGCGCCAGGACCTCGGCCTGCTCGGCGGGCGACAGGTCGTCGTCCCGCAGGAAGTGCCGCGTCACTGCTGTCCCGCCGCGGGGTTGCTCGGCTCGGCTCCGGCCTCGTTCCGCTCCTCGGTCGCCGGCGCTCCCTGCGATGCTCGCTCGGCCGTCACCGTCGCGGTGCCCAGCGCCGCGGGGAGCGCCGCCACGAAGGCGTCCACCTGCACGTCGGAGAGCACCAGGGACGGCGCCAGCCGGACGACGCCCGGCGCGACGGCGTTCACGAGGTAGCCGGCGTCGCGCAGCGCGGCCTCCACCTCGGCGGCCACGGGCGCGGCCAGGACCACGCCGAGCAGCGCACCCCTCCCCCGCACGCCGGAGACCAGCGGGTGCCCGAGGCCCTCGATGCCGGCGGTGAACCGGTGCTCGAGCTCCTTGGCCCGCTCCAGCAGCCCCTCGTCGCGGATCGTGTCGAGCACCGCGAGGGCGGCGGCCGCGGCGATGGGGTTGCCCCCGAACGTCGAGCCGTGCGAGCCGGCGGTCATCAGCTCGGCGGCGTCGCCGAAGGCGAGGGTCGCGCCCAGCGGCAGGCCGCCACCCAGCGCCTTGGCCAGGGTGACGACGTCGGGCTGCAGGCCGTCGGCCGCGTGGGCGAACCAGTGGCCGGTGCGGCCGATGCCGGTCTGCACCTCGTCGAGGGCGAACAGCGCGCCGGCGCCGGCCGCGGCCGAGGCGGCCGCGGCGAGGTAGCCGGGCGGCGGGGGCTGCACGCCGCCCTCGCCCTGGATCGGCTCCAGCAGCACCATCGCGGTGGCGGTGGAGACGGTGCCGGCGAGGGCGGCCGCGTCCCCGTAGGGCACGTACCGGACGCCGCCGGGCAGGGGCGCGAACGCGGCGGCCTTGCTCGGCTGACCGGTGAGCGCGAGCGCGCCCATCGTCCGCCCGTGGAAGGCGCCCTCGGCGGTGATCACCTCGGTGCGGCCGGTGAGCCGGCTGAGCTTGAACGCGGCCTCGTTGGCCTCGGCGCCGGAGTTGCAGAAGAAGACCCGCCCGGGCCGGCCGGCGAGCTCGATCAGCCGCTCGGCGAGGAGCACACCGGGCTCGTGCATGGCCAGGTTGGAGACGTGGCCCAGGGTCTGCGCCTGCCGCGTGATCGCCTCGACGACCTTCGGGTGCGCGTGGCCGAGGATCGTCGTCGCGATGCCGCCGAGCAGGTCGGTGTACTCGCGGCCGTCGACGTCCCAGACGGTCGCCCCCGCGCCGCGGGCCAGGGCGATCGGCGGCGTCCGGTAGTTGCCCATCATCACGGCCGACCAGCGGGTGGCCAGCTCGTTGGTCTTCTTGCTGCCGGCGCCGGTCACGGTGCTGACTCCTTCCCGGTGTCGGCCGGGACGACCATCGTCCCGGTTCCCTCTGTCGTGAACATCTCCAGCAGCAGGGCGTGCGGCGTGCGGCCGTCGACGACGGTCGCCCGCTTCACCCCGCCGTTGACCGCCCGCAGGCAGGCGGCCATCTTCGGGACCATCCCGGAGTCCAGGTCCGGCAGGATCTCGGCGAGCTCGGCGGCGTCGATCTGCTGGACCAGCGAGCCCCGGTCGGGCCAGTCGGCGTAGAGCCCCTCGACGTCGGTGAGGACGACGAGCTTCACCGCATCCAGCGCCACCGCGACGGCGGCCGCGGCGGTGTCGGCGTTGACGTTGTGCACCACGCCGTCGGCGTCGGGGGCCACGGTGGCGATGACCGGGATGTGCCCGGACTCCAGCAGCGCCCGCACCGGGCCGGGATCGACCTCGACGACGTCGCCGACCAGTCCGACGTCCACCGGCTCGCCGTCGACCGTCGCCGTCGTCCGCTCGGCGCGCAACAGGCCGCCGTCCTCACCGGACAGGCCCACGGCGAGGGGGCCGTGCTGGTTGATCAGCCCGACCACCTCGGGCGTGACCTGGCCGGTGAGCACCATGCGGACGACGTCGATGGTCTCCTCGGTGGTCACCCGCAGGCCGCCGCGGAACTCGCTGGCGACGCCGAGCCGGCCGAGCATCTCGGTGATCTGCGGGCCGCCGCCGTGCACCACCACGGGCAGGATGCCGCAGGTCCGCAGGAACGCCATGTCCTCGGCGAACGCGCGGCGGCACTCCTCGTCGACCATCGCGTGGCCGCCGTACTTGATGACCACGACGTTGCCGTGGAACTCCTTGAGCCACGGCAGCGCCCCGGTGAGGACGGCGACCTTGCGGGCGTCGCCGTCGGGGTCGTAGGTCCGCATCTTGCGGGTGGTGCCGATCCGGCGGCGCACCGCCGGCACCTCGGGCGCGTGCTCGTCGAAGCGCACGTCGGGCGGGGTCGGGTCCTGCGCGTTCGGGTCGTGCACGGTCGTGACGTGGGGTTCGGGCTCGCTGGTGCCGCTCATGTGGAGTACGCCGAGTTCTCGTGCACGTAGGCGATGGACAGGTCGTTGGTCCAGATCGTCGCCTGCTCGGCGCCGGCCCGGAGGTCGACGTCGATGGTGATGGTCCGGCCGGTGAGGTCGACGCCCTCCCGCGGGTCGCCGATCGCCCCGCCGCGGCAGACGGGAACGCCGTTGATGATCACGTCGACCCGGTCGGGCTCGAACGCGGCATCGGTGGTGCCGATCGCGGCCAGCACCCGGCCCCAGTTGGGGTCGTTGCCGAACAGCGCCGTCTTCAGCAGGTTGTTGCGCGCGCAGGCGCGGCCGGCGGTGAGCGCGTCCTGCACGGTCGCGGCGTTGCGCACCGTGATCGCGATGTCCTTGGTGGAGCCCTCGGCGTCGGCGAGCAGCTGCATCGCGAGGTCGGTGCAGGCGGCCGTCAGCGCCGCGGTGAACTCCTCGGCGGTCGGGGTCACCCCGCTCGCGCCGTTGGCCATGACGATCACGGTGTCGTTGGTCGACAGGCAGCCGTCGGAGTCGACCCGCTCGAAGCTGACCGCCGTCGCCCGCGCCAGGGCCGGCTGCAGCAGCTCGGCCGGCACGACGGCGTCGGTGGTGAGGACGACGAGCATCGTGGCCAGGCTGGGGGCGAGCATGCCCGCGCCCTTGGCCATGCCGCCGACGGTCCAGCCCGCCCCCTCGACCGCCGTGGTCTTGGGCACCGAGTCGGTGGTCATGATCGCGCGGGCCGCGGCGGGCCCGCCGTCGGCCGACAGCGCCTGCGCCGCCCCGGTCACGCCCGGCAGGAGCCGGTCCATGGGCAGCCGGACGCCGATCAGGCCGGTGCTGGCCACGGCGACGTCGATCGCGCCCAGGCCGAGCTGCGCGGCGGCGTGCTCGGCGGTGGCGTGGGTGTCGGCGAAGCCGTCGGCACCGGTGCAGGCGTTGGCGCCGCCGGAGTTGAGGACGACGGCCCGCAGCCGGCCGGTGGACAGGACCTGCCGGCTCCAGGTGACGGGGGCGGCGGGGAAGCGGTTGGTCGTGAAGACGGCGGCCGCGGCGTCGTCCGGTCCGTCGTTCACGACCAGGGCGACGTCGGCGGCGCCGCTGGACTTGAGCCCGGCGGCGACGCCGGCGGCCCGGAAGCCCTGGGGGGTGGTGGTGCTCACTGGGCGTCCTCGGTTGCGTAGCCGGTCACGGCGCGACCCCCACGAGGGGCAGGCCGGTGGTCTCGGGAAGGCCGAGGGCCAGGTTGGCGCACTGGATCGCCGCGCCCCCCGTGCCCTTGGTCAGGTTGTCGACCGCGGCGACGACCACGAGCCGGCCGACGTCGGGGTCGACGGCGACCTGGATCGCCACGGTGTTGGCGCCGAGCACCTGGGCCGTCGTCGGCCACTGGCCCTCGGGCAGCAGGTGGACGAAGGGCTCGTCGGCGTAGGCGCTCGCGTAGGCGGCCCGCGCCGCCGCGGCGTCCGTGCCGGGCGCGAGCCTCGCCGAGCAGGTGGCGAGGATGCCCCGGCTCATCGGCACCAGGGTCGGGGTGAAGCTGACCGACACCGGCGCGCCCGCGGCCCGGGACAGGGTCTGCACCATCTCCGGCGTGTGCCGGTGCACCCCGCCGACGCCGTAGGCGCTCACCGAGCCCATGACCTCGCTGCCGAGCAGGTGGGTCTTCGCCGACTTGCCGGCGCCGGACGTGCCGGAGGCCGCGACGACGACCACGTCGTTCTCGACCAGCCCGGCGGCCAGGGCCGGGGCCATCGCCAGGGTGACCGAGGTCGGGTAGCACCCGGGGACGGCGATCCGCCGCGCGCCGGTCAGCTGCTCCCGCTGGCCCGGCAGCTCCGGCAGGCCGTAGGGCCAGCTGCCGGCGTGCTCGGAGCCGTACCACCGGGCCCAGGCGGCGGGGTCGTCCAGCCGGTGGTCGGCGCCGCAGTCGATCACCAGCGTGTCGGCGGGCAGTTGCGCGGCGATCGCGGCGGACTCCCCGTGCGGCAGCGCCAGGACGACGACGTCGTAGCCGGCGAGGTCCTCGACGCCGCTGGGCCGGACCTCGAGGTCGGCGTAGGGCCACAGGTGCGGCTGCAGCTCACCCAGGCGTCGGCCGGCGCTCGATGCCGCGTGCACCCCGGCCAGCCGGAGCTGCGGGTGCCCGGCCAGCAGCCGGCACACCTCACCCCCGGCATACCCGGTGGCGCCGGTGACCCCGACCGTCCACGTCTGCGGTGTACTCACGATGCATGACCATACACGGTCATGCATGACTCCTCATACCGGTTTCCGGGCGCGGAGCATGTCGCGCGCGAGGGGCTCGCCCGGGCGAGCGTTCCGCGCACGACAGGCTTCCCGGGCCTCAGGAGGCGGTCGACACCCCGTAGCCGGCGAGCTTGGCCGCGGCGTCGGTGACGCCGCGGGAGAACCGGCGCAGGTACTCGGCCTCGAGCTGGTCGGTGCGCTCGCGGTGGTTGGCCCAGGCGTCGGCGGAGCCGGTCCGCAGGATGTCGTGCCGCTTCTCGTAGAGGTGGTTGAGCTCGCGGTTCAGGTCCTCGTCGGAGATCTCCGCCATGGCCGGTGGTTGCAGCATGGCCCCGACCCTAGGCAGCGCGGGGCGCTCCCGCAGCCCGTCAGCCGAGCGGATCGCCGTCGCCCCAGGGGCGCAGCCGCAACCGTCGCGCGTCGCCCTCCGGGCCGCGGCGGGCGAGGTCCTCCGGCGCGTCGTTGTTCACGTGCAGGAACCGCCCCGACCAGGCGTCGAGCTCCCCGGCCGCGATCGCCGCGACCATCCGCACCACCCGGTCCGGCGGCGTCCAGTCGGTCTGCCCCTGCCACATGGGCATCCCCCGGGTCATCGGGGTGTCCACCAGCCCCGGGGCGACGTCGAAGGCGTGCACGTCCGACCCCTCCAGCGCGCCCTGCAGCGCCTCGGTCAGCCGCATGAGCCCGGTCTTGGCCACCGAGTACGCGGAGTACTCCGGCCGGGCCCGCAGGCTCATCCCGCTGGCGAGGTTCACGATCCGGCCGCGGTTGCGCAGGACCATCCACGGCACGACCGCGCGGCACAGCAGGAAGCCGCCGAGCACGTGGCCGGAGACGACGTCCCACCACTGGTCGGGATCGGCCTCCCACAGCGGCTCCTCGGCCGCGTCGACGCCGCCGGCGTTGTTGACCAGCAGGTCCACGCGCCCCAGGTGCTCGGTCACCTCGGCGACCGCGGCCTCGACGGCGGCGCGGTCGGTGACGTCGGCGGTCACGGCCAGGGTGCGCGCACCGGTGGCGGCGGCGACCTCGTCCATCGCCGTCGCCAGCCGGTCGCCGGTGCGCGCGAGCCCGGCGACGGCCATCCCGCGGGCGGCCAGGCCCTCGGCGAGCGCCCGGCCGATGCCGGAGCTCGCGCCGGTGACCAGGGCGACCCCGGTCAGGCCGTCGTCAGCCACGGAGGACCGCACCCGTCCGCTCGCCGGCCAGCGCGACGGCCCGCTGCCGCACCTCCCCCGCTTCCTCGCCGGTCAGGGTGCGGTCGGGCGCGCGCAGCGTGAGCGCGTACGCGAGGGACTTCTGGCCCTCGGGCACCGGCGCCCCCGTGTAGACGTCGAAGAGGCGGATCGACTCCAGCAGCGCGCCGGCACCGTCGCGCAGCGCGGCCTCGACGTCCGCGGACGCCACCTCCGCCGCCACCACGAGCGCCAGGTCGGTGAGCACCGGCGGGAACGCGGAGATCGGCGGGCCGACCGGCACGGGCGCGGCGGGCAGCGCGTCGACGTCGAGCTCCATCACCGACGTCCGTGGCGGCAGCTCCAGCGCCGCGCACACCCGGGGGTGCAGCTCGCCCGCGTACCCGACCACCGCGTCACCGACGAGGAGCTCGGCGCAGCGGCCCGGATGCCAGGGCGCCCGGTCCCCCGCCCGGACGGTCAGCTCGACCCCGGCGGTCTGCGCGACCAGCCGGGCGGCCTGGACGGCGTCGGCCCACTCGGCGGGCCGGCCCGCGCCCCACCACCCGCGGGCCTCGCGGGAACCGGTGAGCGCCACGGCGACGTGCCACGGCTGCGCCGGCACCGCACCGAGCACCGCGGCGAGCGTCGCGTCGTCGGGCCGCCGGTCCACCCCCGGCAGCGGCGCCGGGGCGCGCCGCGCTCCGGGGAACACCGCGCCGTGCTCGAACAGCGCCACGTCGCGCTGGCCGCGGGCCAGGTTGCGCGCCAGCGTGGCGAGCAGGCCGGGCAGCAGCGTGGTGCGCAGCGCCGGCTCCTCCTCCGACAGCGGGTTGCGGACGACGACGACCTGCCGGCGCTCGTCGTCGGCGGGCAGGCCGAGCGCGTCCAGCGCCGCCTCGCCGACGAACGGGTAGGCGGGCGCCTCGACGTAGCCGGCCTCGGCGAGCGTCCGCCCGATGCTGCGGCGGCGGCGCTGACCGTCGGTGAGCCCCCGGCCCGGCGGCGCGGTGGGCAGCACCGACGGGATGTCGTCGTAGCCGGCCAGCCGCAGCACCTCCTCGACCAGGTCGGCGGGGTCGGTGAGGTCCGGGCGCCAGGACGGCGGGGTGACCGAGAGGGGGCCCTCGGCGCCCTCGACCGCGCAGCCGACGGCGGTGAGCAGCTCGACCACCCGCGCCGGCGGGTAGGCCACCCCGGCGACACGGGAGGGCTTCGACGCCTCGAGCGGGATGGGCACGCGCGGGCGGCGGGTGTCCACGTCGACCGCCGAGCCGACCACCCGGGCGCCGCCGTACCGCGCCAGCAGCTCCGCGGCGCGGACCAGCGCGGCCGTCGTCATCTCCGGGTCGACCCCGCGCTCGAACCGCTTGGCCGCCTCGCTGGGCAGCCGGTGCCGGCGGGCGGTGCGGGCCACCCCGGTGGGCTCCCAGTGCGCCGCCTCCAGCAGGACGGATGTCGTCCCGTCGCCGATCTCGGTCGTGGCGCCGCCCATGACCGCCGCCAGGCCGATCGGGCCGGTGTCGTCGGTGACGAGCAGGTCGTCGGCGTCCAGTGCGCGGTCGGCGCCGTCGAGGGTGGTCAGCCGCTCCCCCGCCCGCGCCCGGCGGACGACGATGGGGCCGGTCACCGCGTCGCGGTCGAACGCGTGCATCGGCTGCCCGAGCTCGAGCATCACGTAGTTGGTGACGTCGACGGCCAGCGAGATGCTGCGCACGCCGGACTGGGCCAGCCGGCGGCGCATCCACCAGGGGCTGGGCGCGGACGGGTCCAGGCCCTCCAGCGCGATCATCGAGAAGCGGTCGCAGCGGTCGGCGTCCTCGACCCGCACCTGCCAGGCCGGCTCGCCGGACCAGGCGGGGAGCCCGACCGCGCCCGGGTCGCGCCGGTCCACGCCCAGGCCGGTGCCCATCTCGCGGGCGATGCCGCGCATCGACAGGCAGTAGCCGCGGTCGGGCGTGACCGCGAGCTCGATGACGACGTCGTCCAGGCCGACGAGCGGCCCGGCGGGGGTGCCCGGCGCCGGAGCGTCGTCCCCCAGCACGAGGATCCCGGCGTGGTCGTCACCGACGCCCAGCTCGCGGACCGAGCAGATCATCCCGTCGGAGATCCGGTCGTAGGTCTTCCGCGAGGCGATCTCGAAGCCGCCGGGCAGCACGGCCCCGGGCAGCGCGACGACGACGGCGTCGCCGGCGGCGAAGTTCCGGGCGCCGCAGACGATGCCGACGACTCCGCCCCGCCCACCGTCCCCGGCAACGGCCTCCCCGACGTCGACCCGGCAGAACCGGATCGGCTTCTTGAAGTCGGTCAGCTCCTCGATCTCCAGCACCCGGCCGACCACGAGCGGGCCGGTGACCGGCTCGGGGCGGTGGATCTCCTCCACCTCGAGGCCGAGCCGGACGAAGGCGGAGTCGAGGTCCTCGACGCTCGTCCCGGCGGGGACGTCGACGTACTCGGCCAGCCAGCCGATGGGGACCCGCATCTACAGCTCCACTCCGAACGCCCGGGTGAACCGGACGTCGCCCTCGACGATGTCGCGCATGTCGCTGATGCCCGAGCGGAACATCAGCCCCCGCTCGATGCCCATGCCGAAGGCGAAGCCGCTGAACTCCTCCGGATCGATCCCGCAGGCGACCAGCACGCGCGGGTTGACCATGCCGCAACCGCCCCATTCCACCCAGCGCGGCCCGTCGCGGTGCTCGGGGAACCAGACGTCGAACTCCGCCGACGGCTCGGTGAACGGGAAGTAGGACGGGCGCCAGCGGGTGACCGCGTCGGGTCCGAACATCTGCCGGGCCAGGTGGTCCAGCGTGCCCTTGAGGTGCGCCATGGTCAGGCCGCGGTCGATGGCCAGGCCCTCGACCTGGTGGAAGACCGGGGTGTGCGTCGCGTCGAGCTCGTCGGTGCGGTAGACCCGGCCGGGCGCGACGACGTAGATCGGCGGCGTCCGGGACAGCATGGTCCGCGCCTGCACCGGGCTGGTGTGGGTGCGCAGGACGAGCCCGGAGTCCTCCGGCGCGACGAAGAACGTGTCCATCATCGAGCGCGCCGGGTGGTCCCGGCCGATGTTGAGGGCGTCGAAGTTCAGCCACTCCGCCTCGAGCTCGGGCCCCTCGGCGACCTCGTAGCCCATGCCGACGAAGACGTCGGCGATCCGGTCCATCAGCGTCGTCAGCGGGTGCCGGGCGCCACGGGGCGCACGGTCCCAGGGCAGCGTGACGTCGACCCGCTCCTCGGCCAGCGCCCGGGCGTCGCGCTCGGCCTCGAGCTCGGCCAGCCGCCCCTCGTAGGCCTCGGTGACGGCGACCCGGGCGGCGTTGACCCGCTTGCCCGCGTCGGAGCGGGCGGCCGGGGGCAGGGCACCGAGCTCGCGGCGGGCCAACAGCACCGGCGCGCGGTCGCCCAGGTGGGCCGGCCGCACCGCCGCCAGGGCCGCGAGGTCGGCCGCGGCGCCGAAGGCCTCGACCGCGGCGGAGACCGCGGCGTCGAGCGCCTCGGCCGACAGCGCGGCGACCTGCTTGGGGTCGTAGGGGTCGTTGGCGCCAGACACGGGAGGCCATTCTGCCCGCCCGGGCCGGACCGACGCGCGTGGGTTACCGGACCCGCCCGCCGTCGTCGTCCCCGCGATCTGCACACTCGTGCCCGCCCGGCACGCCGCGGCCCCGCGGAGGCCGCTGCCGAGGGACGGATCGCGGTCGGCAGCGCGCGGAGCACGACGGCGGAAGGGGCAGCGTGGCGGTCGTCCTGGCGTTGGCGTCCGCCGTCGTCTACGGGGCGGCGGACTTCCTCGGCGGGCTCGCCAGCCGGCGCGCGTCGGTGTTCGCCGTCGTGGCGCTGTCCCAGGCGGCGGGCCTGGTCGCGCTGCTGCTCGTCCTGCCCTGGCTCGGCGGCCCGGCGACCGGCACCGACCTGGCCTGGGGTGCGGCGGCGGGCCTGGCCGGGTCGACGGGGCTGATGATCTTCTTCCGCACCCTGGCGACCGGGGTGATGAGCGTCGTCGCCCCCACCACCGCGGTCACCGCCGCCGCCGTCCCCGTCCTGGTCGGCGTCGCCTCCGGGGACCGGGTCGGCGTCCCGGCCACGGTCGGCATCGTGCTCGCGCTCGGGGCCGTGGCCCTCGTCTCCGCCGAGCAGGGGCTGGGTGCCCTGCGGTCGGCCCGCCCGGCGGCCCTGCTGCCGGCGCTGCTGGCGGGCTCGGCGTTCGGCCTGTTCTTCGTGCTGCTGGACCAGCCGGCCGAGGAGTCGCGGCTGACGCCGCTCGTCGCGGCGCGGCTGTCGTCCGTCGCGCTCGTGCTGGTCCTGGCGGCGACGGCGCGGCGCTCGCTGCGGCCGCCCCGGTCGGCGCTGCCGCTGATCGCCGTCTCCGGCGTCGGGGACATGGCCGCGAACTCCCTCTTCCTGCTCGCCACCCAGGCACCCGGGCCGCTCGCCGTCACCGGCGTCCTCGCCTCGCTCTACCCGGTGAGCACCGTCGTGCTGGCCCAGGTCGTGCTGCGCGAGCGTCTCGCCGGCACCCAGGTGGCCGGGCTGGCCGTCGCCGTGGTCGCGATCGTGCTCATCACGTCCTGACCTGACCCGGCCGGGTGGGATCGCCCGCGGCCGGGTGGAGCCGCGGCCCGGCCCTGCCGATGGCCCTCTCGTGCACCGAACCGCCCAGGCCGCCCCCCCGGCCGCCGACGCCGCCCTCGACGCCGCCCTCGCCCCCGGCGGGGTGCGCAGCGTCTTCCAGCCGATCGTCGAGCTCGACACCGGCCGCGTCGTCGCCTACGAGGCCCTCGCCCGCGGACCGCTCGGGCCGCTGGAGCGCCCCGACGAGCTGTTCGCCGCCGCCCGCGTGGCCGGCCGGCTGGCGGAGCTGGACCAGCTCTGCCGGACCGCCGCCCTGAGCGGCGCCCTCGAGCACGGCCTGGTCGCGCCGCTGACCCTGTTCGTCAACGTGGAGCCCGAGGTGCTCGACCGCGCGCCGATGGAGACGCTGCTCGGGCTGGCCGAGGCCGCGCCGGACCGGTTGCGCGTCGTCCTGGAGATCACCGAGCGCGCCCTCGCCACGCGGCCGGCGGAGCTGCTGCGCACCGTGGAGCGGGTCCGGTCGGTCGGCTGGGGCGTGGCGGTGGACGACGTCGGCGCCGAGCCGATGTCGCTGGCCTTCATGCCGCTGCTGCATCCCGACGTCGTCAAGCTCGACCTGCGCCTGGTCCAGGAGCGCCCCGGACCGGACGTCGCCGAGATCATGAACGCGGTCAACGCCTACGCCGAGCGCACCGGAGCGGTCGTGCTCGCCGAGGGCATCGAGCACGAGGAACACCTGGACATGGCGCGCGGGCTGGGGGCCACCCTCGGGCAGGGCTGGTACTTCGGCCGCCCCGCCGACGGCCCGGCCCTCGACCGCGAGACCGCCGAGCTCGTCCTGCCCACGCGGGGCGGCGACGCCGTTGCGGAGCCGGCCTCGCCGTTCGCCTGCCTGCCCGACGGCGTCGCGCTGCGCTCGGCCCCCAAGGCGCTGCTCATCGAGCTGTCCAAGCAGCTGGAGCGCGAGGCCCTGCGGATGGGGCAGACCTGCGTGGTCACCGCGGCCTTCCAGGAGGCCCGCCACTTCACGCCGTCGACCACGCAGCGCTACCGCGACCTGGTCGAGCGGACCGCGTTCGTCTGCGCCCTCGGCGAGGGCCTGCCCGAGGAGCCGCTGCCCGGCCTGCGCGGCGCCACCCTGGCCGCCGGCGACCCGGTGCGCGGCGAGTGGGACGTCACCGTCCTCAGCCCGCACTTCGCCGCCGCGCTCCTGGCCCGTGACCTGGGCGACTCCGGCCCGGACGCGCAGCGCCGGTTCGAGTACGCGCTCACCTACGACCGGGAGACGGTCGTGCGGGCGACGGCGTCGCTGCTGGCCCGGGTCGCCCCGCACGTGGAGCACGCGGTGCCCGCGGACGCCCCGGCCCCGGCCGCCGGCGCCCCCCGCCCCGTCGCCGCCCCGCCCGTCGCGCCCGTCGGACCCGGCGGGGACGCCCTGCTGCTGAGCGCGCTGGCCGCCACCCCGAGCGGGGTCGCCGTCGCCGATCTGCGGCTGCCCGACCAGCCGCTGGTCTACGTCAACCCCGCGTTCGAGCGGCTCACCGGCCTGCCGCGCGAGGAGCTGCTGGGCCGCAACTGCCGCTTCCTGCAGGACCCCGACACCGACCCGGCCGCCGTCGCGCGCATCCGGGCCGCCGTCGCCGCCGGGGAGGAGTGCCGGGAGACCCTGCTCAACGTCCGCGGGCCCGACCGGACGCCGTGGTGGAACGAGCTGCACCTGGCCCCGGTCCGCGATGCCGACGGGACGGTGGTGCAGTACATCGGCGTCCAGGTCGACGTGACCGCGCGGGTCGAGGCCGAGCGGGCGCTGCTGCAGGAGCGCGACCGCACCCGGGTCGCGCTCGCGCGGATCGAGGAGCTCGCCGCCACCGACCCGCTCACCGGCCTGGCCAACCGCCGCCGGCTGCAGGAGCAGGCGGAGACCGCGCTGTGGAACGCCCGGGCCTCCGGCGACGCCCTGGCCCTGCTCTTCCTCGACCTCGACGGCTTCAAGGCCGTCAACGACCGGCTGGGGCACGCCGCCGGCGACGAGCTGCTGAAGGAGGTCGCCGCCCGGCTGCGGCAGCGGCTGCGGCGGCGCGACCTGGTGGCCCGGCTGGGGGGCGACGAGTTCCTCGTGGCGCTGCCCGACCTGTCGAACGACGCCGGGTCCGGCAGCGCCGCCGCCGAGGCGGGGCGGGTGGCCGAGGACCTGCTCGCCGCGGTCCGCCGTCCGTTCGCGGTGCAGGGCACCACGGTGACGGTCGGGGCGAGCGTGGGGATCGCGGTGGCGCCGGAGGACGGCGACGACGTCGCGACGCTGCTGCACGTCGCCGACCTGCGGATGTACGAGGCGAAGGCCGCGCGCGTCCCCTGATACCGCGGAACTGCACGGGAGGGGTCAGCGGTCGGGCAGCGGCGGCAGCAGCGCGGTCAGGCCGCCGGAGGCGAGGTCGGCCAGCTGCTCGACGAGGTCGGCGGCGGGCACGGCCCGGGTACCCGACCACCAGTGCGCCGTCAGCTGCACCATCCCGACGACGCCGTAGGCCCAGGTCATCGCCGCGTCGGTGGGCCGCCCGGCCGCGGCGAGGCGCTCGGTCATGAGCATCCCCAGCGCCTCGGCGACCTGCCCCTCGGTGGCCGCGACCAGGTCGGCCCGGCCGGACCGGCCGGCCTGGGCGTAGGCGAACCGGTACAGCGCCGGCTCCTCCTCGATGAGCTGCACGAACGCGGCGATGACGGCGTGCAGGCGGGCGCGGTCGTCGGCCCGCTCCAGGGCCAGCTCGCCCAGCAGCCGCGGCAGCAGCACCTCGGAGGAGATGCGCTCGAGGACGGCGTCGACGAGCTCGTCCTTGTCGGTGAAGTACCGGTAGAGGACGGTCTTCGAGACCCCGGCCGCCCGGGCGACGTCGTCCACGGCGAAGTCCGGGCCCGCCGTCCGGAGCGCGGTCAGCGCCGCGCCGACCAGCACCTCGCGGCGGCTGCGGCGGTGCTCGGTCCAGCGGGCGCTGCGGCCGTCCGTCTTCGACACGCCGACATCCTCTCGTACCAGTTGCCTGTGTCCATGGGTAACAGCTACCTTCGGGCACAGGATCGCCCGACCATCCTCGGAGGCACGCCGATGACCGCCACCCTGCCCGCCGCCCGGACGCCGACCCGCTCGGCCGACCGCCAGGAGCTCTCGACCCGCTTGCTGGGGTCCGCGGCGCGGACGTCGTTCGACCCCGCGGTCGACATCGACTGGTCCGCGCCGATCCCCGAGGACCTGTACGGCCTGTCCCCCGAGTGGTCCTCGCTGTACGGCACCCCGCTGTGGGACGGGCTCAGCGAGCGGCAGCGGGTCACGCTGACCATCCACGAGTACTGCTCGATCTCCGGCGTCGGCATCTGGTTCGAGTGCCTGCTCATGCAACTGGTGCTCAAGGACGTCTACGGCGACGACCCGGCCCAGCCGCACGTGCAGTGGGCGCTGACCGAGATCGCCGACGAGTGCCGGCACTCGGTCATGTTCGCGCGGACCGCGCAGACATTCGGGGCGCCGTCCTACCAGCCGCCGCCGTCGATCCTGAAGCTCGGCAAGGCCTTCGCCGCGCGCGGCTCCGGCCCGGCGGCGTACGCCGCGATCCTGGTCGCCGAGGAGATCCTGGACATCTTCCAGCGCGACCTGATGCGCGACGAGCGCGTGCAGCCGCTGACCCGCGCGACCAGCCGGATCCACGTCGTCGAGGAGGCCCGGCACATGCGCTTCGCGCGCGACGAAGTCGCCCGCCGCACCCCGCGGCTGGGTCGCTGGGCGCTGCGCCGGCACCGCACGGAGGTCGCCGCGGTGGCCGCGATCGTCGCCGACAACCTCGTCCAGCCGCAGGTCTACGCCTCCGTAGGACTTGACCCGCAGCAGGCCAAGGCCGCCGCCCGCGCGAACGAGGCCTACCGGGCGAAGCTCCGCGACGCGTCGTCGGGGCTGGTCGCCTTCCTGCGCGAGGTCGGCCTGATCGGCGGCTCCTCGGAGCTGCTCTGGAAGCGCGCCGGCCTGGCCTGATGCAGGCCCGGGACGGGGCCACCGCCGGTCACGAAGGCCTCAGCCCTGCGCCAGTTGCGTGGCGTAGAGGCAGATCGCGGCGGCCGCGGCCAGGTTGAGGCTCTCCGCCCGGCCGCGCATGGGGATCCGCACCCGCGCGTCGGCCAGCGCGGCGAGGTCGTCCGGCACGCCCCGGGCCTCGTTGCCGAACAGCCAGAGCACCGGCCCGGCGAGCGCGCCCTCCAGCGCGTCGAGGGACGCCTCCCCCCCGCCGTCGGCGGCCAGCACGGTCACCCCGGCCGCGCGGACGGCGGGCAGCAGGTCGGCCAGCGGCGCGCCACGGACGACGTCGACGTGGAACAGGCTGCCGGCGCTGGACCGCACCGCCTTGCCGCCGTAGGGGTCGGCCGACCCCGCGCCGAAGACGACCGCGCCGGCCCCGCACGCGTCGGCGGTGCGCAGCACGGTGCCGGCGTTGCCCGGGTCGTTGAGCCCGGCCAGCGCCACCGACAGCCGCGGGGGCGACCCCAGCCACGCGTCGGCGGGAATGTCGCGCAGCGCGCACACCGCCACCAGCCCCTGCGGGGTGACCGTCTCCGACAGCCCGGCCGCCGCCTTCTCCGTGATCAGCCGCACGGGGACGCCGGAGCCGGCGACGAGACCACCGGACGCGGCCGCGGCGGCCTCGGTGGCGAAGACCTCGCGGACGTCGTCCGGCGCGGTGGCGAGGGCCTCGGACACGGCCTGGCGCCCCTCGGCCAGGAACAGCCCGGCGGCGTCGCGCCCGGCCCGGCGGGTGAGCTTGCGGGCGGCCAGGACGCGCCCCGACCGCTCGGTGAGCAGCTCGGTCACGACTCTCCTCCCGACCGACGCCGACGCCGCCGGTGCCCACCCGGGAGGGCGGTCACCGACGGCGTCGGAGGGGTGGTCCTGTTCAGGCTGCCTGGTTGCCGGTCGCCTCGGGGTTCGCGAGGAGCGCGGCCCGGGCGGACTCGACCAGCGCGGCGAACGCGGCCGGCTCGTTGACGGCCAGCTCGGCCAGCACGCGCCGGTCGAGCTCGATGCCGGCGAGCTTGAGGCCCTGCATGAACCGGTTGTAGGTCATGTCGTTCAGGCGGGCCGCGGCGTTGATGCGGGTGATCCACAGCTTGCGGAAGTCACCCTTGCGCACCTTGCGGTCGCGGTAGTTGTAGGTGGCCGAGTGGAGGATCTGCTCCTTGGCCTTGCGGTACAACCGGGACCGCTGACCCCGGTAGCCGCTGGCGGCCTCGAGGGTCGTACGGCGCTTCTTCTGGGCGTTGACCGCCCGCTTCACGCGTGCCACGTGAGAGCTCCTGTCTGTTCGTTACGGGACGGCGGTCAGATGCCGAGGAGCTTCTTGATGTTCTTGGCGTCGGCCGGCGAGACCAGCTGGTCCGTGTCGAGGCGGCGCTTGCGCTGCCCCGACTTGTGGGCGAACTTGTGCTGGTTGTTGGCCTGCTCGTGCATGAGCTTGCCGGTGCCGGTCACGCGCACCCGCTTGACCGTGCCCTTGTGGGTCTTCTGCTTCGGCATGTCCTCGCCTGTCCTGGTCGTGGTCGTGCGGGTGCGTGCGGCAGCACGTGGCTGCCGCACGCACCCGGTGGTCTCGGTCGTGCGGTCCTGCGCCGAGGGGCAGGGGGTCAGGCGCTGGGCGCCTGCTCCGCCGGCTGCTCCTGGCCCTGCTCCTGGCTCTGCTCCTGCGCCCGCTCCTGGTCCTGCTCGGCCTTCGCCTCGCGGCCCTTGGCGGACTGCGCTGCCTGCTGCAGGGCCTGCGCGTTCCGGTGCGGGGCGATCACCATGACCATGTTGCGGCCGTCCTGCTTGGGGTTGGACTCGACGACGCCCAGTTCGGCGACGTCGGCGGCCAGCCGCTGCAGCAGGCGGTAGCCCATCTCCGGGCGCGACTGCTCGCGGCCACGGAACATCACGGTGATCTTGACCTTGTCGCCGCCCTTGAGGAAGCGCTCGACGTGGCCCTTCTTGGTCTCGTAGTCGTGCGGGTCGATCTTGAGGCGCAGCCGCATCTCCTTGATGACGGTGAGCGCCTGGTTCCGCCGGGCCTCGCGGGCCTTCTGGGCGGACTCGTACTTGAACTTCCCGTAGTCCATGAGCTTGGCGACGGGCGGCCGGGCCATGGGCGCGACCTCGACGAGGTCGAGTTCGGAGTCCTGGGCCAGGCGCAGCGCCTCGCCGATCGACACGATGCCGACTTGCTCGCCCTCGGGACCGACCAGACGGACCTCGGGGACGCGGATGCGGTCGTTGATGCGGGGCTCGGTGATGGCCTCTCCTCTGCTTCAGCATGGGGAGGGCTCGCTCGACCACCGGACGCCGGAAGACAGGAGGCCCCGCGAGCGACTGCTCGTCGGGGCCCACTGGCCGGTGGCACGTCCACCCGAGGGCGGATGTGCGTCGCGGGCACCGACCGAGATCGGTGCCTGCGAACCGGGGACCTGGGCACCGGATCGGCGCCAGGTGGGAGCGGGCTCCTCTTGGTCAGCGGCCCGGGGCGGGGCCGCTGGGTGGTTCACGCGCCTCGTGTAGCGGGGAGGCACGCCCATGCTACAGCGTCCGTTCGGCGCTGCACATTCCCCCCTGACGTGCCCGGCGGCGGCCCCCTCGCAGGGACCCGCGCCGCGCGGAGCGTGGCGTGGGGGGCGAGAAGAAGGACCCCGTCCCCCGCATTCCTCGCGAGCTCGCGGTGAGCCTCCGGACGGGGCCGTCAGTCCTCGTACAGCAGCGGCGGCCGGGGCGGCTCGGCGGCCTGCGCCGCGGCCAGCAGCGCCCGCAGGTCCTCGACGGCGCGGACGGCGCGCTCGGTGTCCGCGGCCTGGATCGCCAGCACCGACACCTCGTCGCCGTTGGTGAGCAGCAGGCTGGCCCACGAGGAGTGCCGGTCGAACCGGACCGACCGCACCGCGCTCCAGGGCAGCACGTGGCGGACGAAGAGGTTGCGCACCGCCACCCCCGAGGCGTCGGCGTCCACCCGGGACCGCCCGAACGTCAGGATCCCGCCCCCGAGGCACACGCCGACGCCGATGATGGCGACCTGGTCGACCCAGCCGAACTCGACGACGCCGACCGAGGAGCTGGGCAGCAGCAGGCCGACGACGGTCATCGCGGCGGTCACCGCGATCGCCGCCGCGGCGCAGACCAGGCGCAGCCGGCGGGGGACGGCGGAGACGCGGGCGGGGGCTTCCGTGGCGGGCACGGCGCCATCATCCCAGCCGCGCGGGCGTCCGCTGGCACAGTGCTGGCGTGGACAGCGACGTGGAGATCACCGGGACGACCCAGCGCGAGGCGTGGCTGGCGCGACTCACACCGCCGGTGGAGCAGGTGCGCGAGGACCTGTGGTCGGTGCCGGTCCCGATGCCGGACAACCCGCTCCGCTACGTGACCTCCTACGTGTTCGCGCTGGCCGGCGGCGGGCTCGGCCTGGTGGACACGGGCTGGGACTCCGACGACGCGTGGACGTCGCTGCAGGCCGGCCTCGCCGCCATCGGTGGGGACGTCGCCGACGTCCGCGGGGTCCTCGTCACCCACATGCACGGGGACCACAACGGGCTGTCCGCCCGCGTCCGGGACGCCTCGGGCGCGTGGGTGGCGATGCACCCGGCGGACGCCGCGATCGTGCGGGGCATGAGCGAGACCGACGTCGAGCAGTTCATCCGCGACCAGACGGCGTTCATGGTCTCCCTCGGCGCCGACGAGGAGACGGCGGCGTCCGACGCCCCCACACCCGAACGGCTGGCCGGCCTGCGGAAGCAGGCGGTCCCCGACCGGCTCCTGGAGGACGGCGAGCTGGCGGACTTCCCCGGGTGGTCGCTGCGCGCGCTGCACACCCCCGGGCACACCCCGGGACACCTCTGCTTCGCCGAGGAGCGCACCGGGCTGTTCCTCTCCGGTGACCACGTGCTCCCCCGGATCAGCCCGAACATCTCGGCCGGTCAACGGCTCGAGGAGGACCCGCTGCGCGACTACCTCACGTCGCTGGCCTCCGTCGGCGACCGCGACGAGCCGGTCGAGGTGCTGCCCGCCCACGAGTGGCGCTTCCGCGGGCTGGGCCTGCGCACCCGGGAGCTCACCGGCCACCACGAGCACCGGCTCACCGAGCTGCTGGACGCGATCCGCGCGCACCCGCGCAGCACCCCGTGGGAGCTCGCCGGGTACCTGACCTGGTCGCGCCCGTGGGAGCAGTACGCCAACGCGATGCGGATGTTCGCCGTCACCGAGACCGATGCGCACCTGCGGCTGCTGGCCAGCCGCGGTCTGGTCGTCGGCAGCGGCGGCCCGGTGCCGACCTGGACCGTCGCCGTCCGCTGAGACCGCGAGACGTCAGCAGGTGACCGGTGCCACTGCCCGTGTCGCCGTCCGGACACATACCCGCAACGCGGGTGCCCCACGATGGAGCGGCTACAGCACCGAACCAGGGGGACGCGGCTTGACCGACACCGAGCAGGGAGCCGACGTCGTCCTGCCGCTGGCCGGGTACACCGTCGCGGTCACCGCGGCCCGCCGCAAGGAGGAACTCGGCGCCCTGCTGGACCGCCGCGGGGCCCGGGTCCTCTACGCCCCCGCGATCCGGATCGTGCCGCTGTCGGACGACACCGAGCTCGTGGCCGCCACCCGCGAGGTGCTGGCCGCCCCGGTGGACCTGGTGATCGCCACCACCGGCGTCGGCTTCCGCGGCTGGCTGGAGGCCGCCGACGCCTGGGACCTGCCGCTGGTGGAGCACCTGCGGACCGCGCGGGTGCTCGCCCGCGGGCCGAAGGCGCGGGGCGCCATCCGCGGCGCCGGGCTGGTCGACGCGTGGTCGCCGGAGTCGGAGTCCTCGGCCGAGGTGCTCCAGCACCTGCTGTCCGGCGCCGAGGGGTCGCTCGAGGGCCGGCGGATCGCCGTCCAGCTGCACGGCGACCCGCTGCCCGACCTCGTCGCCGGCCTGCGCGACACCGGCGCCCAGGTGCTCACGGTGCCGGTCTACCGGTGGGTGCTGCCCGAGGACGTCGCTCCCGTGCGCCGGCTCGTGGCCTCGGTGATCGCCGGTCAGGTGGACGCCGTCACCTTCACCAGCGCCCCCGCCGCCGCGAGCCTGCTGGCGGTCGCCGAGCAGCTCGGCTCGACGGACGCGCTCGTCGCGGCGATGCGCGACCGCGTCATGGCGGTCGCCGTCGGCGCGGTGACGGCGGGCCCACTGGAGGCCGCCGGGATCCCCACCTGCCAGCCCGAGCGGGCCCGCCTCGGTGCGCTGGCCCGCGAGGTGGTGGCCCGGCTGCCCGAGCGCGACCCGGTGCTGTGCCTCGGCGACATCACCCTGCAGGTGCGGGGCAGCGCCGCGGTCGTCGACGGCCGGCTGGTCGAGCTGGCGCCGGGGCCGATGGCGGTGCTGCGCGCGCTGGCCCGCCGTCCCGGCGTCGTGGTCGCCCGCCCGGAGCTCGTGGGGGGCCTGCCCGGCGGCGGCGACGAGCACGCCGTCGAGATGGCCGTGACGCGGCTGCGGGCGGCGCTGGGCCGCGGCGTCGTCGAGACGGTCGTCAAGCGCGGCTACCGCCTCCCGGTGTGACCGGAGGAGATCCGTCGGGGACACACCGACGGATCTCCTCCGATCGGCTTCAGACCCCGGCCATCGGGGCGCCGCGGCGCAGGTAGACCACCCACGTCACCGCCACGCAGACCACGTAGAAGGCGATGAACGCGATGTAGGCGCCGTCACCGCTGCCGCTGGAGAGGAACGACTGGCGGAAGGCCAGGTTCACCAGGACGCCACCGAAGGCGCCCACCGCGCCGGCGATGCCGATGAGGGCGCCGGACATCCGCAGCGCCCGCCGGTCGGCGGCGACGCTGTCGCCGCCGGCGGCGACCGACAGCTGGGCCTGCGTGCGGAAGATCGCCGGGATCATCTTGTAGGTCGACCCGTTGCCGAGGCCGCTGAGGACGAAGAGGACGACGAAGCCGACGACGAACAGCGGCAGCGACTCCACCAGGCTGGCGGTGAGCACGATCGAGGCCCCGACCGCCATCGCGATGAAGTTGACGAACGTGATCCGGGCGCCGCCGAAGCGATCGGCCAGCGAGCCGCCCAGCGGGCGGATGAGGCTGCCCAGCAGCGGGCCCAGCCACGTCAGGTAGGCCGCCTTCAGCGGGGTGTCGAAGTCGACGGCGAACTGGTTCTGCAGCACCTGGCCGAAGGCGAACCCGAAGCCGATGAACGAGCCGAAGGTGCCGATGTAGAGGAAGGACATGATGTAGGTGTGCGGCTCGCGCAGGGCCTGACGCATGGCCCGCGGCTGGTTGCGCGCCGTCGCCAGGTTGTCCATCAGCAGCGCGGCGCCGACCGCGGCGATGACGATCAGCGGGATGTAGGCGATCAGGATGATCCGCGGGTGCTGGGCACCGGCGGTGGCGAGCACCAGCAGCCCGACCAGCTGGATCACCGGGACGCCGAGGTTCCCGCCGCCGGCGTTCAGGCCCAGCGCCCAGCCCTTGAGCCGGTCGGGGTAGAAGGCGTTGATGTTGGCCATCGAGCTGGCGAAGTTGCCGCCGCCGACGCCGGCCAGGCAGCTGACCACCAGCAGCGTGGAGTAGTCGACGCCCGGCTCCAGGACGATCGCCGTGGCGATGGTCGGGATGAGCAGCAGCGCGGCCGAGACGATCGTCCAGTTGCGGCCGCCGAACTTGGCGACGGCGAACGTGTACGGCAGCCGCACGAATGCACCCAGCGCCGTCGGCAGCGTGGTGAGCAGGAACTTGCCCGCCGGGTCGATGCCGAACACCGGCTCGGGCAGGAACAGCACGAGCACCGACCACAGGCTCCAGATGGAGAAGCCGATGTGCTCGGAGAACACGGAGAAGAACAGGTTGCGGCGGGCGACGCCCTTACCCGTGCCTTCCCAGAACTGGGGGTCCTCCGGGCGCCAGTCCTCGATCCAGCGCCCTCCCCGCGGTGGAGCTGAGGTGGGCGCCGGAGGCGCGGGGACGGCGTCGGTCGGACGGGTGGGGGCAGCCATACGGAGACGGTGACGGCAGCCCGTTCCCCGCCCGTTGCCGTCCGGGGGAACTCGTGTTCCGTTTCGCTCACCGCGGCGGGCGGACGACGGTGAGGTCGGGTGACGCCCCCCGCCGTGGTGAGAGCCGGGGCCGGCGCGGTGCGCCCGCCGCGCCGTCCCGGGATGATCACCCGCGTGACGGAGATCGTGGACGGCGCGGCGCCCTCGGGGCGGACCCTGGTCGAGACCGGCGAGCCGGTGGCCGGGTCGATGAGCCGGTCGGCCGCCGCGCTGCTGTTCGACGCGGGCGCGGCCCGGGTGACGGTCGACCCGCGGCTGGCCGCGTGCCTGCGCCGGGTGGCCGCCGACAGCGCGCTGCTGCCGGTGCCGCGGGAGCGGGTGCGGGCGGGGGCCGCGCTGGCGTTCGCCGTGGAGCTGGCGGTGACGCGGGGGTCGCAGGGCCGGCCGGTGCGCTCGGACGGGTTCCTGGCCCCGGACGTGGGCGGCCGCGCGCCGGCCGACGAGCTCGCCGAGGCCGCCGTCCTCGCCGCGCGGCAGACGCCCGAGGAGTGGCGGGTCCGCCACCTGGGATACCTGCTGGCCGAGGCCGCCGTCTCCCCCGACCTCGACGCCGGCGTCGTGCACCGCGGGCTCCGGCTGGCCGGCGAGCTCACCGGCCGGCAACTGGTGGTGCTGGCGGCCGTCGGCCGCCGGGAGCGGACGCCGCTGCCGATGGCGCCGCTGCCCGTCGACCCCCGCGGGTGGACGGCGTGGGGCGCGCTCGAGGACGTCGCCGACCTGCAGCGCCGCGGGCTGCTCGACCCGCCGCCGGCCGCCCCCCGCCCCGGCGGGGCCGCGCTCCCCCGCCTGCGCATGGCCGACCTGCGGCTGACCCGCCGCGGGGTGCTCGCGCACCGCCTGCTCGCGCTGGACTTCGTGCGCGACGAGGCGATCGCCGCCGCCCTCGCCGCGCTGGACCTCCCCCGGGACTGACCGTGTGGGTGTTCCGCGCCGCTCGACGCGTGTAGAGGGCAGGACCTGCGAGAGGGGACTGCGTGCGCGCCGACGACGAGCGGGGCTTCGAGGACTTCGTGTCCGACGAGCAGCCCGCGTTGCTGCGCCTCGCCGTCCTCCTGACGGGTGACCGCGGACATGCGGAGGACCTCGTGCAGACGGCGTTGCTCACCACCTACCGGCACTGGCCCCGGATCAGCGCGGCCGGCCGGCCCACGGCGTACGTGCGGCGGGTGCTGGTGACCAGCCACATCGGCTGGCGGCGCCGGCTGATGACCACCGAGCAGGTGGTCGACACGCTCCCCGACCGCGCGGATCCCGCGGCGGGCGCCCCGGATCCGGACGAGGCCCTGTCCGCGGCGCTGCGGGCGCTGCCGCCCCGGATGCGCGCAGCCGTGGTCCTGCGGTTCTACGCCGACCTCACCGAGCGGCAGGCCGCCGAGGTCATGGGCTGCTCGGCCAGCGCCGTCAACACCCAGACCACCCGCGGCCTGGCCCGCCTGCGCGCCGTCCTGGCGACGCCGGCCTCCCCCTCCGTCCCCGCCGAGGAGCTCTCGTGACCACCGAGGCCGACCTGCGCGAGCAGCTGACCCGCCTCGCCGAGGCGACCGCCCCGCGCGAGGATCCGTTCCTCGCCGGCCGGATCGCTGCGCTGTCCCGATCGCGGCGGCGCCGGCGGATCGGGCTGACCGCGCTGGTGGCCAGCGTCGCCGCGGTGGTGATCGCCGTGCCGGTCGTGCTGTCGGGGTCCGGGGCCGAGCCGAGCCGGTCCGCACCGGCGGACGGCCCGACGGCGGTCGACGTCCTCGCCGGTCCGACCCGCGGCTCCCTGGCCGGGGACGCCGCGTTCCTGGAGGGCGTGCGGCAGCTGCCCTGGGTCGGGTACGGCAGCGGACCGGTGCCGGACCCGCCCGTCGACACCCGGCGGGTGGTGTGGGCCGGCGACGTGCCCGGTGGCCGCTGGGCCCTCGTCGTCGGCGACAACACCGCCCGGCCCGTGGGCGAGGAGGCCGACCCCGAGCGCCAGACCGACCTCGACGCGCTGAGCGACGTCGCGATGCTCTGGTTCGCCGGTCCCCCCGGCGCCGACGCCACGCAGATGGGCGCGGCGTCGGTGGCGCACGGCGTCGACGTCACCCGGCCGGTCGCGTTCACCACCGGGACGGAAGGCGTGATGGTCGTGATCGCCGCACCCGGGGACACCGTCGAGTTCTCCCGCCGGCCCGATGTCGCCGCCGACGCGACGGTGAGCCGCGCCTGGGAACCGGCCGGGACGACCGACGGCGTGGCCGTCCTCTCCCTCGGCGAGGGCAGCGGAGAGCCGCGGCCCGCGGTGCGCTACCGGGTGCTGCGCGACGGTGCGGAGGTCGTGGTCTCCGTCCCCGAGAGCTTCAGCGCCTGGGGTGACGCGGTCGTCGACGCCGAGGTCGAATGGCTGCGCGGCGGGCCGGAGCCGTCGCCCGGCGTCGACCCGGTGGCCCGCCGCGCGCAGCAGGTGTCGTGGCTGCTCGGCCTGCCGGCGGACGCCGTCCGCTTCGCCGTCGTCTGGGCCGGTCCGGTGCCCTCCCCCGACGAGCGCCGGGCCGAGGTCTCCCTCCTCGCCGCGACCCTCCCGTCGGGGGCGGTCTACCTGCAGGCCGACGCCATGCTGTCCGCCCAGGACGGCAGCGTCGCCGGAGCCGGCTGCGGCAGCGCGCTGCAGGCCGCGGGACCCCCGCTGGCCGAGCGGACCTTCGTGCTGAGCTGCTCGCTGCCGTTCGCCGAGGGCGGGACGCCGGGGCGGCCGAGCCTGGTCGTCGTCGCTCCGCCGTCCGCGACCACGGCGCGGCTGCTGGACGCGGACGGCGAGGAGCTCGGCTCGTCGCCGCTGCGGGACGGCGTCGTCGTGGCCGACGTACCTGCCGGGCTCACCACCGTGCAGACGCTCGCCGCCGACGGAACCGTGCTCGCCGAGACCGCGCCCATGGGGAACGTCGACTGGGACGAGTGACGGGCCGACCGGTCCGCTGACCCGCCGGGCGTGAGCCGAGCGCTCCCGTCAGGGCAGCCGGGGCGGCGCTCCGCAAGCGTCGTCCCCCTACCGGCCACAGGCGGACCGGTTCTGGCCGCTCCAGGGACGACGCCCCCGACCGCGCGACCGCCCGCGTGATCACGACATCGCTATGGTCCCGGTCACATCCCCGCATCCCCCGGAGGCCCCGTGGACCTGCAGACCCTCGCCGACCGCATCGAGATCCGCGACGTGCTGACCCGCTACTGCCACGGCATCGACCGCGGCGACTGGGAGATGTACCGCAGCGTGTTCACCGACGACGCGATCGTCGACTACAGCTCCGCCGGCGCGCCCAAGCTCCCCCGCGACGAGATGGTCGAGTTCCTCTCCGCGGGCTTCGCGGCCTTTCC
Organism: Trujillonella endophytica; assembly: GCF_900110555.1. GTDB lineage: Bacteria > Actinomycetota > Actinomycetes > Mycobacteriales > Geodermatophilaceae > Trujillonella > Trujillonella endophytica. The sequence goes on from NZ_FOEE01000007.1 coordinate 30,168, forward strand.
GTTCACCCAGCACCACGTCACCAACATCGAGGTCCACCTCGACGGCGACACGGCGAAGGTGATCGCCGACTTCTACAACCCGATGCAGATCCCGGGCGTGCAGGGCTTCACCTACACCGGGGGCTACTACCACCACGACATGGTCCGCACCCCGGACGGCTGGCGCTCGCGCCACCTGTACGAGGAGAGCATCTGGTTCGTGAACCCCGTGCAGGCGCCTCCGGAGGGCGTCGTCGTCAGCCCCTCCTGACCCGCCCCCCGACGGCAACGGGCGCCGCCCCCATCAGGGAGCGGCGCCCGTCGTCGTCCGGATCGGCGGAAGTCCGTGCTCAGGCCTGCACGATCGCCGAGATCTTCGGGACCAGGCTCTCCAGCAGGTACGGCAGGCTCAGGACGCTGCCGAACTGCAGCGCGTCGTAGTCGGCCCCCTCGACGAACAGCGCGCGACCCTGCGCCACCGCGGGGATCGAGTTGAGGATCGGGTCGTTCTCGATCTGCGCGCGCTCCTCGTCCGAGCCCGACTGCCACAGCAGCACGTCGGCGTCGAGCAGGTCGGCCTGCTCCTGGCTGACGGTGCCGTAGAACTCGTCGCCGGCGATCTCGTCCAGCTCCGGGGCGACCACCATGCCGAAGTCGGTGAAGAACTGGGTCCGGGTGTCGCTCGAGGAGTGGAAGGGGTACTCGCCCTCGTAGGCCACGCCCGACAGGGTGACGGTCCGGTCCGACAGCTCCGGATGGGCGGCGACCGTCGCCTGGAACTGCGCCTCGACCTCGGCGACCAGCTCCTGGGCCCGCTCCTCCTGGCCCAGCGCCCGGCCGGTGATCAGCGTCTGGTCCTGCCACGGGGTGCCGAACGCCGGGAACTCCTCCGGCTGGACGACGACGGGCGCGATCCCGCTGAGCGTGTCGTACTCCGCCTCGGTCAGCCCCGCGGTCACCGCCATGATCAGGTCGGGCTCGAGCGCGGCGATCGCCTCGATGTCGACCTCCTCGCGCGGGATGATCTCCGGGTCGGCGTCCCCGGCCGCCTCGTCCGCCCACGGGAAGAACACGTCGTCCTCCGGGCCGAAGGCGTAGCGGACGGCGACCGGGACGACGCCGAAGGCCAGGATCGCGTCCTGCTCGGTGAAGCCCAGGGACACCACGCGCGTGGGCTCCTCGGGGATCTCGGTCTCGCCGTAGGCGTGCTCGATGGTGACGGGGAAGGCCGACGAGCCGCCGGACGACGACGGGCCGGCGGAGTCGCCGCCGTCGTCGTCGGAGCCGCAACCGGTGAGGACCAGCGAGAGGGTCAGGCCCGCGACGGCGGCGCCGCGCGTGCGAGTGGTGATCGACATGGGTGGAGTTGTAGCCGGGCGCCGCGAGTTAGGCAAGCCTCACCTGACCAGCGTGCCCGTTCCGTGATCGGACCGAGGCTCACACGTCGACGACGAGCATCCCGTCGACCTCGCGCACCGGGTAGGTGCGCACCGCGAGCGCGCCGCTGGTCGCGGCGCCGTCGACCCACCGGTAGGCGTACAGGTGCAGGGGGCAGACCAGGACGTCGGGATCGGTCTGCCCGTCCGCGAGCGGGCCTCCGGCGTGCGGGCAGGCCGCCTGGGTGGCGTGCAGCGAGCCGTCGCGCAGCCGGAACACCGCCACCTGGATGTCGCCGGCGACGAACGCGCGGCCCTCCCCGGGCGGCACGTCCTCCACGCGGCCGACGGCGTGGGCGCGGCCGCCGGACGGCGCCGGTGCCCTCCCCGGGACGGCGACCTCGCGGGCGGGACTGCCGAGTTCCGTCCCGGCCGTGGTCGGCTCGGCGATGTCGGACGTGGTGACGCTCATCGGACGGGCACCTTCGGCAGCGGGATCAGGGGCAGGGAGGAGCGGAACTGACCGGGGGTGGCGGGCTCGCCGCCGTCGGTCCCCCACGGGTCGCGGTAGGCGTCGACGGAGCGCTGCATGCCGGCGTCGAGGTCGGCGCAGATGCCCTCGCTGTCGTCCAGCAGGACGGCCTTGATCTTCTCCAGGCCGATCCGCGGCACGAAGTCGTAGGTGCGCTCGAGCCAGTTGGCGTTCTCGCGGTAGTACTGCATGAACCGGCCCGAGAGCTCAATCACCGCCTCCGGGGAGTCGACGGTGGCCAGCAGGTCGCCCTTGCGGACCGAGGCGCCGGCCGCGCCGCCGATGTAGACCTCCCACTTGCCGTTGCCGACGGCGACCACGCCGACGTCCTTCACGTAGGCCTCGGCGCAGTTGCGCGGGCAGCCCACGACGGCGAGCTTCATCTTGGCCGGGCTCTCGATGCCCTGGAACCGGCTCTCCAGGTCGATCCCCAACTGGGTGGAGTCGCCCAGGCCGAAGCGGCAGAAGTCGCTGCCGACGCAGGTCTTCACCGTGCGCATGCTCTTGCCGTAGGCGTAGCCCGAGGGCATGCCCAGGTCGGCCCACATGGCCGGCAGGTCCTCCTTGCGGACACCGAGCAGGTCGATCCGCTGGCCGCCGGTCACCTTGACCATCGGCACCTCGTACTTCTCGGCGACGTCGGCGATCTTCCGCAGCTGCGCGGGCGTGGTCACCCCGCCCTTCATCTGCGGGACGACGGAGAACGTGCCGTCGCGCTGGATGTTGGCGTGCACCCGGTCGTTGATGAACTCGCCGTCCTTCTCCGGGACGAAGTCCACGCCCCAGATCATCTTCAGCAGCGAGGTCAGGCCCATCTTCGACTTCGCGTCCTCCTTGCCGCCGGGCACCAGGGCGGCGAAGACCTGGGAGACGCTGCGCAGGTCCTGCTCGCGGATGGCCGCCATGAGCTCGGGCTTGGCCAGCGGGACGCCCGGCACGTACCAGGAGGCCGACGGGTCCTCGACCACGTCGCCGTCGGCGGCCCACTCCACGATCTGCTTGACCAGGCTCTTGCAGGAGCCGCAGCCCTTGCCGGCGCGGGTGCGGTCCATGACGGCGCCGACGCTGCCGCAGCCGTCGGCGACCGCGCCGCAGATGTCGCCCTTGGAGACGCCGTTGCAGTTGCAGACCTGGCTGTCGGCGGGCATCTCGGCGACGCCCACCTCCTCGGCGCCGTCGGAGAGGTCGACCAGCAGCCGGATGCGCTCCTCGGGCAGCGGCGCGCCGCGGTCGAACGCCTGGGTGAGGAAGGCGACCTTGCGGGTGTCGCCGAGCAGCGTGGCGCCCACGAGCTTGTCGTCGCGGATGACCACCGACAGGTGCACGCCGCGCCGGGGCTCGCTGATGACCAGGAACTCGTCGTCGTCCCGCTCGGGGGTGTTGATCCCCATGGTGGCGACGTCGACCCCGGCGACCTTCAGCTTGGTCGCGGTCCGGCTGCCGGAGTACTCGGCGGCGGGGTCGGTGCCGGTGAGGACGTCGGCCAGCACCCGGGCGTGCTCCCAGGCCGGGGCGACCAGCCCGTAGACCGAGCCGCGGTGCTGGGCGCACTCGCCGATCGCGTAGACGTCGGGGTCGTCGGTGCGCAGCTGGTCGTCGACGACGATCGCGCGCTCGACCTCCAGCCCGGACCGGACGGCGACGTCGGTGTGCGGCCGGACGCCGGCGGCGACGACCAGCAGGTCGCAGTCCAGCCGCCTGCCGTCCTTGAGCAGCACGCCCTCGACGGAGTCGGTCCCGAGGACCTCGCCGGCCATCGCGTCCAGGTGCACGGTGATGCCGAGGGACTCGACGCTCTTCTTCAGGATCGCCCCGGCCTCGGCGTCGAGCTGGGCGTTCATCAGCCACGGCATCGCGTGCACCAGGTCGACCTGCAGCCCGTGGCCCTGCAGGGCGCGGGCGGCCTCCAGGCCCAGCAGCCCGCCGCCCATGACGACGGCGCGCTTGCAGCGGCCCGTGGCCTCGAGCATGGCGCGGGTCTCGTCGATCGTGCGGAAGCCGTAGACCCCGGGCAGCAGCTCCCCGTCGGCGGTGCGGACGCCGGCCATCGGCGGCACGAACGAGTAGCTGCCCGTCGCGAGGACCAGGTGGTCGTAGGGGGTGACGCTGCCGTCCGCGGCGTACACCAGCTTGGCGGCGGTGTCGGTCTTCTCCACCCGGACCCCGGCCCGCAGGTCCACGCCGTTGTCGGCGTACCAGTCGTGGCTGTTGAGGACGATGTCGTCCTCGTGCGACTCCCCGGCCAGCACCGGGCTGAGCATGATCCGGTTGTAGTTGCCGTGCGGCTCGTCGCCGAACACGGTGATCCGGAACTGCTCGCCGCCGCCGCGCTCGAGCACCTCCTCGACGAAGCGGGCGCCGGCCATGCCGTTGCCGACCACCACCAGCCGCGCGCGGGTGTCCAGGTCGTCGTCGCCCAGGCCCAGGGACGTCATGCCCTGCGGGCGTCCGCCGAGGACCCCGTAGGTCGCCGTGATCGTCATCAGACCTCCACCAGACCCAGGTCGAGCACGAGCTCACCGGTGACGCCCTCGGGCGCCGCGGCGTGCAGCTCGACGACCGTGCCGCCGGGCAGGTCCTCGACCACCCGCAGCGGCACGTGCACGTCGCCCTTGGCCCCGATCGGGAACCAGCGCATCGCCTCCCCGTCGCGCAGCAGCAGGACGTAGACCAGCTCGCCGGTGGAGTTGCCGCCGCGGAAGTACAGTGCCTGGGCGCTGCAGCCCGAGGGCACGGTGTACCGCAGGGCGGCGTCGACGGGGCCGGGCTTGGCCAGCCCCTCGCCGGTGATCGGGTAGACGCCTTGCAGGAAGCGGGGGGTGCTCTTCACGCGGGTGCTCCTCTGTGCTGCGGATCGGGATCGGGCCGGGGGCCTGGGCTCGGGGGTCGGAACGGGGGCGTGGGCGCGCGGCCGGGGCTGGGTGGCCGCGGCCGGCGGGTCGATCCGCTCGGTCGGCCCGCTCACGCGGGTGACGGCGACCGCGCAGACCTTGAAGGCCGGCATGCGGCTGACCGGGTCGAGGGCGGCGGCGTCGGTGAGCGCGTTCGCGCTGGACCCGCCGCCCCAGTGGAAGGGCGCGAAGACGACGTCGGGCCGGATGGCGTCGGTGACCTGCGCGGCGAACCGGGCGCGGCCGCGGCGGGTGGCGAGCTCGACGACGTCGCCCTGGCCGATGCCCAGCTCGCGGGCGAGGTCGGGGTGCAGCTCGGCGCGCGGCGTCGGGGCGATGAGCTGCAGGCTGCGCGAGCGGCGGGTCTGGGTGCCCGACTGGTACTGGGCGAGCACCCGGCCGGTGGTGAGCACGAACGGGTACTCCGCGTCGGGGCGCTCGTGGGCGTCGACGTGCTCGACGCGGACGAACCGGGCGCGGCCGTCGGGGGTGGCGAAGCGCTCGGTGAACAGCCGCGGCGTCCCGGGGTGGGCGGGATCGGGGCACGGCCAGAAGACACCGTCCTCGGCGTCGATCCGGTCGTAGCTGATGCCGGCGTAGTCGGCCACTCCCCCGGCGCTGGCCCGGCGCAGCTCCTCGAACACCGTCTCCGGGTCGCCGGAGAACCGATCCCCCGCGCCGAGCCGGCCGGCGAGCTCGGCGAGCAGCTGGAGGTCGTCGAGGATGCCGTCGGGCGGGTCCAGCGCCCGGCGCCGGCGGATCACCCGGCCCTCGAGGTTGGTCATCGTGCCCGCCTCCTCGGCCCACATGGCGCTGGGCAGGACGACGTCGGCGAGCTCGGCGGTCTCGGAGAGGAAGAAGTCGCTGACGGCGAGGAAGTCGAGGTCGGCGAGCCGGCTGACGACCCGCCGGGCGTCGGGCGCGGAGACGGCGACGTTGGAGGCCAGCACGAGCAGCGTGCGCACCCCGCCGTCCGTGCCGAGGGCGTCGAGCATCTCGAACGCGCTCTTCCCCGGCACCGGGAGGTCGTCGGGGTCGATCCCCCAGACGGCGGCGACGTGGGCGCGGGCGGCGGGGTCGCGCAGGCTGCGGTAGCCGGGCAGCTGGTCGGCCTTCTGCCCGTGCTCGCGGCCGCCCTGCCCGTTGCCCTGCCCGGTGACGGTGCCCCAGCCGCTGCCGGGCCGGCCGGGCAGGCCGAGGGCCAGGGCGAGGTTGATCCACGCCTGCGCGGTGTCGGTGCCGCTGCGGTGCTGCTCGGCGCCGCGGGCCGTCAGCACGATCGCCCGCTCCGCCCGGGCGAGCGCGAACACGGTCCGCCGCTGGTCGGCGACGGGGACGCCGGTCAGCCGCTCCACCCGGTCGGGCCAGTAGGCGGCCACGCCGGCCCGGACCTCGTCGAAGCCGGTGGTGCGGGCGGCGACGTACTCCTCGTCGACCAGCCCCTCGGCGAGCGCGATGTGCAGCAGCCCGTTGGCCAGCGCGAGGTCGGTGCCCGGCAGGGGCTGCAGGTGCAGGGCGGAGTTGCGGGCGGTGGCCGTCCGCCGGGGGTCGACCACGATGTGCCCGGCGCCGCGCTCGCGGCCGGCGTCGAAGTACTGCATCGCCGGGGGCATCGTGTCGGCCGGGTTGCTGCCGACCAGGACCACGACGTCGGCCTCGGCGATGTCGGCGAGCGGGAACGGCATCCCGCGGTCCAGGCCGAACGCGCGGTTGGCGGCGCCCGCGGCCGAGGACATGCAGAACCGGCCGTTGTAGTCGATGGCGGAGGTGCGGAGCGCGACCCGGGCGAACTTGCCGAACTGGTAGGCCTGCTCGTTGGTCAGCGAGCCGCCGCCGAAGCAACCGACGGCGTCGCGCCCGTGGGTGCGCTGCGTCCGCCGGATGGCGCCGACGAGCCGGCTCAGCGCATCGTCCCAGGTGGTCTCCACCAGCGGGCTGGTGCGGTCGCCCGGAACCGCCCGGACGAGCGGGTGCAGGAGCCGCTCCGGGTGGTCCAGCAGCTCGACCGACGACCAGCCCTTCGAGCACAGCCCGCCGCGGTTGGTCGGGAAGTCCAGCGGCACGAGGGTGGCGGGCCGGTCGCCGGCCGTGACGCTCATGCCGCACTGCAGGGAGCAGTACGGGCAGTGGGTCTTCGTGGTCCGCGAGCCACCCCGGCCGCGGGCGGCGGAGTCGGGCACGGCTGCTGCGGTCACGACGACGAGGTTGCGCGAGCGGCGTTTCCCGGCGTGGGCCTCGGCGTCAACGCTGCGTTCCGTTGACCTCACAATCCGAGGGGGGCGGCGGTGCGGTGCGGCGACGACCGGGCAGGATGCAGAGGACGGACCAGCGACCCGACGGCGAGGAAGTGCCATGGCGAGGGCGGCCGATCCCGACGAGCCGGCCGGCAGCGCGCCCCGGACAGCCGATCCCGACTCCCCCGAGGCGCGCGGCGGCGCCGCCTTCGTGGTGACCTCGGGGCCCCCCGGCACCGGCCGGGCGGCACTGGACCGCCGGCGCATCCTGGGCGCGGCGATCGAGTTCATCGACTCGCACGGCCTGAGCGCGCTGACCATGCGGCGGCTGGGCGCCGTCCTGGGGGTGGAGGCGATGGCCCTCTACCGGTACGTGCCGGGTCGCGAGCAGCTGCTCGACGGCGTCGTCGAGAGCGTCGTCGACGAGTTGTACGGCGACCCCGACGTCCACATGGAGGCCGCGCACGGCTGGCAGGACTACCTGCAGCGCCTGGCACACGGCGTCCGGCGCATCGCCCTGGCCCACCCGGAGCTCTTCCCCCTCGTGGCCACCCGCCCGCCGGCGGCCCCGTGGGTGCGCCCCCCGCTGCGCAGTCTGCGCTGGGTCGAGTCGTTCCTCACGGCGCTGACCGGCAGCGGATTCTCCGACGAGTCCGCGGTGGCCGCCTACCGGGCCTACAGCAGCTTCCTGCTCGGTCACCTGCTGCTGGAGGTGTCCCAGAAGGGCGTGGCCATCAACGCGGCCGACACCGGCGAGGCGACCCCTGCCGTCGACCCCGACCTCGGCGAGTACCCCACGGTGGTCCGGCTGCAGGAGCTGCTCTCCGTGGACGAGTCCGCGGCGGAGTTCGAGGAGGCGTTGGAGAACCTCCTCGGGCGCCTGGAGCACGTCCGCCGCGAGGGCCGCGACCCGCGCGACCCGGACAGCTTCACCTGAGCGGCCCTCCGCCGGCGGCGTTTACAACGTAAACCAGCGGGCACGACTGGAGCAGCGCTCACCCGGTGTACCCGGCCCGGAGGAGCGCCGAACCCCCGTCGAACCCCTGAGGAGCACCCGTGATCACCGAGCAGCAGATCAGCAGCGTCATCGGCAGCATCGCCGTCGGCCCGGAGGGCAAGCTCGGCACCGTCGGCGAGGTCTACCTCGACGACTCGACCGGCCGCCCCGAGTGGGCGACCGTGCGCACCGGCCTGTTCGGCACCAAGGAGGCCTTCGTGCCCCTGGCCGACGCCACCGCCTCCGGCGGCGAGCTGCGCGTGCCCTACGACAAGGACATGGTCAAGAACTCCCCGCACCATGACGCGGAGGGTCACCTCTCCCCCAGCGAGGAGGCCGACCTCTACCGCTACTACGGCCTCGACAGCAGCCGGTCGGTCGCCGACGCCGTCGGCACCGCCCGCGGCCCGGAGCTGGTCGACCGCGACGTCGATGCGCGCGGCACGGTGGGCCACGACACCTCGGGCCCGACCACCGACGACGCGATGACGCGGTCGGAGGAGCGGCTCACCGTCGGCACCCAGCGGGTCCAGGCCGGCGTCGCCCGGCTGCGCAAGTACGTCGTCTCGGAGAACGTGACCGAGACCGTGCCGGTCTCCCACGAGGAGGTCCGGGTCCAGCGCGAGCCGATCACCGAGGGCAACGCCGGCCGCGCGATGGACGGCCCGGCGATCTCCGAGGAGGAGCACGAGGTCGTGCTGCACGCCGAGCGCCCCGTCGTCGCCAAGGAGGCCGTGCCGGTCGAGCGCGTCCGCCTCGACACCGAGACCGTCACCGGGCAGGAGACCGTCAGCGACACCGTGCGCAAGGAGCAGATCGAGCTCGACGGCGACTCGACCACCCGATGAGCGGCAGCATCGCTCCCGACAGCGAGGTGGGCACGGGGGCCCGTGCGAGCCGCGGCCCCGCCCGTGACGCGGTCGAGGCCCAGCACGCCCGCTTCGGCGGCATCAAGTGGGGCGCCGCGTTCTTCGGCTGGCTGTCCGCCAACGGCCTGGCCGTCATCCTCATCGCGCTCGTGGCGGCGGCCGGGGTGGCCGTCGGGCTCACCCAGGGCGTGGACACCGACACCGCCGTGGACGACGCCGCCGCCATCGGCCTGGGCGGCGGCATCGCGCTCGTCGTCGTGCTGTTCCTCGCCTATCTGGCCGGCGGCTACGTGGCCGGGCGGATGTCCCGCTTCGACGGCGTCCGCCAGGGTCTGGCGGTCTGGCTGATCGGGCTGCTCGTCGTCGCCGCGTTGGCGATCGCCGGGCTGCTGTTCGGCTCGGAGTACAACGTGCTCGAGCGGCTGAACCTGCCGCGCATCCCGATCGACGAGGGCACCGGCACCACCGGCGGGATCGTCGCCCTCGCCGCCGTGCTGCTGGCCACGCTCATCGGTGCGGTACTCGGCGGAAAGCTCGGCACCCGGTACCACCGCAAGGTCGACCGCGCGGGCTTCGACGCCTGAGCGACGACCCGCTCCCCCGCCGCCGGACCACCCCAGCCGGGGCGGTCCGGCGGCGTGGTCGAATGCCGGGGTGAGCGACGTCCCCACCGTGGTCCGCGTGGGCATCCCGTCCGTGCGCCCGGCCGAGCAGCGCGACGTCCCGCGGATCGCCGCGACGCTCACCGTGGCCCTGGCCGACTCCCGCTGGACGCGCTGGGCGCTGCCCGAGGACGGCCGGATCCAGCGGCTGACCCGCTGGCACGAGCTCTCGGGGGGCCACCGCGGCGTCTCCACCCGCAGCGCCTGGGTCACCGAGGACGTCACCGCCGTCGCCACGTGGGTCCCCCCCGCCGGCGCCCCCGGGACGACGCCGATGCCGGCCGACGTCCGTGCGGCGCTGGACCGGGAGCTGCCGGTGCTGTCGGGGGCCCACGCCGCACGCGTGGCCGCCACCCGGGAGCTGGTGGACGCCGCGCGCCCCGCCGGGCCGCACTGGTGGCTGGAGCACCTGGGCACCCGACCGACGGCGCGCCGCAAGGGCATGGGCCGGGCGGTGCTCGCCCCCGCGCTGGCCCGCTGCGACGCGGACGGGCTCCCGGCCGCGACCTCGGTCCACACCTGGGCCGGCGTCCGCTTCCTGCGCGGTTCCGGGTTCGCGGTGAGCGCCGCCCTGCACACCGCCGACGGCGAGCTGCCGGTCTGGGTGCTGGTGCGCGAACCCGGTGCCACGCCGGATGTCGATCCGGGCTGAGCCCGTTCGTACAGGGGGTGAGCGGGCGGAGGAGCCGCCCGCCGGACGGCGAGGAGACGCCATGCCGCACTACCTGCTGACCGTGGTCCAGCCCGGCGACGGGACCCCGCCCCCGCCGGAGGTCCTGGAGCCGATCATGCGCGACACCGACGCGGTACACCGGGCGATGGTGGACGCCGGCTGCTGGGTCTTCGGGGGTGGGCTGCACCCGCCCGCGGCCGCCACGACGCTGCGCCCGAAGGACGGGGAGGTCCTGCTCGTCGACGGGCCGTTCGCCGAGGCCAAGGAGCACGTCGGCGGGTTCTCGGTGATCGACGTCCCGGACCTGGACGCCGCGCTCGACTGGGGCCGGCGCCTGGTCGCCGCCACCACCCTGCCGATCGAGGTGCGCCCGTTCCACGACGGCTCGGGCACGCCCTGACCGGGATGACCCCCGAGCTCGTCGAGGCCGTCTTCCGCGAGGCGTACGGCCGCGCGGTCGCCGTCCTGACCCGCCTCCTCGGTGACATCGGATCCGCCGAGGAGGCGGTGCAGGACGCCTTCGTGGTCGCGCTGCAACGGTGGCCCGCCGACGGCGTGCCGCCCGCCCCGGCCGGCTGGATCGTGACGACCGCCCGGAACCGGGCGATCGACCTGATGCGGCGCGAGGCCACCCGCGACGACCGGCACCGGCAGGCGGCGCGGCTGGCCGAGCCCGATCCCCCGCCCGAGGAGGGCGCCGTGCGCGACGACCGGCTCCGCATGCTGTTCACCTGCTGCCACCCGGCGCTGGCGCTCCCCGCCCGCGTGGCGCTGACCCTCCGCCTCGTCGGCGGCCTGACCACCGCCGAGATCGCGCACGCCTTCGGGGTGCCCGAGGCGACGATGGCCCAGCGCCTCGTCCGGGCCAAGGGCAAGATCCGCGACGCGCGGATCCCCTACCGGGTGCCCACCGAGGCCGACCTGCCCGACCGGCTGCCCGGCGTGCTCGCGGTCGTCTCCCTCGTCTTCACCGAGGGGCACACCGCGAGCTCCGGGTCGGGGCTGGTGCGCCCGGACCTGTGCGCGGAGGCGATCCGGCTGGGCCGGCAGCTGGTCGAGCTGATGCCCGACGAGCCGGAGGCACTCGGGCTGCTGGCGCTGATGCTCCTGACCGAGGCGCGGCGCCCGGCGCGGGTCTCGGCCACGGGCGACCTGGTGCCGCTGACCGAGCAGGACCGCTCCCGCTGGGACGCCGCGCTGATCGCGGAGGGGCAGGACCTGGTGCGCCGCTGCCTGCGCCGCAACGCCCCGGGGGCGTACCAGGTGCAGGCGGCGATCCAGGCGGTGCACGACGACGCCGCGACGGCGGCGGACACCGACTGGCGGCAGGTCGTCGTCCTCTACGACCACCTGCTGACCCTGGCGCCCTCGCCGGTCGTCGCGCTGAACCGCGCGGTGGCCGTGGCGGAGGTCGACGGACCGGCGGCGGGGCTGGCCGCCCTGGAGGGGGTGGAGCTACCCCGGTCGCACCTGCTGCCCGCCGTCCGCGCCGACCTGCTGCGGCGGCTGGGGCGCACCGGCGAGGCGCTGGACGCCTACGCCGCGGCGCTCGACCTGACCGGCAACGCGTCCGAGCGGGCGTTCCTGGAGCGCCGGCGCGACGAGCTGTCGGCAGCCCACCGGTCGGCGCAGGCCTGAGCCCGCGCCCGCCCGGCGACGGCGCCCCGCCGTGGCCCCCGGCTGGATAGCGTGCGCGCTCGTGGCCATCGACGACGACGCGCGGTACCAACTGCCCCCCGGCGCGCGGGGGGCCCGGCTGCAGGGCCGGGTCGCCCTCGTCACCGGCGGAGGGTCCGACGGGGAGTTCCTGGGCATCGGCGCGGCGACGGCGATCCTCTTCGCTGCCCAGGGCGCGCGGGTGGGGGTCGTCGACGTCTCCCCCGAGCGGGCGGCCCGGACCGTCCAGCGGATCAGCGACCTCGGCGGCGAGGGGCTGGTCGCCGAGGCCGACGTGACGGACACGCTCGCCTGTGCCCGGGCCGCCGATGCCGTGGCCGAGCGGTTCGGGCGCCTGGACGTGCTCGTCAACAACGCCGCGGTGTCCGGTGGCGGCACGGTCGTGGACATCGACGAGGAGGAGTGGGAGCGCCTGCTGCGGGTCAACCTCGGCGGCGTCATGCGGATGAGCCGCGCGGCGATCCCGCACCTGGTCCGGGCCGGTGGCGGCTCGGTCGTGCACGTGTCGTCGATCGCCGGTATGCGGGGGCTCGGCACCGCTGCCTACGCGGCGGCCAAGGGCGGCGTGCAGGCGCTGACCGCGGACATGGCCTACTCGCACGGGCCGGAGGGGATCCGGGTCAACTGCATCGTGCCGGGGCACCTGCACACGCCCATGGGCTTCCATGGGTCGGCGCAGACGCGGCAGGTCCGGCGGCAGTCGGGCCTGCTGGACCGCGAGGGCGACGCCTGGGACGCCGCCTGGGCCGCCCTGTTCCTCGCCTGCGACGAGTCGCGGTGGATCACGGGGGTGCTGCTGCCCGTGGACGCCGGGACGACCGCGACGACGCACTTCGCCGTCCGCCGCCGGCTGGGCGATGTGTAGCGGCCGCCTTCGCACCGTCCGCGATGAGTTCCCGGGCGGGGCGCGGTCGGAGGGGTATGAGCTCCCCCCTGGACGTCACCTTCACCGCGCCGATCGAGAAGGACGGCGCCTTCGCCACCTACCTGACCGTGCCGCGCTCGGCGGAGCTCCTGGGCACCCGCCGCGCGGTCAAGGTCACCGGGACCACCGACGGGCATCCGTTCGCCGCGACCCTCATGCCGTCGGGCGCGGGGCCGCACTGGCTGCCGCTGCGCGCGGCGATCTGCACGGCGATCGGGAAGAGCGCGGCCGGCGAGCAGGTCACCGTCCACCTGCAGCAGCGGCTGAGCTGAGGGCGCCCGCCGTGCGCGAGGTGGACGAGGACGGGGGCCGGCACGCGACGTTCCGCGACCCATACGGCAACGAGGTCTCCTTCGGCGGACCTCCCGAGGAGGACTCCTGATGCGCGACGTCACGTACTCGCTCAGCGCCACGCTCGACGGCTTCGTCAAGGGACCGGACGGCGGTTTCGACTGGTCGGTGCCCGACGAGGAGGTCTTCCGCCTCGCCACCGACGAGGTGCGGCGGGCCGGCGTCCACCTGATGGGCCGTCGGCTGTACGAGGCGATGCTGTACTGGGAGCCGGACCGGGCGCCGGCCCTCGGCGACCTGGAACTCGTGTTCGCCGACCTCTGGCGGCGGCTCCCCAAGGTGGTGTTCTCCACGACGCTGACGTCCGTGGAGGGCAACGCCCGGCTGGCCTCCGGAGGCCTGGCGGAGGAGATCGACCGGCTGCGCGCCGAGCCGGGCGAGGGCGACATCGCGATCGGTGGTGCGGCCCTCGCCGCCCAGGCGGCCGACCTGGGGCTCATCGACGAGTACCGGGTCCGGGTCTACCCGGTACTCGTCGGCGGTGGCACGCCCTACTTCGCCCGGAACGAGCGCCAGGTCGGCCTCGAGCTCGTCGAGAGCCGCGCCTTCGACTCGGGCGTCGTCTACCTCCGCCACCGCGTGGTGCGTTGACCCCGGACGGCGAGTCGCCTGCCCGGCGACCACTCTGCGAGCAGGTTCCCGACCCTGCCGGCGGGATCCGGCCGGCAACGACCCGAACCCGCCCGCAGCGTGCTGCCGGCCGGGCGGCCGGTCGGGCGGCGGGTCAGTCCCAGGTGGTGCGGCGGCGCTTGAGCTCGCCGCGCTGCTTCTTCGCCGTGATCCGCCGCTCCTGCGAGCCGCGGGTGGGCTTGGTGCGCCGCCGGGCCGGCGGCGGTGGTGCCAGGGCCGCCCGGAGGACGGCGGCCAGCCGCTCGCGGGCCGCCTGCCGGTTCCGCAGCTGCTGACGGTGCTCGGACGCGACGACGGTGAGGACGCCGTCCACCAGCCGGCTCCCCAGCCGCTCGGTCAGCCGGGCCCGCTGCGCGTCGCGGAGCCCCGGGATCGAGAGGGGCGCCACGGAGAGCTCGACCCGCGAGTCGGCCGTGTTCACGCCCTGCCCACCCGGGCCGGACGAGCGGGAGAACCGCCAGCGCAGGTCCGCCGCGGGGACGACGAGCGCGCCGGTGACCGGGAGGTCACCCGCGGCGTCGTCGGACCGGGAGGCGTAGGAGGGCACCGGAACATTCTCCGCGCGGCGGCAAGCGGGTTCTCGGCCGGCGGCCGGAACCGGGTCGGCTCCCCCGGCCACGCCCGGCCGGCAGCGCACGAGCCGGCAGCGCACCAGCCGGCGCAGCGTCGGCCAGGAGCCCCGCCGGTTCCGTGACCGCTGCGCCGTCGTCGTCCCCCACCGCTGCTCCGGATGAACACCACGTGCCGAGCTCCGTTCCGTGCGGGAACGGGCTGGCACTGCCGCGCGACGGCGACGGCCACGGCGCGGCCGATGCGGCGCTGCGTCTCGGGGCGGGGTGACGACACGGGGGTTCCTCCTGCGGCGCGCGGCGCGGGGGCTGCTCCCCCGCCGCCTCGCCTGCCCGGCCGACCGCGGCAGGACCCCCGGACAGCACGGAACCGGCCGAGCGGAGTGCGTCGGCCGGTTCCCGTTCGTGCGTGTGCCGCGCGGTCAGACCGCGCGCGATCCCTGCTGCGCCGCCGTCGGCAGCTCCCAGCGCATCTCCATGTGCCGGTGCCCCGCCTTGTCGACGACGAGCACCCACCTCACCAGCGGTCGTTCCTCAACCCGCATCGCCGCGCCACCTCTCGTTCACCTGTTGTTCACCTTCTGACCTTAGTCGGTTCACCCCACACATCTCGGGAGGTTCTGTGACCGTTTCGTGACGGAGGGTCCGACGAGCGGGACGGAACGGGCGCCTGCGCGGGAAGCCACGGGCCGTCAGGCACGCTGGTGCGCACGATGACCACCACCTCCGCCCCTCCCCTGCTGGACGACCCGGCCGACCTCGCGCCGCTGCGGGCCCGCGGGGACGACGCCGACGAGCTGTTCACCGCCTTCGCCGCCTGGGCCGAGGCCGGCGGGACGACGCTCTACCCGGCGCAGGAGGAGGCGCTGATCGAGCTGCTCAGCGGCGCGAACGTCGTCCTCGCGACGCCGACCGGCTCCGGCAAGTCGCTGGTGGCGACCGGCGCGCAGTACGCGGCGCTGGCCGGCGGGCGGCGCAGCTACTACACGGCGCCGATCAAGGCACTGGTCAGCGAGAAGTTCTTCGCGCTGTGCGGGGTCTTCGGCGCGGCCAACGTCGGCATGCTCACCGGCGACGCCGCGGTGAACCGGGACGCGCCGATCATCGCCTGCACCGCCGAGATCCTCGCCAACATCGCGCTGCGCGAGGGCAACGAGGGCATCGGCCGCGAGCACCCGCTGGTCGTCATGGACGAGTTCCACTTCTACGGCGACCCCGACCGCGGCTGGGCCTGGCAGGTGCCCCTGCTGGAGCTGACCGGGGCGCAGTTCCTGCTGATGAGCGCCACCCTCGGCGACACCACCGACCTGCGCGAGGACCTCACCCGGCGCACCGGCCGGCCCACCGCGCTGGTGGCCAGCGCGCAGCGGCCGGTGCCCCTGCACCACTACTACGCGACGACCCCGATGCACGAGACGATCCAGGAGCTGCTGGACACGCGGCAGGCGCCGGTCTACGTCGTCCACTTCACCCAGGCCTCCGCACTGGAGCGCGCCCAGGCGCTGATGAGCGTGAACGTCTGCAGCAAGGAGGAGAAGGCCGCGATCGCCGACATGATCGGCGGCTTCCGCTTCACCTCCGCCTTCGGGACGACGCTCTCTCGGCTGGTCCGCCACGGCATCGGCGTCCACCACGCCGGGATGTTGCCCAAGTACCGGCGGCTGGTGGAGCAGCTGGCCCAGGCGGGGCTGCTCAAGGTCATCTGCGGCACCGACACCCTCGGCGTCGGGATCAACGTGCCGATCCGCACGGTCGTGTTCTCCGCGCTGAGCAAGTACGACGGCACCCGCACCCGGTTGCTGCAGGTGCGCGAGTTCCACCAGATCGCCGGGCGGGCGGGGCGCGCCGGGTACGACACGGCCGGCACCGTCGTCGTCCAGGCGCCCGAGCACGAGGTGGAGAACCTCAAGCAGTTCGCCAAGGTCGCCGACGACCCGAAGAAACGCCGCAAGCTGGTCCGCAAGAAGGTGCCCGACGGCATGGTGCCGTGGAGCGAGGCGACGATGAACCGGCTGGTCGAGGGCGAGCCCGAGAAGCTGACCAGCCACATGCGGGTGACGACGGCGATGGTGCTCGACGTCGTCGACCGCCCCGGCGATCCCTTCGCGGCGATGCGCCGGCTGCTGACGGACAACCACGAGCCGCGCGCCAAGCAGCTGAAGCTCATCCGCGACGCGATCGGCATCGCCCGATCGCTGCTGCAGGCCGGCGTCCTGGAGCGCCTCGCCGAGCCGGAGCCCGACGGCCGGCGCTACGACCTGACGCTGGACCTGCCGCCGGACTTCGCCCTCAACCAGCCGCTGTCGACCTTCGCGCTGGCCGCGATCGAGCTGCTGGACCCCGAGAGCGACACCTACGTCCTCGACGTGGTCAGCGTGATCGAGGCGACCCTCGACGACCCCCGGCAGATCCTCGCCGCGCAGCTGAACAAGGCCAAGGGCGAGGCCGTCGCGCAGATGAAGGCCGAGGGCATCGAGTACGAGGAGCGGATGGAGCTGCTCGAGGAGATCAGCTACCCCAAGCCGCTGGCGGAGCTGCTCGGCCACGCCTTCGAGGTCTACCGGCGGACCAACCCCTGGGCCGCCGACGGGCAGCTGTCCCCGAAGTCGGTGGTGCGGGACATGTGGGAACGGGCGATGACGTTCCGCGAGCTGGTCAACGACTACGGCCTGACCCGCGCCGAGGGGGCCGTGCTCCGCTACCTCTCCGACGCGTTCAAGGCGCTGCGGTCGGGCGTGCCCGCGGCCGCGCGCACCGAGGAGGTGACCGATCTCGTCGAGTGGCTGGGCGAGCTCGTGCGCCAGGTCGACTCGTCGCTGCTGGACGAGTGGGAGTCCCTCACCGATCCCGACCATCCCCTGGACCAGCCGGTCGCCGTGCCCGCGAGGCCGCGGCCGCTCACCGGCAACGCGCGGGCGTTCACCGCGATGGTCCGCAACGCGCTGTTCCTCCGCGTGCAGCTGTGGGGCCGCCGCCGCTGGTACGACCTCGGCGAGCTCGACGCCGGCGCCGGGTGGGACGCCGACCGCTGGGGCGAGGTCGTGCGGGCCTACTTCGCCGACCACGACGAGCTGAACACCGGCGGGGACGCCCGCGGGCCGGCCCTGCTGATCTGGGACAAGGACTCCCCCGGCGTGTGGCGGGTCCGGCAGATCGTCGACGATCCGGCCGGCGACCACGACTGGGGCATCGACGCCGAGGTCGACCTCGAGGCCTCTGACGACGAGGGCGCGCTCGTCCTCCGGGTGGTCGACGCCGGGCGCCGCGACGGATGACGACGGACCCCGCCGCCCCCCATCGCCACCCGCAGGCCCGCGGCGGAGCCCTGTGGCTCAGCCGACCCACCGGACGACGTGCATGACCGTCTGGGAGATGCTCGCCGTCGCCGCGGCGGGCCTGGCCGCGGGCGGCATCAACGCCGTCGTCGGCTCGGGCACGCTGGTGACCTTTCCCGTGCTGCTGGCCACCGGGCTGCCGCCGGTCACCGCCAGCGTGTCCAACAGCCTGGGCCTGGTGCCCGGCAACGTCGCGGGGGCGATCGGTTACCGCCGCGAGCTGACCGGCCAGCGCCGGCTGCTGCTGACCCTGCTGCCGGCCTCGGTGCTCGGCGCCCTGACCGGCGCGTTCCTGCTGCTGCACCTGCCGGCCGCCGCGTTCGAGGCGATCGTGCCCGGGCTGGTCGCGCTGGCCGTCGTCCTCGTCGCCGTGCAGCCGCTGCTGCAGCGCTCCCTGGCCCGCCGGCGCGCGGCGGCCGGCGAGGCCGGCCCGGTGACCGTCGGGCGCGGCCGGCGGGCCGCGCTCGTCGCGGGCGCCTACGCCACCGGTACCTACGGCGGCTACTTCTCGGCCAGCCAGGGGATGCTGCAGATCGGCGTCTTCGGCCTGCTGCTGCCCGAGCCGCTGCAACGGCTGAACGCGATCAAGAACGTGCTGACCTCCGCCGTCAACGCGGTCGCCGCGGTGACCTACATCGTGGTCGCGAGCGACCGGGTGGACTGGGCGGCGGCCGGGCTCGTGGCCGCCGGCTCCGTGGTCGGCGGCTACCTCGGCGGGCGCTTCGGCCGGCGCCTGCACCCCACCGCGCTGCGGGCCGCCATCGTCGCGCTGGGCCTCGTGGCGATCGCCGTGCTGCTGACCCGATGAGCCCGCTCGACTTCGGCTTCCTCGTCCTGGCCGGCGTCGGGGCCGGGCTCGCCGGCAGCATCGCCGGGCTGGCCTCGCTGTTCAGCTACCCGGCCCTGCTCGCCACCGGCATCGCGCCGGTGACCGCCAACGTGACCAACACGGTGGCGCTGGTGATGACCGGGGTCGGCTCGGTCAGCGCGTCCCGGCCGGAGCTGCGCGGCCAGGGGCGCCGGCTCGTGCCGCTGCTGGTCGCCGCCGTCGTCGGCGGGGCCGCGGGGGCCGCGCTGCTGCTGCTCACCCCGGCGGACTCCTTCGAGCGGATCGTGCCGTTCCTCATCGCCGCGGCGTCGCTGGCGATCCTGGTGCAGCCACCGCCGCGCGACCTGGCCGCCGAGGGAGCCGCGGCCCACGCCGGGCGGCGGGGCGATCCCTCGTGGCTGCCGGCGGTGATCTTCGCCATCGGCATCTACGGCGGCTACTTCGGCGCGGCGGCCGGCGTGCTGATGCTGGCCACGCTGCTGTTGAGCACCGGCGAGGGCCTGCCGCGCAGCAACGCGATGAAGAACGCCGTCCTGATGGTCGCCAACGGGGTCGCGGCGCTCGCCTACGTCGTCCTCGCCGACGTCGCCTGGGCGGCCGCGCTGCCGCTCGCCGTCGGGCTCCTCGCCGGCGGCCTGGCCGGGCCGCGGGTGGTGCGGCGCAGCCCGCCCACGGCGCTGCGCCGGCTGATCGCGCTCGCGGGGCTCGGGCTGGCCGTCTACCTGGGCATCGAGGCCTTCGCCTGAGCGGTGCGCGCTGAGTGGTGCGCGGCGCGGGCGGACCGCAAGCTGTCGGGCGTGACGACGACGGACGATCCCGGGGCCCGATTCCTCGAGGCGCTGCAGGCTCCGGTCCCCGAGGACCTGGCCGGCCCGGACATGCTGCCCACCCGCCTGGCGCGTGCCGCCGCCGACGCGCTGCCGGTGGACGGCGCCGGCCTGAGCATCCACGAGGGCGCGGGGCTGCGGACGCCGGTCGGGGCGAGCGACCCGGCGGCCGCGCTGGCCGAGCGGCTGCAGTTCACCCACGGCGACGGGCCCTGCCTGCGGGCGCACGACACCGGTGAGCGCATCGCCTTCGACCTGGAGGCCATCGCCCGCAACTGGCCGGACCTGCACGCCTCGCTGGTCGGCCGGACCCCCTTCTCGGGCGTGCTCTCGCTGCCCTTGGCCCCGCCGCTGGGCCCCACGGTGGTGCTCGACCTCTACGTGTCGGACCCGGTGCGGCTGACCCAGGTGCCGCGCGGCGACGTCGAGACCGTCCTGCTGTGCCTCACCGAGGAACTCGTCCGGGCCAGCGACAGCCCCGCCGGCGGGCCGCGGTGGTGGGACGCCCCGGACGCCCGGCGACGGGTCGCCGTGTGGCAGGCGACCGGGATGCTGAGCGTCGTCCTGGGCATGGACGTCGTCGCCGCGCTCGCCGTGCTGCGGGCCCACGCGTTCGCCACCGGCCGGGTCGTCGACGACGTCGCCGCCGACCTGGCCGCCGGCCGTCTGGACCCGGCGGACCTGCAGTACTGACGCGGCCGGGCGCCGGGTGCGGCGCCCTTTCCGGCGCCGGCCGCAGGCGCCCCCTCAGCGCCCGACGTAGGCGGCCAGGAAGAGCACGAAGGCGCTGGAGACCAGCAGCAGGCGGGCCGGGGTCAGGCCGTTGAGCAGCCCGGCCGTCGCCTCCACCCACGCGGGGCGGACGGCGGCCTCGCGGGCACCGCGGCGCACCAGCCGCACCTCGTCGGCCAGCAGCGCGCCGGCCGCGCCGAGCATGGTCAGGCCGACGGTGAGGAAGACCAGCGCCAGCCCCTCCGCGAAGGCGTCGGCACGCCCGGCCAGGACGGCGACGACGACCAGCCCGGCGACCAGCCCGAGCAGCGCGCCGGCCGCGGGCGCCCACGGGCCCATCCGGACCATCGGGGCGCGCCGGCGGGCCCGGACGGAGGGCCGGGTCGAGACCGGGGTGGTGGGGAAGGCGCCCGGCGGAGCCGGCGGCTCGTCCGGGCCGGGCGCCGGCCCGTCACCGGTCAGGGCCCAGGCGGCCACCGGGACGTCGTCGGGCCCGCCGTCGGCTGCGGGCCGGTCGACGGTGCGTGCCTCGGCGGTGGGCGCGTCGGCCAGGGGCGCGTCGGCCAGAGGCGCGTCGGCGGGGCTCGCGGCGGCGCCCGCGGCCGTGGCCCCCGCCGGCATGCCTCCGGCCGGGGGCATGCCGGTCGGACGGGTGGCCGGGTCGTCCGGAGCGACGTCGCCCTCGGCGGCCCGCGGAGCCGGGGTCTGCGCGGTAGCCGTGCGCTCCGAGCGGCTCATCGGGCCGAAGTACGGCGGGATGGGGCCGGTCAGGTGATTCGTGCCGGCCGGGACGTGGGGTGCGGTGGGCTCGGACATCGCCGCGACGCTAGGCCCGACCGCCGACGGTCCCGGGACCTGCGCCCCGTGTGTCGACATCTCGCCGTGTCGCCACCTCACCGTGTCGACGAGGTGACTCATGGACACGGGACGAGGACGGCGCCCGTCCTCAGAGGAGGCGGCGGCTGTCCTGCGCCACCACCCGCAACCACCGGTGGCCGTAACCGTCGAGGGTCAGCTCGACCGAGCCGTCGTCGGCGATCTCCGTCGTCTGCGTGACCAGCAGGTCCTCCAGCCGGTGGGTCGAGTCGCAGCCGCCGAGGGTCAGCGGCACCGTGCGCGGCTCGGCGCCGAGGTTGTGCAGCGCGATCAGCGTGCCGTCGTCCCAGGTGGACAGGCTCGCCAACACCTCCGGGTGGGGCTGGCCGAGGACCTCGTAGGTCCCCCAGCCGAGTTCCGGCGACTCGCGGTAGCGCCGGATCAGCAGCCGGATGAACGACAGCAGCGAGTCGGGGTCGCGGCGCTGGTCGGCGACGTTGACGAACTCCGGCGAGAAGCCTCCCTCGACCACCGGCCCGGGCAGCTTCGAGGGCCTGGCCGTGGAGAAACCGCCGTTGCGGCCCGACGTCCACTGCATGGGCGTGCGGACGGCCAGCCGGCCCTCCGCGGCGAGGTTCTCGCCCATGCCGATCTCCTCCCCGTAGAAGAGCACCGGCGTGCCGGGCAGGGAGAACATCAGGCTGTAGACCATCCGCACCCGCCGCGGGTCGCCGTCCAGCATCGGCGGCAGCCGGCGGGTCAGGCCGCGGCCGTAGACCTGCATCCGCTCCTCGGGGCCGAACGCGGCGAAGACCTCCTGCCGCTCCTCCTCGCCCAGCTTGTCGAGGGTGAGCTCGTCGTGGTTGCGGACGAACATCCCCCACTGGTTGTCCGGGGAGACCTGCGGCCGGGAGGTGAGCGCGTCGACCAGCGGGGCGACGTCGCCGCGGGCCAGGGAGAGGTACATCGCCTGCATCGCGATGAAGTCGAACTGCATGGTCAGCTCGTCGCCGTCGACACCGCCGAAGAACTGCTGCTGCTCCTCGTGCGGGAGGTTGACCTCGCCGAGCAGGACGGCGGCCTCGGCGCGGCGGGCGATCAGGGCGCGCAGGGCCCGCAGGTACTGGTGCGGGTCCTGGAAGTGCTCGACCTCCTGCTCGTCGATGCCGGCGGTCTCCAGCAGGAACGGGACGGCGTCCACCCGGAACCCGTCCAGCCCGAGCTGCAGCCAGAAGCCGATGACCTTGGCGATCTCGTCGCGGACCCGCGGGTTCGCGACGTTGAGGTCGGGCTGCTCCTTGTAGAACTTGTGCAGGTACCACTCACCCGTCGGCTCGTTCAGCGTCCAGATGCTGTCCTCCTGGTCGGGGAAGACGACCTGGTCGGAGGTGTCCGGCGGCTCGTCGTCGCGCCAGACGTAGAAGTCGTGGAAGGGCGACTCCTTGCTCCTGCGCGCCTGCTGGAACCACGGGTGGCGGATCGAGGTGTGGTTGACGACCAGGTCGGCGATCACCCGCATGCCGCGGTCGTTCGCGATGCGGATCACCTCGACGAGGTCGCCGTGGGTGCCCAGCCGCGGGTCGACGCCGTAGAAGTCGGTGATGTCGTAGCCGTCGTCGCGCTCCGCCGTCGGATAGAAGGGCATCAGCCACAGGCAGGTGACGCCGAGGTCGGCGAGGTGGTCGATGCGCTGGGCGAGGCCGGCGAAGTCGCCGATGCCGTCGCCGTTCCAGTCCATGTAGGTCTCGACGTCCAGGCAGTAGACGACGGCCGTCTTCCACCAGAGGTCACTCGTGTCGGTGATCCGCATGCTCGGGGCTCCCTGTGCTGAGGAGTGCGCGGTCAGGCCATCGAGGAGCGCAGGGGCTCCTGCTGCGGGCGCCACGGCCCGTCCGGGCCGGCCGGGTCGATCGCCTGCGCCGGGGCGGGGGCGGTGACGCCGAGCTGCGGCAGCACGTGCTCGCCGAAGGCGTCGAGGAAGGCCGTCTGCTCCTTGCCGACGTGGTGCAGGTAGATCTCCTCGAAACCGAGGTCCACGTACTCGGAGATCCACGCGGCGTGCCGGTCGAGGTCGGCCGACACCCGCACGGCGTCGGTCACCGCCTGCGGGGTCACGTGCGCGCTGGCCTGCTCGAAGGCCTCGGGGCTGTCCAGGTCCCAGCACAGCGGCGGCGGGAACACGTTGCTGCGCCACTGGTCGTGGGCCAGGGCCAGTGCGCGGTCGGCGTCGGGGTCCCAGGAGACGTGCACCTGGAGGACGAGCTTGCCGCGGCCGCCGGCGTCCCGGTACGCGGCGATCATCTCGCGCAGCTTGTCGTGCGGCTGGTTGATGGTGACCAGCCCGTCGGCCCAGTCGGCGCCGCGGCGGGCGGTCTCGACGCTGACCGCGGGGGCGATGAGCGCCGGCTGCGGATCGGCGAGCGTGTACATCTTCGCGCGGTCGACGCGGACCAGCCCGTCGTGGCTGACCTCCTCACCGGCCAGCAGGGCGCGGATGACGTCGACGCACTCGCGCAGCCGGGCGTCGCGCAGGTCCTTGCGGGGCCAGACGTCGCCGGTGACGTGCTCGTTCATCGCCTCCCCGCTGCCCAGCGCCACCCAGAAGCGCCCGGGGAACATCGCGCCGAGGGTGGCGATCGCCTGGGCGACGATCACCGGGTGGTAGCGCTGCCCCGGGGCGTTGACCGCGCCGAACGGCAGGCTCGTGGTGGCCATCGCGGCGCCGAGCCACGACCAGGCGAAGCCGGACTCCCCCTGCCGCGGGTTCCACGGAGTCAGGTGGTCCGAGCACATGGCCGCGGTGAAGCCGACGTCCTCCGCGTGTCGGACGGCGGCCAGCAGCTCGCGCGGGTGCACCTGCTCGTGCGAGTTGTGGAACCCGATGACGGTCATGCAGCCCTGCCTACCCGGGTCACGGTCGTCCACCCGCCGGAGCGCGGACGGAGTCGTCCCGCAGGCGAGACTGGGCCCGTGCTGCCGCCGCCGGGGACGCCCGGGACCGACCTGCCGGTCCGCTCCGCGCTGCCGGCGCTGGCCGACGCGCTGTCGGCGCGGGGCACCGCGGTGGTGGTGGCTCCGCCCGGCACCGGGAAGACGACGCTCGTGCCCCTAGCGCTGGCCCGGGACGTCCCCGGGCGCGTCCTCGTGGCCGAGCCGCGCCGCGTGGCCGCCCGCGCCGCCGCCCACCGCATGGCCGCGCTGCTGGGCGAGCGCGTGGGGGGTCGGATCGGCTACAGCGTCCGCGGCGAGAGCCGGCGCAGCGCCGCCACCCGGGTCGAGGTCGTCACCACCGGGCTGCTCGTCCGCCGCCTCCAGGCCGATCCAGAGCTGCCCGGGGTGGGCGCGGTGGTCCTGGACGAGTGCCACGAGCGGCACCTCGACACCGACCTGGCCCTGGCCTTCGGCCTCGACGTCCGCGGCGCGCTGCGCCCGGAGCTACGGCTGCTGGCGATGTCGGCGACCGCCCAGGCCGGCCGGCTGGCCGCCCTCCTCGGCGGGGAGGGCGATCCGGCCCCGGTCGTCGAGGCGCACGGCGCCGTGCACGACGTCGACGTGGTCTGGGCGCCGCCGACCGGTCCGGTCGATCCGCCGCACGGCCTGCGGGTCGATCCGCGGCTGCTGGCGCACGTCGCGGCGACGGTCCGCCGGGCGCTGGCCGAGCGGTCCGGCGACGTCCTGGTGTTCCTGCCCGGCGCCGGCGAGATCGGCACGGTGGCCGGGCAGCTGGGCGGGATCGACGCCGACGTGCTGCCGCTGCACGGCCGGCTGCCGGCCGCCGCGCAGGACGCCGCCCTGCGCGCCGGTCCCCGCCGCCGCGTCGTGCTGGCGACCGCGCTGGCGGAGAGCAGCCTGACCGTGCCCGGCGTCCGGGTCGTCGTCGACGCCGGGCTCGCCCGCGGGCCCCGGGCCGACCTGGCGCGGGGCCTCGGGGCGCTGGTCACCGTGCGGGCCTCCCGCGCGTCGGTCACCCAGCGCGCCGGCCGGGCCGGCCGGGAGGGCCCCGGTGCCGTCTACCGCTGCTGGACCGCCGCCGAGCACGACCGACTCCCTGCGCACGACGAGCCGGAGGTCGCCGTCGCCGACCTCACCGCTTTCGCCCTGGAACTGGCGGTCTGGGGTGCGCCCGGCGGCGCGGGCCTCGCCCTGCTCGACCCGCCCCCGGCCGCGGCCCTGCTGGTCGCCGGGCGGACGCTGCGCAGCCTCGGCGCCGTGGACGACGACGGCCGGGCGACCCCCCGCGGGCGCGCCCTGACCGCCGTCGGGGTGCACCCGCGGCTGGCCCGCGCGCTGCTCGACGGCGCTCCGCTGGTGGGCCGTCGCCGCGCGGCCGAGGTGGTCGCGCTGCTGTCCGCGGACCTCTCCCCGCGGGGCGACGACCTGGTCGCGACCTGGCGGGGGCTGCGGTCGGGGACCGACCGGGGCGCGACCGTGCGCTGGCGGGACGAGGTCGCCCGCCTGGAGCGCTCGGTCGGCGACGGCACCCCGCCGCGCTCGCCCGGAGAGCCCCTGCCCGACGACACGGTGGCCGGGCTCGTCGTCGGCCTGGCCCATCCCGAGCGGCTGGCGCGGCGGCGGCCGGGCAGCACCACGACCTACCTGATGACCGCCGGCACCGGCGCCGAACTGGCCCCCGGCACGGCGCTGACCGGGGCGCCGTGGCTGGCCGTCGCCGTGGCCGACCGCTCCCCGGGACGCCGGGACGCGCGGGTGCGGGCGGCGGTCGCGATCGACGAGGCGACCGCGCTGGAGGCCGGCGGTCCGCTGCACGCCGAGCTCGACGAGGTGTCGTGGCGCGACGGCACGGTGCACGGCGCGCGGGTCGAGCGGCTGGGCGCGATCGTGCTGGCCGAGCGGCCGCTGCCCGATCCCGATCCCGCCGCCGTGACGGCCGCGGTCGCCGAGGGACTGCGCGCCGAGGGCCTCGGCGTGCTGGCCTGGACGCCGGCGGCGCTCCGGCTGCGCGACCGGCTGGCCGCGGCGCACGCCGGGCTCGGGGCGCCGTGGCCCGCCGTCGGCGACGGTGACCTGCTCGCCGCGATCGACGTCTCCGCCGCCCGCAGCCGCGCCGACCTTGCCCGCGTCGACGTCGCCGCGGCGCTGCGGGCGCTGGTGCCCTGGCAGGTAGCCGGCGACCTCGACGCCGTCGTGCCCGACTCCGTGACGGTGCCCACCGGCTCCCGCATCCGCGTCGACTACACCGATCCGGCCGTCCCCACCCTGTCCGTGCGGGTGCAGGAGGTGTTCGGCTGGGCGCGGACGCCGCTGGTGGCCGGGCGACCGCTGCGGCTGCAACTGCTCTCCCCCGCCCGCCGGGTCGTCGCCACCACGACGGACCTCGCCGGGTTCTGGGTCACCGGCTATCCCGCCGTGCGCAGCGAGCTCCGCGGCCGCTATCCCCGCCATCCCTGGCCGGAGGACCCCGCCGCGGCCGCCCCCACCACCCGGGCCACCCCCCGGGCCCGCCCCCCGCGCTGAGCGGCGATCGAGAGCGGCGCCACTGCCGGCTTGCACTGCGGGCACCGGGAGCGGTGGGGAGTATCAGGGGGTGACGCGCACCCCGACGACCGACGAGTGGGGCATCGACGCCACGTGGCTCGATGCCTTCGACGAGGAGCACGAGGTCGACCAGGCCACCATCGACCGGCTGCGGGAGGTGATCGGCAGGCCGCCGGCCGACCTGGAGGACCGCGCGCCGATCGTGGCCCTGCCCGGCGACGCCCTCGAGGTGGACGAGGCCGAGGTGACCCTGGAGGACGGCTCGACCCGGCACGTCGACGGCGAGCTCGACGACGACTTCCCACTGGGCTACCACTGGCTGCAGGCGCCGGGCGGGCACCGGCGGCGGCTGATCGTGACGCCCGGGCGGTGCTGGCTTCCGGAGCGGTCGTGGGGCTGGGCGGTGCAGCTGTACGCCACCCGCGGCCGGGACAGCTGGGGCATCGGCGACCTCGCCGACCTGCGCGCCGTCCGGGAGATGGCCGCCGCGCAGGGGGCCGGGTTCGTGCTCGTCAACCCGCTGCACGCCGTCGCCCCGACCCCGCGGCAGGAGGCCAGCCCCTACCTGCCGGCCACCCGCCGCTTCCGCAACCCGATCTACCTGCGGGTGTCCGAGGTCCC
This sequence comes from Trujillonella endophytica, assembly GCF_900110555.1. Classification (GTDB taxonomy): domain Bacteria; phylum Actinomycetota; class Actinomycetes; order Mycobacteriales; family Geodermatophilaceae; genus Trujillonella; species Trujillonella endophytica. Next base: position 57,189 of record NZ_FOEE01000007.1, read on the forward strand.
CGGCGCGTCCGCCGTCGAGGTGGACGAGGACGCCGGCCGGGCGCTGTCCGATGGCGAGCTGATCGACCGCGACGCGGTCTGGGCCCGCAAGCGCGAGGTCCTCCGCCGGGTGTTCGACACCACCGGCCGCGACGACCCGGCCTTTCCCGACTGGTGGTGGCACCAGGGGCAGAAGCTGCAGGACTGGGCGACCTGGTGCGCGCTCGCCGACCGGCACGGCCCGGACTGGCGCGCCTGGCCCGAGCCGCTGCAGGACCCGCGCAGCGAGGACGTCGGCCGGTTCGTCGCCGAGCACGAGCGCGACGTCGCCTTCCACGCCTGGCTGCAGTGGGCCCTGCAGCTGCAGCTGGAGCGGGCCACCGAGGGCATGACCGTGATCCAGGACCTGCCCATCGGCGTCGACGGCGGCGGCGCCGACGCCTGGACGTGGCAGGGCGTGCTCGCCCGGGGCGTGAACGTCGGCGCGCCGCCGGACGCGTTCAACGGCCAGGGGCAGGACTGGGGCTCCCCGCCACTGGTGCCGTGGCGGCTGCGGCTGACCGGCTACGAGCCGTTCGTCGAGTCCATCCGCGCCACGATCGCCGGGGCCGGGGGGCTGCGCATCGACCACGTGATGGGCCTGTTCCGGCTGTGGTGGGTGCCGGCGGGTGGCACCGCCGCCGACGGCGCCTACGTCCGCTACCCGGCCGAGGACCTGCTCGGCATCGTCGCGCTGGAGAGCGCCCGCGCGCGGGCGCTGGTCGTCGGCGAGGACCTCGGCACCGTCGAGGAGGGCGTCCGCGAGGCGATGGCCGAGCACGGGGTGCTGAGCTACCGGCTGCTCTGGTTCGAGGACGACGCGCCCGCCGCGTGGCCGGCCGAGGCGATGGCCGCCGTCACCACCCACGACCTGCCGACCGTCGCGGGCCTGTGGAGCGGCGCCGACCTCGCCGAGCAGCGGGAGCAGGGCACCGGCACCGACGCGGAGCTCGAGCGGGGCCGGACCGAGCTGCTGGGCCGGCTGACGGGCGCGCCGAAGAAGGCGGGATCGGGGACGGCGGTGCGGCGGGCGCACGAGGCGCTGGCGACCGCGCCGTCGCTGCTGCTGTCGGCCACGCTGGAGGACGCCGTCGCCGACGAGCGCCGGCCCAACATGCCCGGGACGACCGGCCGGCCCAACTGGTCGCTGCCGCTCCCGGTGCCCGTGGAGGACCTTCCGCAGCACGAGCTGCTGCGAGAGGTCGCGCGGACGCTGGCCGATGGCGTCCGCGGGGGCGGGCCCGCCGCCGGCTGAGCCGGGGACGACGCTCTGCCGGCCGGGAAGCCGTCCCTCGCCTCCTTCCCGGCTCCGGCTTGTCCGTGCTCTGCGTACGGGAGGACGCAGAGCACGACGACCCTGGTCCGCCGTGTCGGGCGAACATGTGTTCGATGGTCGTGCCAGACTTCCTCCGTGGCGGGTGGCATGCAGCGGGGGCGGTCCGGGCGCTCCCTGAGCGAGCGCGCGGCCCGGTCGGGCGTCCCCGCGCCGGACGAGGACTGGGACGCCCCTTTCCCCCGGGCGGCACCCGCGCAGGCCGGGCACGCCGACCAGCCGGCGGCGCCCGCACCCCCGCCCGACGTCCGCGACCTCCCGCCCCCACCGCCGGTGGTGCGCCGCGCCGACGGGCGGGGGCGGCACTGCTGGGTGCACGACCCGCCCGGCGCGCCGGGGGTCTGGCCCGGGCTCCTGGTGGAGTGGCGACAGACGGACGAGGGGTGGCACGGCCGGGTGGCGTTCACCGTGGCCGGCCGGGCCGGGTCGGTGCTGATGGAGGCGTGGCTGCCCGCCGCCTCGCTCGAGCAGCGCTGAGCCGCCCCGCCCCGCCCCGCCGGGGTGGTTACGGCGGGTGGCGCCGGGCTATGCCCGGGACGGACACATCCGAAGAGGAAGCGGAGGACCGCGATGAGCACCCCGGACGAGCCGACGCTCGACGACGTCATCGACCCGCAGGAGTCGGCGCCGCGCGACCGCAGCCAGCACGCCGGCGGCTACGACCGTCCCGACGACGACGCGCTGCAGCACCGCACGGAGCAGGAGCGCCGGGCGGTCGGCTCCGACGACGCCGCCCCCACCGGCGACCAGTCGCATCCGGCGACGGACTAGCTGCGGTCCGGCGGGGCGAGCGCCCGGGTACGCCCGAGGACGGCGGTGAGCACCACCGCGGCCGCGCTCGTCCCGCCGGCCAGCCAGACGACGGCGGGCCAGCCCCCGGTGGCCCACGCGCGTCCGGCGACCGTCCCGCCCACGGACGACCCGACGTAGTACCAGAACGAGTACAGGGACGCGGCCTGCCCGACCGCCCGCTCGCCGTAGGCAGCCCGCGCGGCCACCCAGGAGCTGGCCACCCCGTGCGCGGCGAAGAACCCCGTCGTCAGCACGCACAGCCCGAGGACGAACAGCGCGAGCGGCGCCGCCAGCGTGAGCAGCACCCCGCCGAGCATGACCACCGCGGCCGCCGGCACGACGCGCCGCGGGGTCCACCGGGCGGCCAGCGCGCCGGCCACCGGGGAGCTGACCGAGCCCAGCAGGTAGGCCAGGAAGACGAGGCCGGCCACGGACGGCGCGAGCGCGTACGGCGGGGCCTCCAGCCGGAAGGTCGCCGCGTTGTAGACGGCCACGAAGCCACCCATCAGCAGCGCGGCCACCGCGTACAGGCCGAGCAGCACCGGATCGGTGAACGCCGCCGCCAGTTGCCGGACCAGCCGGCCGGTCCGCGGCACCGGCCGGAACCGGCGCGAGGGCGGCAGCAGCACCCACACCGCGACGGCGCACACCGCCGCCAGCGCGGCGATGCCACCCATGGTCGCCCGCCACCCGCCCGCGTCGGCGAGGAAGCCGCCGAGCACCCGCCCCGACAGCCCACCGATGGCCGTGCCGCCGATGAACAGCCCGATCGCCCGCGCCGACACCGACGGATGCAGCTCCTCGCGCAGGTAGGCCACGCCGACGGCGGGCAGCCCGGCCAGCGCGAAGCCCTGCAGCGCCCGGACGACCAGCAGCAGCTCCCAGCTCGGGACGACGGCCAGCAGCGCCGCCAGCACCACCGAGGAGACCAGGCTCGCCCGGAGGATGACCGTGCGCCCCCGCCGGTCGGAGACCGGGCCCAGCACGAGCAGGCCCAGGGCCAGCCCCGCCGTCGCCACCGACACGGCCAGCGTGGCCGCCCCGGGGCTCACCCCGAACGCCCGGGTCAGCTCGGGCAGCAGCACCTGCGGCTCGTAGAGCATCGCGAAGACCGCCAGCCCGGCCAGGAAGACCGCGAGCGAGGCGCGGCGCAGTTCCGGCGACCCCGCTCGGTGGCCCAGCGGCGCGCCGTCCGCGGAGGCCTCCGGCGCCGCCCGCGGCCGGGGAGCGGACGCGGGCGAGGGCACCCGCCCATGGTCCTCCCCCCGGATCGCCCCCGGCCTCCCAGGAGGGGCTGGGACGATGGCGGGCGTGACCTCCGTGCGGCTCCGCCTGGGCGCCCTCCTCTGGCTGCTGACCCTGCAGTTCTTCGTCGTCGAGGCCGTGGCCGCGGCCCGCTACGACGGCTACTCCCGCACCGACCTCACGATCAGCCTGCTGGGTGCCTCCACCTCCCCCGCCCAGGTGGCGATGAACGTCTCGTTCGTCGCGCAGGGGCTGCTGATCGCCGGCGGCCTGCTGCTGCTGCGGCCGGCGCTGAGCGGCCGGGGCACCTCGGTGGTCACCGCGATGCTCTCGGCGGCCGCTCTCGGCGTGATCGTCGTCGGGACGGTGCCGCTCGGGGACGGCGAGACCTGGCACGAGCTCGGCGCGTTCCTCTACCTGGTCGGCGGCGGTCTCGGGCTGATCGGGCTGGCCTACGCCGTCCGGCACCGGTCCGAGGCGCTGGGCACGATCCTGGTCCTCCTCGGGCTCGTCGCCACCGCGATGACCGTCTTCTACCTGGCCGCCGTCACCGGCTATCTCGGCGAGGGCGGCACGGAGCGGGCGGCGGCCTACCCGCTGCCCGTCGGGCTGGCCCTGGCCGCGGTCGGGCTGGTCCTGCTGGCCCGCCGTCCCGCGCCCGCCGACGGCGAGCCGGACCGGCGCGCCCGCAAGGAGCAGGAGCGCGCGGAGCGGGCCCGCATGGCCGAGGAGCGCGACGCGGCGCTGGAGGCGGCCGCCGCCCGCGCCGAGGGCCGGGGCGGCCGCGACCCCGAGCCCGCCCGGGACGCCGACGACGACTTCGATCCCGACGACCCGTGGGCCACCCCTCGCCGCCGCGACGACACCTGACCCAGGATGGCCCCATGAGCGCCGACGAGTCCGCCGCCACCATGCACGTCATCCCCGCCGACGAGTGCCACCGGCTGCTGGCCACGCAGGAGATCGGCCGGCTGGGGGTCAACGCCGAGCACTTCCCGATCATCGTCCCCGTCAACTACGCCATGGACGGGACGACGATCGTCATCCGGACCCAGCCGGGCAGCAAGCTCACCGCGGCGCAGCACGCCAACGTCGCGTTCGAGGTGGACGAAATCGACCGGCGCACCCGCAGCGGCTGGAGCGTCCTGGTCCGTGCGCTGGCCGAGGAGGTCGGCGAGGAGCACCGCGCCGACCTCGTGGCCCGCACGCACGCGACCGGGGTGGAGCCCTGGGCGCCCGGGGAGCACGGCCACTGGCTCCGGCTCATCCCCCAGGAGATCTCCGGACGGCGGATCGTGCCCGGCGAGCTGCCCCCGGCCGTCGACCCCCGCGCCTACCTCTAGGAGACCGCCGACCTCGGCTCGGGACGAGCGCCTGGACCGGGCCGACGCGAGGTCAGGCCGCCAGGTGGTCGGCGTAGCTGCGCTGTCCGCGCTCGCCGCCGATGGGGAGCGCCGCGCCGTCCCGGAGGGCGCTGCTGAGCCGGCCGGGGAACGGCGTGGACACCACGTGGGCACCCGGCTCCCGCGCCGCGGCCCACATCCGCGCGAGGTCGGCGACCGCCAGTTCCTCCGGGCCGCCGAAGTCCACGATCGCGCCGCTCGGCGCCTGCCGGGCCACCCCGGCCAGGTACCGGGCGGCGTCGGCCACGTCGACCGGTTGCACCCGCCAGCCCATCGGCACCGGTAGCACCGGCCCCTTGCGGGCGGTGGCGAGCAACTCGTCGACGAAGCCGTGGAACTGGGTGACCCGCACGATCGTCACCGGCAGACCGGAGGCCAGCAGGACCTGCTCGGTGGCGTACTTGGCCCGGTAGTAGGACCACGGGATCCGGTCGACGCCGACGATCGACACGTACACGAGGTGCTGGAGCCGGCCGCGGTCGACGGACTGCACCAGCCGCCGCGTCCCGGCGACGTCCACCGCCCATGCGTTGCGGGGATCGGAGGCCGCGTGCACCACGACCTCCGCCCCGGCCAGGGCCGCCGGCAGGTCGGCGCCGGTGGCGAGGTCGCCGCGCACGGCGTCGGGGCCCGTGCCCCGGCGCGACAGCTGCCGCAGCCGGTCGCCGTCGCGGTGCAGGGCCTGCACGAGCGAGGGGCCGAGCCGCCCGGACGCGCCGGTGACGAGGAGGTCCACGGGGACCATTCTGGCCGGACCGGTCCGTCCGCGACAGCGGCGTGGTGTCGCAGGCCTATCTCACATGCGAGATAGCGTGGCCCATCGTGACGGTGACCCCCCTGCCCCTCGAGCCAGCCGACACCCCCCAGCCGGAAACCGAGGGAACCGCCATGCAGCGCGTGGGCGCCCTCGTCCGCGACGCCCGCCGGCACCGGGGCCTCACCCAGGCCCAGCTGGCCGAGCGGCTGGGCACCAGCCAGAGCGCCGTCGCCCGCATCGAGCAGGGCGGGCAGAACCTCACCCTCGACCTGCTGGACCGGCTCTCCCAGGCCCTCGACAGCGAGCTGATCACCCTCGGCCCGGCCGGCCCCACCCACCTGCGCGTCACCGGCGGGACGCCGCTGCAGGGCAGCGTCACCGTGAAGTCGTCGAAGAACGCCGCCGTCGCCCTGCTGTGCGCCGCGCTGCTCAACCGCGGCCGCACCACGCTGCGCAACGTGGCCCGCATCGTCGAGGTCGAGCGGATCCTCGACGTGCTGCGCTCCATCGGCGTCTCGGCCGTCTGGAACACCGCCGGCCACGACCTCACCCTGGTCGTCCCCGACTCACTCGACCTGGCCGGCATCGACGCCGACGCCGCCCGCCGGACCCGCAGCATCATCATGTTCCTCGGCCCGCTGCTGCACCGCGCCGACAGCTTCCGGCTGCCCTACGCCGGGGGCTGCGACCTGGGCACCCGCACCGTCGAACCGCACATGATCGCGCTGCGCCGCTTCGGCCTCGAGGTCGAGGCGCACGCCGGGGAGTACCGGGCCAGCGTGTCGCCCCCCACCACCGCCGACCGCACCATCGTGCTGACCGAGCGCGGCGACACCGTCACCGAGAACGCGCTGCTGGCCGCCGCGCGCACCGACGGCACGACGACCATCCGCAACGCCAGCTCCAACTACATGGTCCAGGACCTGGTCCTGTACCTGCAGCTGCTCGGCGTGGACATCGAGGGCCTCGGGACGACGACGCTGGTGGTGCGCGGCCGGCCGGTGCTCGACGCCGACGTGGACTACACGATCAGCGAGGACCCGGTGGAGGCGATGAGCCTGCTCACCGCGGGCATCGTCACGCGCTCGGAGCTGACCGTGTGCCGCGCGCCGATCGAGTTCCTCGAGATCGAGCTCGCCGTCCTCACCGAGATGGGGCTGCGCTACTCGCTGTCGCCGGAGTACCGGGCCGCGAACGGCCACACCCGGCTGGCCGACATCACCCTCGAGCCCTCGGACCTGCGGGCGCCGATCGACAAGGTCCACCCGATGCCGTTCCCGGGCCTCAACATCGACCACCTGCCCTTCTTCGCGGTGATCGCCGCCGCCGCGACCGGCTCGACGCTCATCCACGACTGGGTCTACGACAACCGGGCCATCCACCTGTCCGACCTCACCCGCCTGGGCGCCGACGTCCGGCTGCTCGACCCGCACCGGGTGCTCGTCACCGGGCCCACCCGCTGGCGCGCCGCGGAGGTCGTCTGCCCGCCGGCGCTGCGGCCGGCGGTCTGCCTGCTGCTGGGGATGCTCGCGGCCAAGGGCACCTCGGTGCTGCGCAACGTCGACATCATCGCCCGCGGCTACGAGCACCTGTACGAGCGGCTGGTGGAGATGGGCGCCACCATCGAGGTCTTCCGCGACTAGCCCGCCCGGGGCCCCGGGGCCGACGCCCCCGCCGCGGGGACCCGGTCGCATCCGGCGGGGGCGGCTCCCGCGTCAGATCAGCGGGTCGAGGCCGTCGTCGGGGGGCAGCAGGCCGGCGTCCACCGGCGGGCGGTGCGGCTGGTCCAGCCCGCGCATGCGGGCCGCGTGGAGGGCGAGCAGCAGGTTCAGCCGCAGCGTCGGGTCGGTGGTGAACGGGCCGAGGAGCCGCTCCAGCTTGCCGATGCGGTACCGCATCGTGTTGTAGTGGAAGTGCAGCCGGCGGGCGGACTCGGCGACGTTGAGGTTGGTCTCCAGCAGCACCCGCAGCGTCTCGCGCAGGTCGGCGGAGTCGGGATCGGCCGCGTCGGCGAGGGAGCCGAGCACCTCGTCGACGTAGGAGCGCAGCTCCGTGCTGTCGGGGATGAGCGACAGCAACCGGAAGACGCCGAGCTGGTCGAAGTGCGTGACGGTGGCGGGACCGTGGATCTCCTGGCCGACGCTGAGCGCCCGCTGCGCCTGCTGGTAGGCCTCGCCGAGCGCCGACAGCGAGCCCGCGGGGCGGCCGATGCCGGTGGCGAGCACGCGGCCCACCCGCCGCACCCGGGCGTTGACCCGCGAGGTCACCGCGGCGACGAGGGAGCTGATCTCCTCCGGGCTGCGACCGTCCAGCGGCAGGACCGTGACGATCTCGGTCGACAGGCCGGCGACGGCCGCGCCGGCCACCTCGCCCTCCAGCGCCGAGCGCCAGCCGTCGGCGAGCCGGTCGAGGACGTCCAGCGCGCGGGTGGGATCGGCCGCCGGGTCGGCGGCGGTCTCGGTCGCCGTCACGAGGACGACGACGGGCCCGTCCAGCCGCCAGCCGAACGACCGCGTCTGGGCCAGCACCCGCTCGGTGTGCCGCAGCGACCCGGCCACCAGCCGCCGCACGAGATCGCCCTGGAAGCGCAGCTCGACCGAGTGGACCGCCTGCTGGCGGATGACCGACAGCGCGGCGACGACGGCCGCGCGCTCCAGCACGCCACCGGCGCCCCACAGCAGGGGCCCGGTGCGGTGGACGGCGACGAGCCAGCCCTGCCGCTGGTCACCGGCGACGATCGGCGCGACGGCGTACTCCCCCACCCCGCCGGGCAGCTGGTGGTGGCCCGGGACGAGCAGGATGCCGTCGGCGGGCGAGAGGTCGGCGCCGGCCAGCACCTCGGCCGGGGTGACCACGGCCTGCACGGCGCGCTGGCCGGAGATCCGCCGGGCGGGGGCCATCTCGGCCATCAGGTCGTCGGCCGCGGCGTCCAGCAGCCAGAGCCAGTCGCTGATCTCGGTGACGTCCCCGCTCGGCCCCGCGCTGGTGACGACCTCGCGGTCCGGGCCCAGGCCCAGGACGGCGGCGCCCTCCAGGTAGTTGGCCAGCTGGTCGGTGACCTCGGCCAGGCCGCCGCCGCTCAGCGCCACGTCGATGAACTGGTCGTGCATCCGCAGCGACAGGGCCAGGGCCTCGCCCTGCTTGGCGACGACGGCGCCCAGCACGTCGGACACGACCTCGTCCATGCGCGCGGTCGCCGGCACCGCCAGCACCGGGAAGTCCCGCCGGTCGGCCTCGGCCAGCACCTCGGGCGGCACGGGGGCCGGCCCCTCGGTGCGCCGGTAGGCCAGGCCCGCCGTGCCCATGGACACCAGGCGCTCGACCAGGGCGCGGCAGTTGACGGCGTCCGCGGCGGGCAGCCGGGCGCCCAGTACGACGAGGACGTCGGGGCCGGCCACCGACAGGGGGTCGGACGGGTCGTCGACGACCATGTGCCGGACGAGCCGCTGCCGTCCGCCGTCGCCGGCGACGAGCTCGGTGCCGACCAGTGCGGGCAGTTCGAGCGCCTCCTCGAGGGTGAGCCCGGAGCGCTCCTGCCAGCTGGCGTGCTGGGGTCTGACCTCGGTCACCGGGGCTGCCTCCGACGGCGCGAAACAGCGATGTTTGACTCTGCCGGGGGCCGGGTAGGCCCGATCGCTTCGCTGACGGTCCGAGAACCTGTCGTCACCGGGCGTGTCCCTCTTCTGCGAGTCGTAACAGCGCGTGAGCGTTCAGCACCGCATAGTTCCTGTGGTCGCTACAGTATTGGGGCCAGTCTGTCAGGAGTCCCCGTGTCGCACGCTCCATTCTTGGCGACTTCCGCCATATTTCGGCCCGCGACGCGCCGAATACTTTCGTAGTCCGGATCCACTCCGCCCGCTGGATGGTAGGTGGCGACCACGTCACGGACGCCCCGACCCCCGACGGGTGGACGGGTCCGGACGGGGGCACCGGTCAGGGGGGGCCCTCACCGCCACCACGGAGAAGGGCCTCCGATGCGCACCATCGACGACATCCCGCGGCGCGCCGCCGGTTCCCCGAACGCTCGGGGCCAGGCCGCACGCGCCGGTGTACCGACCATCCCGCTGCCCCGCGAGTCCGCGCAGGCGACCGCCCGCACCGCCGCCGCGTCCCGCGCCGCCAGCGCCGTCCCCGCATCCGCGAGCACGGGCGTCGCGGAGCTCCTGCGCGGCCCCGTCCGGCCGGCCCGGGTCCTCACGACCCTCCCGGCAGCCGTCTACCTGCAGGTCGCCACCGAGCGCGGCCCCGAGGTCGTCGGCGTCCTCACCAGTGACTCCGCCCGGCTGCCGCTGGGCTGCGTCCTCTTCCGGCCGAGCAACGGCCGGCCGCTGGTCGCGCTGCCCGCCGGCGCTCCGGCCGAGGTCGGGGGCGGCCGCATCGTCGTCGGGGACCTCGCGGTCAGCGCCGCGGCGTGGTGGGACCCGCGCCCGAAGCTGCCGAGTCCGCGCCCGGCGCTGCTGCCCGAGGGCGTCCGGCAGCTGCGCACCGCGCTGTACGGCGACGGTCCGCACAGCGCCTTCAACCTGCCGGGGCTGCCCGGGGGCCCGGGCGGTCCGTTGGCCGCGCTCCGCGGCGCGGTCCGCCGCGCCGACCTGGACGCCGCGCTGCGCACCGCCACGCGGCTGGTCGGCCTGGGCCCGGGGCTGACCCCGGCCGGCGACGACGTCATGGCCGGAACGATGGCCGGCCTGGTCCTGCTGGGTCACCCGGCCGCGGACCGGTTCGCCGGCGGCGTCTACGCCCTCACCGCCGGGCGCACCACCGAGCTCTCCCGGGCGCTGCTCCGGCACGCGATGGCCGGGCGGGTCAGCGGCGAGTACGCCGCCGTCCTGCAGGGCCTGGTCGGCGAGCGGCCGCTGGGTCCGGCGATCGCCGGCCTCCTCGCGACCGGCTCCACCAGCGGCCGGGCCCTCGCGCTCGGGCTGTCCACCGCGATCGACCTGGTCGACCGCACCACCCGCCCGCGCTGACCGCACCCCGCGGGGCGTAGGCCCTCGGCCGGCCGTCCGGGGAACCGCAACGGCCGGCGCCGGGCCGACGCTGCCGGCCAGGACCGGGACGCCGACCCCCGGAGCCGGACCGCCCTCAGATCCGGCAGGCGTGGATGCTCGTGACCAGGATGGCGCGCGCCCCGAGCTCCCACAGCTCGTCCATGAGCCGGTTGGTCTCGGTCTGGCGGACCATCGCGCGCACCGCCGACCAGCCCGCGGTCTGCAGCGGGCTCACCGTCGGGCCCTCGAGCCCGGGCGTGATCGCCGTGGCCCGCCCGAGCAGCTCGTTGGGGCAGTCGTAGTCCAGGAGCACGTACTGGCGGGCGACGAGCACGCCGCGCAGCCGGCGCCGCAGCTGCGCGACGGCCGGGATCTCCTCGGCGCCCTCGCGGCCGATCAGGATCGCCTCGCTGCTGAGCACCGGGTCGCCGATGATGTGCAGGCCCGCGGCCCGCAGCGTGGTGCCGGTCTCCACGACGTCGCACACGGCATCGGCCACGCCCAGGCGGCAGGCGGTCTCCACCGCGCCGTCGAGCTTGACCACCCCGGCCTTGATCCCGCGGTCGTCGAGGAACCGCTGCAGCAGGACCGGGTACGCGGTGGCGATGCGCTTGCCGGCGAGCTGGTCGACCGTCTCGATGCCGGACTCCACCGGCGAGGCGAACCGGAACGAGGAGCGACCGAAGCCCAGGGGCATGACCTCGATCGCCGGGGCGCCCTCGCCGTGGTCGGACCCGGTCTCCAGCAGCATGTCGCGGCCGGTGATGCCGACGTCGAGGGTGCCTGCGGCGACGTAGACCGCGATGTCCCGCGGGCGGAGGTAGAAGAACTCGGTGTCGCTGTCGGGGTCGTAGACCGCGAGGTCCTTCGTGCTGCGCCGCTGGCGGTAGCCGCTCTCGGCGAGCATCTCGGCGGCCGGCTCGCTCAGGACGCCCTTGTTGGGCACGGCGATGCGCAGCACTCGTGCGGCTCCTTCAGCAGACGTGGTGGACGAGTCCGGAGCGGCCTCGTCCCAGGGGCCCGCGGCGTGCGGAGCGCGTCGTGGGGAGGGACGAGGTCCTTCCTCAGAGGTGAGCGTAGACGTCGGCCAGGCTGAGACCCCGCGCCAGCATGAGCACCTGCACCCGATAGAGGAGCTGGCTGATCTCCTCCGCCGTCCGCGCCTCGTCCTCGTGCTCGGCGGCCATCCACGACTCGGCGGCCTCCTCGACCACCTTCTTGCCCGCGGCGTGGACGCCGTCGCGCACCGCCGTCACCGTGCCGGAGCCCGGGTCGCCGGTGGCGACCTTGTCCGACAACTCGGCGAACAGCTCGTCGAAGGTCTTCACGCTCGTCCTCCCAGGCCCGGGTTCGCGGCGAACCCGGTGGTCCGCTGTGGTGCGCGCAGCGCGCGCAGGGTCAGTGCCGTGGCCAGCGCCGCGACGGCGGCCTCCCAGCCCTTGTCCTCGGTCGAGCCGGGCAGCCCCGACCGATCGAGGGCCTGCTGCTCGGTGTCGCAGGTGAGGACGCCGTTGCCGACGGGCCGGCCCGCGTCCAGCGCCACCCGGGTCAGCCCCGCGGTCACGGCGTCGCACACGTACTCGAAGTGGGGGGTGCCGCCGCGGATCACCACGCCGAGGGCGACGACGGCGTCGTGCCGCTCGGCGAGCGCCTGGGCCACCACCGGCAGCTCGACCGCGCCCGGCACGCGGACGACGGTCGGGTCCGGCACGCCGCACGCGGTCGCCGCGGCGACCGACCGCTCCAGGAGGGCGGCCGTGATCTCCGCGTGCCAGGTCGTGGCGACGATGCCCAGCGACAGTCCGGCGGCGTCGACCGGCTCCGCGGTCGGTGCTCCCGATCCACTCACAGGACCTGCTCCGTCCGGCCCAGCGGCACGCCGGTGCCCGGCACGGTCGGGACGTCGTCGGGCCCGGACTCGGTCTCGGGCTCGAGGATGTCGAGCAGGTGCCCCATGCGGTCCCGCTTGGTGCGCAGGTAGGACAGGTTCTCGGCGGTGACGTGGCTGGGCAGCGCGACCCGGCCGACCACCTGCAGGCCGTAGCCCTCCAGGCCCGCGCGCTTGGCCGGGTTGTTCGTCAGCAGGCGCATGGTGCGGACCCCCAGGTCGACGAGGATCTGCGCGCCGGTGCCGTAGTCGCGGGCGTCCGCGGGCAGCCCCAGGTCGAGGTTGGCGTCCACGGTGTCGGCGCCGAGGTCCTGCAGCTGATAGGCCTGCAGCTTGTGCAGCAGGCCGATGCCGCGGCCCTCGTGTCCCCGGATGTAGAGGACGACGCCGCGGCCCTCGTCGGCCACCGCCGTGAGAGCGGCCTGCAGCTGCGGACCGCAGTCGCAGCGCAGCGAGCCGAACACGTCGCCGGTGAGGCACTCGGAGTGGACGCGCACCAGCACGTCGCGGCCGTCGCCGATGTCGCCCATGACGAAGGCGACGTGCTCGCGCTCGTCGTAGGAGCTCTGGTAGCCGACCGCGGTGAACGTGCCCGGCGGCAGCGGGACGACGGCCTCGGCGACCCGCTCCACGAGCTTGTCGAAGCGCTTGCGGTAGGCGATGAGATCGGCGATCGACACCATGACCAGGCCGTGGGCATCGGCGAAGGCGCGCAGCTCGCCGGCGCGCGCCATCCGCGTCGGCTCCTCCTCGCTGACCAGCTCGCACAGCACCCCGGCCGGCCGCAGCCCGGCCAGCACGGCGAGGTCGACGGCGGCCTCGGTGTGGCCCGGGCGGCGCAGCACGCCGCCCTCCTTGGCCCGCAGCGGGACGACGTGTCCCGGGCGGGAGAGCTGGGTGGGCGCGGTGGCCGGATCGGCCAGCAGCCGGATGGTGTGCGCGCGGTCGGCGGCGGAGATGCCGGTGCTCACGCCCTCCCGGGCATCCACGGTGACGGCGTAGGCCGTGCCGTGCCGGTCCTGGTTGACCCGGTACATCGGCGGCAGCTCGAGCCGGTCAGCGTCTCCCTCGCTCACTGCCACGCAGACGTAGCCGGAGGTGTAGCGGACCATGAAGGCGACCAGCTCCGGCGTCGCGTGCTCCGCGGCGAAGATCAGGTCGCCCTCGTTCTCGCGGTCCTCGTCGTCGACGACGACGACCCCGCGGCCGGCCTTGACGGCGGCGATGGCGTCCTCGATGCCGTCCAGGCGCACCCGCGGCTCGCCGCTCATCGCCGCGCCTCCAGCAGTCGCTCCACGTACTTGGCGACCACGTCGACCTCCAGGTTGACCGGGTTGCCGGGCTGGCGGGTACCCAGTGTCGTCTCGCGCAGGGTGGTGGGGATGAGGCTGACCTCGAACCAGGGCTCGGGGTCGTCGACGGCGCTGACCGCGCTCACGGTGAGCGAGACGCCGTCGACGGTGATCGAGCCCTTCTCCACCAGGTAGGGGGCCAGCGCCGGAGGCAGGGCCAGGCGCACGACCTCCCAGCGCTCGCCGGGGGTGCGGGTGAGAACCGTGCCGACGCCGTCGACGTGACCCTGGACCAGGTGCCCGCCGAGCCGGGTCTGCAGGGTGACCGCCCGCTCGAGGTTCACCGGGTCGCCCGCGCCCAGGCCGCCGAGGCTGCTGCGGCGCAGGGTCTCGGCCATGACGTCGGTGCTCCAGACGCCCGTGCCGTCGGGGCCCGGCTCGACACCGGTGACCGTCAGGCAGACGCCGTTGACCGCGATCGAGTCGCCGAGGGCGACGCCGCCGAGCACGGTGGCGGCGCGGATGGCGAGCTCGGCGGAATCCGCCTGCTCGGTGCGCGCGACGAGCGTGCCGATCTCCTCGACGATCCCGGTGAACACGGTCAGATCCTCTCGTCCCGGTCCGATCGGTCTCCCCGCAGGGCGGGGCGCAGCCGCATCTCGACGTCGGCACCCACGCGGGCGACGTCGACCACCGTGAGGGACAGCGCCGCGGAGATCGCGCCGATTCCCAGGTCCCCCACGAGCGGGGCGCCGGCGCCGAGCAGCTTCGGGGCCAGGTGCAGCACGACCTCGTCCACCAGCTCCTCGCGGAGGAAGGCCGCGGCCAGCGTCGGCCCGCCCTCCAGCAGCAGCCGGCGCACGTCGCGGTCGTAGAGCTCGGCCAGCAGCCCGGCGGGCGTGGGCGCGGCGCTGACCAGGGTGGGCGCGGCGTCGTCGTGCACGCGGGCGGTGGCGGGGAGCCGGCCGCGCCGGTCGACGACGACCCGCAGCGGACGGCGGTCCGCGGTGCTCCCGTCGGGACGCCGCACGGTGAGCTGCGGATCGTCGGTCAGGGCCGTCCCGGAGCCGACGACGACGGCGTCGCAGGTGGCCCGCAGCCGGTGCACGGCCTCCCGCGCCGCGTCGCCGGTGATCCAGCGGCTGGAGCCGTCGGCGGCGGCGACCCGGCCGTCGAGGGTGGCGGCGGCCTTCCACACCACGTAGGGCCGCTGCTCGCGCACGGCGGTCAGCCAGGAGGCCAGCGCGCCGGCCTCGGCGGCCGGGCCCTCCATGCCGATCTCGACCTCGACCCCGGCGTCGCGCAGCCGCTGCGCACCCCCGCCGGCCAGGGCGGTCGGCTCGGGAACGGCGACGACGACGCGCGCGATCCCGGCCGCCAGCAGCGCGTCG
Source organism: Trujillonella endophytica (assembly GCF_900110555.1). Classification (GTDB taxonomy): domain Bacteria; phylum Actinomycetota; class Actinomycetes; order Mycobacteriales; family Geodermatophilaceae; genus Trujillonella; species Trujillonella endophytica. The sequence goes on from NZ_FOEE01000007.1 coordinate 72,299, forward strand.
GTGCACGGGCCGGTCCGGCCGGTGTGCGCGCACGGCTCGAGGGTGACGACGGCGGTGCCTCCGCGGGCCCGGTCGCCGGCCTCGGCGAGGGCGGCGGCCTCGGCGTGCGGGCCGCCGGGCGGCGCGGTGGCGCCCTCCCCCACCGGGGTCCCGTCGGCGGCCAGGACCACGGCGCCGACCGGAGGGTTCGGGCTCGTGGTGCCGAGCACCGACTCCCCCAGCGCGAGGGCGCGCGCCATGGCCATGCGCTCGGCCCAGGGCGCGGTCACCCGGCCTGCGCTCCGGCGGCCTGGGCGCGCAGCGCGGCGATGGCGCGGGCCGGATCGGCGGCGCCGTAGACGGCCGAGCCCGCCACGAAGACGTCGGCGCCCGCCTCCGCGGCCTGCTCGATGGTGTCGGCGTTGATGCCGCCGTCCACCTCGACGAACAGCGTCAGGTGGCCGGCGTCGACCAGCTCGCGTGCGCGGCGCACCTTGGGCAGCACCTCGGCGATGAACGCCTGACCGCCGAAGCCCGGCTCCACGGTCATGACGAGCAGGGTGTCGAAGTCGCGGAGGATCTCGACGTAGTCCTCCAGCGGGGTGCCGGGCTTGATCGCCAGGCCCGCGAGGGCGCCGGCGGCCCGCAGGTCCCGGGCGACGGCGCGGGGGTCGCCGGTGCAGGCCTCGGCGTGGACGGTGACGTTGCGGGCGCCGAGCTCGGCGTAGCCGGGGGCCCAGCGCTCCGGCGCCTCGATCATGAGGTGGCAGTCCAGCGGGATCGGGCTCACCGCCTGAATCGCCTCCACGACGGGGCGGCCCAGGGTCAGGTTGGGCACGAAGTGGGCATCCATGACGTCGACGTGCAGCCAGTCGGCGTCGGCCACCCGCTGCGTCTCCTCCGCCAGCCGCGCGAAGTCGGCGGAGAGCAGGCTGGGGGCGATCATCGGGGCGCGGGGCACGTCTGCCGAGTCTAGGCAGCGGCGTCGCGCCCCTTCCGGGCGATGCTCCGTGCCGCCCGTCCACCCCCGTTCCCTAATCTGCGGGAATGACCGCCGACCCGGACCCGAGCGTGGCGTGGCCGGCGTGACGGGGGGCCCGCTGGCGGACGGCGTCGCCGTCCGGGTCTCCGCGCTCTGCCTGGATTCCCAGGGCCGCCTGTCCGACCTGCTGATCGCCTCGGCCGCGGTGCGCGCGGGGCTGCTGCTCGACCTCGCGCTGGCCGGCCGGGTGACGCAGACCGACGACGCCGTCGAGATCGACGCGGAGCCCACCGGTTTCCCGCCCGCGGACCGGCTGCTCGCCGCGGTCGTCGCCGAGCCGGGCCGGCCCCTGGACGGCTGGCTGGACGAGCGGCGGCTCGGGCTGGCCGACCTCGCCGCGGCCAACGAGGCGTCGGGGCGCTGGGTGCGACGCCGGCAGCTCCTGCGCCGGGACCGGTACGTCGACCGGGCCGCGGACCAGACCCGGCGCGACCTCGCGCGTTCCCCGGAGGTCGGCGGCGTCGGGCTGACCGCGCAGGACGCCGCGGTCACCGCGGTGGCCGCGGCCGCCGGGCTGCTCGATCGGCGGCGCGGGGAGCCGGACGAGCCCTCCCCCGGGCTGCTGGCCGCGACGGGCGACGTGCGGTGGCTGGCCGACCACGTCACGGGTCACGTGACGGCGGCCTGCTGGCGGTACCGCGCGCAGTCGATGGGCCTGCGCGTCTCGGGCACCGTCGGCCCCGGCTGAGCACCTCGCCGCCGCGCTCTCCGGCCGGGCACCCCGACGCCGCGCGCGCCCGCCGGGCACCTCGCCCCCGCGCGCCGGAGGCGGCCCTCAGCGGGTGCGGCGGAGCAGGCTCAGGAACATCGCGTCGGTGCCGTGCCGGTGCGGCCACAGCTGCCCGTAGTCCCCGCGGGCCATGCCGGGCACCTCGGGGAACAGCGGCGCGACGGGCAGCACCTCGACGTCGTCCCGCGCCGCGGCCGCGTCGGCCACCGCCACCGTCTCCGCGGTGTGCGGCGAGCAGGTCACGTAGGCCACGACGCCGCCGGGGCGCACCGCCGTCAGCGCGTGCGCCAGCAGGTCCCGCTGCAGCTCGGCCAGCGGGGCGACGTCGTCCGCCGTGCGGCGCCAGCGCACCTCCGGGCGGCGGCGCAGCGCGCCCAGGCCGGTGCAGGGGGCGTCGACGAGCACCCGGTCGAACGAGCCGGGCGCCCATGGTGGCTCGCGCCCGTCGGCCACGAGCACCTCGACGTCGTCCTCGCCGCGCAGCGCCTGCCGGACCAGCTCGGCCCGGTGCGGTGCCCGGTCCGCGGCCGTCAGCCGCACGCCGGCGGGGCGGACGGCGGCCAGCAGCCCCGACTTGCCACCGGGACCGGCGCACATGTCCAGCCAGGCGGCGTCCGGCCCCTCCAGGGGGGCGCGCGCCAGCAGCAGCGCGGCCAGCTGGCTGCCCTCGTCCTGCACCGCGGCGGCGCCGGACCGCACGGCCGCCAGCCGGCCGGGGTCGCCGCCGCCGAGCCGCACCGCGTACGGCGACCACGGCCCCGGCTCCCCGCCGGACTCCTCGACCAGCTGCTCCCGCGGCACCCGCCGGGCGACGAGGTGCACCTCGGGAGCGGCGTCGTCGGCGAGCAGGGCCGCCTCGAGTTCGGACTCGTCGCCGAGCGCCTCGCGCCAGGCCTCGACCACCCAGCGCGGGTGGTCGGTGGCCAGCGCCAGCCGCTCGTCGCCCGAGGCGTCCAGCCGCTCGAGCCAGGCCGCCCGGTCGCCGCCGGTGGCGACCTTGCGCAGGACGGCGTTGACCAGCCCGGCCGGGCCCGGGCCGACGATGGCGCGGGTCAGGTCGACGGTGGTGTCGACCGCCGCGTGCGCCGGCACCCGGAGGTCCAGCACCTGGTAGGCGCCCAGCCGCAGCAGGTCCAGCACCCGCGGGTCGAGCTCGCCCAGGGGGCGGTCGACCAGCGTCGCCAGGACGGCGTCGAGCGTGCCCCGGGCCCGCAGCGCGCCGTAGGCCAGCTGCGTGGCGAAGGCGGCGTCCCGGGTGTCCAGCTTCCGCTCGCGGAGCAGCTGCGGCAGGAGCAGGTTGGCGTAGGCCTCGCGTGCGGAGACGGCGTCCAGGACGTCGTAGGCGGTGAGCCGGGCGCCGTCGAGCTGCGGTCGCGGCCGGAGGTCCTGCCGCCCGGCCGGGCGGCCGGGGCCGCGGCCGCCCCGGCGCGGCGGGCGCGTCACCCGCCCACCCGCTCGCCGTGCTCGGGGCGCGCGCCGCGCGCCCAGTCCGGCGCGGGCAGCATCCGCTTGCCGGCCGGCTGGACCTCGCCGAGCCGGACCGCGCCGCGGCCGGTGCCCACGAGCACGCCGGTCGGCCCGACGGCGAGCTCCCCCGCCTCGAGCCCGAACGAGGTCGGCAGCGGTTCGACGGGCCCCAGGCGCAGCCGGTCGCCGCGCCACGTCGTCCACGCGCCGGGCGCCGGCGTCACCCCGCGCACCCGCCGGTCGACGACGTGCGCCGGCAGCGACCAGTCCACCCGGGCGTCGGCGACCTCGATCCGCGGCGCGAGGCTGACCCCATCGCCCGGCTGCGGCCGGGGCTCCAACGCGCCCGCGGCGATGCCGTCGAGGGTGGCCAGCAGCAGCTGCGCCCCGCTGACCGCGAGGCGCCCGAGCAGGTCCCCGGCGGTGTCACGGGGCCCGATGGGCTCGGTGACCGTGCCGAAGACCGGACCGGTGTCCAGGCCTGCCTCCAGCCGGAAGGTGGCGGCGCCGGTGATCTCGTCGCCGGCCATGATCGCGTGCTGCACGGGCGCGGCCCCCCGCCAGGCCGGCAGCAACGAGAAGTGCAGGTTGACCCAGCCGTGCACCGGCACGTCGAGGGCGGCCTGCGGCACCAGCGCGCCGTAGGCGACCACGGGGGCGCAGTCGACGGCGAGCTCGGCCAGCCGCTCGAGGAACTCCGGCTCGCGCGGGGACCGCGGCTGCAGCACCGGGATGCCCGCGGCGTCGGCCCGCTCCGCCACCGGGGACCGGCCGACCGAGCGGCCACGGCCCCGCCGCGCGTCGGGTCGGGTGAGGACGGCGACCACCTCGTGGCCGGAGCCGAGGAGCGCCTCCAGCGAGGGGACGGCGGGTGCCGGCGTACCGGCGAACAGGAGCCTCAGTGGGGGCTCACCTCCACGCGCGGGACCCAGGCGGCCATCCCGGCCCACTCGGCCTCGGCGAGGGCGGCCAGCGCGGCCTCGCGGGCCTGCGGATCGAGCCGCTCGACGAACAGGACGCCGTCCAGGTGGTCCACCTCGTGCTGCACCGCGCGGGCCAGCAGGTGCGAGCCCTCGATCCGCACCGGGTCGCCGTGCATGTTCCAGCCGGTGGCCGCGACGTGCAGGTGGCGGCGGCAGTCGTAGGCGTACCCCGGGATGGACAGGCAGCCCTCGGGGCCCTCCTGCTCCTCCTCGCCGACCAGGGTCACGTCGGGGTTCACCAGGTGACCGAGCTCGCCGTCGACGTACCAGGTGAACACCCGCAGGCCGACGCCGATCTGGGGCGCGGCCAGGCCGGCGCCACCGGCGGCCTGCATGGTCTCGGTCAGGTCGGCCACCAGGGTCCGGAGCTCGGCGTCGAAGTCGGCGACGGGCGCGGCCGGGGTGGTCAGCACCGGGTCGCCGTACAGCCGGATCGGGGTCACGCTCACCGGTCGATCCTAGGCGGCGGCCCGACGACCCCCTCCACCCGCGCCGATCATCGGCATCCGGCTGGTCGACACGCCGCCGGCGACGACCGGACGACGATGATCAACTCGAGGGGGGCGGGGTGGTCCTCGTCAGACGAGCTCCGTCGGGTCCAGCTGCACCCGCACGTGCTCGGCGACCTTCCGGGCACTGCGCACCCCCTGGACCGCGGCCAGCGCGTGCGCGAGCGCCGCCCCCTCGGTCCGCGCCGTGCGCACCAGGTAGCGCTCGCGCACCCCGTCCTGACCGGGTCGCGGCTGCTCCGGCACCGGCCCGAGCACGTCGGCGCCGTCCGGCAGCCGCAGCGCGGCCAGGAAGTCCGCCAGCGCCTCCGGCGAGCCCGACAGCGACGCCATCCGGGTGGCCGGCGGGAAGCCGAGCTCGCGCCGGTCGGCGAGCTCCCGCTCGGCCAGCCAGCCCGGGTCCCAGCGGACCAGCGCCTGGACGACGGGGTGGGCGGCGTCGGCGGCGACCACCACCTGCCCGCCGGCCGAGGCAGGGCGCACCAGCGAGGCGGCGTTCATCCACCGGCGCAGGGTCTCCTCCCCCGCCCGCAGGTCGGCCCGCCCCAGCAGCGCCCAGGAGTCCAGCAGCAGCGCGGCGCCGTACCCGCCCTCGGCGACGGGCTCCGCGCCCGGGGTGGCCACCACGAGCGCCGGGCCGGCGGGGACCGTCGCGAGGACGCCGGAACTGCGCCCCGACACCCGCACCGCCGCGCCGGGGAACGCCCGCCCCAGCTCCTCCGCGGTCCGCGAGGCGCCGACCACCGACGCCCGGAGCTTCGTGCCGGAGCAGTGCGGGCAGTCGAACGTCGCGGCCGGCCGGGCACACCAGCGGCAGGCGGGCACCCGGGAGCCGCCCGGGCCGGGGGTCGCCGCGATGCCCAGCGGCCCGGCGCAGGCCGAGCAGCGCGCGGGCGCCCGGCAGCGGTCGCACGACAGCCCCGGCGTGTAGCCCGATCGCGGCACCTGCACGAGCACCGGCGCCCCGGCGGCGAGGGCCTCGCGGGCGACGCGGTGCCCGAGGCTGGGCAGCCGCGCGGTGCGGGCGGCCGGGTCGCGGGCGAGCTCGGAGTCCGCGCCGAGCGCGTGCACCCGGGGCGAGGCCGCGCGCAACGCCGCCCGGTCGCCGGCCAGCTCCTGCGCCCAGCCGCTCTCCAGCAGCAGCGCGGCCTCGGCGGTGCGGGCCGTGGCCGCGACGACGGCGGCGCAGCCGGTCAGGTGGGCGCGGTGCACCAGCACGTCCCGCGCGTGCGCGTAGGGGCCGCGGGGCTCGGCGTGCAGGTCGTCGCCGTCGTCCCAGATCGCAACCAGGCCGAGGTCGGCGACCGGCGCGTAGACCGCCGCGCGGGTGCCCAGCACGACCTTCGCGCTGCCGCGGGCGACGTCGAGGAACCGCCGGTAGCGGGCGTCGGGGGCCGCGTCGGCCCGCAGCACGACCGCCGACCCCTTCGGCAGCAGCGCGTCGGCCGCCGCCTCGAGCCGGTCCAGGTCGCGCCCGTCGGGGACGACCACCAGCGCCCCGCGGCCGCCCGACAGCGTCGCCCGGCACAGCTCGACCAGCCGGGCGGGCCAGTCCTCGCCCGGCAGCGCCGTCCACACCGCCCGGGCGGGCCGGCCCTCGGCCAGCGCGCCCAGCAGCGCTGCGCCCGCGGGGTAGCGGGCGAACCCGGCGGGGTCGGGCGGCTCCGGCGGCGGCGGGGGCTCCGCGGGCGGCCGCTTCTCCGCCGACGCCCGTCGCGGCGGGATCGCCAGCCGCAGCACGTCGGAGAGCGTGCCGCCCCAGCGGTCGGCCACCGCCCGGGCGAGCGCCGCGACCTGCGGCGTGAGAACCGGCTCGGACGAGACCAGCTTCGCCAGCGGCGCGAGCCTGCCCTGGTGGTCGGTGTGCGCGGCCAGCTCGACGACGAACCCGTCGACCAGCTGACCGGCGAAGCGCACGCGCACCCGGCAGCCGGCGCGGACGCCGTCGACCAGCTCCGGGGGGACGGCGTAGTCGAACGGCCGGTCCAGGTGCGCCAGGGGCACGTCGACGACGACCCGGGCGATCAGCACTCGGCCAGTCTCTCCGCTCTCACCGACAGGACGTGCCGGCACCGTGCGACAGGGGCCCGTTCCGGACGCGGAACGGGCCCCTGCGGGCACGGATGTCGGCCCCGCTGCCCGGGGGCGTTCCGGGCGCGGAACGGATCCCTACGGACACGCAGGTGGGTTAGACCCCGCAGGCGGCGCGGAGGGCCTCGATGCGGTCGGTGCGCTCCCACGGCAGGTCGAGGTCGGTGCGACCGAAGTGGCCGTACGCCGCCGTCGGGCTGTAGATGGGCCGCAGCAGGTCCAGGTCGCGCACGATCGCGCCCGGGCGCAGGTCGAACACCGAGGTGATCGCCTTCTCCAGGACGTCGTCGGGGGCGGTCCCGGTGCCGTGGGTGTCGACGAACAGGCCGACCGGGTGCGCCGCGCCGATGGCGTAGGCCACCTGCACCTCGCAGCGCTTGGCCAGCCCGGCCGCCACGACGTTCTTGGCGACCCAGCGCATCGCGTAGGCGGCGGAGCGGTCGACCTTCGACGGGTCCTTGCCCGAGAAGGCGCCGCCGCCGTGCCGGGCCATGCCGCCGTAGGTGTCCACGATGATCTTGCGGCCGGTCAGGCCGGCGTCGCCCATCGGGCCGCCGATCACGAACTTTCCGGTGGGGTTCACCAGCAGCCGGTAGTCACCGGTGGGCAGGCCGAGGGCCTGCAGCTCCGGCTCGACCACGAGCTCCTTGATGTCGGGCGCCAGGAGCTGGTCGATCGAGATGTCCTCGGCGTGCTGCGAGGAGACGACGACGGTCTCCACGCCGACGGGCCGGCCGTCCTCGTAGACGACCGTGACCTGGGTCTTGCCGTCGGGGCGCAGGTAGGGCACGGAGCCGTCCTTGCGGACGGCCGCCAGCCGGCGCGCGAGCCGGTGCGCCAGCGCGATCGGCAACGGCATGAGCTCGGGGGTCTCGTCGGTGGCGTAGCCGAACATCAGGCCCTGGTCGCCGGCGCCCTGGCGCTCGATCTCGTCGTCGGTGGCGCCACCGGTGCGCGACTCGTAGCCGGAGTCGACGCCCTGGGCGATGTCCGGCGACTGCGAGCCGAGGGAGACGCTGACGCCGCAGGAGGCACCGTCGAAGCCCTTGCGGGAGGAGTCGTAGCCGATGCGGAGCACGGTCTCGCGGACGATCTGCGCGATGTCGACGTAGCCGGCGGTGGTCACCTCGCCGGCGATGTGGACCTGACCGGTGGTGATCATGGTCTCGACGGCGACGCGGCTGCGCGGGTCCTGGGCGAGCATCGCGTCCAGGATGGCGTCGCTGATCTGGTCGGCGATCTTGTCCGGGTGGCCTTCCGTCACCGACTCGGACGTGAAGAGGCGGCGTGACACTCGGTCTCCCTGACTGCTCGGCTGCGCGGAACGGCGCGCGGGGCGGAGTCGCCCGCACGCGGTGTGCGCCTGCACCGTACCGGCGCGGGCGGGGTCGGTGGCGCCGGAGGTCGGTCCCGGCTGCCCGATCACCCCGTGCGGGGGACGACCGCTGCCCAGATGCCGGCGGCCACGGCATCCTTGCTGCCGGCCGGGAGTTCGGTCGTCGACCCGTCGGATCCCAGCACCACCGCGGCGTTGTCCGGCTTGCCGAACACCCGGCCGTCGGACACGTCGTTGACGACCAGCAGGTCGCAGCCCTTGCGGGCGAGCTTGGCCCGGCCGTGGGCCAGCACATCGCCGTCGTCGTCGCCGGTCTCTGCGGCGAAGCCGACCACGAGCTGCCCCGGCGGGCGGTGCGTGACCAGTTCGACGAGGACGTCGGGGTTGCGCACCAGCGGGATCGCCGAGGGCTCGGCTGCGGACCCCTTCTTGAGCTTGGTGGTCGCGACGGTCTCGGGGCGGAAGTCGGCGACGGCGGCGCTCATCACGACGACGTCGGCGGCCCGGTCGCCGGCCCCGGCGGCCTCGTCGCGCATCGCCGTCCGCAGCTCCTCGGCGGTCCCGACGCGCACGACCCGGACGCCGAAGGGCGTCGGCGCGTCCACGTTCGCGGCCACGAGGACGACGTCGGCGCCGCGGGCCGCGGCGACGCGCGCCAGCGCCCAGCCCTGCAGCCCCGAGGAGCGGTTGCCCAGGTAGCGGACGGGGTCCAGCGGCTCGCGGGTGCCGCCGGCGCTGATCAGGACCCTCTTCCCGGCGAGGTCCGGGGCCAGCGCCGCGGCGCCCGAGTCGAGCACCAGCTGCGCCAGGGCCGCGATGTCGGCCGGCTCGGGCAGCCGGCCGGGGCCGGAGTCGGGGCCGGTGAGGCGGCCGACGGCGGGCGGCAGCACCAGGGCGCCGCGGCGGCGCAGGGTGGCCACGTTGTCCTGGGTGGCCGGGTGCAGCCACATCTCGGTGTGCATCGCCGGGACGAAGAGGACCGGACAGTGCGCGGTGAGCAGGGTGGCGGTGAGCAGGTCGTCCGCCCGGCCGGTGGCCGCGCGGGCCAGCAGGTCCGCCGTCGCGGGCGCGACGACGACGAGGTCGGCGGTCTGCCCGATCCGCACGTGGGCTACCTCGGGGACGTCGGACCACACGTCGGTCGTGACCGGGTTCCCCGACAGGGCCTCGAAGGTGGCCGCGCCGACGAACTGCAGCGCGCTCGGCGTGGGGACGACGCGCACGTCGTGCCCGGCCTCGGTGAAGGCGCGGAGGAGGAGGGCGGCCTTGTAGGCGGCCACTCCCCCGCTGACACCCAGCACGATCCGGCTCATGCGGTCATCCTCCCGCAGACACGACGACGCCCCCGGCACGGGCCGGGGGCGTCATCACATCGAGCAGGAGGGTCAATGACGCCACCCGCCGTCGGCCACGCTGTAGGGGCCCCATCGGGAGCTTGCGAGCGATGGGGGGACAGGGTGGTCCTTTTTCAGTTCTCGCCGGCGGTGTGGGTCAGCAGGCCCTCGTTGATCTCGCGGAGCGCGATGGAGAGGGGCTTCTCCTGGGGCGCGGTGTCGACCAGCGGGCCGACGTACTCCAGCAGGCCCTCGGAGAGCTGGCTGTAGTAGGCGTTGATCTGCCGCGCACGCTTGGCGGCGAAGATCACCAGGCCGTACTTGCTGCTGGTGCGCTCGAGCAGCTCGTCGATCGGCGGGTTGGTGATGCCCTCGGGGGCAGGTGCGACTCCGGACACGGGTGGGCGTGCTCCTCAGATCGATCAGCGGGAGTGGTCGGCCCGGGGGCCGGACTCACTCGTGAGCGCCTCCCCGGCAGAGGTCGGGCGAGGGCGCAGTCAACAAGCCTACCAACTCGTCGGCGGCGCGGGCCACGTCGTCGTTGACGACCACCACGTCGAACTCCCCGGAGGCGTCCAACTCGGCCTGAGCGATGGCCAGCCGGCGCTCCTGGACCTCCGGCGGCTCGGAGCCCCGCCCGGCCAGGCGGCTGACCAGATCCGCCCACGAGGGAGGCGCGAGGAACACCAGTTGCGCCTCGGGGTCGCGGGCCCGCACCTGGCGGGCGCCCTGCAGCTCGATCTCCAGCAGGGCGGGAGCCCCGGTCGCGAGACGCTCGCGGACCGGGGCCACCGGGGTGCCGTACCGGTTGCCCGCGTACTCGGCCCACTCGAGCAGGCCGTCGGTGGCGACCAGCCGGTCGAACTCGGCGTCGTCGACGAAGTGGTACTGCACCCCGTCCGTCTCCCCGGGCCGCGGCCGCCGCGTCGTCACCGACACCGACAGCCAGACCCCGGGGTAGCGGCGCCGGACCTCGGCGACCACCGTGCCCTTGCCGACCCCGGAGGGCCCGGAGAGCACGGTCAGTCGCGCGTGGTGCAGGAAGGCAGGGGCATCGGGCACCACGTCGTCGTCGTCCTCGTCCTGTGCGTGTGCGGTCAGCTGCGGGCGTCGGCGGGGACCTGCTCGGTCGCCACCTGGTCCCCGCCGAACTCCGCTTCCAGCGCCCGGCGCTGGTTGGCTCCCAGACCCCGCACGCGGCGGGTCGGGGAGATCTCGAGCCGCTCCATGATCTTCGCGGCGCGGGCCTTGCCCACACCGGGGAGGGACTCGAGCACGGCGCTGACGCGCATCTTGCCGATCACCTCGTCGGTCTCACCCTGCTTCAGGACGTCGGCGACCGTGGCGCCCTTGCTCTTCAGCTGCTCGCGCAGCTCGGCGCGGGCCTTGCGGGCGGCGGCGGCCTTCTCGAGCGCGGCCGCGCGTTGTTCGGGGGACAGGCTGGGAAGAGGCATCGTTGCGACCCAATCGTGTCGTCGCCGGCGACGGGTGGGCCCCGGCTGGTGGCTGAGCTCGGTGGTGCTGGAGCTCCGAGAGGAGCCTGACGTCAACCTAGTAACCGGCGTATGCGCAGGTCACGCCCACCCTCGGCACATTTTCGCGGCACTGGGTGCCGCCGTGTTCACCCTGCGTCCACCACCCAGCTGACCGTGCGTCATCCACGCTGGTCAACCGGGATACGTGACGATCCGGTTTCGCCGCCGTACGCCCGCGATCCCGGGGACATCCACATCGCGACACGCCGAGGGACCGCAGGTCAGCGGGGTACAAGGGCCCTTCAGGCCGCCAGCTCCCCCGCCCACCGCGCGGCGGCGGCCCGCAGCGCGGCCGGGTCGGGGCCGGCACCCAGGACGTCCCGCGAGACGGTGGGGACGACGGCGCCGTCTCGGCCGAAGAGCCGGCGCAGGTCCGCCGGCGACCCGCCCTGGGCGCCGAGCCCGGGGGCGAGCACGGGCCCGCCGAGACCGGTGAGGTCGACGTCCAGCTCGCGCAGCGTGGCCCCGACGACGACGCCGAAGGACCCGGTGGTCGGCCCGAACCTGCTCGCCTGGTCCCGGACGGCCCCGAGGTCGGGCAGCGGGTCGCCGACCACCCAGCCGGGGGTGTTCCAGCCGCGCACGGTGTCGACGACGACCTGCGCGACCGACCGCTCCGAGGCCCCGGGCCCCCGGACCACGGCGTGCTGCAGCGTGCCGGCGTCGGGGTTGGAGGTCCGCGCCAGCACGAACAGGCCGCCGCCGTGCTGCCGGGCGGTGTCGACCGCCGGCTGCAGGGAGCCCGGGCCGAGGTAGGGGCTGACCGTGAGGGCGTCGACGGCCAGCGGGTGGTCGGGCCGCAGGTAGTCGGCGTAGGCGTCCATCGTGGAGCCGATGTCGCCGCGCTTGGCATCCAGCAGCACGAGGGCTCCGGCGGCGCGGGCGCGGCCGACGGCGTCCTCGAGCACGGCGAGGCCCCGCGACCCGTGCCGCTCGTAGAACGCCAGCTGCGGCTTGAGGACGGCGACCGTGCCCGCCAGCGCGTCGACGACGGTGTCGGTGAACCGGGCCAGCCCATCGGCGGAGTCGGGCAGCCCCCAGCGCTCCAGCAGCGGCGCGTGCGGGTCGATGCCCACGCACAGCGGGCCGCGGGCGGCGACGGCGCCGGCCAGCCGCTGTCCGAACGTCGCGGTCATCGGTGCGCGTACCCGACGGCCTCGCGCAGCGAGGAGAACCCCCGCGCGGCCAGCGCCTCGGCCAGCTCCCGGTGCACCCGCGCGGTGGCGGACGGGTCGTGGAAGACCGCCGTCCCCACGCTGACCGCCGAGGCCCCGGCCAGCACGAACTGCAGGGCGTCGAGGCCGGTGCGGATGCCGCCCATGCCGAGGATCGGCACCTCCGGCAGCGCGGCGTGCACCTGCCAGACGCAGCGGACGGCGACCGGCCGCACCGCCGGGCCCGACAGCCCGCCGGTGACCCCGCCGAGCACCGGCTTCATCGTGTCGGGGTCGATGACCAGCCCGAGGAGCGTGTTGATCATCGACAGGCCGTCCGCGCCGGCCTCGGAGACCGCCCGCGCGACGGAGACGATGTCGGTGACGTCCGGGCTGAGCTTGGCGTAGACCGGCTGGGCCGGGTCCGCGGCGGCGCGGACGGCGGACACCACCTCCGAGGCGGCGACCGGGTCGCACGCGAACACCTCGCCGCGGCTCTCCACGTTCGGGCAGCTGATGTTGACCTCGAGGCCCAGCACGCCGGGAACGCCGCGCAGCCGGGCGGCCAGCTCGGCGAAGTCCTCGACCCGGGTGCCGGCGATCGAGACGAACGCCGGCACGCCGCGCTGCGCCAGCCACGGCAGCTCCCCGGCCAGCAGACCCTCGATGCCGGGGCCCTGCAGGCCGATGGAGTTGAGCATCCCGCTGGGCGTCTCGGCCATCCGCGGCGTGGGGCGCCCGGACCGGGGCCGCAGCTGCACGGACTTGGTGACGACGGCGCCGAGGCCGGCCAGGTCCACGAAGGGTTCGAGCTCCTGGCCGAAGGCGGAGCAGCCCGAGGCGGTGAGCACCGGGCTTCCCAGCGGCGCCGTTCCCAGCGCCGTCGTCATGTCCACGGCGGTGTCGAGCGCGGTCACGGGGCCACCACCCCCATCGCGTCGGCGCCGACGACGTCCCAGGGCAGCGCGCCGACGTCGGCGAAGCGCACCCGGTCCCCACCGAACACCGGCCCCTCGGTGCAGGAGCGGGAGAAGCGGGTCAGCCCGTCCTCCCCGACCACCGGCAGCACGCACGTCATGCAGACCCCGATCCCGCAGGCCATCGACTCCTCGACGGCGACGTAGGAGGGCACGCCCGCGGCGGTCGCGGCGTCCGCGACCGCGCGCAGCATGGGCATCGGCCCGCACGCGTAGGCGATGCCGGCCTCCCCGATGAGCTCGGCCACCGCGACGGTGACCCGCCCGGGCCGTCCGGCGCTGCCGTCGTCAGTGGTGACGGCGACGACGTCGGCCACCTCCCCGAGCTCGGCGACCGAGCACAGCCGCGCCGCGTCGGCCGCACCGGTGACCGCCAGCACGCGGGAGCCGCGGGCGCGCAGCAGCGAGGCCAGCCCGACCAGCGCCGCGGCCCCGTAGCCGCCGCCGACGAGCAGCGCGGGCACGCCGGGATCCGGCAGCGGGAACGGCCGGCCGAGGGGACCGACGACGTCCACGGCGTCCCCGACCCGGCGCTGCGCCAGCCAGGTGGAGCCGGGCCCGTGCGGGGCGACGACGACGGTGACGGTGCCGGCCCCCGGGCCGGCGTCGACCCCGGCGATCGCGATGGAGCGGCGCAGCAGGTGCGCGGTCATCGGCCCGCCGACGGCGAAGGCCACGAACTGGCCCGGCTGCGCGCGGTCGGCGATCTCCGGCGCGGCCAGCGTCAGCTCCACGTAGGCGCCGACCGGCCGGGCGGCGAGCACCGCCACCTCGCGCTGCACCGGCGGCTGCGCGGCCGGCGCCGCGGGCTCGGTCAGGTACGAGGTCACCGGTGCGCCGCCAGGGCGGCGTGCAGCTCCTGGAGGCTGCGGACGCCGATCTCCCCCGCCCGCAGCGCCTCGATGCCCTGCACGGCGGCGCCGAGGCCCTGCACGGTGGTGATGCAGGGGATGCCGGAGCTGACCGCGGCGGCGCGGATCTCGTAGCCGTCCAGCCGCGGTCCGCTGTTGCCCGGCGCGCCGAACGGCGTGTTGACCACGATGTCGACGTCGCCGGCCTGGATCCGCTCGACGCAGTTGCCCGGGCCCTCGCTGTACTTGCCGACCACCTCGCAGGTGACCCCGTTGCGCCGGAGGACCTGGGCGGTGCCTGCCGTGGCCAGCACCGTGAAGCCGAGATCGGCCAGCCGCTTGACCGGGAAGATCGCCGAGCGCTTGTCCCGGTTGGCCAGCGACACGAACACGGTGCCCTCGGTGGGCAGCGAGCCGTACGCGGCCGCCTGGGACTTGGCGAACGCGGTGCCGAAGTGGATGTCCAGGCCCATGACCTCGCCCGTGGACTTCATCTCCGGCGACAGCACGCTGTCCACGTTGTGCCCCTCCACGGTGCGGAACCGGTGGAAGGGCAGCACCGCCTCCTTGACCGCGATCGGCATGTCCTCGGGCAGGTCGCCGAAGTCGCCGGTGGCGGGGAGCACGCCCGCCGTCCGCAGCTCGGCGATGGTCTGCCCCACCGCGATCCGGGCCGCGGCCTTGGCCAGCTGGACCGCCGTCGCCTTGGAGACGAACGGCACCGTCCGGCTCGCGCGGGGGTTGGCCTCGATCACGTAGAGGATGTCGTCCTTGATCGCGTACTGGACGTTCACCAGGCCGCGGACCCCGATCCGGGCGGCCAGCTTCTCGGTGGCGGTCCGGATCTTGGCGATGTCGGCCGAGCCCAGGGTGATCGGCGGCAGCGCGCACGCGGAGTCGCCGGAGTGGATGCCGGCCTCCTCGATGTGCTCCATCACGCCGCCGAGGTAGAGCTCGGCGCCGTCGTAGAGCGCGTCGACGTCGATCTCGACGGCGTCCTCGAGGAACCGGTCGACCAGCACCGGGTGCGCCGGGCTGACCTCGGTGGACTTGGCGATGTAGGCCTCGAGGGTGGCGTCGTCGTAGACGATCTCCATCCCCCGCCCACCGAGCACGTAGGACGGGCGGACCAGCACCGGGTAGCCGATGTCCGCGGCGATCGCGCGGGCCTCGGGGAACGTGGTGGCCGTGCCGTGCTTGGGCGCGAGCAGGCCGGTGTCGGCCAGCACGCGAGAGAAGGCGCCACGGTGCTCGGCGTCGTCGATGGCCTCCGGAGAGGTCCCGAGCACCGGCACCCCGGCGTCCTTGAGCCGCTGCGCGAGCCCCAGCGGCGTCTGCCCGCCGAGGGTGCAGATGACCCCGGCGACCGGGCCGGCGGCACGCTCGGCCTCGACCACCTCGAGGACGTCCTCGAAGGTGAGCGGCTCGAAGTACAGCCGGTCGGCGGTGTCGTAGTCGGTGGAGACGGTCTCGGGGTTGCAGTTGACCATCACCGCCTCGTAGCCGGCGTCCTGCAGCGCCATGACGGCGTGCACGCAGGAGTAGTCGAACTCGATGCCCTGGCCGATCCGGTTGGGGCCCGACCCCAGGATCAGCACCGCCGGCTTCTCCCGCGGCTCCACCTCGGTCTCCTCGTCGTAGGACGAGTAGTGGTAGGGCGTGCGGGCCGCGAACTCCGCGGCGCAGGTGTCCACGGTCTTGTAGACCGGCCGGATCCCCAGGCGCCAGCGCAGCGTCCGGACGCCGTCCTCCCCCGCCAGCTCCGGGCGCAGCACGGCGACCTGCCGGTCGCTCAGGCCGTGCCGCTTGGCGCGGCGCAGCAGCTCGGCGGTGATCGCCGGGGCGTCGCGGACCTCCGCGGCGACCTCCTGGACCAGCGCGATCTGGTCGACGAACCACGGATCGAACCCGCTGGCCTCCGCGACCTGCTCCACGGTGGCGCCGGCGGCCAGGGCCTGCTCGGCGACGTAGAGCCGGCCGTCGACGGGGACGCGCAGGACGTCGAGGAGCTCCTCGGCCGACCGGCCGTCGGGCTCGCCGGTCCAGAAGCCGGCGACCTTGGTCTCGGTCGACCGCATGGCCTTGCCGAGCGCCTCGGCGAAGTTGCGGCCCATCGACATGATCTCGCCGACGCTCTTCATCGTCGTGGTCAGCCGCGGGTCCGCGCCGGGGAACTTCTCGAACGCGAACCGCGGGATCTTCACCACGACGTAGTCCAGCGTCGGCTCGAACGCCGCCGGCGTGACGCCGGTGATGTCGTTGGTGATCTCGTCGAGGGTGTAGCCGATGGCGAGCTTCGCGGCGATCTTGGCGATCGGGAAGCCGGTGGCCTTGGAGGCCAGCGCCGAGGACCGCGACACCCGGGGGTTCATCTCGATGACGACCAGCCGGCCGTCGGCCGGGTTGACCGCGAACTGGATGTTGCAGCCGCCGGTGTCGACGCCGACTGCGCGCAGGACGTCGATGCCGACGTCGCGCATCCGCTGGTACTCGCGGTCGGTGAGGGTCATCGCCGGGGCGACGGTCACCGAGTCGCCGGTGTGCACGCCCATCGCGTCGATGTTCTCGATCGAGCAGATGACGACCACGTTGTCGCTGCGGTCGCGCATGAGCTCGAGCTCGTACTCCTTCCAGCCCAGCACCGACTCCTCGATGAGGACCGTGTGCACCGGGGAGTCGGCCAGGCCGTGGGCGGCCATCCGGCGCAGCTGGTCCTCGTCGGTCGCGAAGCCCGAGCCCAGGCCGCCCATGGTGAACGAGGGCCGGATGACGACGGGGTAGCCGACCTCCTCGGCGGTGGCGATCGCCTCCTCGACGCTCGCGCAGACCGTGGACCGGGGGGCGTCGGCGCCGATCGAGCGCACGATGTCCTTGAACATCTGCCGGTCCTCGCCGCGGTTGATCGCGTCGACGTCGGCGCCGATGAGCCGCACGCCGTACTTCTCCAGGACGCCGTTCTCGTACAGGCCGATCGCGATGTTCAGCGCGGTCTGCCCGCCGAGGGTGGCCAGCAGCGCGTCCGGCCGTTCCTTGGCGATGACCCGCTCGACGAACTCCGGGGTCAGCGGCTCGATGTAGGTGGCGTCGGCGACCTCCGGGTCGGTCATGATCGTCGCCGGGTTGCTGTTCACGAGGCTGACGCGCAGCCCCTCGGCGCGCAGCACGCGGCAGGCCTGGGTGCCGGAGTAGTCGAACTCGGCGGCCTGGCCGATGAGGATCGGCCCGGAGCCGATCACCATGACGTGCTGGATGTCTGATCTCTTCGGCATGGTCAGGCAGCTCCACCGTCGCGTCGGCCGGTCATGTCGTGCACGGATCTCCCCGTGTGGCGCTCTGCCATCAGGCCTTCTCCCCCGTGCTCGACTGCACGGTGGTGGGCGGGCTGACGGCGTCGGCTCCCCCGCGGGTCGCCTCCATCAGGTCGACGAACCGCTGGAACAGCGGCGCCGCGTCGTGCGGGCCGGCCGCGGACTCGGGGTGGAACTGGACGCTGAACGCCGGCGCCTCGAGCAGCCGCAGGCCCTCCACCACGTCGTCGTTGAGGCCGACGTGGCTGACCTCCACCGGCCCGTAGGGGGTGTCGGTGGGCCGGTCGAGCGGGGCGTCGACGGCGAAGCCGTGGTTGTGGCTGGTCACCCGCACGGTGCCGCTGACCCGGTCGAGCACCGGCTGGTTGAGTCCGCGGTGGCCGAAGCGCAACTTGTAGGTGCCCAGGCCCAGCGCGCGGCCGAGGATCTGGTTGCCGAAGCAGATGCCGAACAGCGGCCGGCGGGCGTCGAGCACCCCGCGCACCGCAGCGACGGCGTAGTCGGCCGCGGCCGGGTCGCCGGGGCCGTTGGAGAGGAAGACGCCGTCGGGGCCCGCGGCGAGCAGCTCCTCGGCGGTGGCGGTCGAGGGCAGCACGTGGGTCTCGACGCCGAGCTCGGCCAGGTGCCGCGGGGTCGCCGTCTTGATGCCCAGGTCCAGCGCGGCGATGGTGAAGCGCTTCTCCCCCACCGCCGGGACGACGTAGGCCTCCTGCGTGCTCACCGTCGGCGCGAGGTCGGCGCCGGTCATGGCGTCGGCCGCCTGCACCCGGGCCAGCAACTGCTCGCCGTCGAGCTCGGTGCTGATGCCCGCCCGCATGGCGCCGCGCTCGCGCAGGTGCCGGGTCAGGGCGCGGGTGTCGATGCCGCTGATGCCGACGACGCCCTGCGCGACCAGCTCGTCGTCCAGGCTGCCGGTCGCCCGCCAGCTGGCCGCGCGGCGCGCCGGATCGCGGACGACGAACCCGGCCACCCACATGCGGCGGCTCTCGTCGTCCTCCCCGTTGACCCCGGTGTTGCCGATGTGCGGCGCCGTCATGGTGACGATCTGCCCGGCGTAGCTGGGGTCGGTCAGCGTCTCCTGGTAGCCCGTCATGCCGGTGGCGAAGACCGCCTCGCCGACCGTCGTCCCCGTCGCGCCGTAGGCGTCGCCGCGGAAGGTCCTGCCGTCCTCGAGCACGAGGATCGCGTCGCTCAACGCTGTGCCTTTCCATCCAGAACGGTCGGGACGC
Organism: Trujillonella endophytica; assembly: GCF_900110555.1. Classification (GTDB taxonomy): domain Bacteria; phylum Actinomycetota; class Actinomycetes; order Mycobacteriales; family Geodermatophilaceae; genus Trujillonella; species Trujillonella endophytica. The sequence continues at coordinate 90,824 of NZ_FOEE01000007.1, forward strand.
CCCGGAGGAACGTCGCGACCACGCGGCCGGGGAGCTCCCGGCCGGCATAGGGGCTGTTGCGGCTGCGGCTGGCCAGCGCCGCGGGGTCGACGACCGACCGCGCGGCGGGGTCCAGCAGCACGAGGTTGGCGGGCTCGCCGGGGGCCAGCGGGCGGCCGTGCCCGGCCAGGCGGGCGATCGCCGCCGGGCGTACCGACATGCGGTCGGCCACCCCGGCCCAGTCGAGCAGCCCGGTCTCGACCATCGTGTCCTGCACGATCGCCAGCGCCTGCTCCAGCCCGAGCATGCCGGGCCGGGCCTGGGCCCACTCGCACTCCTTGTCCTCCACGGCGTGCGGGGCGTGGTCGGTGGCGACGGCGTCGATCGTGCCGTCGGCCAGCCCGTGCCGCAGGGCTGTGACATCACCGTCGGTGCGCAGCGGCGGGTTCACCTTGAACACCGGGTCGTAGCCCTCGGCGCAGGCGTCGGTGAGCAGCAGGTGATGCGGGGTGACCTCGGCGGTGACGTCGACCCCGCGGGCCTTCGCCCAGCGCAGGATCTCCACCGACCCGGCGGTCGAGACGTGGCAGACGTGCAACCGCGCGCCGACGTGCTGGGCCAGCAGCACGTCGCGGGCGATGATCGCCTCCTCGGCGGCGGCGGGCCAGCCGGTGAGGCCGAGCTTCGCTGAGCGGTCGCCCTCGTGCATCTGCGCGCCGACGGTCAGCCGCGGCTCCTCGGCGTGCTGGGCGACGACCCCGTCGAAGGCCTTCACGTACTCCAGCGCGCGGCGCATGAGCGCCGGGTCGCTGACGCAGATGCCGTCGTCGGAGAAGACCCGCACCCGGGCGGCCGAGTCGGCCATCGCGCCCAGCTCGGCCAGCCGCTCGCCGCGCAGGCCCACGGTCACCGCGCCGACCGGGACGACGTCGACCAGCCCGGCCTCCTGTCCCAGCCGCCACACCTGCTCGACGACGCCCGCGGTGTCGGCGACCGGGTCGGTGTTGGCCATGGCGTGGACGGCGGTGAAGCCACCCAGCGCGGCGGCGCGGCTGCCGGTCTCGACGGTCTCGGCGTCCTCCCGCCCGGGCTCGCGCAGGTGGGTGTGCAGGTCGACCAGGCCGGGCAGCGCGATCAGCCCGGTCGCGTCGAGGACCTCGGCGCCGGTCGCCGACAGGCTCTCGCCGATCGCGGCGATCCGGCCGTCGCGCAGCAGCAGGTCGGCGGGGTCGCCGCCGAGGACGCGGGCGCCCTTGATCAGGTACGAGCTCACGACGGGGCGCCTCCGAGCAGCAGGTAGAGCACGGCCATGCGCACGGAGACCCCGTTGCCGACCTGCTCGACGATGGTGGACCGCACCGAGTCGGCGACGTCCGCGGCGATCTCCATGCCGCGGTTCATCGGGCCGGGGTGCATGACGATGGCCTCGTCGCCCAGCACGGCCATCCGCCGGGCGTCGAGGCCGTAGCGGCGGCTGTACTCCCGCGCGCTGGGGAAGAACGAGGCGGTCATCCGCTCGGCCTGCACGCGCAGCATCATCACGACGTCGACCTTGGGCAGGACGGCGTCCAGGTCGTAGGAGACCTCCGCCGGCCAGCTGCCGATGCCGACCGGGAGCAGCGTCGGCGGGGCGATCAGCGTGACCTCGGCGCCCAGGGTGTGCAGCAGCACCACGTTGGAGCGGGCCACCCGGCTGTGCAGCACGTCGCCGACGATGGCCACCCGCACGCCCTCCAGCCGGCCCAGCCGGCGGCGGATCGTGTACGCGTCCAGCAGCGCCTGCGTCGGGTGCTCGTGCGTGCCGTCGCCGGCGTTGACCACGCTGCCACGCACCCAGGAGGCCAGCTGGTGCGGGGCTCCGGAGGCGCCGTGCCGGATGACGATGGCGTCGCTGCCCATCGCCTCCAGGGTCAGCGCGGTGTCCTTGAGGCTCTCGCCCTTGGAGACGCTGCTGCCCTTGGCGGAGAAGTTGATGACGTCGGCGCTCAGCCGCTTGGCGGCCAGCTCGAAGCTGATCCGGGTGCGGGTGGAGTCTTCGTAGAAGAGGTTGACCACGGTGCGCCCGCGCAGGGTCGGCAGCTTCTTGACCTCGCGGCCGGTCAGCGCCGCCTCGATCTGCGCCGCGGTGTCGAGGACCAGGGTGGCGTCGACCCGGTCGAGGTCGCCGGCCTCCAGCAGGTGGCGCTTCACCGGGCCTCCCCCGTCGTCCCCGCCGCCGGCTCCTCCGGCTCGGTCACCCGGACCTCGTCGACGCCGTCGGTCTCGGCCAGCCGCACCCGCACCGACTGGCCGCGCGAGGTCGGAACGTTCTTGCCCACGTAGTCCGCGCGGATCGGCAGCTCGCGGTGGCCGCGGTCGACGAGCACCGCCAGCTGCACCGCGCGCGGCCGGCCGAGGTCGCGCAGGGCGTCCAGGGCGGCCCGGACCGAGCGGCCGGAGAACAGGACGTCGTCGACCAGCACGACCAGCCGGCCGTCGATCCCGCCGGCGGGCAGCACCGTGTCCTCCAGCGCCCGGACCCCGCGCAGCCGCAGGTCGTCGCGGTAGAGGGTGATGTCGACGGTGCCCACGTCGATCGGGGTGCCCGAGAACGCGGTGACCCGGGCGGCGAGCCGCCGCGCCAGCGGGGCGCCGCGGGTGGGGATGCCGACCAGCACGAGATCGGCCAGACCATTGGCGGCCTTCTCGATCAGCTGGTGGGCCATCCGGTCGACCACGCGGGCGACGTCGGGGGCGGTCAGCAACGCGCCGGGCGCTGCGGGACCGCGGGCTTCTCGGCTGCTCGACGCAGCCGGGGGCGAACCGGCCATCAGGCCTCCTTCCCCGCCTCGCCGGACGGGTCGTTAAAGGAGTGGGTGGACCGGCGACCACGGTACTGCACCCCCTGATGTGACCCACCTCGCGCGCACGGGCCCCGCCACCGGCCGACCACGGTCTGTCACGACGGAGCGCGTCGCAGGCCCTGCGGACGTCGCCGCTGGTCCAGGATGTGACACCCACGGGTGGCCCGCTGTCGTCCCGTCGGCTGGACCAGTACCGTGAGTGACGACAGCGCCCCACGAACGACGACGGACAGTGAGCGACACGGGATGAGCACCGACTACTCGCGGGCCCTCGGCGCCCGGCTGCGCGCCATCCGCAACCAGCAGGGTCTCTCTCTGCAGGGGGTGGAGGACAAGTCGCACGGCCGCTGGAAGGCGGTCGTCGTCGGCTCCTACGAGCGCGGTGACCGCGCCGTCACGGTGCAGCGGCTCTCCGAGCTGGCCGTCTTCTACGGCGTGCCGGTGAGCGAGCTGCTGCCCGACCCGCGGCCGAGCTCGGCGGTGACGGCCACGACGAAGATCGTGCTGAACCTGGAGTCGCTGGGCTCGCTGCCCGCCGACGAGGCCGGGCCGCTGGCCCGCTACGCCTCGACCATCCAGGCGCAGCGCCACGACTACAACGGCAAGGTGCTCAGCATCCGTGCCGAGGACCTCAAGTCGCTGGCGATCATCTACGACATGAGCCCCGACGAGCTGACCGGCCGGCTCATCGAGTGGGGCGTGCTGTCCCCCGGCATGGAGGGCATCGCGTCCGCCGACGACGAGGACGGCGAGCTCAACCCCAACTGGGAGCGCCGCCGCGCCCCGCGCTGAGGCGCTCTCCCCCGCACGTCCGAGGCCCGGTCCCTCCCCGAGGGGCCGGGCCTCGTGCCGTCCTGGTGCCCGCTGCCGCCACGTTGCGGGTGTTCCCCGTGCGTTGCCGGGCCTGCAGGCCCGGCAACGCACGAGGAACACCCGCAAGGCCCGGGGACGGCCGCGTACAGGCGCTCGCAAGCCGGCTGCAAGGGAACTGTCAGAGGGCGCCCCTAGCGTCCGCGGTGAGGTCGAGCCCACCACTGCCCGAGGAGTCCCCGTGTCCGCACCTGTCGTCACCGCGTCACCCGACCGCGATCTCCTGCTCGCGGCGCACCGCCGGGCGGCCCTGCGCCGGGCGCACCGCCGGCAGTCCAGCGCCCGCCTGGCCGCCATGCTGACCGCCGCCGGGGCGGGCCAGCGTTCCTGAACCGGCCGTGCGCGCGGTCCGGCTCAGCGGCGGCCGGGAACGGCACCTGGCCGCGGTGTCGTGCCCGAGTGGGGCCCGGAGGGCGTCGCGAAGGGTGCGACGGTCGGGCTCAGCGGCGGCCGGGAGGGCACCTGGCCGCGGTGTCGTGCCCGAGTGGGGCCCGGAGGGCGTCGCGAAGGGTGCGACGGTCGGGCTCAGCGGCGGCCGGGAACGGCACCTGGCCGCGGTGTCGGCCGGAGGCCGACGAAACGCACGACCTAGGCCGGCACCTCGGCGTCCAGGATCGCCCCGAGCACGCCGTTGACGAACGCCGGCGAGTCGTCGGTGGACAGCGACCGGGCGAGCTCGACGGCCTCGTCGATCACCACGGCGTCGGGCACGTCGTCGGCCCACAGCAGCTCGAAGGTCGCCATGCGCAGGATCGCGCGGTCGACGTCGGGCAGCCGGTCCAGCGACCAGCCGCGGGCGTGGGTGTCGATCAGCTCGTCGACGCGGGCGGAGTGCGCGACCACGCCCTCGACCAGCCGGACGGTGTGCTCGGCCACCGGAGGATGGCCCTCGGCGATGCGGTCGCGAAGCACGGCCAGCGGGTCCGAACTGCGCAGGTCGGCCTCGTAGAGGACGTCGACGGCGCGCTTGCGGGCCTTGCTGCGGGCGGCCATGCGGGGCCGGGTCAGTTGACGCGGCCGAGGTACCGGCCGTCGCGGGTGTCGACCTTGAGCTTGTCACCGGTGTTGATGAACAGCGGGACCTGGATCTGCGCGCCGGTCTCCAGCGTCGCCGGCTTCGTGCCGCCGGTGGAGCGGTCGCCCTGCAGGCCGGGGTCGGTGTGCTGGACGACGAGCTCCAGGGTCACCGGCAGCTCGACGTACAGCGGCACCCCGTCGTGCACGGCGACGACGGCCTCGGTGTTCTCCAGGAGGTAGTCGGCGCCGTCGCCGACGGTGGCGTCCGGCACGTGGATCTGGTCGAACGTGTCGCCGTCCATGAAGACGAAGTCGGCGCCGTCCTTGTACAGGTACGTCATGTTCCGCTTGTCGACCGTGGCCGTCTCGACCTTCAGGCCGGCGTTGAACGTCTTGTCCACGACCTTGCCCGAGAGCACGTTCTTCAGCGTGGTGCGCACGAACGCCCCGCCCTTGCCGGGCTTGACGTGCTGGAAGTCGGTGACGGTCCAGAGCTGGCCGTCCAGCTTGAGGACGATGCCGTTCTTCAGGTCGTTGGTGGTAGCCATCTAGAGAACCAGCAGTTCCTTGCTCGTGAGGGTCAACAACTCGGGCTCGTCGTCCGCGACGACCAGGGTGTCCTCGATCCGGACACCGCCGTGACCGGGCAGGTAGACCCCCGGCTCCACGGTGACGGCCATGCCGGCGGTCAGCGTACCCCCGCCGAGCGGGCCGATGCCCGGCGCCTCGTGGATCTCCAGCCCCACGCCGTGGCCGAGACCGTGCGAGAAGTGCTCGCCGTGGCCGGCCGCGGCGATGACCTCACGGGCGGCGGCGTCCACCGCCACGACGTCGGCACCCACGGCCAGCGCGGCCCGGCCGGCCGCCTGGGCCCGCGCGACGAGGTCGTAGATCTCGCGCTGCCAGTCCGCCGCGTGCCCGAGCACCACGGTCCGGGTCATGTCGGAGTGGTACCCGTCGACGGTCGCGCCGAAGTCGAGCTTGAGGAAGTCGCCCTCGCGCAGCACCGTCGCGTCGGGCCGGTGGTGCGGGATCGCGGAGTTCGCGCCGCTGGCCACGATCGTCTCGAACGAGGGCCCCTCGGCGCCCAGCTGCATCATCCGGGCGTCCAGCTCGCGGCCGACCTGCAGCTCGGTGCGGCCGGGGCGGAGCGCGCCCTCGGCGGCCAGCTCGGCCAGCGCCGTGTCGGCCACCGCGCACGCGCGCCGCAGCGCCGCCACCTCGTCGTCGTCCTTGGCCGCGCGCAGCTGCTCCACCGCGCGGCGCACGCTGGCCAGCTCGGGCACGGCGCCGCCGTCGGCCGCCTCGGTCACGACCCGCTCCAGCCCGGCGAGCCCGTCGACGGTCACCACGTGGCTCTCGAAGCCGATCCGGCCGGCGCCGCCGCGGACCGCGGCCCGCGCCAGCGCCGCCACGGTGCCGCGGTCGACGAGGACCTGCAGGTCGGGGACCTGCGCCGCAGCCTGGGTGGTGTAGCGGCCGTCGGTGCCGAAGAGGTCGGGGTGCGCCGCCGACGGGCCGGTCCGCAGCAGCAGCGCCCCGTTGGAGCCGGTGAACCCGGTCAGGTAGCGGACGTTGAGCAGGTCGGTGACCAGGACGGCGTCCAGTCCGCGCTCGGCGGCCGCGGCCCGCAGCCGCTCCCGCCGTCCCCGGGTGTCCATGGTCAGCGCCCTCCCCGTCCGGCTCCGCGCCTCACCGCGCGTCCCGGGCGGCGAGCCAGCGCAGCGCCAGCACGTAGCCGTCGATGCCCAGCCCCGCGATCACCCCGGACACCACCGGGGAGAGGTAGGAGTGCCGGCGGAAGTCCTCGCGGGCGTGCACGTTGCTGATGTGCACCTCCACCACCGGTGCGGTCGCGGCGGCCACGGCGTCGCGCAGCACCACCGAGGTGTGCGTCCAGCCGCCGGGGTTGATCACGATCGGGTCGCCGGCGTCGGTGGCCTCGTGCACCCAGCGCAGCAGCTGGCCCTCGTCGTCGGTCTGCCGGACCTGCACGTGCAGGCCGAGCTGGGCGGCCGCGGCCTCGATCAGCTCGACGAGCTGGGCGTGCGTCGTCGTTCCGTAGACCTCCGGCTCGCGGGTGCCCAGCCGGCCGAGGTTGGCGCCGTTCAGCACCTGGATCGTCATGCGGTCTCCGTCTCCGGTGGTGGGCTCAGGCGGCGACCGCGGCCCAGGCCGCGTCGAGCCACGCCTGGTCGGGGTCGGTCAGGATGCGCGGGTTGCCCATGCCGTCGAGGACGACGAAGCGCAGCGAGGCCCCGCGGGCCTTCTTGTCGATGCGCATGACGCCCTGGAGCGTGGCCCAGTCGCCGGCGTAGCGGGTCGGCAGGCCCATGGCCTCGACGAGGGTGGCGTGCCGGTCCACCTCGGCGCGGCTCAGCAGCCCCGCCTGGCCGGCGAGCTCGGCGGCGAAGACCAGGCCGACGGCGACGGCCTCGCCGTGCCGCCAGCCGAAGTCCTCGACCCGCTCGATGGCGTGCGCCAGCGTGTGGCCGTAGTTGAGGAACTCGCGGCGGCCGGTGTCGAACAGGTCCTCGCCGACGGCGTCGGCCTTGACCTGGACGGCGCGCTCGATGAGCTCGGCGGTGTCGCGGCGGCCGGTCGGGTCGGCCTCGAGCAGCTCGAGGATCCGGCCGTCGGCGATGAAGCCGCACTTGACCACCTCGGCCAGCCCCGACCGGAACTCGGCCGCGGGCAGCCCGGCGAGGACGTCGGTGTCGGCGAGCACCCCCGCCGGCGGGTGGAACGAGCCCACGAGGTTCTTGCCCGCGCCGGTGTTGATGCCGGTCTTGCCGCCGACCGCGGCGTCGACCATGCCGAGCAGGCTGGTGGGCAGGTGCACCACGCGCACCCCGCGGACCCAGGTGGCGGCGAGGAACCCGGCCAGGTCGGTGACCGCTCCCCCGCCGACGCCGACGACCGCGTCGGAGCGGGTCAGCCCCAGCCGGCCGAACTCCTCCCACGCCCCGGCCGCGACCTCCGCGGTCTTCGCGGCCTCGCCGTCGGGGACGACGACGGCCTCGGCGGCCACCCCGGCGGTCTGCAGCGTCTCCACCGCCGCGCCGGCGAGGGCGGCCAGCGGCGGTGCGTGGACGACGACGGCGCGCGGCGTGCCGGCCAGCACCAGGGCCAGCTCCGCCTGGGCGCCGGGACCGATGACCACCTCGTAGGGCTTGTCCCCCGCGACCGTCACCCGCCTCATCGCTGCCCCTCCGCGGGCGAACCGGCCGAGGCGGGCAGGGCGGCGAGCACGTCGGCGACGACCTCCTCGGGCGCGCGGTCGCCCGTCGCGACGGTCGCCGTGGCGACCTCGGCGTACAGCGGGGCGCGCTCGGCGAGCATCGTGCGCAGCATTGCCCTCGGGTTGACCGCCAGCAGGGGCCGGTCGCGGTTGAAGCCGGCGCGCTTGGCGGCTGTCGCCAGGTCGACGTCCAGCCACACCACGGCGCCGCCGGCCCGGCCGTGGGCCACCAGCAGCGCGCGGCTGGCCGCGGAGAGCACCGCGCCCCCGCCGAGCGCCAGGACGCCGTCGTGCTCGGCCAGGGCCCGCGCGACCGCGGCCTCCTCCAACTCCCGGAAGCGGGCCTCCCCGGCGTCGACGAACAGGTCGGCGACGCGGCTGCCCGTCGTCGCCTCCACGTCGGCGTCGGTGTCGCGGAAGGACAGGCCGAGCCGGGCCGACACCGCCCGGCCGACCGTCGTCTTGCCGGAGGTGGGCGGCCCGACGAGGACCAGGACGGGGCCGCTCACCGGTGAACTCGCGAGCTCGCTCACCTGATCGTCAGGGCGTCGAGGTAGGCCCGGGCGTTGCGGCGGGTCTCGGGGAGCGAGTCGCCGCCGAACTTCTCCAGCGCGGCGTCGGCCAGCACCAGCGCGACCATCGCCTCCATCACCACGCTGCCCCGCGGCACCGCACAGGCGTCGCTGCGCTGGTTGATCGCGACGGCCGCCTCGCGGGTGGCCACGTCCACGGTGGCCAGCGCCCGGGGCACCGTGGAGATCGGCTTCATCGCCGCGCGCACGCGGAGGACGTCGCCGTTGCTCATGCCGCCCTCGATGCCACCGGCGCGGTCGGAGAGCCGCTGGACGCGGCCGTCGGCGAGCACGATCTCGTCGTGGGCCACCGAGCCGCGGCGGCGGGCGGTCTCCAGCCCGTCGCCGACCTCGACCGCCTTGACCGACTGCACGCCCATGAGCGCACCGGCCAGGCGGGAGTCCAGCCGGCGGTCCCAGTGCACGTGGCTGCCCAGACCCGGCGGCAGCCCGTGGACGACGACCTCGATGACCCCGCCGAGGGTGTCGCCGTTCTTCCGGACGTCGTCGATCTCGGCGACCATCGCGGCGCTCGTCGCGGGGTCGGCGCAGCGCACCGGGTCCTGGTCGATCAGCGGGTTGTCCCCGGGCCCCGGGACGACGCCGTCGGGGACCACGACCGGGCCGATGGCGACCACGTGGCTGACCACCTCGACGTCGAGGGCCTGGCGCAGGAAGGCCCGGGCGATGGCGCCGAGCGCCACCCGCGCCGCGGTCTCGCGCGCGCTGGCCCGCTCCAGCACCGGCCGGGCGTCGTCGAACCCGTACTTCTGCATGCCGGGCAGGTCGGCGTGGCCCGGGCGCGGCCGGGTGAGCGGCGCGTTGCGCGCCTGCCCGGCGAGGATGTCGGCGTCGACCGGGTCCGATGCCATCACCGTCTGCCACTTGGGCCACTCGGTGTTGCCCACCTGGACGGCGATCGGGCCGCCCTGGGTCCGGCCGTGCCGGACGCCGCCGGTGAGGCCGACCTCGTCCTGCTCGAACGACATCCGGGCGCCGCGGCCGTGGCCCAGGCGCCGGCGGGCGAGGTCGAGGTCGAGGTCGGAGGTCTGCACGGCGACGCCGGCAGGCAGCCCCTCGAGGATGGCGGTGAGCTGAGGGCCGTGCGACTCACCGGCGGTCAGCCAGCGCAACATGCCGGGGATTCTGCCAGTCGCCGGCCCCCGCCCTCCTGCCGCCTCGCGCACCGGGGGCGGGGCGCCCGCCGGGCCCCGCGGCCGTCAGTGGGCCAGCGCGAGGGCCAGGACCGCGCCGGCCAGCAGCGGCGGCCCGAACGGGACGGCGGTGCGCCAGCCCGCCCGCCGGGTGGCGACGAGCAGCAGCGACACCGCGGCACCGGTCAGCAGGCCCAGGAACACCCCCGCGAGCAGCACGCCCCACCCCGCCCAGCCCAGCAGGAGCCCGAGGAGGCCCAGCAGCTTCACGTCGCCGAAGCCGAGCCCCTCCGGGGACGCGACCCGGGCTCCCGCGGCCAGCGCGAAGGCGGCTCCGCACGCGAGGGCCGCCCGGCCCAGCGCCGACCAGCTGCCGGTCGCCGGGGCGTCGACCAGGAGCGCGGTCGCGCACGCCGCCGCGGCCGGCAGCAGGACCCGGTCGGGCAGCCGGTGCACGGCCAGGTCGACGGCGGCGAGCACCACGCCGGCGCCCGCGGCCCAGGCCAGCGCCACCGCGGCGGGCCGGACGCCGGTCAGCGCCAGCACGCCGGCCACCAGCCCGCCGAACAGCGCGGAGGTGACCAGCACCCGGACCGGGCCGGGCGCGGCTCCCCCGTCCCTCCGGGCCAGCCGGACGCTGCACCGGGCCAGCCACGGGCCCACCCCCACCGCGGCGAGGACGGCGAGGACGGCGACCGCGAGCGGGTCGAGGGCGACCCCCGCCGTGCCGAGGCCGCTCCCGCTCAGGAGCCGGCCCCGGGCCGCGAGTCCAGCGCCCGGCGCATCTCCTCGATCGGCGCCGGGTGCCCGGTCATGAGCTCCACCTGCGCGGTGGCCTGCCAGAACAGCACCTCCAGGCCGCTGATCACCGCACCTCCGGCGGCCGAGACCGCCCCGGCCAGCGGCGTCGGCCACGGCGCGTAGAGCACGTCCAGGACGGTCTGCCCGGCGCGCCAGCCCAGGTCGAGCAGGCCGGGCTGCCCGTCGATCGGCACGGTGCTGACCACCACCGGGGCCGTCACGGTCGCCCCGGCCAGGCGGTGCACGGCGGAGGCGACGCCGAGCCGGTCGAGCACCCGGACCACCTCACCGGCGCGGGTGGGCTCGCGGACGACGACGTCGACGTGCTCGGCGCCGAGGGAGGCCAGCGCCACCGCGGCCGCCACCGCCGTCCCGCCCGCCCCGAGGACGGCCGCGTGCGGCACTCGTTCGGCCGCCCCGGGCGGCAGCCCGAGCTGCAGCGCCATGCCCACCCCGCCGACGTCGGTGTTCTCCGCCCGCCACCCGCCGCCGTCGGTGCGCAGGAGCGTGTTGGCCGCGCCGAGCAGCGCGGGCAACGGGTCGACGACGTCGGCGGCGCGGACGGCGGCCTGCTTGCACGGCATGGTCACCGAGAAGCCCCGCCACTCGGGACCGAGGCCCGCGATGAGCTCCGGGAGCTCCTCCGCCCCGACGTCCAGGGCGTCGTAGGTCCAGTCGTCGAGGCCGAGAGCGGCGTAGGCCGCCCGGTGCAGCAACGGGGAGAGCGAGTGCGTCACCGGGCGGCCGAGGACGGCCGCGCGCATCAGTCCGGGTTCTCCGCCAGCCACTGCCGGAACAGGGCCACGTTCTGGTTGTGCTCCTCGATCGTCACGGCGAACCGGGTCTCCCCGGTGTCGGGGTTCACCGTGACGAAGTAGAGCCACGGGCCCGGCGTCGGGGCCAGCACGGCACGCAGCGCGTCCTCGCCCGGATTGCCGATCGCCCCCGGCGGCAGGCCGGGGCGGGCGTAGGTGTTGTACGGGGAGTCGCTGGCCCGCTCGTCGGCCGTCGTGGTGATGCCCGTTCCGCCGGTCGCGTAGTTGACCGTGCTGTCCAGCTGGAGCGGCATGCCGGAGGCCAGCCTGTTCTCCAGCACCTGCGCGACGCGCCCCATGTCCTCGGGCAGGGATGCCTCGGCCTGCACCAGGCTGGCCTTGGTGACCAGCAGCAGCCGCTGCTCCGGCGCCACCCCGAGGGAGTCCAGCACCTGCACGGTCCGGCTCACCATCTGCTGGAGCATCTGCTGCGGCGTGGTCTCGGGCTCGAAGTCGTAGGTGGCCGGGAACAGCCAGCCCTCGAGCAGCCCGTTGGCGTAGGGCGGGAGGCCGATCGCCGCGACGTCCGTCGACGCGCTGAACAGTTCCTCCGCGGGCGTGTCGGTCTCCTGCGCCAGCCGTTCGAGGACCCGCTGCACGGTGAACCCCTCGGGGATCGTGACGCGGGAGAACAGCCGGCTGGCCGGGTCGAGCAGCAGGTCCAGGGCCGCCGCGCCGCTCATCTGCAGGCGCATCCCGTACACCCCGGGCTGGATGCCCATGGCCGCCGGAACCGCCTCGGCGGCCGTGACGAACGGGCCCACGGATGCGATGACGTCGGCCTCGGCGAGCGTGCGCCCGATGTCGCTGAGCGTGTCGCCGTCGGCGATGCGGACCTGCACGCTGCCCGTGCCCTGGCCGCTGTAGTCCTCGTCGGCGGGGTTGATCAGGTCCAGCAGGGCCTTGCCGCCGACGACGATGCCCGCCACCACCGCGGCGAGGACCACGAGCGAGACGAGGATCGCGACGGGGCGGCGGCGGCGGGGCCGCGCGTCGGCGTGGTCGTCGTCCTCGTGGGGGTCGTGGTCGTGGGGGTCGTGGTCGTGGGCGTCGTGGTCGTGCTCCGCGGCGCGGCGCGCCCGGCGGGAGCGGCGGTTGCCCGCGTCGGCCACGACGACCTCGAGGCCGCCGGTGTGGTCGTCGTGCCCGTCCACGGGGTGGGCGCCGGTGTCGTCGGTCGCGGCGGGCGGGTGCTCGTCGCCGCCCGGCGGCGGACCGGGGGTGCCGACCGCGGGCTGGGCGACGGTCGCCTCGTCGTCGGCAGCGACATCGCTGCGGCGCTGCAGCCGGGACCAGGTGCCCGCCGGGCGCGGGGGCAGCGGCGCGCCGGGCACCGGGGGCAGCGGCGGCGTCGCGGCGTCGCCCACGCCGGGCAGGCGGCCGGTGCTCTCGTCGTCGTCGCCACCGCCGCCGGAGTGGCGGGCGTACTCGGCGATCGGGAAGTCGGGTGCGTCGGCGCGGTCGATGACGCCCGCGCGGCGCCGCGGCGGCACCGCCACCGGGGCGGCCGGGGTGCCCGGATCCCGCCGCGCGGGCGGCTGCTGCCGGGGCAGCGCGGCCGCCCAGGCGCTCAGCGACTGCCCGGCGTCGCCGGGCCCCGGCTGCCCACCCCGCCCACCGGGCGGGGTCGGGAAGCTCACGAGCGCCCCCGTTGGGCGTCCAGATAGGTCTGCAGGATGACGACCGCGGCCGCCTGGTCGATCACGGGGCGCTGCTGACGGCTGTCGAGCCCGCTCGCCCGGAGGGAACCCGCTGCAGTCACGGTGGAGAGCCTTTCGTCGACGAGGTGCACGGGCACGGCGCCGATCCGCCCGGCGAGTGATCGAGAGTAGGCACGCGCCTCGCGGGCGGAGGCGCCCGACGCACCCGAGAGGTGTCGCGGCTCCCCCACGATCACCTCTGTCACCTCGTGTTCCACGACGAGCGCGGCGATGTGGTCCAGATCGGACTCGTCGCGGGCCCGGTTCACCGTCTCCAGCGGGCTGGCCAGCGTGCCGGTCGGGTCCGACAGCGCCACCCCGACGCGCACGGTGCCGACGTCCAGGCCGAGCCGGCGGCCCTGCCGGGACTTGCGCGGCGGGATGGGCAGCCCGGCCGGCATGCCGGAGAGGTCGATCTCGGTGGTCTCGTTGCGCACCGGCGGGAAGCCCTGGCGCAGGTCGATCTCCGTGGTGGCGTGGTGGACCGGCTGATCCTGCGGACCGGGCCGCGGCTTCGCGGGCGGGACGGCGGGGCGCTGCACGCGGCGCTCCCCGACCGGGCCGGTCTCCTCGGGGTCCCAGCGCTGCTCGGGCATCTCAGCTTCCCTCCGCCACGGCGGTCCGGACCGCCTTCTCGCCGGCCGCCAGGGCCGCGGGGATGCCGCCCGGGTCGGTACCGCCGCCCTGGGCGACGTCGGCCTTGCCACCACCTCGGCCACCGACGGGCGCCGCGGCCGCCCGCAGCACGTCGTTGGCCGACAGACCTCGCTCCTGCGCGGCGGGCGTGAGAGCCGCCACGAGGGCCACCTTGCCCCCCGACTCCGAGGCCAGCAAGACCACGGCGGGCCGATCGCCCAGCCGGCCGCGGACGTCGAGGGCGAGGGTGCGCAGGTCACCGCCGGACAGGCCGGCCGGCGCGCCGGTCACGACCGCCACCCCGCCGACGTCCGACGCGCCGGAGGCGAGCGTGCCGGCGGCGGCCACGGACTGCTGGGCCCGGAGCTCGGCCAGTTCCTTCTCGGTCTCCCGCTGCCGGGCCAGGAGCCCGCCGATCCGGTCCACCAGGCCGTCGGACGGGGTCTTCAGCAGCTCGCCGAGCTGGCGGACCAGGTCGCGCTCCCGGGCGAGGTAGCGGAAGCCCTCCAGCCCGACGGCGGCCTCGACGCGGCGGGCGCCGGAGCCGACCGAGGACTCCCCGGTCAGCGCGAGCGTGCCGATCTGGGCGCTGCCGCGCACGTGGGTGCCACCGCAGAGCTCGCGCGACCAGGGCCCGCCGATCTCCACGACCCGGACCTGCTCGGAGTAGGTCTCGCCGAACAGCGCGAGCGCCCCGAACGCCTGCGCCTCGGGCAGCGTCATCCAGCTGGCGGTGACCGCGTGGTCGGCGCGGACGGCGGCGTTGGCGACGTCCTCGATGTCGGTGCGCTGGACGCCGCTGAGCGCGCCCTGCCAGGCGAAGTCCAGCCGCAGGTAGCCCGGCCGGTTGTAGGAGCCCGACTGCAGCGCCTGCGGGCCGAGCACCTGGCGCAGCGCCGCGTGCACGACGTGGGTGCCCGAGTGCGCCTGGCACGCCGACAGCCGCCACTGGTGGTCCACCTCGGCGGTCAGCGCGACCCCCGCCCGCAGCTCGCCCTCGAGCACGCGCACCTGGTGGGCGACCAGGCCCTTGACCGGCCGCTGCACGTCGAGCACCTCGGCGCGGCCGCCGTCCCAGGTCAGGACGCCGGCGTCGGCCACCTGGCCGCCGGACTCGGCGTAGAACGGCGTCCGGTCGAGGACCACGCGGGTGATCTCGCCCGGGCCGGCGACGCTCGCAGCGCCGTCGTCGTCGGTCAGCTCGGACACCACCGCGAGCACCCGCGAGTCCGTGCGCAGGGTCTCGTAGGCCAGCCAGTCCGTGGGGCCGTGCTCGGCCAGCAGGCGGCGGTAGGCCAGGACGTCGACCGCGCCGGTGCGCTTGGCGCGGGCGTCGGCGCGGGCGCGGTCGCGCTGCTGCTGCATGAGCGCGCGGAAGCCGGCCTCGTCGACGGTGACGCCCTGCTCGGCGGCCATCTCGAGGGTGACGTCGATCGGGAAGCCGTAGGTGTCGTGCAGGGAGAACGCCTGCTCGCCCGACAGCGACGGCGTCCCGGCCTTCCGGGCCTGCCCGACCACCGTGTCGAACAGCGCCGTGCCGGAGGCCAGCGTGCGCCGGAAGGCCTCCTCCTCGGCGTAGGCGACCGAGGAGATGCGGGCGAAGTCGGTGGCCAGGTCGGGGTAGCTGGCGCTCATCGCGTCGCGGGACACCGGCAGCAGCTCGGGCAGCGAGGCCTCGTCGACGCCGAGCAGCTTCATGGACCGGACGGCCCGGCGCAGCAGCCGGCGCAGGATGTAGCCGCGGCCCTCGTTGCCCGGGGTGACGCCGTCGCCGATGAGCATGAGGCCGCTGCGCACGTGGTCGGCCACCACGCGCAGCCGGACGTCGGCCTCGTGGTCCTTGCCGTAGGTGACCCCCGCCAGGTCGGCGGCCCGGCGCAGCACGGGCGCGACCTCGTCGATCTCGTACATGTTGTCGACGCCCTGCAGCAGGAAGGCCACCCGCTCCAGGCCCATGCCGGTGTCGATGTTCTTCTTCGGCAGCTCGCCGAGGATCGGGAAGTCCTTGCCCTCCCCGGCGCCCCGCTCGTACTGCATGAACACGAGGTTCCAGATCTCCAGGAACCGGTCGCCGGCACGGTCCACGGCCGGGCCGCCGTCGGGCCCGAACTGCGGGCCGCGGTCGACGTAGATCTCCGAGCACGGGCCGGCCGGGCCGGGCGCCCCGGTGGACCAGTAGTTGTCCTCCATGCCCAGCCGCTGGATGCGCTCGGCCGGCAGGCCGGCGATGCGGTGCCAGGCCTCGGCGGCCTCGTCGTCGTCCAGGTACACGGTCACCCAGATCGTCTCCGGGTCGAACCCCAGGCCGCCGTCGGCCACCGGGCCGGTGACGAGGTCCCAGGCGTACTGGATCGCGCCTTCCTTGAAGTAGTCGCCGAAGGAGAAGTTGCCGTTCATCTGGAAGAACGTGCCGTGCCGGGTGGTCTTGCCGACCTCCTCGATGTCGAGGGTCCGGACACACTTCTGCACGCTGGTGGCGCGCTGGTACGGCGCCGGCTCCCGGCCGGTCAGGTACGGGATGAACGGCACCATGCCGGCGACGGTGAACAGCAGCGAGGGATCCGGCGAGACCAGCGAGGCGCTGGGGACGACGGTGTGACCCCGGGCGGCGAAGTGCTCCAGGAAACGACGACGGATCTCGGCGGTCTGCATGTCCTACTCGGTTCTCAGGGGTGCGGGGACGGCGTCGGCGGTGCGGCCGGCCCCGCCGGAGGTCAGCGGTCGGCGGGCGGTGCGCTGTGCCGGCCGGGCTCGGCGCCGCGCTCGGGCAGGGGCGCGTCCAGGCCGGTACCCGACCGCAGCTCGCCCTCACGCGTGGCCGCGGCGGCGCGGACGTCGGCCCCGAAGTCACCGATCGCGTCGGCGAGGTCGCGCAGCCCCTCGACCAGCGCCCCCGCGATGCCCTGCGGGGTGAGCTTCTCGGCGGCGCGTGAGAGCTTGCGGACCACCAGGGCGCCGATGGTCACGCCCATGGCCAGCCAGAACAGCCGGCGCATCAGGCGGCCCGCCGCGCCGCGCGGCGCTCGCGCCGGGCGTCCTTGTCGCGCTGCGCGGCCTCGGCCAGCGCCACGCCCTCCCGCCGCTTCTTCGCCGCGCTGCGGACGCCGTAGCTGAACGCGGCGACCTTGATCAGCGGGCTGCCGAGCGTGGCGGCCACGACGCTGGTCAGGGCCGCGACGTTGCTCGACACGTTCGCGGCGTTGCCGGTGATGTCGTCGACCCGCTCGAGGTTGGAGTTGACGTGGCCGACCGTGGTGGTCGCCTGCGCCAGGATCGGAGCGCTCTGCTCGCGCACCTGGCGGATGGTCAGCGTCGTCTCGTCCAGCGTGCGGCCCAGCTTGAGCAGCGGAACGGCCAGCAGCAGCACCAGCAGCACCAGCGCCAGGGCTGCGATCAGTCCGGCCCACTCTCCTGCGGACACGCGGCGTCTCCTCTTCGTCGGTTGCGACCGTGGCGCCGGGGCTCCCCGGCGTGGTCACAGTAGTCGCCGGGCGCCGGGCCGCCCCGCCAGCCGGGACCCGTGGGGCGGGGGTCGGCGGTCGTGGGCGGTGGGGTGCTCAGCGACCCCGCCGCAGGATGGCCCGCAGCTTGCCCAGCCGCGCCGCGATCGGCCCCTCGGCGCCGCGCTGCGTGGGCCGGTAGTAGTCGCGGCCCACCAGGGCGTCGGGCGGGTACTGCTGCGGCACGATCCCGTCGGGCGAGTCGTGCGGGTACCGGTAGGTACCGCCGTGCCCCAGCTGCTTGGCGCCCGAGTAGTGGGCGTCGCGCAGCCCCGGCGGCACGGGACCGGCCAGGCCCGCGCGGACGTCGGCGACGGACTCCCCGATCGCCACGGTGACGGCGTTGGACTTGGGCGCGGTGGCCAGGTGGACGACGGCGTGCGCGAGCGGGAAGTGCCCCTCGGGCATGCCGATGAAGGCCACCGCGTCGGCCGCGGCGACGGCGGTCTGCAGCGCCGTCGGGTCGGCCATCCCGATGTCCTCGCTGGCGGCGATGACCAGCCGGCGGGCGATGAACCGCGGGTCCTCCCCCGCCTCGACCATCCGGGCCAGGTAGTGCAGCGCCGCGTCGACGTCGCTGCCCCGGATGGACTTGATCAGTGCGCTGGCGACGTCGTAGTGCATGTCGCCCTGCCGGTCGTACCGGACGGCGGCCTGCGCGACCGCGGTCTCCAGCGTCGCCAGGTCGATCTCCTGCGCCCCCGCGGCGACGGCCGCGCCGGCACCGGACTCCAACGCCGTCAGCGCCTTGCGGCCGTCGCCGCCGGCGACGCGGACCAGGTGCTCCTGCGCCTCCGCGCTCAGCGTGACCGCACCGTCGAGCCCGCGGTCGCTGGTCAGCGCCCGGCGCAGCAGGGTGCGGACGTCGTCGTCGTCCAGCGGCTGGAGCGCGAGCACGAGGCTGCGCGACAGCAGCGGGCTCACCACGGAGAAGAACGGGTTCTCCGTGGTGGCGGCGATGAGGCTGACGATCCGGTCCTCCACCGCGGAAAGCAGCGAGTCCTGCTGCGTCTTGGAGAACCGGTGCACCTCGTCGATGAACAGCACGGTGCGGCGGCTCGCGTAGGTCAGCTCCCGCTTGGCGGAGGCGATGACCGCGCGGACCTCCTTGACGCCGGAGTCGAGCGCCGACAGCTGGACGAACTGCCGCTTGGTGGCCAGCGAGATGACGTGCGCCAGCGTGGTCTTGCCCGTGCCCGGGGGGCCGTAGAGGACCAGCGACATCGGCTCGTCGGCCTCGACCAGGCGGCGCAGCGGGGAGCGGGGCCCCAGCAGATGCTGCTGGCCCACCACCTCGTCGAGCGAGCGCGGCCGCATCCGGACCGCGAGCGGGGCGCCCGGATCGACGGCGCCCGGCTCCTGCCCGGCCGGCTCGTCGAACAGGGACGTCACGGTGCCTCCACGGTTGCGACGCTACCCGCGGGGAACGACAGCTCCGTGCAGCAGCGACGTATCGGAGACCGCACCGTCAGCGCCGTCGGGCTGGGGGCGATGCCCCTGTCGACGAAGACCGGCCGGCCCTCGCCGGCCGACGCCGAGGCGGTGGTCCACGCCGCGCTCGACGCGGGGGTGACGCTCGTCGACACCGCCGACGCCTACTCCCGCGACGAGGCGGAGTTCGGCCACAACGAGGAGCTGGTGGCCCGGGCGCTGCGCTCCTACGGCGGAGACACCTCCGGCGTCCTCGTCGCCACCAAGGGCGGGCACACCCGGCGCGGCACCGACTGGGACCTCGACGGCACCCCGGCCTACCTGCGCCGGGCGTGCGAGGCGTCCCTGCGGCGGCTCGGTGGCGACGCCATCGACCTCTACCAGTTCCACCGGCCCGACCCCGCGACGCCGTGGGAGGAGTCGATGGCCGGGCTGCGGGCCCTGGTCGACGCCGGGCTCGTCCGGGCGGTCGGGGTGTCCAACGCCGACATCGCGCAGATCGACGTCGCCCGGTCGGTGCTCGGGAACGCCCTGGTGGCGGTGCAGAACCAGTTCTCCCCCGGCTGGCGGTTCTCCGCCGACGAGCTGGCCCACTGCGCCGCGCACGGCCTGGCGTTCCTCCCGTGGAGCCCCTTCGGCGGGGTGTCGGCCGCGAAGTCGCTGGACGCCACCGCACCGGCCTTCGCCGAGGTGGCCGCCGAGCTCGGGGTCTCGGTGTACCGGGTGACTCTGGCCTGGCACCTGGCGCAGTCCGACGTCGTGCTGCCCATCCCGGGCGCCTCCCGGCCGGCGTCCATCACCGACTCCGCCGCGGCCGCGGACCTGCAGCTGACTCCCGAGCAGCTGGCCCGCCTGGGCTGATCCCTCGCTCGCTCTTTGCGTTGATCATCGGCGGGTGGCTGCCCTCCGCGGCGTGGCGGGCAGCCACCCGCCGATGATCGCCGCCGCGTCCACACCTCGTGGTCCGGTCCACAGATCCGCCGTCGCCCTCCCCGCGCGGCCGGCGGAAACGCAGCGTGCGCAGGCATGGCCCTCCCTCCGACCTTCTCGGCCGCCTCCGCACGGGCCGCCGGCCTCACCCGCGCCCGGCTGCGCGGGCCCTCCTACCTCCGCCTCACCCACGACCTCGTGGTGCGGCTGGACGACGCGATCGACCTCCGCGAGCGGCTGCAGCTGCTGGCCGCCGTCCTCCCCGCGGACGCCGCGTACAGCCACCGCACCGCCGCCGCCCTGCTCGGCGCCTGGCTGGACCCGCCCGCCCGGCACCACGTCGCCCTGCGCCCGCGGCGCGTGCTGCCGCAGCGGGCCGAGCTCGTCGTCCACACGCGGGCGCTGACCACCGCCGACGTCGTCGAGCTGGACGGCCTGCGTGTCACCGCCGCCCCGCAGACGTTCCTCGACCTCGCGGCCGTCCTGCCCCCGGAGGAGCTCGTGGCCGTCGGCGACGCCTTCCTGCGGCGCGGGCGGACGACCCCGCAGCACCTCCTCCAGCGGCTGGCGCGCGCCGACCGGGTCCGCGGCGTCGTCCGGGCCCGGGCCTGCGCACCCCTGCTCTCGGGCGCGGCGATGTCCCGGCCGGAGAGCCTCATGCGGTACTGGCTCCTGACCAGCGAGCTGCCCGATCCGGTGCCACAGGTCCCCGTGCACGACCGCCGGGGGAACGAGGTCGCCCACGGGGACCTCGGCTATCCGCAGTGGCGGGTGCTGCTGGAGTACGAGGGCGCGCACCATGCGGACGCCGACACGTTCGGCACCGACATCGACCGCTATTCGCTGATGGCGGCCGACGGCTGGCTCGCGCTCCGCTTCGCCAAGCGACACCTCAACCGGCCGACGGTGCTCGACCGCACCCGCCGGGCGCTGATGAGCCGCGGCTGGAGCTGACCGGCCCCGCTACGACCCCCGGGTGGAGCCGAACGGTGATCATCGGCAGGTGGCTGGACGGCGCGCCGTTAGGGGCAGCCACCCGCCGATGATCGACCGGGTCAGCGGGCCAGGACCTCCCGCAGCGCGGCCAGCACCAGCGCCACGCGGTCGGGGCGGGCGTTGGCCCCCATCAGGCCGATCCGCCACACGGTCGAGGCGTACGCGCCGACGCCGCCGCCGATCTCCAGGTCGTAGCGCTCCAGCAGCTCGGCCCGCACCGCCGCCGACTCCACGCCCTCGGGGACGCACACCGTGGTGAGCTCCGGCAGCCGGTGCCCCTCGGCGGCGAACAGCTCCAGCCCCAGCTCCGCGAGCCCCTCGTGCAGCAGCCGGCCGGCCTCGGCGTGCCGGGCGTGCACGGCGTCCAGGCCCTCGTCGAGGATCCGGCCGAGGGCTGCGTGCAGCGACACGACCATCCCGGTCGGCGCGGTGTGGTGGTAGGTGCGCCCCCCGCTGCCCGCTGCCTCGCCCGCGTACCCGCCCAGCATGCCGAGGTCGAGGTACCAGCTCTGCGGCTTCTCGATCCGCTGCTCCCAGGCGCGCTCCCCGATGGTGAACGGCGCCAGCCCCGGCGCGGTGCCGAGGCACTTCTGCGAGCCGGAGTATGCGAGGTCGACACCCCACTCGTCCAGCCGGACCGGGATGCCCCCCAGCGAGGTCACGCAGTCGGCGAGCAGCAGCGCGTCGCCCTTGCCGGCGGCGAGCGGCTCCAGGTCCGAGCGGACGCCGGTCGAGGTCTCGGCGTGGACGGCGGCGATGAGCGTGGGCGACGGGTGCGCGGCGAGCACCCGTTCGGCGTCCACCGGCCGACCCCACTCGTGGTCGACCCGCACGACGTCCGCGCCGCACCGGGAGGCGACGTCCACCATCCGCTCGCCGAAAAGGCCGTTGACGGCGACGACGACGACATCCCCCGGGCCCACCGTGTTGACGAAGGCCGCCTCCATGCCCGCCGACCCCGTGGCCGACAGCGGCAGCGTGCGCCGGTTCGCCGTCCCGAACAGCTGTCGCAGCCGGTCGGAGGTCTCGTCGAGGACCTCGAGGAACAGCGGGTCCAGGTGCCCGAGCAGCGGCTGCCCGAGGGCGACCGTGGCCTCCGGGTAGGGGTTGGAGGGGCCGGGTCCGAGCAGGGTGCGGGCGCGCAGCGGCATGGGGCGACGGTACCGACGACCGCCGCCGCCGACCGGTCGATCATCGGCAGGTGGCTGCCCGGCACGCCGGCGGGGGCAGCCACCCGCCGATGATCAACTCGCGGGAGCGGCCACGTCCCCCGCCGCCGCGGCGTCCGCAGCCGAGTCCCCCGCAGCCGAGTCCCCCGCCGCCGCGGCGTCCGCCGACTCCGGCTTGGCGTCGATGCCGGCCTCCGCGCGCTGGGCGTCGGAGATCGGCGTCGGGGCCCCGGTGAGCGGGTCGAAGCCGGCGCCGGTCTTCGGGAAGGCGATGACCTCGCGGATGGAGTCGACGCCGGCCAGCAGCGCGGTCAGCCGGTCCCAGCCGAGCGCGGCGCCGGCGTGCGGCGGCGGGCCGTAGGCGAAGGCCTCGAGGAAGAACCCGAACCGCTCGCGGGCCTCCTCGCGGGACATGCCGAGCGTCTCGAACACCCGCTCCTGCAGCCCGGCGTCGTGGATACGGACCGAGCCGCTCATCACCTCGTTGCCGTTGATCACCATGTCGTAGGCGTCCGACAGCGCCGCGCCCCGGTCCTCGGTGAAGCGGTCGCGCCACTCGGGGGTGGGCGAGGTGAACGGGTGGTGCATGAAGGTCCACTCGCCGTCCTCGGTCTCCTCGAACATCGGGAAGTCGACGACGAACAGGAACGACCAGGTGCCGGGCTCGATGAGCTCCAGCCGTTTGGCGATCTCGTTGCGGGCGGCCCCGAGCAGCTCCTGGGAGGTGCGGCGGGCGCCGGCGGCGAAGAAGACGCAGTCCCCCGGCTTCGCGCCGACGGCGGCGAGCAGGCCCTCGCGCTCGCCCTCGGAGATGTTCTTGGCGACCGGGCCGCCGAGCGTGCCGTCCTCGGCGATCGTCACGTAGGCCAGGCCCCGCGACCCGCGCGAGCGCGCCCAGTCCTGCCAGGCGTCGAACGCCCGCCGCGGCTGCGACCCGCCGCCGGGCATCACGACCGCCCCGACGTAGGGCGCCTGGAACACGCGGAACGGAGTCTCGGCGAAGTACTCGGTCAGCTCGGTCAGCTCGACGTCGAAGCGCAGGTCGGGCTTGTCGGAGCCGAAGCGGTCCATCGCCTCGCGGTAGGTCATCCGCGGGATCTCGGGCACGTCGTAGCCGGCCAGCTCCCGCCACAGCGAGCGGACGACGTCCTCGGCGATCGCCAGGACGTCGTCCCGGTCGACGAAGCTCATCTCGAAGTCCAGCTGGGTGAACTCCGGCTGCCGGTCGGCGCGGAAGTCCTCGTCCCGGAAGCAGCGGGCGATCTGGTAGTAGCGCTCGAGCCCGCCGATCATGAGCAGCTGCTTGAACAGCTGCGGCGACTGCGGCAGCGCATACCACTTGCTCGGCTGCAGGCGGACCGGGACGACGAAGTCGCGGGCGCCCTCGGGCGTGGAGCGGGTCAGCGTCGGCGTCTCGACCTCGGCGAAGCCGTGCCCGGCCATCACCCCGCGGGCGACGCGGTTGATCTCGCTGCGCAGCCGCATGATCCGCGCCGGCTCCTGGCGGCGCAGGTCCAGGTAGCGGAAGCGGTAGCGGACGTCGTCGCTGGCGGACTGGTCGGTCTCGATCGGGAACGGCAGGGGCGCCGCGGACGACAGCACGCGCAGCTCGGCGGCCACGACCTCGATCTCGCCGGTGGGCAGCTCCGGGTTCTCGTTGCCGGCCGGGCGCGGCCGCACCTCGCCGGTGACGAGCACGCAGTACTCGTTGCGGAGGGCGTGCGCCTCCTCCTCGCGGACGACGACCTGGACGTAGCCGGAGGCGTCGCGCAGGTCGAGGAAGACCACGCCACCGTGGTCGCGACGGCGGGCGACCCAGCCGGCGAGGGTCACCGTGGAGCCGGCGTCGGAGGCGCGCAGGGTGCCGGCGTCATGGGTGCGGAGCACGGGGGATCTCTCTCTGTGGTGGGGGTGGCTTACCAGCGGTCGTGCACGTGGGCGCGGATGCGCTCGTCGTACAGCCGCTCGAGGTCGGACAGCTCGGCGTCGGTCAGCGGCGGGAGCGCCGCGGCGTCCACGTTGCCCTGGACCTGCCCGATGCTGCTGGCGCCCGGGATGACCGACGTGACGCCGGGCTGCTGGATCGCCCAGCGCAGGGCGACCTGGCCGGGCACCCGGTCGCCGGCGATGTCGACGAACTCGCGGGCCGCGGCCACGCCGACGTCGAAGGGCACGCCGGCGAACGTCTCGCCCACGTCGAAGGCCGCGCCGTCGCGGTTGAAGTTCCGGTGGTCGTCGGGCGCGAACGTGGTGTGCTCGGTGAACCGGCCGGTCAGCAGGCCACTGGCCAGCGGCACCCGGGCCAGGACGCCGACGTCGGCAGCCTGCGCGGCGGGCAGCAGCTCCTCCAGCGGCTTGCGCCGGAAGACGTTGAGGATCACCTGGATCGTGGCGACGCCGGGGTGCTGCAGCGCGGTCAGCCCCTCGGCGACGGTCTCGACCGAGACCCCGTAGGCCGCGATCGAGCCGTCGGCCACGAACCCGTCGAGGGCGTCGTAGACCCGGTGGTCGGAGTAGACGGCGCTCGGCGGGCAGTGCAGCTGCACCAGGTCGAGGGTTTCGACGCCGAGGGTGCGCCGCGACCGGTCGATCCAGGCGCGCAGGTTCGCCGGGGTGTACTGCTCGGGCGTGAACGGATCGGCGCGGCGGCCGATCTTGGTGGCCACGAAGGGCCGCTCCGGGCGCAGCACCAGCGACCGGCGGATGCGCTCCTCGGAGCGGCCGTCGCCGTAGACGTCGGCGGTGTCGACCAGGGTCACCCCGGCGTCGAGGGCCGTCTGCAGGATGTCCTCGGCGGTCTCGTCGTCGACGTCGCCCCAGTCGCCGCCCAGCTGCCAGGTGCCCAGCCCCACGACGCCGACCTCGGCGCCGGTGCGACCCAGGGGCCGCCGCTCCATCGAGCTCACGCGCCCACCGTCGCACGGCGCAGCGCGTCGAACAGGTCGGCCACCGCGACCGCGGTCTTCTCGCGGGAGCGCAGGTCCTGCAGCTGCCCGACGCCCTCGGCGAGGTCCCGGTCGCCGATCACGACCGCGTGCGAAGCGCCGGAGCGCTCGGCGGCCTTCATCGCGCCCTTGAGCCCACGGTCGCCGTAGACGGTGTCGGCCGAGATGCCGGCCGCCCGCAACTGCCCGACCAGCCGGACGGCGAGCCGCTTGGCCTCGGCGCCCAGCGGGACCACGAACGCCTGCACGCCCGCGGCCGTGTCGACGTCGAGCCCCTCCGCCTGGACGGCGAGCAGCGTCCGGTCCACCCCGACGGCGTAGCCGATGCCCGAGACGTCCGGGCCGCCGAGCGCCGCCGACAGCCCGTCGTAGCGCCCGCCGCCGCCGATCGCCGACTGCGCGCCGAGGCCGGAGTGCACGAACTCGAAGGTGGTCTTCGTGTAGTAGTCCAGGCCGCGGACCAGCCGCGGCGCCTCGGTCCACGTCACGCCGAGGTCGGTGAGGTGCTGGCGGACGGCGTCGTAGTGCGCCCGCGTCGAGTCCGACAGGTGGTCGACCATCAGCGGCGCGTCGGCCAGCTGGGCCTGCACCTCGGGCCGCTTGTCGTCCAGCACCCGCAGCGGATTGATCACCGCCCGCCGGCGCGTCTCGTCGTCGAGATCCACCTTCTCCAGGAACGCGACGAGCAGCTCGCGGTACTGCGGCCGGCAGGTCGCGTCGCCGAGCGAGGTCAGCAGCAGCTCGAAGTCGGTGAGCCCGAGGTCGCGGAAGCCCTGCACGCCCAGCGCCACCACCTCGGCGTCCAGCGCCGGGTCGTCGACGCCGAGGGCCTCCATGTCGACCTGGGTGAAGTGCCGGTAGCGGCCGGCCTGCGGCCGCTCGTAGCGGAACGCCGAGCCGACGGTCCACAGCTTCACCGGCAGCGCCGCGTCGTACAGGCGGTGCTCGATGAACGCCCGCATCAGGCCGGCGGTGAGCTCCGGACGCAGCGTGAGCGAGCGGCCGCCGCGGTCGTCGAAGGTGTACATCTCCTTCGTCACGACGTCGGTGGACTCCCCCACCCCGCGGGAGAAGACCGCCGTCTCCTCGAACACCGGCGTCTCGACGTAGCCGTACCCCGCGCGCCGCAGCGGCGTCGTGAGGGTGTCGCGGACGGCGAGGAAGCGCGCGGAGTCCGGCGGCAGCGTGTCGAAGGTGCCCTTGGGTGCGGTCAGGCCGCCGCTCACAGCCCGCGCCCCTTGGGCGCCGGGCCCGTGCCCGACGACGCGGCCTCCGCCAGGTAGGGGTTGGTGGCGCGCTCGCGGCCGACGGTGGTGACCGGGCCGTGGCCGGGCAGCACGACGGTCGCGTCGTCCAGCGGCAGGACGACGTCGCGCAGCGAGGTCAGCATCGACTGCCAGGAGCCGCCGGGGAGGTCGACCCGGCCGACCGAGCCCGCGAAGAGCACGTCGCCGGCGAGCAGGCCGGGGGCCTCGCCGAGGTCGAGGGTGAAGACCACCGATCCCTCGGTGTGGCCGGGGGCGTGCCGGACGGTCAGCGTCACACCGGCCAGGTCCAGGACGGCGCCGTCGTCCAGCGGACGCACCTCCGACGGGTCGGGGAACCGGGCGCCGGCGACCAGCCGCGCCAGCTGCGGGCCGAACCAGCGGGCCGGGTCGGTGAGCATGCCGTTGTCGGCCGGGTGCAGGTAGGCGGGGATGTCGTACCCCTCGCAGACCGGGACGACGGAGAACGTGTGGTCGAGGTGGCCGTGGGTGAGCACGACCGCGACCGGCTTGAGGCCGTCCTCGGCCATGATCTGCGACAGCGGTTCGACGGCTTCCATGCCGGGATCGACGATCACGCACTCCTGCCCGCGCCCGGTGGCGACGGCGTAGCAGTTGGTGCCGAAGGCCCCGGCCGGGAACGAGCGGATGAGCACCCGTGCAGGTTACGCGGCGCGTGATCACCCGCCTCCCGGCCGCGGGACGGAACCAGGTCGTCCGCTCCGAACCTTTCGAGATCCATCGAAACGTCGCTAGCGTGCGCGCACCGAGTCCCGACTCCCGGAGGTCCGCGATGCGCCACGGCTTCTACGTCCCCAACTTCGGCTCCTTCGGCGACGTGCGGGTGCTCGCCGACCTGGCCGCGGACGCCGAGGACGCCGGCTGGGACGGCCTCTTCCTCTGGGACCACCTGCAGGTGGTGGAGCCCGCGGTGGACGTGTGGATGGCGATGACGGCGATGGCCCTGCGCACGGAGCGGCTCCGCATGGGCCCGCTGGTCACCCCCCTGCCACGCCGGCACATCGCGGAGCTCGCCCGGCAGGCGCTCACGCTGGACGAGCTGTCGGGCGGCCGGCTGGTCCTCGGCCTGGGCGCCGGCTACCCGCACCTCCCCGACTTCTCCGCCTTCGGCGACGACCGCGACCTGCGCACCCGTGCGGCCGTGCTGGACGAGGGGCTCGAGGTCCTGGACCGGCTGCTGCGCGGGGAGGCCGTCACGCACCACGGACCGCACTTCTCCGTCGACTGCCCCGCGTTCGCGACCTCGCCCGACCGGCCGCGCGTGCCCCTCTGGGTGGCGGCGTCCTGGCCGGCGCAGCGCCCGGTCCGGCGCGCCGCGCGCTGGGACGGCGTCGTCCCCGTCCAGCTGTTCGACCTGGAGATCGGCCAGGCGGACCTCGAGGGCCTCGTGTCGACGGTCCGGCAGATCCGCGGCGAGGACCGGCCCTTCGACGTGACCCGCTTCGGCCGGACCGCGGGACCGTCCGACACCGCGGCCGTCGAGGCGGCGGCCAAGGCGGGCGCGACCTGGTGGATCGAGTTCACCGCGATGGGCGAGGGCACGGTCGACGACGCCCGCGAGCGGCTCCGGCTCGGGCCGCCTCGCTGCTGACACAGAGCGCACGGCACGCCCGTGGGCGCTCGGCGCGGGGATCCCCAGGCGCGGCACCTAGACTCGCGCACCGACCAGCGGGGCGCCTCATCTGCAGACGCCGGCCCCGCAGCGCCCGCACGCCCCGAGGAGTGCCACCCCGTGCCGAGCAACAAGCAGCGCCGGCAGGCCGCCCAGCGCCACCTGCAGCGGCAGCTCGAGCGCCGCGCCGAGCTCGCCCGCAGGCGCCGCCGCAACCTGCTCACGATCGTGACCGTCGTCGCCGTCCTCCTGGTGGTCGGCGCGGTCTGGCTGGTCACCGGTCTCGGCGGGGACGACGACGACCCGACCGCCGCGGACCCAACCCCGTCCGCGGCCGACGACGGCCGCGTGGTCAACCCCGACGGCTCGGTGAGCTGCGACTTCGTCCCCGACGGCTCCGGCGTGGACGTGGGGCTCCCCGCCGACGCGCAGGCCGCGCCCGCGGAGGGCACGGCCACCCTCGCCGTCGCCACGACCGCCGGCGACATGACGTTCACCCTGGACCGGGCGAAGGCGCCGTGCGCGACGTCGAGCTTCGTCCACCTGGCCTCGGTCGGGTTCTTCGACGGCAGCCCGTGCCACCGCGAGGTCAACCAGCCCAGCTTCGGCGTCCTGCAGTGCGGCGACCCGACGGGCACCGGCCAGGGCGGACCGGGCTACCGCTTCGGCGAGGAGGTCACGCCCGAGACCACCTACCCGCGGGGCACGATCGCGATGGCCAACAGCGGAACCCCCGGCTCGACGGGCAGCCAGTTCTTCCTCTGCTTCGTCGACACCC
The DNA here is from genome assembly GCF_900110555.1 of Trujillonella endophytica. GTDB lineage: Bacteria > Actinomycetota > Actinomycetes > Mycobacteriales > Geodermatophilaceae > Trujillonella > Trujillonella endophytica. Next base: position 119,099 of record NZ_FOEE01000007.1, read on the forward strand.
AGCTGTCGCCGGACTACACGGCCGTCGGCACGGTCGACGAGGCCGGGCTGGCCGTCCTCGACCAGATCGCCGCGGCCGGCAACGACGGCTCGTTCGAGCCCAGCCCGGGCGGCGGCGCGCCCAACACCCCCGTGACCCTCACCTCGGTATCGGTGGTGCCGTGACCTGGCGGGCTCCGGGCGCGCTGGTCGTCGGGCTCCTGCTCCTCGCCGGCTGCAGCTCCGAGGTCTCCGGCGCGGCGTCGCCCGCACCCGTCGTCGGCGGCGCCACGCCGACGACGAGCTCCGGCGCACCCACCGAGGACAACGGTGGGGCCGAGGCCGGCACGGTCGCCTGCGAGTGGGTGCCCGACGGCTCCGGCGACGGCGTCGGCACCCCGCCCGACGAGGTGCCGGCCGAGGGCACCACGACGCTCGTCCTCACCCTCGGCCAGGGCGACCTGACCCTCACCCTGGACGCCGCCTCCGCCCCCTGCGCCGCGGCCAGCACGGCCTTCCTGGCGCAGGAGGGCTTCTTCGACGGCAGCCCCTGCCACCGGCTGGTCGACTCGTCGTCGTTCGGGGTCCTGCAGTGCGGCGACCCGACCGGCACGGGCACGGGCGGGCCGGGCTACCGGTTCGCGCAGGAGGTCACCGAGGACACCAGCTACCCGGCGGGCACGGTGGCGATGGCCAACAGCGGGCGGCCGGAGTCGACCGGCAGCCAGTTCTTCCTGTGCTTCGTGGACACCCAGCTCTCCCCCGACTACACCGTCGTCGGCACGCTGGACGCCGCGGGGCTGGACGTCGTCCGGGAGATCGCCGCGGCCGGGCACGACGGCTCGCTCGACCCCAGCCCCGGCGGGGGCGCACCGAACGAGCCCGTGGTCGTCGAATCGGCCCGGGTGACGGCGTGACCGCCCGCCCCCGGGCCGCCGCGCTGGCCGGTGCCGCGCTGCTGGCGGGCGCCGGGCTCGCCGGCTGCACCAGCACCGTGGCGGGCGCCGCCTCCCCGGCGGAGGGCGCGCCGGCGTCGTCGTCGGTCGCGGTCTTCGACTACGCGGCCGGCCAGCAGCACGTCCGCACCGACGTCGACTACGCCGAGTCCCCACCGGTCGGCGGTCCGCACGACGCCGCCTGGGCCGACTGCACGGGCACCGTCTACGACGTCGACATCCGCCACGAGAACGCCGTGCACAGCCTCGAGCACGGCGCCGTCTGGATCGCCTACGACCCCGACGCGCTCTCCGCCGACGACGTCGCCACCCTGGCGGACCTGGTCGAGGGCGTCCCGCACCGGATGCTGTCGCCCTACGCGGGGCTGGAGGCGCCGATCAGCATCCAGGCCTGGAACCACCAGCTGACGGTGGACTCGGCCGGCGACCCGCGGCTGGCCGAGTTCGCCGACGAGCTGACCCAGGGCCCCGGGACGCCGGAGCTCGGCGCCACGTGCCAGAACCCGGACTTCCTGGACGACCCCGAGCTCGTCTAATGGGGCTTACCGAGCCCGCTGGTCTCTGGCAGGTTCGGCGCCGGTAGCGGCCGGTGGGTCAGCACTCTCCTCGCCTGGAACGGTTGATTCCTAGGCTCAGATCGTGCGGCCCGCCGGTCGTGAGGGGGCGTGACTGCTGATGGGATGACGTGCCCCGGGCTGCGCTCCGGTGAGCACTGGACCATTAGGGCGCAGGCTGTCCCTTCCTCCGCTGCCGACCGACCGGTTCGAGCTGGGGAGCTGCGGATGCTGTTCGTGGGTGATGACTGGGCTGAGGACCACCACGACATCGAGGTCCAGGACGAGGGCGGGCGCCGACTGGCCCGGGCTCGGCTGGCGGAGGGGATCGGCGGGCTGGCCCGGTTGCACGAGCTCATCGCCGAGCACCTGACCGATGACGACGTCGACGCCGAGACCGGGTTCGTCGCGCAGAGCGTGGTGATCGGGATCGAGACCGACCGGGGCACCTGGGTGTCGGCGTTGGTCGCGGCCGGCTACCAGGTGTTCGCGCTCAATCCGGTGCAGGTGGCCCGCTACCGAGAACGGCACGGCGCCTCCGGGGCCAAGTCCGACCGCGGTGACGCGCACGTGCTGGCCGAGATCGTGCGGCTGGACCGGGCCCATCACCGCCCGATGGCCGGTGACAGCCCCGAGGTGGAGGGGCTGAAGCTGGTGGCGCGGTCTCATCAGGCGTTCATCTGGGACCGCACCCGGCACTTCCAGCGGCTGCGGTCGGCGCTGCGGGAGTATTTTCCCGCCGCGTTGGAGGCCTTTCCCGACCTGATGGTGCCTGAGGCGCTCGAGCTGTTGGAGCGGGCCCCGGATCCGGCGCGGGCGGCTCGACTGTCGAGGTCGAAGATCACTGCCGCCCTGATCCGCGCCCACCGGCGCGACCCCGAGCCCAGGGCCGAGGCCATCCAGGCGGTGCTGCGGGCGCCGGCGTTGCGCCAGGACCCGGCCATCGAGGCCGCCTACGCGGTCATCGTGGCCAGCGCCGTCCGGCTGATCGCCTCGCTGAACAACCAGATCGCCGAGTTGCAGGCGGTGGTCGCCGAGGGTTTTGGCCGACACCCGGACGCTGAGATCGTTACCAGCCAGCCCGGGCTGGGACCGGTCCTGGGCGCCCGGGTGCTCGCCGAGTTCGGCGACGACCACGGCCGCTACGCCGGCGCCAAGGCGCGGAAGAACTACGCCGGCACCTCACCGATCACCCGCGCGTCAGGCACCCGGCGGGTCGTGCTGGCCCGCTACGCGCGCAACCGACACCTCGCCGACGCCGCCCACCAGTGGGCCTTCTGCGCGCTGACCGCCTCGCCCGGCGCCCGCGCCTACTACGACACCCTCCGCGCCCGCGGCACCGAACATCACGCCGCCCTACGGCAACTCGGTAACCGCCTCGTCGGCATCCTCCACGGCTGCCTGAAGACCCGCACCACCTACCGCGAGGACACCGCCTGGCCCCACCTCAACGCCGACGCAGCTTGACGCCTCCGAACCATGGGATGTCTGAGCCGGCCTGCGCGACCGCTCTCCCGGCGTCCTCCCTCTCCTCGAGGCGTCCTCCCGCACCGTCTGCGGTCGGGGAGGACACCCGGGGATCAGGTCACTTGATCATGGCGCGGACGGAACCGCCTCAGGCGGTCACGCGCTCCACGTCGAAGACCCCGTCGACGTTGCGCACCGTCTGCAGCACCGCGCCCAGGTGCGCCGGGTCGGCGAGCTCGAAGGTGAACCGGCTGATCGCCACCCGGTCGCGGCTGGTCTGCACCGAGGCGGAGAGGATGTTCACCCGCTCGTCGGCCAGCGCCTTGGTCACGTCCGACAGCAGCCGGTGCCGGTCCAGCGCCTCGACCTGGATGGCCACGAGGAACAGCGACCCCGGCGCGCTGGCCCACTCGACCTCCACCAGCCGCTCCGGCTTGCGCTGCAGGTCGGCGGCGTTGGTGCAGTCGGTGCGGTGCACGCTGACCCCGCCGCCGCGGGTGACGAAGCCGAGCACGTCGTCCCCCGGCACCGGGGTGCAGCACTTGGCGAGCTTGGCCCAGACGTCGGACATGCCGTGGACGACGATCCCCGGGTCACCGGTGCCGGCCCGCCGCGGCCCCGTGCGGGCGGTCGGGATCGCGGTCTCGGCGATGTCCTCGACCGCGCCCTCGGTGCCGCCGAGCGCCGCCATGAGCTTCTCCACGACGGACGCCGCGGAGACCTGGTTCTCCCCCACCGCCGCGTACAGCGCGGTCACGTCCGCGTGCCGCAGGTCCTTGGCCAGGGTCGACAGCGCCTCGCCGCCGAGCAGCCGCTGCAGCGGGAGGCCGGCCTTGCGCATCGCCCGGGTCAGGGCCTCCTTGCCGGCCTCGACGGCGTCCTCGCGGCGCTCCTTGGTGAACCACTGGCGGATCTTGGTCCGCGCCCGGGAGGAGCCGACGAACGTCAGCCAGTCCTGGGACGGCCCGGCCGTCGGCGACTTGGACGTGAAGATCTCGACGACGTCGCCGTTGGTCAGCGTGCTGTCCAACGAGACCAGCGCGCCGTTGACCCGGGCGCCGATGCAGCGGTGGCCGACCTCGGTGTGCACGGCGTACGCGAAGTCCACCGGCGTGGAATCGCCGGGCAGGCTGACGACGTCGCCCTTGGGCGTGAAGACGAAGACCTCCTGCGGACCGAGGTCGTAGCGCAGGGTTTCCAGGAACTCGCCCGGCTCCTGGGCCTCGCGCTGCCAGTCCAGCAGCTGGCGCAGCCACAGCATGTCGTCGGGCGACCCGGCCTTGGGGCTGGCACCGAACTCGCCGGGGCTCGGCCGGCCGCCGGCCCGGGCCTTCTCCTTGTACTTCCAGTGCGCGGCGATGCCGTACTCGGCGGTGCGGTGCATGTCGTGGGTGCGGATCTGCAGCTCCACGGGCTTGCCCTGCGGGCCGATGACGGTCGTGTGCAGCGACTGGTACATGTTGAACTTCGGCATCGCCACGAAGTCCTTGAAGCGGCCCGGTACCGGCTGCCAGTGCGCGTGCATGATCCCCAGCGCCGCGTAGCAGTCGCGCACCGAGTCGACCAGGATCCGGATGCCCACCAGGTCCCAGATGTCGGTGAAGTCGCGGCCGCGCACGATCATCTTCTGGTAGATCGAGTAGTAGTGCTTGGGCCGGCCGGTGGTCACGGCCTCGATCCCGGCCGCCTTGAGCTGGTCGGTCACCGCGGCGGTGACCTCGGCCAGGTACGTGTCGCGCGAGGGCGCCCGCTCGGCGACCAGCCGGACGATCTCGTCGTAGCGCTTGGGGTACAGCGTCGCGAACGCGAGGTCCTCGAGCTCCCACTTGATGGTGTTCATGCCCAGCCGGTGGGCCAGCGGGGCGAGGATCTCCAGCGTCTCCCGGGCCTTCTTCTCCTGCTTCTCCGGCGGGAGGAAGCGCAGCGTGCGCATGTTGTGCAGCCGGTCGGCCAGCTTGATGACCAGCACCCGGGGGTCCCGGGACATTGCGACGATCATCTTGCGGATCGTCTCGGCCTGCGCCGCGTCGCCCAGCTTGACCTTGTCGATCTTCGTGACGCCGTCGACGAGGTGGGCGACCTCGGGCCCGAAGTCGCGGGAGATGGCCTCGAGCGTGACCCCCGTGTCCTCCACCGTGTCGTGCAGCAGCGCGGCGATCAGCGTGGTCGTGTCCATGCCGAGGCCGGCGAGGATGGTGGAGACGGCGAGCGGGTGGGTGATGTAGGGGTCGCCGCTCTTGCGCTTCTGGGCGGCGTGCGCGGCCTCCGCGACGTCGTAGGCGCGCTGGAGCACGGCCAGCTCGGCCTTCGGGTGGCTCTGCCGGTGCAGCGCGGCCAGCGGCTCCAGCACGGGCCGGACGACGGTGCTGCGCTGCCCGGCCACGATCCGGCGGGCCAGCCGGTCGCGCACGCGGCGGCGCGGGGCTACGGGGTCGTTGTCGGCCGGCGGCTCGGAGCCGACGTCGTCGGGCCGGCGCACGACCGGCCGGGCGGGAAGCGGAGCGCGCTCACCGGACGGCGCGCCCGCGGGCAGCGCGGCGGGCTCCGGCGTGTCGGGCGCCGCGGTGCCGGGACGCCCGGCAGCCAGGTTCGTCGCGGCTGCGTCGGGGGTCACGGGGACTCCTGCGGGCTCGAGGAGGAAAGACCTCTCGCCATGCTAACCGTGCGGGGGCGCACCCGAGCACGCCCGGCCGGTGGCCCGTCCCTCGGGAGGGGCAGCGGACCGCTCAGGTCGTCCAGAGCGCGTGCACCGTGTGCGGCGCGATCACCTGGCGGCCGCCGAGGTCGACCAGCTCGGCGATCACCGACACCGCCGTGACCACGCCGCCGAGCTCCTCGACCAGGCCGATCGCCGCCGCGAGCGTGCCGCCGGTGGCGAGGACGTCGTCCACCACGAGGACCCGCTGGCCCGGCGTGATCGAGTCGGTGTGCAGCTCCAGGGTGGCCGACCCGTACTCCAGGTCGTAGGACGCCGAGACGCGCTCGCGCGGCAGCTTGCCCGCCTTGCGCACCGGGACCACGCCGACGCCCGCGTCGAGGGCCACGGCCGCGGCGAGCAGGAACCCGCGCGCCTCCACCCCCACGACCACGTCGAAGCCCGCGTGCGCGCCGTCGCCGGACGACGCCAGCGCGGCCGCCCGCGGATCCGCCGCCGCGGCCGACGCCAGGCCCTCGACGACCCGGCGGAAGGCCGGGCCGTCGGCGAACACGGGCGTCAGGTCGCGGAAGACGATCCCGGGCGCCGGGAAGTCCAGGACGTCGACGGAGAGGGCGGCGATCAGCTCGTCCAGGGGCAGGTGCGCGCCAGGTCCGGTCGGGGCGCTCACCGGCGCTTCTTGCTCGCCGTGCTGCCGCGCCGGCCGGTGGGACGCTGCGGCCGGGCCCCCGGCCGTGGCGCCGCGGTGCCGCCGGTGCGCGGCGCGGAGGGCCGCACCGAGTCCGGCGATTCCACGACGACGTCGGCCTGCACGGGGCCGAGGTCCGCGTCGCGCTCGGCGATGCCGACGGAGCTCTGGCGCCGCGCCGTGGCCGAGCGCCGGGCGCTGGCCACCGGTCCGCGCCCGGGGCCGGTGCCGCTCTCGCGGGCCGCGGCCGAGCGGCGGGCCAGGACCCGCTTGCGCAGGGCGATCTGCTCCGGCTCGCGCTCCTTGAGGTCGGCGACCACCGGCGTGGCCAGCACGATCGAGGAGTACGTCCCCGCCGCGAGCCCGACGAACAGCACCAGCGCCAGGTCCTTGAGCGTGCCCACGCCGAGCAGGCCGGCGCCGACGAACAGCAGCCCGCCGACCGGGAGCAGCGCGATGACCGAGGTGTTGATCGACCGCATCAGCGTCTGGTTGACGGCGAGGTTGGCCGCCTCGCTCCAGGTCATCCGGGCCGTCTTGTCCAGGTCCTTGACGTTCTCGTCGACCTTGTCGAAGACGACGACGGTGTCGTAGAGCGAGAACCCGAGGATGGTGAGGAACCCGATGACGGTGGACGGGGTGACCTCGAACCCGACCAGGGCGTAGACACCGGCGGTCACGATGATGTCGTGCACGAGCGCGGCCATCGCCCCGATCGCCATCTTGGGCTGGAAGCGGACCGCCAGGAACAGGCTGACCGCCACCAGGAAGACGACGAGAGCGAACAGCGCCTGGTCGGTGATGTCGTCGCCCCAGTCGGCGCTGACCGACTCCGGGCTGACCTCCGCCGGGTCGACGTCGGCCGCCGCGGCGATCGACTCGACCACGGCGCGCTCGTCGTCGGTGTCGAGCTCGGAGGTGCGCAGCAGGATCGTGTTGCCGCCGACGATCTGGGCGGTCGAGACCTCGGCCCCGGCGTCCTCGGCCGCCTCCCGCACCTCGGTGAGCTGCTCGCTGGACCCGGGCAGCCGGAAGCTGTTGCCGCCGGCGAAGTCGATCCCGAAGTTGAACCCGCGGAGGACGATCGCGGCCAGGCACAGCAGCACGACCACGGCGGTGATCTTGTAGATCAGCCGGCTGCGCCCGACGACGTTCAGGCCGGCCTCGCCGTTGTACAGCCGGTGCCCGAGGCCGGACAGGCGGCGCGGCGCGGGGGCCGGGGTCGCGTCGCCCTCGCTGGGCAGCCCGGCGTCGGCCAGGGCGTCGTCGCCACCGGCCGGGGCGCCCGCGGGGACGTCGTCCCGGACGTCGGCGTCCAGGGTGTCGGCGTCCAGGTCCTGGTCGCGGGTCATGAGGAGCTCCTGTCCGTGCTGCTGCCGGCGCCGACCAGGGCCCGCGCGGACGACGACGCGGCAGGTGCCGCCCGCCGCGTGTGCTCGACCCGGCCGAGCCCGGAGAAGCGGCTGCTGCCGAAGGAGGGGGAGCGCGACAGCACGGCCATCAGCGGGTGGGTGAAGAGGAAGACGACGACCAGGTCCAGGACCGTGGACATGCCGAGGGTGAACGCGAAGCCCTTCACGTCGCCGATGGCCAGCCAGTACAGGATGGCCGCGGCGAGGAAGCTGACCGCGTCGGCCGACAGGATCGTGCGCCGGGCCCGGACCCACGCCCGCGGTACGGCCGACCGCAGGGTGCGGCCCTCGCGGATCTCGTCCTTGATGCGCTCGAAGTAGACGACGAACGAGTCGGCGGTGATGCCGATGGAGACGATGAAGCCCGCGATCCCGGCCAGCGACAGGGTGAACCCGATCTGGCGGCCCAGCAGCACGAGGCAGGCGTAGACCACGACGGCCGACAGGATCAGGCTGGCGATCATCACCAGCCCGAGCGCCCGGTAGTAGAGCAGCGCGTAGACGAACACCAGCGCGATGCCGATCGCGCCGGCGATCAGGCCCGCGCGCAGCTGCTCCGACCCCAGCTCGGTGGAGATCGACTGGGCGGCGGCCTGCTCGAAGGTCAGGGGCAGGGCGCCGTAGCGCAGCTGGTTCGCCAGCTCCTCGGCGCTCTCCTGGTCGAACTGGCCGGTGATCGTCGTCGGGTTGCTGGTGATCGCCGACCGGATGACCGGGGCGGAGACGACCCGCTCGTCGAGGGTGAACGCGACCTGCTCCTGCTGGTGGGCGATCGTGTAGTCGGCCCAGGTCCGCTCGCCGGCGTCGTTGAACTCCAGCAGGACGATCCACTCGCCGGTGCCCTGCTGGGTGCCGGCGCTGGCGTCGTCGATCTCGGTGCCCTCGATGATGGCCGGGCCCAGCAGGAACTTCGACGTGCCGTCCTCGCTGCAGGCGGCGATGTAGGAGTCCGGGGCCGCCGGGAGCACGGGCTCGTCCTGCGTGTCGCAGCGCAGCGCGTCGAACAGCGGCGCGGCCTCCTCCGTGGAGGCGGCGGTGGTCGGCGGAGCCGGCTCGTCCGAGTCCGTGGGCACGGCCGGGTCGGTCGGCTCGGTCGTCGGGTCGGTCGGCTCGGCCGCCGGGTCGGTCGGCACGGCCGCCGGATCGGTCGGCACGGCGGGGTCGGCCGCCGGGTCAGTGGGCTCGGCCGCGGGGTCGGTCGGTGCGGTGCCGTCGGAGACCGTCTGGTCCAGCGTCGCGCACACCGGGTCGGCGCCGGGGCAGATCACCGGGCGGAACCGCAGCTGCGCCGTCTGCCCGAGCTCGCGCGCCTGGTCCCCGTCGTCCCCGGGGACCGAGATCACGATGTTGTTGTCGCCCTCGGTGACCACCTCGGCCTCGGCGACGCCGAGGCCGTTGACCCGCTGCTCGATGATCCGCCGGGCCAGCTCGAGGTCCTCGGAGTCCGGCGCGTTCCCGTCGGGGGTCTGCGCCGTCAGCGTGACCGTCGTGCCACCGCGCAGGTCGAGGCCCAGCTGCGGGGTGCGCGAGTCCCCGGTGAGGAAGACCAGGGCGTAGAGCCCGGCGACGATCAGGAGGAACGCGGCGAAGTAGCGCCGCGCGGGTGCTTGACGGGTGGCCATCGGAGGACCCGGCTCAGCGGGGGGTGTCGGTGGAGCCGCCGTCGGCGCCGGGGCTGTTCTCGCCCGGCGTCGCGTCGGCGGCGTCGTCGGCCGTCAGGGCCCCACCGGCCGGCGTGCGCACCTCGAGGATGGCCTGCCGCACGAAGGTCACGACCACGCCAGGCGCGATCTCGACGTCCACGGTGGTGTCGGTCTTGCCGACCACCGTGCCGTGGATGCCGCTGGTGGTCATGATTGGCGTACCGGGCGTCAGCGCCTCCTGCATCTGCTGCTGCTGCGCGGCGACCCGCTTGCGCTGGCGCGCCGGCATGACGATCAGCAGCACGAAGGCCAGCGCCAGCAGGATGAGCGGAAAGAACTCCACGGGAGGGGTGCCTCTCTTCCGCGCCGGACAGCGCGCGGTGGGTGCGGTCCGGGACGGGACCGCTCGGGTACGTCGGCTGCGGCGCGCGCGGCGACCGGCCGGATGGCCGGCCGGACCGCTCCGCAGTCCGGTTGCGCGCCAGCGACAGGCAGTCTAGGCGTCGAACAGCGGTTCGGTGTCCGCGCGCGGGGCCAGCGTGGCGGGTGTGCCGCTCCCGAGGGGCAGCCCGCCGCGCGGAAGCGGCTGGCCCAGGTGCCGCCAGGCCGCCTCGGTCGCGACCCGACCCCGCGGCGTGCGGGCCAGCAGACCGGCGCGGACGAGGAACGGCTCGCACACCTCCTCGACGGTGTGCGACTCCTCCCCCACGGCGACGGCCAGGGTGGAGACGCCGACCGGGCCGCCGCCGAAGCGCAGCACCAGCGCCTCCAGCACCGCGCGGTCCAGCCGGTCCAGCCCGAGGTCGTCGACGTCGTACAGGGCCAGCGCCGCCTTGGCGACCGCGCGCGTCACCCGGCCGTCGGCCTCCACCTCCGCGTAGTCGCGCACCCGGCGCAGCAGCCGGTTGGCGATCCGCGGGGTGCCCCGGGACCGCCACGCGATCTCCTCCGAGCCGTCGGCGGTCAGCTCCACGCCGAGCAGTTCCGCGCTGCGGGCGAGCACCAGTTGCAGCTCGGCGGGCTCGTAGAACTCCATCTGGCCGACGAAGCCGAACCGGTCGCGCAGCGGGCCGGTGAGCAGGCCCGCCCGGGTGGTCGCGCCGACGAGCGTGAACGGGTTGATGTCGAGCGGGATCGCGGTGGCCCCGGGCCCCTTGCCGACGACGACGTCGACCCGGAAGTCCTCCATCGCCATGTACAGCAGTTCCTCGGCGGGCCGGGCGATGCGGTGGATCTCGTCGATGAACAGCACGTCGCCCGAGCTCAGGTTCGACAGCATCGCCGCGAGGTCACCCGACCGCTCGATCGCCGGCCCGCTGGTGATCTTCACCGACGTGCCCAGCTCCGAGCCGATGATCAGCGCGAGGCTGGTCTTGCCCAGGCCGGGCGGGCCGGAGAGCAGCACGTGGTCCGGCGGCCGGCCCCGCCGCTTGGCGCCCTCGAGCACCAGCGCGAGCTGGCGGGCCACCTTGGGCTGGCCGATGAAGTCGTGCAGCGAGTGCGGCCGCAGCGCCGACTCGACGACGCGCTCCTCGTCACCGGCCTGCGGGGACACCGCGAACTGCCGGCCGAGGTCGTCGTCCACCTCGCCGGGCAGCCCGCGGTCGAACGGGGAGCTCACGCGACCACCCTCCCCCGGCTCACGCGCGGCCCAGCAGCTGGATGGCCTGCCGCAGCAGCACCGCCATCTCCACCGCGCCCGCGCCGGCCAGCTGCTCCTCGGCGACCGGCTCGAGGGCGGCCAGCGCCGTCTCTGCCTCCTTGCCGCTCCAGCCCAGGCCCACCAGGGCGGCGGTCAGCTGGTTGCGCCAGGGCGCGGTCGGCGTCAGCGGGCCGGCGCCCGACGGCAGGGCGGGACCGTCGAGGGACGTGTCCACCGACGTGGTGCCGAGCCGGTCGCGCAGGTCGAGGATCAGCCGCTCGGCGCCCTTCTTGCCGATGCCGGGCACCTGCATCAGCGCCTTGACGTCGGCCATGGAGACGGCGCGGCGCACCTCCCGCGGCGGGTGGATGGCCAGCACCGCCTGGGCCAGCCGGGGGCCGACCCCCTGGGCCGTCTGCAGCAGCTCGAACAGCTGGCGCTCGTCGTCGTCGGCGAAGCCGTAGAGCGTCAGCGAGTCCTCGCGCACGATCAGGCTGGTCGACAGCCGGGCGCTCTCGCCCACCTGCAGCCGGGCGATGGTGCCCGGCGTGCACTGGACGGCGAGCCCGATGCCCCCGACCTCGACGACGGCGCCGTCCGGCGACACCGCGGCCACCCGGCCGCTCACACTCGCGATCACGACCGCTCTCCCGTCCTCGTCCGGGCCCCGCTCACCGGGAGACCCCCTGCCAGCGGGGCAACGTGCGCGCCGCCGGCACCGGGGCGCCGATGCCGCCGGCCAGGGCCGCCACCCGGAGCCGCTGCTGGGCCGGGCCGCGCCACACGTGGCAGACCGCCAGCGCCAGGGCGTCGGCCGCGTCGGCCGGCTTGGGCGCCGTCGCCAGGCCCAGCACCCGGGTGACCATCATGGTCACCTGGTCCTTGTCCGCGCGGCCGTTGCCGGAGATGGCGGCCTTGACCTCGCTGGGCGTGTGCCAGGCGACCGGACGGTCGGCCTGGGCCGCGGCCAGCGCGGCGACCCCGGCCGCCTGGGCGGTGCCGGTGGCGGTGCCCTTGTTGTTCTGGGTGAACACCCGCTCGATCGCCATGACGTCGGGCCGGTGCTCGCGCAGCAGCGCCGTCACCGCCGTGTGCAGCTCCAGCAGCCGCAGCTCCAGGTCCAGGTCGGCGGAGCTGCGGATCACGCCCACCCCCACGGCGACCGGCCGGGCGCCGGGCCGGCCGTCGACGACGCCCCACCCGCACCGGGTGAGGCCGGGGTCGATGCCCAGCACCCGCATGGGACGCCTCCTGACGCTGCCGAACTGGTGTTCGACCGAGGCTAACCGGCCGGACCGACGGTCCGGCGCGACACGCCCACGCCGGACTAGCCGACCCGCTCGAGCACCTCGTCGGAGACGTCGTAGTTGGCGTAGACGTTCTGCACGTCGTCGCAGTCCTCGAGGGCGTCGATGAGCCGGAACACCTTGCCGGCGGACTCCTCGTCCAGCTCGACGCTCACGCTGGGGACGAACGCGGCGTCGGCCGAGTCGTAGTCGATGCCGGCGTCCTGCAGCGCGGTGCGGACGGCGACCAGGTCCGTCGGCTCGCAGACGACCTCGAACGAGTCACCGGAGTCGCGGACCTCCTCGGCGCCGGCGTCGAGCACGGCCATGAGCACCGAGTCCTCGTCCACGCCCTCGGCGGCGGGCACGACGATGACGCCCTTGCGGGTGAACAGGTAGGACACCGATCCGGGGTCGGCCATGTTCCCGCCGTTGCGGGTCATCGCCGTGCGGACCTCCATGGCCGACCGGTTCTTGTTGTCGGTCAGGCACTCGATGAGCACGGCGACCCCGCCGGGCGCGTAGCCCTCGTAGGTGATGCCCTGGTAGTCGACGCCGCCGGCCTCGGCGCCCGAACCGCGCTTGACCGCGCGGTCGATGTTGTCATTGGGCACCGAGCTCTTCTTCGCCTTCTGGATGGCGTCGAACAGCGTGGGGTTGCCCGCCGGGTCGCCGCCGCCGGTGCGGGCCGCGACCTCGATGTTCTTGATCAGCTTCGCGAAGAGCTTGCCCCGCTTGGCGTCGATCCCGGCCTTCTTGTGCTTCGTGGTCGCCCACTTGGAATGCCCGCTCATGAGGGTCTCCTCTCCTCCCCGGCGACGGCGCCGGACCTGCGTGCCGGGGCGCTGCGGACGGCCTGCTCGACCATGTCCACGAACAGCGTGTGCACCCGGCGGTCCCCGGTCAGCTCGGGGTGGAAGCTGGTGGCCAGGAGATGCCCCTGGCGAACCGCCACGATCCTACCGTCGCCCACGCCGCCGACGACCCGGCCCAGCACCTCCACCGCGGGCCCGGCGGACTCGACCCAGGGCGCCCGGATGAACACGGCGGGCACGGTGTCCGCGCCGAGCCGCACGGTCGACTCGAAGGAGTCCACCTGCCGGCCGAAGGCGTTGCGGCGCACGGTGACGTCGAGCCCGCCGATCGTCTCCTGCCCCTCCGGGGCGCCGACCAGGCGGTCGGCCAGCAGCACCATGCCGGCGCACGAGCCGTACACCGGCAGCCCCGCGCGGACGGCGGCGCGCAGCGGCTCCATCAGGCCGAACCGGACGGCGAGCTTGGCGATCGTCGTCGACTCCCCGCCGGGCAGGACCAGCCCGTCGACCGCCGCGAGCTCCTCGGGCCGGCGCACCGGCACGGCGGTCGCGCCCTGCGCGGCGAGGGCGGCCAGGTGCTCCCGGACGTCGCCCTGCAGGGCCAGCACCCCGACGGTGACGGCTCCCGCCACCCCGGCCCTCACCAGCCGCGGGTGGCGAACCGCTCGGAGTCCGGCAGCGTCGCGACGTTGATGCCGACCATCGCCTCGCCCAGCCCGCGCGACACCTTGGCGATCACCTCGGGGTCGTCGGCGAACGTCGTCGCCTGCACGATCGCCGCCGCACGCTGCGCCGGGTCGCCGGACTTGAAGATGCCCGAGCCGACGAAGACGCCCTCGGCGCCCAGCTGCATCATCATCGCGGCGTCGGCCGGGGTGGCGATGCCGCCCGCGGTGAACAGGACGACGGGCAGCTTCCCGGTGCGGGCGATCTCGGCGACCAGGTCGTGCGGCGCGCGCAGCTCCTTGGCGGCCACGAACAGCTCGGTCTCGTCGAGCGTGGTGAGCCGCCGGATGCCGGATCGGATGGCGCGCATGTGCCGCACGGCCTCGACCACGTTGCCGGTGCCGGCCTCGCCCTTGGACCGGATCATGGCCGCGCCCTCGGCGATCCGCCGCAGCGCCTCGCCCAGGTCGGTGGCGCCGCAGACGAACGGCACGGTGAACGCGTGCTTGTCGATGTGGTGGGCCTCGTCGGCCGGGGTGAGCACCTCGGACTCGTCGATGTAGTCCACCCCGAGGGCCTGCAGCACCTGCGCCTCGACGAAGTGCCCGATCCGCGCCTTGGCCATCACCGGGATGGAGACCGCCGCGATGATCGACTCGATCATGTCGGGGTCGCTCATCCGGGAGATGCCGCCCTCGGCCCGGATGTCGGCGGGCACCCGCTCCAGCGCCATGACGGCCACCGCGCCGGCGTCCTCGGCGATGCGGGCCTGCTCGGGGGTGACGACGTCCATGATGACGCCGCCCTTGAGCTGCTCGGCCATGCCGCGCTTGACCGCGGTCGTACCGGTGGTGTGCGGCGTGGGCTGGGCAGGGACGGACACGGTGGGCCTCGCAGAAGTGGACACGTCGGACCCGGTCGGGCCCCCAGAAGCGTACGGCGCGCTCAGGAGCCGCCGGTCCCCGCGGTGCCCGCCAGCTCGCCGTAGCTGTCGTCGATGTCGAAGTAGCGCGGCAGCGGCCGGCGGGCGTGCAGCCGCAGCACCCGGGCGAAGCGGCGGCCGCGCAGCTCCCGGGTGTCGCGCACGGCGTCGTTGTAGAACCGGCGGGCCAGGGCCACCCGCTGGGCCGTCCCGGCCAGGTCGGCGGCCAGGGCCGGCTCCAGCCCGGGCACGTCGCGGGGCAGCCCGCGCAGCTCCCTGCCCAGCACGTTCTCGGCCAGCTCGCGGTCGGGCGTCCACGGCAGCCGCGCCCCGGCCGCGGCGCGCGTCAGGCGGGCCGCCCGCTCCGGCTCCAGGGCGGTCGCGTACCGGCCGGCCACCTCCGCGGCCAGCGCAGCCCGTCGCCGCAGCTGCGTCTCCAGCGCCGTCCGGGCCCGGTCCACGCGGCCCTCGAGGCGGCGCAGCCGGCTCAGCGTCCACGCGGTCCAGGCGACGAGCAGCCCGAGGACGACGAGGGCGACGATCGTCCAGACGGGTGCCACGGCTGGTCAGGCTATCGCCGCACCCGCCGCCGCCGGGGTGGGTGGCCCGGCCCGTCGTCGGCGGACACGGCGAGGACGTCGGCGTCGTCGTCGGTCGCCGTCACCGCGCCGCTGCCGGGCACCACGACCGTCTCGTAGACCGCGAGCACCTGGCGGGCGACGACCGACCAGTCGTAGCCCCAGGCCACCTCGCGGCCGCGCGCGGAGAGGTCGGCCCGCCGGTCGGGGTCGGCCAGCAGCTCCCCCAGCGCGGCGGCCAGCGCCCGCGCGTCGCCCCGGCGGACCAGCACCCCGACCTCGCCGTCCTCCAGGACGGCGGCGAAGGCGTCCAGGTCACTGGCGACGATCGGCGCCCCCGCGGCGAGCGCCTCGATGAGGATGATGCCGAAGGACTCGCCCAGCAGGTTCGGCGCGCAGTACACGTCCACCGAGCGCAGGAACGCCGCCTTGTCGGCCTCGGTCAGCTCGCCCAGCAGCTCCACGTGCGGCTGCAGCTCCGGGCCGATGGCCGTGCGCAGCCCGTCCGGGTCGCCGCGGCCGGCGATCAGCAGCCGCGCCGTGGGATGCCGGCGGACGACGTCGCGCATCGCCTCCAGCAGCACCGGCAGGCCCTTGCGCGGCTCGTCGTAGCGGCCGAGGAAGCCCACCGTCGGGCCGCCGGCGCCGCGCGCGCGACCGGGCAGCTCCGGGCCTTCGGCGAACACCCGCACGTGCACGCCGTTGGGGATGATCACCGCGTCCCCGCCCAGGTGCTCGACCTGCAGCCGGCGCGCGAAGTCGGAGACGGCGATGCGCCCGCTGATCCGCTCGAGCCACGGCCGGACGACCGGGCCCCAGACGGCGAGCCACTTGGACCGGACGGTCGCCGCGTGGAAGGTCGCCACGATCGGGCCCTTGGCGATGATGAGCACCAGCAGGCCGATGGACGGCGGCGCGGGGTCGTGCACGTGCACGACGTCGAAGTGCCCCTCGCGCAGCCAGCGGCGGACCCGGGCCGCGGAGATCGGGCCGAACTGCACGCTGGCCATCGAGCCGTTGTAGGGGATCGGCACGGTGCGCCCGGCGAAGGTCACGTGCTCGGCGGGCAGCGACTCCTCGTGCTCGGCGGGGGTCAGCACCTCCACGTGGTGACCGAGGCCGCGCAGGGTCTCGGCGAGGTCGCGCACGTGGTACTGGACACCGCCGGGGCGGTCCCAGCGGTACGGGCAGACCAGTCCTATCCGCATGGGCCGATCCGCATCACACGCGCTCCAGGCCGGTCCGGTTCGGCGGGGCGCCGCGGACCGGGTCCGGCGGCACGTCGGGCCAGATCCGGCCCAGCACGTGCCAGTCCTCGGGCCGCCTCGCGATCGTCGTCGCGAACGCGTCGGCGATGCCCTGGGTCGCGGCGGTCACCCGGTCGCGCAGGCGTCCGGGGCCGTCGACGGGGATCTCGGGGAGCCACGTGAGACCCCAGCCGCGCTCGGTGAAGGAGCAGACCATCGGCAGCAGCGCCGCCCCCGTCTGCGCGGCGACCAGCGCCGGGCCGCCCGGCATGGTCGTGGGCCGGCCGGCGAAGGACACCGGGATGCCGTTGCCGGCGAGGTCCCGGTCGCACAGCAGCGCGACCGACCCACCGCCGTCCAGCCATTCCCGGAGCACCGTCGCGCTGGGTCGCGGGCCACCGGTCAGCGGCACCACCCGCATGCCGAGCGACTCGCGGAACTCCAGGAACCGGCGGTACAGCGACTCCGGCCGCAGCCGCTCCGCCACCGTCAGGAACGGGCCGCCGAGCCGGTCGACGTACCAGACGGCCGAGGCGTCCCAGTTGCCGCTGTGCGGCAGCGCCGCGACCACCGGCCGGCCCGAGGCGAGCGCCCGGTCCAGGTGCTCCCCGCCGGTGACCTCGGTGTCGCGCAGGATCCGCTGCGGGGAGATCCGGGACAGCCGGAACGCCTCCTGCCAGTAGCGGCCGTAGGAGCGCATCGCGCGCACCGTGAGCGCGTCCAGCTCTCCCTCGTCCACCGTTCCTCCGGTGACCGCCCGCAGGTTCGCCCGCAGCTGGCGGACGCCGCCGCCGTCGCGCCGGGCGACCCAGCGGAAGGCGGTGTCGAAACCGCTCCGCGCCAGCGGCTCGGGCAGCGCGGTGACCGCGCCCCAGCCCGCGGCGTAGCCCAGGTCGGTGGCCCGGGCGAGGGCCCGGGTGCGGAGTCCGGCCGACGCGGGCCGGTCGGCCACCGGGGTGCTCACGGCGCCGCCGGCTCGGTCGGCAGCGGCCGGCCGCGGGCCTGCCGGTGGACCTCGACGCCGCGCTGGACCACGGTGACCGCGCTGCCGGCCAGCAGCAGCCACAGCCCGACGTGCACCGCGTAGGGCAGGCCCAGTCCGTACAGCCCGGTGCCGGCGAGCACGAGGATGAGCCGCTCGGTGCGCTCCACGACCCCGACGTCGCAGGTCAGCCCGACGCCCTCGGCGCGTGCCTTCACGTAGGAGGTCAGCACCCCGAGCACGAGGCAGAGCAGGGCGACCAGCGCGAGCAGGCGGTTGTCGCCCTCGCCGGTGAACCACCAGACGAGCGCGCCGAACACCGCGGCGTCGACGACCCGGTCGAGGCTGGAGTCCAGCACCGCGCCGAACAGCGAGCCCCCGCCGCGGGCCCGGGCCAGGGCGCCGTCCAGCATGTCCAGCAGGACGAACACGGTGACGACCAGCGAGCCCCAGAACAGGACGCCGTTCGCGATCAGCGCGACCGCCCCGGCGACCGCGCCCAGCGTGCCGGTGACGGTCACGGCGTCGGCCGTGACCCCCGCCCGCAGCAGCGTGCCGACCACCGGCGCCCAGAAGCGGCCGACCGCGGCCCGGGCCCCCTTCCCCAGCACTCAGTCCTCCCCGGCGTCGCCCGCGGGCCAGTTCGCGGCCAGCAGGGCGCGGGTCTCGCGCAGCACCTGGGGCAGGACCCGGGTGAGCCCGATGACCGGCATGAAGTTGGTGTCCCCGCCCCAGCGCGGCACGGCGTGCTGGTGCAGGTGGTCGGCGATGCCGGCCCCGGCGACCGAGCCCTGGTTCATCCCGATGTTGAACCCGTGGGCGCCGCTGACCGAGCGCACGACCCGCATGGCCGTCTGCGTGAAGGAGCCCATCTCGGCGACCTCGTCCGCGGTCAGGTCGGTGTAGTCCGGGACGTGCCGGTACGGGACGACCATCAGGTGACCGGCGTTGTACGGGTAGAGGTTGAGGACGGCGAAGACGGTGCGGCCGCGGGCGACGACCAGGCCCTCCTCGTCGTCCTGCTGCGGGATCAGGCAGAACGGGCAGTCGTGCGCCCCGGTCGCCCTGCCCACCCCGCGGATGTAGGCCATCCGGTAGGGGGTCCACAGGTGCTCGAACGCCTCGCCCGGCGACCGCCCCGGGTCCCCGTCGCCGGGCATTGCGAGGGGTGCGCCGTCGTCCGGTGCCGTCATCCGGCGACCTGCAGCGCGTCGGCGGTCGGGTCGGTGTTGGCGCGCGAGGCCACCCAGCCGGCGATGGCGGCGACGGCCTGCTCGATCGGCACGCCGTTGTGCTGGCTGCCGTCGCGGAAGCGGAAGGAGACCGCGCCCGCCTCGGCGTCGGTGGCGCCGGCGAGCAGCACGAACGGCACCTTCTGCTTGCTGGCGGTGCGGATCTTCTTCTGCATCCGGTCGTCGGAGTCGTCGATGTCGACCCGGATGCCCCGGGCCTTGAGCCGCAGGGCGACGTCTGCCAGGTAGGGCACCTGCTCGTCGGTGATCGGGATGCCGGTGACCTGCACGGGGGCGAGCCAGGCGGGGAACGCCCCGGCGTAGTGCTCGGTGAGCACGCCGAAGAACCGCTCGATCGAGCCGAACTTGGCCGAGTGGATCATCACCGGCTGCGCGCGGCCGCCGTCGGGGGCGGTGTACTCCAGGCCGAACCCGGCCGGCTGGTTGAAGTCGTACTGGATGGTCGACATCTGCCAGGTGCGGCCGATCGCGTCCCGGGCCTGCACCGAGATCTTCGGGCCGTAGAAGGCGGCGCCACCCGGGTCCGGGACGAGCTCCAGCCCGGTGTCGCGCGCCGCCTCCTCGAGCACCGCGGTGGCCAGCGCCCACTCCCCTTCCGAGCCGACGAACTTGTCCTGCTTGTCCGGGTCGTCCCCGCGGGTGGACAGCTCCAGGTAGTAGTCGTCCAGGCCGAAGTCGCGCAGCAGGCCCAGCACGAAGGCCAGCAGGTGGCGGACCTCCCCGGGCGCCTGCTCGGGGGTGACGTAGCTGTGCGAGTCGTCCTGGGTGAGGCCGCGGACCCGGGTCAGGCCGTGCACCACGCCGGACTTCTCGTACCGGTAGACCGAGCCGAACTCGAAGAACCGCAGCGGCAGCTCGCGGTAGGACCGCCCGCGCGACCGGAAGATCAGGTTGTGCATCGGGCAGTTCATGGCCTTGAGGTAGTACTCGCTGTTCTCCAGTTCCATCGGCGGGAACATGGTCTCGGCGTAGTACGGCAGGTGGCCCGAGGTCTCGAACAGGCCGGCCTTGGAGATGTGCGGGGTGCCGACGTACTCGAAACCCTCCTCGATGTGCCGGCGGCGGACGTAGTCCTCCATCTCCCGCTTGACCACCCCGCCCTTGGGGTGGAACACGGCCAGGCCCGAGCCGATCTCGTCGGGGAAGCTGAACAGGTCCAGCTCCACGCCCAGGCGGCGGTGGTCGCGCCGCTCGGCCTCGGCGAGCTGCTCCAGGTACGCCTTGTGGGCGTCCTTGCTCTCCCACGCGGTGCCGTAGACGCGCTGCAGCTGCGGGTTCTTCTCGCTCCCCCGCCAGTAGGCGGCGGCGCTGCGGGTCAGCGAGAACGCCGGGATGGTGCTGGTGCGCGGCACGTGCGGGCCGCGGCACAGGTCGGTCCACAGCCGGTCGCCGGTCCGGGCGTCGAGGTTGTCGTACATGGTCAGCTGCGCGCCGCCGACCTCGACGGAGGCCCCCTCGGCGGCCTCACCGGCGCCGCCCTTCAGCCCGATCAGCTCGAGCTTGTACGGCTCGTGCGCCAGCTCGCTCTCCGCGTCGGCGTCGCTGATCTCCCGGCGGGCGAAGTGCTGGCCCGCGCGGACGATCTCCTGCATCCGCTTCTCCAGCGCCTGCAGGTCCTCGGGGGTGAACGGCCGCTCGGGGTCGAAGTCGTAGTAGAAGCCGTTCTCCACCGGCGGGCCGATGCCCAGCCGGGTGCCCGGGAAGAGGTCCTGCACCGCCTGGGCGAGCACGTGCGCGGTCGAGTGCCGGATGACCGCCCGCCCGTCGGGGCTGCCCGCCGCCACCGGCTCGACCTCCGCCTCGGCCTCGGGCGCCCAGGCGAGGTCGCGCAGGTCGCCCGTGGCCAGGTCGCGGACGACGACGGCGCCGTCGGGACCCTTGAGGGGCACCCCGGCGTCCTTGAGCGCCTGCTGCGCCGTCGTCCCGGCCGGCACCCGGATCGGGGCGACGGCGGCGGGGGTGGGCGCGGCAGACACGGGAACTCCTACGGGACGGGAAACACCTCGCCCCGGCCGGGCGACCGGGACACCAGCAGGGTATCCACCGGCGCAGCCCGT
Organism: Trujillonella endophytica; assembly: GCF_900110555.1. Lineage (GTDB taxonomy): Bacteria > Actinomycetota > Actinomycetes > Mycobacteriales > Geodermatophilaceae > Trujillonella > Trujillonella endophytica. Next base: position 139,901 of record NZ_FOEE01000007.1, read on the forward strand.
TTCGGCCGCGTGTCGCCGGCCGCCGGGGACCGGTCGCGCCGGCCGGCCCTAGCGGCCGGCGGCCGGAGGCGCGTCGTCGAGGCCGACCGGGTCGCCCACCGCGACCTCCCCCGGCTCCAGCACCTCCGCGTAGACGCCGAGGCAGTGCCGGGGCAGCCGGGTCACGCGCAGCAGCGCCTCCCCCACCCGCAGCCGCCGCCCGACCCAGGTGCGCTCGTCGCCGTCGTCCGCCGCGAGCTCGAGGAGCAGGTTGGCGCGGGGGTCCTCGGCCGAGCACCCCACCGGCACCTCCCCCGCGGCCGCGCGGTCGACCGCCTGGCGGCTCACCAGGTGGACGGCGGCGGCGTCGACCTGCGGTCCCCCGGCGGAGGGAGCCAGCCGCACCGGCCGCCCCAGCACCGCGGTGAGGGTCGCCGAGTCGGCGTCGGCGTCCCCGGTGGCGACCACCTCGCGCAGCCGCGGCGACGTCCTCGCCGCGACCCGCTCCCCGGTGGCGGCGTCGACGACCGCGTACGCCCGGTCACCGCGCAGACCCTCGACCTCGACGCGAGCCGCAGGGACCGTCCGGCCGGCGAGCGACTTCACCGGATACACCGCGATCTGCTCGACCCGCCCCACGACGCCGCTCACCGGGCCGACGCTACGCACCGCGAGCGCGCGGGTCAGCCCGCGACGGCGGGCCGCGGAACGGCGATGGCCTGGAGAGCGGCGCGCTGCCGGCCCGACAGCGGGGACGACGTGCTGCGGTCGGCGGTCACGTGCGCCACCACGACCGTGGCCTCCACGGCCAGCCGGCCGTCCTGCACCAGCCGGACGGCGAACTCCACGGAGCTGCGGCCGACGCGGACGACGTCGACCTCGAAGTCCGCCGGGGTCACGAACACCTCGCGCCGGTAGTCGAAGGCGATGTGGACGACGCCGAGCTCCCGCAGCGGCAGCACGCCCTCGCCGAGGTCTTCCAGCACCTGCTCCCACGCGGCGGACACCGACTCGACGACGAGGAAGTACGGGGCGTGGCCGCCCTCGCGTTCGGAGCCGTCGGTTCCGGGACGACGGGCGACGCGGCGGGTGAAGACGGGCACGACCGCGCAGGCTAGCCGCACGCGCGGCGGCGCCCACCTGTCGGGGCGACCACCGATGAGGTCCGGCTCCCCGGGCCGTCTTCCCCTTCGACAGACTCCCGGCGACGGCCGCAGGCCTCGCCGACCGACTCCGAGGAGAGCAGACATGGGCGCGATCAGGGTGCACGAGTTCACGACCGTCGACGGCGTGGTCGACGCGCCGATGTGGACGATGGACTACGGCTTCCCCGACGACCTGGCGGCCTCGATCGGCGCGATCACCGCACCGGCCACCGGCATCCTGCTGGGCCGCACCACGTTCGAGATGTTCGCCCCGGCGTGGTCGACGCGCACGGTCGAGGAGGACCCGGGGGCACCCTTCTTCAACGACACCCGCAAGCACGTCGTCTCGAGCACGTTGACCGACGCCGAGTCCGTGTGGCGCAACTCCGCCGTCCTGGGGCCCTACGACGCCGACCGCATCCGGGGGCTCAAGGCCGAGGGCGACCTCTACGTCAGCGGGAGCGCCACGCTGGTGCGCGCGCTGGTCGCCGACGGCCTGGTCGACGAGCTGCACCTGTACGTCTACCCGGTGGCGGTGGGCGAGGGCATCCGGCTGTTCCCCGAGGGCACCGCGAAGACCCCGCTGGCGCTGCTGGGGGTCGAGTCGCTGTCCAACGGCGTGGCGCACCTGACCTACGGCCCGGCCGCCGGCTGACCCCGGTCCGGAGGGGAGGACCGCCATGGGCAGGCTCGTGTACTCGATGATCACCTCGCTCGACGGCTACGCCGTCGCGGCCGAGGGCGACCTCGGCCGCGGCGCCGAGGACGAGGAGGTGCACACCTTCATCGACGACCGGTTCCGCTCGGTCGGCACCTACCTCTACGGCCGGCGGATGTACGAGACGATGGTGTTCTGGGAGACCGCGCACGCCGAGCCCGACGCCCCGCCGCACATCGTCGAGTACGCGCGCGGCTGGCAGGCGGCCGACAAGGTCGTCTACTCCACGACGCTGGAGTCGGTGTCCAGCGAGCGGACCAGGATCGAGCGGGCTTTCGACCCGCAGTCGGTCCGAAGGCTCAAGGAGGAGTCCGAGGCCGATCTCAGCGTCGACGGGCCCACCCTCGCCGCCCAGGCGATCAGGGCCGGACTGGTGGACGACTACCACCTGTTCCTCACCACGAGCGTGGTGGGCGGCGGCACGCGGTTCTTCCCGGACGGCGTGCGCCTCGATCTCGACCTGGTCGAGCAGCGCTCCTTCGACAGCGGGCTGCTCTACGCGCACTACCGGACCCGCTGAGCCCCAGCCCGGCCTCGGACACGACGAAGGGCCAGGCTCCCCCTCGTCGAGGAGACCTGGCCCTTCGGCTCGGTGGGCGATACTGGGTTCGAACCAGTGACCTCTTCGGTGTGAACGAAGCGCGCTACCACTGCGCCAATCGCCCGGTGCGCCGTCGATTGTGCCAGACGGCTAGTGCCAGAGCGGAACCCACCCCGGCACCCAGCCGGGAACGCCCACGAGGTGCAGCGTCACCACCAGGACGCCGTAGACGAACGCGGCGGTGGCCAGCGCGATGAGCCCGCGGACCCAGATCGGCTGCCGGCCGATCCAGCTCGTCCACGCCGCGACGTGCCCCTTCGTGAACTCCAGCAGGCGCTCGGCCCAGAAGAACTCGCTGGCGAGCACGAAGAGGCCGGCGATGACGGTGAGCCAGCCCGGCCCGGGCAGCGGGATGGTGACGAGGCCGACGGCGACGATGAGGCCGCCGACGATGCCGACGCCGATGCGGTAGGCGTGGTCGATGCTGCGCCGGGCGGCCAGGCGCCGACGCCAGGCCGACTCCGCGACGCGTTCGCGCAGCGAGTGCATGCCGTCCTCGGCGAAGTGCGCCCGACGCTCCTCCGTGGGCGAGAGGGCCGGGCGCGCGCCGTCGGGCTGCCCGCCGCGTGGCGCGTGCGCCGCGGTCCCGGGAGCCGCCACGGTCTCCTGCTCGCTCAGTTGGTCACCTACCCGCTCGCCGCCACGACCGCCGTGGGAGCCGGCGGCGCCTGCCGACCGCGCTCGAGGCTGATGGCGTAGCCGTCGAAGTCGCCGAGCCCGGTCGTCGTGGAGCCTACGGTCCGGACGTCCATTTGTGACCGGACCACGTCGAAGGTCCCCAGCGCGACCGGGCCGTCGTCGATGCCCCACACGACGTAGGTCTCGCGCTCGGTGTCGTTGACGGGCAATCCGTGGGCGACGACCTGGACCTCCGCGTCCCGGGCCACCACCGTCGCCACCCGCCCGCCGTCCCCGGTGAGCGGCGCGATGGTCGCCGTCCCGGGCTCGAGGAGGGAGGCGACGACGCCCGCCTGCTCCTCGGCGCCGGCCACCGCCTCGTCACGGGCGTCGTCGAGCACCACGATCCAGCTGCCGAGGCCCAGGATCGCGGCGATCCCCGCGGCCGCCAGGGCGTTGGGTACCACCCGTCGCCACGGCGAGCGGGGCACGGGATCCTCGCCCGCCCGCCCGGCCTCGCGGTAGGCGGGGAACCCGGTGGCGGCGGTCGCGCCGCCCCGGGCCGCGCCGGGGACGGGAACCGGGGTGGGGCCGGGCAGCGGCCCGCCGGACGGCCCGCGGTCGCCGGACGGCGCGGGTGCGGACGGCGCGGGTGCGGACGGCGCGGGCGCGGGCGGCGACACCTGGGTGGACCGCTCGACGGCGGCCCGCAGCCGGTCCCGCAGCGCCTCGTCCGGCGCGGACGCCGGCAGGTCGACCGCGAGCGCGCCCATCACCTCGGCGGTCTCGGCCACGGTGCGGGCGCACCGGGAGCAACCGGGCAGGTGCCCGTCGAAGACGACCTCGTCCTCCGGCTCCAGCGCGTGCAGCGCCCAGCCCACGGCGAGCTCGTCGAACGTCTCGTGGCCGTCGGGCTCCGGCCAGGTCCGCTGCCGGCTCATCGGGTCGTCCCGTCCACCGCGGCCGACCCGAGGGCGCCCCCGAGCGCGGCGCCGGCCACGCCGCCCAGGTCCTGCCGGAGCCGCCGCATGCCGGCGAGCATCCGGGTCTTGACCGTCCCCAGCGGAGCGCGGGTCAGGGCGGCGACCTCCCGCTGGGTGTAGCCGCCGTAGTAGGCGAGGGTCAGGGCCTCTCGCTGGGCGTCGGGGAGCGCCTGCATCGCGTCCCGCACCTGCCCCGCGAGGATCCGCGCCCAGGCGTCGTCCTCGACGTCCGCGGTCGCCGTCGGGACGGCGAGCAGCACCTCGTCCTCGGCGCGCGCCCGGCGCCGGCGCTGGGACTCCTCGCGGCGGACGGCGTCCACGGCCTTGTGGTGGACCATGGCGAGGAACCACGAGGCGAAACCGCCCCGCGTGCCGTCGTAAGCGCCGGGATCGCGCCACACGGCCAGGAACGCGTCCTGCAGCACGTCCTCGGCGAGCCCGTCGTCGGCCAGCACCCGCCGCGCGAGGGCGAACGCGGGGCGGGAGAAGCGCTCGTACAGGTCGTCGACGGCGGACCGGTCGCCCGCGCGCAGGCGCTCGACGAGGCGGGCGTCCCCCGCGTCGTCGCCTCCTCGGCGCGCGGGACGGGTCACGGCTCCCATGGTCACACGGGACGTTCGGAACGAGGGGCGGATCGGTTCGCCGGTCCCTCCCCCGGGCCCGCGCGTACGCCCGGTGCGACACGCCCGGGAGTCGTGTCAACGCAACCAGTCACCGCCTCGCTCGTTGCCCGGTCATGGCGAGCCGCTCCACCCCTGGACCCACCACTCCCGTGACGCTGCACCTCGTCGGTCCGCACGCCTGGACCGAGGTGCCGGCGACGCTCGGCTACGACGCGGCCGACCCGTACGCCGTCCGCATCTCGTTCGGGGAACCCGACGCGGTCGACGGCATCTCCTGGCTGCTCGGCCGGGACCTGCTGCGGGCCGGGCTGGAGCGTCCGACCGGGGACGGCGACGTCCGCCTCTGGCCGGCCCGCACCACGGGCGACGTCCTGTTCCTGCACCTGCGCGCACCGTCGGGCGAGGCGCTGTTCGAGCTGTCGCGCACCGCCGTGGCCGCCTTCCTGCGGCAGACCGAACAGGTGGTCCCCATCGGCGCCGAGGCGACCGCCCTGCAGGTGGACGACGAACTGGCGGCGCTGCTGTCCGGTGGCGGCGCGGACCCGGCGGGCCGCTGACCCCCCGGGGGGACCCCCCGTCGAGGGCCCTCCGAGGCCGTGTAATGTTCTCCCTGCAACGCGGACGTGGCTCAGTTGGTAGAGCATCACCTTGCCAAGGTGAGGGTCGCGGGTTCGAATCCCGTCGTCCGCTCGGAACCTCGGGCGCTGGTCGCGAGACCGGCGCCCGTGTGTGCGGTGGAGTGGCCGAGAGGCGAGGCAACGGCCTGCAAAGCCGTCTACACGGGTTCAAATCCCGTCTCCACCTCGTCTCGCTCGCGAGAGCGGTGGAGCGGGCCGGTCGCAAGACCGGACCCCGGGCGATTGGCGCAGTGGTAGCGCGCTTCCCTGACACGGAAGAGGTCACTGGTTCGAACCCAGTATCGCCCACCACCCCGAGAGGCCCCGACCGGCAGGTCGGGGCCTCTCGGCGTTCCGGGGGTGCTCAGCCCAACCGGGGCAGGACGTGGTCGCACCAGAACCGGTCGACCTGGACGGCGAGCTGCTCGGGCGTCCCGCTGTTGTCCAGCACGACGTCGGCCACCGCTCGGCGCTCCTCGTCGGTGGCCTGGACCGCGATCCGCGCGCGGGCGTCGTCCTCGGTCATCCCCCGCTGAACCAGCCGCGCCAGGCGGGTGTCGAGGTCGGTCTCGACGACCAGGACCAGGTCGTGCGCTCGCCGGGCCTCACCCTCGCCGCCCCGGTCCGCGCCGGCCCGCCCGGCCTCGACGAGCAGCGGGATGTCGTGCACCACCACGCCGTCCTCGGGCACCGCCGCCGCCAGCTCGGCCGCCCGTTCCCGGACGAGGGGGTGGACGATCGCGTTCAGCCGTTCCCGGGCCTCGGCGTCGGAGAAGACGACGGCACCCAGCGCCGGCCGGTCCAGGGCGCCGTCGGCGGTCAGCACCTCGTCCCCGAAGACGGCGGCGACCGCGGCCAGCCCCGACGTGCCCGGCTCGACCACCTCGCGGGCGATCGCGTCCGCGTCGACGACGACGGCTCCCCGCTCGGCCAGCAGCCGCGAGACGGTGCTCTTGCCCGATCCGATTCCACCCGTCAACCCGATGCGCAGCACGCACGGACAGTAGCCAGCACGCCGCCCACCATCACGGACGGGTAACACGCGCCCGTCCTGCCCGGCGCGTCGCACCAGTCACACCCGTCACGGCTCATAACGTCCGACTCGGCGATCTTCCCCCCGCCGAGAGAGGCAGAACCCGCGATGTCGCGTCCCATGCAGGCCACCGTTCCCACCACCGCGGGCTCCCGCGGTCGGCACCGGCTCGACCGGCCCTCCGGCGTCCGCGCCGCTGACCTGCCCGGCGTCGGCGAGCGGCTCGCGCAGCGCGAGGCGGTCGTCCGGCCGCGCAACGCCTTCCTCCGCTGGCTGACCACGAGCGCCCCGGCCGGCCGGCACACCTGGTCGTTCCTGGCCGGCTCCGGCGGACGCCCGCGCACCGCCTTCGCGATCATCCTCAGCCTCTAGCCAGGCGTCTCCACGGGCACTGTGCGCCCGGTGACCGCTCCAGCCCCAGAACGGTCATCCGGCGCGCAGTGCCCGTGTCGGGTCACACGCCCCGGCCGGCACCCGCCCCGGACAGCACGGAGGCCCAGGACCTCGCGGTCCTGGGCCTCCGTGGCCGATCTGTCAGCTCACCCTCGCGGGTGCGCGGTCACTCCCCGCCGGCGAGCTTGGCCCGCAGCGCAGCGAGCGCCTCGTCGCTGGCCAGGGTGCCCCCACCACCGCCACCGCCGGTGGCCGGGTCGGCCGGGGCGACGTCGCCGGAGGAGTAGTTCCCACCCGCGGCGGCCTCGGCGTCCGCCTCCTTGGCAGCGGCGATCTGCTTGCGGTGCGCCTCGTAGCGCGTCTGCGCCTCGGCGTACTGCTTCTCCCAGGTCTCGCGGGCCTCGTCGTAGCCCTCGAGCCACTCGCCGGTCTCCGGGTCGAAGCCCTCGGGGTAGATGTAGTTGCCCTGGTCGTCGTAGGACGCGGCCATGCCGTACAGAGCCGGGTCGAACACGTCCTCCTCGCCGACGACGCCCTCGTTGGCCTGCTTGAGCGACAGCGAGATCCGGCGGCGGTCCAGGTCGATGTCGATGACCTTGACCAGGATCTCGTCGCCGACCTGCACGACCTGCTCGGGGATCTCCACGTGGCGCTCGGCCAGCTCGGAGATGTGCACCAGACCCTCGATGCCCTCGTCCACGCGGACGAACGCACCGAACGGCACCAGCTTCGTGACCTTGCCGGGCACGACCTGGCCGATCTGGTGGGTCCGGGCGAACTGGCGCCACGGGTCCTCCTGCGTCGCCTTCAGCGACAGGGAGACCCGCTCACGGTCCAGGTCGACGTCGAGGACCTCGACGGTGACCTCCTGGCCGACCTCGACGACCTCGGAGGGGTGGTCGATGTGCTTCCACGACAGCTCGGAGACGTGCACCAGTCCGTCGACGCCACCCAGGTCCACGAAGGCACCGAAGTTGACGATCGAGGAGACGACGCCGGTCCGGACCTGACCCTTGGCGAGCTTGTTGAGGAACTCGCTGCGGACCTCGGACTGCGTCTGCTCCAGCCACTGGCGACGGGACAGGACGACGTTGTTGCGGTTCTTGTCGAGCTCGATGATCTTCGCCTCGAGCTCGCGGCCCACGTAGGGCTGCAGGTCGCGGACGCGGCGCATCTCGACCAGCGAGGCGGGGAGGAATCCGCGCAGGCCGATGTCGAGGATGAGACCACCCTTGACGACCTCGATGACGGTGCCGGTGACGACCTCGTCGGCTTCCTTCTTCGCCTCGATCGTGCCCCAGGCGCGCTCGTACTGCGCGCGCTTCTTGGACAGGATCAGACGCCCTTCCTTGTCCTCCTTCTGGAGGACCAGGGCTTCCACCTCGTCGCCGACCTTGACGACCTCGTTGGGGTCGACGTCGTGCTTGATGGAGAGCTCGCGCGAGGGGATGACGCCCTCGGTCTTGTAGCCGATGTCCAGCAGCACCTCGTCCCGGTCGACCTTGACGATGACGCCCTCGACGATGTCGCCATCGTTGAAGTACTTGATCGTCAGGTCGATGGCGGCGAGGAAGTCCTCGGCGCTACCGATGTCGTTGATGGCGACCTGGGGGGTGCTGGAAGGACGGACCTGGGTGGAGGTCATGTGGTTGGTTGCTCCGGACGGGGGATGCGTAGGGACAGGACGTCCCGCGGCCGGGTGACCGCGGGGAGCGGGGAGAGCCGGCGCGCGCGAATCCCCGGGCAGGGACAGCGTTGACAGACCTCTGGCGCAGTTCCCCATGGTACGGAGCCCGGGGCGGTCGGGTCCACCTGGGTCCCGGAGGGGTCCGGCGGCTCGGCGTGTCACGCTTGCCGGTGATGAGGCACCTGCCGTGAGCGGCACCCCGCTCCCCCTCGGTCCGGACGGGTATCCGGCGCCCGGTGGCGTCGCCCGCCGCAGCGCCGGGGCCGCCGAGTCCGTGCGCGCGAGCCGGCGCTGGTGGGACGCGGCCGCCCCCGCGTACCTGGCCGAGCACGGCGCCGACCTGGGCGACGTCGACTTCCTGTGGTGTCCCGAGGGCCTGCGCGAGGCCGACGCGCACCTGCTCGGCGACGTCGCCGGCCGCCGGGTCCTGGAGATCGGCTGCGGCTCGGCGCCGTGCTCCCGCTGGCTGCGCCGCGCCGGGGCCGACGTCCTGGCCCTGGACCTCTCCGCCGGCATGCTCGCCCGCGCCGCGCAGCTCAACCGGGCGACCGGCGTGCCCGCGCCGCTGCTGCAGGCCGACGTCGGGGCACTCCCGGTGCGCGACCGCTCGGTGGACGTCGTCTGCTCGGCGTTCGGCGGGCTGCCCTTCGTCGCCGACGTCGGCGCTGCGCTGCGCGAGGTCGCCCGGGTGCTGAGGCCCGGCGGTCGCTTCGTGGCCTCGGTGAACCACCCGATGCGCTGGCCGCTGCCGGACTCCCCGGACCCGGCCGACCTCACTGTGACCTCGTCCTACTTCGACCGCACGCCCTACGTCGAGACCGACGACGACGGACGGGCGACCTACGTCGAGCACCACCGCACGATCGGCGACTGGGTCCGCGCGGTCGTGGGCGCGGGACTGGTCCTGGACGACCTGGTCGAGCCGGAGTGGACGCCGGGCCGCACGCAGGAGTGGGGCCAGTGGTCGCCGGCCCGCGGCGCGCTCGTCCCCGGCACCCTCGTCCTGGTCGCGCACCGCGCCTGACCCCGGGCTCATCCGGGTCGGGTGATGCGGCGCCGCCGCGCCCGCCGCACCGTGGCCGTCGACGGAGCCGACGAGACGGACGGAGCGGATCAGCCATGCCAGAGTCAGAGGTGCTCGGCCCTGTGGACTACGTCCTCCTCGAGTTCCACGAGGACCGCCTGACCGGCCGGGCCGCGGCGGCGGTCGCGGACCTCGTCGAGCGCGGGATCATCGCGATCTACGACCTGGTCGTGGTGGGCCGGACCACGCAGGGCGACGTGTACTCGCTGGACCTCGCGGACACGGCCGGCGAGGCCGTGGGTGTCTTCCGCGACCTCGCCGGGGCGCAGACGGGGCTGCTCGACGAGGAGGACCTCGCGGCCGCCACCGCCGCGCTCGAGCCGGGGACCCTGGCCGTACTCATCGTCTACGAGAACCTGTGGGCCGTCCCGTTCGTCGCGGCGGCACTCGAGTCGGGGGGCGAGGTCATCGCCAGCGCGCGCATCCCGGCGACGGACCTGATGGCGGCCCTGGAGACCTGGGACGCGCGCCGTCCCGCCGAGATGACGAGCTGAGGAGATTCCCATGCCCGGACTGCTACGCGGCCTCGCCCGCACGGCCGTGGTCGCGGGGACGGCGTCCGGCGTCGCCGGTCGCGTCCGCCGCCACCAGGACGCGAAGTTCGCCGAGCGCGACGGCCAGACCGCCGCCGACCGGCAGGCCGCGTACCAGGACGACGTCGCGTCGCGCCAACCTGCCGCCCCGCCGCCCGCTCGTGACTCCGCCGGCATCCTCGACCAGCTCAAGCAGCTGGGTGAGCTCAAAGCCGGCGGCGTGCTCACCGAGCAGGAGTTCGCCGAGCAGAAGGCCCGCATCCTCGCGGAATGACCCCGTCTGCTCCCGCGCCCGCGCGCCGGGCGCGGGAGCCCGCCCCTGACCCTCTACGTCAGGTCGAGGGCGGCGACGGCGATCGACCCCCGGCGCCGTCGGCGGGGCCCGGAGGGCCCGCCGGTGGCGGGCCCGGTACCAGCCCAGGGCTCCGAGGACGGCGGGTAGCCGGCCGGGAGCTCAGTGCGCGGCGTCGTTCCAGGTGCGGCCGAAGCCGACGGAGACCTCCAGGGGCACCGACAGCTCCGCGGCGCCGGCCATCTCCCGACGGACGAGCGCCTCCAGCGCCTCCCGCTCCCCCGGCGCCACCTCCAGCACGAGCTCGTCGTGCACCTGCAGCAGCATCCGCGAGCGCAGCCCCTCGGTGGCGATCGCGGACTCGACCCGCAGCATCGCGACCTTGATGACGTCGGCGGCCGAGCCCTGGATGGGGGCGTTGAGCGCCATCCGCTCGGCCATCTCCCGCCGCTGCCGATTGTCGCTGGTCAGGTCGGGCAGGTAGCGACGGCGCCCGAGCGTGGTCACGGTGTAGCCGGTCTGCCGGGCCTCGTCGACGACGGTGTCCAGGTAGTCGCGGATGCCACCGAAGCGCTCGAAGTAGGCGTGCATCTGGCCGCGCGCCTCCTCGGGGGTGATGCGCAGCTGCTGGGCCAGCCCGTAGGCCGACAGCCCGTAGGCCAGGCCGTAGCTCATGGCCTTGATCCGGCGGCGCATCTCCGGGTCGACCTGGTCGATCGGGATGTCGAAGGCGCGGGACGCCACGAAGGAGTGCAGGTCCTCCCCCGACATGAACGCCTCGATGAGGCCCTCGTCGCCGGACAGGTGCGCCATGATCCGCATCTCGATCTGGCTGTAGTCGGCGGTCATGAGCGACTCGTAGCCGCTGCCCACCACGAAGGCCTGCCGGATGCGGCGCCCCTCCGCCGTCCGGATCGGGATGTTCTGCAGGTTCGGGTCGGTCGAGGACAGCCGGCCGGTGGCGGCGATGGTCTGCTGGAAGGTGGTGTGGATGCGCCCGCCGTCGTCGACCATCGGGATCAGCCCGTCGATGACCGTCCGGAGCCGGGTGACGTCGCGGTGGCGCAGCAGGTGCTCGAGGAACGGGTGCCCGGTCGACGCCAGCAGCGAGGTGAGCGCCTCGGCGTCGGTCGTGTACCCGGACTTGATCTTCTTGGTCTTGGGCAGCCCCAGCTCGTCGAACAGCACCGCCTGCAGCTGCTTGGGCGACCCGAGGTTCACCTCGTGCCCGATGACGGCGAAGCACTCGGCGGCGGCGTCGGCCACCCCGTCGGCGAACTCCCGCTGCAGGTCGCGCAGGAAGTCCAGGTCGGCGGCGATGCCCCGGAACTCCATGGCCGCGAGCACGCGGGTCAGCGGCAGCTCGATCTCCCCGAGCAGCGAGTCCGCGCTGCGCTGGCCCAGCAGCTGCTCGAGCGCGTCGGACAGGTCGTTGACCGCCACGGCCTTGAGGACGTCGGCGTGCGCGGCCTCCGCGGCCAGGTCGGCCTCGCTGGGGCCGAGACCGTCGAGCGTGAGCTGGCCCTCGGGGGCGGCCGTGTCCTTGAGCTCGCGGCGCAGGTAGCGGACGGCGAGGTCGCCCAGGTCGAAGGAGCGCTGCCCCGGCGCGGCGAGGTAGGCCGCCAGCGCGGTGTCGCTGACCAGGCCCTCCAGTTCCCAGCCGCGGGACCACACCGCCAGCAGGGGGCCCTTCACGTCGTGCGCGACCTTGGGCCGCTCGGGGTCGGCCAGCCACGCGGCCAGCGCCTGCTCGTCCGCGGCGTCCAGGTCGGGGCCGAGGTCGACGAAGGTGGCGTGGTCGTCACCCGCGGCCAGGGCCATCCCGGTGAGCTCGCCCGTGCCGCGACCCCAGCTGCCGCGGAAGACCAGGCCCGTCCGGCCGCCGGCATGGGCGGCGAGCCAGGCGCCCAGCCCGCCGGGCTCGACCTCGTCGGCCGTGACCTCGAAGCCGCCGTCGACCTCGGGCTCGGCGCTGGTCAGCGTGGCGAACAGCCGGTCGCGCAGCACCCGGAACTGCAGGTTGTCGAAGAGGGTGTGCACCTCGTTGCGGTCCCACGGCGCGACGGCGAGGTCCACCGGCCCCACTTCCAGCGGCACCGCCCGGTCGAGCTCGGTCAGCCGGCGGTTCTGCAGCACCGAGGACAGGTGCTCGCGCAGCTTCTCGCCGACCTTGCCCTTGACGGTGTCGACCTGGTCCACCAGCGCGTCGAGCGTGCCGTACTCGCGCACCCACTTGGCCGCGGTCTTCTCCCCCACGCTCGGGATGCTGGGCAGGTTGTCGCTGGGGTCGCCCCGCAGCGCGGCGAAGTCGGGGTACTGGGTCGGGGTCAGGCCGTACTTGGTCTCGACCTCCTCCGGCGTGAACCGGGTCAGGTCCGAGACCCCCTTGCGGGGGTAGAGCACGGTCACGTGCTCGTTGACCAGCTGCAGCGCGTCCCGGTCACCGGTGCAGATCAGCACGTCCATGCCGGCGTCGACCGCCTGCACCGTCAGCGTGGCGATGACGTCGTCCGCCTCGTAGTTCTCGGCGGTGATCACCGGCACGTGCAGCGCCGCCAGCACCTCCTGGATGAGGCTGACCTGGCCGCGGAAGTCGGTGGGGCTCTCGGACCGGTTGGCCTTGTACTCGGCGAAGATCTCGCTGCGGAAGGTCTTGCGGCCGACGTCGAAGGCCACGCCCAGGTGCGTGGGGGCCTCGTCGCGCAGGACGTTGATCAGCATCGACGTGAACCCGTAGACCGCGTTCGTGGGCTGACCGGTCGTGGTGGAGAAGTTCTCGACCGGCAGGGCGAAGAAGGCCCGGTAGGCCAGCGAGTGCCCGTCGAGCAGCAGCAGGCGGGGGCGCGGCCCGCTCGACGGAGAGGGGGCGGCGGGCGCGGAGGTGGTCACCGGTGCGGACATCGCCCGCGATCCTAGGTGCGGCCTCCGACAGTCCGGGCGCCCCTCGCAGGCTCGGGTCGGGCCCCTGCAGTCGGGCCGGACGGTCCTCCCGCCCCGCGCGGGCCGGCGGGACCCCGGTTAGCGTCGGCGTCCGTGACGACGACCGAACCGCCGGAGTGGATGGGGGGCGTCCCCACCAGTCCCCTCGACGACAAGCTCGGGATCCGCATCACCGACTACACCCCCGACCACCTCGTGGCGACCATGCCGGTCGCGGGCAACGAGCAGCCGTTCGGGCTCCTGCACGGCGGCGCCACGTGCGCGCTGGTCGAGACGGTGGGCTCGGTGGCCGCGGTCCTCAACGCGGGGCCGGGCCGCAAGGCCGTGGGCGTCGAGCTCAACGCGAGCTACCTGCGGCCGGCGACGTCGGGCACCGTCACCGCCGTCGCCCGCCCGGTGCGCGTCGGCCGGACCCTGTCGACCTTCCTGGTCGAGGTCACCGACGACGCCGGGCGGACCACCGCCACCGCCCGGCTGACCTGCATGACCCTGACCGACTGAGGCCCCCCGCCGGGGCCCGGACCCGCCCGCCCGGGAAGGGTCCGCCGACCGGCGGGTCGCGGAACGGTCACAGCTGATCGGGTGCGGAATGGTTGTGCAACATCCCTGGGTTACCTTCCGTGCTCCACTCACACGCAGGGAGCACGCGTGACGCACGCGCCATCGCGCGTCTGCCGGGAAGACCCCCGTCGGACGCCGTCCCCCTCCGCGGGGCGGGCCGGTACCCCCGGCCACCGCGGGTCCGCCGGTAGGCGCACCCTCCTGAGGCTGTTGCTGGTCGCGTTCTTCGGCCTGGCCATCGCCGCGCTGACGCCGGGGGTCGCCTCGGCGGAGGGCGAACAGGTCACCGGCACCCTGCGCACCAGCGGCAGCGGTCCGGTCGAGGGGGTCGACATCACCGTCGCCACCGCGGACGGCACCGAGATCGACACCGTCACGACCGACGACGAGGGCAAGTGGGCGGTGCCCCTGCCCGGGCCCGGGCCCTACGTGGTCTCCATCGACGGCGACGCCCTCCCCGACGGGGTGAGCCTCGACGGCGAGCCCACCCGCAACGTCACGGTCCAGCCGGGCTTCTCCCAGGCCGTGAGCTTCGGCCTCGAGGACGGCAGCCGGAACTCCGGCGGGCCGATCCGCGCCGTCCAGCTCCTGGTCGACGGCCTGCGCTTCGGCCTGTTGATCGCGATGTGCTCCGTCGGGCTCTCGCTGATCTTCGGGACGACGGGGCTGACCAACTTCGCGCACGGCGAGCTCGTGACGATCGGCGCGGTCGTGGCCTGGTTCGTCAACGTGGAGGGCGGCCTGTCGATCGTGCCCGCGGCGATCATCGCGGTCATCGTCGGCGCCGCGGTCGGCGCGCTCAACGAGCTGGCCATCTGGCGGCCGCTGCGCAAGCGCGGCACCGGGCTGGTCGCGGCACTCGTGGTCTCGATCGGCTTGTCCCTCGCCCTGCGGTACCTGATCCAGATCGTCTTCGAGGGCCGCTCCCGGTCCTACCAGGGCGTGACCTCGGGCCGGGCGAACGACTTCGGCGCCTTCCGGCTGACCGACGCGGACCTGACCTCGATCATCGTGTCGGTCGTCGTCCTCGTCGGGATCGCGCTGATGCTGCAGCGGACGAAGATCGGCAAGGCGATGCGCGCCGTCTCGGACAACCGGGACCTGGCCGCCTCGTCGGGGATCAACGTCAACCGCGTGATCCTCATCGTGTGGGTCATGGGCGCGGCGCTGGCCGCTCTCGGCGGCGTGCTGCTCGGCATCTCCGACGACGTCCAGTGGGACATGGGCTTCCGCCTGCTGCTGCTGATGTTCGCCGGCGTGACCCTGGGTGGCCTCGGCACCGCCTACGGGGCCCTGGTTGGCGGCCTGACCGTCGGCGTCTTCGTGCAGATGTCGACGCTCGTCGTCCCGACCGACCTGAAGTACGTGGTCGGCCTGCTCCTCCTGATCGTCGTCCTCGTCGTCCGACCCCAGGGGATCCTGGGCAGTCGCGTACGGATCGGCTGACCCATGACCGAGTTCCTCGACGCCCTCGCCAGCGGCGGCAAGGCAGCCCTGGGCTTCCAGGCCATCTTCATCTGCCTGCTGGCCGTCGGCCTCAACATGCACTTCGGCTACACCGGCCTGCTCAACTTCGGCCAGGTCGCCTTCGCCATGCTCGGCGGCTTCGGCATCGGTGTCGCGGTGACCAAGTGGGACCTGCCCTTCGGGGTGGGCATCCTGGTCGGCCTCGGCGCGGCCGTCGTCCTCGCGCTGCTGCTGGGCCTGCCCACGCTGAGGCTGCGCGCCGACTACCTCGCGATCGCGACGATCGCGGCCGCCGAGGGCCTGCGGCTGCTCTTCAAATCGGGCACCGCGACGCCCGTGACGAACGGGACCCAGTCGCTGTCGGGCTTCTCGGGCGGGTTCACCGACCTCTGCCCGTGGGACCCCACCCGGACCTTCCGGATCCTCGGTGCCCGGTGGGACGGCCGCGACCTCTGGGTGGCGACCGTCGGATGGACGATCGTCGCGCTCTGCTGCCTGCTCACGTGGTTGCTGGTGCGCAGCCCCTGGGGCCGCGTGGTCCGGTCGATCCGCGAGGACGAGGACGCCGTCCGCGCGCTGGGGAAGAACGTCTACGCGCACAAGATGCAGGTTCTCGTGCTGGGCGGCGTGATCGGCGCCCTGGGCGGGATGATCAACGCTCTGGGCACCGGCTCGCTGAATCCCGACAACTACCAGAACGCCTACACTTTCCTGGCGTACGCCGTGCTGATCCTCGGCGGTGCGGCGCGGGTGCTCGGGCCGGTCGTCGGGGCAGTGATCCTGCTGTTCATCGTGTCGTTCACCGACGCCGCGCTGCGACCGCTGATCGAGAACGGGGTGATCCCGGAGGGGCTCCTGACGGTCCCCGACGTGGCCCGCCTCCGCTTCGTCCTGGTGGGCATCCTGCTGATGGCGCTCCTGGTCTTCCGGCCTCAGGGGATCTTCGGCGATCGACGAGAGGTGATGCTCGATGCGCGCTGACTCCGAGCCCGCCGGCGCGCACGCGGCCTCTGCGGCCGGCGTGAGCGTCGACAAGCCGTCCGCCCCCGCGCCCCGGCGCCTGGCCCAGGCGGCCCTGCGCGACCTGCCGTGGGAGGTGGGCGTCGCGAAGCCGGACCCGGCGATCGTGGTCGACGGAGTGACCCGCACGTTCGGCGGCCTGACCGCCGTCTCGGTCGACCACCTGGAGGTCCAGCGCGGCGGGATCACCGGCCTGATCGGACCGAACGGGGCCGGCAAGACCACCCTGTTCAACCTGCTCACCGGCTTCGACCGGCCCGACACGGGGACGTGGAGCTTCGACGGCCGGTCGCTGGGCAAGCTCGCTCCGCACCAGGTGGCCCGCCTCGGCGTCGTGCGCACCTTCCAGCTGACCAAGGCCCTGTCGCGGCTGACCGTCCTGCAGAACATGCTGCTCGGCGCGCAGGGGCAGCGGGGCGAGGGCTTCTTCGCCTCGCTGGTGCCGAGCCTGTGGCGGGCGCAGGAGACGGCCAACACCGCGAAGGCCATGGACCTGCTGCAGCGGTTCAAGCTGGACGCCAAGAAGGACGACTTCGCCGGCACGCTGTCCGGCGGTCAGCGCAAGCTCCTGGAGATGGCCCGGGCGCTCATGAGCGACCCGAAGGTCGTCATGCTCGACGAGCCGATGGCCGGGGTGAACCCCGCGCTCACGCAGAGCCTGCTCGGACACGTGAAGGACCTCCGCGAGGAGGGGATGACGGTCATCTTCGTCGAGCACGACATGGACGTCGTCCGTGACATCAGCGACTGGGTGGTCGTCATGGCCGCCGGCAAGGTGATCGCCGAGGGCCCTCCGGAGTCCATCAGCCAGAACCAGGCCGTCGTCGACGCCTACCTCGGCGCCCACCACGACGCCCCGCTGACGGTCGAGGAGGAGGATCGGGTGCTCGCCGAGGCCGAGGCCGCCATCGCCCGGGAGCAGGGCACCGACGGCGACGTCCTGGAGTCCGGCACCGCCCGGGAGGGAGACCCCCGATGAGCACCATGGACGACCCCGCGAGCGAGGACCCGATGTTCCAGGTCGGGCACGGCGAGGGAGGCACGCCCGACCAGCGCGCCCTTGCCGAGAGCGTGTCCCCCGCCGAGCGCGCCGCCACGCAGGAGGAGCACCTCCGGCTGGCGGAGGGGGCACTCGTGCGCGCCGACGATCTCGTCGCCGGCTACGTGCCCGGCGTCAACATCCTCCGCGGCTGCGACTTCTACCTGCACGAGGGCGAGCTCGTCGGCATCATCGGACCCAACGGCGCCGGCAAGTCGACGCTGCTCAAGGCCCTGTTCGGCCTGATCCCGGTGCGATCGGGCGCGGTGACCCTGCGCGGTGAGGACATCACCTCCGCGCAGGCGCACCGGCTGGTCTCGCTGGGCGTCGGCTACGTGCCCCAGAACAACAACGTGTTCCCCTCGCTGACCATCGAGGAGAACATGCAGATGGGCGTGTACCTGCGGTCGAAGACCTTCAAGGACAGGTTCGACTACGTCGTCGACCTCTTCCCGCTGCTCGGGGAGCGCCGCAAGGCGCGCGCCGGCACGCTCTCCGGAGGCGAGCGCCAGATGGTCGCCATGGGACGGGCCCTCATGATGGACCCGTCGGTACTGCTGCTCGACGAGCCCTCGGCCGGCCTCTCCCCCGCCTACCAGGACGAGGTCTTCATCCGCTGCCGCCGGATCAATGCCACCGGCGTCTCGATCATCATGGTCGAGCAGAACGCCCGCCGGTGCCTGCAGATCTGCGACCGGGGGTACGTGCTCGACCAGGGCCGCAACGCCTACACCGACACCGGCCAGTCGCTGATGAACGACCCCAAGGTCGTCGAGCTCTACCTCGGGACGCTCGCCAAGGTGAAGTAGCGGCTCCACCCGTCGCGACGGCGCGGGTCCACTCGACCGGAGTGGGCCCGCGCCGTCCGCGTCTGAGCCTCAGGCACCGCGCCCGCGCTGGCACGACAGACCCCGCCGCGCACAGCCGGCCGGGCGCGGGCCCATGGCAGGCCGGGTCCGGGCCGGGAACGGACCAGTGGCCCGGCACCCTCGCGGGTGCCGGGCCACTGCCCTCACGGTCGGCGCCCCGCGAGCGGAGCGCCGGCTACATCAGCGCTGCGGGCCGATGCCGTTCTCGTTGAGACCGTCGATGATCCGAGCGGACTCGTCGAACCCGATGATGATGACGGCGTCGGGCTCCAGCTCCACCATCTGTCCCACCTCCGCGTCGAAGTTCGCGGCGGTCGGGTCGTAGATGACCACCTCGACGTTGTCCTCGCTGAGGCCGCCCGCGATCAGGTTCGCGGCCGTGTTCTCGGCCAGGCCGTTGCCGTAGGCGTCGTTGCGGGCGAGGATCCCGACGACGTTCGGGCCCTCACCGGCGACCAGGGAGGCCAGCGCCTGCGCCTGCAGGACGTCCGGCGGGGCGGTCCGGAAGTACAGACCGTTGTCCGGGTACGTCGTGAACTGGTCCGACGTGTTGGCCGGCGAGATCATCATGACGCCCGCGCTGACGATCCGGTCCAGCACGTTCAGGCTCACGGTCGACGAGGCGGCACCGACGATCGCGTTGACACCCTGACCGATCAGGCGGTCCACGGTCTGGGTCGCCGTGTCGGTGCTCGCGTCACCGGAGTCGCCGCCCTGGCGGTCGATGGGGACGCCGAGCACGCCGCCCGCCTCGTTGATGTCCTGGATGGCCAGGTCGAACGCCGCGATCTCCGGCGGGCCGAGGAACGCGAGGTCACCGGTCTCGGGCAGCAGGTAGCCCATGACCAGCGGCCCACCCGTGGTGCCCGGCGGGGCCGGCGGCGGGCCCTCGTCGGAGGCGGCGTTGGACTCGTCGCCGGCGAAGACGTACTCGTTGTTCTCGGGGTCGATCGTGTTGTCGGACTCGAAGCCGACCAGACCGAAGCTCGCGTACGACGGCTCACCGGCGTCGGTGAAGGCGAGCGGGCCGCTGAAGCCGTCGTAGTCGGGGTTGCCCCCGGCGTTGACGATCTCGATGCAGGACGCCCAGTCCGTGCACTTCTCCCCGCCGAAGGTCACGCCGTTGACGTAGGCCTTGAAGACGTTCGCGTCGTTGGTGCCGGCCAGCTGGGCGGCCAGCGCCGTGATCACGACGGCGTCGTAGGTCTCGGCGGCGTAGTTGAAGTCGATGAGGTCCGGGTCGACCTCGAGCAGCCGGTCCTGGAAGTCCGACGAGAGCTCGGTCAGGGGCAGCGTGCCGTCCATGCCGTCGAGCGAGCCGTCCTCCCCCTCGAACTGGTCGCCGAGGGCGGAACCCATGTTGCCGTCGGTGCCGTAGATCGCGACGCCCGAGGCGTTGTCGCCGCCGCCGCTGCCGCCGTCGTCACCGCTGTCGTCGTCGTCGCTGCTGCACGCAGCGAGCGCGATCAGGGCAACGCTCGCCACGGCGATGCCGCGGGCGTTCCTGCCAGTGCGCATCAATGAACTCCAGAGTGTTGCGTCGTTCCGAGACCCGGGAGGACGGCGGATGCCGCCCAGAGGGCCGCTGAGTGGAGCGAACGTAACTGCTCGGTCCGGGCATCCGGAGCGCTGTCGGGTGACCGTGATGAGGTCGTGATCTATCGTGTTGCGCCCGAGTTACGGGCCCTCCGCGGCTGTCTGCGCACGTCCGGGGCGGGTCAGGCCGGGGGGCGCTCGGCCGCGACCCCCTCGTCGAGGATCCGCTGCGCCAGCCCCTTCATGGACGTCCGCTCGTTCATCGCCGTCCGCTGGATCCAGCGGAACGCCTCGGCCTCGGTGAGCCCCTGGTGGGTCATGAGCACGCCCTTGGCCTTCTCCACCACCTTGCGGGTCTCCAGCCGCTCGGCCAGCGTGCGGACCTCGCCGTCGAGCGCGGCCATCTCGGCGAAGCGGGCGCGGGCCACCTCGATGGCGGGCACGAGGTCGTTCTTGGAGAAGGGCTTCACCAGGTACGCCATGGCCCCCGCGTCCCGCGCCCGCTCGACCAGTTCGCGCTGGCTGAACGCGGTCAGGACGATCACCGGCGCCACCCGGTCCGCGGCGATCTGCTCGGCCGCCGACAACCCGTCGAGCACCGGCATCTGGATGTCGAGGATGACGAGATCGGGCGTCAGCTCCCGGGCCCGGTCGACGGCCTGCTGGCCGTCGCCGACCTCGGCCACGACGACGTACCCCTCCTCCTCGAGCATCTCCTTGAGGTCGAGGCGGATGAGGGCCTCGTCCTCGGCGATGAGGACTCTGGTCGGCTCGCTGCTCACGGCCGCAGAGCCTAGCCATGCCGGGCGCTCGGACACGCCCCGATAGGCTGCCGATACGCCCGCCGGACGTGTGTTGTCCGGCACGCCCCCGTACCCCAATCGGCAGAGGGAGCGGATTCAAAACCCGCGCAGTGTGCGTTCGAGTCGCACCGGGGGCACCGCGGTCGTCCCGTCGTCGATCATCGTCGGACGGCTGCCGGCGGCGGCGTGTCGGCCGACCACCTGCCGATGATCGCCGGGGTCCGGGGTGCGCCCTACGGTGGGGGGTGTGAGCGAACCTTCCCCGGAGCCGTCGTCCCCGCACATGACACCCGAGGAGTTCCGGCGGCACGGCCACGAGGTCGTCGACTGGATCGCCGACTACTGGACCCGGCTGCCCGGCCTGCCCGTCCGCTCCCCCGTGGCGCCCGGCGACGTCCGCGCCCTGCTGCCCGACGCCGCACCCGAGCGGGGCGAGCCGCTGTCCGCGGTGCTGGCCGACCTCGACCGCGTCGTCGTCCCGGGGCTGACCCACTGGCAGCACCCCGGCTTCTTCGGCTACTTCCCGGCCAACACCTCCGGCCCCTCGGTGCTCGGCGACCTCGTGTCGGCCGGGCTGGGCGTCCAGGGCATGTCGTGGGTGACCAGCCCCGCCGCGACCGAGCTCGAGCAGCACGTCCTCGACTGGTTCGCCGACCTCCTCGGCCTGCCCGCGTCCTTCCGCTCCAGCGGGGCCGGGGGCGGCGTGCTCCAGGACTCCAGCTCCGGGGCGAACCTCGTGGCGCTGCTGGCGGCGCTGCACCGGGCGAGCGGCGGGACGACCGTCCGGCACGGCGTCGTCCCGGAGGAGTACACGGTCTACGTCTCCGCCGAGACGCACTCCTCGATGGAGAAGGCGGTGCGTGTCGCGGGGCTGGGCAGCGACGCCGTCCGCATCGTGGAGGTCGACTACGACCTCGCCATGCGCCCGGCCGCCCTGGCGGCCCGCCTCGAGCGCGACGTCGCGCGGGGGCTGAAGCCCGTGCTGGTCTGCGCGACGGTGGGGACGACGTCGACGACCGCGGTCGACCCGCTCGCCGAGCTGGGCCCGATCTGCCAGCGATTCGGGGTCTGGCTGCACGTGGACGCCGCCTACGCCGGCGTGAGCGGCCTGGTCCCCGAGCTGCGCCCGCTGCAGGACGGCGTCGAGTGGGCCGACAGCTACACCACCGACGCGCACAAGTGGCTGCTCACCGGCTTCGACGCCACGCTCTTCTGGGTCGCCGACCGGGCCGCCCTGACGGGTGCGCTCGCGATCCTCCCCGAGTACCTGCGCAACGCCGCCACCGACGCCGGCGCCGTCGTCGACTACCGCGACTGGCAGATCGAGCTGGGCCGCCGCTTCCGCGCGCTGAAGCTCTGGTTCGTGGTCCGCTGGTACGGCGCCGAGGGGCTGCGCGCGCACATCCGCTCCGGCGTCGCCCTGGCCGACGAGCTGGCGCGGTGGGCCGAGGCCGACGAGCGCTTCGACGTCGCCACCGCCCATCCGCTGTCGCTGGTCTGCCTGCGGCCCCGGTGGGCGGACGACGTCGACGCCGACGTCGCCACCATGACCCTGCTGGAGCGGCTCAACGACGGCGGCGAGGTCTTCCTGACCCACACCACGGTGCGTGGGGCGGTCGTGCTGCGGGTGGCCGTCGGCGCCCCGACCACGACCCGCACGCACGTGGAGCGGGCCTGGCAACTGCTGGCCGAGAACCACGACTGGCTCTCGCGGGACTTCGCCGAGGCCGCTGCCGAGCGGGCCCGGGTCGCCGCCGCCGAGCGCGCCGAGGCGGAGCGGCGGGCCGCCGAGCGCGCCCAAGCGGCCGAGCGCGCCCAGGCGGAGCGGGCCGAGGCGGAGCGGGCCGAGGCGGAGCGGCAGGCGACCGACCGGGACGCCGCGGCCGCAACAGCCGCAGCAGCCGCAACCGAGGTCGAGGTCGAGCCTGAGGTGACGGGGCCTGTCGATGCCGAGGCGACCGGGACCGTCGAGGTCGACGCACCCGCGGCACGGGACGAGACGGCCGACCGGGCCGACGACCAGATCGCCCAGATCGCCCAGCCCGCCGAGTGAGGCGAGGTGGTCCGGCTCCGTCGGCCCGCTAGCGAGGGCGGGCGCGCGGGGGTCCCCTCCGGGACCTCCCGCGGTCACTCCCCCGTGTCGCGGATGAGGCCCTCCTGGGCGACGGACGCCACGTGCGTGCCGTCGACCGACCAGATCTGGCCGAAGCACAGCGCGCGGGAACCGGCGGCGACCGGGCTGTCGGTCTCGTAGAGGAACCACTCGTCGGCCCGCATCGGTGCGTGGAACCAGACGGCGTGGTCGAGGCTGGCGCCCTGGTACCGGTCGTCCCAGCCGCCGATCCGGGCCAGGCCGGCGCTCAGCAGGGTCAGGTCGGTGACGAACGTCAGCGCGGCGGCGTGGATCGTCGGGTCGTCGGGCAGCCGCCCGGCCACCCGGAACCACGCGTGTGCGCGGGCGTCCGGCCCGGCCTTGGGCGTCCGGTCGAACGGGTCGTCGAGCGGGCGCTGCTCGACCACGCGCCCGAGCAGTTCCAGGTGCTCGGGGTCGACCCGGTCGTGCCGGCGCGCGTACTCCGCGGCCGAGGGGACGGCGTCCGGCGGGGGGACGGCGGGCATCGGCTGGGAGTGCGTCGTGACCGGCGGCTCGGGGCGGTGGAAATCGGCCGTGAGCGCGAAGATCGCGACGTCCTCGCCGCGGCGGTGCTGGTGGGCCAGCACCCGGCGGGTGGAGAACGTCCGACCGTCGCGGATCCGCTCGACGACGTAGCGGATCTCCTCGTTGGGGTCGCCGGGCCGCAGGAAGTACGAGTGCAGCGAGTGGACCGGCCGCTCGCCGGTGGTCGTGAGCTCCGCGGCCATGAGGGCCTGCCCGGCCACCTGACCCCCGAAGACGCGCTGCCGCGTCGTCTTCGGCGTCTGCCCGACGTAGACGCCGGGCTCGCGCTCCTCCAGGTCCAGGACCTGGAGGAGCTCGGCGAGGTCGTCGTCGCCGGCCGGCGCGGTCACGAGTCGGTGCCCACCTCGTGCACGCGGATCAGGTTGGTCGACCCCACGGTGTTCGGCGGGCTGCCGGCGACGACGACCACGCGGTCGCCCTCGCGCAGCCGGCCGATCGACAGTAGCGAGAAGTCGACCTGGCGGACCATGTCGTCGGTGTGCTGCACGGTCGGCACGAGGAACGTCTCGACGCCCCAGGACAGCGCCAGCTGGCTGC
The DNA here is from genome assembly GCF_900110555.1 of Trujillonella endophytica. Lineage (GTDB taxonomy): Bacteria > Actinomycetota > Actinomycetes > Mycobacteriales > Geodermatophilaceae > Trujillonella > Trujillonella endophytica. The sequence goes on from NZ_FOEE01000007.1 coordinate 163,659, forward strand.
GCACCCGGGCGTCGACGGTGAAGGCCAGCAGCGGCTGGCGGGGGTGCGCGGAGGCCAGCCGGCGGGCCGTGTCGCCGGTCTGCGTGAACGTCGCGAGCGCCTTCACGTCGAGGGTCTCGCTGATGTCCTTGGCCGCGCGCACGATCGCCCCGGCGCGGGACCGCGAGACGCGGGTCAGCTCGGGCGCCCGCACGTCCTCGCTCTCGACCGCGTCGATGATCCGCTCCATCGTGCGGACCGCGGCGATCGGGTGCTTGCCGACCGAGGTCTCCCCCGACAGCATCACCGCGTCGGCCCCGTCCAGCACCGCGTTCGCGACGTCGGAGGCCTCGGCGCGCGTGGGCCGGGAGTTCTCGATCATCGACTCGAGCATCTGGGTGGCCACGATGACCGGCTTGTTGCGCTCGCGGGCGGCCTGCACGGCCCGCTTCTGCACCAGCGGCACCTGCTCCAGCGGCAGCTCCACGCCGAGGTCACCGCGGGCGACCATGATGCCGTCGAACGCCTCCACGATCGCCTCGAGGTTGGCGACCGCCTCCGGCTTCTCCAGCTTGGCGATCACGGGGACGTAGACGTCCTCCTGGCGCATGACGTCGCGGACCAGCTCGACGTCCGTGGGGTGCCGGACGAAGGACAGGGCGATGAAGTCGACCCCCAGGTGCAGCGCGAACCGGAGGTCCTCGGTGTCCTTCTCCGACAGCGCCGGGACGCTCACGGCGACGCCGGGCAGCGACAGGCCCTTGTTGTTGGAGACCGGCCCGCCCTCGACGACCAGGCACCAGACGTCGGGGCCCTCGACCTCGACCACCGAGAGGGCGAGCTTGCCGTCGTCGATCAGCAGGCGGTCCCCCACCCGGGCGTCGGCGGCCAGCCCCTTGTAGGTGGTCGAGACGCGGTCGACGGTGCCCTCGACGTCCTCGACGGTGATGCACACCCGGGCGCCGGTCGGCCAGGTCACCTTGCCCTCGGCGAAGGTGCCCAGCCGGATCTTGGGGCCCTGCAGGTCGGCGAGGACGGCGACGGCGTGGCCGGTGCGGTCCGAGGCCTCGCGGACCACGTGGTAGGCCGCCTCGTGGTCGGCGTGCGCGCCGTGGCTGAAGTTGAGCCGAGCGACGTCCATCCCCGCCTCGACGAGGGCGGTGACCTGCTCGATGCTGCTCGAGACGGGACCCAGGGTGCAGACGATCTTGGCGCGGCGGGGCATGGGGAGAACGCTAGTGCGCGCCCCCGCGCTCGGTGGGACGGGCCCCCGTGTCCCTGGCCACCCCGGACACACCGCGGGCCGGGCCCCTCCACGAGGAGCCCGGCCCGGACGGCGTGCGGTCGGCGGACCTACCGCAGGGCGACCTCGGTGGGGGTCACCGGGCGCGGCAGCTCCGACGCGCTGCCGGTGAGCCAGGCGTCGACCGCGCCGGCGGCCGAGCGGCCCTCGGCGATGGCCCACACGATGAGCGACTGGCCGCGGCCGATGTCGCCGGCCACGAAGACGCCGGGCACGGTCGACATGAAGTCGGCGTCGCGGGTGACGTTGCCCCGCCCGTCGACCTCGACGCCCAGACCGTCGACCAGGCCCTCGCGCTGCGCACCGGTGAAGCCCATGGCCAGGAACACCAGGTCGGCGGGGACCTCGCGCTCGGTGCCCTCGATCTTGGTGAACCGGCCGTCGACCCGCTCGACCTCGTGCAGGAGCAGCGCGCGGACGTTGCCGGCGTCGTCGCCCTGGAAGCGCTCGGTGTTCACGCTGTAGAGCCGCTCGCCGCCCTCCTCGTGGGCGCTGGAGACCCGCATGACCATCGGGTAGGTCGGCCAGGGGTTGTCCTCGGCGCGGCTGCCGGGGGGCGCCGGCATGATCTCCAGCTGCGTGACCGAGGCGGCGCCCTGGCGGTGGGCGGTGCCGAGGCAGTCCGCGCCGGTGTCGCCGCCGCCGATGATCACCACGTGCTTGCCGTGGGCGTCGATCGGCGGTCGGTCGAGCTCGCCGAGGGCCTGCAGGTTGCCGTAGGGCAGGTACTCCATGGCGAGGTGGATCCCGGACAGCTCGCGGCCGGCCGCGGGCAGGTCACGACCGACGGTCGCGCCCCCGGCCAGGACGACGGCGTCGAAGTCCCCGCGCAGCTGGTCGACGCTCAGGTCGGCCTCGCCGCTGCCACCGACCTCGACGCCGGTGACGAAGCGGGTGCCCTCGGCGCGCATCTGGTCCAGCCGCCGGTCCAGCACGGCCTTCTCCATCTTGAACTCGGGGATGCCGTACCGGAGCAGGCCGCCGATCCGGTCGGCCCGCTCGAACACGGTCACCTCGTGGCCGGCCCGGGTCAGCTGCTGGGCGGCGGCGAGCCCGGCCGGCCCGGAGCCGACGACGGCGACCTTCTTGCCGGTGCGCTCCTGCGCCGGCTGCGGGGTGACCAGGTCCCGCTGGAAGGCCTGGTCGATGATCTCCCACTCGATCTGCTTGATCGTGACCGGCGACTCCTGCAGGTTCAGCACGCAGGACCCCTCGCACGGCGCCGGACAGAGCTTCCCGGTGAACTCCGGGAAGTTGTTCGTGGCGTGCAGCCTCTCGATCGCGTCGGTCCAGTCGTCGCGGCGGGCGAGGTCGTTCCACTCCGGGATGAGGTTGCCCAGCGGGCAGCCGTGGTGGCAGAACGGGATGCCGCAGTCCATGCAGCGGGCCGCCTGCTGGCGGACCGCGCCGACGGGGAAGACCTCGTCCTCGCCGTTCTCCCGGGAGAGGTAGACGTCCTTCCAGTCCATGATGCGGACGTCGACCGGCCGGCGCGGAGGCAGGGCGCGGTCGTACTTGAGGAACCCCGTGGAGTCAGCCACGAGCGGCCTCCCTTGCGACGGCGGTGAGCGGGGAGCGGGACAGGTCAGCCACGAGCGGCCTCCATGACGGCGCGGTCGACGTCCGTGCCGGCGGCCTCGGCGGCCCGGCGGGCGTCGAGGGCGCGGCGGTAGTCCCGCGGCATGATCACGCTGAACTGCCCGGACCAGCGGCCCCAGTCGGCCAGCAGCGCGGCGGCCACCGGCGACTCGGTGTCGGCCGCGTACCGCACGAGCACCTCGCGCAGCCAGGCCGCCGACTCGCCGTCCAGCGGGTCGATGTCGACCATGTCGGGGTTGACCCGGTGCCGGGCCAGGTCCAGGACGTAGGCGACGCCGCCGGACATGCCCGCGGCGATGTTGCGCCCGGTCGACCCGAGGATGACCACGCTGCCACCGGTCATGTACTCCAGCGCGTGGTCGCCGACGCCCTCGACGACGGCCAGCGCGCCGGAGTTGCGCACGCAGAACCGCTCGCCGACCCGGCCGCGCAGGAAGATCTCCCCCGCGGTCGCGCCGTAGCCGATCACGTTGCCGGCGATGACGTTGTCCTCGGCGGCGAAGGTGGCCTCACGCGCCGGGCGGACGACGATCCGGCCGCCGGACAGGCCCTTGCCGACGTAGTCGTTGGCGTCGCCCAACAGCCGCATCGTGATGCCGCGCGGCACGAACGCCCCGAAGGACTGGCCGGCCGACCCGGTGAAGGTCAGGTCGATCGTGCCCTCGGGCAGGCCCTCGCCGCCGAAGCGCCGGGTGACCATCGAGCCCAGCATCGTGCCGACGGTGCGGTTGACGTTGCGCACCGGCAGCTCCAGGCGCACCGGGCGCGCGTCCAGCAGCGCCCCCTCGCACAGCTGGATCAGCGTCTGGTCCAGGGCGACGTCCAGGCCGTGGTCCTGGTCGCGCACCTTCCGCCGGGCCGCCCCCTCGGGCAGCTCCGGCACGGCGAGCATCCTGGACAGGTCCAGGCCCTCGGCCTTCCAGTGCCCGACCGCCTTGCGGGTGTCCAGCATCTCGGCGTGGCCGATGGCCTCGTCGAGGGTGCGGAAGCCCAGGTCGGCGAGGTACTGGCGGACCTCCTCGGCGATGTACTCGAAGAAGGTGACGACGAACTCCGGCCGCCCGGTGAACCGCTTGCGCAGCTCGGGGTTCTGCGTGGCCACGCCGACCGGACAGGTGTCCAGGTGGCAGACCCGCATCATGATGCAGCCGGAGACCACCAGCGGCGCCGTCGCGAAGCCGAACTCCTCGGCGCCCAGCAACGCGCCGATCATCACGTCGCGGCCGGTCTTGAGCTGGCCGTCGACCTGCACGGTGATCCGGTCGCGCAGCCCGTTGGCGAGCAGCGTCTGCTGGGTCTCGGCCAGGCCGAGCTCCCACGGCGAGCCGGCGTGCTTGAGCGAGGTCAGCGGCGCGGCGCCGGTGCCGCCGTCGTGCCCGGAGATCAGGACGACGTCGGAGTGGGCCTTGCTGACCCCGGCCGCGACCGTGCCGACGCCGACCTCGGCGACCAGCTTGACGTGCACCCGCGCCTGGTCGTTGGCGTTCTTCAGGTCGTGGATGAGCTGCTTGAGGTCCTCGATCGAGTAGATGTCGTGGTGCGGCGGCGGGCTGATCAGGCCCACGCCCGGCGTGGAGTGCCGGGTGCGCGCCACCCACGGGTAGACCTTCTGGCCGGGCAGCTGACCGCCCTCGCCGGGCTTGGCGCCCTGGGCCATCTTGATCTGGATGTCGTCGGCGTTGACCAGGTACTCGCTGGTCACGCCGAACCGGCCGCTGGCCACCTGCTTGATCGCGGAGCGGCGCAGGTCGCCGTTGGGGTCGGCGACGAACCGCGCCGGGTCCTCCCCGCCCTCGCCGGTGTTGGACTTGCCGCCCAGGCGGTTCATGGCGATGGCCAGCGTCTCGTGCGCCTCCTGGGAGATGGAGCCGTAGCTCATCGCCCCGGTCTGGAAGCGCTTGACGATCTCGCTGACCGGCTCGACCTCCTCCAGCGGCACGGGCGGGCGGACGCCGGTCCGGAACTCGAACAGGCCGCGCAGGGTCGCCGCGTCGCGGGAGAGCCGGTCCACCTCGCCGGTGTAGCGCTGGAAGACGTCGTACTGGCGCGCGCGGGTGGCGTGCTGGAGCAGGAACACCGTCTCGGGGTTGAACAGGTGCACCTCGCCCTCGCGGCGCCACTGGTACTCGCCGCCGGTCTCCAGCCGGCGGTGGGCGCGCTCGGTGGGGTTGGCCGGGTAGGCGCGCCGGTGCCGCATCGCGACCTCCTCGGCGAGCACGTCGAGGCCCACGCCGCCCAGCGGGCAGGAGGTGCCGGTGAAGTACTCGTCGACGACGTCGTCGGCCAGCCCGACCGCCTCGAAGATCTGCGCCATCGTGTACGAGCCGACGGTGCTGATGCCCATCTTGCTCATCACCTTGAGGACGCCCTTGCCCAGCGCCTTGACCACGTTGCGGACGGCCTGCGCGGACTCCACGCCGGTGAGGGAGCCGTCGCGGATGAGGTCCTCGATCGACTCGAACGCCAGGTAGGGGTTGACCGCGGCGGCGCCGTAGCCGAGCAGCAGGGCGACGTGGTGGACCTCGCGGCAGTCACCGGACTCCACCACCAGGCCGACCTCCATGCGGGTCCGCTCGCGCACCAGGTGGTGGTGGACGGCGGCCGTCATGAGCAGGGACGGGATGGGCGCGCGCTTCTCGTCGCAGTCGCGGTCGGACAGCACGATGATCCGGGCGCCGGCGGCGATGGCCTTGCTGGCCTTCGTGCGCAGCTCCTCGATCGCCGTCGCCAGGGCCTCGCCGCCGCCGTTGACGTCGAAGTGCCCGGTGATCCGGACGGCGGCGAAGCCGGGCAGGTCGCCGTCGTCGTCGATGTGCAGGATCTTGGCGAGCTCGTCGTTGTCGATGACCGGGAACGGCACCGTCACCTGGCGGCACGACGCCGGGGTGGCCTTGAGCAGGTTCTGCTCGGGGCCGAAGGTGCGCCCGAGGCTGGTCACCAGCTCCTCGCGGATGGCGTCCAGCGGCGGGTTGGTGACCTGGGCGAACAGCTGCCCGAAGTAGTCGTAGAGCAGCCGGGAGCGGTCCGACAGCGCCGCCACCGGGGTGTCGGTGCCCATGGAGCCGATCGGCTCGGCGGCCGAGGAGGCCATCGGCGTGAGCAGGACGCGCAGGTCCTCCTCCGTGTAGCCGAACAACTGCTGCCGGCGGACCACCGACGCGTGGCTGGGCCGGGCCCGGCGACGCTCGGGGAGCTGGGGCAGGTGCACGAGGCCGGCGTGCAGCCAGTCGTCGTAGGGGTGCTCGGTGGCGAGCGCGCCCTTGACCTCCTCGTCGGAGACGATCGTCCCGGCGGCGGTGTCGACGAGGAACATGCGGCCGGGCTGCAGCCGGCCCTTGGCGACGACGTCGGCGTCGGGGATCTCCAGGACGCCGACCTCGCTGGCGAGCACGACCCAGTCGTCCTTGGTGTGCCACCAGCGGCCCGGGCGCAGGCCGTTGCGGTCGAGCACCGCACCGATGAGCGTGCCATCGGTGAAGGCGACCGCGGCGGGGCCGTCCCACGGCTCCATGATCGAGGAGTGGAACCGGTAGAAGGCCCGGCGGGCCGGGTCCATCTCCTCGTGGTTCTCCCACGCCTCCGGGATCATCATCAGGACGGCGTGCGGCAGCGACCGGCCCGACAGGTGCAGCAGCTCCAGCACCTCGTCGAAGGTGGCGGAGTCGCTGAAGTCGCTGCCGGTGACGGGGAAGATCCGGTCGAGCCCGAGCTCGGCGGCCGGGCCGGCGGGCCCGTCGAACATCTCGGTCTCGAGCTTGGCCTCGCGGGCCCGCATCCGGTTCCGGTTGCCCTTGATCGTGTTGATCTCGCCGTTGTGGGCGATCAGCCGGAACGGGTGGGCCAGCGGCCAGCTCGGGAACGTGTTGGTGGAGAACCGGCTGTGCACCAGCGCGATCGCCGACTCGTAGCGCTCGTCGCGCAGGTCGGGGAAGAACGCGGGCAGCTGGTCGGTGGTCAGCATGCCCTTGTAGGTGATGGTGCGGGCGGACAGCGAGACGAGGTACAGACTGCTGCCGGCCTCGCGGGCCTCCCGCTCGGACCGCTTGCGCAGCACGAACGCGCGCCGCTCCAGCCGGGTCACGCCGTGGCAGACCGCGTTCCCGCCGAAGGCGGCCCCGTCGGCGCGGGCGCCCATCGTCTCGGCGACGAACAGCTGGGCGAAGTGCGGCATGACGGCGCGGGCGGTCGGGCCGAGGTCGGCACCGTCGGGGTCGACGGGCACGTCGCGCCAGCCGAGCACGGTCAGCCCCTCCTCCGCGGCGATGCGGGCGACGTCGTCGCGGCGGGCGGCGCGCTCGGCCTCGTCGGTCGGGAGGAACGCGATGCCGACGGCGTACTCGCCGACCGGCGGCAGGTCGAAGTCGACGCTGTCGCGCAGCAGCGCGTCGGGCACCTGGGTGAGGATCCCCGCGCCGTCGCCGCTGTTGGGCTCGGCGCCGGCGGCCCCCCGGTGGTCCAGGTTGTGCAGCGCGGTCAGCCCGGCGGCCACGAGGGCGCGGCTCGGCCGGCCCTGGACGTCGGCGACGAAGGCGACGCCGCAGGCGTCGGAGTCGTTGGCCGGGTCGTAGAGCCCGGCGGCCGGCGGGACGGCCGAGAAGGGGACGGCGGAGGGGGTCGGCCTCGTGGGGGAAGGCGCCGAGGAGATGGGCGCAGGGGACCCGGTCATGTCACTCCCGTCGTCGGCTGGTCGCGCGCGCTCGCGGAGAGGCACGCAGCGGGGCTGGAGGCCCGGCCGGTGGTGGTCAGAGGGGGCGGTGTGCGTGTGCGCTGCGGTGGAGCCCGGCGGAGGGGACGTGCCCGGTCCGGTCAGGTCGCCAGTCCCACGGGTGGTGCCATGGGGCCGTCGTCCGCGGGGCGACGCTGGCCCGGTTCCGACACGTGCGGCCCACCGGGATCACCAGTGGGCCCGGAGGGAAGGGTACACAGCCGTAACAGGCTATTTCTCCGGGTTGACGGCCTGCCGAACACGTGCTGTCAGCGACGGTCGGACCCGCCGTGATCGTCGTCACCGGCGTCGTCGGCGGACGGCACATCGGCGCTGGTCGCGGGCACGGAGGCGGTTCCGGACGTCGCACCGGACGGGCCGGTGTCGGCATCGTCACCACGCCGGTCGAGGACCTCGCGGGGCCGCCCGCGCAGCGCCACCAGGTAGGCGACGGCGGCGAGCCCGACGACCAGGCAGGTGAACACGTTGAGCCGGACCCCGAAGAGCTCGTTGGCGGGGTCGGTGCGCAGCAGCTCGATCCACAGCCGCCCGGCGCAGTAGAGCGCGACGTACAGCGCGAACGCGCGCCCGTGGCCCAGCCGGAACCGGCGGTCGGCCCAGACGACGACCGCGGCGGCCGCCAGGTTCCACAGCAGCTCGTACAGGAACGTCGGGTGGAACGTCGCCACGTCCAGGTAGGCGTCCGGCCGGTTGACCGGGTCGATCTCCAGCCCCCACGGCAGGTCGGTCGGCCCGCCGAACAGCTCCTGGTTGAACCAGTTGCCCAGCCGGCCGACGGCCTGGGCCACCAGCAGCCCGGGGGCGATCGCGTCGGCGAAGACCGGCAGCGGGATGCCCATCCGGCGGCAGGCGATCCAGGCGCCGACCCCACCGAAGGCGATCGCGCCCCAGATGCCCAGGCCGCCCTCCCAGATGGCCAGGGCCTTCACCGGGTCGCCGCCCTCGCCGAAGTACGCCTGCGGGCTGGTGATCACGTGGTAGATGCGGCCGCCGACGATGCCGAACGGCACGGCCCACACGGCGATGTCGAGCACCTCGCCGGGCTTGCCGCCGCGGGCCACCCACCGCTTCTCGGTGAGCCAGCAGGCCAGCACGATGCCGGCGATGATGCTCAGCGCGTAGGCGCGGATCGGCAGCGGTCCGAGCTCCCACACCGCGTCGCCGGGGCTGGGGATGCTCGCCAGCGTCGTCGTCTCAGGCATGGCTCGGCCGCACCGCCGCCCGCTGCCGCACCCCGCGCGCCAGGTCCGCCGACAGGCGCCGGACACCGTCGGGGCCCTCGCCGTCCAGCAGGGTTCGGACGTAGGCCGAGCCGACGATGACGCCGTCGGCGAAGCCGGCCACCTGAGCCGCCTGGTTCCCGTCGGAGACGCCGAGGCCGACGCAGACCGGCAGGGCGGTGCCGACGTCGGCGATCGCCTCCCGGGTGCGGGCGACCAGCCGCTCGGCGGCGCCGCCGACGGTCGCCCGGGTGCCGGTCACGCCCATGGTGGAGGCGGCGTAGACGAATCCCCGGCAGGCCCGCACCGTCGACCGCAGCCGGGCGTCGGTGGACGACGGCGCGACGAGGAAGACCCGGTCCAGCCCGGCCGCCTCCGACGCCGCGAGCCACGCGCCGGCCTCGTCGGGGATCAGGTCGGGGGTGATCGCCCCCGCTCCCCCGGCGGCGGCCAGGTCGGCGGCGAACCGCTCGACGCCGTAGCGCTCGACCGGGTTCCAGTAGCTCATGACGACCGGCACGGCGCCGGCGGCGGCGACCGCCTCGACCGCCCGCAGCACGTCGCGCATGCCCACGCCGGCGCGGACGGCGACGTCCACCGCCTGCTGGATGACCGGGCCGTCCATGCCGGGGTCGCTGTAGGGGACGCCGATCTCGACGACGTCGGCCCCGCCGCCGTCCGCTCCGCCCTCGACGGCCGCCACCATCGCCGCGATCGACGCGTCGACGTCGGGGTAGCCGACGGGCAGGTAGGCGATGAGGGCCGCCCGCTCCTCGGCGCGCGCGGCGTCGATCCGCTGCTGCAGCAGGCTCACGCCTCCTCCCCCGCGTCCCGGCCGGCCACGGCCTCGTCGCCCGCGACCGCGCCCTCGGTGGGCTGCTGGTCGGTGTCCAGGCCCGGCCCGGGGTCGACCTCGGTGCGGTCGCCGAGGCCGAACCAGCGCGACGCCGTCTCGACGTCCTTGTCCCCGCGCCCCGACAGGTTCACCAGCAGCAGGGTGTCGGGCCCGAGCTCGCGGCCCAGCCGCATCGCTCCGGCCAGAGCGTGCGCGGACTCGATCGCCGGGATGATCCCCTCCGTCCGGCACAGCAGCGCGAACGCCTCCATGGCCTCGGCGTCGGTGACGGGGCGGTACTCGGCGCGGCCGATGTCGTGCAGGTGGGAGTGCTCCGGGCCGACGCCGGGGTAGTCGAGGCCGGCGCTGATCGAGTGCGACTCGATGGTCTGGCCGTTCTCGTCCTGCAGGAGGTAGGAGCGGGCGCCGTGCAGCACCCCGGGCGAGCCGCCGGTGATCGTGGCCGCGTGCCGGCCGGTCTCCACGCCGTCGCCGGCCGCCTCGAGGCCGACCAGCCGGACGCCCTCGTCGGGGACGAACGCGGTGAAGATCCCGATCGCGTTGGAGCCGCCGCCCACGCAGGCGAGGACCGCGTCCGGCAGCCGGCCCTCCCGGTCGAGCACCTGCTCGCGGGCCTCGTCCCCGATGACCCGCTGGAAGTCGCGGACCATCGCGGGGAACGGGTGCGGGCCGGCGACGGTGCCGAAGACGTAGTTGGTCGTCTCCACGTTGGTGACCCAGTCGCGGAACGCCTCGTTGATCGCGTCCTTGAGCGTCCGCGAGCCGGTGGTCACCGGGATGACCTCCGCGCCCAGCAGCCGCATGCGGGCGACGTTGAGCGCCTGCCGGCGGGTGTCCTCCTCGCCCATGTAGACGGTGCACGACAGGCCCATCAGCGCCGCCGCCGTCGCCGTCGCCACGCCGTGCTGGCCGGCGCCGGTCTCGGCGATCACGCGGGTCTTGCCGATCCGCTTGGTGAGCAGCGCCTGCCCCAGCACGTTGTTGATCTTGTGCGAGCCGGTGTGGTTGAGGTCTTCGCGCTTGAGCAGCACCCGGGCCCCGCCGCAGTGCTCGGCGAACCTCGGCACCTCGGTGATCACGCTGGGCCGGCCGATGTAGTCGCGCTGCAGCACGGCGAACTCGTCGAGGAACACCGGGTCGACCCGCATGGCCTCGTAGGCCTCGGTCAGCTCGTCGAGGGCGGCGATCAGCGCCTCGGGGACGAACCGCCCGCCGAAGACGCCGAAGTGACCCGTCGCGTCCGGCCAGGCCGGCGCCGCCGGGACGGCTCGCGGCTGCGGCGGGCGGACGGGACTGGTGGTCATGCCCCCAGTGTCCCGCGCGCGGGGCGCCGTGCCGGAGAGGGGTGCGCGAGTCGCTAGCGACTGGGGCGCGGGGTGGCCGGGTGGGATCCGGCGGTGACCAGGTCGGCGACGGCCTGGCGGGCGTCGCCGGCGGTCACCAGCCCCTCGCCGACGAGGACGGCGTCGGCGCCGGCCGCGGCGTAAGAGATGAGGTCGTGCGGGCCGCGGACCCCGGACTCGGCGACCTTGACGACGGTCGACGGCAGGCCCGGGGCGATCTTCTCGAAGGTGGAGCGGTCGACCTGCAGCGTCGTCAGGTCGCGGGCGTTGACGCCGATGACCGAGGCACCCGCGGCCAGGGCGCGGTCGGCCTCGGCCTCGGTGTGCACCTCGACCAGCGCCGTCATGCCGAGGGACTCGACGCGCTCCAGCAGGCCGAGCAGCACGTTCTGCTCCAGGGCCGCCACGATCAGCAGGACGACGTCGGCACCGTAGGCGCGGGCCTCGTGCACCTGGTAGCTGCTGACGACGAAGTCCTTGCACAGGACCGGCACGTCGACCGCGGCCCGGACGGCGGCGAGGTCGGCGTGGCTGCCGCCGAAGCGGCGGCTCTCGGTGAGCACGCTGATGACGCGGGCACCTCCGGCGGCGTACTGGCCGGCCAGGACGGCGGGGTCGGGGATGTCGGCCAGGGCGCCCTTCGACGGGCTGGACCGCTTGACCTCCGCGATGACGCCCACGCCCGGCGCGCGCAGTGCGGCCTGGGCGTCGAGGGCGGGGCGGGCGTCCCGCGCCGCGGCCATGACCTCGGCGAGCGGCGTCGCCGCCTCGCGCGCGGCGAGCTCCTCCCGCACGCCGGCGACGATCTCGTCGAGGACGTTCACAACCCCTCCTCCGTGCTGATCGTCGAGACGACGGGCGCTCCGCAGGCGACGCAGATCACGTGTGTACGCCCTGGTGCGGGGTACGTGCGCCCCTTCTGCCCGTCGCGCACCACTCTAGAGGCGGCGTCCGTCGTCCCCGGCCGGGGGTGGCGCCGTGTCCCTGCCGGCGGCCGTGTCCCCGCCGGCGGCCGGGTCCGCACCCGTGCCCGGGTCCGCACCGGTCGTCGGGTCCTCGCCCCGGTCCAGCGCGCGCCACGCATCGAGCGCGCGGTCCTCGCGGCTGCGCTCCGCCGCCGGCGCGGCAGCCCGCCCGGCGACGGCGGCGGGCGCGGCGGCCTCCGCCCGCTCGTACCGGCGGCCCATACCGCTCCAGCCCGGGCCCCGCAGGACCGTGAGCGCGCCCGCCGCGATCCCGAGCACGCCGGCGACCAGGGCCAGCGCGGGCCAGGCGGCCGACCGGCTCACCGCCAGCGCGGTGGCGCCCGCCGCGGCCCCGTCGGAGAGGTCCGCCAGGCCCGGGTCGGCGACCAGCGACCGCAGCCCCGACCACAGGAGCGTGCCGCCGCCGACACAGGCCAGCAGCCCCACCACCTGCCGTCCGCGGCCGCGGACGGCCACCACCGCGACCGCCGCCGCCAGCAGCAGGAGACCGCACGCCGGCACCAGCGGCGCCAGGGCGCTGCCGTCGAGCGCCTCGGTGACCGGCGGCAGCGGCGCGCGCCGGGTGACCGTGGCCGTGGCCCAGGTCTGCCCGCCGGCCGAGAGCGCGAGCCCACCGGCCATGGCGAGCCCGGCCACCGCGGCCGTCAGCTCACGCCGCTGTCCGCTCACGATGCCCCCGGTTCGCCGCCGCGGCGCTCCGCTCACGGGAACTCCCGCATCCCCTCGGCCGCCGCGATCGCCGTCAGCACCGCTCGCGCCTTGTGCCGGGTCTCGGCCTCCTCGGTGGCCGGGTCGCTGTCGGCCACGATCCCGGCACCGGCCTGCACGTACGCCCGTCCCTGGTGCAGCACCGCCGTCCGGATGGCGATCGCCATGTCGAGGTCGCCGCTGGCGTCGACGTAGCCGACGGTGCCCGCGTAGAGGGCCCGCCGGGTCGGCTCCAGCGACTCGATGATCTCCATGGCCCGCGGCTTGGGCGCGCCGGAGACCGTGCCCGCCGGGAAGGTCGCGTCGAAGACGTCGAGGGCGTCCCACTCCGGCGCCACCTCACCGGCGACCGTCGAGACCAGGTGCATCACGTGGCTGTAGTGCTCGATCCGCATGAAGTCGGGCACCTCGACGGTGCCGGGCACGCACACCCGCCCGAGGTCGTTGCGCGCCAGGTCCACGAGCATCACGTGCTCCGCCCGCTCCTTGGGGTCGGCCAGCAGGCCCTCGGCCAGCCGGGCGTCCTCCTCCGGCGTCGCCCCCCGCGGCCGGGTGCCGGCCGGCGGGTGCACCACCGCGGAGCGGCCGGTGACGGTGACCAGCGCCTCCGGGGAGGAGCCGACGACGTCGAACGGCGTCTCGCGGCCCGCGAAGCGCAGCAGGTACATGTACGGCGAGGGGTTGGTCGCCCGCAGCACCCGGTACAGGTCGAGGGCGTCGACCTTCGTGGCCACCTCGAAGCGCTGGGCCAGCACCACCTGGAAGGCGTCGCCGGCGCGGATGTGCTCCCGCACCCGCTCCACGCCCTCGGCGTAGACCCCCGGCGCCATGTTGCTCGTGACCGGGGGCGGGTCGGCGGGGGTGAACGCCGCGAGCCCACCCGGCGCGGACGTCGCCAGCGCCGACGCCATGGCGTCGATCCGGGCGACGGCGTCGTCCCAGGCCGCGCCGGGGTCGCCGTCGGCGCGCAGCACGTTGGCGATGAGCAGGACGCTGCCGTCGGTGTGGTCGACGACGGCCAGGTCGGTCACGAGCAGCAGCGCGAGCTCGGGCATGCCGAGGTCGTCGGTGGCCAGCTCGGGCAACCGCTCCAGCCTGCGGACGACGTCGTAGCCCAGGTACCCGACGAGCCCCCCGGTCAGCGGCGGCAGGCCGGGGGTCCGGGGCGTGCGCAGCCGGCGGGCCAGCGTGCGGACCGCGGCCAGCGGATCCGCCGGCAGGTCGTCGGTCAGCCCGGGCAGCGGATCGCCCAGCCACTCGCTGACGCCGTCGGTCTCGGTGAGCACCCCGGCGCTGCGGACGCCGACGAAGCTGTACCGCGCCCACTGCCGGCCCTGCTCGGCCGACTCCAGCAGCACGGTGCCGGGGCGGTCACCGGCCAGCGTGCGGTAGACCCCGACGGCGGTCAGCCCGTCGGCGAGCAGCCGCCGGACCACCGGCACCATGACCCCGCCCGCCCCCGGCCGATCGAGCGCCGCGAAGTCCGCGCGGCTCGGGTAGGTCTCCCCCAGCCTCATGAGGGGGACCCCGCGGTGGCCGGCAGCGTCCGGAAGAAGCAGCTGCGCTCGCCGGTGTGGCAGGCCGGGCCCTCCTGGTCGACGAGGACGAGGAGGGCGTCGCCGTCGCAGTCCAGCCGCACGTTCCGCACCCACTGGCGGTGACCCGAGGTCTCGCCCTTCACCCAGTACTCCCCGCGGCTGCGCGACCAGTAGGTGGCCCGGCCGGTGGTGAGGGTGCGGTGCAGCGCCTCGTCGTCCATCCACGCGACCATGAGCACCTGGCCGCTGTCGTGCTGCTGCACGACGGCGGCCACCAGACCGTCGGGGTCGCGGCGCAGGAGCGCGGCGACCTCCGGGTCGAGGGCGGGGGCGGGCGGGACGGCGGTCATGCCGCGATTCTCCCCGGCCGCGCACCGCTGCCCGACACCGGCGTCGGCTCAGCCCCTCGCCCGCCCGGGGTCGAACCACTCCCGACCCGCGCGGGAGACCAGAAGCCCCAGCCCCACGGCGGGGCTCGCGGCGAACACGACCGCGCCGAAGACGAACACCGGGACGGCGTCCTCGGACCCGCGGACGTCGCCGAGCAGGCCGACGATGCGGATCGCCCAGTAGAGGGCCAGCAGCACCTGCACGCCCAGCGCCCCCAGCAGGGCCAGCCAGGTGCCGCGGTCGCGCCGGGTCAGCGCGAGCACCCCGGCCGTCACCAGGGCCACGCAGGAGGCGAACTGCACCCAGGCCAGCACGCGCGCCTCGTCGGCGAGCGCGGCGGCCTCGGGGTCGATGGCGCCGTCGATGTCGAAGTCGATGCCCAGCACCGAGGCGAACAGCAGCAGGTAGGCCGAGGCGAAGGCCACGATCGCCGCCTGCACGATGGCCAGCACGGCGGCGGTCACGACCTGGCCGGGGCGGCGGGGCCCGAGCGGCCCGGGCGGCGGCCAGCCGTACCCCGGTGCGCCGTACGCCGGTGCCCCGTACCCCGGCGGCCCGTAGCCCGGTGCGCCGTAGGGGGCCACGGGCGGCGCCGGGTAGGGCGCCCCCGCGTAGGGCGCGGGGTAGGTGCCCGCGCCGTACGGGACCGGGTACCCGGCGGGCGTCGCCGCGGTCGGGGGCCAGGCGGGCGGGCCGCCGTAGGGGGCGCCCTCCTCGGTGGGGGTGTCGGGATCGGACCAGGGGTCGCGGGGCGGCCCGCCCAACGGGCCGAACGGTTCGTTCTCGCGGGGCGGCCCGCTCACAGGGCCGCCGCCAGGGCGCGGCCCGCCGTGCGCCCCGAGAACAGGCAGCCCCCGAGGAAGGTGCCCTCCAGCGAGCGGTAGCCGTGCATGCCGCCGCCGCCGAAGCCGGCGACCTCCCCGGCCGCGTACAGGCCGGGGAACGGCTCGCCGCCGGGTCGCAGCACCCGGCCGGACAGGTCGGTCTCCAGGCCGCCGAGGGTCTTGCGGGTCAGCAGGTTGAGCCGGACGGCGATCAGCGGGCCGGCCGCGGGGTCGAGCAGGCGGTGCGGCGGCGCGACCCGGATCAGCTTGTCGCCGAGGTAGCTGCGGGCGCCGCGGACCGCGGTGATCTGCAGGTCCTTGGTGAACGGGTGCGCGATCTCGCGGTCGCGGGCCACGACCTCCGCCTCGACCGTGGCGAGGGAGAGCTCCGGCTGCCCACCGGTGATCCGGTTCATGCCCGCCACGAGGTCGGGCAGCGTGCGGGCGACGACGAAGTCCTCCCCGCGGTCCAGGAACGCCTGCACGGACCCGGAGACGCCGGAGCGCACCCGGTCGAGCAGGAGCTTGACGTCCTTGCCGGTGAGGTCGGGGTTCTGCTCGGACCCCGAGAGCGCGAACTCCTTCTCGACGATCTTCTGCGTCGCCACGAACCAGGTGTGCTCGTGGCCGGTCTGCCCGATGTGGGCGAGCGTGCCGAGCGTGTCGAACCCGGGGAACAGCGGCACGGGCAGCCGCGCACCGGTGGCGTCCAGCCACAGCGAGGAGGGCCCGGGCAGGATGCGGATCCCGTGCTGCGCCCACACCGGCGAGTGGTTGGCGATGCCCTCGGTGTAGTGCCACATGCGGTCCCGGTTGATCAGGTGCGCCCCGGCCGCCTCGGTCGCCTCGAGCATGTGCCCGTCGACGTGCGCGGGGACGCCGGACAGCAGCCGCCGCGGCGCGGGCCCGAGCCGGGCCGGCCAGTTGCGGCGGACCAGCTCGTGGTTGCCGCCGATCCCGCCGGAGGTGACGACGACGGCCTGCGCGCCGATCTCGAACGGCTCGACCTCGACGCGGGAGCTGGCCTCGCCCCGGGCCACGCCGCTGGCCTCCAGCACCGCCCCCCGCACCCCGGTGACGGCCCCGTCGCCGATCACCAGCTCGGAGACCCGGTGCCGGAAGCGCAGCTCGACCTGGCCGCGGTCGACCGCCTCGCGGACCCGGCGGGCGAAGGGCGCCACGATGGCCGGGCCGGTGCCCCACACGATGTGGAAGCGGGGCACCGAGTTGCCGTGCCCGGTGGCGGTGTAGCCGCCGCGCTCGGCCCAGCCGACGACCGGGAAGAAGCCGATGCCCTGCGAGCGCAGCCAGGAGCGCTTCTCCCCCGCCGCGAACTGCAGGTAGGCCTCGGCCCACTGGCGCGGCCAGTGGTCCTCCGGCCGGTCGAACGCGGCGGTGCCCAACCAGTCCTGGCGGGCCAGCTCCAGCGAGTCGTGCACGCGCAGGCGGCGCTGCTCCGGGGAGTCGACCAGGAAGAGCCCGCCGAAGGACCACCACGCCTGGCCGCCGAACGAGGCCTCCGGCTCCTGCTCCAGCAGCACGACCCGCTTGCCGGCGTCGGCCAGCTCCGCGGTCGCCACCAGCCCGGCCAGACCGGCTCCCACCACGACGACGTCTGTCTCGCTCACGGGCAGGACGCTAGCGGGCGGCGGTGTCCCGGCGGCGGCCGAACGGGGCCGGGACGCCGCGCCGCGGACCCGGAACGCCCCGCCGCGGCGCGGTCCACTCCCGGATCGGCCGGCCCGCGGACAGGACGAGGCAGCCCACCGGGCCGACCAGCATCGCCAGCGCCCACCACACCTCCTCCGCCCCGCCCAGGGCGCCGAACAGCAGCGCCAGGCCGAGCAGGAACAGCAGCGGGACCGTGCTGGCCGCGGCCAGCACCAGCCAGGCCCGGGGCCGGCCCCGGTGGACGAGCACCGCCCCCGCGAGCGCCCAGACGGCGGCCGCGACCGCGAGCAGCACGAACCAGTGCAGCTCCCGGTCCGGAGCCCACACCAGCCACCCGAGGTAGAGCTCCTCGAGGGCGACCAGGACGGCGAAGGCGACGGCGAACGGGACGGTCAGCGGCCGCTGCGGGGCGGCCGGGCCGCGGACGCCGGCGCGGGCCAGCGGGTGCGGGGCCGCCGGGCGGGGACCGCTGCGACCGGCGACCGGCCGACCGCGCGCTGCCCGCGGGGACCGGCGGGGGGCGGGTGGCATGGCCGGAGCGTAGGAGGACCGGCAGGGACCGGCAGGGGCCGGCGGCGTCCGGCCTCAGGCCGGAGGGGGCACCCGGCCGGGCCGGCCGGCCAGCCAACGGCCCACCGGAGGCCGCAGGGCGATGGCGGCGGCCACCACCGGGCACAGCGCCAGCAGCAGCGGCCACGCCCCGACCGGCTCCCCCGCCGAGCTGCCGACCCCGATGATCGTCAGCCCCGCGCCGACCGCGGCCGCCGCCCCGACGACGAGCCAGACCCGGCTGCGCCCGGCCAGGAGCAGCAGCGACCCGACCAGCACCAGCAGCGGGGCGAGGAACAGCGGATAGATCCACGGGTCGCGCGCCGTGTCGGAGTCCAGGCCGCCGAGGGCGTAGATGACGAAGACGGTGAAGGCGAGCGGCACGACCCCGAACAGCCCGACACCCGCGGCCACGGCCGCCTGCCAGGGCATGCGGCCCGCTCCCCAGGGCCGGAAGAAGCCGGGACGGTCGGCCGCGGCACTGGAGGAGGGCACCGCCGCAGGCTAGTTGAAGGACCCCACCGCCCCCCACCACTCGCACGCTCGCGGCGGGCCCCTGCGGCGGGGCCGCGACGGGTCGTCGGGGCGCCCCGCTCAGCCGACCGGTTCGGTCTGCCCGCTCGACGACCGGCGCCACGAGGCGTGCAGCCGGGCGTAGGGGCCCTCGACGTCGACCAGGTCGGCGTGGCTGCCGCGCTGGACGACCCGGCCCTCGTCGACGACGAGCACCTCGTCGGCGCGCTCGGCGGTCGAGAGGCGGTGGGCGATGGTGAGCGTCGTCCGGCCGCTGGTGAGCCGGTCGAGCGCGGCGGTGAGCCGGCGCTCGGTGGCCGGATCGACGGCGCTCGTGGCCTCGTCCAGCACCAGCAGGTCGGGGTCGCCCACGTAGGCCCGGGCGATCGCCACCAGCTGCCGCTCGCCGGCCGAGAGCGACTCACCGCGCTGCCCGACGGGGGTGTCCACCCCGGCGGGCAGCCCGGCCAGCCAGTCGCCGAGGCCGAGGTCGGTGAAGGCCTCGGTCACCTCCGCGTCGGTGAGGCCGGGCCGGCCGTAGCGCACGTTGGCGGCGACGCTCGCGTCGAACAGGTAGCCGTCCTGGGGCACCATCACCACCCGCCGGCGCAGGGAGGCGAAGGCGACCTCGTCCAGCGGCACCCACCCGGCGGCCGGCGACCCGAGCAGCAGTCGCCCCTCGGTGGGGTCCATCAGCCGGGTGACCAGCTTGGCGAAGGTCGTCTTCCCCGAGCCCGTCTCCCCCACGATCGCCACCCGCCGGCGGGGCACGAGCTCCAGGTCGACGCCGCTGAGGGCGGGCCGGGCGTCGGGCGCGTAGCGGAAGCCGACGCCCTCGAAGCGGACGCCCAGCGGGCCGTCGGGCAGGTCCCGGGCGGCGGCGCCGTCCGCGGCGGGGTCGCGCACGTCGGGCTCGGTGTCGAGGACGTCGAGCACCCGACGGAAGCCGGCGACCGCGTTCTGGGCCTCGTTGAGCACCTCGCTGGCGGTCTGCACCGGCGCCACGAACAGCGAGACGAGGAAGAGGAAGGCGATGAGGGTGCCGGGCGTGATGTCGCCGGCGAGGCCGAGGAGGACGCCGACGACGATGACCGCGGCGTTGGCGAACGAGGCCACGAGCTCACCGCTGACGAAGACCGCCGCCGTCGTCTTCTGGGCCTCGACCTGGGCGCGGTAGTGCCGGTCGATGGCGGCGTCGAGGCGGGCGGCGGTGCGCTCGCGCACGCCGTAGGCGCGCACCGTGGAGGCGCCGACGACCGCCTCGGAGACGGCGGCCAGCACGTCGCCCACGCGCTCGCGGACCACGCCGTAGACGGTGGCGAGCTTCCGGGCGAAGAACCGCACGGCGAAGGCCAGGGGCACGAAGCAGGCCAGCACCAGCAGCGTCAGCTGCCACGAGTACACGAACATCACGACTGTCGCGACGATCAGCTGGCCGAGGCTCACCACCCCCAGCACGCCGCCCCACTGCATGAACGTGGACAGCTGGTCGACGTCGCTGGTCACCCGCGACACCAGCGAGCCGCGGCGCTGCCCCTGCTGGTGCAGCACCGACAGGTCGTGGACGTGGCGGAAGGCGCGGGTGCGGAGGCCCGCCAGGGCCGTCTCGGTGGTGCGGAACAGCCGCACGTTCATCCGGAACACCGCGAAACCGGTGATCACCACGACGACCGCGCACAGGGCCACCGTGGTGCGCACGAAGTCCATGTCGGGCCCACCGGGCGCGGCCAGGCCGCGGTCGATGACCTGCTGGACGGCGATCGGCACCACGACCCGGCCCGCGGTGGCGACCAGCGCGAGGCCGAACGTCGCGGGCAGCCCGCGGCGGAACTCCGGCATCATCCGCAGCCCGCGGCGCAGGGTGCGCAGGGCGCCCTCGGACCGCCCGGTGATCTCCGCGGTGGTCACGCGACCACCTCGTCGTGGGAGTAGGCGCGCACGAGCGCCGCGTAGCCGGGGACCTCGGCCAGCAGCTGGTCGTGGCTGCCGCGGGCCAGCACCCGGCCGCCCTCCAGCCACACCACCTCGTCGGCCAGCGCGATCGTCGCCTGCCGGTAGGCGACCACCACCACCGTCGCCGGCGGATCGGTGTCGCGCAGGGCGTCGAGGATCCGGGCCTCCACGGACGGGTCGACGGCGCTGGTCGCGTCGTCCATCACGAGCAGCCGGGGGCGGCGGACGACCGCCCGGGCCAGCGCGATCCGCTGCCGCTGCCCGCCGGACAGGCTCGCGCCGCGCTCGCCGACCCGGGTGTCCATGCCGTCGGGCAGGCGGGCGACGAAGTCGTCGGCGGCCGCCGTGCGCAGGGCGGCGAGCACCTCGGCGTCGGAGAAGTCGGCGCCGAGGGTGACGTTGCCGCGCACCGTGTCGTCGAACAGGAAGGTGCCCTGCGCGACGAACGCGGCCGCCCCGCTGAGCTCGCCCTCGCGCAGCCGGCGCAGGTCCAGCCCGTCCAGCAGCACGGTGCCGTCGGCCGGGTCGACCAGCCGGACGAGCAGGCCCGCCAGCGTGGACTTGCCCGACCCGGTCGGCCCGACGACGGCGACCGTCGTCCCGGCGGGGACGTCGAAGGTGACGTCGGAGAGCGTCGGGCGGGAGACGCCGTCGAAGGTGTAGCCGACGCCGTCCAGGGTCAGCACCGCGCCGCCCGCGGCCGCCACGGCGGACTCGGTGCCGTAGGGCGTCTCCCCGGTCGCGGCGAGCACCGGCGTCACCCGGTCGAAGCCGGCCAGCGCGCGCGGCAGGTCGGCGAGCACCCAGCCGATCGCGCGGATCGGCAGCGCGAGCAAGGTGAACAGGTAGGCGACCGAGACCAGGTCACCGGCGCCGGTCGCGCCGTCGGCCACCCGGCCGGCGCCGACCAGCAGGACGGCGAGGGTGCCGAGGTTGGGCAGCGCCTCCATCAGCGGGTCGAACAGCCCGCGCACCCGGCCGACGGCCACCAGGCCGTCCCGCAGCTCGGTGGCCTTGCCGGCGAAGCGCCGCGTCTCGACGTCCTCCCGGCCCAGGGTCTTGACCACCAGGGCCGCGTCGAAGCTCTCGTGGGCGATCTCGCTGACCTCGGCGCGCAACTGCTGGGCCCGCTGCATCCGCGGGCTCATCACCTGCGAGTAGACGACGTTGACCACGAACACCAGCGGGAAGACGACCAGTCCGATCACCGCCAGCAGCGGGTCGGTGACCACCAGGGCGCCGACGGTGATCGCGATCATCACCAGCGCGCCGACGGCGAAGGGCAGCGGCGAGACGAAGAACCAGGCCGCCTCGACGTCGGAGTTGGCGTTGGAGAGCAACTGGCCGGTGGGGTGGCGCTGGTGCCAGGCCAGCGGCAGGCGCAGGTACTGGCCGGTGACCCGGCGGCGGTAGTCGGCCTGCAGCCGGTAGCCCATGATCCCGGCGAACAGCCGCCGGCCCAGGATGCCGACGATCTTGAACAGCGCGACGCCGAGGATGGCGACCGCGGCCAGGGTGAGGGCCGCTGCGGTGGTGGCGCCCTCGTCGAAGGCCGGGAAGACGACGCGGTCGGTGATCTCCCCGATCACGTAGGCGCTGGCCACGGTCATCGCGCCGTACAGGCTGCTGGCGGCGACGGCCAGGGCGAACATGCCCGGCTGCTCGCGCACCGCGCGGCCGATGTGGCGGAAACCGCGCCGGACGACGGCGTCTCGGCGGCGGGACACGGCACTCCTCAGGTGATCGGGCGACGCTCGCGCGTCTCGTTAGGCACGCTAACCGCTCAACGCCCGGCCGGCCGCTGCATTCCGGCGTCGGGCCTGGTAGACCTCGCGCCGTGACGTCCTCCCCCGCCCCCCTGGCCATCCGCGAGCGCGCTGCCCTGGCCGACCTCCTCGACGCCGTCGGCCCGGACGCGCCGACCTGCTGCGAGGGCTGGACCAGCGCGCACCTCGCCGCCCACCTCGTCGTCCGCGACCGCAGGCCCGACGCCGGCCCCGGCTACGCCCTGGAGACGCTGCCGATCGGCAAGCGCCTGCACGCCCACTCGGCCCGGCTCGAGGAGGAGTACCGCACCCGGACGCCGTTCGCCCAGGTGGTGGCCGCCGTCCGGACCGGCCCGCCGAAGTGGACCCCCATGGGCATCCCCGCGCTGTCCAACCTCGTCAACGCCGGCGAGTACGCCATCCACCACGAGGACCTCCGCCGCGCCCAGCCGGGCTGGGAGCCCCGCGACCTCCCGCAGGCCGACCGCGACCAGCTGTGGCGCACCGCGACGCTGTTCGCCCGGCGCGTCCGCCGCGGACTGGTGCTGCGCCGCACCGACGTCCCGGGGGTGGAGAAGCGCATCGGCAAGGCCGGGACCACCCTGGCCGGCGACCCGATGGAGCTGCTGCTGTGGACCTCGGGCCGCACGGCCGTCGCCCGCGTCGAGCAGTCGTGAGCGGAGTCGCTCGGTGACGCTTTCCGTCACCGAGCGACTCCGTCACCGCGGGCGGGCCTCGAGCACGTGCACCCCGGCATCGGTCGCGACGTCGGCCGTGAGCCGCAGCCCCGCCGTGTGGAGCAGGGCGGCGTACTCCGCCGCGGTCCGCTCGCGACCGTGCAGCAGCACGAGCATGTGCAGGTCCATCCGCACCGCGGCGGGGTCGTCCACCGCCCGTTCCGGGAGCACCGCCTCGACGACCAGCAGCAGCGAGTCGGGCCGCATCGCCGCGCGGCACGTCCGCAGCACCTGCAGCGCCTCGGCGTCGTCCCAGTCGTGCAGCACGCGGGAGAGCAGGTAGGCGTCCGCCCCGCCGGGCACCTGCACGAAGAAGTCCCCGCCGACCGCGGTGAGGTCGCTGCCGTCGACGACCTCCGGCAGGTCGAACAGCATCAGCCGGGCGCGCGGCGCGCGGTCGCGCACCGCCCGCAGCAGGGTGCCCCGGCCGCCGCCGACGTCGACCACCGAGGCGAGGCCGGACACGTCGTAGGCGTCCACCACCGCCCTGGCCTCGCGGGCCGAACGGTCGGCCATCGACGCCTGGAAGGCGGCCCGCCGTTCCGGCTGCGCGGACAGGCTCGCGAAGAAGGCCTGCCCGTGCACGAGCTCGAACGGGGTGCCGCCGGTGCGGACCGCGTCGAGCAGGCCTGCCGCGGCGCCGTAGTAGACGTCGGCCCGGGCGGTCACCGCGCCGCGCATCGACGACGGGACGCCGGGCTGCAGCAGCCGGCCGGCGTCGGCGAGGGCGAACCGGCCGTCGGCGTGCTCGGCCAGCACCTCCTCCGCCGCCAGGCCGCGGAGCACCCGGCGCAGCGGGCCGGGGCGGGCGCCCAGCTCGGCGGCCAGGGCCTCGGCGTCCCGCGGTCCGGCGGCGAGCGCCTCGGGCACACCGAGGGCGACCGCGACGTGCAGCAACTGGGTGATCAGGTAGCCGTCGGCCAGCCGAGCCAGCCGATCGGGCGTCGAGCCGGGCACCGCGCCATGGTGGCAGCGCCGGGGACCGCGGCACGGGTCGCGGCGCATCGCCGGCCGCGCCGCTCCTAGGACCGCGGGTGGTCGGCCTCGCCGCGGACGGGGATGCCGGCGCCGGCCAGCGCGGCCTTGACCTCGCCGATCCGCATCTTCCCGAAGTGGAAGACGCTGGCGGCGAGCACCGCGTCGGCGCCGGCCTCCACCGCCGGGGCGAAGTGGTCCACCTCGCCCGCTCCTCCGCTGGCGATCACCGGCACGGTCACCTCGCGGCGCACCGCCCGGATCAGCTCCAGGTCGAAGCCCGCGAGCGTGCCGTCGGCGTCCATCGAGTTCAGCAGCACCTCGCCGACGCCCAGCGCGGCGGCCTGCACGACCCACTGCACGGCGTCGCGGCCGGTGCCGCGCCGCCCCCCGTGGGTGGTGATCTCGAAGCCGGAGTCGGTGACGGCGCCGTCGCGGCAGCGCCGGGCGTCGAGGGAGAGCACGAGCACCTGGTTGCCGAACCGGTCGGCGATCTCGCTGATCAGCTCCGGCCGGGCGACCGCGGCGGTGTTGACGGCGACCTTGTCGGCGCCGGCCCGCAGCAGCCGGTCGACGTCCTCGACGCCGCGCACCCCGCCGCCGACGGTGAGCGGGATGAAGACGCTCTCGGCGGTCCGGCGGACGACGTCGTAGGTGGTCTCCCGGTTGCCGGAGCTGGCGGTGATGTCGAGGAAGGTCAGCTCGTCGGCGCCCTCGGCGTCGTACACGCGCGCCATCTCCACCGGGTCACCGGCGTCGCGGAGGTCGACGAAGTTCACGCCCTTGACGACCCGGCCGGCGTCGACGTCCAGGCACGGGATCACCCGCACTGCCAGGCTCACGCTGCCGGCTCCCGCACCGCGTCGGCCTCGATCTCCACCAGCATCGCCGGGTCGATCAGCGCCGACACCTCGACCATCGTCGCCGCCGGCCGGATCACCCCGAAGACCTCCCCGTGGGCGCGGCCGACCTCCTCCCAGCGGCCGATGTCGGTGACGTACATCCGGGTGCGGACGACGTCGCCGAGGGTGAACCCGGCCCGCTCCAGCGACCGCGAGATGGTGGCCAGCACGTGCCGGGTCTGCGCCGCGGCGTCCCCGGGGTGGACGACGACGCCGTCCTCGGTCGCCGTCGTGCCGCTCACCCAGGCCGCGTCACCGCGGACGACGATCCGGCTGTAGCCGACGACCGGCTCCCACGGGTTGGCCGACCCCAGGTTCAGCACGGTCATGACGACTGCTCCGTCACCCGCAGCGCCTCCGGCAGCGTGAACGCGCCGGCGTACAGCGCCTTGCCCACGATCGCGCCCTCGACGCCGATCGCGGTCAGCCCGGCCAGCGCGCGGATGTCGTCGAGCGAGCTGACGCCGCCGGAGGCGATCACCGGCCGCGGGGTGGCGGCGCAGACCTCGCGGAGCAGGTCCAGGTTCGGCCCGCGCAGGGTGCCGTCCTTGGTGATGTCGGTGACCACGTAGCGGGCGCAGCCCTCGGCGTCCAGGCGGGCGAGGGTCTCGTAGAGCTCGCCGCCCTCGCGGGTCCAGCCGCGGGCGGCCAGCCGGGTGCCGCGCACGTCGAGGCCCACCGCGATCCGGTCACCGTGCTCGGCGATGGCGCGGGCGCACCAGTCGGGGGACTCCAGGGCCGCGGTGCCGAGGTTGACCCGGCGGCACCCGGTGGCCAGGGCCGCGGCCAGGGACTCGTCGTCGCGGATCCCGCCCGACAGCTCCACGTCGACGTCGAGCTCGCCGACCACGCGGGCCAGCAGCTCGCGGTTGCTGCCCCGGCCGAACGCGGCGTCCAGGTCGACCAGGTGCACCCACTCGGCGCCGTCGCGCTGCCAGGTCAGGGCCGCCTCGAGCGGGTCCCCGTAGGAGGTCTCGCTGCCGGCCTCCCCCTGCACCAGGCGCACGGCCTGGCCCTCGGCGACGTCGACGGCGGGGAGGAGCTGCAGCTTCGGCACGCAGCAAGGATATGGAGCGTTCCGCGGACCCCTTGCCGGCGGTCCGCGCGGCCCCGGTGGTACCGCCTCGCGGACCCGGGCATGGTGGGTCCCGGCCTCGCCGACGAGGCCGGTGCCTCGATGGGAGAACAGCATGACCGGACGGTTCACGGGCAAGGTCGCCTTCGTCACCGGTGCCGCGAGGGGGCAGGGCCGCGCGCACGCGGTCCGACTCGCCCGGGAGGGGGCCGACGTCCTCGCGCTCGACGTCGCCGGCCCGCTGCCGGCCGGGGTCCCCTACGACCCGGCCACCCCGGAGGACCTGGCGGAGACGGCGAAGCTCGTGGAGGCGCAGGACCGGCAGATCCTGACCCACCAGGGCGACGTGCGCGACCTCGAGGACATGACGGCGTTCGTCGAGCGGGGCGTCGCCGAGCTCGGCCGGCTCGACCTGGTCGTGGCCAACGCCGGCATCTGCATGCCCCAGACCTGGGACGAGATCACGCCGCAGAACTTCCGCGACACCATCGACATCAACGTCGTCGGGGTGTGGAACACCGTGATGGCCGCCGCGCCCCACGTCATCGCGGGCGGCAACGGCGGGGCGATGGTGCTGACCAGCTCCTACGCGGGCAAGAAGATGCAGCCGTTCATGATCCACTACACCACCAGCAAGCATGCCGTCACGGGGATGACCCGCGCCTTCGCCGCCGAACTGGGCAAGCACGGCATCCGGGTGAACTCGCTCCACCCCGGCGGCGTCGCCACTCCCATGGGCGGCGGCGACATGATGACCCAGATCGAGCGGACCAACGCGTCCAACCCGAAGCTCGCCGCCATGGGGACGACGTTCATCGAGCCGGCGTGGGCCGAGCCCGAGGAGATGGCCGACGCGGTCGCGTTCCTGCTCTCCGACGAGGCCCGGTTCATCACCGCCGAGCACCTGTCGGTGGACGGGGGCTCGCAGTACTTCTGACCGGTCGCGACACGCGGCCCGCGCGGGTCCCCCGAGGCCGCCGCGCGGGCCATACCGGCTGCAGTGCCAGGCTGGGGGCGTGGAGTTCGCCGAGGTCGTCCGCCGCCGCCGCATGGTCCGCGACTACGACCCGGACCGGCCGGTGCCCGCGGAGGTCCGCGACCGGCTGCTGGCGCACGCGATCCGCGCGCCCTCCGCCGGGTTCAGCCAGGGGTGGGCGTTCCTGGTCCTGGAGACCGACGCGGAGCGTGCCGCGTTCTGGGCGGCCACGACCGGGGAGGGCACCCCCGACCGCTGGCTGACCCGGATGCGCCGCGCCCCCCTCCTCGTCGTGCCCTTCTCCTGCAAGGACGCCTACCTGGACCGCTACGCCGAGCCCGACAAGGGCTGGACCGACCGCGACGAGGCCCGCTGGCCCGTGCCGTACTGGGACGTCGACACGGGCATGGCCGCCCTGCTGATGCTGCTGACCGCGGTCGACGAGGGCCTGGGCGCCTGCTTCTTCGGCGTTCCCGGGGAGCGGGTCGCGGCGCTGCGGGCGGCTTTCGGCGTGCCGGACACCCACCGGCCCGTCGGAGTCGTGGCCGTCGGCTACCCCGGCGACGGCGACCGGCGCTCCCCCTCGCTGCGTCGCGGCCGCCGCGGGGTGGACGAGGTCGTGCACCGCGGCCG
This sequence comes from Trujillonella endophytica, assembly GCF_900110555.1. Lineage (GTDB taxonomy): Bacteria > Actinomycetota > Actinomycetes > Mycobacteriales > Geodermatophilaceae > Trujillonella > Trujillonella endophytica. The sequence continues at coordinate 190,881 of NZ_FOEE01000007.1, forward strand.
ATGGTGAGAGCGCCCTCATCCGGGTCTCACCGGGCCGTCACGGGCGCGGACCAGCCTGGCCCGGTGTCGACTGCCCTCACGGCCTCCTGGCCGCCGTCCCTGCAGGTCCTGCTCGGGCCGCCCGCCGCCGACGTGTGGGAGCCCGTGCTGGCCCCCCGGTCCGGTCGGCTCCTGGGCCTGCGCGCGAGCACGGTGTCGCTGCGCGCCGACGGGTCGGCGACCGTGCGGTACACCGCTGAGGTCGGCTGGGCCGACGGCCGCACCACCCGCGAGTCGCTGGCCGCCGTCACGGGCAGCCGGATCCCGCCCGGCGCCGCCGTCGTCGAGGGGCAGGTCGGGGAGGACGGCGCGACGGTGACGGTCGGCCTCTGGCGGTGGCCGGACGACCCGGCGCTGCCCGGCCTGTCCTGGGCGGCGTCGGCGGCGCGCACCGCGCAGCGGCTGGCGACCCTGGGCGTGGGGACCGGACCCGTCCGGCTGCGGCTGCGCGCCTACCGGCCGGGCCGCCGCGCCGTCGTCGAGGTGAGCGGGGCGACCGGCCGCTGGTTCCTCAAGGTCGTGCGGCCGGCGCACGCGGGCGCACTGGCCGCCCGGCACGCGGCGCTGTCCCCCGCCGTCCCCGTGCCGCCCGTGCTGGCCGCCACCGACGACGGCGTGCTCGTCCTACCGGCCCTGGAGGGCACCCCGATGCGGGCGGCGCTACGCGACGATCCCGCGGCGGTGCCCCGGCCGGCGGAGCTGGAGAGGCTGCTCGACGCGCTCCCCGTCGTCCGGGGGGACCGGCGCGCACCCGCCGATCCGGTGACGCGGGCCCGGTCGTACGCGACCGTGGTGGGGCTGACCCGGCCCGCGCTGGTGCCCCGGCTGGACCGGCTCGTCGCCGCGGTCGAGGAGGCGGTGCGGCCGCAGCCCGTCGTCGCTGTCCACGGCGACTTCTACGAGTCCCAGCTGCTGGTCGACGCCGGCCGCGTGGTGGGCTTGCTCGACGTCGACACCGCCGGGCCCGGGGCGCGGATCGACGACTGGGCCACCCTCCTGGGCCACCTCGCGCTGCTGGAGCAGCTCGGCGCGACCCCGGCGCCGGTGACCGCCTACCGGAGGCGGGTCGAGGCGCACCTGGCCGGGCGGTGGCCGGCCGGTGAGCTGCGGACGCGCGTCGCCGGCGTGCTGATCGGGCTGGCCACCGGCCCGTTCCGGGTGCAGCAGCCCGGCTGGGTCGAGGCGACGGAGGCCCGGGTGGGCCTGGCCGAGGAGTGGGCGGGCCCGGCCTGAGCGACTCCGCCGCCGATGAGAGCCCCCTCATCGGGCTCTCCCGCGGGCCTCATCGGCGGCGGCGAGGGTGGGGATGTCCGCGAGAACCGCACCTCAGGAGGAACCCCGTGACCCGACGCCCCGCGCCCTGGAAGATCGTCACCATCGGCACCGCCCTCACCGGGCTGGGCCTGGCCGGCGCCGGGGTCGCCGCCGCCGACGACGGCCCGGCGCCGGCCCCCGCGTCGATCGAGGTGGCCGCCGACGACACGGCGGACACCCCGGACGCGGCCGATGCGAGCCCGGACGCGCAGGCCGATGCTTCTCCGGAGACCGCCGACTCGCCCGCCGAGAGCGCCGTCGACAGCCCGGCCGACACCACCCCGGACGACGCCACCCCCGACGACGCCACCCCGGACGACGCCACCCCGGACGACACCGACACCCCCGGCGACGACTGAGCCGGCGACCGGGCCGCGGCCGGCGTCCCTCGGGGCGCCGGCCGCGGCCCGTCTCAGCCGACGAGCCGGTACCCCATCCCGCGCACGGTCTCGATCCGCTCCGGGCCGAGCTTGCGCCGCAGGTACCGCACGTAGACGTCGACGACGTTGGATCCCGGGTCGAAGTCGTAGCCCCACACCGAGCTGAGCAGCTGCTCCCGGGAGAGGACCTGCCCCGGGTGCCGCAGGAAGGTCTCGGCCAGGGCGAACTCGCGGGCGGAGAGGTCCACCGTGCGCGGGCCGACCGTGGCCCGCCGGGTGCGCAGGTCCAGGGCGAGGTCGCCGGCGGTGAGGACCGTGATCTCGGCCGAGCGGGCGCCGGCCAGCCGCAGCCGTACGCGCGCCAGGAGCTCCTCGAAGCGGAACGGCTTGGGCATGTAGTCGTCGGCGCCGCCCTCGAGGCCCGCGACGGTGTCCTGCACGCTGTCGCGGGCGGTCAGCACGACCACCGGGACGGCGTTGCGCTCGGCCCGCAGGGCGCGGAGCACGGCGAACCCGTCCAGCACGGGCAGTCCGATGTCCAGGACGACGAGGTCGAACTCCCCGCTGCGCGCCCGGTCCAGCGCGGACAGCCCGTCACCGACCACCGCCGTGGCGAACCCGTTGGCCCGCAGGCCCTTCTCGATGAACGAGGCGATGCGCGGCTCGTCCTCGGCGATCAGCACCGCGCTCATCGGGGGCCTCCCTCGGGGTCGGGGTCGGGGCAGTCGGGATCGTCCGGGCCCTCGGGAGCCAGGGCGTCGTCGTCCGGGCCCGGGTCGTCCGGTGGCGCGGGGCGGGCCGGCAGGACCAGCCTGAACGTCGCGCCCTCGCCCGGGCGGCTGAGCAGCTCCACCCGGCCGCCGTGGGCGGCCGCGATCGCCTGCACCACCGCCAGTCCCAGCCCCGCCCCGTCGGTGCGCCGGGCCCCGCCCTCCCCGCGGGCGAAGCGGTCGAACACGCGCGCCCGGTCGCCCTCGGCGACACCCGGGCCCGTGTCGGCGACCCACACCCGCAGGTCCCCCGCAGCGATCCGGCTCCCGACGGTGATCCGGTCGCCGGGGCGGGTGTAGTGCGCCGCGTTGTCGGCGAGCGCGACCACCGCCTGGGTCACCCGTTGCGGATCGAGCAGCAGGTCGGCGTGGGCGGTGTCACCGAGCCGCCAGTCCCGGTCGCCGAGCCGGCGCACCTTGCCCAGCACCTCGGTGGTGAGCGCGGCGACGTCGACGGGCTGGAGGCGGACGAACTGCGGCTGCTCGGCGCGGGCCAGCAGGAGCAGGTCGGAGACCATCCGGTTCATCCGGCCGAGCTCGTCGTCGACCAGGGCCACCGTCTCGTGGACGTCGTGGGGATCGCCGGGGTCGAGGACCTCCAGGTGCCCGCGGACGATCGTGATGGGCGTCCGCAACTCGTGGCCGGCGTCGTCGAGGAAGCGGCGCTGGGCCGCGACGCCGCGCTCCACCCGGTCGAGCATCGCGTTCACCGAGCGCGCCAGGTCGGCCAGCTCGTCGTCGGCGCCCTCGGGCACCGGGATGCGGCCGGAGAGGTCGGTCTCGGTGATGCCGGCCGCGGTGGCGGCCACCTGCCGCACGGGCCGCAGCACGCGCCCGGCGACCACCCAGGCCCCCGCGGCGGCGAGCACGAGGGTGACCGCCCCGACGCCGAGCATCAGCTGCGCCACGTCGTCGGCGGCCTGCCGCTCCTGGTCGGCGAAGTAGGCCACGACCACGACCCCGCGGGCCGGATCGCCGTCGAGGGTGAGGGGGACGGCGAGGTAGCGGACCTCGCCCGCGCCGCTCTCGTACCGCCCCGCGGCCGGTTCGGTCACGTCCCCGACGAGCCGGGTGAACGCGGCGTCGGCGCTGAGCAGGACGGGCGCCTCGACCCGGCTCTGGAAGCGGTAGACGCCGTCGACGTAGCCGAGGAACTTCTCGTTGGGCCGGGCCAGGTTGTAGGTGATCACGGTCCGCAGGACGTCGGCCACCGAGCCGAACGGCTCCCCGGTCTCCGGGTCGAGCCCGGTCCCGACGATCTGGGTGAACTCGACGACCTCGGCCTGCAGCGCGGAGTCCATCCGCTCGTCGATCTCGGACACCAGCAGCCGCCACGTCACGAAGGTGACCAGCCCCAGCGCGAGCAGGACCAGGAGCAGGACCCACCCGATGATCCGGGTCCGCGCCGCCCGCGGCGTCCACCGCCGGCTCCGGATCCGTTGCTCAGTCGTCACCGTCGGGCCCGCCGTCCCCGGTGGCGTCGTCGTCCCCGTCGTCGGTCGGGTCGTCGTCGGGTCCGTCCTCGTCGTCATCGTCGTCGTCGTCGACCGGCGGCGGCGGGACGACGTCGGTCGAGGGCGCGGGCCTCCCCGTCGCCGGCGGGACCGGCGCCGGGCCCGGGGCACGGTCGGGGACGACGATCGGTGCGGGCGCGCCGGGCGGGCCGGCGTCCGCCGGGCGCAGCGCCGCCCAGCCACCCCAGCCGAGCGCGATCAGCGCCGCGACGGCGAGCAGCGTCAGGACGACCGGCCGGGAGCGCACGGCCGACAGCCTGCCCGCAGCGGGTGGCCGGCCGGTGAGACGGGGATGAGAGCGCTCTCATCCCCGCCGGGCCGATCAGAGCGTGTTCAGCCAGTTGGTGAGCAGCCGCGCGCCGGCGTCGCCGCTCTTCTCCGGGTGGAACTGGGTGGCCGACAGGGCGCCGTTCTCCACGCCCGCGACGAACCGGTCGCCGTGCTCGGCCCACGTCACCCGCGGCGGCCGGAGCGCGGAGTCCGCGCCGTCCTGGCCGAGGGTGAACTCGCGGACGCCGTAGGAGTGCACGAAGTAGAACCGCTCGTCGGCCAGGCCGTCGAACAGCACCGACCCCTCGGGGGGCTGGACGGTGTTCCAGCCCATGTGCGGCAGGACCGGGGCCTGCAGCGGCTCGACGACGCCGGGCCACTCGCCGCAGCCCTCGGCGTCGTGACCGTGCTCGACGCCGCGCTCGAACAGGATCTGCATGCCCACGCAGACCCCGAGCACCGGGCGCCCTCCGGCCAGCCGGCGGCCGATGACCCGCGGCCCGTCGACGGCCCGCAGGCCGTCCATGCACGCGGCGAAGGCGCCGACGCCCGGGACGACCAGACCGTCGGCGTCGAGCGCGGCGGCGGAGTCGGCGGTGACCGTCACGTCGGCGCCCACCCGGGCGAGGGCGCGCTCGGCCGAGCGCAGGTTGCCCGACCCGTAGTCGAGGACGACGACCTTCTTCTTCACGCCTGCCACGGTACCGACGAGCACCGCGGTGCCGTCGCGCATTCCTCGGTCCTGGCTCTCCTGCAGGGGCCCGCCGCGAGCGTGCGAGCGGTGGGGGGCAGGAGGTCCTTGCTCACACCAGGCGGAGGATCCCCGAGGCCGTGGCGAGGACGGCGGCGATGAGCAGGATGCCCGCGAACCCGACCTGCGGGCCGCTGCGCCCCTGCGGGCCCGGGTCCGCCCGCCAGGTGCTCCAGGCGCCGCCGATCAGGAAGCCGCCCAGGACGAGCAGCAGGATGCCGGTGTTCACGCGGGACTACAGGGCGCCCTTGGTGGAGGGCACGCCGCTGGTCCGCGCGTCGAGGGCGACGGCGGTGCGCAGGGCCCGGGCGAGCGCCTTGAACTGGCCCTCGACGATGTGGTGGGCGTCGCGGCCGGCGTAGAGGACCCGCACGTGCAGGGTGATCCGCGCGTTGAACGCGAAGGTCTCCAGGACGTGCCGGGTGAGCGACGTCGGGTAGTCCGGCCCGATCATCGGGGTCATGTTCTCGGGCTCGGCGTGCACGAAGAAGGGGCGGCCGGAGAGGTCCACCGCCGCCTGCACCAGGACCTCGTCCATCGGGATCGTGGCGTCGCCGTAGCGGGTGATGCCCTTCTTGTCGCCGAGGGCCTGCGCGAAGGCCTGGCCGAGGGCGATCGCGACGTCCTCAACCGTGTGGTGCGCGTCGATGTGCAGGTCGCCGTCGGCCTGCACGGTGAGGTCGATGCCGCTGTGCCGGCTCAGCGCGGTGAGCATGTGGTCGTAGAACCCGACGCCGGTGCTGACCGAGCTCGTGCCGGTGCCGTCGAGGTCGACCTCGACGACCAGCTTGGTCTCGCTGGTGGCGCGCTCCACTCGTGCGGTGCGGTTCATGCCGTTCAGTCTCCCAGGCGGTGGGCGGGTGCCACCTCACCCAGGGCGGTGAGGAAGGCCTCGGTCTCGGCGGGGGTGCCGGCGGTGACCCGCAGCCAGCCGGGGATGCCGACGTCGCGGACGAGCACATCGTGGTCCAGCAGCGCCTGCCAGGCGGCGCGCGCGTCGGCGAAACGCCCGAAGAGCACGAAGTTGGCGTCGCTGGGCACGCTGGTCAGCCCCAGCCGGGGCAGCTCGGCGACGATCCGGTCGCGCTCGGCCTTGACGGCGTCGACGGTGGCCAGCAGCGCGTCGGTGTGCGCCAGCGCGGCCCGGGCGGCCGCCTGGGTGAGCGCGGACAGGTGGTAGGGCAGGCGGACGAGCTGCAGCGCGTCCACCACGGCGGGGTCGGCGGCCAGGTAGCCCAGCCGCAACCCGGCCATTCCGAAGGCCTTGCTCATCGTGCGGCTGACGACCAGCCGCGGCCGGTCGGGCAGCAGGGCCAGGGCCGACGGCGTCCCGAGCCGGGCGAACTCGGCGTAGGCCTCGTCGACGACGACCATGCCCTGGGTAGCGGCGTAGAGCGCCTCGACGGTGGCCGGCTCGACCGCCGTGCCGGTCGGGTTGTTCGGACTGGTCACGAAGACGACGTCGGGCCGCAGCTCGCGCACCTGGGCGACCGCGGCGTCGGCGTCGATGGTGAAGTCGGCGCGGCGGTGCCCGTCGATCCAGGCGGTCCCGGTGCCGGCGGCGATGATCGGGTGCATCGAGTAGGACGGCGTGAAGCCCAGCGCGGTCCGGCCGGCGCCGCCGAAGGCCTGCAGGAGCTGCTGCAGCACCTCGTTGGACCCGTTCGCCGCCCACACCTGCTCCGGCCCGACGCGGTCCCCCGCGGTCCGGGTCAGGTAGGCCGCGAGGTCGGTCCGCAGTGCGACGGCGTCCCGGTCGGGGTAGCGGTTGAGCTCCACCGACGCCTCCGCCAGCGCCGTCGCCAGGTCGGCGAGCAGCTCCGGGGGCAGCGGATAGGGGTTCTCGTTGGTGTTCAGCCGGTGCGCGACCTTCAGCTGCGGGGCGCCGTAGGGGGTCTTCCCGCGCAGCTCCGGCCGCAGCGGGAGCGCGTCGACGGACGTCAGCTCGGCCGGGCCGTCCTGCGTCGCCGTCATGCGCGCTGCCGCGCCCGCACCGCCGCCGCGTGGGCCGGCAGGTCCTCGGCGCCGGCGAGGGCGTCGATGTGGCCGGCGACCTCGGCCAGCGCCCGCTCGTCGTAGTCGACGACGTGGATGCCGCGCAGGAACGACTGCACGGACAGGCCGCTGGAGTGCCGCGCGCAGCCGCCGGTGGGCAGCACGTGGTTGGAACCGGCGCAGTAGTCGCCCAGGGAGACCGGCGAGTAGGCGCCGACGAAGACGGCCCCGGCGTTGCGCACCCGCGCGGCGACCGCGCGCGCGTCGCGGGTCTGGATCTCCAGGTGCTCAGCGGCGTAGGCGTCGACCACGCGCAGGCCGGCCTCGACGTCGTCGACCAGGACGATGCCGGACTGGCTGCCCTCGAGCGCCGTGGTGATCCGGTCGGAGTGCTTGGTCGCCGCGACCTGGCCGGGGACCAGGGCCAGGACGGCGTCGGCCAGCTCCTCGCTGTCGGTGACCAGCACGGCGCCGGCGAGCGGGTCGTGCTCGGCCTGGCTGATCAGGTCGGCGGCCACGTGCACCGGGTCGGCCGTGTCGTCGGCCAGGATGGCCACCTCGGTGGGGCCGGCCTCGGAGTCGATGCCGATGAGCCCGCGCAGCAGGCGCTTGGCCGCCGTCACGTAGACGTTGCCGGGGCCGGTGACCAGGTCGACCGGCTCGCAGGAGCCGGCGCCGTAGCCGAAGACGGCGATCGCCTGGGCGCCGCCGACCGCGTAGACCTCGCCCACGCCGAGCAGCGCGCAGGCCGCGAGCACGCCCGGGTCGGGCAGCCCGCCGTTGTCGCGCTGCGGCGGGGAGGCGACGGCGATCGACTCGACGCCGGCGATCTGCGCCGGGACGACGTTCATGACCACGCTGGACAGCAGCGGCGCGAGCCCGCCGGGCACGTAGAGGCCGACGCGGCGCACCGGCACCCACCGCTCGGTCACGGTGCCGCCGGGCACGACCTGGGTGGTGACGTCGGTACGGGCCTGGTCGGCGTGCACCCGCCGGACCCGGGCGATGGCCTCCTCCAGCGCGGCGCGCACCGCCGGGTCGATCGTGGCCAGGGCCTCGTCGATGGCGGACTGCGGCACCGCGAAGTCCTCGCTGTCCACGCCGTCCAGCCGCGCGGTGATCTCCCGGACGGCCTGGGCGCCGCGCACCCGCACGTCCTCGCACAGCGGGCGGACGGTGGTCAGCACCGAGTCGATGTCGGTGGCGGCGCGCGGCAGGAGATCGGAGAGCTCGCGCACCCCGGGCAGCGCGGATCCGCGCAGGTCGATGCGGCTGAGCACGGGGATGCCTCCGGGCAGGGGCGAGGGGACGGCGACCTCCCAGGGTAGTCGCCGCCCGCCGTGGCTCCCACGGTCCCCGTGCACCGCCCGTGTCCCCGCGCGTTCCCCCGGTGGGCCGTGCGTCGCCCACCGCGGGGCGCCGGAGCGGAGGGCCCTAGGCTCGCCGCGTGGGTCAGGTCATCCCGCTCTTCCCCCTGGGCACGCCCCTGTTCCCGGGCGTCGTCCTGCCCCTGCGCATCTTCGAGCCCCGCTACCGCCGGCTCATGCGCGACCTGCTCGTGCAGCGGGCCGAGGAGCGCACCCCCGGCTTCTTCGGCGTCGTCGCGATCCGGCAGGGCTGGGAGGTCGAGCAGGTGGCGCCGGCCGAGGCGCTCTACGACATCGGCTGCACCGCCCGGCTGCAGTCGGTGCGGCCGCTGTCGGACGGCGGGTTCTCCGTCGTCACCGTCGGCGGTGACCGGTTCCGGCTGCTCGACGTGCTGGTCACCGAGGACCCGCCGTACCTGCAGGCCGAGGTGGAGTGGCTCGCCGACGAGGAGGCGGCCGAGGAGGCCGCCGGTGACGCCGACGGCCTGGTCGGGCTGCCCGGCCAGGGTCCGCTGGGCCCGCCCGACGAGGCGGCCGCGGCCGGTCTCGACGAGCTGGTCAGCTCCGTGGCCCGGGGCTCGATGGACGTGCTGGTGCACGGCGTGGGCGACCTGTTCGCCCGCTACGTCGCCGCGGTCGCCGCGCTGCGCGGCGGCGACGGCGAGGACGTCGACCAGGCCCCCACCGACGAGGAGAGCGCCGCGCTGATGGAGGCGGTGGGCGACGACCCGCGGGCGCTGTCCTACCTCGTGGCCTCGGCCGCGCTGCTGACCACCGAGGACCGGCAGGCGCTGCTCGCGGAGTCGGCGACCCGGCGCCGGCTGGCGACCGAGTCCCGGCTGCTGCGCCGCGAGCTGACGCTGCTGGAGACGATCGGCGCGGTGCCGGCGCCGTTGCAGCGCTTCGCCGGCCCGCGCAGCGTCAACTGAGCCCCGCGGGCGCCCCCGCGGCGCTCGACGTCACCGACTCGCGCCGACCGTCCGCCGTCCGCCGTGCGCGCGCCACCGTCCGCGCGCCACCGTCCGCGCGCCATTGCGGGTCTTGTGCAGCCGTTGCGGGTCCTGCAGCACCCTCAACGGCGGTACGACGCCCGCAATGCCACCGGGCTCGACTCCTGCCGCACCCGCCGCATCGCCGGCCGCCACGGGCCGGCGGTCGGGTCAGCTCCGGCGCGGGTCGTCCGCGGCAGCGCGACCGAGGTCGTCGCGCGAGGCCAGCAGGGTGGCGACCACGTAGACCAGGACGGCGACGAACGGCGCCACCGTCAGCGCCGGCGTCGACGCCAGCTCCAGGCGGGTGGTCACGGTGGCACCGACGTCGTCGAGCTCCGCGGCGTCCGGTCCGGGACCGAGCAGCTCGCCGAGCTGCCACGCCAGCAGGCCCGCCATCCCGGTGCCGACCGCCAGGCCGGCCAGCAGGGCGACGCCGCGTCGCCGGCGCAGCAGCCACCCGGCGATCCCGGCGAGCAGGCCGAGCCCGGCCATGATCAGCACGAAGACGGCATCGTCGGCGGCGAACAGCTCGGCGGAGGTGTCGCCGAGCGGCTGGACGCCGTCGGCGACCACGCGGTAGTCCTCCCGGGGCGCCAGCAGCCACCACATCAGACCGGCCGGGATCCCGGTCAGCGCGAGGACGGCGGTCAGCCGTGCGGCCGGCAGCAGGTCGGCGCGGAGCTCGGCGCGGCCGCCCGGGCGGCCGGCCGCGATCCAGGACCGGCGGGCCGGACGGTCGTCCCGGGCCGCGCCGGTGCCTGCCGCGGCGCCCGGCTCGGCGGCCGACTCGGTGGCCGGGGCCGGGCCGGCGGTGTCGTTCACGCCCCCAGTGAACCTCCCCGGCTCGGTCACGGTGCCGCCGCACCCGCCCGGCCGGTCACCGGGGGTGGGGCCGGAGCCAGGGCAGGGGCGCACATCAGAGGAGGGCGACGCTGGTCGGCCCGAGCAGCGCCTTGATGTCGCCCATCAGCGCGGTGCTCGGCCGCACGCGCAGCCCCTGGTCCAGCCGCAGCACGGTCTCGCGGCCGCCGTTGATGAGCTTCAGCTGGACCTCCGTGGTGCCGGGGTGGCTGCCGAGCACCTCGCGGAGCCGCTCCACCACCGGCGGGGTGCAGCGCGCCGCGGGCATCGAGACCAGGACGGGCCCGCGCGGCCCCTCGGTCAGCTCGGGGACCGTCACCTCCGAGCCGAAGATCGACGGCTGGTCGTCGCGCCGGCTGACCCGGCCCTTGACCACGACGATCTGGTCGCGGACGACGCGCTCGGACACCTCGGCCCAGGTCTTGGGGAAGAACAGCACCTCGATGCCCGACTCGAGGTCCTCCAGCGTGGCGATCGCCCACGGCGCGCCCTGCTTGTTGGTCCGCGGCCCGACCGCGGTGAGGATGCCGGCGACCGTGACGTTCGCGCCGTCCTCCACCCCGCCGGCGTTGATCTCGGCGATCGGGGTGTCGGCGTGCGAGGTCAGCACGTGCTCCACCCCGTGCAGCGGGTGGTCGGACACGTAGAGGCCGAGCATGTCGCGCTCGAACATCAGCCGCTCGTTCTTCGACCAGTCCGCCGTCGGCACGGTGATGTCGAGGGCACCGGCGAACGGGTCCTCTGCCTCGCCGTCGGCGCCGAAGCTGCCGAAGAGGTCGAACTGGCCCTCGGCCTCCTTGCGCTTGAGGCCCATGGCCGAGTCGACCGCCTGCGCGTGGACGGCGACGATCCCCTGCCGCGAGTGGCCCAGCGAGTCGAACGCACCCGCCTTGGCGAGGGACTCGATGACCTTCTTGTTGCATGCCACCGTGTCGATCTTGCGCATGAAGTCGGCGAAGTCCTTGAACGCGCCCTTCTCCTCGCGGGCCCGGACGATCGAGTCGACGACGTTGTGGCCGACGTTGCGCACCGACGCCAGGCCGAAGCGGATGTCGGTGCCGACGGCGGTGAAGTCCCACGACGACTCGTTGACGTCGGGCGGGAGGACCTTGATGCCCATCCGCCGGCACTCGGCCAGGTAGACCGGCCGCCGGTCCTTGTCGTCCTGGACGCTGGTCAGCAGCCCCGCCATGTACTCGGCCGGGTAGTTGGCCTTGAGGAACGCCGTCCAGTACGAGATCAGCCCGTACGCGGCCGAGTGCGCCTTGTTGAAGGCGTAGTCGGCGAAGGGGACGAGGATGTCCCAGAGGGTCTTGACCGCGGCGGCGGAGAAGCCGTTGGCCTTCATCCCGGCCTCGAAGCCGACGTACTCCGCGTCCAGGACCGACTTCTTCTTCTTGCCCATGGCGCGGCGCAGCAGGTCGGCCTTGCCGAGGGAGTACCCGGCGACCTTCTGCGCGATCGCCATGACCTGCTCCTGGTAGACGATCAGGCCGTAGGTCTGCCCCAGGATCTCGTCCAGCGGCTCGGCGAGCTCCGGGTGGATCGGGGTGATCTCCTGCTGGCCGTTCTTGCGCAGCGCGTAGTTCGTGTGCGAGTTCGCACCCATGGGCCCGGGCCGGTACAGCGCGCCGACGGCCGAGATGTCCTCGAAGTTGTCCGGGCGCATGAGCCGCAGCAGCGACCGCATCGGCCCGCCGTCGAACTGGAAGACCCCCAGCGTGTCGCCGCGGCCGAGCAGCTCGTAGGTGGCCTTGTCGGTGAGGTCCTTGCTGATCTCGTCGAGGTCGATCGGTGCCTTGCCGTTCAGGACGATGTTGCGCAGCGCGTCGTCCAGGACCGTCAGGTTGCGCAGGCCCAGGAAGTCCATCTTCAGCAGCCCGAGCGTCTCGCACGTCGGGTAGTCGAACTGCGTGATGATCGCGCCGTCGGCCTCGCGGCGCATGATCGGGATGCTGTCGACCAGCGGGTAGCGGCCGATGATGACGCCGGCGGCGTGCACGCCCCACTGGCGCTTCAGCCCCTCGAGCTTGCGGGCCTGGTCGACGACCTCGGCGGCGCCCGGGTCGGACTCGTAGCGGGCGCGGAACTCCGCGGCCTCCTTATAGCGCTCGTGCTTGGGGTCGAAGACCCCCGACAGCGGGATGCCCTTGCCCATCACGTCCGGCGGCATGAGCTTGGTCAGCTCGTCGCCCACCGAGAACGGCCGGTCGAGCACGCGGGCGGCGTCCTTGATCGCGGCCTTCGCCTTGATCGTGCCGTAGGTGACGATCTGGCTGACCCGCTCCTCGCCGTACTTCTGCGAGACGTACTGGATGACCTCGCCGCGGCGGCGGTCGTCGAAGTCGATGTCGACGTCGGGCATCGACACGCGCTCGGGGTTGAGGAACCGCTCGAAGATCAGGCCGTGGGCCAGGGGGTCGAGGTCGGTGATCCCCATCGCGTAGGCGGCCAGCGACCCGGCGGCCGAGCCACGCCCCGGACCGACGCGGATGCCGTTGTCCTTGGCCCAGTTGATGAAGTCGGCGACCACGAGGAAGTACCCCGGGAAGCCCATCTGGCAGATGATCCCGGTCTCGTAGTCGGCCTGCTTGCGCACGTGGTCGGGGATGCCGCTCGGGTACCGCTTGTGCAGGCCGCGCTCGACCTCCTTGATGAACCAGGAGGTCTCGTCCTCGCCCTCGGGGAGCGGGAAGCGGGGCATGAGGTCCGCGCCCTCGGTGAACTGCACCTCGCACTGCTCGGCGACGAGCAGCGTGTTGTCGCAGGCCACGCGGAGGTCGCCGTCGAACAGCGCGCGCATCTCGGCGGAGCTCTTGAGGTAGTAGCCGTCGCCGTTGAACCGGAAGCGGTTGGTGTCGGCCAGCCGCGATCCGGTCTGGATGCACAGCAGCGCGTCGTGCGCCTGCGAGTCCTCCTTGTGCGTGTAGTGCAGGTCGTTGGTGGCCAGCAGCGGGATGCCGAGGTCCTTCGCGATCGCCATGAGCGCCGGGCGGGTCTTCTTCTCGATCGACAGCCCGTGGTCCATCAGCTCGGCGTAGAAGTTCTCCCGCCCGAAGATGTCCTGGAAGTCGGCCGCGGCCTGGCGGGCGCGGTCCTCCTTGCCGGCGCGCAGCCACATGTTGACCTCGCCCGAGGGGCAGCCGGTCGTGGCGATGAGGCCCTTGCCGTAGCGCTCCAGCAGGTCGCGGTCGAAGCGCGGCTTGCGGTACTGCCCCTCGAGGCTGGCGAGCGAGGAGATGCGGAAGAGGTTGTGCATCCCCTCGGTGGTGCGGGCCAGCAGCGTCATGTGCGTGTACGCGGCCTTGCCGCGGTTGTTCCCGCCGTCGCCCTCCTCGTCGAGGAGCTTGTCGCCGAAGTCGAACGGCGCCCGGTCGAACCGCGACCCGGGGGTGTAGTAGCCCTCCATGCCGATGATCGGCTTCACGCCGGCTGCGTTGGCCTGCTTGTAGAAGTCGTAGGCACCGAAGACGTTGCCGTGGTCGGTCATCGCCAGCGCCGGCATTCCCTGCTCGGCGGCGGCCCTGGTGACCTCCGGCAGCTTCGCCGCGCCGTCCAGCATCGAGTACTCGGTGTGGACGTGCAGGTGGACGAAGGAGTCGGACTGGCTGCTCACGGGCGGTCGTGCTCCTCGGTGGTCGTGCGTGCCCGGCCGTCGGCGTGCCGGCGGGCGACCGGTGGGGAAGACCGGCGTGCGGGGGATCTCGGCCGGCTCACCCCAGCGGGGGCCCCGGGGGGCCGACCCCGATCCTCGCACTGAGAGGTGTCTACGCCGAGGGTCTGACGGAACGTGTCCCGGGCCCGCGAGGGGTCCGGTCCGTCACACCGGCGCGGCCGGCGACGCCGTGCCCCCGTCGTCGTCGTCGTCGTCGCCGTCGCCGTCGCCGTCGCCGTCGCCGTCGTCCAGGCTCCGGCGCATGGGAACGTGCCGGATGCCGGCCTCCTCGAACTCCTCGCCCACCGTCGCGTAGCCGGCCCGCTCGTAGAACCCGCGCGCGGTCACCTGGGCGTGCAGCTCGACCTCGGCGAGGCCCAGCCGCCGGGCCTGCCGGTGCAGCTCGGCGAGGACGGCGGCCCCGTGGCCGGTGCCGCGCGCCGCGGCGTCGACCGCCATCCGGCCGATGACCCCGCGCCCGTTCCGCTCGAACAGCCGCCCGGTGGCGACGACGCGTCCCTCGGCGTCCCGGCTGACCGCGTGCACGGCCACGGCGTCGGTGGCGTCCTGCTCGTGCTCGGCCGCGACGCCCTGCTCCTCCACGAACACCCGGGTGCGCACCGCCGTCAGGGCCGCCCGGTCGGCGGGCCCGGCCGGCTCCGCCCGCGGCCTCACCGCACGCCCGCCGGGGGCAGGGCGCGCGTGGGCACGGCCAGGAACCGCAGGTCGATCAGCGCGTGCAGCAGCACCGGCAGCAGCAGCGACCCGCTGTCGAGGTAGATCGCGGCCATCACCGCGCCGAGCAGGCCGGTGACCAGCACGCCGCCCGCGCCCTGGTAGGCGTGCGCCACCCCGAAGGCCACCGCGGCGACGGCGATCAGCACCGCCGTCGGCGGCCCGCCCGCGACCGCGGAGACGACGGCCAGGAAGAAGCCGCGGTACAGCCACTCCTCGCAGATGCCCGCCGTCAGCCCGACCGCGGTGAACAGCCGCCGCTCCCCCGGGGTCCGCGGCAGCAGCGCCAGCGTCGAGTGCATCGAGGGCTCCGCGTGCCGGCCCGCGCCCTCGGCCGGCGCCGGAAGGTGCGTCAGCGCGCCGCCGCGCAGTGCACGCGTCGAGGCGACGACGAACGCCACCACCAGCAGCGCCAGCGCCGTCGCCAGCGGGCCGGGCCAGCCGTCCGGCCAGCGCAACCCGACCGCCGCGGCGTCCACCTCCGGCGCGGACAGCCAGATCACCAGCGCGAGCAGCGCCAGGCCCCACTCCAGGACCAGCAGCCGGGCGTAGAAGGACCGCCGCGCGCCGGCGTCGGTGCGCAGCCGCCCCTCGAAGCGGCGGTGCAGCACCGCACCCACGACCGGCTCCCCCACCACCAGGTAGCCCGCGACGACGACGGCCGACAGCGCCGCCGGACCGTAGTCGGCGAGCGACGTCGGCAGCGCGTCCACGCCTCGCCTACGCCTCGGCCCGCAGGATCGCCAGCGCCCCCGCCAGGTCTGCCGGGTATCCGCTGGTGAACTCGACCCAACGGCCGTCGGCCGGGTGCGCGAAACCGAGGCGGACCGCGTGCAGCCACTGCCGCTCGACCCCGAGCCGGGCCGCCAGCGTGGGGTCGGCGCCGTACGTCGGGTCGCCCACGCACGGATGGCGCATCGCGGCGAAGTGGACCCGGATCTGGTGGGTGCGCCCGGTCTCGAGGTGGACGTCGACCAGGCTCGCGGCCGCGAAGGCCTCGAGAACCTCGTAGTGGGTCACCGAGGGCCGGCCCCCGGTGACGACGGCGAACTTCCAGTCGTGCCGGGGGTGCCGGTCGATGGGAGCGTCGATCGTGCCGCGGCTGGGGTCGGGGTGACCCTGCACGAGGGCGTGGTAGCCCTTGTCCACCGTGCGCTCCTTGAACGCGGCCTTGAGCGCGGTGTAGGCGCGCTCGCTCTTGGCCACGACCATGAGGCCGGTGGTGGCGGCGTCCAGGCGGTGGACCACCCCCTGGCGCTCGGCGGCGCCCGAGGTGGAGATCCGGTAGCCGGCCGCGGCGAGGCCGCCGATGACGGTCGGCCCCTCCCAGCCCGGGCTCGGGTGCGCCGCGACGCCGACGGGCTTGTCGACGACGACGAGGTCGTCGTCGTCGTGCACGATCGTCATGCCGGTGACCGGCCTGGGCGCCGCGGGCTCCCCCGGAGGCGGCGGCAGCTCGACCTCGAGCCAGCTCCCGCCGCTCAGCCGGTCGCCCTTGCCGCGCACCCGCCCGTCGACGACCACGCCGCCGGCATCGGCCAGGTCGGCCGCGGCGGTCCGGGTCAGCCCGAAGAGGCGGGAGAGCGCCTGGTCGACGCGCTGGCCCTCCAGCCCGTCGGGCACCGGCAGCGCGCGGTAGGCACCCGGGGAGCTGGTCACGGCTCCATTGTGACCGGCCGTGCCGACGACCGGACGCAGCGGCGCCGGCACGCCTCAGGCGCGCGCGTCACCGGGCTCGCCGTCGTCCCCGCCCGGCGCGGGGTCGTCGGCGCGCGAGCCGTCGAACTCGATGCCGCGCAGGGCCAGCACTGCGCCGAGGATGCCGCCGCAGGTGATCGCCGAGTCGGCGACGTTGAAGATCGGGAAGAACTCCCCACCCGGCGCGAACACCGAGATGAAGTCGACGACGCCGCCGCGCAGGAAGCCCGGGTCGCGGAACACCCGGTCCAGGAGGTTGCCGACGGCGCCGCCGAGCACCAGGCCGAGGGCGACGGCCCAGCCCAGCGAGAACAGCCGGCGGGCCGCGCGCACGATCACGACGGCCACGGCCACGGCGATCAGGGTGAAGAAGACCGTGAAGCCCTCGGCGAAGGAGAACGCGGCCCCGGTGTTGCGGGCGTGCGTCAGGTGCAGCGCCCCGCCCAGCAGCCGGACGTCCTCGCCGCGGTCGAGGGTGGCGACCACGAGCAGCTTGGTGGCGAGATCCAGGAGCAGCACGCCGACGGCGATCGCCAGGAGCAGCCGGGTGCGGGGGCGGCGTCCCGGCGCGGGGCTCGCACCGGTACCGGCGCCCCCCGGCGCGCCGTCGCGGGCGTCCTCGGGCTCAGCGGACAGCACGCGCTCCTGGGGATCTGAGGGGACCGGCACGACCGGACGACCCGTCGACGATAGCCTCGGGCCGCAAGGCTCCCCGGGGCTCCGGCGCACCGGACCGCGGCCACCACGCCGCTCCGCGTGATCCATCTCATGCCGGGTACGACGCATCTCACACCGATGAGGGGGCGTGCCCGGGCCGAGGAAGGCCGATGGTCGTGTCGGACCTCGTACCCGGCCAGGAAGGCAATCGTGTCCACCGAGCTCGCCCCCGCCACCGACCCCGACGTCGTGCTCGTCGGCGGCGGAATCATGAGCGCGACCCTCGCGTCGCTGCTCGGCATCGTCTCCCCCGAGTGGAGCATCGCCGTCTTCGAGTCGGGTCCGGCCGTCGCCGGGGAGAGCTCGGACGCGTGGAACAACGCGGGCACCGGCCACGCCGCCCTGTGCGAGCTGAACTACACACCCGCGGGCCCCGACGGCCGGGTCGACCCCACCAAGGCGATCACGATCAACGAGCAGTTCCAGCTGTCGCGCCAGTTCTGGTCGCACCTGGTCCGCGAGGGCATGACGGGCTCGCCCAAGGAGTTCATCACCCCGGTCCCGCACATCAGCTTCGTGACCGGCGCCGAGGGGCGCGGCTACATGCGCAACCGCTTCACGGCCCTCACGTCGCACGCCCTGTTCGAGGGCATGGAGTACACCGACGACCCGGCGACCTTCGCCGAGTGGGTGCCGTTGATGATGGCCGGGCGCGACCAGGGCGAGGTCGTGGCCGCCACCCGCGCCGTCGCCGGCACCGACGTCAACTTCGGCGCCCTCACCCGGCTGCAGTTCGACGCCGCCGAGCCCCGGGGCGTGCACGTGCACGTCGACCAGCGGGTCACCGACCTCGAGCGCATGGACGACGGCCGCTGGAAGGTCACGGTCAAGGACTCCGTCAGCGGCGAGCGGCGCACCGTGCGCGCCCGGTTCGTCTTCGTCGGCGCCGGCGGGGGCGCGCTGCCGCTGCTGCAGAAGGCCGCCATCCCGGAGATCCGCGGATTCGGTGGCTTCCCGGTCAGCGGCGAGTTCCTGCGCACCCGCTCCCCCGAGCTGGTCTCCCAGCACCAGGCCAAGGTCTACGGCCAGGCCGCCGTCGGCGCCCCGCCGATGTCGGTGCCGCACCTGGACCTGCGCCTGGTCGACGGCGAGTACTCGCTGCTGTTCGGCCCCTACGCGGGCTGGTCGCCGAAGTTCCTCAAGTCCGGGTCGATGCTCGACCTGCCGCTGTCGGTCAAGCCGAACAACCTCGGTTCCATGCTCGGCGTCGCCCGCACCGAGCTGGCCCTGACCAAGTACCTCATCGGCGAGCTCCTGCAGTCCCGCAGCGCGCGGCTCCGCACGCTCCAGGGATTCGTGCCGCAGGCCGAGCAGGGCGACTGGGACATCATCACCGCCGGCCAGCGCGTGCAGGTCATCAAGCGGGACCCGGGCAGCGGCAAGGGGGTCCTGCAGTTCGGCACCGAGCTCATCACCGGCGCCGACGGCACGATCGCCGGCCTGCTGGGCGCCTCCCCCGGAGCCTCGACCGCGGTGTCGGCGATGCTCACGCTGATGGAGCGCTGCTTCCCGCAGCACATCGACGCGTGGCGGCCGGCCCTGCAGGACGCGATCCCCTCCTACGGGCGCGACCTCCGCAACGACCTGCAGCTGCTCACCGAGATCCGCACCGAGACGTCGAAGACGCTCGAGCTCGTCGGCTAACCCCGCCCCCGGGGCAACTCCGCACTTCCGCCCCGGGGCAACTCCGCGCTTCCGCCCCGGGGCAACTCCGCACTTCCGCCCCGGGGCAACTCCGCACTTCTGCTCGGGATGTCAGGGCGCCTTGAACCCGGCCTCCGCGAGGGCGGCCCGGATCCGCGCGACGAGGGCGTCCATCGACCGGAGGTCGTGCGCCGCCAAGCGGATCACCCGCCAGCCCGCGGCGGCGATCCGCGACAACCGGACGTCGTCCCTGGCGATCTGCAGCTCGTCGAAGTGGTACTCCCCCTCGTACTCCACGATGAGGCGGGCTTCCGGCCATGCCAGGTCGACGGTGCCCAGCCACGCGCCGTCCTCGACGACGTCGAACTGGAGCACCGGGGCGGGCAGGCCGGCGAGCGCACAGGCCACTCTCACCCAGGACTCCGGCGGCGAGGCGCTGCGCCGGTCCACCAGCTCGAACGCGCGGCGCGCTCGCCGTGACCAGCGGGTACCGGCCCGCTCGCGGAGGATGGCGCCGAGGTCCCCCTCGTGCAGCAGGTCGGTCCGGAGCATGGCGTCGAGCACGCCGACCGCCGTCGCCGTCGTCTCGAGGGCGCCCACCTCCCATGCGGTGCGCCGCGCCGTCGTCCAGCGCATCCCGTAGCCGTCGTCGGCGACGTCCGAGGGTGGGAGAGCGGTCTGGTGGACCCGGACACCGGCCGGTCCCCGCCATGCGGTCGGCCCCGGGACGACGACGGTCACGGGATCGCCGTAGCCGGGGCTCGGCGCGCCCAGGACCGCCGCGGCCGACCGGCCTCCGAGCGCCGCGCCGTCGGGCATCAGCAGCGCCGCGGCACGGCACCGCAGCAGGTGGTCCCGCGGCTGGGACACATCGGCGTACACGCCCTGCAGCACTCGGAGGAAGGGGCCGTCGGCGAGCTGACGCCGGGTCAGCACACCGTCGGCGATGGCGTGTGCTCCGACGAAGACGCCGGTCACCCCTTGGGTCTTCAGCAGCATGCGTCCGATGGTGGCGACATCCCGGTTCGGGGGCCGCTCCGTCGTCCACAGGCGGGCCTTTCTGCACACCCAGGCCGTGCCCCTTGCGCACGACGGCCTCGCCACCGCCCCGCGCGCGAAATTGCCCCCGGGCGGAAGCGCGACATTGCACCGCGCAGAAGCGCGGAATTGCCCCGGGGCAGAAGAGCAGAATTGCCCAAAGGCGGGGGGCGGGGGTCAGTCGGTCCCGGTGGGGCTGCCCGACTCCCCGCGCCAGCTCGCCAGCCGGCCGGCGCGGCTGACCGCCCGCAGCCGGCGCTCGGCCTCGGCCCGCGACCGGCGGGCCGAGACCAGCAGCACCTGGTCCCCGCGACGCAGCTGGGTGCCGGCGTCGGGCACGAACGAGCGGCCCTCGCGCACGATGAGCACCACGGCGGCGTCGTCGGGCAGGCGCAGCTCGGGCAGGTAGACGCCGTGCAGCCGCGAGCCCGCGGGCACCGTGAGCTGCATGAGCTCGGCGTCCAGCTCCTCCAGCGGGGCGGCCTCCACGTCGACGTCACGCGGCGTGACCGGGGCGGCGATCCGCAGCCGCCGGGCCACCCACGGCAGCGAGCCGCCCTGGATGACCGTGAAGACGACGACCAGCACGAAGACGATGTCGAAGATCCGGGTCGCGCCGGGCACGTCGGCGGCGATCGGGAAGGTCGCCAGGACGATGGGGACGGCGCCGCGCAGGCCCGCCCAGCTGATGAAGGCCTGCTGCGCCCACGGCATCCGGAACCAGACGAGGCTCGCCGCGACCGACAGCGGCCGCGCCACCAGCAGCAGCGCGCTGCCGACGCCCAGCGCCGGCAGCAGCGCCTCTCCCAGCCGGCTCGGCGAGGCCAGCAGCCCGAGGAGCACGAACAGCCCGATCTGGGCCAGCGACGCCATGCCCTCGGCGAACCCGATGCTGGCGGTGCGGTGCGGCAGCATGGCGTTGCCGAGCACGACGCCGGCGAGGTAGACCGCGACGAATCCGGAGGTGTGCGCGAGGGTCGCCCCGGCGAAGGCGAGCACGCAGATCGCCAGGGTCGCCAGGGGGTAGAAGCCGGCCAGCGGCAGCGCCACCCGCCGCAGCAGCGCCGCGCCGCCGAAGGCGATCAGCAGCCCGACGGCGGCGCCCCCCGCCAGCTCGAGCACGATCTCGACGCCGACCAGCCACCAGGAGCCGTGGCCGTCGCCGGTCAGGTAGGCCGCGAACGCCGTCACCAGGAGGATCGCCGGGGCGTCGTTCAGCCCGCTCTCGGCCTCGATGGACGCCGCCAGGCGCCGCGGCAGCGGCAGCCGTCGCAGGGCCGCGAAGACCGCGGCGGCGTCCGTGGAGCCGATGACCGCGCCGAGCAGGAGGGCGAAGCCCCAGCTCTCGCCCAGCAGCAGGACCGTGAACGCGCCGGTGACGGCGACGCTGACCGCGACGCCGACCGTCGCCAGCGTCAGTCCCGGCCCGATCGCCCGCCGGACGTCGGACCACCGGGTGGTGAGCCCGCCCTCGGCGAGGATGACGACGAGCGCGGCGACCCCCAGGGTCTGGGTCAGCTCGACGTCCTCGAACTGCACCCCGAGGCCGCTCTCGCCGAGCGCGACGCCGAGCGCCAGGTAGATCAGCAGGCTGGGCAGGCCGAGCCGATCGGCCAGCCGCAGCGCGACGGCGGCGACCAGGACGACGAGCGACCCGAGGGCGAGGGCGGCGGCGACCGTCGTGCTCACTGCCGCTCCCGGTCCACGCGCGCAGTCTCCCGTACGCGTGTTCCGAGCCCGTTCCGCGACGCTGCCGCCGGCGCGCTGCACGGTTCGGGGACAATGGGCACGTGAGCTCCTCCGGCCCGTTCCGCGCGCTGCCCCCGCAGGTCGACCTGCCCGCCCTCGAGCACGACGTGCTGCGCCGCTGGGAGGACGCCGAGGTGTTCGCCCGCACGCTGCAGGCGTCGGCGGGCCGGCCGCAGTGGAACTTCTACGAGGGCCCGCCCACGGCCAACGGCCGGCCGGGCACGCACCACATCGAGGCCCGCGCGTTCAAGGACGTCTTCCCCCGCTTCAAGACCATGCAGGGCTGGCACGTCCCCCGCCGGGCCGGCTGGGACTGCCACGGCCTGCCCGTGGAGATCGCCGTCGAGCAGGAGCTGGGCTTCGCCGGGAAGCCCGACATCGAGCGCTACGGCATCGCCGAGTTCAACGCGCGGTGCCGCGAGTCGGTGCTGCGGCACGTCGACTCGTTCTCCGAGCTCACCCGCCGGATGGGCTACTGGGTCGACATGTCCACCGCCTACTGGACGATGGACCCGCACTACGTCGAGAGCGTCTGGTGGTCGCTCAAGCAGGTGTTCGAGAAGGGCCTGCTCGTCGAGGACCACCGGGTGGCCCCGTACTGCCCGCGCTGCGGCACCGGCCTGTCCGACCACGAGGTCGCCCAGGGGTACGAGTCGATCACCGATCCCTCGGTGTACGTGAGCCTGCCGGTCACCAGCGGCGAGTGGGCCGGCAAAGCCGACCTGCTCGTCTGGACGACGACGCCGTGGACGCTGCCGTCCAACACCGCGGTCGCCGTCCACCCCGAGGTCACCTACGTCGTCGTCCGCACGACGCACCAGGGCAGCGAGCGCACCGTCGTCCTCGCCGAGCCGCTGGTCGACGCCGTCCTCGGCGCCGACACCCCCCGCGAGGTCCTGGCCCGCACGACCGGCCGCGACTGGGAGCGGGTGCACTACCAGCGGCCGTTCGAGCTGGTCGCGTTCCCCGAGGCTCCCGACGGCGGCCCGGTCGACGCGCACTTCGTCGTCCTCGCCGACTACGTCACCACCGACGACGGCACCGGCCTGGTGCACCAGTCCCCCGCCTTCGGCGCGGACGACCTCGCCGTCTGCCGCGGCTACGGCCTGCCCGTGGTGAACCCGATCGACTCCACCGGGCACTTCCTCGCCGACGTCGGGCTCGTCGGCGGGCACTTCTTCAAGGCCGCCGACGACCTGCTCGTGGTCGACCTGCAGCAGCGCGGGGTGCTGTGGCGCGAGCAGCGCTACGAGCACAGCTATCCGCACTGCTGGCGCTGCCACACGCCGCTCATGTACTACGCGCAGCCGTCCTGGTACATCCGGACCAGCGCGGTCAAGGACCAGCTGCTGGCCGAGAACGAGAAGACCCGCTGGTACCCCGAGACGATCCAGTGGGGGCGCTACGGCGACTGGCTGCACAACAACGTCGACTGGGCGCTGTCGCGCGACCGGTACTGGGGCACGCCGCTGCCGATCTGGCGCAACGACGCGGACCCGACGCGCGTGGTGGCCGTCGGATCACTCGCCGAGCTCTCCGAGCTCTGCGGCCGGGACGTGTCGGACATCGACCCGCACCGGCCGTTCATCGACGACGTCACCTTCACCCTGCCCGGCGAGGAGGGCACCTTCCGCCGGGTGCCCCAGGTGATCGACGCCTGGTACGACTCCGGTTCCATGCCCTTCGCCCAGTGGGGCGCGCCGCACCGCAACAACGAGCAGTTCGAGGCCGCCTACCCGGCGCAGTTCATCTGCGAGGCGATCGACCAGACCCGCGGCTGGTTCTACTCGCTGATGGCCGTCGGCACGCTGGTGTTCGGCGAGAACTCCTACGAGAACGTGCTCTGCCTGGGCCACATCCTCGCCGAGGACGGCCGCAAGATGAGCAAGCACCTGGGCAACATCCTCGAGCCGATCCCGCTCATGGACCGGCACGGCGCCGACGCCGTCCGCTGGTTCATGCTGGCCGGCGGCTCGCCGTGGTCGGCCCGCCGGGTGGGCCACGAGACGCTGTCCGAGGTCGTCCGCAAGGTGTTGCTCACCTACTGGAACACCGCCAGCTTCTTCACCCTCTACGCGGAGACCAACGGCTGGGACCCGGCCGCGAGCCCGGCTCCCCCCCGGGCGCAGTGCCCGCTGCTGGACCGCTGGGCGCTGGCCACCCTCGCCCAGGTCACCGAAGAGGTCACCGCCGCGCTCGAGGACTTCGACACCCAGGGCGCCGGCCGGCTGCTCGCGCAGTTCGTCGACGACCTGTCCAACTGGTACGTGCGCCGCTCCCGCCGCCGCTTCTGGGACGGCGACCCGGCCGCGCTGGGCACCCTCCACGAGGTGCTGGACGGGCTGACCCGGCTGATGGCGCCGTTCACCCCGTTCCTGACCGACGAGGTCTGGACACGGGCCGTCGTCCCCGGTCGGGCCGCCGCGGAGGGGCAGGTCGACTCCGTGCACCTGGCCTCCTGGCCGCAGCCCGACGCCGAGGCCCGCGACCCGCAGCTGGTCGAGCAGGTCGCGCTGGTCCGCCGGCTGGTGGAGCTCGGCCGCTCGGCCCGCACGTCGTCGAAGGTGCGCACCCGCCAGCCGCTGGCCCGCGCCCTGGTCGCCGCGCCGGGGTGGGCGCAGCTGCCGCGGGACCTGGTCGCCGAGGTGGCCGACGAGCTCAACGTGCTCGAGCTCACCGAGCTGTCCGCCGTCGAGGGCGAGCTCGTCGACGTCAGCGTGAAGATCGACTTCCGCGCGGTCGGCCGGAGGCTGGGCAAGCAGGTGCAGGCGGTGGCGAAGGCCGTGGCCGCGGCCGACGCCCCGGCGCTGGTGACCGCGTACCGGGCCGGCGGCGCGTCGGTCGTGGTCGACGGGCAGCCGGTGGCGCTGGAGGACGGCGACCTGATCGTCACCGAGACCCCGCGCGAGGGCTGGACCGTGGCCAGCGGCGGCGGCCTCGCCGTGGCGCTGGACCTCACGCTGACCCCCGAGCTCGAGCGCGCCGGCCTGGTCCGCGAGGCCGTCCGCCTGGTGCAGGAGGCCCGCAAGGCCGCGGGGCTCGCGGTCAGCGACCGGATCGAGCTGCGCTGGACGGCGGACGGCGCCCTGGCCCGGGCGCTGACCGAGCACGCCGACAGCGTCGCGGCCGAGGTGCTCGCGTCGTCGGTGCTCCCGGCGACCGCCGGCGACGGGCCCGGCGTCGAGGGTCCCGACGGGTCGCGCTTCTGGGTGGCCCGCGCCTGAGGGGTCGGGCGACTACCGGCGGGCCGCCTTGCGGGCGCGGGCCAGGTCGGCGAGGTGCCGGTCGGGCGAGCAGACCGCGCAGGGGCTGAAGCCGTCACCGCGGGCCTCGGCCACCGGCAGCGGGATGGTGGCGCGGCCGCGGAGCCAGGAGCAGTCGGCCAGGTGGTAGCGCGGGTGCTCGTCGACCACGAGCACCTGGTCGCGCAGGTCCACCACCAGGAGGAGATCGGTCACCTCGACGTCCTCCTCGGGCGGGTCGTCGCCGTCGTCGGGTCCGGTGGTGGCGGGCGGCGTTACCGCGCCGGCCGGCTCGGCGTCCGTCGCGGCCGTGGCTGCCGGCTCTGCCGGCGGGGTCACCGCCTCCCCGGCCGGGCGTGCGGTCGCGTCGGCGTCGGAGACGTCGGCCGGACCCGAGTGCCGGCCCGCGCGCTCCGCGGTCACCGCGAGCGGACCGTCGGCCGCCCGGTCGGTCGACCGTGCCGGGCTGCGGTCCGACGACCGGGTCGGGGCGCGGTCGGCACCGATGGAGCCGGCCCCGCGGGTCGCCGTCCCGCCGTCCGCGACGGCGCGTGATCCCGGGCGCAGCCGCACCGCGATCAACAGCACGGCGGCCGCCGCGCAGCACGCGACGCAACTCCAGTAGTAGCCCGTCGTCCCGGTCGCCAGCCCGCCCACGAACAGGCCCAGCCCGGCGAGCACCAACAGTCCGGCCGCCAAGATCACGGCCCGACTGTAGCCGCGGACGGACGCCGATCGCCCCTCGACGCACACCCCCCGGCAGACGCAGGAGGGCCCCCGGACCATGTCGGTCCGGGGGCCCTCCTGGAGGCCGTGCTGCCGCTTACGCGGAGGCGTGCTGGTTCTGCCGGCCGGCGGGGGCGGGCTCGGCCGAGCCGCGACCGTCCAGGTCACGCAGGTGGGACTCGAGGTAGGACCGCAGGCGGGTGCGGTACTCACGCTCGTAGGTCCGCAGTTCCTCGATCTTGCGCTCGAGGCTGCTCCGCTTCTGCTCGAGGCCGCTGACGACCTCCGTGTGCCGGCGCTCCGCGTCCTGCTCGAGGGCGGCGGCCTTGGCGCGGGCCTCGCGCTCCATGGTGTCCACCCGCGTGCGGGCGTCGCTGATCATGGTGTCGGCCCGCATCTTGGCCTCGCTGACCATCTGCTCGCTCTTGGCGCGGGCGTCGGTGAGCATGCGGTCGCTGGAGGTCTTGGCGCCGGACACCATCTCGTCGGCCTGGGCCTTGGCCTCGTTGACGTACCGGTCGGCCGTCTCGGTGGCCAGGGCCAGCATCCGGGAGGCGCGGGCGCTGTCGTCCTCGCGCGGCGCGGCGGCCGGCGGCGGGGGCGCCTGCACGGGGGCGGGTGCCGGCGCGGGGGCGGCCTTCTCCACGGCGACGGCGGGCGTGCGGCCGGTGTTCGCGCGGAGCTCGTTGTTCTCCTCGATGAGCCGCGCGAGCTCCGCCTCGACCACGTCGAGGAAGGCGTCCACCTCGTCCTCGTCGTAGCCGCGCTTGCCGATCGGTGGCTTCTTGAAGACGACGTTGTGGACGTCGGCAGGCGTGAGTGGCAACTAGCTCACCTCGGGTCGGACAGCGGGATCAGGGACGTTCTGGACGAGCGGCGGCGAGTGCCACCCGACGCGCGGTGACGCCACGGACTGTGCAGATCACATCCACGTGACCTACACGGCTTGCCGGAGCGTGATGTCGCGCAGGATGAACACGGCGATCAGGAGCACCATAAACCCGAGGTCCAGCCGGATGGCGCCCAGGTTCAGCGGTGGGATGACCTTCCGGACCGCCTTCAGCGGCGGGTCCGTGGCGGCGTAGACGACCTCGAGGCCCGCCGCGACCAGGCCCGAGGGGCGCCAGCTGCGGGCCAGCACCATCACCCAGTCGACCACGAAGCGCGCGAAGAGCAGCACGAGGAAGACGAGCAGGACCGATGACACGATCGTCCAGAAGAGAGCCACGGTCCTCGATCGTCCAGGGGCACCGGTGTGCCGCGTCCACCGCCGGTCACGGGCGACCGGCGGCGCCTAGGACTGGTTGAAGAAGCCGCCCTCGCGGATCTTCGCCTTGTCCTCGGCGGTCACGTCGACGTCCCGCGGACTGAGCAGGAAGACCTTCGCCGTGACGCGCTCGATACTACCGCGCAGCCCGAACGACAGACCCGCAGCGAAGTCGACGAGCCGCTTCGCGTCGGCGTCGTCCATCTCCGTCAGGTTCATGATCACGGGCATGCCGTCGCGGAAGCTCTCGCCGATCTGACGGGCCTCGTTGTACGTGCGGGGGTGCAGCGTGGTGATCCGGTAGGGCTGCGGCGCGGGAGCCGGCTGGGGGGTCACCACGACCGCGGGCTCGCGGACCTGCGCGGCGGCACCGCCGGAACCGCCGGCCGAGGCACCCGAGGGCGAGGACAGCCGGGTCGCCGGCGTGATGCCCGGCGCGGGGGCGAGACCGAGGTTGCGGGTGGACCCGCTGCGGCGCAGCGCCACCGGCTCGGGGGTCACCTGCGGCTCGGGAGCCGGCAGCTCTTCCTCGTAGTAGTCGTAGCGCGGGTCGTCGGCGCCCACGAGATGGGCGTCGTCGTAGCCGTCCTCCGGAAAGCGCCCGTACCGGCGATCGTCGTAGCGGTCGTCGGACTGACGGGCGTCGTACCGGCCGTAGGCGCGGGCGTCGTCGTCCTCGACGAGCCCGAGGTAGATGCCCATCTTCCGCATGGCTCCGGCCATCGGACCTCCCCCTCTACTCGGACCCTCGGGGTCCGCGTGACTGGTGTGACTCGCGTGGCTGGTGAGTCGCATCTGACGGGGAGGCTAGGGGTCGATCGCCGAAGATCGCGGTACCGACACGCACGAGCGTGCTGCCGGCTTGCACCGCGGCCTCGAGGTCACCGCTCATGCCCGCCGACAGACCCGCCGCCTCCGGGTGGGCGGCCCGCAGCCGCCGGGAGAGCTCCGCCAGCCGTCCGAACGCCGCGGCCGGGTCCTCGCCGCGGGGGGCCACCGCCATCAGCCCCAGCAGGCGCACGCCGGGCTGGGCGGCCACGGCGTCGGCGAGCGCGGGGACCTCGTCCGGCCGGGCACCGCCGCGGGCGGCGAGCTCACCCTCCGGGCCGCCGAGGTCGACCTGCAGGTACACCTCGACCGGCCGGCCGCTCTCCTCCCCCAACCGGCCCAGGACGCCGACGAGCGACGCCCGGTCCACCGAGTGCACGACCGCGCCCAGCCGGGCGACGGCGGCGGCCTTGTTGCGCTGCAACTGGCCCACGAAGTGCCAGCGGAGGTCGACGCCGGCCAGCTCCGCGGCCTTGGTCGCCAGCTCCTGCGCCCGGTTCTCGCCGAAGTCGTGCTGCCCGAGCGCGGCCAGGGCGCGGACGTCCGCGGCCGGCCACGTCTTGCTGACGGCGAGCAGGCCCACCGACGCGGGGTCCCGGCCGGCGGCCCGGGCGGCGGCGTCGATCCTGGCGCGGACCGCCCGCAGGTTCTCGGCGAGCGCGGTCACGGGGGTGCTACCCGAGCCAGACGACGCCGGCCTGGCGTCCGGTGACCCCGTCGCGGCGGTGGGAGAACAGGGTGCGGTCCTCGACCGTGCACCGCGGGTCGTGCACGACCTCGGGGATGCCGGCCCGGCGCAGCACCTCGTCGACCCCGGCGCGCAGGTCGAGCCCGGTCGTGCCCGTCCGGGTGCGGACGGCGGCGGCGGGCGCCACCCGGGCGACGTCGGCCTGCATCTGCTCGGGCACCTCGTAGCAGGCCCCGCACACGGCCGGGCCGAGCAGCGCCGTGACGTTGCGCGCGCGGGCGCCCAGGCTCGCCATCGCCGACAGCGCCGCGGGGACGACGCCCTGGCGCAGCCCCTCGCGCCCAGCGTGGACGGCGGCGACGATGCCGCGGTCGGCGTCGGCGAGCAGCAGCGGCACGCAGTCGGCCACCAGCACGCAGAGCACGAGGCCGGGGGTCGCCGTGACGACGGCGTCCGTCGCGGGCAGCGGCCCCGGCACCGGGCCGTCGACCACGGTGACGCCGGTGCCGTGCACCTGGTCCATCCACACCAGCCGGTCGGCGGCGACGCCGAGTTCGCGAGCGAGCCGGTCGCGGTTGGCCGCGACGTCGTCCGGCGCGTCACCGACGTGCGCGCCGAGGTTGAACGAGTCGTAGGGCGACGCGGACCGGCCGCCCCGCCGATCGGAGACGACCCTGCGGGGTCGTACCGACGACGGAGCGGCCGGAACGGAGGTCATGGGCCCGACGCTACCGGGACCCCTTACTGGCGCAGGAACTCCGGGATGTCGAGCTCCTCCTCGAAGTCCTCGCTCGACAGCGGCCGCCGTCCGGCGGCGTTCCCGGCCGGCGAGCCGGAGATCGGCGGCAGGGGCGGAACGGTGATCCCGCCCGCGACCGGCGTGCCCGGCCGGGCCGGAGCGGGCGCCGGGGCGACCGGCGGAACCTGCCCGACCAGCCGCTCCCCCGTGGCCGCCGGAGCGACCGGACGGACCGCCTGGGGGGCCGGAGCGGGCCGCGGCGTGACCGCCGGCGGGGCCGCGGGGGCACCGGTGGCGACCGTTGTCGCGGCGCTGTCCTTGCGGACGCTGGGCCGGCCGCTGTCGAAGCCGGCCGCGATCACGGTGACCCGCACCTCGTCACCGAGCGCGTCGTCGATGACCGCGCCGAAGATGATGTTGGCGTCTGCGTGCGCCGCGTCGGAGACGAGCGAGGCCGCCTCGTTGATCTCGAACAGGCCCAGGTCCGACCCGCCGGAGATCGACAGGAGCACGCCGTGGGCGCCCTCCATCGAGGCCTCCAGCAGCGGACTGGCGATCGCCTGCTCGGCGGCCAGCAGGGCCCGGTTGTCCCCGCGGGCGCTGCCGATGCCCATCAGCGCCGAGCCCGCACCGGACATGACCGACTTGACGTCGGCGAAGTCCAGGTTGATCAGGCCGGGCGTGGTGATGAGGTCGGTGATGCCCTGCACGCCGGACAGCAGCACCTGGTCGGCGGTGCGGAAGGCGTCCATCACGCTGACGTTCCGGTCGCCGAGCTGGAGCAGCCGGTCGTTGGGGATGACGATGAGCGTGTCGCACTCGTTGCGCAGCTCCTCGATCCCCGACTCGGCCTGCACGGCCCGCCGCTTCCCCTCGAAGGAGAACGGCCGGGTGACGACGCCGATGGTGAGCGCGCCGAGCTTCCGGGCGATCGAGGCCACGACGGGGGCGCCACCGGTGCCGGTGCCGCCGCCCTCGCCCGCCGTCACGAAGACCATGTCGGCGCCCTTGAGCACCTCTTCGATCTCCTCGCGGTGGTCCTCGGCGGCCTGCCGGCCGACGTCGGGCTGCGCGCCGGCGCCCAGCCCACGGGTGAGCTCGCGGCCGACGTCCAGCTTGACGTCGGCGTCGCTCATCAGCAGGGCCTGGGCGTCGGTGTTGATGGCGATGAACTCGACCCCCTTGAGGCCGACCTCGATCATCCGATTGACCGCGTTCACCCCGCCGCCGCCGATGCCGACGACCTTGATGACCGCGAGGTAGTTGTGCGGAGGTGTCATGTTGGGGCTCCCGACCTCGACCCTCATCCTCAAGTAAAGCCTTATAGTTATGTCAACTGGGTCGACGCGGACGAAGTTAGGTGGGTCGCGAGGGGCGCTACAAGCACCGCCCCCGGCCCGGCGTGTCGCATCGGCGCGATCTCATCGATCCCCTACGACCCGTTGGTCACATCAGCACCACTGATCGTGACGACCCGCGGTTGATCCGTCTCAGGTCCGGCTTGACCTGCCCGACCCGCCGAAGCGCCGGCCCGCGCAGATCCTTTTCCGGTCCGGGCGTGTCGGGAGTCGCCTGCGTGTCGCCGTGACCGCCCCTCGGAACGGGTCGGAGGCGCCGCGCGACGGGCTGTGACCGGAACCGTGCAGAAGCGCGGAATTGCGCGGTGCAGAAGCGCGAAGTTGCCCCGGGCAGAAGCGCGGAATTGCCCGGATCGGGGCGGGGCCGGCGGGGCGGTCGGGACGGCGCGCGTCAGCGGAGGACGACGGCGTCGGGCGTGCTGACGTCGATCGTCGCGGCCGGGTCCAGGGCCCCGGCGGCGACCTGGTCGAGCAGGGCGACCAGCACGTCGGCCTTCTCGGCGGAGTCCGCCGCGGTTCCCCACAGCACGGTCGTCCCATCGGTGAGCACCAGCGTCACGTCGTTGCCCGAGCGCGCCGCGACGGCGCCGACCCGGGCGCGCACGTCGCGGGGCAGCTCCACCAGCGCGGCCAGCCCGGCGCGCGTCGCCGCGTCCTCGGGTCCCGGGGTGGCGACCTCCAGCGGCACCACGCCGTCCGGGGCCTCGCCGGTGACGGTGTCGAACAACACACCCCCGGCGTCCACCAGCGAGCGGGTGCCCGCCTGCTCCACCACGGCGACCGGCACGCGCTCCTCGACGGTGATCACCACCGTCTGCGGCCAGCCGCGGGTCACCTGCACCGAGGCCACCTGGGGCAGCCGGGCGACGCGGGCGGCAGCGGCGTCGACGTCGACCCGCAGCAGCGGCGTCCCCTCGGCCACACCGGCGGCGGCGCGGACCTGGTCCGCGGTCAGCGAGCCGGCGCCGTCCACCCGAACGGTCGACACGGCCAGCAACGGGCTCCCCCACACCACCCACACCGCGACGGCGACGGCGGTGACGGCGAGCCCGATGCGGATCACCAGCCGGCGGCGCGGGTCGGCCGGGCGGGAGGGGCGCGGCGTCCGCGCGGGGCGACGGGCGGCCTCGGGCGGCGTCCCGCGCAGCCGGTCGCGGGTGGTGGCGGCGCGGCTCACCGGTCCGCGGCCGGGTCGTCGGGACCCGGGGCCTGCTCCGCCTCCCGCGCGGCCAGCGCCGCGAGTACCTCGGGGCCGACCATCGAGACGTTGCCGGCGCCCATGGTGATCACGAGGTCACCGGGCCGGGCGCGCCCGGCCAGGGCCGGCGCGGTGGCCGACCACGAGGGCTCGAAGTGCACCCGGCCCGCCGGCAGCGGCACCGCGGAGGCGACCATCGCCCCGGTCACGCCGGGCACCGGGTCCTCGCGGGCGCCGTAGACGTCCATGACCACGACCTCGTCGGCCAGCCCCAGCGCCTCGCCGAACCCGGCCGCGAACTCCCGGGTGCGGCTGTAGAGGTGCGGCTGGAAGGCGACGACGACGCGCCCCTCCCCCGCCACCGCCCGGGCGGCATGCAGCTGGGCGCGCACCTCCGTGGGGTGGTGGGCGTAGTCGTCGTAGACGCGGACCCCGCCGGCGACGCCCTTGAGCTCGAACCGGCGGTGCACGCCGCCGAACCGGCCCAGCCCGCCGATCAGCTCCGCCGCGGGCAGCCCGAGCTCCAGGCCGGCGAGCAGCGCGGCCGCGCTGTTGCGGGCCATGTGCTCCCCCGGCAGCCGGATGCTGACGCGTCCCAGCGGCTCGCCGTCCAGGACCGCCGTCCAGCTGGTCGTCTCGCTGCCGACCTCGATGTCGACCAGGCGCAGGTCCGCGTCCGCGGCGGTGCCGTAGGTCCGCACCCGGGCCGTCACGGGCACCCCGCGCAGCCGCGCGGACCCGGGGTCGTCGGCGCACAGGACCACGAAGCCGTCGGGGTCGACCGTGCCGAGGAACCGGTCGAAGGCCTCCTCCACGGCGGCCAGGTCGCCGTAGTTGTCCAGGTGGTCGGCCTCCACGTTGGTCACGATCGCGCCGTGCGGGGCCAGCAGCAGGAACGAGCGGTCGCTCTCGTCGGCCTCGGCCACGAAGACGTCGCCCTCGCCCGCATGGGCGTTGCTGCCCGACTCGTTGAGGTCGCCGCCGATCGCGAAGGACGGGTCCACGCCGCAGGCCTGCACGG
The DNA here is from genome assembly GCF_900110555.1 of Trujillonella endophytica. Classification (GTDB taxonomy): domain Bacteria; phylum Actinomycetota; class Actinomycetes; order Mycobacteriales; family Geodermatophilaceae; genus Trujillonella; species Trujillonella endophytica. Next base: position 223,437 of record NZ_FOEE01000007.1, read on the forward strand.
CGACGGTGAGCATCGACGTGGTCGAGGTCTTGCCGTGCGTGCCGGCGACCGCGACGCTGCGCCGGCCGGCCATGACGGCGGCCAGCGCCACCGCCCGGGGCAGCACGCGCAGCCCGCGCTCGCGGGCGGCGGCGAGCTCCGGGTTGTCCTCCCGGATCGCGGTGGAGACGACGACGGTGTCGGCGTCGCCGAGGTTCTCCCCGGCGTGCCCCAGCGCCACCCGCGCGCCCAGCGCCCGCAGCGCCAGCAGCGTCGGGGTGTCCCGCCGGTCGCTGCCCGAGACCCGGACGCCGCGGGCCAGCATGATGCGGGCGATGCCGCTCATGCCGGCGCCGCCGATGCCGACGAAGTGCACCGCGCCCAGGTCGGCCAGCGCGGGAATGGGGTCCTTCCAGGCGGCCACCGCCGCGGCGCTCACGGCGCGCCCCCGGGGCCCGCGGCGCCGGCCACCTCGAGCACGATGTCGGCCAGCCGCTCGTCGGCGTCGGGCACGCCGACCGCGGCCGCGTGCGCGGCGTAGGCGGCCAGGGCCGACGGCTCGGTGAGCAGCGGGACGAGGTGCTCGGCGATCCAGCCCGAGGAGAGCTCGGCGTCCTCCACCAGCACCCCTCCCCCGGCGTCGACCACGGGCAGCGCGTTGCGGCGCTGCTCGCCGTTGCCGATGGGCAGCGGCACGAACGCCGCGGGCAGGCCGACGGCCGACAGCTCGGCGACGGTCACCGCCCCCGCCCGGCAGAGTGCCAGGTCCGCGGCGGCGTAGGCGAGGTCCATGCGCTCCAGGTAGTCGACGACGACGTACGGCGCCTGACCCGCCGCGCGGGCCGGCACCGTCACGTCGGTGTTCTTGGGGCCGCGGGCGTGCAGGACCTGGATCCCGGCGGCGGTGAGCGCGTCGGCGACCCCGGCCGCGGCGCGGTTGAGCGACGCGGCGCCCTGGGAGCCGCCGAACACCAGCAGCGTCGGCCGGTCGGCGTCCAGTCCGAAGGCGGCCCGGGCCTCTGCCCGCCGCGCCGGGCGGTCCAGCGAGCTGATCGCCGTCCGCAGGGGCATGCCCACGTGCTCGGCCCGGCGCAGCGGCGTGCCGGGGACGGTGACGGCCACCCGCGCCGCGATGCGCGCCCCGATGCGGTTGGCGAGGCCCGGCAGGGCGTTCTGCTCGTGCACGACGACCGGGGTCCCGGACCGCTCCGACCGCCCCCGCCGCCCCCGGGCGGCCAGGTAGGCCGGCAGCGCGACGTACCCGCCGAACCCGACGACGACGTCGGCGCCGAGGTCGTCCAGGAGCCCGCGCGTCTCCCGGACCGCCCCGATCAGCCGCCCAGGCACGCGGAGCAGGTCGAGGGTGGGCCTGCGCGGCAGCGGGACCGGCGGGATCAGCCGCAGGTCGTAGCCGCGGGCCGGCACCAGCCGGGTCTCCATCCCCCGCGCGGTGCCCAGGCAGGTGATCCGGATCCCGCCGGGCACCGCGCCCGCGCGGCGCAGCAGGGCGTCGGCGAGGGCGAGCATCGGCTCGATGTGCCCGCCGGTGCCGCCGCCGGCCAGGACGACGCCGACCGGTCCGCCGGCCGCGCTCACCGGGGCCGCCGGGGGGCGTCGGGCGCCGCGGCGCGGGCCCGCGGCGGTGGCTGCCGGCGGGCCTCGCCGGCGCGGGACCGGTCGGCCGGACCGCGCCGCTCGCGGGGCACCGGGCCCCGGTCGCGGGGCGGGCGGGTGCCGGCGTCCGCGGGCGCGGGGACGCGCACGACCGTCCGCCCGGCGGAGCCCCGGTCGGGGCCGGCGGGGCGGGCCTCGGGGGCCGGGCGGCGCCGGCTGCGCGAGCGGACCGGGTCGACGGCGTGCGCCGGCACCGGCAGCAGCAGCCGCGCCAGCCGGCCGGCCCGGCGCTGCCGCTGGTACTCGATCGCGTCGGGCTCGGAGCGCGCGAAGCGGATGAGCAGGCCGACGATGAACAGCGTGAGCACCAGCGACGTGCCGCCGGCGGACACCAGCGGCAGCGTCACCCCGGTGACCGGACCCAGACCCACCACGTACCCCATGTTCATCGCCGCCTGGCCGACCAGCCACACGGTGATGGCGACGCAGGCCAGTTGCACGAACCGGTCCGCCGAGCGCCGGGCGATGCGGAACCCCGCGTAGGCCAGCACCCCGTACAGGGTGATCACGACCAGGCAGCCGAGGAAGCCCATCTCCTCGCCGATGATCGCGAAGATGTAGTCCGACTCCGCCTCGGGCAGCAGGTTCCACTTCATGGCGCTGTTGCCCAGACCCACGCCCCAGAAGCCGCCGGTGGCGAGGGCGTAGAAGCCGCGGATGGCCTGGAACCCGGAGTCGGTGGGGTCGGCCTCGGGGTTCAGGAACGAGGTCCAGCGCTCCAGCCGGTAGGCCGAGGTGGTGACGAGCAGGAGCACCCCGGCGACGCCGATCGCGCCCAGGCCGGCCCAGACCCGCCAGGGCGCGCCGGCGGCGAGCAGCAGGCCGGCGAGGACCAGGCCCATCGTCACCGTCGCGCCGAAGTCCGGCTCGAGCATGAGCAGCCCGCAGATGACCACGAACACCGGCAGCAGCGGCACGAGCAGGCTCGGGACGGTGAGGTAGCTCGCCCGCAGCGCGAGGACGTGCGCCCCCCACAGCGCGAAGACGAGCTTGCCCGCCTCCGACGGCTGGAAGTTGGTGAAGCCCAGGTCGAACCAGGCCCGCGAGCCGTTGAGCTCGGTGCCGATCCCGGGGACGGCGACCAGCAGCAGCAGCGCCAGCACGGCGAGCAGCGCGATCGGCGCCCAGCGCCGCAGCACCGCGGTCGGCAGCCGCACCGCGACCAGGAGGGCGACCAGGCCGATCAGGGCGAACACCACCTGCTCGACGCCCGGCCGCCAGGCGGGCTGGTCGGCGAGCGCGGCCTCGATGGCCGAGGCGGAGAACACCATGACCAGGCCGATGGCCAGCAGCATCCCGGCCGCGCCGATGACCAGGTGGCAGCTGGTCATCGGTCCGTCGAGCCACGGCGGCAGCGCGAGGGTGCGCCCGCGGCCGGCGGCCCGGCCGCCGCGCGCGGGGGGCTCGGTGGCGGACGCCGCGCGGGCGCGGCCGGTCGCGGCCCGACCTGCGGTGGGGTCCATCCCGCCATCGTGGCCGCTGCGGGACGCCGCGGCGGGGAGCATGCGGGCGTGTCGCGTGGGTGGCGAGTGACCTGCGGGACCCCGGACAGTCCTCACAGGCCGGTGAACGACAGCCAGTCGGCGTAGAACAGGCCCAGCCCGAAGGCCACGGCCATGCCGGTGACGAGCCAGAACCGCACGATGACGGTGTTCTCCTGCCAGCCGGCCAGCTCGAAGTGGTGGTGCAGCGGGGCCATCCGGAACACCCGCCGGCGGGTCGCCCGGAAGAAGGCCACCTGGATCACCACCGACAGCGTCACCGCCACGAAGAGCCCGCCGAGGACGACCAGCAGGAGCTCGGTGCGGGTGACGATCGCCAGCCCCGACAGCAACCCGCCCAGGGCCAGGGAGCCGGTGTCGCCCATGAAGATCTTGGCCGGGCTGGTGTTCCACCAGAGGAAGCCCAGGCACGCGCCCATGGCCGCGACCGCGACCAGGGTGACGTCCAGCGGGTCGCGCACCTCGTAGCAGCCCTCGACCGCCGCGGTGGAGCAGTCGTGGGTGAACTGCCAGAACGAGATGACGACGTAGGAGCCGAACACCATCGCCGAGGCGCCGGCGGCCAGCCCGTCGAGGCCGTCGGTGAGGTTCACCGCGTTGGAGAACCCGGCGATGAACAGGTAGGCCAGGACCACGAACAGGATCGGCCCGAGGGCCAGCGGCGCGATGTCGCGGACGTAGGACACGAACGTCGAGGCCGGGGTGACGTCGCCGTCGTCCGGGAAGTTCATCGCCAGGATCGCGAAGGTGAGCCCGACGACGAGCTGGCCGACCAGCTTGGCGGTCTTGTTCAGCCCGAGGCTGCGCCGGTACCGGATCTTGAGGTAGTCGTCGAGGAAACCGACGGTGCCCAGCCCCACCATGAGGAACAGCAGCAGCAGCCCGGTCGCGGTGACGCCGCGGCCGGGTTGGCCGAGCAGGAACAGGTGCGCGACCAGGTAGCCGCCGACGGTCGCGCCGACGATGACGGTGCCGCCCATCGTGGGCGTGCCCTTCTTCGCCAGGTGCGTCTCGGGCCCGTCGTCGCGGATCTCCTGGCCGAAGCCCTTGCGGCGGAACAGGTGCACCGCCATCGGCGTGGCCAGGATGGAGAACACCAGGCCGAAGGCGCCGGCGATGAGGACGGACTTCACGCGGCCGTCCCCGCGGAGAGCAGATCGGCGGCGAGCAGTTCCAGCCCGTAGGCACGGCTGGCCTTGACCAGCACCACGTCGCCGGGCACGAGCACCTCCGTCAGAAGCGCGCGGGCGGCAGCCCGGTCCGGCACGTGCACCGACCCCTCTCGGTCCCGGGCACCCGCGGCGCGGGCCCCGGTCGCTATCCCTACCGCATCGGGGCCCACGGCAACGATCACATCGACGCCCGCGGCGACCGCGTCGCGGCCGAGCCGCTCGTGCTCCGCGGCCGCGGCCGGTCCCAGCTCCCCCATCGCGCCCAGGACGGCGACGCGGCGGGTGCCCGCCATCCCGGCCAGCGCGGCGAGCGCGGCCCGCATCGACTCCGGGTTGGCGTTGTAGGCGTCGTTGACCACCACGACGCCGTCCGGCCGGCGGGTGACCTCCATCCGCCAGCGGCTGCGCGCCCCGGCGGCCGAGAGCGCGCGCGCCACCGCGGCCGGGGCCATGCCCGCGGCCAGGGCGGCCCCGGCGGCGGACAGGGCGTTGGCGACCTGGTGCTCGCCGACGACCTGCAGCGCCACGGGGTGCCGCTCGCCGGCTGCGGCGAGGGTGAAGGAGGCCCGGCCCTCGCCGTCGAGCCGCACGTCGGTGGCGCGCACCTCGGCGTCGTCCGCCCGGCCGGTGGTGAGCACCCGCGCGCGGGTGCGCGGGGCCATGCCGAGCACGCGCGGGTCGTCGGCGTTCAGGACGGCGGTGCCGTCGGCCGGCAGCGCCTCCACGAGTTCGCCCTTGGCGCGGGCGGTGCCCTCCGGCGAGCCGAACTCGCCCAGGTGCGCGGACCCGACGTTGAGGACGACGCCGATCCGTGGCCGGGCCACCGCGCACAGCCGGGCGATGTGGCCGGGCCCGCGCGCGCCCATCTCCAGCACCAGGTAGCGGGTCGAGGCGTCGGCCGACAGCACCGTGAGCGGCAGGCCGATGTCGTTGTTGAACGAACCCGGCGGGCTGACCGTGGGCCCGGCCTCGGCCAGCACCTGGCCGAGGAGGTCCTTGGTGGAGGTCTTGCCGGAGGACCCGGTGATGCCCAGCGTCACCAGGCCGTGGCCGACGAGCCGGCCGTGCACCGCGGCGGCGAGGCGGCCCAGGGCGGCCACGGCGTCGTCGACGACCACGCACGGCAGCGCGTCGTCGGGTCGGGTGGTCAGCGCCCCCGCGGCGCCGGCCGCCGCCGCGGCGACGAGGAAGTCGTGCCCGTCCACCCGCTCGCCGGGCAGCGCCACGAACAGGTCGCCGGCGGCCACGGTGCGCGAGTCGATGGTCACCGCGCCGGCCACCGGGGCGTCGGGCGCGCCGCCGGTCAGCCGGCCGCCGACCGCCTCGGCGACCTCCCGCAGCGTCAGGGCGATCACGGGGCGCCCACCCGGGTCAGGACCTCGCGCAGCACCACGCGGTCGTCGAAGGGCGTCACCACACCGGCGACCTCCTGGCCCGTCTCGTGCCCCTTGCCCGCGACCAGCACCGTGTCCCCGGGCCGGGCCCGCGCGACGGCCTCGGCGATGGCCGCCCGCCGGTCGCCGACCTCCAGGACCGCCGCCCGCCGGCCTGCGGGCACGCCGGCGATCATCGCGGCCCGGATCGCCGCGGGTTCCTCGGAGCGGGGGTTGTCGTCGGTGACCACGAGCAGGTCGCTGCCCTCGGCGGCGGCGGCACCCATCGCCGGCCGCTTGCCGGGATCGCGGTCACCGCCGCAGCCCAGCACGGTGATCACCCGGCCGGCGGTGGCGCCACGCAGGGCGTGCAGCGCGGTGGCCACCGCATCGGGGGTGTGGGCGTAGTCGACGACGGCGACGAACGGCTGGCCGGCGTCCACCGGCTCCATCCGGCCGGGCACCACGGTGTCGGCGATGCCGCGCAGCGCGGTCTCGACCGGCACGCCGACGGCGTCGAGCAGGGCGACGGCGAGCACCGCGTTGGCCACGTTGAACCGCCCGGGCAGCCGCACGCGGGCGGGCCAGGTGCGGCCGCCGGGACCGCGCAGGGTGAAGGCGGAGCCTCCGTCGGGAGCGACGGTGACGTCCGACGCGGTCCAGTCCGCGGGGTGCTCGCCGGAGCTCGCCACGGTCACGGGGCGCCGTCCCTCGAGCATGCCCGTCAGCCGGCGGCCGTGGGCGTCGTCGACGTCGACCACCTCGACGCCGGCGCGGCCGTCGAACAGCAGCGCCTTGGCGAGGAAGTAGTCCTCGAGGTCGCGGTGGAAGTCCAGGTGGTCCTGGCTGAGGTTGGTGAAGCCGGCCGCGGTGAAGGGCACGCCGCCGACGCGGCCGAGCACGAGCGCGTGGCTGGACACCTCCATGACGACGACCTCGACGCCGGACGCGGCCATGCCGGCCAGCAGGGCGTGCAGGACCGGCGCCTCGGGGGTGGTCCGGGCGCTGGGGAGGGCGGTCGGCTCGGCGCCGGGGAGGCGGGTCCGGGTCTGCACCGTGCCGATCAGCCCGGTGCCGCGGCCGGCGGCGGCCAGCCCGGCCTCGACCAGGTAGGCCGTCGTCGTCTTGCCGTTGGTGCCGGTGATGCCGACGACCTGCATCCGGCGGGCCGGCTCGCCGTACACCCGGGCGGCCACCGCGCCGAGCACGGCGCGGGGGTCGTCGACGACCAGGACCGGCAGCGCGGGATCGGTCACCGCCGCGTGGCCGGCGGGGTCGGTGAGCACCGCGACGGCCCCGGCGGCCAGGGCGTCGGCCAGGTAGGCCGCCCCGTGGGTGCGGGCACCCGGCAGCGCGGCGTAGAGGTCACCGGCGTGCACGTCGGTGGAGGCGAGCGTGACGCCGGTGACCGTCGTCGCCGGATCGCCCTGCACGGGGGCGCCGACGAGGTCGGCCAGCTCGGCGAGGGACAGCGGCGCGGTGCCCGCGGGCCGGGGCGCCGCCCCGGGCGCGGTCGGGGTCACGGGGCTCCAATCTACCGGCGATCACGACGAGACCCGCGCACGGCACGGAAGGCTCGAGCGGCTCCCGTGCAGCGCCCCGCGCCGCGCGGAGCGTGGCGTGGGGGGCACGGGGGTCCTTCACCCGGTGAGGTCGAACTCGGGACGACCGGTGCCCGAGGGGACGACGCCGGCCGCGGTGAGCACGTACCGCATCACGTCGGCGAACACGGGCGCGGCGACCTGGCCGCCCTCGGCCGAGCTGGTCGGGCGCTCGAGGTCGACCGCGACGACGTACTGCGGGTCGTCGGCGGGAGCGAAGCCGACGAACGTGGTCACGTAGCCGCCGCCGGTGTAGCAGCCGCACTCGGGGTTGGCCCGCTGGGCGGTGCCGGTCTTGCCGGCGACGCGGAAGCCGTCGACCTCGCCGAGGGGCGCCGTGCCGCCGGGGCCGACGACCGCCTCGAGCATGTAGGCGAGGTCGGCCGCGGTCTCCTCGCCGATCACCCGGGTGGGCTGCGGGCGCTCGGCCGGGGTCACGGTGCCGTCGGCCGCGGTGACCGAGGAGACCAGGCGGGGGTCGATGCGGACGCCGCCGTTGGCGATCGCCTGGTAGACCGAGGCCATCTGCAGGGTGGTGACCGAGACGCCCTGCCCGATGGGAACGTTCGCCGCGCGGCTCGCCGTCCAGTCCTCGGCGGGCTCGAGGATGCCGGCGCTCTCGCCGGGCAGCTCGATGCCGGTCCTCCCGCCGATCCCGAACGCCCGCAGGTACTCCTCGAGGCGCTCGTCGCCCAGCTGGCGGGCCAGCATGATCGTGCCGACGTTGCTGGACTTGGCGAGGATGCCGGTCACCGTCCAGTCGACCGGCTCGTGGTCGTGGGCGTCGGTGACGACGACGTCGCCGGCCTGGATGTGTCCCGGGACGGTCAGCACCGTCTCGGGAGTGGCCAGCCCCTCCTCGATCGCCCCGGCCAGCGTGACGGCCTTCATGACCGAGCCGGGCTCGAACACCTGGGAGACCACGGGGTTGCCGAGGAGGTCGGGGTCGGTGCTGCGGGCCGCTCCGGGGTCGTAGCCGGGGCAGCTGCCCATCGCGACGACCTCACCGGTGTGCACGTCGAGGACGACGGCGGAGGCGCGCGTGGTCGCGCCGTCGGAGCAGGCCTGCGCCAGCCGCTGCTCCATGACGAACTGGACGTCGGCGTCGAGGGTCAGCCGGACCGTGCCGCCGTCGACGGCCGGCGTCGACTCGTCGATGCCCGAGGGGATGGGATTGCCGCCGCTGCCGACCTCCACGCGCCGCTCGCCGTCGGTGCCGGCCAGCTGCTCGTCGAAGCGCTGCTCGATCCCGGCCAGCCCGGCGCCGTCCCGGCCGACGAAGCCGACCACCTGGCCCCCGACGGATCCGGCCGGGTACAGGCGCACCGGCTCGTCCTCGAAGCGGATGCCGGGCAGCTCGAGCTCCTCGATGGCGCCGACGGTCTCGGTGCTGACCTGGTGGGCCAGCTGCACGTACCGGCCGTCGCGCGAGAGCAGCTCGGTGAGGTCGGACACGGGGACGTCGAGCAGGGTCGTCAGTGCCAGCGCCGTCCGCTGCGGATCGCTGACGAGCAGCGGATCGGCGACGACGAGCGAGGCGGCCACGGTGTAGGCGAGGGGATCGCCGTCGCGGTCGAGGACCTGCCCGCGCAGCGCGGCGATGTCGTCGGTGCGCAGCCGGGCCTGGGACGCGGCCTCGGCGTACTCCCCGCCGTCGACCCCTTGGAGCAGCACCAGCTTGCCGGTGACCAGCAGGAGCGCGGCGGCGATGAAGGCCATGCCGACCCGCAGGCCGCGCGCGGGCAGCACGGGGAGCGTGGCGCGGCGGCGGCGGCCGGCGGCGCGGCGGGGCACGAAGGCGCCGGTCGCCCGCGGGGACTCGGGCGCGCCGGTGCGCGGGGCGCGCCGCGGAGCGGGGCGGTCGCCGGCCCGCCGGCCGGGGGGCGGGCGGTGCGGGGAGGACACGCTCAGCCCCCGGCGCCGGGCGGCGGGACCGGCGGCGGCGGGGCCTCGGCGGGCACCGGGACGCCGCGCAGCGTCCCGGTCCCGTCCGGGGCGAGGACGAGGTGACCGGCGGTCCCGGCGGGGACGAGCCCCGCCGCCGCCGCGGCCTCCGCCAGCGCGGCCGGCGTGCCCGCGGCGATCACCTGCTGCTCCAGCCGCTCGAGCCGCTGGACGCGCTCGACGTTCTCCGCGCGCTGCTCGGTGGCGTTCAGCGAGTTCACCGCGATCGCCGTGTTGAGGAACAGCAGGGCCAGCGTCGTGCCCAGCAGCAGGCCCACGATCAGGAGCACGAACGGGGCGCGGCGCCCGGTGCCCGCGCCCACCACCGACCGGCGGCGCGGCTCGGCCACGACGGGTGCCGGCGCCTCGCGCGGGACCGGGCGCGAGGGGCGGGTGCGCAGCGCACCGGCCCGCACGGGGGCGGTGTGCGCGCGCCCCCGGACCGGGGCCACCGCCGGCCGCGGGCCGGTGGCCGGCCGCGGCGCGGGGGTGGCGGGGGTGGCGGCCTCGGGGGTGGGCCGGGGCGCCGCGGGGCGGGCGGCGGCCGCGCGGGGCGTACCGCTGCGGGGCGTGCCGGAGCGGGGCGTGCCCGAGCGGGGCGTGCCGGTGCGGGGCGTGCCGGTGCGCGGTGCCGGGCGCGCCGCCCGCGGGCTGCCGGAACGGGCGCCGTCGTCCTCGGGCCGGGGCGCCCGTGCCGCCGCGCTCATGCCGCCCGCCGGACCCGCTCGGCCGCGCGGACGCGCGCCGAGGCCGACCGCGGGTTGGCCGCCACCTCGGCGTCCGACGGCGCCTCGCCGCCGCGCGTGACCAGCCGCAGGACGGGGGCCAGCTCGGGCACGGGCACCGGGAACTCGGGCGGGGTCCGGTCGGCGGCGCCGGCGGCCAGCACCTGCTTGACGATCCGGTCCTCGAGGGAGTGGAACGTGATGACGACGACGCGACCGCCCACGGCCAGCGCGTCCAGGGCGGCCGGGAGCGCGCGCTCGAGCACGCCGAGCTCGTCGTTGACCTCGATGCGCAGCGCCTGGAAGGTCCGCTTGGCGGGGTGGCCCCCGGTGCGCCGCGTGGCCGCCGGGATGGCGGAGCGCACGAGCTCGGCCAGCCGGGCGGTCCGCGTGAAGGGCTCGCGGCGGCGCTCCCGCTCGATGGCCGAGGCGATCCGGCCGGCGAAGCGCTCCTCGCCGTAGACCCGCAGCACGCGGGCGAGCTCGCCGGCGCTGTAGGTGTTCACCACGTCGGCGGCGGTGCGGCCGACGGTGGGGTCCATGCGCATGTCGAGGGGGGCGTCGGCGGAGTAGCTGAACCCGCGGTCGGGGCGGTCCAGCTGCAGGGAGGAGACGCCGAGGTCGAACAGGATGCCCTGGACCTCGTCGATCCCGAGGGAGTCGAGCACCTGCGGCAGCTCGTCGAAGACGGCCGGCACGAGGGTGGCGCGGTCGGCGTGACCGGCGGCGGCGATCCGGCGGGCGGCCTCCGCGCGGGCGTCGGGGTCGCGGTCCAGGCCGATCAGGCGGAGCCCCGGATGGGCGTCGAGCATCGCGAGGGAGTGACCGGCGAGCCCGAGCGTGGCGTCGACGAGCACGGCCCCGGGGGCGGCGCAGGCGGGAGCGAGCAGCTCGGTCACGCGCTCGAGGAGCACGGGGACGTGCACCGCGCTGCTGCTCATCGTCGACTGCTCCTCGAACGGGTCGTGTGCGGGCTCGTCCCATGGTGGCGCGGAGCGCGGCGTCGGCGGGGTCAGCGGCCGGGCGGGTCGCGGATCGGCTGGTGCCGGTGGGGCCTGAGGTGCAGGGGGCGGTCTCGGGCGCCCCGCGGAGCGTTCGCCTGGCGCCGGGGAAGTGCGTCAGGAGGGGCTCCGCGGGGGCGCCGGAGTCCGCCGGGGTCCGGCCGGGGCCGGATCGCGACGTGCCGAGGGAAGTCGGCGGGCTCCGCGGGAGGACCGAGTCGCGGGGAAGGCGACTCGGGCCGGGCCGGTCGAGCCGCAGGGAAGACGGCTCGGTCGGGGGGTGCGGAGGAAGTCGCTGGGCGGTGCGGCTCAGGACAGGGTCGGCATCCCCTCGCTCTCCATCGCGGCGTAGGCGGCTTCCTGCTCGGCCACGTAGGAGTCCCACATGGCGGCGTCCCAGATCTCGAACCGGGTGTCGACGCCGACGACGACGACGTCCCGGTCCAGGCCGGCGTACTCGCGCAGGCTCGCCGGGATGGTGATGCGGCCGGTCTTGTCGGGCTCGACCTCGACCATCGAGCCGAAGCTCATGCGGGCCCGCATGCGGGCCTCGGCGGTGTCGGACGGCGCCATGGCGGCGGCGGTGCGGCTCTGCTCGGCGACCCGGGCCATGGTGAGGCCGTAGACGCAGCGCTCCTGGCCCTTCTTGATCACCATGCCGTCGCCCACGAGGTCGCGGAAGCGGACGGGGAGCGCGAGCCGGCCCTTCTCGTCGAGGCGCAACGGGTAGCTGCCGACGAACACCGGACCACCTCCCCCATGTCGTCCTCCCTGACTTCCCGCGGGGACCCGGGACGGGCCCTACCTCCCCACCGGGCCACACAGTAACCCACTGGCCCCCACTGGACACCACCTGACGCCATGTCGTGACCGCTTTCCCCCACCGGTCCCCGTGCAGGTCACCGGCCCGGCGCACGGTGCTGGCCGCCCGGACCCGGGGACGCCGCCGCGGCCGCCCGGGCCCCCTCTGCCGGGCCCCCGATCCGGCCGGATCGGGCCCGGTGGAGCCCCGGAGGGCCGCCGCGGGGGCGGGGTGGGGGCGGGTGGGGGCGACCGTGGGGCGCGGTGGGGCCGGAGGTGGGGCGCGGTGGGGCCGGGGCGCGATTCCCGGGCGGAGGCGCTCCCCTACCGCGACCCTCCGCCGGCGTGCGGGCAGCACCGAGGATGCGGGGCCCGGGCCGCCGCGTCCGGGACCGGCCGCAGGTGGCCTCCGCCACGTACCGTGAGCCGGTGACCGACGTGTACCGGCCCGTCCCCGCGGTCGACGTCGCCGCCACCGGCGCCCGGATCGCCGCCGCCATGGAGCGCGTCGTGCGCGGCAAGAGCGACCTCGTCCGGCTGTCCCTGGTGGTGCTGCTGGCCGAGGGCCACCTACTGGTGGAGGACGTCCCCGGCGTCGGCAAGACGACGCTGGCCAAGGCGCTGGCCGGATCGATCGACGCCAGCGTGCGCCGCATCCAGTTCACCCCCGACCTGCTGCCGAGCGACGTGACCGGCGTGGCGGTGTACGACCAGGAGTCCCGCGAGTTCGAGTTCAAGCCGGGGGCGGTGTTCGCCAACGTCGTCGTCGCCGACGAGATCAACCGCGCCTCGCCCAAGACCCAGTCGGCGCTGCTGGAGTGCATGGAGGAGCGGCAGGTCACCGTCGACGGCGTCAGCTACGAGCTGGCGCGGCCGTTCATGGTCGTGGCCACCCAGAACCCGATCGAGATGGAGGGCACCTATCCCCTCCCCGAGGCCCAGCGCGACCGCTTCACCGCGCGGGTGTCGATGGGCTACCCCGACCGGGACGCCGAGCTGGCCATGCTGGACGACCAGACCGGCATCGACCCGCTGAGCACGCTGCGGCCGGTCGCCGACGCGGCCGCCATCCGCGACCTGGTCGCCGCGGTCGGCGAGCTGCACGTGTCCGAGGCGGTCCGCCGCTACGTCGTCGCCCTCGTCGAGGCGACCCGGCGCGCACCGGAGCTGCGACTGGGCGCCTCACCGCGCGCGGGCCTGCAGCTGCTGCGCACCGCCCGGGCCGCCGCGGCGCTGGCCGGCCGCGACCACGTGCTGCCCGACGACGTCCAGGCGATGGCCGTGCCGGTGCTCGCCCACCGGCTGCTGCTGTCCGCGGACTCGGCGGCCGCCCGGCGCACCGGCGAGCAGGTGGTCACCGGTCTGCTGCGCACCACCCCCGTGCCCCGCGGGCGCTGACCGTGGCGCGCGGGCCGGTCGGTGCGGCGCTGGCCTCGCTGACCGTCCGCGGGCGATGCATGGTCGCCGTCGGGCTGACCCTGCTGGGGCTGGGCGCGCTGCTCGGTGAGCTGCCGCTGCTCCAGGTCGCCGTCTTCGTCCTGGCCCTGCCGCTGCTGTCCGCGCTGGGGGTGGCCCGGCGGCGGTTCCGGCTGTCCACCCGCCGCACGGTGACGCCGACCCGGGTGCCGCGCGGCGGCACGGCCGACGTCCTCCTCGAGGTCACCAACGCCGACCGGCGGGCGGGCGGGCTGTGGCTGCTGACGGAGCCGCTGCCGGTCGAGCTCGGCCCCGAGCCGACGTACGTGCTGGAGCGGCTGGCCGCCGGCACCACCGCGGCGCTGCACTACCGGGCCTCGGGCTCCCGGCGGGGCCGCTACCGGCTCGGGCCGCTGCGGCTGCGGCTGGTCGACCCCTTCGGGCTGGTGACGCGTTCGGTGACCGGCACCGACGCCGCGGAGCTGCTCGTGGTGCCGCGCGTGCGGCCACTGGCGGCGGCCGGGCCGGCGGCCGGGGTCGGCGGCAACGGCGAGGGGGCCCGGCGCTCGATCGCCGTCCACGGCGAGGACGACGTCAGCACCCGCGCCTACCGGCACGGCGACGACCTGCGGAAGGTGCACTGGCGGGCGACGGCGCGCACCGGCGAGCTGATGGTCCGGCTGGAGGAGCGCCCGTGGCGCTCCTCGGCCACCCTGCTGCTGGACACCCGCGCCCGGGCCCACCTGATCGCCCCCTCCGGCACGCCGGCGGCCGCCGCCGGGGAGGGGCCGGGCGACAGCCTGGAGTGGCTGGTCGAGGCCGCGGCCTGCATCGGCACCGCCCTCACCGCCCGGGGCGCGGCGCTGCGGGTGCTCACCGACGCCGGCGAGCTCCCCGCCACCGATCCCCGCCGCGGGCTGGCCGCCGACGAGCTCCTCGACCGCCTCGCCGTCCTCCAGCCCTCGCGGCGCGCCGACCTGTCCGGCCTGGCCGAGCTCACCGCCCGGGCCGGCGGCGACGGCCCCGTGGTGGCCCTGCTCGGTGCCGTCGGCGCCGCGGACGTCGCCCCGCTCACCCGGGCCCGTACCGGCCCGGGGGCCGGCCTGGCCGTGCTCGTGGACGTCGGCGGGTACGCCGCCACGACCGGCGGCGCGCGGGCCCGCCGCTCCTCCTCCGAGGCCGCCCGCTCGGCTCTCGCCCAGCAGCGGGAGGAGGCCGTCGTCCTCCTGCGCGACGCCGGCTGGCGGGTGGTCGTCGCCCGGGCCGGGGCGCCCGTGGAGGAGGCGTGGGCGGCGCTCACGTCGACCGGGGTCCCGGCGTGAGCGCGCCGTCGCCGGCCGCCGCGACGGTCCGGCAGGACGCCGGGACGACGCTGGCCGCCGCAGGGGCCACCGCGCTCGGGGCGGGCGCGCTGGCGCCGGTGTTCACCGACGACCGCTGGCTGCCCGGGGTCCTGGCCGCGGTGGCGGCGGTGTCCCTGGCCGGGCTGGCCCTCCGGCTGGCCGGGCCGGCGCTGTGGGGCTGGGCCTCGGGCGGCCGGCCGCCGTCGTCCCGGTGGGCCGCGCTGGGCGTGCCGATCGTGCCGATCGGTCAGCTCCTCGCGCTCGCCTGCGTCCTCACGGGCCTGTTCGCCCCGGAGCGCGCCGTGGCCCGGTGGGTGCCCACCCCGGAGAGCGTGGCCGACCTGGGCGCGGTCCTCGTCGACGGCAGCGCCCAGATCCGGGAGCAGTTCACCCCCGTCGTGGCGGTGTCCGGGCTGTGCGCGCTCACCGCGCTGATGATGGGCATCCTGGCGGTGGTCGTGGACCTCGTGGCGGTCGGCGGCCGGCAGCCGGCGCTGGCCGCCCTCGCCCTCCTCGTCGTGTTCTGCGTGCCGGTGAGCACCATCGACGGCGGCATCGGCCTGTGGCCCGTCGCGCTGCCGATGGCCGGACTGGTCCTGCTGCTCTGGGCCGACCAGCACCAGCGGCTGGCCTGGGCGCCCCGGCGGGCCGGGGGACCGCGCCGGGTGACCGGGGCCCTGACCGCCGTCCGCACCGGGCTGCTGGCCCTGGCCGCCGCGATGGTCCTGGGATCGCTGGTGCCCCGGCTCGGCGAGGGCGACTTCGCCGCGGCGTGGCCGTCGGGCTCGGACGGCCCGGGCGGCTCCTCGACGGGGACGTCGCTGGACCCCGCGGCCGCCCTGCAGGGCGAGCTCACCCGCGAGGACCCCATCGACCTGCTGCGGGTCCGGGCCTCGGCGCCCGATCCGGGGTACCTGCGGGCGGTCGCGCTGGACGTCTACGACCCGGAGCTGGGCTGGACCCTGGGCGGGCTCGACGGCGGGCGCTCCCTGGCGCGGGCCGAGGTGCTGGCGCCGCTGCCCGACGGTGCCCCCGGCCGGGAGGTCGAGGCCACGGTCACGGTGCTCGGGCACGACGACCAGTTCCTGCCCGTGCTCGCCTCCCCCCTCGCCGTCAGCCTCGACGGCGCCGAGGACTGGCGGTTCGACTCCTTCTCGGCGACGGTCTTCGCGCCGGACGTCACCACCGAGGACGACCTCACCTACCTCACCACCGGGGTGGAACCGCGGCCCACGCCCGAGCAGCTGGCCGGGGCGGGGCCGGTGTCCCCCGGCCGGCCGGAGGCCGCCCTCGGCGCCCCACCGCCGCTCGACCGCTCCGTGACCGATCTCGTGGCGGCGCTGACGGCGGACGCCGGCACCCCGGCCGAGGTGGTGCAGGCCGTCTACGGCTTCATGACCGACCCGGCGAACGGCTGGGAGTACAGCCTCGCCACCGAGCCGGGGACCACCGGCGACGACCTGGCCGACTTCCTGATCAACCGCCGCGGGTACTGCGAGCAGTACGCGGGCGCGATGGCGGCGCTGGTCCGCGCGGCCGGGATACCCGCCCGGCTCGTCCTCGGCTACACGCCCGGCATCCCGCAGGCCGACGGCAGCCGGGTGGTCACCAGCAACGACGCGCACGCCTGGGTCGAGGTCTTCTTCGACGGCCTCGGCTGGCTGCCCTACGACCCGACGCCGATCGACGCCGACCGAGCGGTCACCCTGCCCTGGGCGCCGCGCCCGCCGGACCTGGAGATGGACCCGCGGACCGACCTGCCGTCCGTGCCGCTCCCCGCGCCCGCTCCGGTGGTGCCCCCGGTCGACGCGGGGATCGGCGACGACGCCGCCGCCGCGGACGGGACGGGGACGCCGGATCGGCTGGCCACCACCCTGCGCGTGGCCGGCGGGGTGCTGCTCGCCGCCGCGCTGGTCGCGGCCCCGGCCGCCGTCCGGGTGCTGCAGCGGCGCCGGCGGCTGGCGGCCGGCAGCCCGGCCGCGGCGTGGGACGAGCTCGCCGCCACCGCCCGGGACCTGGGGCTGCCGTGGGATCCGTGGTGGACCCCCCGCCAGGTCGCCGCCCGCCTGGGCGAGACGCTGCCCCGCACGCCGGCGGTCGGCCGGGGCCTGCACCGCTCCGGCGGGGGGCGCGACGCCGACGCGCGCGCGGCGGTGGCCCGGCTGGCGGGCGCGGAGGAGTCGGCCAGCTACGCCCGGCCCGGGAGTGCCCCGGAGCCCGCGGACCTGGCGCAGGCGCTGCGCACGGCGCGCCGGGGGCTGCTGGCCGCCGCCGAGCCCCGGGTCCGGTTGCGGGCGCTGCTGTGGCCGGCGTCGGTGCCGGAGACGCTGCTGACCGGCCGCGGTGTGCAGCGGCTGCGCCGGATCGGGGCCGGGCGCCGTCCCCGGACCGCGGCCTGAGACGACGGCAGCCGCCGTCCCCGCGGGGACGACGGCTGCCGGGAGCCGGGCGGGCTACTGGTCGTAACGGCGGCGGAAGCGCTCTTCGAGCCGGTTCTTCAGCGGCGGACGGCGGGGCTTGCTGCCGCGACCGCCGCCGGCGGCCCCGCGGCCGCCGGGTGCAGCACCGGAGGTCTGCTCGGGGGCGCCGGTGGCCGATCGGTAGTTGAGGACGACGAGCGCCGCGCCGGCGAACATCACCACGAAGCCCAGGAACCCGAGGACGACCAGCTTGGCCACCCCGCCGATCAGCAGGGCCAGCCCGACGAGCACCAGGAGCGCGCCGAGTTGCAGCTTGCGCCGGGCCTTGAGCCGACGGTCGCCGGTCCGTACGGAGGAGGCGAACTTGGGATCGTCGTCGACGAGGGCGCGCTCGATCTGCTCCAGCAGTCGCTGCTCGTGCTCGGAGAGCGGCACCGGGACCTCCATGTGGGCGGAGCCATGGCCGTCGGAGGCTCCCGCCGACGGTGACACCGAGGATACGAGCCGATTGCGGGGCGCGAAAGGCGAGTCGTCCCCGACCCGCCGCCGAATCCCGCGAGATCACTCCCAGGGGTGCCCCGGGAGCCCGTCGGAGTCTCCACGACGGGTGCGGACACTGCGACGGTGGGCCTCCGGGAGGGCTCGTGGCCTCAGGGGGTCCGACGAACGGGGAGCGTCCGGGGTTCCCGTCGGCCGGGCGTGTCCCGGTCCCCGGCGTGCCGCAGGAGCGTGGCCGGGCGGACCGCTCCGGCGCCGAAGCGGCGGGCCGCGCGGTCGGCGGCGAGCTCGGCGTCGCGGCGGCCGTGCTCGCGCTCCCCCAGCTCGAGCTGCCGCGGCGTGGCACCGGCCTGGACCAGGCGCTCGGCGCGCACCCCGACCAGCCGGATCCGCGCCCGGTCCAGCCCGAGCGCGTCGAACAGGGCGCGGGCGGTCTCGTAGACCTCCTGCCCCACGTCGGTGGGGACGTCGAGGGTGCGGCTGCGGGTGATCGTGGTGAAGTCGGCGAAGCGAACCTTGATGCTCACCGTGCGGGCCAGCCAGCCCCCCGCCCGCAACCGGCCGGCGGTGCGCTCGGCCAGCCGCAGCAGCTCCCGGTGGATGACGGCGGGGTCGTCGACGTCGGTGCCGAAGGTCTCCTCGTGCCCGGCCGACTTCTCCGGCTCGTCGGGCACCACCCGGCGCGGGTCGCGCCCCCAGGCCAGCTCGTGCAGCGCGCCGCCGGCCGCCGCGCCGACCGCACGCTGCAGCGTGCGGGCGGGCACGTGCGCCAGGTCGCCGACGGTGCGCAGCCCCAGCCGCAGCAGCACCTCCTCCGTCTTGGCGCCCACCCCCCACAGCGCCCCGACCGGCAGCGGGTGCAGGAAGTCCATGACCTCGGCGGGGCGGACCACCAGCAGCCCGTCGGGCTTGGCGCGCGTGGAGGCCAGCTTGGCGACGAACTTGGTGCCGGCCACGCCCACCGAGCAGGTGATGCCCTGCTCGTCGAAGACCCGCGCCCGCAGGTACTCCCCGATCTGGGCCGCGTCGCCCAGCCGGCGGCCGGCGCCGGAGACGTCGAGGAAGGCCTCGTCCAGCGACAGCGGCTCGACCAGGGGCGTGACCGACCGGAACAGCGCCATGACCGAGCGGGAGACCTCGGCGTAGAGCGCCAGGTCCCCCGGCAGCACCGTGGCGGTCGGGCACAGCCGCAGCGCGCGGGCGGTGGGCATGGCGGCGTGCACCCCGTACCGGCGGGCCTCGTAGGTGGCCGAGGTGACCACGCCCCGGTTGCCCTGCCCGCCGACGATCACCGGCGTACCGGCCAGCTCCGGGTGCCGGCGGACCTCCACGCTGGCGAAGAAGGCGTCCATGTCCACGTGCAGCAGGGAGCACCCCTCCGCCCGGCTCGCCCCGCCCACACGCCCTCCTTCGAACTGGTGTTCGACCAGATGGGGAGGACAGTACGGCGCTCCGGGCGCCGCGTGCACGCCGGCCGCGTGTCGTGACCGAGCCGTTGCCGACGCGGAGGCGGGAACCGGATCTCCGCTGGTCGGGGCCGGTGTGTGAGAGCAGGATGATCGAGGTAAGGCACGTCCTGCGGGCCGCCGTCCGGTGGCCCACGAACGATGGGAGCAGCATGGCGCTCGACGACGACGACATGACCAGCGTGGCCGACGGTGGAGCCGATGGCGGCGCGGACGGCGGTGCGGACGGCGCGGCGGGTCACGGCCCGTCCGACGGCGGCGCGGCCGGTGGCGGCAGCGACGGCGGCGCGGACGGTGGCGCGGACAGCGGCGCCGGTGACGGTGGCGCCGACGGCGGTGCCGACAGCGGCGCCGGTGCCGGTGACGCCGGTGCCGACGGTGGCGCGGACAGCGGCGCCGGCGACGGCAGCGCGGGTGACGGTGGCGCCGACGGCGGTGCCGACGGCAGCGCCGGTGACGGCGGCGCGGACGGTTCGGCCTGAGCTCCTCCCCCGCCGGACAGGGCCGGCCGGTCGATGACCGGCCGGCCCTGCGCCGGTGCACCTCCCTCGACCCGCGGGTCTTCGCCGAGCAGTACTGGGCCCGCCGGCCGCTGCTGACCCCCGCCGCCGAGAGCGGCGCCGACTTCTCCGACCTGCTCGACCTCGCCGCCGTCGACGAGCTGCTCTCCCGGCGCGGGCTGCGCACCCCGTTCCTGCGGATCGCCCGGGACGGCGCCGTCGTCGACACCGCACGCTTCACCTCCTCCGGCGGCGCGGGCGCCGAGGTGGCCGACCAGGTCTCCCCCGACGCGGTCCTCCGGCTGTTCGCCGAGGGCAGCACCGTCGTCCTGCAGGGGCTGCACCGGCTCTGGCCGCCGCTGATCGAGTTCGCCGACGCCCTCGCGGCCGACCTCGGGCACCCGACGCAGGTCAACGCCTACGTGACCCCGCCGTCCTCGCGCGGGTTCTCCGCCCACTACGACGTGCACGACGTCTTCGTGCTGCAGATCGCCGGCGAGAAGCACTGGCGCATCCACGCCCCGGTGCACCCCGACCCGCTGCGCAGCCAGCCGTGGACCGACCACCGCGACGCGGTCGCCGCCGCTGCCGAGGGCGAGCCGGTGATCGACGCGGTGCTGCGCCCGGGCGACGTCCTCTACCTGCCCCGCGGGTACCTGCACTCCGCCACCGCGCTGGGCGAGGTCAGCGCGCACCTGACCGTCGGCATCCATCCGGTGACCCGGTGGGCCGCGGCCGAGGCCGCGCTGGACCTCGTCCGGGAGCTGGCCGCCGGCGACCCGGAGCTGCGCCGGTCGCTGCCGCTGGGGGTCGACCTGGCCGATCCCGCGGCCGGGGCCGACGACGTGTCCGCCGCCCTCGCGGGGCTGCGCGACTGGCTGGACCGGGTGGACCCGGCCGAGGTCGCCGACCGGGTGCGCAGCCGCACGTGGGCCCAGGTGCGCCCCGAGCCCGTCCCGCCGCTGGCCCAGGCGAGCGCCGCGGCCGCGCTGACGCCGGACACCGTGCTCACCCTCCGCCGCCGGCTGCGCTGCCAGCTGCGCGAACCCGCCGACGGCCGGGTGGTGCTGATCGGCGGCCGCCGCCGGCACGAGTTCCCGGCGAGCGCCGGCCCCGCGCTGGCCGCACTCGTCGCGACCGGTGAGCTCAAGGTCGCCGACCTGCCCGGCCTGGCACCGGCGGACCAGCTGACGCTGGCCCGCCGCCTCGTGACCGAGTCCGTGGTGGTCGTGGCCGATGCCGTGCTGCCCGGCGGGAACCGGTCAGGGCACGATGGGTCCCGTGACGGCGCTCTCGGGACAGGACGATGACCCGGGCGTTCCCGCCGACGTGACCGGCGCGGAGGCAGCCGGGGGCGCGGCGCGGTCCGCCCGCCCGGCGGGGAAGCTCGACGAGACGCGCTGCTCCGTGCGCGCGGCGAACCGGGGCGACTCCCCCGCCGCGACGGCCGCGCCCGCCCTCCGCTGGATCCTCATCGAGCAGCCCGGGCCGTGGGGGCGTGACGCGCTGACCCAGTCACGCCTGGACCCGGTGGCGGCCGGTCGCCTGGCGCAGCGCTCGCGCGCCGAGGGCGTGCGGGTGCTCCTCATCCGTCGGCCGGACGCGCGGGCCGGCCAGTCGGGGCGGCGCTGGGCCTACGTCGACGGCCGGGAGGGCCGGCGGGGCGCCTGGTGGTCGGTCCGGGAGTCCGACCTCGAGGTCGCCGACGCGCCGTGGGACGGCAGCGTGGGCGAGCCGCGCGAGGACCTCACCTACCTGGTGTGCAGCCACGGCGGGCACGACGCCTGCTGCGCGCTGCGCGGCCGGCCCGTGGCCCGCGGCCTGCTCTCCGCCGGCGCGGACGTGTGGGAGTGCAGCCACCTGGGCGGGGACCGGTTCGCCGCCAACGTCGTCGTCCTGCCGCTGGGGATCTACTACGGGCGGGTGCCCGACGACGGCGCGGACCTGCTCGCCGCGCACGAGAAGGAGCAGGTGGCGCTGCCCTGGCTGCGCGGGCGCGCCGGGCTCCCGCCGGCCGTGCAGGCCGCCCAGCACCACGCGCGCGCGGAACTGGGTCTGCTGGGCGTCGACGACCTCCCGGCCCGGCGGGCCACCCGGCTCACCCCGGCCGGCAACCCCGTGGAGCGCTGGGAGGTCGCGCTGGCCGGGGAGGACGGCGACGTCGTCGTCGAGCTGGAGTGCCGGCCCACCGAGACGGCGTTCCGGCTGACCTGCTCCGCGACGCACGACGCGCACGCCCGGGTGTGGGACGTGCTCTCCACCGCGGTCACCTCGGCCGGCCGGACCGTGACGACCACGGGGCGCCGCCGCCTCTGAGCCGCCGGCGCCGCCGCGCTCAGCGCTGCCTGCCCTCCCGGAACAGGGCGAGGGCCTTGTCGATACGCCGCTGCCGGGTCTCCGGGCTCTTGGCGCCCGCGACCGTGTCGCAGTGGTAGCGCTGCAGGCTGGTGGAGAGGGTGGCGAAGAAGGCCCCGGCGATCGCGTCGGCGGCCAGCGCGGCCGCGAGGTCCGCCGGGATCTCGACCTCGCGCGGGGTGTCGGCGACGGTGAGCGTGACCCGCACCGGATCCCCGCCGGCCAGCCCGGTCGCCTTCCGGACGGCGGCGCTCACGCTCACCATGCTGGTCCCGCCCATGACCCCGACCGTGGTCCGGTACCGGTGCCCGTTCAGGTCGACGAGCACCGGCGGCCGCCTGCCGGCGCCCAGCCGCTCGATCAGCTCGTCGGGCACGGCGATCCCGGTGTTGTTGCCGGTCGCGGTCAGCGTGGTCTCGAAGGTGACGCCGTCCGGTGCGGTCATCGGATCATCTCCTGGTCGAGGGCGCGGCCGTGGGCCACGAGCACGGGGATCGCGAGCTCGACTCCGGTGAGGGAGCCGTGATAGGCCGCCAGGCGGCTGGGGCCGGGTTCCTGGCGGGTGGCGGTGAGCGCCCAGGTGCCCCGCGCCAGCGCGACGACGTCGCCGACCCGCTCGGCCAGGGCGTCGTCGACCGGGCCGAACACGCCGCTGGCGAAGGCCTCGTCGCGGGAGACCACCCACGCGCGGGCGCCGAGGACCTCGCGCCAGCGCTGCACCACGTCGTCGGCCGCGCCCGGGATCGTGTGCGCGTAGCGGGCGCGGGGCTCGCCGGCGAGCAGCCGCACCCCGTCGAGCAGGCCGGGGGTCTCGTCGAGGTCGAGCCGGGTCCCGGCGGGGACGTCGATCATCCCGTGGTCGGCGGTCACGATCAGCGCCGCGTCGTCGGGCAGCCCGGCGACGACCTGCTCGACGAGCCGGTCGACCAGCGCGAGCTGCGCCCGCCAGGCCGGGGAGTCCACGCCGCGGACGTGGCCGGTCAGGTCCAGCTCGGGCGTGTAGCCGTAGGCGAGGGTGCGCGGGCCGGCGGCGACGGCCTGCAGCAGCCCGGCCGCGAGGTCGCCGCCGCTGACGGTGCCGGCGTAGGCCGCGCCCCGGTAGGCCGCGTCGGACAGGCCCGATCCGCGGTAGAGGTAGGGGGCGACGGTCGTGACGGTGACGCCGGCGCCGGCGGCCTGCTCGAAGACGGTGCGCTGCGACTGCCACGCCCGGGGGTCGGGGTCGTCGGTCCACTGGGTGTGGTTGAGGGTGCGGTCCTCCCCGGGCACCGCCGTGACGAAGCCGAGGACTCCGTGGCTGCCCGGCGGCAGGCCGGTGCCGAGCGTGGTCAGGCTGACCGGCGTGGTGCTCGGGCAGGGCGCGGAGACGTCGCCGACGGGGCTGGCCAGGGCGGCCAGCGTGGGCGCGATGGCGGCGTGCTGCCGGACGAGGTCGGCCCCCAGGCCGTCCACCAGCAGGACGGCGACGCGGCGGGCCCCGCCGAGCGCGGCGCCCAGCCCGAGCGGGTCGGCGGGCACGTTCCCGCGGTGCACCCGCACGCCGAGGGCCGCGGCCACTCCGGGGAGGACGTCGCCGAGCGTGGCGCGGCCGTACCCGGGGACGGCGAGGTCCGACGGGAGGGAACTGCTCACGGCCGGGTGGCGAGGACGTGCAGACCGGCGGCGGCGTCCCGGTACGGGGAGAGCTCCGCCAGCCGGAGCTCGAGGCGGCGCACCGCGTCGGGGTCCGCGCCGGAGGAGGCGTCGAGCAGGTCGGCCACGACGGAGACACCGCGCCACTCCCCCGGCTGCAGTCCGGCGTCGCGGACGAGCGCCAGCAGGTCCTCGGGACCGAACCGCCGGGCGGCCGGCCGGGTGCGGCCGGGCGCCGGGTCGCGGCCGTCGAGCAGGGCGAGGGCCTCGACGGGGTGGCCGCCGAGGGCGCGGGCGAGGACGGCGCCGGCGCGGTTGGCGGTCGCCACGCTCACCGTGCCGCCGGGTCGCACGGCGCGGGCGACCTCGCCGAGGGTGACCGCGGGGTCGTCGACGACCTCGAGCACGGCGTGGCACAGCGCCAGGTCGTAGTCGCCGTCGGCGCCGGGGGTCGCGGTGAGCGGCAGTTCGTGCAGGCGGTCGCCGTCGCCCTGCACGGCGCGCACCGAGCCGCCGACGCCGGCGGTGTCGGCGCGGCGGCGGAGGGTGGCGAGCGCGTCGGCGCTGGGGTCGACGACGGTGACCGAGTGGCCGAGCAGTGCCAGCGGGACGGCGAGGGTGCCGCTGCCGCCGCCCACGTCGAGGACCCGCAGCGGAGTGCCGGCCGCGACGAGCGGGTCGAGCGCGGCCCAGACGGCGGCGGTGCGGGCGGGCAGCTTCTCCGCGGCGGACGAGGCGGAGGCGGGGGGCGGCACCCGGCCGAGCCTAGTGGCGCCCCGCCCTCCGGCCCCGTCCAGAGGCTCGCGCCGAGCTAGCGAGGCGGGAGGGGGGCGGGGTCCTTCGTGGCGTCGGCGGCGCGTTCGAGGTCGGCGATCACGAGCTTGCGCATCGTGAACATCGCCTGGACGGCGCGCTGCCGCCGCTCCGGGTCCGGGTCGGCCTGCAGCTCCATCAGGCGGGTCGGCGTGACCTGCCAGGAGACCCCGTAGCGGTCCTTGAGCCAGCCGCACTCGCTCTCCTCGCCGCCCTCGGTGAGCCGGTCCCAGTAGTGGTCGACCTCGGCCTGGTCGGCGCACATGATCATGAAGGAGACGGCCTCGCTGAAGGCCCAGTCCGCCTTGCCGCCGTTGAGGGCCATGTACTCGGTGTCCCCGAGACGGAAGTTCACGGTCAGGACCTGCCCCTCCCGCTGCGGGTCCTCGGCGCCGAACCTGAGGGTGTCGAGCAGCTCGGCATCGGGCCAGATCGAGGTGTAGAAGCGGGCGGCCTCCTCCGCCTCGGTGTCGAACCACAGGCTGATCACGGTCTTCGGCATGGCGGTCGCTCCCCTCTCGGCGGCGTGCTGGTCGTCATGGGAGGACGGTCCGGGCACCCGGAACTCATCGCTGCGGAGTGCGACCCGCCAGCCACGCCGTCCAGTGCGGGCGGACGAGGTCGGCCAGCGCGGCGTACCCGGCGGCTCCCGGGTGGGCGCCGTCGCCCGCGGCGACCTCGCGCATCCAGGTCGGGTTCCCGGCCAGGTGCCCGACGACGGGCACGTGGGGCACCGCGTGCTCGGCGCAGACCTGCGCGAAGCGGTCGTCGAGGGCCGCGGTGCGTTCGGTGTGCGCGTCGTCGGCGACGGGCGGTGGGCCGACCACGAGCACCGGCCAGCCGGCCGCCGCCGCTCGATCGAGCATGCCGGTGAGGGCGGCCACCGACCGGTCGGGCGCCAGCCGGGGCACGCCGTCCTCGTGCGCCGTGTCGTTGACGCCGACGGAGAGCACGACCCGCGGCTCCCACGCCCCGCCCGCCAGGCGCGGCGTGCACTCGGCCGCCCACCGCGCGGCGACCTCGGCGCTGGTCTGCCGGCGCACACCGAGGACGTAGCGGGTCAGCGGCAGGCCGGCGCGCTCGCTGTCGGCGGCCAGCCTGCCGGTCCAGCCGAGGTGCTCGGGGTCGCCGACCCCGGCCACGAAGGAGTCGCCGACGAAGCAGATGCGCAGATCCCGGATCACGCACCCATCCTTCAGTGGCCGGAGCTGCCGGGGCTGGAGTGCCACAGCTTCCGCGGCGGGGCGGCGCCCCGCCCACTCGCCGCCCGGCGGGCCGCCGTGGCCGCGTCGTCGCCGGCCGGCTTGATGTCGGCGTAGGGCGACATCCGGAAGCCGGTCGGGTGGACCAGCACCGGCTTGACCACCACCGGCCGCGCCCCGTGGGAGGCCGCGGCCCCGGCGATCGCCTGGTCGGTGTACGCCCCCGGGGCCGCCATCTGCTCGGCGACCGCCGCCAGGCCGCCGGTCTCCCAGCTCTCGTGGAGGGCCGGCAGCTCCCACGCCCCGGTGGCCCGGATCGACACCCCGCGCGGCCCGGTGCGCCGCAGCACGCCGCGGATGACCAGCAGCCACGAGTGGAACACCGTCGCGGCGTAGGGACCCTGCACGTCCTCGAAGAAGGTGGAGTCGGTGCAGCCGGTGCCGTCGTCCAGGGTCACGAACACCACCCGCCGCCCGGAGCGGATCGGCGGGGTCTGGGTGGCCACCTTCACCCCGGCGACGAGCACCTCCGACCCGCTGCGGCAGGTCAGCAGCTCCCCCGCCGGCACCGCGCCGATCGCCGACAGGAAGCGGCGGTAGAAGTCGACGACGTGCCGGCTGGCGTCCAGCCCGAGCACCTCCAGCTCCGCGCGGACCAGTTCGGCGTCGGTGAACTCGGGCAGCCCGCTGCCGGCGGCCCAGCCCAGCGCCGTCTCCTCCGGCTCCTCCTCCCCGCCGCCGTCCTCCTCCGGCAGGTCCAGACCGAGCAGGTCCAGGCTCAGCTGGCCGACCGCGCCGGCCCGGGCGCCGCTGCGGCTCCACCGGTCCAGCTCGCTGATCTGCAGCAGCAGGTCGCGCCGGGTGACCGCCGACCGGCTGCGGGTGGGGCGCCCGGCCTCCCGGTCGCGGACCCCGAAGCCGTAGAGCGCATCGAACCCCCCGGCCAGCACCAGCCGCTCGACGACCGGCCGGGACGCCGACGCCCGCTGCCAGAAGTCGTTGAGCGAGCGGTAGGGCTGGCCGGCGACGACGCGGGCGACCTCGTCGTCGGAGATGCCCTTGACGTCGGCGAGGGAGAGCCGGATGCCGTAGCGGGAGGGGTCGGGCAGCGCGGGCGGCATCCACTCCGGCCGCCGCCACGCCTCGGGGGCGTCGCCGCCGCTCTCCTCCGGGTCCGGCTCCTCCGTGTCGAGCCGCTCCACCCGGTAGGTGGCCCCGGAGGCGTTGACGTCCAGGCCCAGCACCCGCACGCCGAAGTTGCGGGCGTCGTCGAGGATCAGCCGCTTCGGGTACATGCCCGGGTCGTGGGTGAGCACCCCGGCGAGGAAGGCCGCGGTGTGGTGGGTCTTCAGCCAGGCCGACTGGTAGGTGGGCAGCGCGAACGCCGCGGCGTGTGCCTTGCAGAAGCCGAACGAGCCGAAGGCCACCAGCACCTGCCAGACCTGCTCGACGACCCCGACCGGATAGCGCCGCAGGGCCTCCGGCATGAACCAGGTGCGCACCTCCTCGTGCTGGTCGCGGTCGCCCAGCGCCCGGCGCGCCTCGTCGGCCTGGGCGAGGTCGCAGCCGGTCATCTGCGCCACGATCTGCAGCACCTGCTCGTGGAAGACGACCACCCCGGCGGTCTGCTCCAGGTACGGGGCCAGGTCGGGGTGCGGGTAGACCGGCTCCCGCCAGCCGTTCCGGGCCATCAGGAACGGCGTCACCATGTCGCTCTTCACCGGCCCGGGCCGGAACAGCGAGATGTCGATGACGATGTCCTCGAAGGTCTGCGGCCCGAACTTGCCGACCAGCTCGCGCTGGCCCGGGGACTCGATCTGGAACATGCCCAGCGTGCGGGTGCTGCGGATCAGCTCGAACGTCGTCGGGTCGTCGCGCGGGATGGCGTCGATGTCGACCTGCTCGTGGTCCACCCGTTGCACTTCGGAGATCGCGTGCGCGATCGCCGACTGCATGCGGATGCCGAGCAGGTCGAGCTTGAGCAGCCCGAGCTCCTCGACGTCGTCCTTGTCGAACTGGCTCATCGGATAGCCGAGGTAGCTGTTCTCCACCGGGGTGCGGTCCAGCAGCGTGGCGTCGGACAGCAGCACCCCGCACGGGTGCAGGGCGATGTGCCGGGGCAGCCCGTCGAGCCGGGCGACGAGGTCGAACAGCAGGTCCAGATCGCCGCTGCCGCCGGAGCGCTTCGAGCCCATCCGGCTGGCGCGCAGCTCCGGGAGATCTTTGAGCGCGGCGTGCACCTGGTTGGCCCGGATGTGCGGAAAGGCCTTCGCCACGGCGTCGACCTCGGCCGGCGGCAGGCCGAGGGCGGCGCCGACGTCCCTGATGGCGTGCCGCACCCGGTAGGTGTCCATCATCGAGATGCAGCTGACCCGCTCGGCGCCGAAGCGGTCGAGGACCGCGTCGTAGACCTCCATCCGGCGGGCGGACTCCACGTCGATGTCGATGTCGGGCAGCTGGTGGCGCAGCGGGGAGAGGAACCGCTCCATCAGCAGGCCGTAGCGGATCGGGTCGACGTCGGAGATGCCGAGCAGGTAGGTGACCAGGCTGCCCGCGCCCGACCCCCGCGCCGCGGCCCGGACCCTCAATCTCGTGATGAGGTCGACCACGTCGGCGACGGTGAGGAAGTAGGACGGGTAGCCCAGCTGCTCGATGACGGCGAGCTCGTCGTCCAGCCGCCGCCGCACCTGCCCGGTCGGGGCCATGCCGCGGCGGCCCAGCCCGGCCTCGCAGCGGGCGCGCAGCACCTGCGCCGGCTCCAGCCCGGCCTCGGCGGGGGTGGTGACGACGTCGAGCTCGGGATAGCGCACGGTGCCGATGCCCAGGTCCTCCCGGACGTCGACCACGCACTGCTCGGCCAGCCGGGCGGTGCGCTCGAGCAGCCGCAGCGCCGCGTCCCGGTCGGGGCCCACGAGGTCCTCGGCGACCTCGGCCATCTCCTTGCCCGACTTCAGGTAGCCCTCCGCGGTGCGCCGGTCGACGTGCCGCTGGTCGAGGGCGACCAGCCGGCGGGAGGCGTCGAGCACGTCGGCGGTGGGCGCGTCGAGGGCGTCGACGTACCGGACGGCGTTGGTCAGCACCACCGGCACCCCGGTGTCCGCGGCGAACCGCAGCATCGCCTGGGCCCGGGACCGGTCGCCCCGGCCGCGGTGGTGCACGACCTCCAGCGCCAGCTGACCGGGCCCGAACACCGACCGCCAGGCCGACAGCCGGGCGGCGGCGACGTCGGCCCGGCCGGCGGCCAGCGCCCGCCCCACCGGGGAGTCCGGCCCCAGCAGCGCGACGAGCCCGAGCGGGTGCTCGGCGGCCAGTGCCAGCGAGCCGACCGGCTCACCGCGGGTGCCGCGCAGGTGGACGGCGCTGGTCAGCCGGCACAGCGACCGCCAGCCGGCGCCGTTCCGGGCCAGGAAGGTGACCCGGGGTAGGCGGGCGTCGACGGCGGCCCCGCCGCGCACCGGGGACCGGCGGCCACCCCTGCCGGAACCCTCACCCTCGACCGGATCGTCACGGTCGGGGGCCGGCGGGCGGCGGGCCCGGTGGCGCGCGCCCGCCACCCCGGTCGGCCCCGCACCGAGGGGGTGCGCCAGCGCCGGGGGGACGGAGCTGTCCACCGCCGGGGTCACCGCGAGGTCCACCCCGAACAGCGGCCGGATGTCGGCCGCCCGGCAGGCCAGCGCGAACTTCACCGCGCCGTAGAGGCCGTCGCGGTCGGTCAGCGCCAGCGCCCGCATGCCGTGCTCGGCGGCGCGAGCGACCAGGTCGGCGGGGTGGTTGGCCCCGTAGCGCATGGAGTAGCCCGAGGCGACGTGCAGGTGGACGAAGGGGTCGTCGCTCACCGCCGGGGTCGCGTGCCACCGCGGGAGGCGGTGCCCCCGCGGTGGGCAGTGCCGCCGACCACCCGGGGCCGGGGAGCCGGCTCGGGGAACTGCGTCAGGGTCGTCTCGACCACGGCGAGGAAGGCCTCGGCGTCGCGGACCAGGTCGTCGGCCTCGCGCTCGGTGACCGCGCGCGACAGCCCGGCCTCCGCGGCGGCCCGCTTGGCGGCACCGGCGGCGAAGAAGGTGGCCCACTCCCCCAGCTCCGGGCAGACCTCGCCGAGCAGGGCCCAGGCACTGCGCGGACGACGGCGGCCGCCCTCGGGGCGGGTGCGGGCGGCCAGCACCGCCGCGGCGACGCGCAGCGCGGCCAGGTGCGCGGTGGCGTAGCGCTCCCGGGGATCGGTGGCGGCGGCGGCCTCGACCAGCCCGCGGCGGGCCTGCTGGAGCAGCCCGGCAGCGGCGGCCGGCACCGGCGGGGGCAGGGGCAACTGATCGGCGGACCGGTCGTAGGGCATGGCTCGCAGCGCGCCCATCAGTCGTGCACCCGCACGAGGGACCAGCGGTTCTCCGCCGCGTCCCACGACAGGTCGTAGACCCCGGCGAAGCTCATCCGCGACCGGCCGGCCCGCACCGCCTCCAGCCGCCAGACCTCCCGCGTGGCGACGAGGTCGCCCGAGGCCCCGCCGGTGGCCGCACCCCGCCACCAGGCCGGGGTCTCCACCCACGAGTCGAGCAGTTCGCCGACGACGTAGCGCGACTCGCCCCGCCAGAACTGCACCGGGCCCAGCGGCCCCCGCTCGACCCGGACCTCCTCGCCGACCCGACCGCCGATCCCCTCCAGCACCCGGCTCATGTCTGACTCCCCATCGCTCGGCGACCCGTCGCGTCGGCCCGGGCCGCGCCTGCGGGTGGGGAAGGACCCGGCAGCTGCGGTGGGTGACGCCGTTCGAACGCGTGTTCGAACACGTCGAGTACACCCGACCGGGCACCCCGCCGTCAAGCCGGACGCGCCCGCCGTCGCCCCCCTGCCGCGTCCTCCCCGTCGTCCTCCCCGTCGTCTCCCGCCGGCCCCCCCTTCCTGCCACGATCCCCGCGTGGACGACGCGAGCGCCTGGGCGACCATCGCGACCGAGCGGCGCGCCCTCGCCGACCTGCTGGAGTCGCTGACCGTCGAGCAGTGGGCCACCCCGAGCCTCTGCCGCGACTGGACCGTCCGGCACGTGGCCGCCCACCTCATGGTCGGACCCACCGGCTCGACGGCCGGCTTCCTCCGCGCGATGGTGCGCGCCCGGGGCTCCTTCGCCCGCGCCAACCACGCCCTGGCCGACGACCGCGCGCGACTGCCGACCGCCACCCTCGTCGCCGACCTGCGGGAGCGCGCCGGCAGCCGGTTCACCCCACCCGGGATGGACTGGCACGCCCCGCTGACCGACCTGCTCGTGCACCGGCTGGACATCACGGTCCCGCTCGGCCTCGACCACGGACGAACGCTCGACCCGTGGGCCGACGCCCTGGACCTCCTGGTCGGCAGGCGGGCCGTTCCGGGCTTCCTGCCCCGCGGCCTGCCCGGACTGACCTACGCGGCCACCGACGTCGAGTGGATGCGCGGCTCCGGCCCGCGGGTCGAGGCCCCCGTCGAGGCGCTGGCCCTGGCGATCACGCGCCGTCCCGCCCGGCTCTCCGAACTGGCCGGCCCGGGCGCCGCGGCGCTGCGGACCTGGGCCCGCGGCTGACCCGGGACACCCTCAGGTCCCGTGCGGGTCGGGCGGTGCGGTCTCGTCGAGTTCGGGTGGGTCGGGTGGCGGGTCGTGGTGCCAGCCGGGTGGGGAGGTGGTGCGGGTGACGCCGGCCGGGGTGCGGACGACGAGCCGGCCGTCGGGGAGCAGGGTGAAGGTCCAGTCGCGGGCGAAGGTCTTGATGCGGTGGTGACGTCGGCAGAGGCAGCAGAGGTTGGCGCAGGCGGTAGGGCCGCCGTCGGCGTGCGGGGTGACGTGGTCGATGTCGCAGCGGCCGGGGCGGCGGGTGCAGCCGGGCATGCGGCAGCGCCGGTCGCGGGTGGTCACGAGGCGGCGTTGGGCGGCGGTCGGCCTGTAGCCACGAGTCGGCGGGGGCGGCCCGAGACCGGGGCCGTCGGTGGAAGGCGCGGCGCCGGCGGGTGGGCGGCTTCGGCGGCGGCCGATGCCGGCGGCGCGGCGGAGTTCGGCGCGGGTGGCCACGGCGACGGTCCGGCCGGTGGCCGGGTCGTCGAGGGCGACGTGCACGGAGCCACCGGGCGGGGGCGGGCCGAGGCCGAGCAGGTCCAGCTCGGCGAGGACCTGGCGGCACTGGGCGGCGGAGATCCAGGTGCCGTCCACCTCCGCAGGCGGGGCCTCGGCGGGGGCATCGGGGCGCAGCGCGGGGATCGCGGCGTGGATGGTCAGCTGGGCGGTGACCGGTGGGCGGGAGGTGTCCCAGGGGCGCAGCAGCAGGTCCAGCGCGACGGTGGCGCGCAGCAGCCCGATCGGTTCCGTGTAGCCGTCGTTGCGGGCGAACAGGGCGTAGGTGCCGATCGCGTCGCGGGCAGCGACCACCAGCGGGAACGGGCCCTCGATGACCAGCCGGCCCAGCCCCTCGGCGGTCCGCTCGACGTGCACGTCGGCGCGCCGCTCGGCCTGCCGGCGGCGGCGTTCCCGCGCAGCGGCGTCGTGCCGGTACAGGTGGTAGCGGGTGCGGTCACCGAGCCGGCCCGGTGGGCAGTCGGCGGCGCCGGGCAGCACCGTGCTCTGTACCGCGGCGGCAACGTCGTCGGTGGTGTCGCCGAGCAGGTCGAGCAGGATGCGGGCCTTGCGGATCGTCAGCCGGCCCTCGTACAACGCGCCCCAGGTCGGGGTCAGCTTGGTGGTGAGCAGCAGCGCCTCGACCGCCAGCCGGGAGGCCTCGGACTCTCCGCAGCCGCGGATCACCGCCAACTCGGAGACGAAGTCGTCGGACACGTCGGCCAGCGCCGCCGGCCGGGCCGCGACCGCGTCCGGTCCGGGGCCGCCGCGCTCCCCGAAGGCGGCGTCACGCTCCCGTCGCCGGCGGCGGGCCAGCTCGGCGATCACCGCCGCCTGGTGGGCGTACTCCCGCGCGATGTGTGCGTCGGTGGACCAGATATCGGCCACCAGATCCAGCTCGGAATCCGCGCTCGACACCACCTCCGCCGGCGCGACCGGCACCTGCTCACCGACATACTCCGGCGGGGGAGGCCGTCGATCCCACATACCCGCACCGTATGCACGGGGTACGACAGTTCCCGCAGGTCGGCCGAACGCCGTTCCCGCGGCCGCCGGGGAGGACGCAGCGGCGCCGCCCGAGCGGCCGGGTCCCCGGAACGGGTGGGAGGATCGCCCGCATGCCGCCCGCCGACTCCCCCCGGGTCGCCGAGGTCGTCCGGCGGCTCCGCGAGGCCGGCGCGACCGGCGAGGTGCGCGAGCTGACCGACAGCGCCCGGACGGCCGCCCAGGCCGCGGCGCAGCTCGGCGTACCGGTCGGGGCCATCGCCAACAGCCTGGTGTTCGACGTCGGTGGCAGCCCGCTCCTGGTGCTCACCAGCGGCGCCCACCGCGTCGACACGGGCCTGGTCGCGGCCCTGCTCGGCGTCCCCGAGGTCCGGGTCGCCCGCCCGGACTTCGTGCGCGAGCACACCGGTCAGGCCATCGGCGGCGTCGCCCCGGTCGGCCACCCGGCCCCGATCGGCACGCTGGTCGACGTCGAACTCGCCCGCTTCGCACAGGTGTGGGCCGCCGCCGGGCACCCGCACACCGTCTTCCCGACCACCTACGACGAACTCCTCCGACTCACCGAGGGCACCCCCGCCGAGGTGGGCCCCGGACCGACGGAGCCGGCCCTCCCCGAGGCGGTACAGGCATGACCGGCACGACCCCCGCGACGCGGGTCACCCAGCTGCCCACCGGGTGGATCCGGGACAACATGCAGGAGGCGCTGACCATCTACGGCGCCGCGATGGGCTACTCGTCCTCCGTGGTCGCCGGCCGCTACGGCTACGCCATCCAGCACACCGAGCGGCCGGGCTTCCGCGCCGTCGGGGCGTTCGTCTCCGATCCCGACGGCGAGCGGATGGCCGGCTTCGGCTACGGCTACGAGATCGCCCCCGGGCAGTGGTGGCACGACCAGGTCCGCGCCGCCCTGGACCGGCGGACGGCGAAGCGGTGGCTGCCCGGCGCCTTCGAGGTCTGCGAGCTGCACGTGCACCCCGACGCGCAGAGCCGCGGCCTGGGCCGCCAGCTGCTGCACGCGCTGGTCGCGGATCTGCCCAACCCGGTGGCGCTGCTGTCCACCCCGGACGCCGACACCAAGGCCTTCCGGCTGTACCACGCCGACGGCTTCGTCGACCTCGCCCGCGGTCACCACTTCCCCGGCGACGCCCGCCCCTTCGCCATCCTCGGCGCCCGCCTCCCCCTGCATCCGCGCGGTCCCGGTCTGCCGAACGACCAGGTGTGACCGCCGCCGACCCGCAGCCCCCCACCCGCACCCTGGACGCCGTCGTCGTCGGCTCGGGACACAACGGCCTGGTCGCCGCCTGCTACCTGGCCCGCGCCGGGCTGGCGGTCGAGGTGCTGGAGCGCGACGAGGTCCTCGGCGGGGCCGTCTCCACGGTCGAGCGCTGGCCCGGCGTGCGGGTGGACCGCGGCTCGAGCGCGCACGTGATCGTGCGGCACAGCGGCATCGTCGAGGAGCTGGACCTGGCCGCGCACGGGCTGCGCTACCTCGACTGCGACCCGTGGGGGTTCGCCCCCGCCCCGGTCCCCGGCGATCCCGGCCCGGACGGGCGGCCGCTCGTCCTCTCCGTCGACCTCGACGCCACCTGCGCCTCGATCGAGGCCGCCTGCGGGGCGGCCGACGCCGACGCCTACCGCCGCTTCGTCGCCGAGTGGGCGCCGCGCAGCCGCGCCGTCGTCGCCTCGTTCGCCGGCCCGCCCACCCCGGGCAGGCTGGTCCGGGCCTTCTGGCCGCTGGGCGCTCCCCGCGACGGCCGGCCGCGCACCCCGGGCGGCGACCTCGCGGTGGACTTCCTGGGCTCGGGCGACGCGCTGCTGGACCGCTGGTTCACCAGCGAGCGGCTCAAGGCCGCGCTGGCCTGGTTCGGCGCGCAGTCCGGGCCACCGATGAGCGAGCCGGGCACGGCGGCGATGGTCGGCTGGGTCGCGCTGCTGCACGACGTGCCGCCGGGCCACCCCGTGGGCGGCTCGGGCGGGCTGACGGCCGCGCTGCGCCGGCGGCTGGAGGCCGACGGCGGGCGGGTGGCCCTCGGCGACGCCGCGCAGCGCCTGCTGGTCGAGGACGGCCGCGTCGCCGGCGTGCGGACGACGTCCGGGCGGGAGCTGCGGGCGCCCGTCGTCGTCTCCGCCGCCCACGTCCTGGCCACCCGCGACCTCGCCGGCGACGACGCGCCCCCGGCCCTGGCCGCCGCGGCGCCACCGCTGGGCAACGGCTTCGGCCTCGTGCTGCGGGCGCTGACCGACGCCCCGCCGTCCTATCCCGGGGTGCCGGCCGAGCTGGCGCTGGGCGGGCTGCAGTTGCTGTGCACCGACCGCGCCACCCTGGCCGCCGCGCACGGCGACTTCGCCGCCGGCCGCCTCCCGCGCGAGCCGGTGCCCCTGGCGATGTGCTTCTCGGCGACCGACGAGACCCTCGCCCCGCCCGGGCAGCACGTGGTCACCGTCTGGGGGCAGTGGTACCCGTACGAGCTCGCGTCCGGCGCCGACTGGGAGACGCTCGCGGCGCCGGCGGCGCGGGAGCTGCTCGCGGCGGTCGACCGGTACGCCCCCGGCTTCGCCGACTCGGTACGCGAGCTGTACGTGCAGACGCCCGTGGCGCTGGAGCGCGAGCTGTCGCTGCTCCGTGGCAACGTCATGCACGTGGAGATGGGCCTGGCGAGCATGTTCTCGCTGCGGCCGACGCCGGCCCTGGCCGGTCAGCGCGTGCCCGGCCTGCCGGGCCTCTACCTGGCCGGCGCGTCGACGCACCCCGGCGGCGGGGTGTCGGGCAACTCGGGCCGGACGGCGGCGCGGCTGGTCCTCGCCGACCGCGGCCGGTACGCGCGCGGGCGCAGGGTGCTGGCCGGGCTCGCGGGCCGGCTGCGCCGGTGAGCGCGCCGTCGGTGGCAGCACCCCCGGGCGTCCGGAGCGCGGTCCCGTGGGCGCTCACCGCCGTCCTGGTCGCGACCGCGATCGCCTACCCGCTCACCGACGGCGGCGCGCGCACCGCGGTCAGCTGGGCCGTCGTGCTGCTCGGTGCGGCGCTGTCGGTCGCGCACGCGGCGGGGAGCCGGGGCGCGCGCACGGGGCTCGGCGTGCTCGGCCTGGTCGCGGGCGCCGCCGTCGTCCTCGAGTCGATCGGTTTGGCGACCGGCTTCCCGTACGGCTCCTACGACTACGGCGACGACCTCGGTCCGACCCTGCTCGGCGTGCCGTTCCTGGTGCCGCTGGCCTGGCTGATGATGGCCTGGCCCAGCTGGCTGCTGGGGTCGCGGCTGACCCGCGGGGTGCGGGCAGGCCGCCGGCGTCCGGCCCGCGTGGCCGCGGCCGCGGCGGTGTTCGCGGCGTGGGACGTCGTCCTGGATCCGCAGATGGTGCAGGCCGGCTACTGGACGTGGACGCACCCCTCCCCCGGCCTGCCCGGCATCGACACCGTGCCGCTGACCAACCTGGCCGGCTGGCTGCTCGCCGGGCTGCTGCTCATGGCGCTCCTCGACCGGCTGGTCGAGCGGACGGCGACCGGGCCCCGCACCGGGGACGGCGCGCCGCTGGCCGCGCTCGGGTGGATGACCCTCGGTGGGGCGCTGGCGCACGCCGGCTGGCTGGACCTGCCCGGTTCGGCGGCCTGGGGAGCGACCCTCGCCGTGCCGGTGCTCGCCGCGCTCGCGGTCCAGGCCGCGCGGGCCCGCCGGTGAGCGGTCGGGTCGTCCGGGGGCTGTCGGCCGCGGCCGTCGTCCTCGCGGCGCACGCGGCGGTGAACGTGCGGCTGCTGCGCCGCCCGCCGGAGCGGCACCCGGCGGTCCTGCGCCCGGTCAGCGTGGTCGTGCCGGTGCGCGACGAGGAGCGGCACGTCGGCGAGTGCGTCGCCGCCCTGCTCGCCCAGCGGGGCGTGCCCGACCTGACGGTCGTCGTGGTGGACGACGGCTCCACCGACGGCACCGCCGACGTGCTGCGCACCGTCGACGACCCGCGGGTGCAGGTGGTGACCGCCCCGCCGCCGCCTCCGGGCTGGCTCGGCAAGCCGCACGCCTGCGCCACCGGGGTGGAGAAGGTGCCGGCCGACCCCGACGGGGTACTGGTGTTCGTCGACGCCGACGTCCGGCTGTTCCCCGACGCCATCGCCCGCGCCGTCGCGATCCTGGACGGCGCCGGGCTCGACCTGGTCTCGCCGTGGCCCCGGCCGCTCACGGGCACCCTCGCCGAGCGGCTGGTCCAGCCGCTCGCCCCCTGGCTGTGGGCGACGACGCTGCCGCTGCGGCTGGCCGAGCGCTCCCCGCGACCGTCGCTGACCGCGGCGAACGGCCAGTTCCTGGTGCTGACCGTGCCGGCGTACCTGGCGTCGGGCGGGCACGCGGCGGTGCGCGGCGAGGTGCTCGAGGACGTCGCGCTGGCCCGGGCCGTCAAGCGTGCCGGAGGCCGGGCGGTTCCCGTGGCCGGCGCGGAACT
The DNA here is from genome assembly GCF_900110555.1 of Trujillonella endophytica. Lineage (GTDB taxonomy): Bacteria > Actinomycetota > Actinomycetes > Mycobacteriales > Geodermatophilaceae > Trujillonella > Trujillonella endophytica. The sequence continues at coordinate 260,357 of NZ_FOEE01000007.1, forward strand.
GGCCGCCTGCCGGATGTACGACGGGTGGACGGCGCTGTCGGCGGGCTACGCCAAGTCGCTGTGGGCCGCGGTCGGCGGCTCGCCCGCGGCCGGTGTGGCCGCGGCCGCGGTGCTCAGCGCGATCGGTGTCGTCCCGGCGGTGGCCGCGCTGCGCGGCTCCCGGGCGGGGCTGGTGGGCTACGCCGCGGGAGTGGCCGGGCGGGCGGTGAGCGCGGCCGCGACCGGCACCCGCGTGTGGCCCGACGCGCTGGCCCACCCGGTGTCGCTGCTGGCGTTCGACCTCCTGCTGGCCCGGTCGGTCGCCGGGCACCGCCGGGGCACGCTCACCTGGCGTGGTCGCCGGCTCTGAGCCGCTCGGTGGGGTCAGGCTGCTCCTCCAGGTAGACCAGGCCGTTCCCGTCGGGATCGGCGAACGAGAACATCGGCGGCGCACCCTCGAGGTGCAGCACCTCGTCGTTGTGCAGTGCCACCCCGGCCTCCCGGATGCACTCGTGGGCCGCCGCCACGTCCGTCGTCCCCAGCCGGATCGCGACCGGGATCTCGCCGTCCGGTGGCAGGAGCAGGATCCCCACGGTCGAGCCGGGCGGCACCACCTCGATCAGGCGTGCCCCGGGCCAGACCTCGGCGTCCATCCGCACCTCGCAGCCGAGCACGCCGGTGTAGAACGCGAGCGCCTCGTCCTGGTCCCGGACCGGCACGGACACGCTGATCACCCTCGTCGTCGTCATGCCGTTGAGACGGCGGCAGCCCGCCGAACTCATCGGATCAGCCGGGCCGGGTCGCGTGACAGAGGATGGCGGGGTGACCCCGCACCCGCCCGCCGACCGCACCACCTTCGATCCCGCCGAGATGGCGACCCGTGCGTTCTACCGGGTGCTGAACTCGGTGGTGGTGCCCCGGCCGATCGCCTGGGTGTGCAGCCGCTCCGCCGAGGGGGTGCACAACTTGGCGCCGCACTCGTTCTACACGGTGGCGTGCGTGGACCCGCCGGTCGTGCAGTTCACCTCCGTCGGCCGCAAGGACTCGCTGAACAACGTCGAGGCCACCGGCGACTTCACCGTGAACCTCACGCCGGAGGCCCTGTTCGAACAGGTCAACGCCACGGGCACCGACTTCCCGCCGGACCAGAGCGAGGCCGAGCACGCCGGGCTGCACCTCGAGCCGAGCCTCCGGGTGGCCGCGATGCGGGTCGCCGAGTCGCCGGTCTCGGTCGAGTGCACGCTGCACTCCACCGTGCGACTGGGCGACAGCACCGTGGTGTTCGGGCGCGTGCAGCTCATCAGCGCGTGGAGCAGCGCCGTCCGCGAGGGCCGGCCGCGGATCGAGGAGCTGCGGCCGCTGGCACGCCTGGGCGGCAACGAGTGGTCGACCATCGGCGAGGTGCTGGAGATCCCGCGGATCCCCTACCGCGACTGGGCCGGCGACCCGTCGATCGGCGAGCGCGTCCGCGACCGCTGACGCCTGACATCATGATCGCGACCGCCGCGGTGTGGTCGCGACACCCGCGCCACAGCGCGGCGCCGGCGACCACACCGCGTGACTCGCGATCATGGTCGAGCTCAGGCCGGCAGGTGCGCGGCGACCTCGGCGGCGGCCTCCTCGCCGAAGGCCTCGGCGAACCGGGCCAGGAACGGCACCCGCACCAGCTCGTACTCCTGGGTGCCGATCACCTCGACCGCCTCGGTCGCGACCGCCGACCCCAGCTGGGTGCAGCGCTCCACCGACAGGCCCCAGGAGCGGCCGGCGATGAAGCCCGCGCGCAGGGCGTCGCCGCCGCCGGTGGGCTCGACCGGCTTGGTCTCGGGCACGGCCTTGACCTCGATCGGGTCGGCACCGACCGAGCGCACCAGGACGCCGTCGGCAGCCCGGGTGGTCACCCACAGGCCCACGCGGGCGAGCACCTCGGCGTCGGTCCAGCCGGTCTTCTGCAGCAGCAGGTGCGACTCGTACTCGTTGGTGAACAGCAGGTCCGCGCCGTCGACCAGCTGGCGGATCATCGCGCCGTCGGCCCAGGCCAGCTGCTGGCTGGGGTCGGCGGCGAAGGCGAAGCCGCGCTGCCGGCACTCCTGCGTGTGCCGGACCATCGCCGTCGGGTCGTTGGGGCCGACGACGACGAGGTCCAGCGAGCCCACCCGCTTGGCCACCGGCGCGAGCTCGATCTGGCTGGCCTCGGCCATGGCGCCCGAGTAGAAGGACGCGATCTGGTTGTTGACCTGGTCGGTGGTGCACACGAACCGCGCGGTGTGCTTGAACTCCGACCAGTGCACGCTCGAGGTGTCGACGCCGTGGCGGTTCAGCCAGGCCTCGTAGTCGGCGAAGTCGCTGCCGACCGCGCCGACGAGGACCGGGCCGACCCCGAGCAGGCCGAGGCCGTAGGCCATGTTCGCGCCGGCCCCACCGCGGTGCTGCACCAGGTCGTCGACGAGGAACGACAGCGAGACGTTCTCCATCTGCCCCTCGACGAACTGCTCGGTGAACTTCCCCGGGAAGGTCATGAGGTGGTCGGTGGCGATGGAGCCGGTGACGGCGACGGGCACGAGCGCTCCTCGGCTGGACTGCGGCGCCGGCGGCGCGGGATGGCCCGACAAGAGTAGGAGTACTCAGTCCGCCAGTGCCCGGCGGATGGCGCGGCCCAGCTGCGCGACGGCGACGACGCCCAGCAGGGCTCCGACCGCCGTCCCCGTCGTGACGACGACGGCGGGCACGTCGGACCCCGCCCCGGCGACGACGCCGGCCCCCACCAGCGTCATCCCGGTCATGGCCACGCGGGTCGGCCGCTCCCACACCGAGATGTCCCCCGTCTCGGCGACGCCGGCCTGCCCGGCGCGCGCCCGCAGGTAGTCGGGCAGCCAGCACAGCGCACCGAAGACGACGGCCAGCCACCCCGGGGCGCCCGCCGCCCAGAGCGCCGCCGCGTACGCCGCCTCGGTGAGCCGGTCGACGGCGGAGTCGAGCACGTACCCGCGGCGCGACGCGCGGCCGGTGGCGATCGCCAGCGCCCCGTCGAGGGAGTCCAGCAGCCCGGACAGGCCGACGAGCACCCCGGCGGCGAGCAGCCAGTACCCGCCGGCCAGCGCCGGGCCGACCGACGCGACGGCGACCAGCAGCCCCACGGCCGTCGCGACCACCGGCGGCAGGCCCGCCACCGGCCGGGCCAGCGTGTAGGCGGCGGTCAGCCAGCCGCGGACGAGCCGGCTGGCCGCCGGGTCCGTGCCACCGTGCCAGCGCGCCCACGCGGCGAGGTACTCGTCCCGGCTCAGCACAGCGCGGGTCAGCGGGCCGGGGGCGGGGACGCCATGACCGAGCCCGGCGCCACCCAGTCGGTGGACACCAGCCGGTGCGCGATCAGCCACGCGTCGTCCACCGGCACCAGGGTGTCCCGGTAGCGGCCCGCGTGGTCGAGGCCGACCTCGGTGACGACGGTGAAGTAGGACGACACCGAGGCCTCCCGCGGGGACAGCGCCGTGAACCGGGTGTTGGTCAGCAGGTGGCGCACCAGCTTCGGCCCGGCGGGAGCGGGCCCCGCCGGAGCGGGCCCCGCCTCCCGCGCGGCCACCCCGCCGATGAAGTCCCGGATCTCCCCCCGGCCGCGCAGGGTGGGGCCCGACCGCAGCTGCAGGACGCCGTCCGGTGCGAACGCCGCCGCCAGCTCGTCCGCCCGCCCCGCGTCGCCGCTCCAGTTGTAGCGCGCCAACGTGTCCCGGATCCGCTCCCGCGCGACCAGCTCCCACAGCTCCACGCGCGAGTTCGTACCACCGCCGTCCCGCATGACCGGCCACCGGGCGTGGGTAGTGAGGCGCCATGGCCCCGCCGAACAGTGATGCCGCCGTCGTCGACGTGCTCCGCCGGGTCGACCGGCTGACCGCCCCGCTGGTGCGCCGGATGGGCCGGCCCCCGGCGATGCCGCAGGCCCAGCGCGACCAGTGGTGGGCCCACCAGGTCTCCCGGGTCGCCGCGGGGGTCGCCGCCGCGCCGCGCTTCGCCGGCAAGCTGGCCGACCTGCTGCCGCTGCAGAACACCGTGGGCGCGGCCGCCCAGGCGGTCGTCGTCCTCGGCGTCGCCGGGGAGCACGGCATCGACGACCCGGCCGAGCGGGTGTCCCTGCTCGCCCGCGTGCTCCTGGACCGCGACCTGCCGGCCGACCGCGTCCGCCCGCTGCTGGAACGCACCCGCGGCACCTACACCGAGGCCGCGCTCGGCGCCCGCGAGGACCGGACCGGCTTCCGCGGCCGCGCCCGCACGCTGTGGCGCGTCGCCCGGCTGCTCGGCCGGATCGACGAGGCCCTCGACGCCCGCCCCAAGGGCCGGCTCGGCGCCCGGGCGCTGTCCAACCTGCCCGTCGTCGGCGTGGTCGGCGGGTACGCCGCGGAGCGGGAGGGGCTGCGCCGGGCCGCCGGCAAGGCGGCGGCCGTGGCCGACGCGCGCGCCGCCGTCAGCTGAGGGAGGCCTCAGGGGCGGCCGCGGGCTGCAGGTTGGCGAAGACCTCGCGGGTCGCCGTCGACCGGTTCATGGTGATGAAGTGGATGCCGGGCACCCCCTCGTCCAGCAGCGTCCGGCACATCTCCGTCGCCACCTCGACGCCGAAGGCGCGCACCGCCGCCTTGTCCTCGGGCCGGTCGCCGTCGAGCTCGGCGAAGCGCGCCGCGAGCTCCGCGGGGAACGCCTGCCCCGACAGCTGCACGATCCGGGTGATCTGCCGGGCGTTGGTCACCGGCATCACCCCCGCGATGATCGGCACGTCGCAGCCCCGGGCCACGACCCGGTCGCGCAGCCGCAGGTAGTCCTCGGTGCGGAAGAACATCTGCGTGATCGCGTAGTCGGCACCGGCGCGGCACTTGGCCACGAACATCTCGACGTCGGTCTCGAAGTCCGGCGACCGCGGGTGCCGCTCGGGGAAGGCGGCGACACCCACCGAGAAGTCGCCCATCGACCGGATCAGCTCGACGAGCTCGGCCGCGTAGGACAGCCCCTCGGGATGGGCCACCCAGTCGGCCTGCGGATCGGCGCCGGGCGGGTCGCCGCGCAGCGCCAGCAGGTTGCGCACGCCGGCCGCGGCCAGCCGGCTGACCACGTGCCGCAGCTCGGTCACGCTGTGGTCGACGGCGGTCAGGTGGGCCAGCGGAGTCATCGTCGTCTCGGTGGCGATCCGCTCGGTGACCGACACCGTGCCCTCGCGGGTGCTGCCGCCCGCGCCGTAGGTCACCGACACGAACGACGGCTGCAGCCGCTCGAGCTCGCGCAGCGCCGTCCACAGCTGCTGCTCGCCCTCGGGGGTCTTCGGCGGGAAGAACTCGAACGACCACGTCGGCCCGCCCCGGGCCAGCAGCTCACCGACGGTCCTGGTCATGGCTGGTCAGGATACGGACGTCGCCCGCGAACCCGGTCCGGCACCGGTGCATCCGGCGCGGCGGGTCGACCGGAAGAGGGAGGAGCACCGGCACGAGGAGGCCCCCGGCATGACCCTGCACCCGCTCCCCCGCCCGAACCGGCGGTCCACCGCCTCCTGGGCGGATACTGAGTCCGTGATCACCGGGGCGGAGCGCCGCCAGCCCGCGCCGCGGCCACCGGCGCAGCTGAGCAGCGCGCCGCTGGCCGGCGCCGACCTCCCACGCATCCGCAGCGCGGTCGCGGCCGCCCTCTCCGGGTTCCTCGAGGAGCAGCGAGCCGTCCTCACCGGCATGGACCCCTCCCTCACCCCGGTCGTCGACGAGGTCACCGCCGTCGCCGACGGCGGCAAGCGGCTGCGCCCGGCCTTCGCCTACTGGGGCTGGCGCGGCGCGGTCGAGGCCGTCTCGGGCCCGGCGGAGGACGACGCCGCCGTGCTGCGCGCCGTCGCGGCGCTGGAGTTCGTCCACGCCAGCGCGCTCGTGCACGACGACGTCATGGACGGCGCCCTCACCCGGCGCGGCCGGCCGGCCACGCACATCGGCTTCGCCTCCCGGCACGCCGACCTGACCCTCTCCGGCGACGCCGCGGCCTTCGGGGTCGGCGCGGCGATCCTCGTCGGCGACCTCGCGCTCGTGTGGTCCGACGAGCTGCTGCGCCGGTCGGGGATCTCCGCGGCCGCCCTGGCCCGCGCCCGCTCCGTCTGGGACACGATGCGCACCGAGGTCACCGCCGGCCAGTACCTCGACCTGCTGCGCGCCGCCGGCGGCCTGCCCGGCGCCGAGGGCGCGCTGGCCGTGGCCCGCTACAAGAGCGCCGGGTACACGGTGCAGCGCCCGCTCCAGCTGGGCGCGGCCCTCGCCGGCGCCGGCCCTCGCGCGGCCGAGGTGTACACGGCGATCGGTCTGCCGCTGGGCGAGGCGTTCCAGCTGCGCGACGACGTCCTCGGCGTCTTCGGCGACCCGGACGTCATGGGCAAGTCGGCCGACGACGACCTGCGCGAGGGCAAGCAGACCCTGCTCGTCGCCCTCGCCGCGGAGGAGGCCGACGACGCGGGCCGGCGCCTGCTCGCCGAGTGCCTGGGCAACCCCGACTGCGGTTCCGACGACCTCGACGCGCTACGCGGGCTCATCGAGAGCACCGGCGCCCGGGCGCGGGTCGAGCAGCGGATCGCCGAGCAGACCGCCCGGGCCCGGGACGCGATCGCGGAGGCGCCGATCGCCGAGGAGGCCCGGGCCGCCCTCGACGCGCTCGCGGTCGCCGCGACCTCCCGCACCGCCTGAACGGCTGACGAGCACCGTGCGATTCGTTCCAGGGCGCACCGACCGCGTCGTCGTCGTCGGCGCGGGCCTGGCCGGGCTGTCGGCCGCGCTCCGCCTGCGCGGCGCGGGCCGCGAGGTCACCGTCGTGGAGCGCGGCCCAGGTCCCGGCGGTCGCGCCGGCGTGGTCACCGACGGCGGCTACACCCTCGACACCGGCCCGTCGGTGTTCACCGCGCCCGAGGTGGTCGCCGACGCCCTCGCCGCCGTCGGCGAGCGGCTGGAGGACCGCCTCGAGCTGGTGCCGTTGACCACCTCCTACCGCGCGCAGTTCGCCGACGGCTCGCACCTGGACGTGCACGCCGACCCCGACGCCTTCGCCGCCGAGGTCGAGGCGCTGTGCGGCCCGGCGGAGGCGGCCGCGCTGCGGCGCTACCTCACCGACCTCGCCGACCTGTACCGGCTCCAGGTGGCGACCTTCATCGACCGCAACCTGGACTCCCCGCTGGACCTGCTCGGACCGCAGCTGTGGCAGCTGGCCCGCCGGGGCGGCTTCGGCCGGCTGTCCCGGCACGTCGAGCGGCGCTTCGCCGACGACCGGCTGCGCCGGCTGTTCAGCTTCCAGGCGCTCTACGCCGGCGTGTCCCCGTACCGGGCGATCGCCGCCTACGCCGTGATCGCCCAGCTCGACATCGGCGCCGGCGTCGTCCACCCGGTGGGCGGCATCGGCGCCGTCCCCCGGGCGATGGCCGGCGCCGCCGCGGACGCGGGCGTGGACTTCCGGTACGGAACCGCGGTCGACCGGCTGGACATGGCCGGCCGCCGGGTCACCGGGGTGGTGCTGGACGACGGCGAGCGGCTGCCGGCCGATGCCGTCGTCGTCACCACCGACGCCCCGCACACCCTCGTCCCCGGCCTGCGCGGGCCGCGGCGCCCCACCTACTCCCCCAGCTGCGTAGCCCTGCACCTCGGCGTGCGCGCCGAGCTCCCCGGTTCGGCGCACCACACGATCAGCTTCGGCGCCGCCTGGCGGCAGGTGTTCGACGAGCTCACCCGCGACGGGCGGCCGATGTCGGACCCCAGCCTGCTGATCAGCATGCCGTCGGTCACCGACCGCTCGCTGGCGCCCGACGGCGGGCAGGTGCTCAGCGTCGTCGCCCCCACGCCCAACCTCGACCCGCGCAGCGGCGGCAACCCCGACCTGGACTGGCAGGCCCTCGCCCCGCGCTACCGCGAGGAACTGCTGGCCACCCTGGAGTCCCGCGGCTTTCGCGGCGTCTCGGGCGCGATCGAGGTGGAGCACCTGGACACCCCGCTGACCTGGGCCCGGCAGGGCATGGCCGCGGGCACCCCCTTCGCGCTGGCGCACACCTTCGGCCAGACCGGGCCGTTCCGCCCGCCCACGCTGCCGCGGCGGGGACCGGAGAACGTCGTCCTCGCCGGCTCCTCGGTGCAGCCGGGCGTCGGCGTCCCCATGGTCGTCATGAGCGGCCGCCTGGCCGCGGAACGGATCACCGGAGCCGTGCCCGCATGACCCTCGTCGAGCCCCCGCCGACCCGCGACCAGCAGCAGGCGCAGCTGGCCGCCGCCTACCGGCACTGCGCCGCCATCGCCGCCGAGCACGGCAAGAGCTACCACCTCGCCACCCGGCTGCTCACCGCCGACCGGCGTCCGGCCGTGCACGCCCTGTACGCCGCCGCCCGCACCGCCGACGACCTCGTCGACCACCCGGGCGCCGATCCCGAGGCCGAGCTCGGCGACTGGTCGCGCGCCGTGCTCGCCGAGCTCGAGGCCGGCTGGTCGGCCGACCCGGTGCGCCTGGCCCTGGTGCACACCTACCGCCGCTACGGCATCGAGGTCGAGCACCTCGTCGACTTCCTCGCCGCGATGACCAGCGACCTCACCGTCACCGGCTACGCCGACCTGGCCGCCCTCGACCGCTACATGTGGGGCTCGGCGTCGGTGATCGGGCTGCAGGTCCTGCCGGTGCTGGGCACCGCGCCGGGCGTCGCGCGGGAGGAGGCCGCCCCGCACGCCATCGCCCTGGGCGAGGCGTTCCAGCTGACGAACTTCCTGCGCGATGTCGCCGAGGACGTCGACCGCGGGCGCGTCTACCTGCCGGCGGACCTGATGGCAGCGCACGGCGTGACGCGCGAGCAGCTCTCGGCCCGGCGGCACGACGCCCGCTTCGCCGCGCTCATGCGGGAGATGGTCGAGATCGTGCGTCGCCGCTACGACGACGCTGCCCCCGGCACCCGGCTGCTCGCGCCGGAGTCGCGCGACTGCGTGCGCGCCGCGACCGCCCTCTACGGCGGGATCCTCGACGAGATCGAGAAGGCCGACTACCGGGTGCTCGACCGCCGGGTGCGCGTCTCGCGGCCGCGCCGGGCGGCCGTGTTCGCCCGCCGGTTGACCGCCGCCCAGCTGGCCAGGGTGAGGGTGACCATGGCGAAGCCGAAGAGCAGGTCCTCCACCGGCGCGTAGGCGATCCGCGGACCCCAGATCTCCGCCTCGTCGTAGACGACCACCTCCAGGCCGGTGAGCACGCCGTTCATCAGCAGCTGGAAGGTGACGACGATCGCGTAGGCGGCCCAGAACACCCGCCGGGTCACCAGCCGGGTGCGGTAGACGGCCAGGTCGACGACGAGGACGGCGACGACCGCGACCACCGCGAGGACGGAGTAGCTCACGGGCGCTCCCCGGCCGCGGCCGGCGGCCCCGCCCATTGCGGGTGTTCCTCGTGGGTCGCTGGTCCTGCAGGACCCGCGACGGGCGAGGAACACCGCCAATGGTCCGCGTGCGACCTCCTCATGTGCGGTCCGCCTCCTCCGCCGGGTAACCGGCGTCCCAGCCGGTCACCCGGCGCACCGCCTCCAGCGCCAGTACCGAGCACAGGGGGACGACGAGGAAGAACAGGACCTCCTCGATGGGGATGCCGCCGGGCAGCCGGACGTCGAGGGTGAGCTCGGCGGAGTAGTCCCAGTGGCCCTGCGCGATCGCGTAGAGGACCCAGACCACGAAGACGACGAACTCCGGGAGCACCGCGAGCAGCAGCCGCCGCCAGCGGGCGTAGACCCGGACGCGCAGCACCAGCTCCAGCGGCGCGGTGACCACCAGGCAGCCCACCAGCAGCGCCAGGTACGTCAGGGGGCCCACGCGACCAGCTTCCGCCCCCCGCCGCGGCCCGGATGCAGCAGGCTCAGAACGCGAGGGCCTGCGCGCGGCGGGTGACCTCGGTGTGCCGGTCGTCCCGCAGGGCCTGCACCGGCGTCCCGGGCAGGGTGTCGTCGGGCCGGAACAGCCAGTCGAAGGCCTCCTCCGCGCGGAAGCCGCCGTCCTTCAGGACCGTGAGGAGACCGGGCAGGTGCTTGAGCACCTCGCCGTCCTGGAGGAAGTCCGCCGGGATCCGGCTGTTGCCGCTGCCGGGGACGGCCATCAGCTTGTCCTCGCGCAGCAGCTGCCGGACCCGGTTCGGCGAGACCCCCAGGACCTGGGCGACCTCCGCGGCGGTGAGCGTCTCCATGGTCGCCGAGCCTATGGCGCGTCCCTGCCGGTCCAGCACCCGGAGCCGTGCGCGCCGCCCGGGACGCCTTCGGGGCACCGTGGTCGGCGCGGGCTCCCGGCCCCGGTAGCATCGACGGCGGGCCGTGACTGGCGCATCGAGGTGGGCACGACCACCGGGGAGCGGCCTGCAATCCCCCGCCGGGCGCCTGGGCACACACTCCGACGAGACGCCGCGCAGGAGCCCGCCATGACCCACGCCCCGAACGACTCCGCCCCCACCGCGCCCCTGGCCACCCCCTTCGACGCAACGGCCGCGAGCACCGCCTACCGCGCCGCCCTCGAGGTCATCGCCTCGGTCGAGCCGCGGGTCGCGAACGCGATCAGCAGCGAACTGGCCGACCAGCGCGCCTCGCTCAAGCTCATCGCCAGCGAGAACTACGCCAGCCCCGCGGTGCTGCTGACCATGGGCAACTGGTTCAGCGACAAGTACGCCGAGGGCACGGTCGGCCACCGCTTCTACGCCGGCTGCCAGAACGTCGACACCGTGGAGGCGCTGGCCGCCGAGCACGCCCGCGAGCTGTTCGGCGCCCCGTACGCCTACGTCCAGCCGCACTCGGGCATCGACGCCAACCTCGTCGCCTTCTGGGCGGTGCTCGCCACGCGGGTCGAGTCCCCCGCGCTGGAGCGGGCCGGCGTCCGGCACGTCAACGACCTGACCGACGCCGACTGGACGACGCTGCGCCGCGCGCTGGGCGACCAGCGGATGCTCGGCATGAGCCTGGACGCCGGTGGGCACCTCACCCACGGCTTCCGGCCGAACATCAGCGGCAAGATGTTCGCCCAGTCCTCCTACGGCACCGACCCGGGCACCGGGCTGCTGGACTACGACGCCGTCCGCGCCCGCGCCCGCGAGTTCAGGCCGCTGATCCTCATGGCCGGCTACTCCGCGTACCCGCGCCGGGTGGACTTCGCGAAGATGCGCGAGATCGCCGACGAGGTGGGCGCGACCCTCGTCGTCGACATGGCGCACTTCGCCGGCCTGGTCGCCGGGAAGCTGTTCACCGGCGACTTCGACCCGGTGCCGCACGCCCACGTCGTCACCAGCACCAGCCACAAGTCGCTGCGCGGCCCGCGCGGTGGCTTCGTCCTCGCGCAGCCCGAGTACGCCGACGCGGTCGACCGCGGCTGCCCGATGGTGCTCGGCGGCCCCCTGCCCCACGTGATGGCCGCCAAGGCCGTCGCCTTCGCCGAGGCCCGCCGTCCGGAGTTCGCCGGGTACGCGCGGGCGGTCGCGGACAACGCGAAGACACTGGCCGAGGGGCTGTCCCGGCGCGGGGCGACGCTGGTCACCGGCGGCACCGACAACCACCTGGTGCTCATCGACGTCACCTCGTTCGGCCTGACCGGCCGGCAGGCGGAGTCCGCGCTGCTGGACGCCGGCATCGTGACCAACCGCAACGCCGTCCCGGCCGACCCCAACGGCGCCTGGTACACCTCCGGCGTCCGGATCGGCACGCCGGCGCTGACCAGCCGCGGCTTCGGCGCGGACGACTTCGACCGGGTCGGCGAGCTGATCACCGACGTGCTGTCGGCCACCACGCCCACGGCGACCCGCGACGGCAGCGCCTCCAAGGCCAAGTACGTCATCGACGAGGGCCTGGCCGACAAGACCCGCGCCGCGGCCGCCGAGCTGCTGTCGGCCCACCCGCTGTACCCCGGCCTCGACCTCTCCTGATCGCGGCCACGATCAGCTGACCTGATCATGGCGCGTCCTCCCTCACCGCAGACCGTGAGGGAGGACGCGCTGCGGTGAGGGAGGACCCTCCCGCGGCGGCCACGGCGTGGCCACTGGGACTGCTGCTCCCGCCGGGACCGGCTCCGGCGCGTGGCGGGCCGTCGCAGCGCTCCTCGCTCCTACACTCGGCCCGTGGAGACCGCCGTGACCGACCCCGTGGTCGGACTGGTCCTCGAGGGGCGCTACCGCCTCGAGGAGCGGCTGGCCCGTGGCGGGATGTCCACCGTCTACGCCGCCACCGACCTGCGCCTGGACCGCACGGTCGCGGTCAAGGTCATGGCCGAGCACCTCAAGCACGACCCGTCGTTCGTCGAGCGGTTCACCCGCGAGGCCCGCGCCGCGGCGATGCTCAGCCACCCCAACGTGGTCAGCGTCAGCGACCAGGGCAGCGACCAGGGCCTGGTGTTCCTGGTCATGGAGCTGGTCCGCGGCCGCACGCTGCGCGACCTGTTGCAGGCCCGCGGCCGGCTGACCGTCGCGGAGGCCTTCGCCGTCCTGGAGCCGGTCCTGTCCGGGCTGGCCGCCGCCCACCGGGCCGGCATCGTGCACCGCGACATCAAGCCCGAGAACGTGCTGATCGGCACCGACGGCGTCGTGAAGGTCGCCGACTTCGGGCTGGCCCGCGCGGTGGAGGGCACCGGGCAGACCAGCCACACCGGCGGCGTGCTCATCGGCACGGTCGCCTATCTCTCCCCCGAGCAGCTCGAGCGCGGGAAGGCCGACGCCCGCAGCGACGTCTACGCGGCCGGCATCGTGCTGTACGAGCTGCTCACCGGGCACCCGCCGTTCGGCGGCGACACCCCGCTGGCCGTGGCCTACCAGCACGTGCACCACGACGTCCCGCCGCCGTCGGAGGACGTCCCGGGTCTGGCCTGGCAGGTCGACGAGCTCGTCGCCCGCACGACCCGCCGCGACCCCGTCGTCCGTCCGCTGGACGCCGGCGCCTTCCTCGCCGACCTGGAGGACGTCCGCTCCGACGTCGGCATCCCCCGCGTGCCCGTGCCCACCGGGCGCAGCTCCGCGGGGCCGGACACCCTGCGCCCGACGAACCGGCCGACCCGGCCGCGCCCGTCGGGCCCGCTGGGCCACCCCAGCGATCCCGGCACCGAGGTGCTCGGCGGCACCCGGTCCCGCGGATCGCGGACCAGCATGCTGCCGGGGATGGGCGCCGGCCCGACGACCGATGTGGCCGGTGCGCGCCCCACCCCGCCGCGGCCCCGGCCCGGCGTGCCCGACCACATCCGCCGGCGGCGCACCCGCCTCGCCCTCGCCGTGGTCCTGCTGCTGGCGATCACCGTGGGCGCCGTCGGCTGGTGGCTGGGCTCCGGCCGCTGGACGACGGTGCCCCAGCTGGTCGGGCTGGACCGCGACGCCGCGATCGGCGAGCTGCAGGAGGCCGGGCTGGACCCGGACTGCTGCGAGGAGGTCTTCAGCGAGACCGTCCCCGCCGGCCAGGTGATCTCCGCCGACCCCGCCGAGGGCGACGCCATCCGCGGCACCGACGTCTCCCTGGTGGTCTCCAAGGGCCCGGAGCGCTTCTCGATCGACGCCGGCTGGGTCGGGCAGCCCATCGACGACGTCCGCGCCGCCTGGGAGGAGGCGCAGCTGCCGCTGGCCTTCTCCGAGGTCCAGGACTACGACCAGGACATCCCGGTCGGGCACGTCACCGGCTTCGACCCCGGCCCCGGCACCGAGCTGCCGCGAGACAGCGCGGTCACCGTCTACGTCAGCCGCGGGCCCGCCCCGGTCGCGGTGCCCGACGTTCTCGGGCAGACCGCAGAGGCAGCGCGGGGCACCCTCGAGCAGCTCGGCTTCACCGTCGAGGAGACGACCGGGCGCAGCCCCGACGTCGACACCGGTGAGGTCATGGCGGTCTCACCCGCCGCCGGTGTGGCGGCGCCGTACGCGAGCACGGTGACCATCCAGGTGTCCGAGGGCCTGCCGCGGGTGGAGGTCCCCGACGTGCGCGGGGATGACGCCGACGACGCCCGCGCGACGCTGGAGGCGCTCGGCCTGCGGGTCGAGGTGCAGACCTTCATCGCGGGCTCGACCGTCCGCTTCCAGAACCCCGGCGCCGGCGAGACCGTCGACTGGGGGACGACGGTCCGCCTGCTGGTCGTCGCCTGACGTGGCTGCTCCGCGCATCGCCCCGCCGGTCGGGGCGCACATCCAGGTCCGGGGCGGCCTCGCCAAGGGCGGGCTGCCCTACACCGACGCGACCGGCGCCCGCGCCGTCCAGGTGTTCGTGGGCAACCCCCGCGGCTGGAAGCTGACCCCCGGGACCCCCGCCCAGGATGCCGCGTTCACCGCCGGCTGCGCCGAGCGCGGCGTGCCGTCGTTCATCCACACGCCGTTCCTGGTCAACGTCGGCTCCCCCACCGAGGCGACGGTCGAGGCCTCGATCGCGAGCATCGCCCACAACCTGGCCCGCGGAGCCCAGCTGGGCTGCGCCGGCGTGGTGGTGCATGCCGGGTCCGCGGTCGGCGAGGACCGCTACGCGGCCGCCCTGCGCCAGCTGCACGAGCGGCTGCTGCCGGTGCTGGACGCCGCACCGGCCGGCGGGCCGCGGCTGCTGATCGAGCCCACCGCGGGCGGCGGCAGGTCGCTGGCCGCCACGGTCGAGGACCTCGGCCCGTACCTCGCCGCCCTCGACATGCACCCGCTGGTCGGCGTCTGCTTCGACACCTGCCACGCCTGGGCGGCCGGGCACGACCTGGCCACCCCCGGCGGCATGACCGCGACCCTCGACGCCCTCGAGGCCGCCGTCGGCCCGGGCCGGCTGGGCCTCGTGCACGCCAACGACTCCCTCGACGGCTGCGGCTCCGAGCGCGACCGGCACGCCACCATCGGGACCGGAACGATCGGCGCGGCCCCGTTCGCCGAGCTGCTGACCCACCCGTCGACGTCCGGCGTCCCCGTCGTCGTCGAGACCCCCAGCGAGGCCGACGGCACCCCCTGGGGCGGGCACGCGCGCGACATCGCGCTGCTGTGCGCGCTGCGCGACGGCACCGCCGCCCTCACCGCCGCCTGACAGTGAGGATGGAGAGGACGGGGTCACCCCTGGTGGTCTGACTCTCCGCCTGACCGACGCCTTGCTGTCCTGCTGTGGGATGTGTCGGCCGTGTGGGGGTGGCCCCGTCCCTGCACGTCACCGGGCGGGACGTCCGTGACCTCATAGGAGCCTGTGCAAGAGGCGCCCATCACTGTCCTGTCCGCCTCGTCCGGCTCGGTGCGTGCCGTCTCATCGGTACGAGCGACAAGGACGGCGATGACCATCATGGCGAGTACGGGGCTGGATGTCTTCGGCGGCGTGGACACCCACGGCCGGACCCACCACGCGGCTGCGATC
>NZ_FOEE01000018.1 GCF_900110555.1 Trujillonella endophytica
CCTGGGAAAGCGCGCCGGCGCACGGTGGGCCGGCGCAGCTACCGCTGCAGACCGACGCCACCGTGCACCGACTCACCGTCATCCCGCACGGCACCGTGACCCTCGGCCGGCACCTGATCCGCCTGGGCGCCGCCTACGGCGGCGCCCAGGTCACCGCCCTGGTCAACGGCCCCCAGGTCAGCTTCCACGCCCTCAGCGGCGACCTGATCGGCCAACTGACCCTGAACCCGGCCAAGCGTTACGCCACACTCTGCGCGGCCTAACCGAAGTGCGACACATGTCCTCAGACATCACTGCGACAGAGGTCCGGAGACACGACACGCAGGTTTCCTGCGCTCGCGCACTCCGCTACTCGAGGACGACGTCGTCGCCGCGGCGCACCGCCCGGCGCACGCGGAGCTTCAGGTAGCGGGCGTAGCCCCGGACCAGCTGCGAGTAGCCCGGCGTCGGGCCGTGGTAGCCGAGGAACCCCCGGGGCCCCTCGACCATCTCGCCGGTCCGGACGTCGTAGCGGCTGCGGTGCCAGGGGCAGACCAGGCAGCCCTCGGCATCGAGGGTGCCCTCGGAGAGGTCGGCCAGCTGGTGCCGGCAGCGGCGGGAGACGGCGAAGGGGGCGCCGCCGCGGTTGCCCACCGCCCAGTCCCCCACCCGGCGCACCGCTCCGGGCGGCAGGTCGGCGGCGGGGATGCGGTCGGGCTCGTCGGCCATGTCGGCTCCAGGTCGGGAGGGTGCGCGCGGACCGGCTCCCTACCCGCTCGCGCCCGTCCCAGACCGGGAGCGCGTCGGTAGGGTCGCCGTCGTGGTCCTCCGCCGGTTCGCTGTCGTCCTCGCCGTGGCCGCAGCGGTGGTCCTGACCGGGACGACCGCGCTCGCCGAGCCGCCCGTCGACGTCGTGGGCCAGGTGGACGACCGCGCCGACGTGCTCTCCGACGACGAGCAGTCGGCGGTGGAGGACGCGCTCGAGCAGCTGCAGGTCGACGAGGACATCGAGCTGGTCGTCGTCTTCGTCGACTCCTTCGACGGCCTCGACCGCAGGACCTGGGCCGACGAGAGCGCGACGGCGTCCGGCCTGGACAGCACCGACGTCCTGCTCGCCGTCGCGGTCGAGGACCGGGAGTACGGCTACGCCCTCGGCAGCGACGTCGACGTCACCGAGGACGAGGTCGACGAGTTCGCCGCGTCCGACGTGGAGCCGCTGTTCGGCGACGGGGACTGGGCCGGTGGCGCCGAGCAGTTCGCGGAGGGTCTGGCCGAGGCCAACGGCACCGACTACGGAACGGTGGCCGTGGTCGGCGGGCTGATCGCGCTCGGCGGCGGCGCGTACGTCGTCACCCGGGTGCGCCGGAAGCGGCGGCAGGCGGCGGCACCCGAGGTGACGCGGCTGGAGCGGCCCGACCCGCACGCCGGCGTGCCGACCGACCAGCTGCAGGCCCGGGCCAGCACCGCGCTGCTGGAGCTCGACGAGGCGATCAAGACCTCCCAGCTGGACCTGGACTTCGCCCGGCTGCAGTACGGCGAGGACGCCGTCACCGGGTTCGGCGAGGCGCTCGCGCAGTCCCGGGACGAGCTCACCCGGGCGTTCACGCTGCGGCAGCAGCTGGACGACGAGGTGCCGGAGGACGAGCCGACGACCCGGGCGATGCTCGCCGACATGCTGGCGCTGACGGCGGCGGCCGACGCGCGGCTGGACTCGCAGGCCGAGGAGTTCGACCAGCTGCGCGACCTGGAGAAGAACGCGCCGCAGGCACTGGAGGCGCTGGGCCCGCGGATCACCGCGCTGCACGGGCGGCTGCCCGCCGACGAGCAGCGGATGGCCGAGCTGCAGCGCCGGTACGCCCCGGCGGCGATCGCGCCCGTCGCCGACAACCTCGAGCAGGCCCGCGCCCGGCTGGCCGCCGCCGAGCAGGAGGTCACCGAGGCGCGGACGGCGCTGGACTCCGGCCGGCCCGGGGAGGCCGTCGGCGACCTGCGCGCCGCGGAGGACGCCGTGGTGCAGACCGGGCAGCTGCTGGACGCGATCGGCCGGCTGGCCGCCGACCTGGAGTCCGCGGTGCAGCGCATCCCCGCGGCCCGCGCCGACACCGAGCAGGACCTGGCCGAGGCCCGGGCACTGGTCGCGTCGGGGGACCGCAGCGGCCTGCAGCCGCAGATCGCCCGCGCCGAGGCCGCGATCGGAGCGTCCGACGAGGCGATGGCGGGGGCCGCCGGCGGGCCCGATCCGTTCACGGCGCTGCGCCGCCTGGAGGAGGCCGACATCGCGCTGGAGCAGGCCCTGGGGGCGGCCCGCGACGCCCAGGCGCGGGCCCACCGGGCCGCCGCCGCCCTCGAGCAGACGCTGCTCAACGCCCGCTCGACGATCGCGGCCGCCGGTGACTTCATCGCCACCCGGCGCGGCGCCGTCGGGCCCGAGGCCCGCACCCGGCTGGCGGAGGCGGAGCGGCACCTGCAGGCGGCGACGGGGCTGGCCGGCACCGACCCGGTCGGCGCGCTCCAGGCGGCGCAGCAGGCCGACGCCCTCGCCGCGCAGGCGCTGCAGCGCGCCCAGTCCGACGTCTCCGGCTGGAACTCCGGCTACGGCGGGGGTGGCTACGGCGGCGGGTTCGGCGGCGGCGGGTTCGCCGGGCCCGGGTACGGGCGCGGGCCGGACCTCGGCAGCCTCGTGCTCGGCGGCATCCTCCTCGGGGGCGGCGGCGGGGGCGGGTACCGCGGCGGTTCCTTCGGCGGATCGGGTCGGCGCTCGGGCAGCTTCGGGGGCGGCTCGCGCGGCGGTGGAGGGGGCCGGCGCGGGGGTGGCGGCCGCTTCTAGGCCGCCCCCGGGTTCGAGGCGACGTCCTCCCTCACCGCGGCGCGTCCTCCCGCACGGCGCGCGGTGCGGGAGGACGCGCTCGGATCAGGTCAGCTGATCGTGGCCGGGCCCACCGGCTCGTCGCCGCGCAGCGTCACCCGGTGCATGATCCGGCGGAAGTCGCCGTAGTCCCGGGCGGCGTAGTGCAACGTCGACCGGTTGTCCCACATCGCGACGTCGCCGGGCGACCAGCGGTGCCGCACGATGTGCTCCGGCTTGGTCAGGTGGGCGTAGAACGCGTCGAGCAGGCCGCGGCTCTCCGCCTCGGAGACCCCGGCGATGTGGGACGTGAAGCCCGGGTTGACGAACAGGCTGCGGCGCCCGGTCTCCGGGTGCACCCGGACGACGGGATGCTCCACCGGGGTCAGCCGGGTGTACTCGCCGTCGTCCCATCGGTTCCCGCCCCGCTGGGCCAGGTGGTAGCCCCACTCGCGGTTGCCGTCGTGCACCGCGGTCAGCTGGTCGGCCAGCGCCCGCACCGGCGCCGACAGCGAGGCGTAGGCGGCCTCGGCGTCGGCCCACGAGGTGTCGCCGCCGACGGGCGGCAGCTGGACCGCGCGCAGGATCGAGCCCAGTGGCGGCCGCCGGACGAACGTGACGTCGGTGTGCCAGGTGTCGCCGAAGCCGTTGTCGGCGGCGTCGAGGGCGTAGATCTCCGGGTGCTCCTCGTCCACGCCGCGGACGACGGGGTGCGACGGCGTCAGCTCGCCGAGCCGGCGGCCGAGCCGGACCTGGCTGTCGGGGTCGAGGGCCTGCGCCGGGAAGAACAGCACCTTGTGCGCGGTCAGGGCGGCGCGGACGGCGGCGATCGTGTCGTCGTCGGCGCGGGCAAGCTCGACCCCGAGGACCCGGGCGCCGTGGAACGGCCCGATCGGCTCGACGGTCAGCAGGTCGGTCGGGGCGGTGGCGGTGAGCGTCATGGCGGTCTCCTGCGTCGATCGGTGCGCGGGGTCAGCTGGCGACGGAACGGACGGCGGCCCCGATCTCGGCGCGCAGCGCGGCGTAGCCGGGGAGGCCGCGGAGCTCGTCGGGGGAGAGGCCGGAGCGGGGCAGGTCGACGGGCACGTCGAGCGCGACCGTGCCCGGGGACCGGGTGAGGACGACGACGCGGGTGGCCAGGAAGACCGCCTCGTCGACGCTGTGGGTGACGAACACCGACGTCGTGCCGGCCTCGGCCGACACCCGGCGCAGGTCCTCCTGGAGCCGCTCGCGGGTGAGGGCGTCGAGGGCGGCGAAGGGCTCGTCGAGCAGCAGCAGCGGGGTCGACCCGGCCAGCGCCCGGGCGATGGCGACGCGCTGCTGCTGGCCGCCGGAGATCTCCCAGGTCCGCCGCTGCGCGGTGCCGGCGAGGCCGACGCGGTCCAGCAGCTCGGCGACCCGGGCGGCGCGCTGCTCGCGCGGCACCCCGGCCAGCCGCAGCGCGAGCTCGACGTTGCCGCCGACGGTCCGCCACGGGAGCAGCCGCGCCTGCTGGAAGACGACGCCGGCCTGCCGCCCGGGGCGCGGGACCTCCCCGCCCACCCGGACCTGCCCGCCGGTGGGCCCCTCGAAGCCGGCGATCAGCCGCAGCAGCGTGCTCTTGCCGCAGCCGGAGGGGCCGACCAGCACGAGGAACTCCCCGGCCGGCACCTCCAGCGACACCGGGCCGAGCGCCGGCACCGCGGTCGCGCCGCGACCGTAGGTGTGGGTGACGTCCCGGACCGACAGGGGGGCACCCCCGGCCGGGGCGCGCGCCCCGGCCGGGGGACCGGTGAGCGGACTACTCACCGGTATCGCTCGAGACGTCGTCCTCGAGCCCGTCGGTGTAGATCGCGGCCTGCAGGTCCTCCA
Source organism: Trujillonella endophytica (assembly GCF_900110555.1). Lineage (GTDB taxonomy): Bacteria > Actinomycetota > Actinomycetes > Mycobacteriales > Geodermatophilaceae > Trujillonella > Trujillonella endophytica. The sequence goes on from NZ_FOEE01000018.1 coordinate 4,676, forward strand.
GGGAGGGCGCCTCCGGGATCTGCTGCTGGCCGACCAGGAACTCGCCGGCGTCCTGCAGGTTGGCCGCCAGGTTGCCCGGGGCGTCGGGCGTGCCGAGCCACTCGGCGGTGGTCAGCTCGGTGGGGTCGAGGAAGACGCCCTGGCTGAGCTGCTCGGCGGCCTCCTCGGGGCTGATGCCCAGCTGCCGGCCCACGGCCTCGGCCGCGGCATCGGGGTCCTCGGCGATCAGCCGCAGCGCCCGGGCCTGCACCTGGCGCCAGGCCGAGATGGCCTCGGGGTTGGCCTCGATGAACTCGGTCGAGGCGACGCCGAGGTCCAGGGTCGGCTTGCCGTCGCCGGCCAGCTCGCGGCTGGTGATCAGCGTGCTGCCGGTCTGCTGGATCTCCGACAGCGAGGGCAGCCACGTGTAGGCGGCGTCGATGTCGCCGCGGGTCCAGGCGGCGACGATGTCCTGCGGCTGCAGGTCGATCAGGTCGACGTCGGCGGAGTCGACGCCGGCCGCGTCGAGGGCGGCGAGCAGGCTGTAGTGCGAGGTCGAGCTGAACGGCGTCGCCACCTTGTGCCCGACGAGGTCCTCGACGGACTCGATGCCCGTGCCCTCGCGGGCCACCAGGGCCTCGTTGTCACCGGCGACGTCCAGGATCCAGGTGACCTGGTACGGGATGTCCAGCGGCGCGGACAGGCCGCGCGCGACCGGGCTGGAGCCGATCGCGGCGATGTCGACGGAGTCGGCGACGAACGCGGTGTTGATGCTGGCGCCGGAGTCGAACTTGGTCCACTCGATGTCGTACTCGGGCAGCGCGTCCTCCAGCCAGCCCTGGTCCTTCACGATCAGGTCCCCGCTCGGGAAGGCCTGGTAGGCGATGCGGATCGTGCCCGCGCCGCCGCCGTCCCCCTCGGCGGAGTCGCCGTCGTCGCCGCAGGCGGCGACCCCGGTGACGAGGGCGGTCAGGGACAGGGCTGCTGCCAGGCGGCGCCAGCCGCGGGGCGTGCTCATGGGTGTTCCTTCTCTTCGGGGAGGACTCGGCGCCGGACGGCGCCGGGGGATCGGGGGGACGGCGGCGCGGCTCAGCCGCGGCCGCGCCAGGGGACGAGGCGGCGCTCGATCGCGCGGAGCACCCCGTCGATGGCCAGGCCCGAGAGGCCGATGGCGAACAGCCCGAGGATCACGACGTCGGACTGCAGGTAGGTCTGGGCGTCGCGGATCATGCCGCCGATGCCCGGCATCCCGTTGACGGTCTCGGCCGCGACCAGCGACGAGTAGGCGATGCCGACGGCCAGCCGGATGCCGGTGGCGATCTCGGGCAGCGCCGCCGGCAGGACGACGGTCGTGGTGACCTGCCAGCCCCGGGCGCCCATGGCCCGGGCCGCCTCCACCAGCGCGGTCGGCGCGCCGACGACGGCGGCCGCGGTGGCGACTGCCACCGGGGGCATCGCGGCGATCGCCAGCAGCCACACCTTCGGCGACTCGTCGATGCCGAACCAGATGATCAGCAGGCTGAAGTAGGCCAGGGGCGGGAGCGCCCGCACGAACGTCACCCACGGCTCGACCACCACGCGGACCCACGGCAGCGTGCCCATGAGCAGCCCCACCGCGAGGCCGGCCGCGATCCCGAGCACCGACCCGAGGGCGATGCGCTGCAGGCTGATGCCGAGGTGCTCGATGAGCAGGTGGCCCTGGTAGCCGACCGTGCCGTCGTGCGTGGTCGACGTGCGGATCAGCGCGTCCCACACCGCCCGCGGCGAGGGCAGGAGCACCGGGCTCCAGATCCGCAGCGAGTACAGCAGCTGCCACAGCCCCAGCAGGGCCGCGGTGGCCAGCACCCGGACGCCGACGCGGTGCCAGCGGCCGGAGCCGCGGCGGCGCCGGGCCGCGACCGTCGCCGGCTCGACGGTGGCGGTCTCGGAGGCAGGGGCGGAGAGCAGGGCGGACACGGTGGGCTCCTGGTGGCGGACGACGGCACGGGGGGACGTCGCGAGGGGGTGTCCGCAGGCGGGGCGGACGCGGGGGCCGGGTCAGGAGCGGCGACAGAGCGCGCTGGCGACGCGCGCGTGGTCGATCGTGCGGCGGGAGGTGAGCGGGCAGGGGGTCATGCGGCGCTCCTCTCCTCACTCGGCGGGGCGGACACCCCGGGAATCGACGACCGCGGACGTTAGGCCGCGATGATCCATCCCGTCAATCCCGATCGGCTTGATGTGGTTTGCTCCACACGATCTCCCGTCCCCTCCCCGCCCGAGGCCGCCGTGCAGTTCTCCTGGTTCCTGCCCACCCGCGGCGACGGCCGCGCCGTCAACCCGGTGACGACGGCGCGCGGCTCCGACGCCGCCGCGCTGAGCCGCCGCCCCACCCTGGAGTACCTGACCTCCGTGGCCCGGGCCGCGGAGCAGTCGGGGTTCGAGGCGGTGCTGACGCCGGTCGGGTCCGGCTGCGAGGACCCCTGGGTGGTGTGCGGGGCGCTGGCCGCGCTCACCGACCGGCTGCACTTCCTCGTCGCCTTCCGCCCCGGCTTCACGCTGCCCACGCTGGCGGCCCAGCAGGCGGCCACCTTCCAGCGGCTGTCGGGCAACCGGCTGCGGCTCAACGTGGTCACCGGCGGCGACCCGGTGGAGCAGCGTGCCTACGGTGACTTCCTCGACCACGACGCGCGCTACGCCCGGGCCGGCGAGTTCCTCGAGGTGCTGCGCGGGTGCCTCGCCGGGCGGTCGGTGGACTTCGCGGGCGAGCACTTCCGCGTGGAGGGGGGCGGGCTGGCCGAGCCGCCGGCCGTCGTCCCGCCCGTCTACCTGGGCGGTGCCTCCGCCCCGGCGGAGGACGTGACGGCCCGGTTCGTCGACACCTACCTGACGTGGGGCGAGCCGCCGGCGCAGGTCGCCGTCCGGCTGGACCGGGTGCGGGAGAAGGCGGCGGCCGTGGGCCGCGCGCTGCGCTTCGGGCTGCGGATCCACGTCGTCAGCCGGGACACCCCGGAGGAGGCCTGGGCCGAGGCCGATCGGATGCTCGCGCAGATGTCCCCGGCGGCCATCGCCGCGGCCCAGCAGCGCTTCGCCCGGATGGACTCGGTCGGGCAGGCCCGGATGACGGCGCTGCACGGCGGGACGGCGGGCGAGGGCGCCCGGTCGCTGGAGATCGCGCCGAACCTCTGGGCGGGCATCGGCCTGGTCCGCGAGGGGGCGGCGACCGCGCTGGTGGGCAGCCACGAGCAGGTGGCCGAGCGGATCGCCGAGTACGCGGCGCTCGGGTTCGACGAGTTCGTCCTGTCGGGCTGGCCGCACCTGGAGGAGGCCTGGCGGGTGGGGGAGGAGGTGCTCCCGCTGCTCGGGGCGGCGTCGCGCGCGGCCTGAGGCGCAGGTCCCTGGGAATCGTCGGACCCCGATGGCAGCGTGACCTCCCCCACCCCGGAGGAGGAGCGATGCCCACTCGGACCACCCCCTGGCCGGCCGGCACGCCGTGCTGGATCGACTACGGCGCCACCGACGTCGACGCGGCGCGGGAGTTCTACGGCCGGCTGCTCGGCTGGACGTTCACCGGCGGCGACCCCGAGTACGGGGGCTACCTGAACGCACTTCGCGACGGCGGCCCGGCGGCGGGCATGGGCCCGTTGACGAACCCCGACGACGCGCCGGGCTGGACGGTCTACGTCGCGACCGACGACTCCGCCGCGACGGTCGAGGCCATCCGCGGGGCCGGTGGCGCCGTCGTCGTCGAGCCGATGGAGATCGGGCCGCTGGGCACCATGACGATCGCGGCCGACCCGCAGGGGAACGCCTTCGGGCTGTGGCAGTCCGGCGAGCACACCGGCGTGCGGGTGTTCAACGAGCCCGGGTCGCTGGTGTGGGAGGAGGCCGCGGTCGAGGACGTCGCCGCCGCACGGGCGTTCTACACCGCCGTGTTCGGCTACCGCTTCGACGAGATCCCCGACATGGGCGGCTATGCCACGTTCGCCACCGATGACCGTCCGCTCGGCGGCCTCGGCCCGGTGCAGCCCGGGCTGCCGAAGGGCTGGGCGGTCTGCTTCGGCGTCTCCTCGACCGACGACACGGTGGCCGCGGTCGAGGCGCGGGGCGGAAAGGTGCTGCACCCGGCGGAGGACACCGAGTTCGGCCGGTTCGCCGTCGTCGAGGACCCGTGGGGCGCGGCGTTCTCCGTCATGGAATGACAGGATCCCGTCCTCCTCGCCCCTCGCGCGCTCGGGGCGAGCCTCGGGACGGGGCCGAGAGCGCGTGACTACCTGAGCTGGCCGTAGACGTGCTCGGGCCGGAACCGGACGACCAGCCGGCGCTCGGCGACCATCGCCGCGCGGAACTCGTCCCAGTCGGGGTGCTCGCCGCCGACCCCGCGGTAGTAGGCGACGAGCTCCTCGACCGTGGCGTCGTGCGGGTCCGTGGCGACGGGGGTGAGGTCGGCCGTGCCCTCGACGGCCACCCAGCCCCAGAAGTCGTCGGAGGAGACGTGCAGCGTCACCCGGGGGTCGCGCTCGAGGTTGCGGGTCTTGGCCCGGTCGGCGGTCACCGACACCCGGAACAGCTGCCGGTCGGCGTCGTAGGCGTACCCGACGTTGGACAGCTGCGGGCGGCCGTCCCGCTTGACGGTGGCCAGCACGCCCCACTTCCGGCCGGCGACGAACTCGAGCAGGCGCGGGTCGACGGTCACGGGAGAACTCCTTCGAGGGGTGGGGGGAGGGGGGCGTCGCTCAGCGTTCCCTGCCGCGGGCCTTGAGCGGGACCGGCGGGAGCACGGGCGCGGCGAGCCGCGGGCCGTCGTAGCCGACGACGGCGCCGAACCGCTCGTGCTCGGCGTTCCACTGCTCGGCGAAGGCGGCGATCTCCTCGCCCGAGCGGCCGACGAAGTTCCACCACATCACCAGCTGCTCCTCGAAGGGCTCGCCGCCCAGCAGCAGCAGCTTCGTGGGGGCCTCGCTGCGCACCCGGACGGTGCGGCGTCCGGTGCCGAGGTACAGCAGCTGGCCGTGCCCGAGCGGCGCTCCCTCGACCTCGGCGCCGCCCGAGGCCCCGAGCAGCGCGTACTCGAAGTCCGGCTCCAGGGCGAGCTCGACGTCGGCCCCCGCGCCCAGTTCCAGGTCGGCGCCGACCAGCGCGCTGTGCGCGGTGCCGGGCGAGGTCGCCCCGCCGAGGGACCCCATGAGCACGGTCGCCGTCAACCCGTCGGAGGTGAACCCGGGAAGGACGGCGTGGTGCTCGAAGGTGGGTGCGGTGTCCCGCGCGGCCTCGGGCAGCGCCACCCACAGCTGCGCGCCGTGCAGATAGCGCGGGTGGGCGACCGGCGACTGCTCGGAGTGGGCGATGCCGTGCCCGGCGGTCATCAGCGCGAGCTCGCCCGGGCCGAACTCCACGTCGCTGCCCAGGGAGTCGCGGTGGTGCACCCGCCCCTGCAGCAGCCAGGAGACGGTCTGCAGGCCGGTGTGCGGGTGCGGCGCCACCTGCATGCCCGCCCCGGCGGCGACGTCGTCCGGGCCGTAGTGGTCGACGAACGCCCAGGCGCCGACCAGCCGGCGCCCGAGGGTGGGCAGCAGCCGGCGCACGCGGGTGCTCTCGCCCAGCCGGACCTCCTTGGCCGGCAGCAGCTCCAGCACCGGGCGGGGCGCGGTCGCCGCCAGGCCGCCCAGTTCGCGGGCGGCCGGGCGGCGGTCGAGGTTGCTCATGGCGATGCCCCTCCGTGGTCTTCCGTGCCCGGCGTCAGGCGCCCGGCGTGCCGTCGGTCTCGCCCCGGACGGCGCCGTGCGGAACGGGCTCCGCCGGGACGGACCCGAGCCGGCCGGCCTGGAAGTCGGTGAAGGCGTCCATGACCTCCTGCCGGGTGTTCATGACGAACGGCCCGTACATGGCGATCGGCTCGCGAATCGGCAGGCCGCCGAGGATCACGACGTCGAGCGCCGGCGTCCGCGACTCCTGCTGCTTCGCGCCGCTGACGGTGATCGTGTCTCCCGGGCCGAAGACGGCGAGCTGACCGGTGCGCACGGGCTGCCCGTCGACGCCGACCGAGCCCGCGCCGCTGAGCACGTAGACCAGGGCGTTGAAGTCCGGGCGCCACGGCAGGTCGAGCGTCGCTCCGGGCGCGATGGTCGCGTGCACCATGGCCATGGGGCTGTACGTCGAGCCGGGGCCCTTGTGGACGACGGAGCGGCCGGCGTCCGGGAGCTCTCCCGCGATGACGCGCAGGAAGGCGCCGGCGTCGGGGCTCGCCAGCAGCGCCGCCTGCTCGGCGCGCAGGTCCTGGTAGCGCGGCTCCGCCCACTTCTGGGCGCGGGGGAGGTTCACCCACAGCTGCAGCCCGTGGAAGAGGCCGCCGCTGGCGACCAGCGCCTCCGGGGGCTTCTCGATGTGCAGGAGCCCGCTGCCGGCGGTCATCCACTGGGTGTCGCCGTTGCTGATCGTGCCGCCCCCGCCGTGGGAGTCGGAGTGCTCGAAGGTGCCGTCGATGATGTAGGTGACGGTCTCGAAGCCGCGGTGCGGGTGCCAGGAGGTGCCCTTCGGCTCGCCCGGCGCGTACTCGACCTCGCCCATCTGGTCCATGTGGATGAAGGGGTCCAGGTCGCGCAGGTCCACGCCGGCGAAGGCGCGCCGGACCGGGAAGCCCTCTCCCTCGAAGCCCGACGGCGCCGTCGTCACCGAGCGGACCCGGCGGCGGACGGTCCCCGGGGCGGGCGCGGGGACGCGGGGGAGGGTGGTGGTGTCCTCGACGGTGATGGCGGGCATCTCGGTCTCCTTGAGTTGAGAGCTCAACTACCTGTGGTCACCCTAGCGCCCCGGGGCACGGTTGTGTTCCCGCCGGGACGTCTCGAGTGTCCCGCGCGCGCCCCGGCCCCCGAACGCGGGCCTTCGCGCGCGAAAGTCCCTGGCAGGCGTCAAGGTGGAGCGCGTGCCGACCCCGCTGCTCGCCGACCTGCCCGCCCGGGAGGGCTGCCCCAAGCACATGGTCTTCGGCCCCTGCGGAGGGGTCCGCGCCGACGAGCGGTGCGAGGTCGCCGAGCACCGCTGCGTCTTCGTCGACGAGCCGGCGATGCCGTGGCCCGACGAGCCGCCGCCCGCGCCCGCGCCCCGGCCCGGCAGCCTCCTGGACCGCGCCGCCTCCGGCCCCGTCGTGCTCACCGACCTCTCCGTCGTCCCGTACGACCCGCAGTCGCTGCGCCGGGTGGTGGACGTGCTGGCGCCGGTCTCCGACGGCCTGCTGGTGGGCGAGCACGCCAACCGGCCGGACTTCCCCCCGGCCGTCGTGGCCGCCGAGGTGCACGCGGCCGGCGGGCGGCTGTGGACGACGCTGGCCTGCCGCGACCGCAACCGCGTGGTGCTCGAGCAGGAGGTCGCCGGTCTGGCCGCGCTCGAGGTGGACGGCGTCCTGTGCGTCACCGGCGACGCCCGCGGCCCCGGCGTCCGGTCGGGCGCCACGCAGGTGTTCGACCTCGACGGGCCCCGGCTGGCCGCGCTGGCCACCGCGGCCGGGCTGAACGTCGCCGTCCCGGAGTCGCCGGCCGCCCCGCCCGTGGACCTGCGGCCGGCCCGCGTGGCGCAGAAGCAGCGCGCCGGCGCGCAGCTGTGCGTGCTCAACCACGTGCGGACACCGGCGGAGGTCGCCCGCTTCGTCGCCGCCGCGCGGGCCGCGGGTGCGACCCTGCCGTTCGTCGCCGGGGTCGCCGTCTACACCGACGAGCGCTCGGCCCGGGTGCTGCAACGATTCCCCGGTCTCTACCTGGACGACGACGCCGTCGAGCGGGTGCTGGCCGCGGCCGATCCGCGCGAGGCGGGGATCGCCGTCGCCGTGGCCGAGGCCCGGGCGCTGCTGGCGATCGACGGCGTGGCCGGGGTGAACCTGTCCGGGCTCGCGTCGGCCGACGGCGAGGACGAGGGAGCGCAGGTCAAGGCCGAGGTGGCCGCCCGGATCCGGGGAGAGCGCACGGGGGAGGAGTCCGGTGGTTGAGCTGCCCGACGAGGCGATGGAGGTCGAGTTCGACACCGTCGCCGGCTGGACCGAACGGGCGGTCCGGACGCTGGGCCCCGAGTACGCCGTCCCGGCCGGGTGCCGCGGCAGCGGCAGCGAGAGCGCGCTGCGGTGGCTGGCCGACGGCCTGGAGCTCTCCGCCGGCAGCCGGATGCTCGACGACGGCGCCGGCGTGGGCGGCCCGGCCGGCTGGCTCGCCGCCGAGCGCGGGGTGCGCGCGGTCTGCGCCGAGCCGATGGTCGGCGCCGTGCAGGCCGCGCGCCGCCTGTTCCACCTGCCCGCGGTCGTCGCGGTCGGCCAGGAGCTGCCCTTCGCCGACGGGTCGTTCGACGCGGCGTGGTCCCTCGGCGTGCTCTGCACCATCCCGGACAAGGCCGCGGCGCTCGCGGAGCTGCGCCGGGTCCTGGCGCCCGGCGGGCGGGCGGGGCTGCTCGTCTTCGTCGCCGTCGCGCCGCTGACCCCGCCGCTGCCCGACGGCAACGAGTTCCCGACCGAGGAGGAGCTGGCCGGCCTGATCGCCGGCGCCGGGCTGCGGCTGGAGCGGGCCGGACGGGCCGATCTGTCCGCCAGCCCGCCCGAGTGGCTCGAGCGCGCGGCCGCCGTCGACGCGGAGATCGAGCGCCGGCACGGCTCCGACGAGCGGTGGGCCCTGGCGCAGGAGCAGTCGGGCCGGGTCGGCCGGCTGCTCGCCGACGGCGAGCTGGTGCCCTGGCTGGGCATCGCCACCGCGCGGTGAGGGAACTGCGCCCGAAACGCGCGGGACACACGGCCGAACTAGCGTCCCCGCGCATGGCGGACCTCTTCGACGGCTATCCGCTCGGGCAGCAGTGGGACGAGATGTTCGGGACGCCGGGCCAGCCGCGGCCGGCCTACGCCGGGCTGTTCACCTCGCTGCAGCCGATGGCGGGGGAGGAGCTCTCCGCGCGGGCGGACCTGCTGTCGCAGACCTACCGCGACGCGGGCGTCACCTTCGCCCACGCCGGCGAGGAGCAGCCGTTCCCGCTCGACATCGTCCCCCGGGTCATCGGCGCCGAGGAGTGGGACGTCATCGAGCGCGGCGTCGCCCAGCGGGTGCTGGCGCTGGAGGCGTTCCTGGCCGACGTCTACGGCGCCGGTGAGGTCTTCGCCGACCGGATCGTGCCGCGCAGCGTCGTCACCACCAGCGCGCACTTCCACCGCCAGGCCCACGGGCTCGTGCCGCCCAACGGCGTGCGGGTCCACGTCTCCGGCATCGACCTGGTCCGCGACGAGGCCGGCGACTTCCGGGTGCTGGAGGACAACCTGCGCTCGCCGTCGGGGGTCAGCTACGTCATCACCAACCGGGCGGCGATGAGCCAGGTGCTGCCCGAGCTGTTCGCCGACCACCGCATCCAGCCCGTCGACGACTACCCGACCCGCCTGCTGGCCGCGCTGAAGGCCTCGGCGCCGGCGAACGTGGCCGACCCGACCGTCGTCGTCCTCACCCCGGGCGTCTACAACTCCGCGTACTTCGAGCACGCGCTGCTCGCCCGCCAGATGGGGGTCGAGCTGGTCGAGGGCCGGGACCTGGTGTCCGCGGGCAACCAGGTCAGCATGCGGACGACGGACGGCCAGCGCCGCGTCGACGTCATCTACCGGCGCATCGACGACGAGTTCCTCGACCCGGTGCATTTCCGGCCCGACTCCGTCATCGGCTGCGCCGGCCTGCTCAACGCCGCCCGCGCCGGCCGGGTGACCATCGCCAACGCCGTCGGCAACGGGGTGGCCGACGACAAGCTGCTCTACACGTGGGTGCCCGACCTGGTGCGCTACTACCTGAACGAGGAGCCGGTGCTGGCCAACGCCGACACCTACCGGCTCGACGACGCCGACACCGTCCAGTGGGTGCTGGAGCGGCTCGACCAGCTGGTGCTCAAGCCCGTCGACGGCTCGGGCGGCAAGGGCATCGTCATCGGCCCGCGCGCCGACGAGCGGACACTGACCGACCTCGCCGTGAAGGTGCGCGCCCGGCCCCGGGACTGGATCGCGCAGAAGCCGATCGGGCTGTCCACCTGCCCCACGCTGATCGGCGGGCGGATCGCGCCCCGGCACGTGGATCTCCGCCCGTTCGCGATCAACGACGGCTCGAAGGTGTGGGTGCTGCCCGGCGGCCTGACCCGGGTCGCGCTGCCCGAGGGGGAGCTGGTCGTCAACTCCAGCCAGGGCGGCGGCTCCAAGGACACCTGGGTGCTCAGCCACCCGCGGCCGGCCGGTGAGCCCGGTCCCGGGCGCCCGGAGTCGACCCGCATCGAGTTCACCGCCGCCGACCTCCCCGACGAGCCCCCGGCGCAGGACCCCGGCCCGCTCAACGACACCGTCGTCGGCCAGTCCCAGCAGCAGCAGCAGTCGCGGTTCGGCCCCCTGCAGGGGCCCGCTGCGAGCTTGCGGGCAGTGGGGGGCAGGGGGTCCTTCACATGCTGAGCCGCATCGCCGAGTCGCTGTTCTGGATCGGCCGCTACGTCGAGCGCGCCGACGACACCGCCCGGATCCTCGACGTGCACACCCAGCGGCTGGTCGAGGACCCGTGGATCGACGAGCGGCGGGCCTGCGCCAACCTGCTCGCGCTGATGGGCTCGCCCTGCGACGAGGACGACGCCGACACCGAGCGGGTGCTGGACACCCTGGCCTTCGAGCGGGACAGCCCCAGCTCGATCGTCGGGGCCCTGTCGGCGGCCCGGGAGAACGCACGCGGCGCCCGGGAGGTGCTCTCCGGGGAGATCTGGGAGTCGCTCAACGTCACCCACAACGCCCTGCCCCAGCAGCGGACGATGGCGCGCCGGTACGGGCCGCACTCGCTGTTCCGGTTCGTCCGCGAGCGGTCGGCGATGGTGTTCGGCCTGGCCGACTCGACGATGAGCCGCGACGAGAGCTGGCTGTTCCTCGTGCTGGGCCGCTCGCTGGAGCGGGTCGACATGACCGCCCGGATCATCTCCACCCGCGTGATGGCCGGTGACGCGGCGCCGTCCTGGACGCTCGTGCTGCGCTCCACCGGCGCCTACGAGCCCTACCTGCGCACCTACCGCGGGGTGGTGGACTCCAGCCGGGCGGCGGAGTTCCTGCTGCTGGACCGCCTGTTCCCGCGGTCGGTGTTCGCCGCGCTGGACCAGGCGGAGAGCTGCCTGGCCGAGCTGGAGCGCAGCACCGTCCGCGACGCGACCCGGATCGGCGTGGCCGGCGAGGCGCACCGCATCGTCGGCCGGGCCCGGACCCTGCTGGAATTCATGAGCACCCCCGAGCTGCTGTCCCGGCTGCCCGCCCGGCTGGAGGAGCTGCAGCGCACCTGCTCGGCGGCCAGCGCCGCGGTCAGCAGCCGCTTCTTCACCGAGCAGGCGCCGCAGGTCTGGGTGCCGGAGGGCGTGGCATGAGCCCGCAGCAGACGCAGACGCAGACCGGGTCTGCGCAGCCGGACGGGCCCGCGCCGTCCCGGTGGCGGCTGCAGGTGGTGCACCGCAGCCGGTTCTCCTACGGCGGGCCGGTCCGCTCGTCCTACAACGAGGCCCGGCTGACCCCGGAGAACGGCGGCCGGCAGACGACGCTGCGCTCCCGGGTGGAGATCGAGCCGGCGGCCACCGCCTTCACCTACCGCGACTACTGGGGCTCCACGGTCACCGCCTTCGACCTCCACACCCCGCACGAGGAGCTGGTGGTCACCGGCACCTCGATCGTCGAGGCCGGGCCCGAGCCGGTCGGGCACGAGCACGTCGGCTGGGAGGTGCTGCGGGGGGCGGAGGTCCGCGACCAGTACGGCGAGCTGCTGGTGCCGACCCGGCTGACCAACGTGGACGCCGAGGTGGGCGCGCAGGCCCGGGAGGTGGCCGGCGACCTGCCGCCCCACGAGGCCGCCGCCGCGGTCTGCCGCTTCGTGAACGGGCACATGGAGTACCTGTCGGGCGCCACCCACGTGAAGACGACGGCGATGCAGGCCTGGCGGCACCGCAAGGGCGTCTGCCAGGACATCTCGCACGTCACCGTGGGCATGCTGCGCGCGCTCGGGCTGCCCGCGCGCTACGTCTCCGGGTACCTGCACCCCAAGCGCGACGCCGTGGTGGGGCAGACCGTGACCGGCGAGAGCCACGCCTGGGTGGAGTGGTGGGACGGCGGCTGGTGCGCCTTCGACCCGACCAACTCCGTCGAGGTCGGGACCCGGCACGTGACGCTGGGCCGCGGCCGCGACTACGGCGACGTCTCCCCGTTCCGCGGCATCTTCTCCGGAGCGGGAAGCGAGGGGCACACCGTCTCGGTCGAGGTCACCCGCCTCGCCTGAGGCCCCGGGGCAGAAGCGCGGAATTGCTCCGGGGCAGAAGCGCGGAGTTGCCCCGCGCAGAAGCGCGGAATTGCTCCGGGGCAGAAGCGCGGAATTGCCCCGGGGCAGAAGCGCGGAATTGCCCGGGCGGGGGCCGGGGCGGCTACTTCAGCAGGCGGGCGACGCCGGTGGGTGCGTCGTCGGTCTCCTCGTCGGGGAGCACCTCCGCGCGGTCGGCCAGCCGGGACCGCCAGCACGGCGGGGCCGCCGCCAGCCACGCGGCGCCGGCGTCGGTGAGCCGGCCGTCGCTGCGCAGCGGGGCCCAGCCGCGCAGCACCCGCAGCGCCTCGGCCGTGGACACCAGCAGCGACGCCACCCCCCGCCGGCGGATCGCGGGCGCCACGGTGACGGCGTCGACGATCCCCGACCGGTTGAACCAGCGGACCTGCCCGACGCGGTCGGCCATCCGCAGCCCCGCGGCGGCGACCTCGCGGGGGGTGACCACCGACCCGGGGTGGAACGGGCCACCGGTGAAGGCCAGCAGCGAGGACGCCGGGATGTTGCTGGTCGCGTGGTGCAGCTCGGCGAACCACAGCGGGGGGCACAGGCCGGTCAGGTCCTCGGAGGACTCGATGCGGACGACGGCGCCGTCGGTGGCCCGGTAGCGGACGTCGACCAGCCAGCCGACCGGACGGCGCCCGCGCGACTCGATGGCGGTCATGTCCACGGGAGTGCCGTCGGCGAAGCGGTCGGAATTGACGGCGACCAGCGAGTGCTCCGCGGACGACGGTCCGCCGTCGGCGATCCGCGCCCACCACACCGCCTCCGGCGCCGCGACAGGCTCCACCGCCACCAGCCGCGGGCGGCGGGCCGGCGCCGGACGCCGCGCCGGCAGGGCGAGGAGGTGCGGGGCCTCGTCGTGAGCGGCGGCGGTGAGCATGGCGTCCTCCAGGTGCTGGGCCCGCCGGGGGCGGGGCGGTGCGGGTCGGCCGGGGGGCCGGTGATCACGAGTCTCGGGCGCGCGCTTGTGCGCTCCTTGTGGCCGACTGGTGGTCCGGCCGGTCGCCACCCGCCACCCTCCGTGAGCGCGTGTCCCGAGGGACAGGGGCGGCGGTCCCGGTCGGGCCGGGACGCGGTCGCCTCCGGCCGCGACACGCCGGGCCGGCGCCTGGGCGGGCCGGTGGTCGTCCCCTGATCCCCTCCGGGAGGGGGGCAGGGATACTGGGGGCGATGAGCGCTCCGCTGAACCTGGTCAACCTCGAGCGGGTGCACAAGGCCCACGGCACCACCGTGATCCTCGACGACGTCTCCCTGGGGGTCGCCGCCGGTGAACGGATCGGCGTGGTCGGGCGCAACGGCGGCGGCAAGAGCACGCTGCTGTCGCTGCTGACCGGCACCGACGAACCCGACTCCGGGCGGGTCACCCGCCGCGGCGACATGGCGATGGGGGTCCTCGACCAGTCCGGCACGCTGCCGGTGGGGACGACGGTGCGCGACGTCGTCCTCCCGCCGTCGACGTTCGCCGCCGAGCACGAGTGGGCCGGCGACCCCGCGGTCCGCTCCGTGCTGACCGGCCTGGAGCTCGACCGGCTCGGCCTCGACGCCCCGGTCGCCCCGATGTCCGGCGGCGAGCGGCGCCGGGTCGCCCTGGCCGCCCAGCTGATCCGGCCGCTGGACCTGCTGGTGCTCGACGAGCCGACCAACCACCTCGACGTCGAGGGCGTGGCCTGGCTCGCCGAGTACGTCAACCAGCGCGCCGGCGGCCTGGTCGTGGTGACCCACGACCGGTGGTTCCTCGACGAGGTCTGCACGACCACGTGGGAGGTCGCCGACGGGAACGTGCACGCCTACGACGGCGGCTACTCGGCGTACACGCTGGCCCGGGCGGAGCGCGCCCGGATCTCCTCGGTCACCGAGGAGCGGCGGCAGAACCTGGTCCGCAAGGAGCTCGCCTGGCTGCGCCGCGGCCCGCCGGCCCGGACCAGCAAGCCGAAGTTCCGGATCGAGGCGGCGCAGGCGCTGATCGCCGACGAGCCCCCGGCCCGCGACACGATGGCGCTCAAGGGCTTCGCCGCGCGCCGGCTCGGCAAGACCGTCTACGACGTCGAGGCCGTCGACTACGCCGTCCCCACCGAGGAGGGGCCCCGGACCCTGTTCCGCGACCTCACCTGGAACGTCGGGCCGGGCGACCGGATCGGCATCGTGGGCGTCAACGGCGCCGGCAAGACCTCGCTGCTCAAGCTGCTGGTGGGCGAGACGCGGCCCGACAGCGGCCGGATCGTGGTGGGGCAGACCGTCGCCCCGGCCTACCTGTCGCAGCACGTCACCGAGCTGCCCCCGCGCGCCCGGGTGCTGGAGGCGGTGCAGGACGTCGCGCGCATCGCCCGCATCGGCAACCAGGAGATCTCGGCCTCCACGCTCGCCGAGCGGTTCGGGTTCGCGGCCAACCGGCAGTGGACGCCGGTGGGGGACCTCTCCGGCGGGGAGCGCCGGCGGCTGCAGCTGCTGCGGCTGCTGATGGCCGAGCCCAACGTCCTGGTCCTCGACGAGCCGACCAACGACCTGGACATCGACACGCTGACCGCGCTGGAGGACCTGCTCGACAGCTTCCCCGGCACGGTGCTGGTGGTCAGCCACGACCGGTACTTCGTGGACCGGGTGTGCGACAAGGTCGTCGCGCTGCTCGGCGACGGGTCGCTGGCCGAGATGCCCGGCGGGGTCGACGAGTACCTGCGCCGCCGCGCGGCCGGGGGCGCTCCGCTGACCACGGCGGCGGGGGGCGACGGGACCCGACCGGTCGGTACCCCCTCGACCGCGGCCCCCGCGGTCTCCGCCGCCGAGGCCCGCGCGGCGAAGAAGGAGGCGAGCCGGCTGGAGCGGCGGATGCTCAAGCTGGACGCCGACGAGAAGGGGCTGCACGAGCAGCTCGCCGCCGCCGCGGCCGACTACGCGAAGGCCGCCGAGCTCGACGCCCGGCTCAAGGCCCTCCATGCGGAGAAGACCGAGGTCGAGGAGGCCTGGCTGGCCGCCTCGGAGCTCGCCGACGGCTAGCCGGGCCGGATCGCCGAGGGTCGCTGCCGTCGTGGGTGGCGGCGACCGATCAGGCGGTCGCGCCCCGGGGCCGGGCGCCGCCGCCCCGAGCGGCGCGGACCGCCCCGGTAGGCTGGGGGCACCGCCGGCCGTCGTCGACCGACGTTCTGTGGTCCCCGAGCCGCCAACGACTCCCGGGAGACCCGTGCTCGCACTGCTGTTCCTGCATCTCGTGGCCGCGCTGGTCGCGCCCGTGCTGGTCCGGTGGTGGGGACGGCAGGCGTTCGTCGCGCTCGCGCTCGTGCCCGCGGTCTCGTTCGGGTGGGTGCTGCTGCAGCTGGGCGCGGTGCTCGACGGCGACGAGGTCCGGGAGACCGTGTCGTGGATCCCGGCCCTGGACCTCCAGATCGCCCTGCGCCTGGACGCGCTGGCCCTGCTGTTCGCCGGGCTGGTCACCGGCGTCGGGGCGCTCGTGCTCCTCTACTGCGCCCGCTACTTCGGCCCCGACGACGAGGGCACGGGCCGCTTCGCCGGCAACCTCACCGCCTTCGCCGGGTCGATGCTCGGCCTCGTCGTCGCCGACGACCTGCTCCTGCTGTACGTGTTCTGGGAACTGACCACCGTCTTCTCGTTCCTGCTGATCGGCGGGTCCGGGCAGCGGCTGGCCGCTCGCCGTGCGGCCACGCAGGCGCTGATCCTCACCACCGCCGGCGGCCTCGCGATGCTCGTCGGGTTGATCATGATCGGCCAGGCCAGCGGCTCGTTCCTGCTCTCGGAGGTCGTCGCCGACCCGGGCAGCGGCGCGGTCGTGACCGCCGGCACGGTGCTGGTGCTGATGGGCGCGATCACCAAGTCGGCCATGGTGCCCTTCCACTTCTGGCTGCCCGCCGCCATGGAGGCGCCGACGCCGGTCAGCGCCTACCTGCACGCCGCGGCCATGGTGAAGGCCGGCATCTACCTCGTCGCCCGGCTCGCGCCCGGGTTCGCCGAGGTGCCCGGCTGGCGGCCGATCGTGCTCGGCCTGGGCCTGGCCACCATGCTCGTCGGCGGCTACCGCGCGCTGCGCCAGAGCGACCTGAAGCTGCTGCTGGCCTTCGGCACCGTGAGCCAGCTCGGCTTCCTGATGGTGCTCGTGGGCGCCGGCAGCCGGGAGCTCGCCACGGCGGGGCTGGCGATGACGGCCGCGCACGCCCTGTTCAAGTCCACGCTGTTCCTCACCGTCGGGGTGATCGACCACGCCACGGGCACCCGCGACCTGCGCAAGCTCTCGGGCCTCGGCCGGCGGCTGCCGGTCGTCGCCGGTGTCGCCGTCCTCGCCGGGGCGTCGATGGCCGGCCTGCCGCCGATGTTCGGCTTCGTCGGCAAGGAGGCGGCGTTCACCGCGCTGTGGGAGGGCGGCCTGCCGTCCCGCACCGCCGCGGCGTTCGAGCTGACCGGCCTGGTGCTGGGCTCGATCCTGACCGCCGCCTACACGTTCCGCTTCCTGTGGGGCGCCCTGGCCCGCAAGCCGGGGGTCGCCGACACCGTGCCGGCGCACCCGCCGGGCCCGCTGTTCCTCGCCGCCCCCGTCGTCCTGGCGCTCGCCGGCCTGCTGGCCGGCCCGGCCAGCGCGCTGCTCGCGCCGCTCGTCGCCGGCTACGCCGAGACGCTGCCCCTGCTCGCCCCCGAGTACGAGGAGCTGGCGCTCTGGCACGGGCTGCAGCCGGCGCTCGCGCTCTCGGCCGTCACGGTGCTCGGCGGTGGCCTCCTCTTCGCGGCCCGCAACGGCCTCAACCGGGTGCAGCGCCGGTTCGCCGTCGGCGCCTCGGCCGACGAGGGCTACTGGAACGTCATCCAGGGGCTGGACCGGCTGTCGGTGCTGGTCACCGGCACGACGCAGCGCGGCTCGCTGCCGGCCTACCTCGGCACGATCCTCGTCGTCGTCCTCGCGCTGCCCGGCACGCTGCTGCTCACCCGGGCGCCGTGGCCGGACGAGTGGCGGGCCTGGGACACCCCGGTGCAGGCGATGGTCGGCGTCGTCGTGGTCACGGCCGCGGCGCTCTCGCTGCGGGTCCGGCAGCGGCTGTCGGCCGTGCTCGTCGTCGGGGTCACCGGCTACGGCACCGCCGTGCTCTTCGCGCTCCAGGGGGCGCCGGACCTGGCGCTCACCCAGTTCCTCGTCGAGACCCTCACGCTCGTCGTCTTCGTCCTGGTGCTGCGCAAGCTGCCCAAGGACATCAGCGAGCGGCACCGCCCCCGGGAGCGCGCCGCCCGGGGCGTGATCGCGGTGGGAGTCGGCGCGTTCATGGCCGCGGTCGGCGCGGTGGCGCTGAGCACCCGCACCGCCACCCCGGTGTCGGCGGACTACCCCGAGGAGGCCTACGACTTCGGCGGCGGCAAGAACATCGTCAACGTGACGCTGGTGGACATCCGGGCCTGGGACACCCTGGGGGAGATCTCGCTGCTGGTCGTGGCGGCGACGGGCGTCGCCAGCCTGGTGTTCCTGCGGCGGCGGACCGGCGGCGTCGAGCGGGCCGACCGGTCCGAGCTCGCCGACGGCGGGCGCGGCGGCTGGCTGGCCGCCAGCGCCACCCTCGACCCGGCTCGGCGGTCGGTGGTGCTCGAGGTGATCACCCGGATCCTCTTCCACACCATCCTGGTGTTCTCGATCTACCTGCTGTTCTCCGGCCACAACGAGCCCGGTGGCGGGTTCGCCGGCGGGCTGGTCGCCGGGCTGGCGCTGGTGCTGCGGTACCTGGCCGGTGGGCGCTACGAGCTCGGCGAGGCCGCGCCGGTGGCTCCCGGTGTGCTGCTGGGCACCGGCCTGCTGTTCGCCGGCGGCACCGGGGTCGCGGGGCTGCTGCTGGGGGCCGAGGCCCTGCAGACGGCGATCCTCGAGTTCACGCTGCCCGTGCTCGGCGACGTCAAGCTCGTGACCTCGCTGTTCTTCGACATGGGGGTCTACCTGATCGTCGTCGGCCTGGTGCTGGACGTGCTGCGCAGCCTGGGCGCCGAGCTGGACCGGCAGGACGACGAGGACGACCCGATCGAGCTGAACGAGGGAGAGGTGGTCGTGCGATGACCCCGACCGTCGTGCTGCCGGTGATCATCGGCGGGCTCTACGCCGCCGGCGTGTACCTGCTGCTGGACCGCAGCCTCACGCGGGTGCTGCTGGGCTTCCTGCTGCTGGGCAACGCCACCAACCTGCTGCTGCTGTCCGCCGGCGGCCCCGCCGGGCTCGCGCCGATCCTGGGCGTGTCCGACCCCGAGGACATGAACGACCCGCTGCCCCAGGCCCTGATCCTCACGGCGATCGTCATCACCTTCGGCGTCTCGGCGTTCGTGCTGGCGATGATCCACCGCTCGTGGCGGCTGGTCCGCCAGGAGGTCGTCGGCACCGACGAGGAGGACCGCCGGGTCGCCGCCCGCAAGGGCACCGACGCCGACGAGCTGGACCCCGACGACCTGGCGCCGGGGGACCGGCCGGCCGGGCACGCCGACAGCCTGCACACGGTCGACGCCGACGAGGGCCCCGAGGACATCGCCGACGACATCGACCTGCCGGCGGGCGCCCGGTGAGCAGCGTGCTCATGCCGCTGCCGGTGCTGCTGCCGCTGCTCGGCGCGGCGGGTGCGCTGCTGCTGGCCCACCACCCCCGGGCGCAGCGGGCGCTGAGCCTGCTGGTGCTCACCGCCGTGCTCGCCGTGTCGGTGGCGCTGCTGGTCATGGCCGATGCGGACGGTCCCACCGCGGTCGCCGTCGGCGGCTGGCCCGTTCCGCTGGGCATCGTGCTGGTCGTCGACCGGCTGTCGGCGCTGATGCTGGTCGTCGCGTCGTCGGTGGCGCTGGGCGTGCTCCTGTTCGCCGTCGGCCAGGGAGCCGCCGACCGGGACGAGGACACCCCGCTGTCGATCTTCCACCCGACGTTCCTGGTCCTCGTCGCCGGAGTGAGCAACGCGTTCCTCGCCGGTGACCTGTTCAACCTCTACGTCGGCTTCGAGATCCTGCTGATGGCCAGCTACGTGCTGCTGACCCTCGGCGGCACCGCGCCCCGGATCCGCGGCGGCATCACCTACGTGATCGTCAGCCTGACCAGCTCGCTGATCTTCCTCGCCGCGATCGGGCTGGTCTACGCGGCGACCGGGACGGTCAACATGGCCGACCTGGCCGTGAAGCTGGCGGAGCTCCCCGAGGGCACGCAGGTGCTGCTGCAGTCGATGCTGCTCATCGCGTTCTGCATCAAGGCCGCGGTCTTCCCGCTGTCGGCCTGGCTGCCCGACAGCTACCCGACGGCGCCCGCCCCCGTCACCGCCGTGTTCGCGGGGCTGCTGACCAAGGTCGGCGTCTACGCGATCATCCGCACCCAGACGCTGCTGTTCCCGGGCGGCGCGCTCGACGACCTGCTCATGTGGGCGGCCCTGGCCACGATGGTCGTCGGCATCCTCGGCGCGGTCGCCCAGACCGACCTGCGCCGGCTGCTGTCGTTCACCCTGGTCAGCCACATCGGCTACATGGTGTTCGGCATCGCCCTGGGGACGACGGCGGGGCTGGCCGGCGCGATCTTCTACGTCGCCCACCACATCGCCATCCAGACCACGCTGTTCCTCGTCGCGGGCCTGATCGAGCGGCAGGGCGGGACGACGTCGATCGACCGGCTCGGCGGCCTGGCCCGCCGCTCGCCGCTGCTGGCGGTGCTCTTCTTCGTGCCGGCGATGAACCTCGCCGGCATCCCGCCGCTGTCGGGATTCATCGGCAAGCTGGGGCTGCTGCAGGCCGGCGTCGCCGAGGGCAGCGCGGCGGCCTACGCGCTGGTGGGCGGTGGCGTGGTGACCAGTCTGCTGACGCTCATCGCCATCGCGCGCGTGTGGACCCGCGCCTTCTGGCGGCCGCCGACGCAGTCGCCGGCCGACGACACGGCGGCCGCCGCCGCGGCGGACGCCGGCCCGACCGGCCCCGCGTCCGGCGAGGAGGACGCGCTCGTGGGCGCCGGTGGGGAGGCCGGCGCCGACGGAGGCGCCGCGGACGGGCGGCGGACCGCGCGCGCGGCCGCCTGGCGCCGGCACACCCGGGTCGCGACCGCCGCCGACCCGGACCTGGCCCCGGCCGACGGCGCGGTGCAGGCCCTGCGGCCGCTGCCGGGGTCGATGGTCGCTGCGACCGCCGGGCTGGTGGCGGTCACGGTGGCGCTGACCTTCGTCGCCGGCGGCCTGTACGGGCTGGCCGACGGCGCAGCCCGCGACCTGGTCGAGCGGACGCCCTACATCGAGGCGGTCTTCGACGCCCCGGCGGCGGAGGAGACCCGGTGACCGGGCCGGCCACGCCCTCCCGGCTGCGCACCCAGCTGCCGCTGCTGGTGTGGCTCGTGCTGGTCTGGATGCTGCTGTGGGGCACGCTGTCGTGGGCGAACCTCGTGTCCGGGGCGGCCGTGGCGCTGCTGGTGACCCTGCTGCTGCCGCTGCCGAGCACCACCGGTGGCACGCGGGTCCGGCTGGTCGGGTTGCTGGACTTCGCCGGTCACTTCCTGCTGGACCTGTTCGTCTCGGGCGCGCAGGTGGCCTGGCTGGCCCTGCGGCCGGGCCTGCGGCACTCCGCGATCGTCCGGGTGCAGCTGCGCACCAACTCCGACCTCGTGCTGACGATGGTCGCCGAGGCGCTGTCCCTGGTGCCCGGCTCCCTGGTCCTGGACCTGGACCGGGAGGAGCGGAGCATCGCCGTCCACCTCCTGCACGTGCGCGACCGCGACCACGTGGAGCAGGAGCGGGCCGACGTGCTCGTCGTCGAGGCGCGGCTGATCCGGGCGTTCGGCTCCGCGGAGGACCGCGAGGCCCTGGAGCGCGACCTCGCCGAGCGGGGTCGCCGCGTGGAGGGGACGGTCCCGTGACGGTGGTGTCGTACGTGCTCTACGGGCTGATCGGCGGTGGGGCGCTGCTGGCACTCGTCCGGCTGGCGATGGGCCCGTCGCTGCTGGACCGGGTCGTGGCCACCGACACGCTGCTGGTCATCATCTCCGCCGGACTGGCGGTGTACGCGGCCCTCGAGCGCGACCCGACCGTCGTCCCGGTGCTGGTGGTGGTGTCGCTGCTGGCCTTCGTGGGGTCGGTGTCCATCGCCCGGTACGTGGGCGGCATGCTCCGCGGCTCGGTCACCGGCGACGGCAGCGACCTGGGGCTGCCCGTGGCGGCCGAGGAGCGGGAGGCGCGCGGGTGAGCGCCGTCCTGGACGTCGTGTCGATGACCTGCCTCGTGGCAGGCGCGTTCCTCTGCCTGACCGCGGGGCTGGGGCTGGTGCGCTTCCCGGACGTGCTGTCCCGGATGCACGCGGGCACCAAGCCGCAGGTGCTGGGCGTGCTGCTGGTCATGGTGGGTGCCGCGCTGCGGCTGCAGGGCTGGTCGAACGCCTGGATGCTGCTGCTCGTCGCGGCCTTCCAGATGCTCACCGCACCCGTGAGCGCGCACATGATCAGCCGGGTCGCCTACCGCCGCCGCCACGTGCGCCGGGACCTGCTGCTGGTCGACGAGTTCGGCGCCGCGCCGGCCGGGGACCGGCTGTACGTCGGCGACGAGCCCGGCGACGCGCCGCCGGAGGAGCCGGAGATCGCGATCGCCGAGCACGTCGTCGACGACCGGGGCCCGGGGGACGGCGCCCCGCGCCGCTGACCACCGGGGACGGCGCCTCGGCGCGGCCCGGCCCGGCCCGGCCCCGGTCAGCTCAGCTGGCCGAGCCAGAACGGCAGACCCTGGTCGTCCCGGCACGAGGCGGAGAGCCCGTAGGACTGCCGCTCGACGTCGCCGGCCTCGCCACCGGCCGCGCGCACCGCGGCGACGGCGGCCTCGATGTCGGCGACGGCGTACATCGGGACCATGCCGAGCTCCGTCGCCCCGCCGCCGATGCCGACCATGGGCGTGCGGCCCTCCACCTGCCAGCCGTCGGGAACGCGGCCCGGGACGGCGGTCCATCCGAGGACTGCCCCGTAGAAGTCCAGCGCCCGCCGGCCGTCGGGGACGTTGAGCGTGAGATAGACGGCGTCGCCGGGCTCCGGGGCCTGCTCGGCGGCGGCCGGGGCCGACTGCACGATCCACCGGTGCCCGTAGGGGTCGACGAGCCGCCCGCCGCGGCCGTAGGGCTCGTCGGTGGCGGGCCGCTCGATCGTCGCCCCGGCCCGCTCGGCGCGGCCCATGACGGCGTCGACGTCGGGGACGGCGAGGTGCAGCGAGACCGGCGGCTTGGCGGTCCCCGGCGCCTCCAGGCCGTACTCCGGATACGGATCGGCCAGGTAGAGGGTGGCGCCGGCGATCTCCAGCTCCGCGTGGCCGACGCGGTCGCCGTCGGGGTACGGGCCGTCGACGGTGCGGGCGCCGAAGGCCTCGGCGTACCAGGCGATGGCGCCGCGGGCGTCGCGGACCACGAGGTACGGGCTGATCGCGGGCATGGGGGTCCTCCTCGGTTCGGCGGGAACGGGCGGACGCTGCTGGAGCAGCAGCTCTCGGCGGAGCCGGTCGCGCAGCGCGGCGGCGAAGGCCGGGTCGGGGGCGACCGGAGGGGTCGGGCCGGCCAGGGACCGGAACGGCCGGTCGGGATCGGCGGCGGTCACGGGGCACCCCCTCCGGTGGACTCGTAGGCGCGGCGGAAGGCGGTCCGGGCACGCACCAGGAGCGCCTCCGTCGCATGCACCGTGCGTCCCAGCAGAGCCGCGACGCGGGGCACGGGCAGGTCGTCGACGTACCGCAGGGTGAGCGCCGCCCGATGCTGCGGGGCGAGCGCGTCGAGCACCTGCTGCGAGCGCAGGGCGTCGAGCTCGGCGTCCCAGGGGTCCTCGACCTCGTCCGTGCCGTGCAGCAGGCGCAGGCCGCGCTCCTCGCGCTCGAGCCGGCGCCAGTGATCGACGAGCTTGTGCCGGGCGGTGCCGATGAGCCACGCGACGGTGGTGGGCGCGCCCCCGGCGGCCTCGGCGCGGACGGCGGCCAGGAAGGTCTCGCCGGTGAGGTCCTCCGCGACCGCGCGGGAGCGGCAGCGGGCCAGCAGGTAGCCGTAGACCTCGGGGAGCGCGCGGTCGTAGAGCGACAGCAGCCCGGGATCGGGCGGTGGTCCCACCGCGCGCGTTCCCGGGCTGCTCATGTCCTCTCGTCGTCCGGGGGCGCCGGCTTCCGACGCCCCCGCACGAGATTTCCTACCGCTGGGCCCGGTTGACCGCCGAGACGACCGCCCGCAGCGAGGCCGTCACGATGTTGGGGTCGACCCCGACGCCCCACAGGACGCGCTCGCCGACGGCGCACTCGACGTACGCGGCAGCGCTGGCGTCACCGCCGGAGGACAGCGCGTGCTCGGTGTAGTCGAGCACCCGCACGTCGACGTCCAGGCTCCGCAGCGCGTCGACGAACGCCGCGATCGGCCCGTTGCCCCGGCCCTCGACGGTGGTCGGGACGCCGCCGTCGACCAGCTCGACGACCATCTCGTCCAGCTGGCCGTCGCCGTGCGCGGTGTGCCGGTGGCCGGTGAGGGAGAACCGGCCCCAGGGTGCCGTCGGGTCGGGCAGGTACTCGCTGCTGAAGGCCGCCCACATCTGCTGGGCGGTCACCTCGCCGCCCTCGTCGTCGGTGTGCCGCTGGATGACCGCGCTGAACTCGATCTGCAGCCGGCGCGGCAGGTCCAGGTGGTTCTCGGTCTTCATGATGTAGGCGACGCCGCCCTTGCCGGACTGGCTGTTCACCCGGATGACGGCCTCGTAGCTGCGGCCGACGTCCTTGGGGTCGATCGGCAGGTACGGAACCGCCCAGGGCATCTCCTCGACCGGCTTGCCCGCGGCGGCGGCGTCGGCCTCCAGGGCCTTGAAGCCCTTGTTGATCGCGTCCTGGTGGGAGCCGGAGAAGGCGGTGTAGACCAGGTCGCCGCCGTAGGGGTGCCGCTCGTGCACGCCCAGCTGGTTGCAGTACTCGACGGTGCGGCGGATGTCGTCGATGTCGGAGAAATCGATCTGCGGGTCGATGCCCTGGCTGAACAGGTTCAGGCCCAGCGTGACCAGGTCGACGTTGCCGGTGCGCTCGCCGTTGCCGAACAGGCAGCCCTCGATGCGGTCGGCGCCGGCGCGGTACCCCAGCTCCGCGGCGGCGACGGCGGTGCCCCGGTCGTTGTGCGGGTGCAGGCTCAGGACGACGGCGTCGCGGCGCCCCAGGTTGCGGTGCATCCACTCGATCTGGTCGGCGTAGACCGTGGGCTCGGCCATCTCGACGGTGGCCGGCAGGTTGAGGATGGTCGGGTGCTCGACGGTGGGCTCCCACACGTCGGTCACGGCGTTGCAGACCTCGACGGCGAACTCCAGCTCGGTGCCGGTGAAGGACTCCGGGGAGTACTCGAAGTGGATCTCGGTGTCGCGCATCTGCTCGGCCAGCTTGCGGACCAGCCGCGCCCCGTGGACGGCGATGTCGACGATGCCGGCGCGGTCGGAGCCGAACACGACCCGGCGCTGCAGCGTGCTGGTGGAGTTGTAGAGGTGGACGATCGCCTGCTTGGCCCCGCGCAACGACTCGTAGGTGCGTTCGATCAGCTCGTCCCGGGCCTGGGTCAGGACCTGGATGGTGACGTCGTCGGGTACCAGGTCGTCCTCGATCAGCTGGCGGACGAAGTCGAAGTCGGTCTGGCTGGCGGCAGGGAAGCCGACCTCGATCTCCTTGTAGCCCATCCGGACCAGCAGCTCGAACATGCGGCGCTTGCGGTCGGGGGTCATCGGGTCGATCAGGGCCTGGTTGCCGTCGCGCAGGTCGACGGCGCACCAGCGGGGGGCCACGGTGGTGACCGTCTCCGGCCAGGTGCGGTCGGGCAGCGGGATCGGCGTGAAGGGCGCGTAGCGGCCGATGCGCATGGGCGAGGCCTGCTGCGGACGGCGGACGTGCGGGTGGGTCTCGGGCAGCTGCTTCTGGGACATGGTGGGACTCCTCGGGCGCGGGCTGGACTCAGCTCCGTGGGGCGGTCAGCAGGCGCCGGGAACGCGCTCGGTCACGGCGGGACACCGCGGCGAGGGGGCCGACCTAGGAGAGGGCCTCGCCGCGGCGGGTAAGCAGGAGGCTGCCGCGCACGCACCCACCGTAGCAGCGGCTCAGCCGAGGTCGCAGCGACACGGGCAGTCGCCGGTGTGGAACGGCCGGGTCCCGTCGTCGCCCTCCGCGCACTCCGGGGGGCACTCGCAGCCGAAGTCCGGCAGCGGGGGGAGCTCGCCCGCGTCGCGCCGGCGCTCCCACGCGGCCCGTTCCGCCCGCCGTGCCGCGTCGCGCCGGGCCGCAAGACGGGCGGCGGGGGAGTCGCCCGGCTGCGGGAGGAGGTGGTCGTCCGGCATGCCCCGGCGGTCACGCTCGGCGTCCCGGAAGCGGCGGGCGCGGTCGAACGTGTACGACGGCTGCGCCCGGCTGTAGCGCTCGGGCCCGTGCCACCAGCCCTCGTCGGAGTGCCGGGTGTCGAGGTGGGCCGGGAAGCGGCGGCCGTTCCGGTCCCGGACCGCGCCCTCGGCCATGGCCTGGATCTCCGCGCCCGCGGCGTCGAGCAGCGCGAGCCGCAGCCCCGCCAGTTCCGCGGCCCGTACCAGGACGCGGGCATCGATACCGCCCCGGCCGGTCTCGGCCGCGGCGAGGGTGGACTTGGGTACGCCGATCCCTGCGGCCAACTCCCGCTGCGACAGGTCGGCGAGCCGGCGGATGCGGCGCAGCAGACCCGCCACGAGGTGTTCCTCCACGGGGGCAGCGTCGCGTTGCGGCGGGCGCTCGGGCGCTCGCGCTGTCCATCTGGGGACGGTCGTGCTCTGCCCACAGGGCCGGGCACAGCACAAGCGCGCAAGGAGGTATGCGGCGGGCGGTCGCTTTGTGCTCTGCCCACGGGGCTGGGCAGAGCACGAGCGTGCGGGGTGGTGCATGGCGGGGTGGTCGCTTTGTGCTCTGCCCGCGGGGCTGGGCAGAGCACGAGCGTGCGGGGGCGATGCGGGGCCGGGGAGAGGCGCCGGCGCCCGCCTCGCGCCGCGCCCGCTCAGAAGCTCCCGCGCCGGCGGAGCCTCAGCGGGCGGCCGTCGGGGTCGTCGATCAGGCGGTAGACCGGCGTGGCCCACAGCCGCGTGATCCGCGACAGCTTCTCGGGCCGGTGCCGGCGCAGCCGGCCGCGGGGGCGCGGGCCCTCCCGGCCCCCGGCGTGCCAGGCGTCGAGCGCGTCCGCCGAGGCCTCCAGGGTCGCCACGAACGCCGCCGGGTCGATCAGGCCGGCGTCCTCGGCCCCGCCGGGGTCGCGGTCGGTGTGCTCGCGGGCCAGCCGCAGGCGCAGGTCCCGGGCGAACACCCGAGCGCCGTCGCCGACGCCCGTGGGGTCGAGAGGTTCGCGCTGGTCGCGGGTGGTGTCCAGCACGGCGCTGGAGAGCTCGCTGTCGTGCGTCCACGACCGGCGGTTGAAGTTGTCGCTGCCCACGCTGGCCCACACGTCGTCGACCACGCAGACCTTGGCGTGCACGTACACCGGCGTGCCCTCGTGGTTCTCCACGTCGAACACGTGCACCCGGTCCGGTCCCGCCGACCGGCACAGCTCCAGCGCTTGCCACCGGCCGACGTACTGCGGGCGCTCGGCGATCGCACCGTCCTGGTCGGGCACCCGGGGCACGACGACGACCAGGTGCAGGTCCGGGTACTTCCGCAGCGCATCGGCGAACAGCTGGGCGACCTCGGCCGACCACATGTACTGGTCCTCGAGGTAGATCAGCCGCCGCGCGCGCTCGATGGCCTTGGTGTACCCCCGGGCCACCGACCGCTCGCCCTCCGGGGCGAACCGGTACCGGGGCCGGATCGCCGGATAGGTCCGCAGGTTCTGCACGAACATCGGCCCGCACGGTGGCGGCGGTGGCAGCTGCGGCGGTAGCCGGTCGGCCGTCATGCGACCGCGGCTGAACCGGTCGATGACGTGCGCGATCGGGTTCCCCGCGTCGGGGTCGGTCGGGTCGCCCCACCGCTCGCGGAACACGGTGTCCACGGCCGCGACGGCCGGACCGCGGATCTCCAGCTGCACGTCGTGCCACGGCGGGGTCGGGCCGTACGCCTCGGCCATCGCCAGCGCCTGCGGGTCGCCGCGGTGCTCCGCGTCGTCGCGGCGGCTGTGGCACAGGTCGATGCCGCCGACGAAGGCCACGTCCTGGGTGGCGTCCTGGTCGTGCCGGAGGACGACGAGCTTCTGGTGGTGGCTGCCGCCCCGCCGGACCCGCTGGTCGAGCACGACCACGCCGCCGCCGTCCTCCACCTCCCGGTCCAGCGCCCGGTTCTCCGCGGCGCTGAACGACATCCAGTCCACGTGCGAGCGCCACACCAGCCCTCGCACGAGCACGCCCCGGCGGACCGCCTCGGTGAACAGCTGCGCCACGGTCGGCCCGCCGGGGCGCAGCTCCTCGTCCGGATCACCCCGCCAGTCGGTGAAGAAGAGGTGGTCGCCCTCGTCGAGTCGTTCCACCGCCTCCACCAGCCGGTCGAAGTACTCCGACCCGTGCACCAGCGGGATGCACAGGTTGCCCGCGGTCCAGCGCGGGAGGTCGGTCGACGGGTTGCCCCGTTCCTCGGCAGTCAGCAGCCAGCGCTGCGGGTCCTCGCCGGTCAGGTCGTGCTCGGGGTCGCCCACGCAGGTGATCACAACCCGCCCTCTCCGGGGACGCAACCACGGGCCCCGCGCAGACGTCGGTAGCCTGTGGACCCGTGGCCCTCGTCGTCCAGAAGTACGGCGGCTCGTCCGTCGCCTCCGCCGCGCACATGAAGCGCGTCGCCGAGCGGATCGTGGCCGCCAAGAAAGCGGGCGACGACGTCGTCGTGGTGGTCTCCGCGATGGGGGACAGCACCGACGAACTGCTCGACCAGGCGGCCCAGATCACCGACGACCCGCCCGGTCGCGAGCTGGACATGCTGCTCACCGCGGGTGAGCGCATCTCGATGGCGCTGCTGGCCATCGCCATCAGCACCCACGGCTACGAGGCGCGGTCGTTCACCGGGTCGCAGGCCGGCGTGATCACCACCAGCAGCCACGGCAGGGCGCGGATCATCGACGTCACGCCCGGCCGCCTGCGCTCGGCCCTCGACGAGGGCTCGATCGTGATCGTCGCCGGCTTCCAGGGCGTCAGCCAGGACACCAAGGACGTCACGACGCTGGGCCGCGGCGGGTCCGACACCACCGCCGTCGCCGTCGCGGCCGCGCTCGAGGCCGACGTCTGCGAGATCTACACCGACGTGGACGGCGTCTTCACGGCCGACCCCCGCATCGTCCCCAACGCCCGGCGGCTCGACACCGTCACCTACGAGGAGATGCTGGAGCTGGCCGCCTCGGGCGCCAAGGTCCTCATGCTCCGCTGCGTCGAGTACGCCCGCCGGTACGGCATCCCGGTGCACGTGCGCAGCTCCTACTCACAGCTCCCCGGCACGATCGTGACCGGCTCGATGGAGGACCCCAGCGTGGAACAGGCGATCATCACCGGCGTCGCGCACGACCGCAGCGAGGGCAAGATCACCGTCTACGGGGTCCCCGACCGGCCGGGCGAGGCCGCGCAGCTCTTCCGCGTGCTCGCCGACGCCGAGATCAACATCGACATGATCGTGCAGAACGTGTCGGCCGAGGCGAGCAAGCTGGCCGACATCTCCTTCACGCTGCCCAAGAGCGACGGGCCGGCGGCCATTGCGGCCCTGGAGCAGGTCAAGCACACCGTCGGCTACACCGACGTCCGCTTCGACCAGCACATCGGCAAGGTCAGCCTGGTCGGCGCCGGCATGCGCTCGCACCCGGGCGTCTCGGCGCGGTTCTTCGGCGCGCTGGCCGACGCCGGGGTCAACCTCGAACTGATCAGCACCTCGGAGATCCGCATCTCCGTGGTCTGCCGGGACACCGACGTCGACATCGCCGTCCGCGCGGTGCACGACGCCTTCGACCTGGGTACCGACGAGGCCCAGGCCGTGGTCTACGGAGGGACCGGACGATGACCGCTCAGCTGCGCCCCCTGCACATCGGGATCGTCGGCGCGACCGGCCAGGTCGGCGCGGCCATGCGCTCGATCCTCGCCGAGCGCGACCTGCCGATCGCCTCCATCCGGTTCTTCGCCTCCGCCCGCTCGGCCGGGAGTACGCTGCCCTGGGGCGACGGCGAGATCACCGTCGAGGACGCCGCCACCGCCGACCCGGCCGGGCTCGACGTGGCCCTGTTCTCCGCGGGCGCCACCACGTCGCGCGCGCAGGCCCCCCGCTTCGCCGCCGCCGGCGTGATCGTGATCGACAACAGCTCGGCGTTCCGCCGTGACCCGGAGATCCCGCTGGTCTGCAGCGAGGTGAACCCCGGCGACATCGCGAAGGCGGCCGGGCGGATCATCGCCAACCCCAACTGCACCACGATGGCCGCGATGCCGGTGCTCAAGCCGCTGCACGACGAGGCCGGCCTGGTCCGCATCGTCGCGAGCACCTACCAGGCGGTCTCCGGGTCGGGCATCGCCGGCGTGCAGGAGCTCCACTCGCAGGTCCGGGCCGTCGTCGACAAGGCCGACGAGCTGGCCTACGACGGGTCGGCGGTGACCTTCCCCGAGCCGCAGAAGTACGTGCGCCCCATCGCCTTCAACGTGCTGCCCATGGCCGGCAGCGTCGTCGACGACGGCACCTTCGAGACCGACGAGGAGCAGAAGCTCCGCAACGAGAGCCGCAAGATCCTCGGGATCCCGGACCTGCGCGTCTCGGGCACCTGCGTGCGGGTGCCGGTCTTCACGGGCCACTCCCTGTCGCTGAACCTGGAGTTCGAGCGGCCGATCAGCGTCGAGCGGGCCACCGAGCTGCTGGCCGCCGCGCCCGGGGTCGAGCTGTCCGACGTCCCCAACCCGCTGCAGGCGGCCGGGCGCGACCCGAGCTACGTCGGCCGGATCCGGCAGGACCCGGGCGTCGACGGCGGCCGCGGCCTGGCGCTGTTCGTGAGCAACGACAACCTCCGCAAGGGTGCCGCGCTCAACACCATCCAGATCGCCGAGCTGATCGCTGCCTCTCGCGGTTGATCATCGGCGGGTGGCTGTCCGACACGCCGTCGGGGGCAGCCACCCGCCGATGATCAACGAGGTGTGGGCTTCAGGTGATGCGTCAGGGCTGCACGTGGCGCAGCGCGAAGTCCAGCGCGAGCTCGACCTGGCGGATCGTCTCCTCGATCACCAGCGAGCCGTGCCCGGCGTCGAACCGGTACACCTCGTGCGCCTTGCCCAGCCGCTCCAGCTCGCCCAAGTAGTTCTCGATCTGCCGGATCGGGCACCGCGGGTCGTTCGCCCCCGCGACGACGAGCACAGGGGCGCTCACGGCCTCCACGTACGTGAGGGGGGAGGAGCGGACGTAGACGTCGCGCACCTCGTCCGGTGAGCCGCCGAACAGGGCCCGGTCGTACGCGCGCAGGCCCTCCATCTCGTCCTCGTAGGCGGCCAGGTAGTCGGCCACCGGCACCTCGGCGATGCCCGCCGCCCACCGCTCCGGCTGCGTGCCCAGGGCGAGCAGCGTGAGGAAGCCACCCCAGGAGCCGCCCGTGATCAGCGCGCGGGCGGGATCGAGCAGCCCCTCGGCGACGAGCGCGTCGTAGACGGCCGCGACGTCCTCCAGCTCGGTCGGCCCCGGGCGGCCGGTGAGCGCGTCGCGCCAGGCGCTGCCGTACCCGGTGGACCCGCGGTAGTTCACGTGCACGACGGCGTACCCGGCGTCGACGTAGGCCGCCCGGCGGGCCCGGTAGGAGTCGTCGTCGGCGGCCTCGGGGCCACCGTGCACGAGGAACGCCGTGGCGTACGGCGGCGGGCCGGCCGGGCGGACCAGCAGCGCGTGCACGTCGCCCCCCGGGCCGGGGATCCAGCGGTCCTCCACGGGGTACGCCTCCGGTGGCGCCTCGCCGGGCGCGGCCAGCACCACCGGCCCGTCGGCGCGGCGGATCACCGGGGGCAGCGCCGCCGAGGACCAGGCCAGCTCCACGGTGCCGTCGGGCCGCGCCGTCGCGCCGCGGACGACGCCGCGCGGGGTGTCCAGCTGCTCCAGCGTGCCGGTGGCCAGGTCGTAGCGGTACAGCTCGCTGCGGGCGGCGTGGTCGTGCCCGACCAGCAGCGCGCTGCCGTCGGGGTACCAGCCGGCGGTCACGTCACCGGGCAGGTCGAGCCCGATCTCGGTCTCGGTGTCGGTGCCCACGTCCCAGACCAGCAGTTCCTCGCGGCCGCGACGCTCGTGGCCGACCAGCAGCCGCCGGTCGCCGGAGAGGGGCGCGAACTCCAGCGCGTGCAGGCCGCGGCCCTCGCCGTCCCACTTCTCGGCCACGACGGCGGGCGCCTCGAGGGTGGTGTCGGCGGTCCGCAGCACCCGCAGGGCGGGGTAGCGGGGGTCGCCGTGCTCGGAGTGGGAGATCACCAGCAGGTCCTCGTCGTGGGTGAGCGCGTCCACCGACGCCGGGTCGGGGTGCCGGTAGACCACCCGCGCGGGGCCGCCGGTCGGCGCCAGCCACAGCTCGCTGCCGTCGTCCGTGGAGCGGCCCACCGCCACGGTCCCGTGCCCGATCTCCAGGCCGGCCGGGTAGGCGGGGCCGACATCGGGCAGCGCGACCCGGTCCTCGCCGCCGGCGAAGGGCTGCACCATCCACACGCCGAACTCGTCGCCGTCGGTGTCGGCGAACCACCAGATGGTCTCGCCGTCGGGGGAGAGCGTGGCGATCATCGTGCCGTTGGCCCGGTCGGTGACCTGCCGGTGGACGCCGGTGGTGCGGTCCCACGCGTACTGCTCGACAACGCCGCTGACGTCGGAGGAGTACAGGTTGCGGTGCGGGGCCTCCAGGGCCCAGTCCGGCAGGCTGACCCGCGGGGCGCGGAACCGGGCCTGCCAGCGGGCGGTGACCTCCGGGGGGAGGGTGGGAGACGTCGGGGAGGCAGTCACCCGGTCATCTTCCCCCGCTGCCGGCGCCCGCCTCCGCGCCGGTCCGGCGGCCGGCGGCGTCCGCGGCCAGCTCCACCGCCGCGTCGCGCACGTCGCCGATGAGGAGCTCGAGCACGTCCTCCAGGGCCACGACGCCGACCGCGTCCGCGAGCGGCCCGACGACCCCCAGGTGGGCTCCCTGCGTGCGCATCTCGGCGAGGACGTCGGGGAGCCCGCTCCCGGGGGCCAGCGGCACCAGCGGGACGACGGACTCCTCCGGCATCGGGCGGTCCCGGGCCTCGCCCTGCGCCCCGAGCGCGTCCTTGATGTGCACGAAGCCGGCCAGCGCGCCGTCGTCGCCGCGCACCGGGTAGCGGCTGAACCCGTGCTCGGCGACGACGGCCTCCAGCTGCCGCGGCGTCGTCGTCCGGGGGACGGTGACCACCGACGCCATCGGCATGAGCACGTCCTCGACCGCGTGCTGCTCGAAGGTGAGCGCCCCGGTGGCCAGGTCGCCGACCTCGCGGCCGAGCCGGCCCTCCTTGCGGGACTGGGTGATCATCGACCGGATCTCGGCCTCGTCGAAGCTGGCGGCGACCTCGTCGGTCGGCGTCACCCCGAACAGCCGCACGAAGCCGTTCGCCGTCGTGTTGAAGAACCAGATGACCGGGGACAGCAGCCGGGCGAACGTGGCCAGCGCCGGGCCGAGCGCCAGGGCGGCGCGATCCGGCCCGGCGATGGTGATGTTCTTGGGCACCATCTCGCCCAGCACCATGTGCAGGACCGTCACCAGCGACAGGGCGATCACCAGCGCGACCGGGTGCAGCAGCGCCTCCGGGACGCCGACCGCCGCCATCGGCTTCTCGATCAGGTGGGCGACGGCGGGCTCGCCCACGGCGCCCAGACCCAGCGAGCACAGCGTGATGCCCAGCTGCGCGCCGGCCATCATCTTCGACACGTTGCGCAGGGCCGCGAGGGTCTTGACCGCCCGGGCGGACCCGGCCTCCGCGCGGGGCTCGATCTGGTCCGCGCGGACCGAGACCAGCGCGAACTCGGCGGCCACGAAGAACGCGTTGCCCAGCAGCAGCGCGACGAGGACCAGCAGGCTGACGGCGTCGCTCATGCCGCCACCTCCTCGCCGGCCGGCTCCGGCAGCCGTTCGGCACGCACCCGGGCCACCCGCCGTCCGTCCAGGGTCTCCACGGTCAGGCAGGCGCCGGGCACGGTCACCTGGTCGCCGACGGCCGGCAGGCGCTGCAACCGCTCGGTGAGGAAGCCGGCCAGGGTCTCGTAGCGGCCCTCGGGGACGGCGATGCCGGTGCGGTCGGAGACCTCGTCGGGCCGCAGTAGGCCCGACAGCAGCCAGGAATCCTCGTCGACGCGGCGCGTCGTGCGCAGCGGCCGGTCGGTCTCGTCGGTGATCTCGCCGACCAGTTCCTCCACGATGTCCTCCAGCGTGACCAGGCCGTGCGTGGCGCCCCACTCGTCGACCACCAGGGCGACCTGCAGGCCCTGCTCGCGCAGGAGGTCCAGCAGGCGTTCCAGCTGCAGGGACGACGGC
This sequence comes from Trujillonella endophytica, assembly GCF_900110555.1. Lineage (GTDB taxonomy): Bacteria > Actinomycetota > Actinomycetes > Mycobacteriales > Geodermatophilaceae > Trujillonella > Trujillonella endophytica. The sequence continues at coordinate 38,350 of NZ_FOEE01000018.1, forward strand.
ACGGCCAGCAGCGGGACGGCGAGTTCCCCGGCGGTCCGCCGGTCCCGCTCGGCCTCGGGGACGGCGACGGCGTGCTTGACGTGCACGATGCCGGTGACCTCGTCCAGGTCGGCGCCGTAGACGGGGAAGCGGGAGTTGCCCGACTCCGTGGCCGCGCGGACGACGTCGGCGGCGGTCGCGCCCGAGCCCACGGTCCACAGCCGGGTGCGGGGCGTCATGACGTCGGTGGCGTACTTATCCCGGAGCCCGAGCGACCGGGTGAGCAGCCGGGCGGCGACGGGAGAGAGGTCACCCTCCGCGGCCGAGCGGCGGGCGACGGCCATCAGCTCCTCCGCGCCGCGGGCGGAGTCCAGCTCCTCCTTGGGCTCGAAGCCCAGCCGCCGCACGATCGCGTTGGACAGCCGCTGGAGGCCGTTGACGACCCAGGCCGTCGAGGCGGTGAACGCGCGCATGCCGGGGGCGACGGCGGCCGCCACCCGCAGCGGGTTGGCGATGGCCAGGTTCTTCGGCCCGAGCTCGCCGAGCCACATCTGCAGGGCGGTCGCGAGCGCGATGGCGACGCCGTAGGCCACCCCGGTCACGGCTGCGGCGGGGACCCCCACCGCCTCCAGCGGGCCGTGCAGCAGCTGGCCGAGGGCCGGCTCGGCCAGGTAGCCGACGACGAGCGTGGTGATCGTGATGCCGAGCTGGGCCGCAGACAGCTGGGTGGACAGCCCGCGCAGCGCCGTCACCACGCCCCGGGCGCCGCGGTCCCCGGCCTCGGCGGCCTCCTCGGCACGACCGCGGTCGACGGTGGTGAGGGAGAACTCGGCGGCGACGAAGAAGCCGGTCGCCACGGTCAGCAGCACGGCGGCGAGGAGGAGCAACCACTCGGTCATCGGGCCCTCCGGTGCCCGACCGGAGGCACTGCCAACCGGATCCGGGGACGAAACGACTCAGGGGCCGCCGGATGGCGGCCCCTGAACTGGTCGGGGTGACAGGATTTGAACCTGCGGCCTCGTCGTCCCGAACGACGCGCGCTACCAAGCTGCGCCACACCCCGAGGCTTGCGGGCCCCACTCTACCTGTCCGGCCCCCTGGCCCCTGCGGCGGGCTCAGGCCGGGCGGGCGGTGAGCGTCAGGAGGGTCGCCTCGGGCGGGCAGGCGAAGCGGACCGGCGCGTAGGGGCTGGTGCCGAGGCCGGCGGATACGTGCAGCCAGGTGCCGTGGGGCCGCTCGGGCGACGGCTCCGCCCACCGGGACACCCAGCGCACCCGCTCCCGGTCCAGGCCGCAGTTGGTCACCAGCGCGCCGTAACCGGGCACCCGCAGCTGGCCGCCGTGGGTGTGGCCGGACAGCAGCAGGTCGTAGCCGTCGGCGGCGAACCGCTCGAGCACCCGCGGCTCGGGGGCGTGCACCAGGCCGATGCGCAGGTCCGCGGTGGGGTCGGCCGGGCCGGCCACGGCGTCGTAGCGGTCCCGCTTGAGGTGCGGGTCGTCCACCCCGGCGAGCACGATCCGCCGGCCGTCGACGGTGATCTCGCCCCGCGCGTTGGTCAGGTCCAGCCAGCCGCGGCCGGTGAAGGCGTCGCGCATCTCCCGCCAGGGGAGGGGGTCCCCGTGCACCCGCTTGTGCTTTTTCTTGAAGTACTTCAGCGGGTTCTTGGGCTTGGGGGCGTAGTAGTCGTTCGACGACGTCACGAACGCGCCGGGGACGTCGAGCAGCCCGTCCAGCGCGCGCAGGGTCGGCGGGACGGCGTCGGACCCGGCCAGGTTGTCGCCGGTGTCGATGACCAGGTGCGGGCGGAGGCCCGCGAGCCCGGCCAGCCACTCCTGCTTGGACCGCTGACCGGCGGTCATGTGGACGTCGGAGACGTGCAGCAGCCGCAGCGGCGCCGAGCCGGGCGCCAGCACCGGGACGTCGAAGCGGCGCAGGGTCCAGCGGGTCCGCTCGTAGAGGCCCGCGTAGCCCAGCGTGGCCGCTCCGGCGACGAGCGCCCCGGCGGGGGCGGCGGTGTACCAGCGCATGTCCGACCAGGGTACGGGCCGGGGCGTCGGCCGGCCGTGTCACGCTGGGGGGCGTGCCCCCTGCTCAGGACGAGACCGCCCCCGCCCAGCTGAAGGCCCGGCTCCGCGCCGACCTGACCACCGCGATGAAGGCCCGCGACGAGCTGCGCACGGCCACGCTGCGGATGGTGCTCGCCGCGATCAGCGCCGAGGAGGTCAGCGGGAAGGAGGCGCGCGAGCTCTCCGACGACGAGGTGCAGTCCGTCGTCCGCCGCGAGGCGAAGAAGCGGCGCGAGGCGGCCGAGGCGTTCGCCGGCGCCGGCCGCGGCCCGCAGGCCGACCGCGAGCGGGCCGAGGAGGGCGTCCTGGCCGACTACCTGCCGGCGCAGCTCGACGACGCCGACCTCGCCGCCCTCGTCGCCGACGCGATCACCACGACCGGCGCGGCCGGCATGAAGGACATGGGGCGGGTCATGGGTGCCGCGACCGCCGCCGTCGCCGGCCGGGCCGAGGGCTCGCGGGTCGCCGCGGAGGTCCGCCGCCAGCTCGGCTGAGCCGGGACGGACCGGGGGCTCACCCGCCGGGCGCGGGGGCGGGCGCGGGCGCGGGCTCGCCGGGGGCGAGGGTGCCGGGTTGCTGGCCACCGCCGCCGGGCTGGCCGCCGCCTCCGGGCTGGCCGCCACCGCCGGGCTGGCCGCCGCCCCCGCCACCGGGCTGGCCGCCGGGCGTCGGGGTGGGCGTCGGGGTGGGCGTGGGCGTGGGCTCCGGGGCGGGCTCCACGTACTGCGAGCCGTTGCTCACCTGGATGAGCACCACCTGGTCGACGACGGCACGGCCACCGGCGGCCGGGCTCGTGCCGACCACGGTGCCCTCGGGTCGGTCGCTGTCGACGGCGACGGTCTCGAAGCGGAAGCCGGCCGCGCCCAGCGCCTGCTGGCAGCCGCTCACCGTCGAGCAGCTGGGGACCGGGCGGGTGTTGCCGTTCTGCACCACCGGGTCGGCGGGCGGGAAGGGCACCATCGGCTGCCCGGTGAGGATGGGTGCCATCGCGTCGTGCCAGATCGTGGCGCCCTTGCCACCACCGAAGCCGCCGACGCTGGTGTTCCCCGCGGAGTTGAAGACGATCACGCTCGCCGCGTACTGCGGCGTGTAGCCGACGAAGGACACCGACACGTTGTCGTTGGTCGTGCCCGTCTTGCCGGCGATCTCGTGGCCCGGCACGAAGGCCCGGGAGGCAGTCTGCCCGCTGTGCCCCGGCTCGACGTCCTTGCGCAGCATCTGGTTGAGCGTGGTGGCGACGCCCGGCGGGATGGCCTGGGCGGCGCACGCGTTCTCCCCGACGACCGGTTCGCCGTCCTCGTCGGTGAGCGGCTCCCCGTTGCGGTCGAGCACCTGCACGATCGGCGTCGGGTCGCACCGGGTCCCGTTGGCCGCCAGCGTGGAGTAGGCCGAGGCGAGGTCGAGCGGGCTGACGGCGTCGGTGCCGAAGGTGAACGACCCGCGGTTCTCCTCGATGATCTGGTCGGCGGGGTACTGGTTGGGCGCATCGAAGTGCATGCCCATCCGCTCCGCCATCCGCACGGGCCCCTCGATGCTGCCGAGGGCGTCCTCGAGGGCGAGGAAGTAGGTGTTGGAGGACATGTAGAGCGCCCGCTCCATGTCCAGCGTGCCCGGGTAGCCGCTCCCGGCGTTGCCGATGTCGTACGGGGCCGAGCCGTCCCGGTACACGCGCGAGACGTACCGGCTCCCCGTCGTGATCGTGTAGTACTGCGAGAAGCCCCGCTCGAGGGCGGCTGCCGCCGTGAACACCTTGAACGTGGACCCGGTGCCGCGGCTGGGGACGACGTTGAGGTTCACCGACTCGCACTCGGGGCCGTCGCAGCCGAAGCGGCGGTTGTTGGCCATCGCCAGCACGTGTCCCGTGCCCGGCTCGATCGCGGTGTAGACGCCGATCAGCGGGTCCCCGAGGGGAAGGGTGTTGAGCACCGCCTGGTCGCCGGCGGCCTGCATGTCCGGCCGCAGCGTCGTCTGGATGGTGAGCCCGCCGCTGCGGATCTGCTGGTTGGTGAGCCCGAGGGTGTCGGTCAGGTAGGCGAGCACGTAGTCGCAGAAGAAGCCGCCGATCGCCGCGTCGATGCAGTTGTTCGGCGGCGCCTGCCCGGGCACGACGGCGACGGGCGTCCCGACGATCGCGTCGTACTCCTCCTGCGTGATGCTCTCCTGGTCGAGCATGCGGCCGAGCACCTGGTCGCGCCGGACCTGCGCGTTCTCCGGGTTGTTGATCGGGTCGTCGTTCGTCGGGCTCTGCACCAGCCCGGCCAGCATCGCGGCCTCGGGCAGGGTGAGGTCGACGGCGTTCTTGCTGAAGTAGGTCTGGGCGGCGGCCTGGACGCCGTAGGCGCCGTTGCCGAAGTACACGATGTTCAGGTAGCGCGTGAGGATCTCGTCCTTGGAGTAGGTCTCCTCCAGGGCCAGCGCCAGGCGGGCCTCGCGCAGCTTGCGGGACACGCCCGCGGTGCCGTCCTGCTCCTGGGCGGCGGCGATCTCCTCGGCGCTGTCGGCCGTCTCGATCAGCGTCTGCTTGACCAGCTGCTGGGTGAGGGTCGAGCCCCCCTCCTCGACCTCGCCGGCGGCCAGGTTCTTCACCAGCGCGCGGAGCGTGCCCTGCACGTCCAGGCCGTTGTGCTCGTAGAACCGCGAGTCCTCGACGTCGACCAGCGCCTGCTTCATCACGTCGGAGATCTGGTCGTGCGTGACCACGGTGCGGTTGTGGTCGTAGAACATCGTGATCAGCGAGCCGTCGGCGGCCAGCACCCGGCTGTTGCCCGCCGGCGTGGCGTCGGTCAGCTCGACCGGGAGCGCGTCGAGCAGGGACGCGGAGTTGCGCGCCACGAGCCCGGTGCCGCCGATGAACGGCAGGAGCATCCCCGCGAGCAGGGCACCGGCCAGCACGATGGCGCCCGCGAGCTTCGCCAGGACGACGGAGCGTTGAGGGGCAACTGGAGTCGACATCGCCGACGAATGTACGGTGTCGCGCCCGCGCGACGCCGGGATCAGGCGCGGCGCGCGGGCAGCACCCGGGTGCGCGGCACGCCCGTCGGCGTGTCGCCGTCGGGGCCGGTCAGCTCGTCGGCCATGACCCGCAACCCGTCGAGGTCGTGCACGTCGCCGGCGGCGGCCGGGACGGCGCGCACCGGGACCTCGGGGTGGGCGCTGGTGAACCGGTCGGCCAGCCGCTGCTCGCGGGCCGCCAGCGTCATCCGCTCGGCGTGCACCCGCAGCGCGCCGGCGGCCAGCGCCGCGCCGTCCCCGCCGGCCTCGGCGATCTCCTCGGCCGCGGCCTCCGCCCGCGTCGCGCTGAGCGCCGTGCTCGCCGGCGGGTGGGTGCGGTTGAGCACCAGCCCGGCCAGGGGCATGCCCTCGGCCGACAGCCGGTCGACGAAGTAGGAGGCCTCGCGGAGGGCGTCGGGCTCGGGGGTGGCGACGACGACGAAGTAGGTGCCCGGCCGGCGCAGCAGCTCGTAGGTGGCGGTGGCCCGCTCCCGGAACCCGCCGAACATCGTGTCCAGCGCGGAGACGAACGCGGAGATGTCGCGCAGCAGCTGCCCGCCGAGGATCTTGCTGATGATCCGGCTGAACACCATGAACCCCGCGCCGACCAGCCGGATGCCCGCCCGGCCGCCGGCCCGCGCCGGCGCGGTCAGCAGCCGGATCATCGTGCCGTCGAGGAACCGGCCCATCCGGTTGGGTGCGTCGAGGAAGTCCAGCGCCGACCGGGACGGCGGCGTGTCGACGACGATGAGGTCCCAGCGGTCGGTGGCGCGCAGCTGGCCGAGCTTCTCCATCGCCATGTACTCCTGCGTGCCCGCGAAGGAGGACGACAGCGACTGGTAGAAGGGGTTGGCGAGGATCTGCTCGGCCCGCTCGGGCGTCGAGTGCGCGGCGACGACGTCGTCGAACGTCCGCTTCATGTCCAGCATCATCGCGTGCAGCTCGCCGTCGACCCCCGGGACGTCGACCTGCCGCGGCTCGTTGTCCAGCTCCTCCAGCCCCAGCGACTGCGCCAGCCGCCGGGCCGGGTCGATGGTCAGGACGACGACCGTGCGCCCGGCCTCGGCCGCGGCCAGGGCCAGCGCCGCCGACGTCGTCGTCTTGCCGACGCCACCGGCGCCGCAGCACACCAGGATCCGGGTCTCGGGGTCGGCGATGAGGGCGGCCAGGTCCATGGGCAGGGCCGGGCGTGGCTGCCCGCTCACGCCGCCTCCTCGCTCGCCAGGTGCTCCTCGAGCCGCTCGGCCAGCTCGTACAGGCAGGACAGGTCGATCGGCCCGGTCAGCAGGGGCAGCTCCACCGTCGGCCGGCCGAGGGCGGTGACCTGGCTGCGCAGCGCGTCCTGGGCGGCCCACCGCTGGGCGTGCTCGACGGCCTCGGAGGCGAGCGCGTCGGCGAGCGCCGCGCCGTCGGGGAGGTGGGCGGCGGCCAGGGCCGGCGCGAGGTCGGCGCCGGTGAGCCGGCCCGCCGCGGCCGCTTCCAGGCTCGCCTCGGGCAGCACCGGCTCGGTGGCCATGTTCACGATGACCGAGCCGACCGGCAGGCCGGCGGCGGTGAGGTCGGCGATCGCGTCGGCGGTCTCCTGGACGGGCATGTCCTCCAGCAGCGTCACCAGGTGCACCGCGGTCTGCGGCGACTTCAGCACCGCCATGACGCCGTCGCTCTGCGTCTTGATCGGGCCGGACCGGGCCAGGCCGGCCATCTCGCCGGTGACGCCGAGGAACCGGGTGATCCGGCCGGTGGGCGGGGCGTCGACCACGACGGCGTCGTACACGCGGCGGCCGTCCTTGCGGCGGGTGACGGCCTCCTTGATCTTCCCGGTGAGCAGCACGTCCCGCAGGCCCGGCGCAATCGTGGTGGCGAAGTCGATGGCGCCCATCTTGCGCAGCGCCCGGCCCGCGCGCTTGAGGTTGTAGAACATCTCGAGGTACTCGAGCAGGGCCTCCTCGACGTCGATCGCGAGCGCCTTGACCTCGCCGCCGCCGCGGGCCACCGCCACCCGGCGCTCCTCGTAGGGCAGCGGCGGGGTGTCGAACAACTGGGCGATCCCCTGCCGGCCCTCTGTCTCGACGAGGAGCACGTGCCGGCCGTCGGCGGCCAGGGAGAGGGCCAGGGCGGCGGCCACGGTCGTCTTGCCGGTCCCGCCCTTGCCCGACACCACGTGGCAGCGCACGGGGAAGGGATCGGTCGTCACCGGACAGAGCCTAGGAGCAGCGCGCGGTCCCGGCCCGTGCGGGCGGTCGGCGGGGTCACCGCCTGCGCTAGCGTCGCGCCCATGAGCGAAGCGGCCCGCCAGCGGTGGGAGTACGCCACCATCCCCCTGCTGATCCACAACACCAAGGCGATCCTCGACTCGTGGGGGGTCGACGGCTGGGAGCTCGTCACCGTGCTCCCCGGTCCCGGCGGCGCCGACCAGCTCGTCGCCTACCTCAAGCGGCCCGCGAGCTGAGCGCGCCATGACCACCCCCCGGACGCAGAGCTGGACGGCCCGGCTGGCCGAGCTGGGCATCCGCCTCCCGGTCGTCGCCGCACCGGTCGCGGCGTACGTGCCGGCGGTCCGCAGCGGTCAGCTGGTCTTCACGTCCGGCCAGCTGCCCTTCGTCGACGGCGGGCTGCGGCGCACCGGCAAGGTGGGCGGCTCCGTCGACGTGGAGGACGCCGCGCACGACGCCAAGGTCTGCGCCCTCAACGCGCTGGCCGCCATCGACGAGCTCGTCGGCCTGGACTCGGTCGCCCGCGTGATCCGGGTGGTCGGCTACGTCGCCAGCGCGGAGGGCTTCACCGGCCAGCCGCGGGTCGTCAACGGCGCCAGCGAGCTGCTGGGCAAGGTGTTCGGCGAGGCCGGCCGGCACGCCCGCAGCGCCGTCGGCGTCGCCGAGCTGCCCCTGGGGGCGCCGGTCGAGGTCGAGCTCACCGTCGAACTGCGATGACGACGGACGCCTCCCGGTGAGGGAGCCGGCCCCGCTGCGGCAGGCGGCCACCGTGCTGCTGGTCCGCGACGGGACCGCCGGCCTCGAGGTCTACCTCCTCCGCCGCACCCGGGGCATGCCGTTCGCCGGGGGGATGACCGCCTATCCCGGCGGCGGGGTCGACCCGCGCGACGCGGACGTCGACGTGGCCTGGGCCGGCCCCTCCCCGGCGGACTGGGGCAGCGCCCTCGGCTGCGACGAGCGGCTGGCGCGGGAGCTCGTCTGCGCCGCGGTGCGGGAGACCTTCGAGGAGGCCGGCGTCCTGCTGGCAGGGCCGGCCGGCGGGGACGCCGTCGTCCCGGACGTGACCGGGGCGGACTGGGAGGAGCAGCGGCAGGCGCTGCTGCGCCGGGACCTCTCGCTCGCCGAGCTGCTCGCCGCGCGCGGCCTCGTGCTGCGGTCGGACCTGCTGCGCCCTTTCGCCCACTGGATCGCCCCGCCGCGCGAGCCCCGGCGCTACGACACCAAGTTCTTCGTCGCCGCCGTGCCCGAGGGGCAGGAGGCGCGCAACATCTCCGGCGAGGCCGACGAGGCGACGTGGCTGGCGCCGTCCACCGCCCTGCACGAGATGGCGGTCGGGCAGCGGCCGATGCTGCCGCCCACGATCCACACCCTCGGCCAGCTGGAGCCCTACTCCGACGTCGCCGCGGTGCTCGCCGGCGCCCCGCCCGAGCCGCTGCACGCGATCACGCCGCGGTTCGAGACCACCCCCGACGGGACCTGGGCCGTGCTCCCCGACGGCACCCGACTCCGCCTGGTCGTGCCGCTTCCCTCGTGATCCTCCGGATCACACCGCGATCAGGTGTCGTCCCCGAGCGGCGCCGAGCCCCACCCGGCCACCCGGCGACTGTGCCGGCGGATTCCCGACAGTGCCGGCGGGATCGCGTCGGCACCGTCGGCAGAACACCCGCAGACTGCGAGAGGCCGGCCACCCCAGCGGGTGCCCGGCCTCTCGCGACGTCAGGGAGTCGTCAGCGTGCGCGGCGGCGCAGGCGCTCCTCGTCGAGGACGACCACGGACTTGCCCTGCAGCTGGATCCAGCCGCGGTGCACGAAGTCGGCCAGCGCCTTGTTCACGGTCTCGCGGGAGGCGCCGACCAGCTGGGCCAGCTCCTCCTGCGTGAGGTCGTGCTTGACGCGCAGGCCGTCGGACTCCCGGCTGCCGAAGCGGTCGGCCATCTGCAGCAGCGCCTTGGCCACGCGGCCGGGGACGTCGGTGAAGATCAGGTCGGCGACGGAGTCGTTGGTGCGGCGCAGGCGACGGGCCAGCACCTGCAGCAGCTTCTCGCCGATCTCCGGGTGGCTCTCGATCCACGGGCGGAGCACCGACTGCGGCATCCGGGCCAGCTTCACGTCGGTGACCGCGGTCGCCGTCGCCGTGCGCGGCCCGGGGTCGAAGACGGACAGCTCGCCGAACTGGTCGGAGGGACCCATGACGGCGAGCACGTTCTCCCGGCCGTCGGGCGAGCGCCGCGACAACTTGATCTTGCCCGTGAGGACGATGTACAGGCTGTCTCCGGGCTCGCCCTCGTTGAAGACGACCCGGCCACGCGGCAGGGTGATCGTCTCCAGCCGGCTGGCGACCGGCGTCACGGCCTCCTCCGACAGCCCCTGGAAGAGCCCGGACTGGGCCAGCACCTCGTCCACTACGCGTCCTCTCGACCGATCCCTCGGCACCACGGTGTTCCGCATCGGCGACGGCCCGGGAGCGGGCAGCGGTCGTCGATCTCGGGACGAGTCTAGAGGGGCTGTGCGCACGGTCACCCGATCGGTGGGAGCCGGGGCACCCCCGACGGGTGAGTCAGGCCCCGTCCCGAGGCTCACCCGAGCTTGCGAGGGATGAGGAGGACGGGGTCCTTCTCTAGACGAGCGGTGGAGTGGCGCGCTTCACTCGACGGCGGCTGCGCCAGCGGCCCATCGCCCGGCCGACGCCCGAGTTCGTCAGGGTGTCCACCTCGCCGAGCGTCGCGGTGTCGACGAACTCGGCGACCTCCCGCCGGCTGGTCGGACGGCGCAGCGGCTCCTCCACGCGCTCCATCACCAGCAGGAAGGCGATCAGCAGCGGGGGGAACAGGATCACGACCAGGGCGACCACCGGTTACCTCCTCCTCCGGTCTGCGGGGGTCCCGGCGCAGATCGCCCGCAGCCCCCGGGTCACCCCCCGTACCGGCGTCCATGCCCGGGGTGGTGCCGTCGGCGATGCTCTCACGTCGGAGCCGTCGGTACCGCCGCCTACCCTCGGTTCCGTGTCCTCGCCGGCCTACGCGCGCCCCGTCCCGCCCCGCTCCGCGCCGGCTCGCCGCGCCGCCGGCCGGGGCGGGGAGCCCTTCGACCCCGACGAGACGCAGCTGGCCCGCACCCGCCGGGCCCGGCGCATGGCCCGCGAGCTCGCGGTCATCCACCCCGACGCCCACTGCGAGCTCGACTTCACCAACGCCTTCGAGCTCCTGGTGGCCACCGTGCTGTCCGCGCAGACCACCGACAAGACGGTGAACAAGGTCACCCCGAGCCTGTTCGCCCGGTACCCCGACGCCGTCGCGCTGGCCGGCGCCGACCGGGCCGAGCTCGAGGAGATCCTCAAGCCGACCGGCTTCTTCCGGGCCAAGGCGAACTCCGCCCTGGGGCTCGCCCGTGCGCTGGTCGAGCGGTTCGACGGCGAGGTGCCCGGCCGGATGGCCGACCTGGTCACCCTCCCGGGCGTGGGCCGCAAGACGGCGAACGTCGTCCTCGGCAACGCGTTCGGCGTGCCGGGGCTGACCGTCGACACCCACTTCGGCCGGCTCGTGCGCCGCTTCGGCTGGACGGCGGAGGAGGACCCGGTGAAGGTCGAGGCCGAGATCGCCGAGCTGGTCCCCAAGCGCGAGTGGACCATGTTCAGCCACCGGGTGATCTTCCACGGCCGGCGCGTCTGCCACGCCAAGAAGGCTGCGTGCGGCGCCTGCGGGCTGGCCCGCTGGTGCCCCTCCTACGGGATCGGCCCGACCGACCCGGAGGTCGCGACCGCGCTGGTGAAGACCCCGGTCGCCTCGGACACCGAATGAGGTCGGCGCGGGTGCGGGGGAGCCTCGCCGCCGCCGGGCTGGCGCTCGCCGTCCTGACCGGGTGCACGGCGGACGACGACGGCGGCCCTGCCGGCGACCCCTCGGCATCCGGCGGGGGCCCGTCGGTGCTCGGGGCCTGCGCGGAGTGGCCCGACCGGGCGGCGTCCGGCGCCGAGACGATGCCCGGCCTGGAGTTCGACTGCCCGGGTGGCGGCACCCTCGACCTGGGGCGCGCGCCCGGCGTGCCGACCGTGGTCAACCTGTGGGCCAGCTGGTGCGGTCCGTGCCGCGCCGAGCTCCCGCTCATGCAGGAGCTCGCCGAGCGGGCCGGGGACCGCGTGCAGGTCGTGGGGGTCGTCAGCAAGGACGGCGTCCCGCAGTCGGAGTCCTTCGCCGAGGAGGCCGGCGCCACCTTCCCCGCGGCCTTCGACGGCGACGGCGAGCTCATGGCCGAGCTCGGGCTGGCCGCCCTGCCCTTCACCTACTTCCTGGACGCCGAGGGCGGGATCGCGTTCGTGCAGGTCGGGGAGGTCGACTCCGTCGACGAGCTGACCGCGCTGGTCGCCGAGCACCTCGGGGTGCAGCTGTGACCGCGGGCGCGCTGTCGCCGGGCGACGGTGATCTGCCGGAGTTCCTACGGCGGCTGATGGCCGGGGCCGAGCACCTGCCGCTGCGGCACCGCATGCAGCAGCGCACGTCGACGGCCCGCCGCTCCGCCGTCCTCATCCTGTTCGCCGAGGGCCCGCACGGGCCCGACGTGCTGCTCATCGAGAAGTCCGCCCACCTGCGTACCCACGCCGGCCAGCCGGCCTTCCCCGGCGGCGGCGCGGATCCGGGCGAGGACTACCCGGTGGGCACGGCCCTGCGGGAGGCGCAGGAGGAGGCGGGGGTCGACCCGGCCGGCGTCCGGGTGCTCGGCACGCTGCCGGAGCTGTTCCTCGGGCCCTCGGACAACCTCGTGGTGCCGGTCGTGGCGTGGTGGGACGAGCCGTCGGAGGTGCTGGTCGGCGATCCGCAGGAGGTGGCCCGCGTCGCGCGGGTGCCGCTGGCCGAGCTCGTCGACCCGGCCAACCGCTACCGGCTCAAGCACCCGGTGGGGTTCCTGGGCCCGGCCTTCGCCGTCGCCGGCATGGAGGTGTGGGGCTTCACCGCGGGAGTGCTCGAGGCCGTCCTCGAGGCGGCCGGGCTGGCGCGACCCTGGGACGCCACCGACGTCCGGCCGATCGACCCGGACAAGATCCGGCCCGGGCGGGTGCCCGGCTCGGTCGACGAGGGCGGCACCGAGGACAGCGCCGCGCCGACGGTCGCCGATCCGGGCGGTCCGGCGCCGCGGCGCGTACGGTTCCCGGGCGATGAGCGGTAGACCGACCTCCGTGCCCTCCACCAGCCGGCGGCTCGCGGCGGGTCCGCGCCGGAGCGCCGCCGCCCTGGTGGCCGGGGTGCTGCTCCTGGCCGGCTGCGGCGGGGACGACGGCGGCGGCGGTGGTGCCGCCCCCTCGGCGGACCCCTCGCTCGGGACGGTGACCGTGGCGGCCGACGGCGTCCAGGAGGTCACGATCGAGACCCCCGACGACTACGTCTTCCTGCCCGACGAGTTCACGGTGGCGCCCGGCCCGGTGCGGCTGACGGTGCGCAACACCGCCGAGCAGATGGTGCACAACTTCCGGTTCACGCCGGACACGGGCCCGGCGGAGATCGCCGCGGAGATCCCGCTGCTGCAGCCGGGGGAGAGCGACACCATCGAGTTCGAGGTGCAGGCGGAGGGCGACTACCCCTTCGACTGCAGCTTCCACCTGCAGCTGGGGCAGGTCGGCACCATGACGGTCGCGGCGGCCTGAGCCCGTGTCCCTCGTCGACGTCGTCGTCATCGTCCTGGCGCTGGCGTTCGCGCTGTCGGGGTTCCGGCAGGGGCTGCTGGTCTCCGCGGCGTCGTTCCTGGGCTTCTTCGGCGGCGCGGTCGTCGGGGCGCAGCTGTCCGGGGCGGTGGCGGACAGCGTCGACGCCTCCCCGGTGACACGGGTCTTCGCCGCGCTCGTCGTCGTCCTGGCCGGGGCGCTGCTCGGGCAGCTGCTGGCCGGCGCGATCGGCCGGGCGGTGCGCAGCCGGGTCACCTGGGAGCCGGCCAAGGTGGTCGACTCCGTGGCCGGCGCGGCCCTCTCGGCGGTGGCGGTGCTGCTGGTGGCCTGGATGGTCGCCACGCCGCTGGCCACCGCGCCGTTCCCCGAGGTGGCCAGCCAGGTGCGGCAGTCGGCGCTGGTGCGCGCCGTGGACGCCAGCGTCCCCGAGGGCGTCCGCGCGGTCTACGACCAGCTGCGGGAGGCCATCGAGCGGCGCGGTCTGCCCGACGTCCTCGACCCGCTGACGCCGACCGACGTCCGCGACGTCCCGGCGCCGGACGCGACGCTGGCCGACAGCCCCGTCGTCGCGAGCGTGCGGGGCTCGGTGGTGCAGATCCGCGGCGTCGCGTCCTCGTGCTCCCGGCAGATCGACGGGTCCGGGTTCGTGTTCGCGCCGCAGCGGGTGATGACCAACGCGCACGTGCTGGCCGGCGTCTCCGACCCCGTGGTCACCGCCGAGGGCGAGGAGTACGAGGCGACGCCGGTGTTCGTGGACCCGGAGGTCGACGTCGCCGTCCTCGCGGTCCCCGGGCTGCCGACGGTTCCGCTGAACTTCGCCCCGGAGCCGGTCGACCACGGCGCCGACGCGATCATCATGGGCTACCCGGGCGGTGGGGGGCTGTTCGTCGGGCCGGCCCGGGTCCGCGACCGCGGCGAGATCAGCGGCCCCGACTTCCGCGACCAGCAGACCGTGACCCGCGACGTCTACGCCCTGTACGGCGAGGTGCGCGCGGGCAACTCCGGCGGGCCGCTGTTCGACCGCACCGGCCAGGTGCTCGGCGTGGTGTTCGCCTCCGCCATCACCGACCCGCTCACCGGCTACGCGCTCACCGTGCAGCAGGTGTCGGAGGCCGCGGACGTCGGGCGGACGGCGACCGCGGCGGTCGACACCGGCCCCTGCGAGTAGCGACCCCCACGCCCCTGCGACCGGGCCGCTCGGTCATCGCGCGGAGGAGATGATCGCCTCGGTCACGGCGTCGGGAGCCTCCTCCTGGGGGAAGTGGCCGACCCCGGGCAGCGTGCGCACCTCGTACGCGCCGGCGACGTAGCGGCCCGAGCCGGCCGCGGTCGTGGGCAGCACGCAGGTGTCGGCCTCCCCGTGCAGCTGCAGCGTCGGGGCGGTGATCGGGGCCGACATGCGCCGGGCGAAGCGGAGGCCGTCGGGGCGCAGCTGCGACCGGCCGGCCCAGCGCAGGTACTCCATCGACCCGTAGGCGGCCTGCGGGATGCGGGCCGCGGCGCGGTACCGGTCGACCGCCTCGGCGAAGTCCGGCGTGTGCGTCCACGCGGGCCCCGACCAGCGGCGGAGCAGGTCGGCGACGGGGTCGTCGTCGTCCCGGGTGAGCCGGCGCTCGGGCAGCCGCGGGAGCTGCGCGCCCAGGAAGTAGCGGAACGCCCGCCGCTGCGCCGGGTCGGCCATCCCCGCGCGCAGCCGCCGCGGATGGGCCATCGACAGGACGACGAGCCGGCGGACGCTGCGCGGGTGCAGGGCGGCCATCGTCCAGGCCACGAGCGCGCCCCAGTCGTGGCCGACCAGGATCGCCTCGCGCTCGCCGAGGGCGCGGATCAGCGCGGCGACGTCGTCCGCCGCGGTGGGCAGGTCGTAGCCGCGGGGAGGCTTGTCGCTGGCGCCGTAGCCGCGCAGGTCCGGGGCGACGGCGTGGAACCCGGCCGCCGCGAGGGCGGGGAGCTGGGCCCGCCAGGTCCACCAGAACTGCGGAAAGCCGTGCAGCAGCACCACCAGCGGACCCTCGCCGGCCTCGGCGACGTGCAACTGGACGCCGTTGGCCGACAGGTCGCGGTGCGACCACGGGCCCGGCAGCAGGACGCTGGTGGCGTCCGGCGGCTCCTCGGCGGGAGAGGTCACCGGGGCAGGCGTCAGACCAGGTAGGTGTCGGGGTCGCGGCGCGAGACCTGCCCGCCGGGGGCGATGGTCGGCAGGTCGCGGCGGCGCTGGCCGGGCGCCTCGCGGTGCATCACGTCCGGCAGCTCCTTGAGCGACTCGATCGTCCGCTCCGGCTTCTCGATCTTCTTCATGAAGCGCCGGCCCAGCAGGGCGGCGATCGCCGCGACGACCAGTAGGAGCACCCACACGATCAGGTAGGAGATCCAGCGCGCGAGGCCCAGCCAGGTGAGGAACTCCGCGATCGCGATGAAGAGGAAGAAGAACGAGAACCCCGCGACGACGCCCGCGGCGCCGAACGCCCCCGCGCCGATGCCGGCCTTCTTCGCCGACGTGCCGACCTCGGCCTTGGCGAGCTCGACCTCGCTGCGGATGAGCGTGGAGACGTCGGCCATCGCGCTCTGCACGAGGGTGCCGATCGAGGGCTCCTCGGCGCCGGTGGGCCGCGCCCCGGACGGGGTCGTCGATGCGCTGTGGGCCACGAGTGGCTCCTCCTCGGTCGGGCGGCGGCACGCTGGCCACCGCGGTCTCTCCCCGGTGATCGTGCCGGATGTCCGCGCAGCTCGCGCTCGGTGTCCCCCGGTCGAGGTCTCGGCCCCCGGCCTACGGTCGAGGCATAGGAGGCTTTCCCCTCGTCTGGGGCGCTCAAGACGTGGGGATAGCCTCCTATGCCTCGGTGGCCGAGGCGGCTTCAGTCCTCCGAGGCCGCCGTCGGCAGGTTCTCCTTGATCAGGTTCATCACCGAGGAGTCGGTGAGCGTCGTGACGTCCCCGAGCTCGCGGTTCTCGGCGACGTCGCGCAGCAGGCGGCGCATGATCTTGCCCGACCGGGTCTTCGGCAGCTCCTGGACGACCATGATCTGCCGCGGCTTGGCGATCGGGCCGATGTCGTGACCCACGTGCGTGCGCAGCGCCTGCACCAGCTCGTCGCCGGAGTCCGTGCCGCTCTCCCGCAGGATGACGAAGGCGACGATGCCCTGCCCGGTGGTCGGGTCGGACGCGCCGACCACGGCGGCCTCGGCGACCGCGGGGTGGCCGACCAGCGACGACTCGACCTCCGTGGTGGAGATGCGGTGCCCGGAGACGTTCATGACGTCGTCCACCCGGCCGAGCAGCCAGATGTCGCCGTCGGCGTCCTTCTTCGCGCCGTCGCCGGCGAAGTAGACCTGCGGCCCGAAGCGCGACCAGTAGGTGTCGACGTAGCGGTCGTCGTCGCCCCAGATGGTGCGCAGCATCGACGGCCACGGGGCGGTGAGGACCAGCAGGCCGGTGGAGTCGTCGCCGAGCTCCTTGCCCTCGTCGTCGACGACCTTGGCGCTGATGCCGGGGAACGGCGTCTGCGCCGAGCCCGGCTTGAGGTGGGTGACCCCGGGCAGCGGCGTGATCATGTGCGCGCCGGTCTCGGTCTGCCACCAGGTGTCGACGATCGGGCAGCGGCCCCCGCCGATGTGCTCGTGGTACCAGAGCCACGCCTCGGGGTTGATCGGCTCGCCGACCGACCCGAGGACCCGCAGCGAGGAGAGGTCGAAGCCGGCGGGGATGTCCTCGCCCCACCTCATGAACGTCCGGATGACCGTGGGCGCGGTGTAGAGGATCGTCACGCCGTACTTCTGGATCAGCTCGAACCAGCGGCCGCGGTGCGGGGTCTCCGGAGTGCCCTCGTACATCACGCTCGTGGCCCGGTTGGCCAGCGGCCCGTAGACGATGTAGCTGTGGCCGGTCACCCAGCCGACGTCGGCCGCCGTCCAGTACACGTCGGTGTCGGGCTTGAGGTCGAACGTCGCCCAGTGCGTGTAGGCCACCTGCGCCAGGTAGCCGCCGGAGGTGTGCAGGATGCCCTTCGGCTTCGCCGTCGTCCCGGACGTGTACATGATGTAGAGCGGGTGCTCGGCGTCGAAGGACTCGGCCGTGTGCCGGTCGGGCTGCCGGTCGACGACGTCGTGCCACCACAGGTCGCGGCCCTCGGTCCACTCGACGTCGGACTCGGTCCGCCGCACGACCAGCACGTTGCGCACGCCGGGGCTGCGGCGCACGGCGTCGTCGACGGCGGGCTTGAGCGCGCTGGGCGCTCCGCGGCGGTAGCCGCCGTCGGCGGTGATCACCAGGACGGCGCCGGAGTCGTCGAGCCGGCTGGCCAGGGCGTCGGCGGAGAAGCCGCCGAACACGACCATGTGGACGGCGCCGATGCGGGCGCAGGCCAGCATCGCGATGACGGTCTCGGGGATCATCGGCATGTAGATGGCGACGCGGTCGCCGGCGGCCACGCCGAGCTCGGTCAGGGCGTTGGCGGCCTTGCAGACCTCGCGGGTGAGCTCGGCGTAGGTGATCGTGCGGGTGTCGCCGGGCTCGCCCTCCCAGTGGTAGGCGACCTGGTCTCCGTGGCCGGCTTCGACGTGCCGGTCCAGGCAGTTGTAGGCGACGTTGAGCGTCCCGCCGACGAACCACTTCGCGAAGGGCGGGTTGCTCCAGTCGAGCACCTCGTCCCACTCCCGGGTCCACGTGAGCCGGCGGGCCTGGGTCGCCCAGAACGCCAGCCGGTCGCGCTCGGCCTCGGCGTACACGTCCGGCCCCACGTTGGCCTGCGCGGCCAGCTGCTCGGGCACCGGGAAGCGGCGGCCCTCCACCTCGGTCGACTCCGACATCGGTTCCTCCTTCTCCCGGCCCACGTGCTCCGGACCACACCGTATGGCCCGGCGGGCTCCGCGGCGACGCTGCCGGCGGGGGACCGGTCAGACTGGGTGGGTGGGGGAGCGCTGGGCGGACGGCGGGCAGGCGGCGGTAGCTGCGCGGGTGCCCGGGGCCGCCGCGCTCGGGCTGGTCGCGCCGCCGGTCGGGACGGTCGTCCCGGGCCCGGTCCTGGCCGATCCGGGGTGGACGGCGGAGCGGGTCGCCGAGCTCGGCCGCCGCTACCGCAGCGCCGACCGGCGGGTTCTCGCGATCGTGTGGTGGTACTCGCTGTCCGCCGTCCTCGTGACGCCGCCGCTGGCCGGGCTGGCCACCGGGGTGCCGCTGTCGGCGCGGCTGGCCGACCTGTCGGTGACGGTGCTCGCCGGGGGGACGCCGGTGGCCGCGGTGTCGGGGGCGCCGTGGGGCGACGTCGCCGGGGAGCTGCGCGAGTCGCTGGCCGCCGTCGTGGCCGCGGTCGCGCTGGCGGGGGACGTGCGGCCCGCGCCGCTGTGGGCGATCGCCACCGACTCCATCGCCAACCGGCTGCTGGCGCTGGGGCGGGCGCTGGGGGACGTCGGCGCCGTCACCGCGCTGGCCGCCCCGGTCGCGGCCGCGATCGGCCCGCCGCTGCCCGCACCGCGCTACGTCGACGTCGGCCCACGGGCGGTGCGCTTCACCCGGCGCGCCTCGTGCTGCCAGCTGTACCGCCTGCCCGGTGAGGGCCTGTGCACCTCCTGCCCCCGCCGCCCGCCCGCCGAGCGCCAGGTCCTGCTCCACGACACGGCCGAGCGCATCCCCTGAGCGACTCCGTTCAGGGGAGGAAGAGCATCGAGTCGCCGTACTCGTGCCACAGGTAGCGCTCGGCGACGGCGGCCGCGTAGCCGCGGTCGACCAGGTCCGCCCCGGCGACGGCCTCCAGCAGCCGCAGGTGCGAGGCCTCGGGCGCGTGCAGCCCGGTGAGCAGCCCGGTCACCACCCGCGCGGGGCGCTCCGGGCCGAGCACGAGGTCGGTCCAGCCGGCCGCCGGGCGGGTGGCGCCGTCCTCGCCGGTGGCCGACTCCAGCGCCCGCGTGACGGTCGTGCCGACGGCGACCACCCGTCCGCCGGCCCGCCGCGTGGCCGTGACCAGCCGCGCCGTGACCTCGGGGACGGCGAAGCGCTCCGGCAGCGGCGGCTCGTGCACCTCCGGGCTGGACACCCCGGCGTGCAGCACCAGGGGGACGACCGGCACGCCGCGGGCCATGAGGCGCACCAGCAGCCGGTCGGTGAACGGGCGGCCGGCGCTGGCGTTCTCGGCGCTGCCCGGCTCGGTCGCGTACACGTTCTGCGCGTCGGCCAGGGTGACGCGGCCGCGCAAGTAGCCATAGGTGATCGGCCGGCCGTGCCCGGTCAGCACCGTGCGGACCTCGGCCGGCGGCTCGGGCCGGGCCCGCCACAGCCGCGATCCGCGGCCGGGGTGCGGGTGGCCGGCCAGCAGCCGCAGGGTGCCGCCGCCGGGCAGGTCCACCGTGCTGCCCGGCTCGACGCCGAGGTCGGGGCCGTCGTTGTCCGGCCGGCGCAGCTCGACGACCCAGTCGCCGTCGTCGAGGGGCGGGGAGACGTGCAGCGGCACGAGGACGCCGTCCCGCCGCCGGACGTCCAGCCGCGCCGGGAGCGTCGCCGACGTGTTCACCACCAGCAGGTCGCCGGGGGAGAGCAGGTCGGGCAGGTCCCGGAAGACGGCAGAGGTCACGCCGCCGGGGCGCACGGTCATCAGCCGGACGCCGTCGCGGGCGAGGCCCCGGCGCTCCGGGGGCGCCGTCGCCTCGGCGTCCGGGGGGAGCGCGAACCGGGCGGTCACGACCGCGCTCCCGCGGGGGTGAGCTCGGCGGCCGTGTACCGCCCGGAGGGCACCTCGGACTCCAGCAGGCGCAGCAGCGCGGGGACGACGCTCTCCGGCTCGGGGCGGTCGCCGATGTCCTCCCCGGGGAAGGCGGCCTGGTGCATGGCGGTGCGCATGTCGCCGGGGTCCAGGGCGAACACGCGCAGCGCCGGCTCCTCGGTGGCCAGCACGGCGCTGAGCCGGTCCAGCGCGGCCTTGCTCGCGCCGTACCCGCCCCACCCGGGATAGGCGGCGACGGCGGCGTCGCTGCTGACGTCCACCACGCGCCCGCCGGCGGCGCGCAGGGCGGGCAGCACCGCCTGGACCAGAGCCAGCGGGGCGACGGTGTTGACCGCCAGCAGCCGGGTCAGCGCCTCCGGTGCCAGGTCGGCCAGGCGGGGGAGCGGGCTCGGCCCGAGCTCGCTCGCGTTGTTCACCAGGGCGTCCAGCCGGTCCGGGACGGCGGCGGCGAGGGCGGACCGGTGCGCGGGGTCGGCGACGTCCCCCGGAACGGCCGTGACGAGGTCGGGGCGGGGCAGGCCGGCGACGGTCGCCGCGAGCCGGCCGGGATCCTGGGCGTCGACGACGAGCCGCCAGCCGCGGGCGTTGAGGGCGGTGGCCAGCGCGCGGCCGAGACCGCGGGAGGCGCCGGTGACGAGGGCGGTACGGATCTCCATGGCGAGTACGGTCTTGCCTCGAGTGGACTCGAGGTCAAGAGGATGACGCCGTGGATCTGATGACGATCGGCGACGTGGCGGCGCGCTCCGGGGTGGCCGTCTCCGCGCTGCGCTACTACGAGGCCGAGGGGCTGGTCAGCTGCGAGCGCACCGCGGGCGGCGCCCGGCGCTTCCCGCGCTCGGTGCTGCGCCGGCTGGCCTTCATCCGGGCCGCGCAGAACGTCGGGCTCTCGCTGCCGGAGATCCGCGCGGCCCTGGCGACCCTGCCGGAGGGGCGCACGCCGACGGCGCGGGACTGGGCCCGGCTGTCGGAGACCTGGCGCGCACGGCTGGACGAGCAGATCGCGGCCCTGGTGCAGCTGCGCGACGGGCTGTCCGCGTGCATCGGCTGCGGCTGCCTGTCGCTGTCCCGGTGCGCGCTGTCGAACCCGGGCGACACCGCGGCCGCGCACGGGCCGGGCGCCCGCTGGCTCTCCCCGGCCCTGCGCCGGGTGCCGCCGACCAGCAACTCCGGCCGGAGCCGGGGTGCGAGCCGGCCGGCCGGGGTAGGAGCGCCGGGACGGAAGGAGGGCCCATGACCTCGATGCCCGCCGCGTTCCTCGGCCACGGCAATCCCATGAACGCCCTGGAGAGCAACCGGTACACCGAGGCCTGGCGGTCGTTCGGCCGCTCGGTCCCGCGCCCGCGGGCGATCCTGGTCGTGTCCGCGCACTGGTACGTGCACGCGACCGCGGTCACCGCGATGGCCCGGCCGCGCACCATCCACGACTTCTTCGGGTTCCCCCCGGCGCTGTTCGAGGTCGACTACCCGGCTCCTGGGCTGCCGTCGCTCCTCGACGAGATCGCCGACGTCGTGAAGCCGATGTGGGTGGGGGCCGACCTGGACAGCTGGGGTATCGACCACGGGGCCTGGTCGGTGCTGCGGCATGCCTTCCCGGCCGCCGACGTCCCCGTGGTCCAGCTGTCGATCAACGCGCTCAAGCCCGCCGACTACCACCTGCAGCTCGGAGCGGCCCTCGCGCCGCTGCGGGCGGACGGCGTCCTGGTGATCGGCAGCGG
Source organism: Trujillonella endophytica (assembly GCF_900110555.1). Classification (GTDB taxonomy): domain Bacteria; phylum Actinomycetota; class Actinomycetes; order Mycobacteriales; family Geodermatophilaceae; genus Trujillonella; species Trujillonella endophytica. Next base: position 59,678 of record NZ_FOEE01000018.1, read on the forward strand.
CAACGTGGTGCACAACCTGGGCGGGGTGAGCCGGGCGCTGCCCGACGGCGGGTTCGACTGGGCGCGGCGCTTCGACGACGCGGCGCGTGAGCTGATGCTCGGCGACCCCTCGGGTGTCGGCCGGCTCGACGGGCACGGCGACTTCGACCTCGCCGTCCCGACGCCCGACCACTTCCTGCCACTGCTCTACGTCGCCGGGCTGGCGGCCGCGGCCGGCGAGCCGGCCGACGTGCTGGTCGACGGCTACGCGTACGGCTCGCTGTCGATGACGTCGTACACGGCCGGGGCGAGCGTCCCGTCGACCGGCGGCATCGGCGTCGCCGCCGCGCTGCCCGAGGACCCGCCCGCCGACGGCGCCAACATCTGACGCCGCCGACGGCCGGGCCCGGTACCGCCGACGGTCAGGCGGCGGGCGCCGCCCCCCCGCTCACCGGAGTAAAGGTCCCCTGCGGGCCCGCGGGCGCCGGGAGGGTCACCCCGGGGCCGGGCATGGCGCGGCCCGGGACGCCGTTCACCGACTCCGTGGAGTAGGCGAACGTGAGCATCGCGAAGGCGATCAGATCGCTGTTCACGTCCAGTGCGTGCAGGTCGAGGTTCTCGATCGTGTCGCAGGCCTCGTGGTAGCACGGGTCGAACTGCTCACCCGAGACGCCGCCCCAGATCGCCTGCTGCTCGTCGGTCTTGATCTCCTCCGCACCCGTGAACAGGCCACTGGAGGGGATCCCGGCGAGGATGAACGCCTCGTAGTCGCTGCGACCGGAGAACTCGGTGTCGTCGTAGGGCTCACCGATCAGCGTGTAGTACGACTCGTAGACGTCCTCGATGGCCGTCGAGCCCGCCGGGACGGGCACCGGCGCCTCGAAGGTGGACTCGTCGGCGTCGTAGACCATGAAGATGTAGTTGGGCGAGCCGACCATGTCGTAGTTCATGTACAGCGCGATCCGGTCCTGCTCGGCCTGCGGGAGGCCCGCCACGTAGTCGGCCGACCCCAGCAGGCCCTGCTCCTCGCCGGCCCACCACGCGAAGCGCAGCGTGTTCTCCGGGTGCGAGTTCGCCAGCAGCAGCGCGGTCTCCAGCAGCGCCGCCGAGCCCGAGCCGTTGTCGTTGATCCCGGGGCCCTCGATGACGCTGTCGAGGTGGGCGCCGGCCATGACCACGTTCGCGGTGTTCCGGCCCGGCAGTTCGGCGATGACGCTGTAGTCGGTCCGGGTCTCGGCGGGGAGCACCTGGACGAAGGCGGTCGAGCCCGGCTGGGCCAGGGCGACCCCGTCGGCGAAGCTGGCGCCGACCACGGGGATGCCGTGGGTGATGGGGCCGGGGGCGCCGGGGATCGGCTCGTCGACGCTGGTGGCGTCGGCGACGATGAGCGCCTCGCGGTCGGGGCTGTTGCCCTGGTTGAAGACGATCACGGCCTCGGCGCCGGCCTGCTCGGCGTAGAAAGCCTTGGTGCCGAAGAAGCAGGTGCCGCGCTGGACGAGGGCGATGTCGGCGGGCCCGCTGAAGTCCAGGCCGGTGAAGTCCGCGGCCTCGCAGCCGCTGGTCGAAGCGCGGTCTCCCGTGAGGTTGATGTCCACCGGGATGACCTGGCCCTCGACCAGGCCGCTGCCGCTGCCGGTGAAGACGCCGGTCTCGTAGTCGGCCGCCACCGGCGCCGTCTGCCGCAGCGTCGCCGGGAAGTTGAAGGTGATCTCCACCGGGTCGAGGGTCACCTGGTACCCGGCCTGCTCGAGCAGACCGGCGACGTAGTCGACGCTGGCCTGGTAGCCCGTCGTGCCGGCGGCCCGCGTGCCCGGGTAGATCGGGTCCACGCTGTTGTCCGCGATCTTCTGGAACTCGGTCAGGTGCTCCAGCACGCCGTCGGCGGTCATGCACTGCAGGAGCTTGTCGTAGGTGTTGTTGTTGCGGTTGTCGCACCCGTCGGCCGAGGCCGCCGTGGCCGGCACCAGCAGGGCCAGCACCACCCCGCCGATGCCGGCCGCGGCCACCCGTGGCGCCGTCCTGCTCCTGCCTGCCCCTACCCGTCGAGATCGCATCGTGTTCCCCTCCGTCTCGCTGTCGGTGACGGGGACGATGCCCCTCGCTCACAGCGGACGTACAGGTCCGTCACGGAACACGCCGCGGGGCGGTCGCCGCCGCGACCGCGACCGGTGTGTGCCGGAACGTGGAGCGACGTCGCGATCACCCGCCGTCAGGAGGGCGCGCGGACCCCGAGCGAGACGACCTCGCCGACCACCCAGACGGCCGGTGGGCCGATCCCCTCGGCGGCCAGCGTCGCGCCCAGCCCGGCCAGCGTGGTGCGCACGACCCGCTCGTCCGGGGTGGAGCCGTCGGCGATGACGGCGACCGGGGTGCCGGGCGCGCGGCCGTGCTCGACGAGGGCGGCCGCGATCTGCGGCGCGGTGTCGACGCCCATCAGGACGACGACGGTGCCGCGCAGTCGGCCGATCGCCGCCCAGTCCACCAGCGAGGCGGGGTGTCCCGGCGGCAGGTGCCCGGAGACGACGACGAACTCGTGGGTGAGCCCGCGGTGGGTGACCGGGATGCCCGCCAGGGCCGGGACGCCGATCGCCGACGTCACCCCCGGCACGACCTCGACCGGCACGCCCGCGGCCACGCAGGCCTCGACCTCCTCCATGCCCCGGCCGAAGACGAACGGGTCGCCGCCCTTGAGCCGGGCCACCCGCTTGCCGGCGAGCGCGTGCTCGACCAGCAGCGCGTTGATCTCCTCCTGCGCCATCGACCGGCCGCGGGGCAGCTTCGACGCGTCGATCACCTCGACGGTCGGCGGCAGCGAGGCCAGCAGCGACTGCGGCGCCAGGTGGTCGGCGACGACGACGTCGGCCTGGGCGACCGCCTGCCGGCCGCGGACGGTGATCAGCCCGGGGTCGCCCGGTCCGCCGCCGACCAGCACGACCGAGCCGGCCGGGCCGCCCGGGACGGGGCGGGCCACCCGGTCGGCGATCGAGCCGTCGGCCAGCCCGGCGAGGACGGCGTCGCGCACGCTCACCGCGCGCTGGGGGTCCCCGCCGCCGTGGATGCCGATCACCAGGTCGCCCTGCCGCCCGACGGCGGGGGTCCAGACGCTCGACGCGGCCCGGTCGTCGGCCCGGGCGCAGAAGATCCGGTTGCGCTCGGCCTCCGCGGCGACCGCGGCGTTGACCTCCCGGTCGTCGGTGGCGGCCACCGCGTACCAGGCGCCCTCGAGGTCGCCGGAGGAGTACCGGCGGCGGATCCAGGTCAGCGACCCGGGGGCGACGAACGCCTCGAGCGCGGGGGTGACCTCGGGGCTGACGAGGACGACGTCGGCGCGCGCCTCCAGCAGGCCGGCCACCCGGCGGTGGGCGACCTGGCCGCCGCCGACGACGACGACGCGGCGGCCGAGCAGCCGCAGGCCGATGGGGTAGACGACCCCGGTGCGGGGATCGACGGGGGTCTCCGGCATCAGTTCTTCTCCGTGACCCCGGCCGAGTCGAACGTCGCCACGTCCTGCAACGCCCGCGCCGCCGAGGCGACCAGGGGCAGGGCCAGCAGCGCGCCGGTGCCCTCGCCCAGCCGCAGGTCCAGCCCGAGCAGCGGCCGCAGCCCCAGGGCGCGGAGCGCGGGGGCGTGCCCCGGCTCGGCCGAGCTGTGCCCGGCCAGCGCGTACTGCAGCGCGGTCGGGCAGAGCGCGGCCGCGACCAGCGCCGCGGACCCCGCGATCACGCCGTCGAGCAGCACCGGCACCCGCGCCGCGGCGGCGCCCAGCACGAAGCCGGCGATCGCGGCGTGCTCGAGCCCGCCGACCTCGGCCAGCGTGGCCAGCGCCTCCTCGGGGGTGCCGGGCCGGCCGGGCAGCCGGCCGACCGCGCGCTCGACGACGGCGACCTTGCGGGCCAGCGTCGGGTCGTCGACGCCGGTGCCGCGACCGGTGGCCGCGGGGGCCGGCGTGCCGGTGAAGGCGCAGATCAGCGCCGCCGAGGCGGTGGTGTTGGCGATGCCCATGTCCCCGCTGACCAGGCAGCCGTGGTCGGCGGCGAGCGCGGTGGCGACCTCGATGCCCACTTCGACCGCGCGGCGGGCCTCGTCGAGGGTCATGGCGGGGCCGACGGCGAGGTCGGCGGTGCCCGGCCGCACGGAACGCCGGAGCAGGCGGTCGGTCTGCTCCACCGCGTACGGCGTCGCCACCCCGACGTCCACCACGACGACGTCGGCACCCAGTTGCGCGGCGAAGGCGTTCACCACGGCGCCGCCGGCCAGGAAGTTGGCGACCATCTGCGCGGTCACCTCCTGCGGCCACGGGGTGACGCCCTGGGCGTGCACGCCGTGGTCGGCGGCGAAGACGGCGACGGCGGCCGGCGCGGGCAGCGGCGCCGGGCAGTTGCCGGCGATCCCGGCGAGCTGCGCGGCGACGTCCTCGAGGACGCCGAGCGAGCCCGGGGGCTTGGTCATGCGGTCCAGCCGCTCGCGGGCGGCCTGCTCGGCGGCGGCGTCGCGCGGGGCGATCGCGGCGATCGTCTCGCCCAGCGGGGTGCCGGCGAAGGGGGTCGGGTCGGTGTTCAGCGGATCTCCTCCGGGGCAGGGGGTGCGGTCCGCGACGTCGGGGACGGGGGACCAAGGATCGCAGCGAGGTCGGTGGCGAGCGCACGGGAGGTCGCCGGATCGCGGACGGCGACCCGCAGGTGGTCGTCGTCCAGGCCGGGGAAGGTGTCGCCGCGGCGCACCGCCCAGCCCCGCGCGCGCAGCTCGGCCCGCACCCGCGCGCCGCCGGGCACGCGCAGCAGCACGAACGACGACCGGGGCTCGCCGACCACCGTCGCGGCGGGCGGGAGGGCGGCCAGCAGCGCCGCGCGGGAGACCCCGAGCTCGGCCGCCGCGGCGTCCGCCTCGGCCCGGGCGGCGGGGGAGCTGCACGCGGTCAGCGCGGCCAGCGCCGGGGTGGACACCGGCCACTGCGGCTGGGCGGCCCCGAGCGCGGCGATCAGGTCCGCTGCCCCCAGCGCGTAGCCGACGCGCAGCCCGGCCAGGCCCCAGGTCTTGGTCAGGCTGCGGACGACGAGCACCCCGGGCAGGTCGCGGCACCCGGCCAGCGACTCCGGCTCGCCCGGCACGGTGTCGGCGAAGGCCTCGTCGACCACGAGCACCCGACCGGGGCGGGCCAGCGCGGCGACCGCCCCGGCGGGGTGCAGCACCGAGGTCGGGTTGGTCGGGTTGCCGAGCACGACGAGGTCGGCGTCGGCGGGGACGGCCGCCGGGTCCAGCCGGTAGTCAGGTGCGGGCAGCAGCAGCCGCTCGACCGGGTGCCCCGCGGCGCGCAGCGCCGCCTCCGGTTCGGTGAACGAGGGGTGGACGACGACGGCGCGGCGGGGGGCCAGCGCCCGCGCCACCAGCACGAACACCTCGGCGGCGCCGGCGGCGAGCAGGACCTCCTCCGGGGGGCGGCCGTGCGCGGCGGCGACGGCGGCGCGCGCCGGGGCGGGATCGGGATAGGCGGCGACGTCGTCCAGGGCCCGGTGCAGCACCTCGCGCAACCAGGCCGGCGGGGTGCCGGTGCGGACGTTCACGGCGAGGTCGACCAGCCCGGGGGCGAGCTCGGCGTCCCCGTGGTGGTGGAGGTCGTACGTCACGGTGTCCACGGTTCGCTCCCGCGGGGCCGCTCCGCTCCTCGCTCGTTCCTCGCTGCGATGCTCACGCCCCTGTCCGCTCACGGTGTCCACGGTTCGCTCCCGCGGGCCACCGCCACGGTGACCCGGCCGTGCACCGTCCGCGGGACGACGAGGGTGCCGCCGCCCAGCAGCGCGGCGGCCTCGGCGACCGACGGCGTGCCGACCGCCGCGGCCACCCGCGCCGACGGGGCGGGCACGGCGACCGCGGCCAGCTCCGCCGCGGAGTGGCCGGCGAGCGGCCAGCCGCGGGCGGCCGCGGCGGCGGCGATCCCCGGCTCCGCGGCGCGGACGTCGAGGGTGGCCAGGCGGACGTCCGCGGCGCCGGCGGGCAGCACGGCGTCGACGGCGGCCAGCACCTCCTCGGCGGTCACGCCGGGCCGGGCGCCGATGCCCACCCTCACGTCGGCACCCCCGGCCGCGCGGGGAGGGAGGCCAGCAGCTCCGCGGCGTCGCGGGGGAGCGCGCCGGCGGGGAGCAGCCCGAGCGCGCGCAGCCGGGCGCCCACGGTGAGCGCCCAGGGGCGGTCGAGGCGGGCGCGGGCGAGCAGGGCGTCGTCGCCCAGGACCTCCGCCGGCCGGCCCTGCACCACCCGCCGGTCGACCACGACGGCGATCTCGTCGGCCCAGCGCAGCGCCAGGTCGACGTCGTGGGTGCTCATGACGACCGTCGTGCCGGTGGCCTGGAGCCGGGCGAGCGCGGCCAGGGCCTCGGTCACCGCGGAGGGGTCCAGGCCCGCGGTCGGCTCGTCGAGCAGCAGCACGCAGGGGCGCATGGCGACGGCGCCGGCGATCGCCACCCGCTTGCGCTCGCCGTAGGAGAGCTGGTGGGTGGGGCGGGCGGCGAGGCCGTCGACGGCGAGCAGCGCGAGCGCCTCGGCGACCCGCTCGCGGACGGCGTCCTCGCCCAGGCCCAGGTTGAGCGGGCCGAACGAGACGTCCTGCGCGACGGAGGCGCTGAACAGCTGGTCGTCGGGGTCCTGCAGGACCAGCTGCACCTCCTGCCGGTGGGCGCGCAGGCCGCGGCGGGTGTGCTGCAGCCGCGCGCCGTCGAGGAGCACCGCGCCCGCGGCGGGCTCCAGGGAGCCGGACAGGCACCGCAGCAGCGTCGTCTTGCCCGAGCCGTTGGCGCCCAGCAGGGCCAGCCGGCGGCCGGCGGGCACCGTGAGCGAGGCGCCGTCGAGCACGTGCCGCCCGCGCTCGTACCCGGCGGCCAGCCCCTCGGCGGCGAGGCAGCGGTGGGTCACGCGACCGCCAGCGACGCGGAGACGATGCCTGCCAGGCCCAGGGCGGAGCAGGCCAGGAAGGGGCGCGACGACGGCAGGACCTCGGGGAGCACGCGCAGGCCCGTCTCGAGACCGCGGCCGGCGAGGCCCTCCTGCATCCGGCGGGCACGGTCCCAGGAGCGGGTGAGCACCGCGGCGGCCAGCAGCCCGGTCGAGCGCCAGGACCGGCGCCACGTCGAGTGGCCCATGCGCGCCGCCTGCGCCTCGCGGATGGTGGACAGGCTCTCCAGCAGCACGAACAGCAGGCGGTAGGTCACCGACGCGACCTCCACCACCGCGGCCGGCACCCGCAGCCGGCGCAGCGCGGGAAGCAGGTCGGCCATCGGCGTCGTGGTGGCCAGCAGCAGGACGGCGGCGCCGCCGGCCAGGGCGTGGCCGACCAGCGCGCCGGCGGAGGTCGCGGCGTCGGGTGCCCAGCCGAGGCCGCCGTCCACGGACACCACCGCGGTCAGGGCGCCGACGGCGACGAAGGCGAGGGGCAGGCGGACCGCGCGGCCGAAGGTCCGGGCGGGCACCCGCGCCGGGCCGAGGGCGAGCGCGACGGCGACCGCGGCGACCAGCACGCTGCCCGGCCAGGCGGGCAGCACGAGCGCGCAGACGACCAGGCCGAGGCAGAGCAGGAGCTTGTCCCCGGGGGAGCGGCGGCGCCAGGCGCTGGCCCAGGCGGCGTCGTCGACGGCGAGTCCGGTCACGGGGCCTCGGCGGCTTCCGGGACCGGGGGCGCGGCCGGGGTGCTCGAGCGGCGGCCGCGCAGCCGGCCGACGACGTAGCCGAGCACGGCGCCGCCCAGCGCGGCCTGCACGGCGAACAGCCCGGACTCGACCTCCCCGGACGGGGAGAACACCGACTCGTACCAGGGCGTGTAGCCGGTCTCCTCGATCGCCTCGGTGGCCCGGCCGTCGGAGCCCGAGTAGTCCGAGGACCCGCCGTCGAGCAGCAGCGGAACGGCGAAGAGCGCCACGACGCCGAGCACGAGCAGCACGGTGACCAGCGTGCGGCGGCTCATCGGGCGCCGCCCTCGGCCGGGGCGGCGACCGGCCGGAGCAGGCCCAGTCTCTCGAGCTCGGGCCGGGCGTTGACGGTGAGCACCCGGAACAGCAGCACCCCGAGCAGCCCCTCGCCGATGGCCAGCGGGATCTGGGTGACGGCGAAGACCCCGAGGAACTTCGCCAGCGCCCCGGCCGTCCCGCTGCCCGCGTCGGGAAAGGCGAGGGCGAGCTGTACCGACGTCGTCAGGTAGGTGGCCAGGTCGGCGACGACCAGGGCGACGAACACCCCCGGCAGCAGGCCGCCGCCGACGCCGTGGGTCAGCCGGAACGCGGCGTAGCCGGCCCAGGGCCCGACGACGGCGAAGGCGACCGCGTTGGCCCCGAGGGTGGTGAGCCCGCCGTGGGCCAGCAGCAGCGCCTGGAACAGCAGCACCACCGTGCCGAGCAGCGCCATCACCGGTGGCCGGAAGAGCACCGCGCCGGCGCCGGTGCCCGTGGGGTGGCTGGAGCTGCCGGTGACCGAGGGCAGCTTGATCGCGCTGAGCACGAAGGTGAACGCGCCGGCCGCCCCGAGCAGGAGCGTGTTCTCCGGGTGCTCGCGCACCTCCTTCACGACCGCGCGGGCGCCGTGCACGACGAAGGGCGCGGCGGCGACGGTCCAGCCCACCGCGTGCAGCGGCGGCAGGAACCCCTCAGCGATGTGCATGCTGCTCCGATCGGTCGGCGGCCGCGCAGGAGGACACGAACCGGGTGGCCAGCTGGGGGCTGCCCGCCCAGTGCAGGTGCAGGTAGGAGGCGTGCACCGGGCCCGCGGCAACCCCCTCGGCGGTGGCGTCGTCCGGGCCCGACCAGTGCCAGGCCGGGGTCGGGCCGGCCGGCGGGGTCGCCGTCGTCCGGTGGAACTCGTGCCCGCGCACCCGGGTGCCGGCGACGGCCAGCACCGAGTCGGCGGCCGCGACCGCCGCGCGGTAGCCCAGGGTCAGCCGCGGGGTCATCGCGGTGGTGACGTCGAGGACGCCGCACATCGAGTGCCCGTCCAACTCCCGGGAGAGGTAGAGCAGGCCGGCGCACTCCGCGGCGACCGGCGCCCCGCGGGCGGCGAGCGCGGCGACGTCGGCCCGCAGGCCGGCGTTGGCGGACAGCTCGGCCGCGTACACCTCGGGAAAGCCGCCGCCGACGACGAGCCCGGCCGTGCCGGCGGGCAGGCGCTCGTCGCGGAGCGGGTCGACGGTCACCACGTCGGCGCCGGCCGCGGCCAGCAGCTCGGCGTTCTCCGCGTAGCCGAAGGTGAAGGCGGGCCCGCCCGCGACCGCGATGCGCGGCCGGCCGGGCACGACGTCGACCTCGGCGGCGGGGTCCCACGGGGCGGCGGGGAGCCCGGGCGCGGTCCGGGCCAGCGCGAGGACGGCGTCCAGGTCCACCCCGGCCGCGACGACCTCGCCGAGCCGGCGCACCGTGGCCAGCGCCTCGGCCGAGCGCTCGGCGGCCGGCACCAGGCCCAGGTGCCGCGACGGCGTCCCCACCGCGTCGGTGCGGGGGACCGCGCCCAGGACGGGGACCCCGGCGCCGGCGAGCGCCTCGCGCAGGATCGCCTCGTGCCGCGCGCTGCCGACGCGGTTGAGCACCACCCCGCCCAGCCGCACCGTGGGGTCGAACGTGGCGAACCCGTGCACCAGTGCGGCGACGCTCTGGGCCTGGGCGCTCGCGTCGACCACCAGCACGACCGGCGCCCGCAGCAGCCCGGCCACGTGCGCGGTCGAGCCGAACCCGGCCGGCACGTGCGGGTGGCTGGCGCCGTCGAACAGACCCATGACGCCCTCGACGACCGCGACGTCGGCCCCGCGCGCCCCGTGCAGGAACAGCGGCGCGATCCGCTCCTCGCCGACGAGCCAGGGGTCGAGGTTGCGGCCCGGGCGCCCGGCGGCCAGGCCGGCGTACCCGGGATCGATGTAGTCGGGGCCGACCTTGTGCGGGGAGACGGCCAGGCCGCGGGCGGTGAGTGCGGCGACGAGGCCGGTCGTGATCGACGTCTTGCCGGCGCCGCTGGTGGGCGCGGCGACGACGAGTCGCGGCGCGCTCACCACTCGATCCCCCGCTGGCCCTTCTGGCCGGCGTCCATCGGGTGCTTGACCTTGGTCATCTCCACGACCAGGTCCGCGGCCTCGACCAGCGCCGGATGGGCGTTCCGGCCGGTGATCACCACGTGCTGGGTGCCGGGCCGGGTCCGCAGCGTCTCGACCACCTCCTCGACGTCCACCCAGCCCCAGTGGACGGGGTAGGTGAACTCGTCGAGGACGTAGAAGCGGTGCGCCTCGGAGGCCAGGTCGCGGCGGATCTGCGCCCAGCCCTCGGCGGCGTCGGCGGCGTGGTCGACCTCGGTGCCCTGCCGGCGCGACCAGCTCCAGCCGCTGCCCATCTTGTGCCAGGTGACGGGGCCGCCCTCGCCGGTCTGCTCGTGCAGCCGGCCCAGCGCGGTGAGCGCGTTCTCCTCGCCGACCCGCCACTTGGCGCTCTTGACGAACTGGTAGACCGCGATCGACCAGCCCTGGTTCCACGCCCGCATGGCCATGCCGAACGCGGCGGTGGACTTGCCCTTCATCTCACCGGTGTGGACGACGAGCAGCGGGCGGTTGCGGCGGGCCCGCGTGGTCAGCCCGTCGTCGGGGGTGACGGCGACCCTCCCCTGCGGCATGTCAGGCGGCCTCTCGGACGGCGCGCACTGTGCCGGCCAGCGTCTCGGCGGCCAGTTCCTCCAGCCGGAGCGTCTGCGCCCCGAGGTGCGCCCCGAGCGTGGCCGCCAGCCCGAGGCGGACCGGCCCGGACTCGCAGTCGACGACGACGCTCGCCGTTCCCGCCGCGGCCAGCAGCCCGGCCGCGCGGGCGGCCTGCCCGAGGGCATCGGTGCCGCGCGCGCCGGTGGCCCGCCCGTCGGTGACGACGACCAGCAGCGGACGGCGCTGCGGCTCGCGCACCCGTTCCACCCGCAGGACCTCGTGCGCCCGCAGCAGCCCCGCGGCCAGCGGCGTGCGGCCCCCGGTGGGCAGGTCGCGCAGCCGGGTGGCGGCGGCCTCGACCGACCAGGTGGGCGGCAGGGCGAGCTCCGCGTCCCCGCCGCGGAAGGTGATCAGCCCGACCTTGTCGCGGCGCTGGTAGGCGTCCAGCAGCAGGGAGAGGACGGCGCCCTTGACCGCGCCCATCCGCGCCTGCGAGCCCATCGAGCCGCTGGCGTCGACGACGAACAGCACGAGGTTGCCCTCGCGGCCCTCGAGGGTGGCCTGGCGGAGGTCCTCGCGGGCGATCCGCAGCCCCGGGCCGGTGCGGCCGCGGGCGCGCTGGTGCGGGGCGGCGGCGAGCACCGTGCCGGTGAGGTGCAGGCGGGTGACCGGGCCGGCGGGGCGGGTCGCGCCGACCACCCGGCCGCGCTCGGACCGCGCCCGCGACCGGCGGCCGGCCGCGCCGGCGCCGATGCCGGGCACCTCCAGCCGGCGGGCGCGGAAGGGGTCCGCGGGGGCGACGGCCCCCCGCTCGGGCGCGGGCGCGGAGGGGTGAGCGGAGTCGCTCGGTGACGGTTCCTGCGCGTCTGCGACTCCGCTCCCGCCATCCTCGGGCCCGCCGACGTCGGGGGAGGGGCCGTCGGGGGAGGGGCCGCTGCCGTCCGGGCCGGGGTCGGTGGGCTCGGGGTCGGTCGGGTCCTCGGGCTCCTCGGGGCGGGCGTCGGCGAGTGCCCGGTCGAGGGTCTCGTCGTCCAGGCCGGGGGCGTCGAAGGGGTTGCGCCGGCGGCGGTGCGGCAGGGCGAGGCGGGCGGCGACCCGGACGTCGTCCTCGGTCACGGTGTCCCGCCCGCTCCACGCGGCGTGCGCGATCGCGGCGCGGGCGGTCACCAGGTCGGCACGCAGTCCGTCGACGTCGAAGGCCGCGCAGACCGAGGTCACCTGGCGCAGCGCGTCGTCGCCGAGGACGACGTGCGGGAGGCGCGCCCGGGCGGCGGCGATGCGACCGGCCAGCGCCGACTCCTCGGCCGCCCAGGCCGCGCCGAACCCGGTGGGGTCGGCGTCGGCGGCGAACCGCCGGCGGACCACCTCGGCGCGCTCGTCCGGATCGCGCGGCGCGGCGACCTCCACGGTCAGGCCGAACCGGTCCAGCAGCTGCGGCCGCAGCTCGCCCTCCTCCGGGTTCATGGTCCCGACCAGCAGGAACCGGGCCGCGTGCCGGACCGAGACGCCCTCGCGCTCCACGTAGGCGGTGCCCATCGCGGCCGCGTCGAGGAGCAGGTCGACGAGGTGGTCGTGCAGCAGGTTGACCTCGTCGACGTAGAGGACGCCGCGGTGCGCGGCGGCCAGCAGGCCGGGCTCGAAGGCCTTGACCCCCTCGGTCAGCGCCCGCTCCAGGTCCAGCGAGCCGACGACCCGGTCCTCCGAGGCGCCGACGGGCAGCTCGACCAGGCGGGCCGGGCGGCCGCCGGCGGGCGCGCCGGGGTCGTGCGGGCCGTCGGGGCAGGCCGGGTCGGGGGCGGCGGGGTCGCAGGCGAACCGGCAGCCGGTGACGACGGCGACCGGGGGCAGCACCGCGGTGAGGGCGCGCACCGCCGTCGACTTCGCCGTCCCCTTCTCGCCGCGGACCAGCACGCCGCCGATGGCGGGGGAGACGGCGTTGAGCAGCAGGGCCAGGCGCATGTCGGCCATGCCGACGACGGCGCTGAAGGGAAAGCTCACGCGGCGAACACGCGCACGACGGCGTCCTCTCCCCGGGTGTCCACGCCCGGAGGTGGCAGGGACGACGGCGAGAGTCTCCTGGCTCCCGGATCAGCGCCCGGCCCCTGCCTTCCCACTCCGGAGAGCAGTGGCATGCATGGGGTCGGACTCCCCGGTCACAGTGGCGGGACCGCGCCGGAATCTCACCGGACTTCCTCCACTGCCGTCGTTGTGGCGGCGACATCACATCACGGACCCGGGGCTCGCCGACAGCCACCCGTCACTTGACGGACCGGAAAGTGACGGGGCAGACTTTCCGACATGGAAAGTCACGGGATCGACCGGGAGACCGCCGCCGCCCAGCTCGCCGCGCTGCGGACCGATCGAGCGGCGCTGGCCGAGCGGGTGCTGCAGCCGTGGTGGTACGACGTCGCCCTCGGGCTGCTGCTGTTCGGCTTCCTGTCGACCTACGTGATCGACTCGGCGTGGATGCGGTTCCCGGCGCTGTTCGTGTTCCTCGCCGGCCTCGGGGCGCTGGTGGCGGTCTACCGGCGGCGGACCGGCATCTGGGTGAACGCGGACGCTCCGGCCATGAAGGTGTGGCTCGTCCTGGTGCTCGTCGTCGCGGTGCCGGCGCTCGTGCTGGCCGAGGGCTTCGACCAGCGCTGGGCCATGGTGGTCGCCGGCGCGGTGCTCGGCGTCGCGGTCGCCCTGCTCAGCCGGCGCTGGGGGCGGGCCTACGCCGCCGAGCTGCGCGAGGGCGAGGTGTGACGGTGGTGGCGCCGCGGTTCGACGCGGTCATCCACCCCCCGCCCCGGCTGCAGATCTGCGGGCTGCTCGCGGTCGTGGACACGATGGAGTTCGCCGCCGCGCGCGACGCCGTGGGGGTCAGCGACTCGGTGCTGTCCAAGCACGTCAAGCAGCTGGAGGCGGCCGGCTACGTGAAGGTGCAGAAGGCGACCATCGCCTCCCGGCAGCGGACCAGCCTGGCGCTGACCCCGGAGGGTCGGCGCGCCTTCGACGCGCACGTGGCCGAGCTCCGGCGCATCACCGGCGGCGGGTGAGGGGCGTCGGTCCCCGCCCGGCAGACTGACCGCGATGAGGGCGGCGCGGCGGTGGGTCGACCTCGGCGCCGTTCTCGCCGGTGCGGTGCTCGCCTCGCTCGCCCTCGATGCGCTGGGCCTCCCCTCGGCGGCGCTGTTCGGCGGGCTCCTCGCGGGCCTGGTGCGCGGCCTGGCCGGGAACCGGCGGCTGGACCTGCCGCGGCCGGCGGTCACCGCGGCGCAGGCGACGCTGGGGGTGTCGATCGGCTCGCTGGTGGACCTCGACACGCTGGCCGCGCTCGGCCGGGACTGGCTGCCGGTACTGCTCGTGGTGCTCGGCACGCTCGCGCTGAGCGTGCTGGCCGGCCTCGTGCTGCGGCTGCAGCCCGGGATCAGCCCGGTGACCGGGGCGTTCGCGATGATCGCGGGCGGGGCGTCCGGGATCACGGCCATGGCCCGCGAGCTCGGCGCCGACGACCGGATGGTCGCCGTCCTGCAGTACCTGCGGGTGCTCATCATCGTGGTGCTGATGCCGGTGGTCGCGACCACGGTCTACGGCGCGTCAGCGGGGTCGGGGGGCGGAGTGCCGGTGGACGGCGGGGGCCCCGGTTGGCTGGTCGGCGTCCTGTTCACGGCCGGCTGCGCGGTCGCCGGGCTGCTGCTGGCGCGGGTGCTGCGCGTGCCGGTGCCCGCGCTGCTGGGGCCGCTCGCCGTCGCGGCGGCCCTCGACCTGTCGGGGCTGTCCGGCGGCGCCGAGGTGCCGGCGCTGCTCGGGGCGGCGTCGTTCGTCCTGATCGGACTCAGCGTCGGCTGCACCTTCGACCGGACGAGCCTGCTGGCCATCGGCCGGGCCCTGCCGCTGGCGCTGGCCGTCATCGCCGGGGTCGTGCTGGCGAGCGCCGGACTGGGGCTGGTCCTCGCGGCGACGACGGGGGCGAGCCGGCTCGACGCCTACCTCGCGACCACTCCGGGCGGGCTCTACGCCGTCCTCGCCACGGCCACCGACGGCGGCGCCGACGCGACGTTCGTGCTCGCCGTCCAGGTGCTGCGGTTGTTCGTCATGCTCGGCGCGGCGCCGCTGATCGCCCGCTGGCTGCGCCGCCGTCCCGGCTGAGCGTTTCGCGCGCGAAACGCCCGCTCCCACCGGCCCCTCGCGCACGGATGGGCGCCACGGAAGCGGCTCACCGGCCCCGACGCGCCTACCCTCGACCGGGTGTCCGACGCGACGAGGGAGAGCGAGATGCCCGAGCAGGAGTGTCTCGACGACACCGTCCTGTTGTTCGTCGGCGGCCCCCTCGACGGTCGCGTCGAGGTGCGGGCGGCGCGGCACGGCGACCCGCTGCCCACGGTGACCCACGTGCACCTGCACGACGGGCCGAAGGTCGTCAGCCGCTACGACCTGCAGGAACTCCCCGGCTCGACCGGCGTCTACCACCTGCGTCCCCCGGCGCAGCGGCGCGACTCCGAGCCCTCGCGCGGCCGCGAGGAGTCGGCCGGCTGACGGTCGCTCACCCGCGGCGCAGGACGAACGCCCGGTAGGCGTACTCGGCCGGCGCGCGTGCGCCGCTACCAGCCCTGGGTGCGGCGCGCGGCGGCGACCACCTCGTCGAACAGGCCCCGGCCGATGGCGGCGCCCTCGCGGCGGACGTCGGCGGGCTCCAGCAGCAGCAGGCGGTCCAGGCGCACCTCGCTGGGCCGGCCGCGGGAGTCCCAGCGGCCGGTGCCGACGTCCATCCACACCCGGCCGTGGCGGGCCTCGTCGGCGGCGTCGCGGTCGTGGTCCTTGCTGGTGAGCATCAGGCCGAGCAGCGCGCGCCCGCGCCGGCCGAGGACGAGCACGGGGCGGTCCTTCCCCCGGCCGTCGTTCTCGTCGTAGGGCACCCACGCCCAGACGACCTCGCCCGGATCGGGGCGCCCGTCGTCGCGCGGCCGGTACTCGAGGTCCACGTCCCCCGGATCGCCGGTCAGGTCCCGGACGGCGCCCGACGCGGCCGGGCCGGGGCGGGCGCCGGGGCGCGGGGGTGTGCGGCGGCCGCGCCCGGGCCGGGGCGCCGGAGCCAGGAGGGGTCGCAGGAGCCCGGCGAGTCGCCGTCCGAGGGAGGCCATGACCGCACGGTACGGAGCCCGCGCGGAAGGTGGACTCCCGTCCCCCGTGTCACTCGTGACACATCGGCATCAAATGGTCACGGATCTGGTTCGGAACGCCGATAGCGGGGCACCATGTGTCACGGAGCGGTCCGGGGGACCGCTCCCGAGAGGAGAGGCCCATGACCTCGGCCGAGCCCGTGCCGCCGCCGGTTCTGCGTCCGCGGGAGATCAAGGCCAGCGTGCTGGCCGCCTTCCAGCTCGTGGAGGACGCCCGCTATCTGCGGGCCACCCGGCGGAGCAGACGGGACCGGAACAGGGTCGCCGCCGAGCGGGCCGTGGCCTCCCGCCGGCTGGCGCGGGACATCGTCGCCGGCTGAGCCCCCGGGCCCGGCGGCTCCGGGTCCGCGTGGCGCTCAGGCCACGCAGAACTCGTTGCCCTCCGGATCGGCGAGGGTCACCCACGCCAGCGGACCCTGGCTCGCCCGCCAGAGCTCGCGGGCGCCCGCGGCCACCAGCCGGGCGACCTCGGCCTCGCGCTGCTCGGCGCCCACGTGCAGGTCGAGGTGCATCCGGTTCTTGCCGGACTTCTCCTCGTCCGAGAGCTGGAACAGCACCCGCGGCCGGCCCTGGTCGGGGGAGCGCAGCGCCGCCCCGAGGCGCCACACGAGCACGCCCCGGTGCGTCGTCGTCTCCGCCTCGGTCGCGTGCCCCTCCGCCACCATCCGGCGGATGAAGGCCTCGTCGCTGGGCTCGACCTCCCAGCCCAGGGCCTCGGCCCACCAGTCGGCGAGCGTGTGCGGCTGTGTGCTGTCGATCGTCACCTGGATGTCGGTCGCCATGGCCGGGGAGGGTAGGCCCCGCCACCGACGATCCGGCCCCCGCCGGGAGCAGGGAGCCCTTCGACTACAGCTCGGGCAGCAGGCCCGCGCGCAGGACGTCGTCCGGCGGGAGCGGCGCCGGGAGCTGGCAGTGGTCGCGGAAGACCTGGCCGATCGGGGCGAAGTCGCCGCGGCCACCCCAGCTCTCCGGGTCCCAGAGGCCCGAACGGATCAGCGACTTCGCGCACTGGAAGTACGCCCGCTCGACCTCGATCAGCAGCACCGACATCGGCGGCTTGTCGAACTCGGTGAGGTCGACGTCGACGGCCTCGGGCGCCACGATCCGCGCCGTTCCGAACACCCGCAGCGTCTCCTCGATGCCGGGCACCAGGAACATCAGCGCGACCTTGGGGTTGGCCGCCACGTTGCGCAGGCTGTCGATCCGGTTGTTGCCCCGCCGGTCGGGCAGCGCCAGCAGGTGCTCGCCGAGCACCTTCACGAAGCCGGGACCGCCGCCGCGCGGCGACACGTCGGGCCACCCGTCGGCGTCCGCGGTCGCGAGCGTGGCCCACGGCGAGAGCTCGATGAACGCCCGGCAGTGGACGTCGATCCGGTCGATCTCCTTGTCGCGGGCCACCTTCGAGGTCTCGCGATAGGCGGCCAGCGGTTCCTGCGTGGGGGTGCTCACGGCGAAACGTTAACCGCAGCCACCGCCGACGCCCGGACGGCGGCCGGAGCTCCCGACCGCAGCGCCCGGCCTCAGCGCGCCCCCGTGCCGCCCGGTGGGAGCAGCGGCAGGCCCGCCGGCGGGCCGGACTCGACCAGCCGCCACAGCGCGTCGGTGTCCGCGTGCTCGGCCACGAGGTCGCCGAGGGCGTCCAGCCGGGCCTCGCGGACGGCGGCGAAGGAGGTCCCCGGCGCGGGCACGAAGCGCCGGCCCGCCGCGCGTGCCACCTCGGTGAGGAACGCGCGGCGGAAGTCGTCGTCCTCCAGCGCGCCGTGCCAGGTGGTGCCCCACACCGAGCCCGCCCGGGCGCCGTCGAGGAAGCGCTCCGCGGACTCGTCGACCGTCACCACCCCGTGGTGGATCTCGTAGCCGCGCACCGGGCGGCCGAACGCCGTCCCCACCGGCCGGCCCAGCGTCTTCTCCGCCGCGAACACCACGTCCGTGGGCAGCAGGCCCAGCCCGGGCACCGTGCCGGCCCGTGACTCCACCCCGTCGGTGATCGTGCGCGCCAGCATCTGGTGCCCGCCGCAGATGCCGAGCACCGGACGCCCCGCGGCAGCGCGGCGGAGCACCGCGTCGGCCAGGCCCGACCCGTGCAGCCAGCGCAGGTCGGCGACGGTCGACCGGGTGCCCGGCAGCACCACGAGGTCGGCGTCGGCCAGCTCCTCGGGGCGGGTCGCGTAGCGGACCAGGACGCCGGGCTCGGCGGCCAGCGCGTCGAGGTCGGTGAAGTTCGACAGCCGGGGCAGCCGCGCGACCGACACCCGGAGCACGTCCTCCCCGTGCGGCGGGCCGGCCGAGGAGACGCCGGTGGGCACGCCGAGGGAGTCCTCGACGTCCAGCGCGGCGCCGGGCAGCCACGGGAGGACGCCGAGCGTGGGGCGGCCGGTGAGCCGCGCCAGCTCGTCGAGGCCGGGCGTGAGCAGCCGGACGTCGCCGCGGAACTTGTTCACCAGGAAGCCCGCCACCAGGCGCTGGTCGCCCGGCGGCATGAGCGCGACCGTGCCGTAGAGGGCGGCGAACACCCCGCCGCGGTCGATGTCGCCGACCACGACGACGGGCAGCCCCGCCGCGGTGGCCAGGCCCATGTTGGCGACGTCGTCGGCCCGGAGGTTGATCTCGGTGGGGGAGCCCGCGCCCTCGCAGACGACGACGTCGAACCGCGACCGCAGGTCGGCCAGGCAGGCGAGCACCTGCTCCAGCAGCGCGGCCTTCATCGGCCGGTAGGACAGCGCGGTCACGTCGGCCACCGGCCGGCCCAGCACGACCACCTGGCTGGAGTCCTCGCCGCCGGGCTTGAGCAGCACCGGGTTCATCGCCGCCTCGGGCTCCACCCGGGCCGCGGCGGCCTGCATCACCTGCGCCCGGCCGATCTCGGCGCCGTCGGCGGTGACCATCGAGTTGTTGCTCATGTTCTGCGCCTTGAACGGCGCGACGGAGACGCCCTGGCGGGCCAGCCACCGGCAGATCCCGGCGGTGACGACCGACTTCCCGGCGTCGGAGGTCGTGCCGGCGACCAGGAGGGCCCCGCCCCGAGGGGACGGGCCGGTCACGCCGCCTCGCGGGGATCGCCCCACCCGGCCTTCTCCTGCCCGGACAGCTCCGCGATCGCCACCATGATCCGGTCGGTCACCTCACGGCGGGCGCGGCCGTTGCGGGCCCGGCCGCGGTGCTCGGGGAAGGTCAGCGGCTCCCCGAAGGTGACGGTGACCCGGTGCGGCCGGGGCCACGTCGCGCCGATCGGCTGCACGCGGTCGGTGCCGCACACCGCCACCGGGACGACGGGGCAGTCGGCGGTCAGGGCCAGCCAGGCCACCCCGGTCTTGCCGCGGGCCAGCCGGCCGTCGCGCGAGCGCGTGCCCTCGGGGTAGATGCCGAACGCGTCGCCGTCGTGCAGCACCGCCAGGGCCGTGTCGAGGGCGGCCTGCGCCGCGCGCGAGGTCTCGCGCTCGACCGGCAGCGCGCCGAGGGCGGAGAACAGCGTGCGGGTGACCCACCCCCCGAGGCCCGGGGTCGTGAAGTACTCCGCCTTGGCCAGGTAGCGGACCCGCCGCGGCGCCGACAGCGGGATGACCATGCTGTCGATGAACGACAGGTGGTTGCTGGCGAGGATCACCGGACCGGAGGCGGGGACGTGCTCGCGCCCGGTCACCCGCGTGCGCAGGAGGACGCGGGCCAGCGGTCGCAGCAGGAGGCTCGCGAGCAGGTAGAGCACGCCGCGCATCCTGCCGGGCGGCCGCGCGGCCCCTGCCGCCGGGCCGATCAGCCGTCGCGCCTCGGGGGGCAGACGTCGCGGATGGCGTCCTGCACGTCCGCCGGCAGGGGACGGCGGCCGCAGGCGGAATCGGTGATGGCCACGGCGAGATCGCGCACCTTGCGGTGCGTCGTGCTCGAGATGTGCGTGAGGACGTCGAACGCCACCTGCTCGGTGCAGCCGGCGATCAGCATCACGATGCCCTTCGCCTGCTCGATGACCGCGCGGCTGGCCATCGCCGTGCGCAGCTGGGCCACCTCGAGCTCGAGGGCGTGCAGGCGGTCGGACGGGTCCGCGTGGCCGATCGGGACCGCGTCGCGGCGCCGGGGAAGGGGTGGGGCGGGGATGGTGGTCATGCCGTGCTCCGCTGTCGGACCGCCGAGGATCTCGGCGACGGACCCCGCACGGCCGTGTGCTCGACCAGGGCGGAGGGCGGCTGCCCGGACACGGCGGGCCGCCTCCTGAACGGTAACCACTCCGGCCCGCGGGCGCAGCCGCAGCGCAGCCCCGTCAGACGACGGCGAGCCGCCGCGGCGGCGCGGTCCGGTCGCCGCCGCCGCGTACCGCGGCCTCGGCCTGCACGAGGAGCTCGACCGCCCGGAGCAACTGGTCGGGGGGCAGGGTGAACGGCAGCCGCAGGTGGTCGTCGAACGCGTGACCCGTGCCGAACGCCCGGCCCTCGGCGAGGAGCAGCCCCAGCGGCGCCGCCGCGGCGGTCAGCGCCGCCGACCCCACGCCCGGCGGCAGCGTGCACCACAGCGACAGGCCCCCGGCCGGGCAGGGGACGGTCCAGTCGGGCAGCCGGCGGGCCAGCTCCGCACGCAGCAGGTCCCGGCGCTCGCGCAGCGTGGCCCGGCGCTGGTCGAGGACGGCGTCCAGGTCGCGGACGAGCGCGGTCGCGGCCAGCTGGTCCAGCGCGCCCACCGACATCTGGCGCCGCCGCAGCACGTCGCCGAGCTGGGTCACCAGGGCGGCGTCGGCCCGCGCCCAGCCGATGCGCAGGCCGCCCCAGACCGCCTTCGACAACCCGCTCACCGTCACCGCGGCGGCGTCGGGCAGGCCCGCGGCGAACGGGGGCAGCGGCCCGCCGTCCAGGTACAGCTCCGCGCTGACCTCGTCGACGACGGTGAGCACGCCCTGCTGCCACAGCGTCGCGGCCAGGCGGCGCCGCCCGGCCGCGGTCAGCCGCGCGCCGGTGGGATTGGAGAAGTCGGGCATGAGGAAGGCCAGCCGCGGGCTGCTCTGCCGGGCCGCCAGGTGGGCGGCGGCGATCAGGGCGTCGGGGTCGTCGGCGTCCAGCGGCACGGGCAGGCACCGCCCGCCGTGCGCCTCCACGGCGCCCAGCGCGCCCGGGTACGTGGGGTGCTCGACCAGCACCCGGTCCCCCGGCTGCAGCAGGGTCTCCAGGACGACGTCGGTGGCGTCGCCGGTGCCCGCGGTGACCAGCACCTGGTCGGGGTCGGTGGGCAGCCCGTGCGCGGTGTACCGGTCGGCGATCGCGGCCCGCAGCTCCGGCAGGCCGCCGGTCGCGTACCCGTGTCCGGCCGCGACCGCGGGGAGGAGCGTCAGCGCCTCCCGGTAGGCGGGAATCAGCTGCGGTGCCGCCTCGAGCGCGGCGTGCGCCAGGTCGAGGACGCTCGGATCGGTGCTGGGCGCACCCCACGCGGTGCCGGCGTCGGGGAGCTCGGCCACGGTGCCGGAGCCGTGCCGGGTGGTGGCGTGCCCGGTCGCGCGCAGCTCGCGGTAGGCGGAGGCGACGGTGACCCGGGAGAGGCCGAGGGCGGTCGCGAGCTCCCGCTCGGCGGGCAGCCGGCTGCCCACCGGGAGCCGGCCGGTGGTGAGGAGCTCCACGATCCGGCGGGCGAGCGCGGCGTAGCGCGGCCCGGGCGCGGCCGCCAGCGATTCCACCAGCGTGGCCAGCTCCTGCGCGGGAGTGGACTGCTCAGTCGGCAGTGGCATGCAGGCCACCATGCCGTAGTGGACTCGAAAAGACCAGTCCACTCGGTGTCACGCTGCCGTCATGACTCTCGGTGGCATCCTCGTCCTGCTGTTCTTGCTCGCCGTCGGCGCGCTCGCCGTGACCACGCTGGTGGTCGCCGTGCGCGGCGGCCGCGGCCCGGGGGACCCGCCCGCCAGCCACGCCCGCGTGGACCCGGCCGGGTTCTTTTCCGCTTGAGGTGGGCGCCGGGGATGCCGATGCAGCGATGAGGTGGAGCGTCTGCTCCGTCGCACGCGTGCCCGCGTCCGGAGGAGAAGTCGGTGGTCCACGGCAGCGCACGGCCCGAGGGGCGCCCGTGGGTGCTCGTCGCCTACGCCGTGGCCCTCACCGGCTCCGCGCTGGCCTTCGGCATCGATCCGGTGCTCGGCGTCCTCGCGGGCGCGCTGAACATCGTCTTCGGCATCTACTTCTGCCGGCACCTCGCCTTCGCCGTCGCCGCCGCCCGCTGGGCCGAGCGTGACCTGCTGGCCGCCGACGTCGGCCTGGACGACTACGTCCCGCAGGTGGCGGTGTTCGTCGGCTGCAAGAACGAGGAGCTCGTCGTCGACGGGATGGTCACGGCGCTGCTCGCGCTGGACTACCCGGCCGACCGGATCACCCTCGTCGTCGTCGACGACGGCTCGGACGACGCGACCGGCGCCAAGCTCGACGCGTGGGCGGCGATCGAGCCGCGGCTGAGGGTCCTGCACCGCGCGGTCGGCTCCGGCGGCGGCAAGTCCGGCGCCCTCAACGACGCGCTCGAGCTGGTCGACGCCGAGGTCGTGCTCGTGTTCGACGCCGACCACGAGCCCGAGCCGACGGCCCTGCGCCGGCTGGTCCGGCACTTCCGCGACCCCTCCGTCGGGGCGGTCATGGGCCGGTGCGTGATCCGCAACGGCAAGGACTCGCACATGGCCGGGACGGTGTTCGTCGACTACCTGTCCGGCTACCTGGTCAACGAGTACGGCCGGCAGGCCCTGTTCGAGCTGCCGGCCTACGGCGGGGCCAACTGCGCCGTCCGGATGTCGACGCTGCGCGCGCTCGGCGGCTGGAACCCCGAGACCGTCACCGAGGACACCGACCTCACGCTGCGGATCCTGATGGCCGGCCAGCGGGTCCGCTACGACGTCTCGGCGATCGACTACGAGGAGGCGGTGGTCACCGCCCAGCGCTTCTGGAAGCAGCGCTACCGCTGGGCCCGCGGCCACCAGAAGTGCCTGCGCGACTACTGGCGGCCGCTCATGCGCTCGCCGTACCTCTCGCTGCTGGAGAAGTTCGAGACGACGCTGTTCCTGCTCGTCTACCACGTGCCCGTGCTCAGCGGCATCGGCGTGCTGCTCACCGTGCTGCGCGTGTTCGGCATCGGCGACCTGCCCGCGGTCGCGGTGCTGCCGCTGTCGATGCTGCTGTTCGTCGGCCCGCTCGCCGAGCTCTCCGTGGGCCTGCTCATCGGCCGGGTCGAGCGCCGCTCCGCCTGGCGGCTGCTGGGCTTCCTGCCGGCGTTCGCCCTGTCCATCTGGATCACCAGCCGGGCCTACGTCGACGGGATGCTCGGCCGCCCGTACTCGTGGGTGAAGACGTCGCGCTCGGGGGCCACCTCCACGGTCCGCCCGGCGCCCTCGCCGCAGCCCTCCGCCCTCTCGGAGCGCGCGCCCGTGCCGACCCCGGTCGCCGGGCGGCCGCGCACGTTCGCCGCCGAGCACGCAAGTGAGGTGGGGGGCCGATGACGGCGGCGGTCGAGCTCCACCCGCGCCCGACCCGCCGGCCCGGCCTCATCCGGCGGGGGAGCGGCCGGCGGCTGCTGCCGGTCGCGCTGGACCTGGTGGTCGCCGCCGCGATCTGCCTGGTCGGCTTCCGCTACCTGACCGATCCGCTGCGGGAGTTCGAGGCGACGGTCCTCGGCCAGGTCATGTCCTGGATCTACCCCGGGCAGGCCTCGAACGTGCTTCCGGGGCACGTCCTGCTGTTCCCCGAGGGCGCCCCGATCATCGACGCCGTCGTCACGCCGTCGTGCTCGTCGATCCTCTCGGTGCTCGGCCTGACCGCCCTCACCGTGGCCGTGCTGCGCGGCCGCAAGCTGCACGCGCTCGGCGGCCTGCTGTTCGCCGTCACCGTGCTCCTCGTGCTCAACCACCTGCGCCTGCTGCTGTCGGCGCTGGCCGGCATGTGGTGGGGCGACGGGGCGCTGGTCCTCTTCCACGACTGGGTCGGCACGCTGTGGAACCTCGCCGCCACCCTCGGCGGCTTCCTCCTGATGGTGTGGGTGACCCTGCCGGCGCTGGAGCGGGCCGAGCAGGACGTCGACGGCCGGCACACCGCCCGCCGGCCCGACACCTGGGCCCGCCCGGGGCTGGGCTACCGGATGCTCGAGGGCGAGTCGGCCCAGGAGGCG
Source organism: Trujillonella endophytica (assembly GCF_900110555.1). Classification (GTDB taxonomy): domain Bacteria; phylum Actinomycetota; class Actinomycetes; order Mycobacteriales; family Geodermatophilaceae; genus Trujillonella; species Trujillonella endophytica. The sequence continues at coordinate 83,582 of NZ_FOEE01000018.1, forward strand.
GCGGCCCGGCGCACGACGCTCACCGGGCTCCTGCACCGCTACGTCTATCCCCGGTGGTTCTCCCAGCGGCTGGCCGCCCGGCGGGAGAGCGGCCGCATCGACTACCGCATCGGGCACCTGCCGGCCGAGGCCCGCATGGCGCGCATCCGGGAGCTCGCCGCGGACGGCCTGGGCGCGCACACCGCCTCGCTGGTCGCCGTGGCCACCTACGAGGAGGACCCGCTGGTCCTGGACTGCCTCGCACTGGCGGTCGCGGCGCGCCAGTGGGAGCCGATCACCAACCACCGCGTGGCGTCCCTGCGGCTGTGGGCCCGCGGCTGGATGCTGGCCCGCCGCCCGGACGAGCACGTCGACGACGACGTCGCGCTGCCCGAGGAGACCGAGGCGGCGGCCGACGGCGCCACCACCCGGATCTCGGCGGTCGCCCGCATGGCCGTCCCACCACGACCGCCGCCCGCAGCCGGCCGGTCCGGCCGCGCCCCGCAGCGGCAGCTGAGCTTCGCCCGTCCCACCGCACCACCCGCCTCGGAGGAGACGCCCCGGTGACCTCGACCCTCGACGCGCGACCGGCGTCCGCCGGTGCTCCCGTCCCGCGCTCCGCGCCGTCGGTCCTCGTGACCGGGGCCGGCGGACCGGCCGGCATCGCCGTCGTCCGCCGGCTCATGGCCCTCGGGCACCGGGTGGTCGCGGCCGACGCCGACCCGCGGGCCACCGGCTGCGCGCTGGCCGACGTCGGCGTGCTGCTGCCGCGCGCGGACCACCCCCACTTCATCGACGCCCTGATCGGCGTCGCCGCGGCGCACGGCGCCGATGCCCTGGTCCCGACCGTCGCCGAGGAATTGCCGGCGCTCGCCGCAGGCGCCGCCCGGCTGGCCGCGGCCGGCGTCGCCACCTGGCTGTCGGACCCGGCGGGCGTGGCCGTGTGCTGCGACAAGGCCGCCTTCGCCCGGGCGATGCGGGCGGCGGGCGTGCCGCACCCCCCGACGACCGACACCCCCGCCGGGATGGTCGAGGTGCCCGGCCCCTGGGTGGTCAAGCCGCGCGCGGGCCGCGGCAGCCGCGGCGTGCACCTGCTCGACCGGCGCTCGGCCGTGGTCGAGGCCCTCCGCACGGACGGGTCGCTGATCGCCCAGACCCGGCTGGTCGGGCGCGAGTTCACCGCCGACGCCCTCGTGGCGCGCACCGGCGAGCTGCTCACCGTCGTCCCGCGGTGGCGCGAGGAGACCCGCGCCGGCATCTCGACCAAGGGCAGCACCTTCGACTCCACCGCGGTCACCGACGTCGTCGCCAGCGCGCTGGAGGCCGTGGGGCTGACCGGCCCCGCCAACGTGCAGGGCTTCGTCACCGGCGACGGCAGCGCCACCGTGGTCGAGATCAACCCCCGGTTCTCCGGCGGCCTGCCGCTGACGCTGGCGGCCGGAGCGGACGTCGTCGGCGCCTACCTGACCGGTATCCGGGAGCCGGAGCGCCGGCTCGGGCACCTGTGGTTCACCCCCGGCGTGAGCATGCGGCGCTACTTCGCCGAGGTCTTCACCGCCGCGGACGGCAGCCCCGTGGCCGACCCCAGCGTGGCGACGGCGGTGCGGGCATGAGCCGCGTCCGGTCGGTCCTGGTGCCGTTCGGCACCCGCCCCGAGGTGGTCAAGCTCGCCCCCGTCGTCGCGGCTCTCACCGCCGCCGGGCACCGGGTGGACGTCGTCGACACCGGCCAGCACACCGATCCCGCGCTCTCCACCGAGCTCCAGGAGACCCTCGGGCTGGCGCCGACGCTGCGCTTCGCCCTGCCGACCGACGGGCCGGAGAACCGGCTGGGCGCGCTGCACGCCGACGCCGCCCGCGCGGTCGCCCGCTTCCGGCCCGACGTCGTCTTGGCCCTCGGCGACACCAACACCGTGCCCGCCTACGCGCTCGCCGCCCGGGGGGCCGGCGTGCCGTTCGCGCACCTGGAGGCCGGCCTGCGCAGCCTCAACCCGCGCAGCGTGGAGGAGGTCAACCGGCGGGTCGCCGCGGCCGTCGCGGCCCTGCACCTGGCCCCGACCCGGCGCGCCGCGGCGTTCCTCGCGGCCGAGGGGGTGCCCGCCGAGCGGGTGTTCGTCGTCGGCAACCCCGTGGTCGACACCCTCGTGGCGCGCGGCGTGCGCGCCGTGCCGGTGGCCGAGCGGCGCGGCGTCCTGGTGACGGCGCACCGGCCCACCAACGTCGACGACCCGGTGCGGCTCAAGCGGCTCGTCGGCATCGTCCGGTCGCTGGCCGAGCAGGTCGGCCCGGTGACCTTCCCGGTGCACCCGCGGACCGCCGCCCGGCTGGCCGCCACCGGCCTGGACGCCGAGCTGGACGCCCCGGGCATCACGCTGAGCGGGCCGATCGGCTACGACGAGCTGCTCGCCGCGCTCGCCTCCGCCCGGCTCGCGGTGACCGACTCCGGCGGCATCCAGGAGGAGGCCGCCTACCTCGGCGTGCCCGTCGTCGTCCTGCGCGGGTCGACGCCGCGCTGGGAGGGCGTGGAGGCCGGCACCACCACCCTGGCCGGCCTGGCCGACGACACCGCCGCCGACGCGGTGCTCGCCGCCGCCGCCCGGCACACCACCCCGGAGGCCCAGGCCCGCGCCGCGGCCCTGCCCTGCCCGTACGGGGACGGCACGACCGGCCCGCAGGTCGCCGCGATCCTCGGCGACCCCGCCACCGACGCCCTGCTCGCGATCGAGGAGCCCGACTTCACCGACGGCCGGCTGCCGTGGTGACCCGGCCGCCGCTGGGCGTCGTCGTCGACCTCGACGACACCCTCTATCCGCAGGCGGACTACCTGGCCGGCGCGGCGGTCGCCGTCGGGGCGGCGGCGTCCGCCGCGGGGCTGGACGGCGACCGCGTGCACGCCGCCCTCGTCCGCGAGCTCGCCGCCGCGTCGGACGCCGGCGGCACCATCGACCGGGCGCTGCTGGCTGCCGGGGTCCCGGCCGGGAACCTGCCCGACCTGGTGCCGGCGCTGGTCGCCGCGTTCACCCGGCACGAGCCGGTGCGGCTGACGCCCTACCCCGGCGTCCCCGAGGCATTGCAGTCGCTCGCCGCCGCGGCGCCCCTGGCCTGCCTCACCGACGGCAACCCGGTCATCCAGGCCGCCAAGCTGGCCGCCACGGGGCTGGGCCCGCTGCTGCCGGTCGTCCTCGTGACCGACACGCTCGGGGGCCGCGCCGCCCGCAAGCCCGCACCGGCCGGCCTGCTCGCGCTCGCCGGGACCCTCGGCGTCCCCGCCGACCGGCTCCTGGTCATCGGCGACCGCCCGGGCAAGGACGTCGCGGTGGCCGCCGCGGTGGGAGCCCGGGCGATCCGCATCCGGCAGGGGGAGTACGCCACCGCTGCGGACGAGCCGCAGGCCATGGCGGTCGTCGACTCGTTCCCGGCCGCCGCACGGCTGGCCCTGGACCTGCTGGCCGCTGTCCCCGCCTGACAGTGAGGATGGAGAGGACGGGGTCACCCCTGGTGGTCTGACTCTCCGCCTGACCGACGCCTTGCTGTCCTGCTGTGGGATGTGTCGGCCGTGTGGGGGTGGCCCCGTCCCTGCACGTCACCGGGCGGGACGTCCGTGACCTCATAGGAGCCTGTGCAAGAGGCGCCCATCACTGTCCTGTCCGCCTCGTCCGGCTCGGTGCGTGCCGTCTCATCGGTGCGAGCGACAAGGACGGCGATGACCATCATGGCGAGTACGGGGCTGGATGTCTTCGGCGGCGTGGACACCCACGGCCGGACCCACCACGCGGCTGCGATCGACGGCACCGG
>NZ_FOEE01000022.1 GCF_900110555.1 Trujillonella endophytica
CAGCTGCTCGCGTAACGCGACGATCCGCTCGACCAGCCACTCCGGTGTCGCCGACGGCGAGACGTGCGGCCGCCGAGAGCGCTCCGTCCACACGCCCTCGGCGGCCACCCGCGCCCGATGCCGGTAGAACGTCCGCGGCTCGACCCCGTTGACCCGGCACCACTCCGCGACGTTCTCGATCGGCACGCCGACCTGCAACGTCGCATCCAGCAGCTTCATGACTGGCGCTCGCTTCCCCACACCACCTCATCGGCGTTGTGATGATCAAGCGACACATGTCATGAGACTTCAGGACTGACAGATGTCCTCGGACTCAACACGCAGGAAACCTCGGCTCTCGCACTCCGGTCAGCGGGTGACGCGGCGGCTGGTCAGCCAGGTCGCCGCGCGCGCGACCACCGAGGACTCCACGCCGGCGTCGTCGCCGCCTCCGGGCTCGTCCGCGCGCGACCCGACCGCCGTCCACCAGTCGGCCGCCGGCACCGGCGCCAGGACGTCGATGCGCTCCCCCGGCCGCGGGACGGCGACGCGGACGCCGGACCGCAGCGCCGCCGTGCACAGCCGCTGGACCGGCTCGGCCCAGCGGTGGAAGCCGAGGTTGAACGTCGCCCAGTGCACCGGCACGAGCAGCCCGCCGCCGAGGTCGCCGTGCGCGCGGACCGCCTCCTCGGGCGTCATGTGGATGTACTTCCAGGCGTCGTTGTAGGCGCCGACCGGCAGCAGGGTCAGGTCGAACGGGCCGAGCCGGGCGCCGATCGCGGCGAAGGCCGGCGTGTAGCCGGTGTCGCCGCCGAAGAAGACCCGGTGCCGCGGGCCGGCGACCACCCACGACGACCACAGCGTCGTGTCGCGGGTGAGGAACCGGCCGGAGAAGTGGCGCGCCTCGGTGCAGACGAGCGTGAGGCCGGCGATCTGCACCTCGCCGTCCCAGTCCAGCTCGACGATCCGGTCCTCCGGCACGTCCCAGCGGCGCAGGTGGGCGCCGATGCCCAGCGGGACGACGAACGGCGCGCTCTGCCGCTCCAGCAACTCCCGCACGGTCGGCAGGTCCAGGTGGTCGTAGTGGTCGTGGCTGATCAGCACCGCGTCGACGGCCGGCAGGTCGCCCAGCGGGGTCGGCGCGGGGTGCAGCCGCTCGGGTCCGACCAGCGGGGACGGCGAGACCCGCTGCCCCCACACGGGGTCGACCAGCACCCGGTGCCCGTCCACCTCCAGCAGCGCGCTCGAGTGCCCGAACCAGGTGACGGCGAGCTCCGCGGCGTCGGCCGGGAGCCGCGACGGCGCCAGCGGCACCGGCCGGCCGGGGACCCCGTTCAGCCGGCCCGCCCGCATCTGCCGCAGCAGCGTGCGGCGGTCCTCGGAGCCGGGCAGCGACGGCGTGGCCAGCGTGTTCCAGAACCGGCCCTCGGAGAAGTGCGGTGATCCGGCGACGTGCGGGCGCAGCGCCCGGCGGCTCGCGCCGAGGGCGACCGGCAGGCCCCAGGCCGCGCGGGTCACCCAGGCGACCGGTGCGGAGAGCAGGGCGGCGGCGACCAGTCCGCGAGGCAGGGGCATCACCCGAGCATCCCAGCCGGGCCGCCGGAGTGCCGCCGGCGCCGTCGAGCGCCCATGCTGGGGGGATGCGCGCCGAGGACGACGACCCGGGCGGCGACCCCGCTTGCTGGCTGCACCGGGTGTGCCCCGGGTGCGGTCGGCTGGTCGAGGGCGAGCCGCGCCCCGCCCGCTGCCCGGAGTGCGGGGAGCCGCTGCCGGCGGAGTGAGTCCGGCACCGCTCAGCCGCGGCCGGCGACCAGGTCGGCCAGCGCCCGCCGCAGCGCCACCCCGCACGCGTCGGCCGGCACGTGCAGTTCCTCGCGCGGCCGCAGCGGCAGGCCGGGGAGGCCGAGCTGGGCGTGCAGCTCCAGGTCCTCGGCCAGCGCCCCGCGCACGTCGCCCACGGCCGCGGCGAGCGCGTCCGGCCCGGGCAGCGGTCGCCCGGGCCCCGCCGACAGCAGCACCCGGGTGTAGACGCGGGTGGAGTCGGCGTCCTCCGGCTGCAGGAGGTGCACCAGCGTGCGGACGGCCCCGGTCCGCGGGCAGTCCACGCGCAGCCGCACGCGGAACGGCACCCGGTACACGGAGGTGGCCACGCGGGACGGACCGGCGGGCGGCGGGTGGGGCGAGGCGTCGAGGTCCTGCACGGCGGTGAACCCGCCCGGCTCCTCGACCACGTCGACGGCGGGCACCTCGGGATCGGCCGTCAACCGGCCCACACCGTGGACGACGGGGACGTGCGCGGCGTCGAGGAAGGTGTCCAGCAGCGGTCCGGCCGGGACGGCGGCGCGCTCGGGCGCCAGCCAGTCGCCCACGAAGCGCCGGTCCCCGACCTCGGGCAGGTCGAGGGGCGCGTCGGCGGACCCCGCGGGCTCGGCCGGGGCGAGCTCCACCACGCCCCCGCGCTCCCGGACGCCGCCCGCCGGGGGCTCCACCGCCACCGACCCGGCCGTGCGGCGAAGCACCCACGTCCGCCCGAGCAGCCGGACCATGAGCCAGCCGCCGGGCCGCAGCTCCCGGGAGAGCGCCACCGGGTGCCAGGCGTGCCGCAGCCCCGGGTGCAGGTTGTCCAGCAGCGGCCCGCCGAGGTCGGCCGGCGCTGGCACGGGCTCCGGCTCCGGCGGGGAGACCGGCCGCGGGGGCAGCGCGACGGCGGTGCGCTCCGGGGCCAGCCAGACCCAACCGTGGCGCTCCTCCACCGCCCAGGGCGGCGTCAGGTCCGCGCGCGGCGGCGGGCTGCCGGCCGGCCCCAGCGACGGGACGTCCACGCAGCGGCCGTCGCCGTCGAACCGCCACCCGTGGTACGGGCACTGCAGGGTTCCGTCGACGGTCGTCGCGGCGGTCAGCGGCACCAGCCGGTGGGGGCAGCGGGCCGGGAAGGCGCTGACCTCGCCGCCCGGGCGCAGCCGGACCAGCACGTAGGCGCGGCCACCGGCGCCCACCGGCACGGGCGTCGTCCCCACCGCGGTGGCGCGCGCCACGGGGAACCACCCGGTCGTTGTCCTCTGGACCTCGGCCATGACCCATTGCAGCGCCACCGCGTTCCCACGGGGTTACGCCCGCCGGACGTCTCTGCGTCAGATCGGTCTCAGCGGATGCCGAGCAGCACATCCCTCCTTACTGTGTGCTCGATCACACCTGTAGTCCCTGGTCCAGGAGGCGCGCAGTGACATCACCCATGGACGAACGCCGGCTGCTCACCCCCGAGGAGTACCGGCAGGCGCAGGACTCGCCGGAGTTCACCGAGCTGCGCCGGCGCTTCCGCCGCTTCGCGTTCCCCATGACGGTGGCGTTCTTCACCTGGTACCTGCTCTACGTCCTGCTCTCCACCTACGCCGACGAGTTCATGGCGAAGGAGGTCTTCGGCAACGTCAACGTCGGCATCCTCCTGGGGCTGGGGCAGTTCGTGACGACGTTCCTCATCACCCAGCTGTACGTGCGGCACGCCGGGCGCAACACCGACCCGATCGCCGACGAGATGCGCGACCGGCTCGAGCACCACGAGTACGCCCGGAAGACCCCGGCCGGCGGCGACCCGGAGGGGGCCACCCGTGCCTGAGACCTTGCTCGCGGCCGACGAGACGGTGGGCGAGCCCGCCGTCAACATCGCGATCTTCGGCGTCTTCGTGCTCATCACGCTGGTCATCACCTTCCGGGCCAGCCACAACAACAAGACCGCCGCCGACTACTACGCCGCCGGCCGCAACATCAGCGGCACCCAGAACGGCCTGGCGATCGCCGGTGACTATCTCTCCGCGGCGTCGTTCCTCGGCATCGCCGGGGCGATCGCGCTGTACGGCTACGACGGCTTCCTGTACTCCATCGGCTTCCTCGTCGCCTGGCTGGTCGCCCTGCTGCTGGTCGCCGAGCTGCTGCGCAACACCGCCCGCTTCACCATGGCCGACGTCCTGGCCTTCCGGATGCGGCAGCGGCCGGTGCGGATGGCGGCGGCGCTCTCCACGCTCGCGGTCTGCCTCTTCTACCTGGTGGCGCAGATGAGCGGCGCCGGGGGCCTGGTCACGCTGCTGCTCGGCATCGAGGGGGAGGCGGCGCAGGCGCTCGTGGTCGTCCTCGTCGGCGCGCTCATGATCATCTACGTGCTCGTGGGCGGCATGCGTGGCACGACCTACGTGCAGATCATCAAGGCGTCGCTGCTCATCGCCGGCGCGCTCGTCATGACCCTGTGGGTGCTGACGGAGGTCGGCTTCAACCTGTCGACGCTGCTCGGCGACGCCGCGGGCAACGCCGGCGAGGGCGTGGACGTGCTGGCACCCGGCGCCCAGTACGGGGCGACGTCGACCAGCCAGCTGGACTTCGTGTCGCTCGGGCTGGCCCTGGTGCTGGGGACGGCGGGCCTGCCGCACGTGCTCATGCGCTTCTACACGGTGCCGACGGCGAAGGACGCCCGCCGCTCGGTCGTGTGGGCCATCTGGCTGATCGGGATCTTCTACCTCTTCAGCCTGATCATCGGCTACGGCGCCGGTGCGCTGGTCGGCCCGAACGAGATCGCCAACGCGCCGGGGGCGGTCAACTCCGCGGCTCCCCTGCTGGCCTTCGAGCTCGGCGGCACCGTGCTGCTGGGGATCATCGCCGGCGTCGCGTTCGCCACGATCCTCGCCGTCGTCGCCGGCCTGACCATCACCGCGTCGGCGTCGTTCGCGCACGACGTCTACGCGTCGGTGATCAAGAAGGGCGACGTGCCCCCCAACGGCGAGGTGCGGGTCGCCCGGATCACCGCCGTCGTGATCGGCGCCATCGCGATCGGCCTCGGCATCCTGGCGCTGCAGGCCGGGCTGAACATCGCCTTCCTGGTGGCGCTGGCGTTCGCGGTCGCCGCCTCGGCGAACCTGCCGACGATCCTCTACACGCTGTTCTGGAAGAGGTTCACGACGCAGGGCGCGCTCTGGTCGATCTACGGCGGCCTGATCGCCTGCGTCGGCCTGATCCTCTTCTCGCCGGTGGTGTCCGGGGCCCCGGACGCGCTGTTCCCCGACGTGGACTTCTCCTGGTTCCCGCTGAAGAACCCGGGGATCGTCTCCATCCCGCTGTCGTTCTTCCTCGGCTGGCTGGGCACCGTGCTCTCCAAGGAGACGCCGGACAGCGACAAGTACGCCGAGCTCGAGGTGCGGTCGCTCACCGGGATCGGGGCGGAGAAGGCCGTCCCCCACTGAGGCGCTCCGGCTCCAGCGCGCCGGCCCAGGCCCCGGACGCCGCCCGGGCGAACGGGACGACGTCGGCCGCGGCGACGTCCACCGCCGCGTAGCCGCCGCTGCCGGCGCCGACGCAGGCGACGACCGTGGCCAGGCCGGCGCGCCGCTGGAAGGGGGACTGCCGGACCCGCCAGCCGACCACGGCCCGCCGCTGGAGCACCGCCCGCTCCTGCACGAGCCACCCGCTGCGGACCGCGAAGGAGCGCGGCCCGGCGGCGTGCCCGAGGGCGGCGTAACGCCCGAGGGCGACCGGCACCCCGAGGCCGGCGAGCACGAGGCCGGCGACGAACAGCGGCCACCACCCGGCCGGCCCACCGGCGAGCACGGCGGCGACGGCCCCGGCGCCGGCGACGGCCAGCCCGGGAGCGACCGCCCGCGCGAGCCGCCGCCGGCGCGCGGCCGGCGGATGCCGCCGCAGCGGGCCCGGGTCGTCGACCAGCCGGGCGGCCAGCTCCTCGGCCAGGACCCGGGGGCCGAGCGGCAGCAGCTGCCCCCGGCGCTGCGCGGCGCCCAGCCCCGTGACCAGGGCGTTGACCCGCGCTGCCCGCACCCACCGCATCCCCAGCCCCGCGGCCACGGTGACCCCGCGGACCCGGTCGACCTCCAGCTCGGTGTGCCGCCGCGTGACCAGCCCGCGGACGGCGACCAGCGAGCCGCCGCGCCGCACCAGGCGGAACCCCCAGTTGACGAGCGCCGCGCCCACCACCGAGCCGAGGGCGAGCAGTACCGCGGCGACCGCGATCGCGACGGCCGCCCCCGCCGGGCCGGTGACCTCGGGCCCGTCCACCTCCGGTCGCAGGCCGCGCGGGATCTCGTCCACCAGCCGCAGCAGGGCCCCCAGAGCGGCGAGGGGCACCGCGAGGTAGCCGCCGACCAGGGGCGCGTAGAGCAGCCAGCGGCGGTCGAAGCGGGCCAGCACCTCCTCGGCCGGCGGTGCCGGGGGCTCCGGGGTGGGCCCGGCGGCGGACCGCCGGACGAGCAGGCCGGCGCGCAGGCGGTCGCCCTCGGCGCGGCCGACGCCGTCCAGCACGACCTCCTCGTCCTCGCCGGTGGCCGCCCCGGCGGCGGCATCGATGCGCACCCGCACCATCCCGAGCAGCCGGTGCAGCAGCGGCTGCTCCACCTCCACCCCGCGGATCCGGTCCCGCGGGACGGTGCGCGTCGAGCGGGCCAGCAGCCCCCGGGTGACGACGACCGACGCCGGCCCGTCGGTATAGGTGAAGCGCCACCACGAGACGGCGGCGAAGGCCAGCGACGCGAGCGTGGCGGCGACGGCGAGGAGCGCCACCGCCGTCGCCCCGCCGTCGAAGCCGATGGCCGCCCCGACCGGCAGCGCGATCCCCAGCACCTGCCGGGCCTGCCGGAAGGTGACGGTGTGCACCAGCACGATCCGCGCCGAGGTGCGCCGGGGCGCCGCGGCGAGGGCGGGACCGCTCACGGTCAGGTCGCCTCGTCGCGGACCTGCTCGGCGCGCCGCGCCAGGTCGGCGGCGACCCGCTCGGCGACGTCGGCCGGCAGGTGCGGCACCTGCACGGTGCCCTTCGAGGAGGCGGTCAGCACGGCCACCGAGGCCAGCCCGTAGAGCTGCTGCAGGACGCCGCGGGTGACGTCGACGGTCTGGATGCGGGCGATCGGCACGAGCGTCCAGGTGCGGGTGAGCCATCCGGTCAGCGCGTAGACCGCCTCGTCGGTGACCTCCCAGCGGTGCACGCGGTGCCGGATCACCGGCTGCACGGCGATCGAGCCCACCGCGTACAGGCCGAGCAGCAGCGGCCCGGCCCAGGGCAGCGCCGACAGCGGGGCGTCGTCGGTGGGCAGGAACAGCAGCGCGGCGGTCAGCACGGCTCCCCAGACCAGCGTGCCGAGCAGGCCCTGGGTGGCCCACAGCCAGACGGCCGAGCGGGGCAGCGGCCAGGCCGGGGATCGGGCCGGGGCGCTGCTGGCGGCGGTCATCGCCCGCCATCCTCCCAGCCGGGGCCGGGGGCGCCGCCGTGGAACCATGGGGGGCGTGATGCCGCAGCAGGTTCCGACCGTGTCCGTCGCCGAGCTCCCCGCCGACGCCGTCCTCCTCGACGTGCGTGAGGACGACGAGTGGGTGCACGGCCACGTCGAGGGCGCCACGCACATCCCCATGGGCGACGTGCCGGCGCGGCTGGCAGACATCCCGGAGGCCGATCCGCTCTACGTCGTGTGCCGCGTCGGCGGCCGCTCGGCGCGGGTGGCCGCGTGGCTGAACCAGAACGGCGTCGACTCGGTCAACGTCGCGGGCGGGATGGGCGACTGGGAGGCCGCCGGCCGGCCCATGGTCAGCGAGACCGGCCAACCCCCTTATGTCGTCTGAGCGGAGTGCGGGAGCGTAGGAAACCTGCGCTCCCGCACTCCGGTCAGGATCTGAGCTCGTACTCGGCGAACCTCGAGCGCAGGTCCTTCTTCGAGAACTTGCCGACGCTGGTCTTGGGCACCTCGTCGATGAACTCCACCGCGTCGGGCATCCACCACTTGGCCACGAGCGGCCGGATGTGGTCGAGGATGTCCGCCTCGGTCGCCGTCTCGCCGTCCTTGAGGACGACGCACGCCAGCGGGCGCTCGTCCCACTTCGGGTGCGGGATGCCGACGACCGCGGCCTCCTTGACCTTCGGGTGGCTCATGATCGCGTTCTCGAGGTCGACCGAGCTGATCCACTCGCCGCCGGACTTGATCAGGTCCTTGGTGCGGTCGGCGATCCGGATGGAGCCGTGCTCGTCCATGGCGGCGACGTCGCCGGTCTTCATCCAGCCGTCGCGGGTGGTGAGCTCCACTCCGGCGTCGGGGTTGTAGTAGTCCTGCGCGCACCAGGGCCCGCGGACCTGGAGCTCGCCGGTGGCCGTGTCGTCCCAGGGCTGCGGCTCGAGGGTCTCGGCGTCGACGATCCGCGCCTCGACGCCGAACAGCGGGGTGCCGGCGCGGGCCCGGCGGTCGGCCTTGGTGTCGTCGTCGGCGTCCAGGTAGGCCAGCGGCAGCGCCGCCGACGAGGCGACCGGGTGGGTCTCGGTCATGCCCCACGCCTGCAGGATCGGCAGCCCGACCTGCTCGCGGTAGGCCTCGCTCAGCGCCTTGGGCACCGCGGAGCCGCCGCAACCGATCTCGCGCAGCGTGTGCGGCTTGCCGGCCAGGTGGGGCAGCACGCCCTGCCAGATCGTCGGGACGCCGGCGGTGAAGGTGACGCCCTCGTCGACGATGAGCTGGGCCAGCGCCTCGGGCGCCATCATCGGGCCGGGCATGACCAGCGAGGCGCCGGCCGCCGGGGCGGCCTGGGCGATGCCCCAGGCATTGGCGTGGAACATCGGCACGACCGGCATCGCGACGTCGCGGACGCCGAGCCCGAACACGTTCGGCGCGATCACGGCCATCGTGTGCAGGAACGTCGAGCGGTGCGTGTAGACGACGCCCTTCGGGTTGCCAGTAGTTCCCGACGTGTAGCACATCGAGGCGGCGAGGTTCTCGTCCGTGACGCCGAAGTCGACCGGCTGCGCCTGCGCCAGCAGCGTCTCGTAGTCCAGCACCCGGGGGTCGTCGGGGATCTCGTTGTCGCCGCCGTCGTCCATCACCACGACGTGGCGCACCGTCGTCATGGTGTCGACCAGCTTCCAGAACAGCGGCAGCACGGTGCGGTCGACGAAGACGACCTCGTCCTCGGCGTGGTTGGCGATGTAGGTGAGCTGCTCGGGGAACAGCCGGATGTTGAGGGTGTGCAGCACCCGGCCGGTGGACGGCGCGGCGAAGTAGAGCTCCAGGTGCCGCTGGCTGTTCCAGCCGAAGGTGCCGACCCGCCCGTCGGCGCTGATGCCGAGGGTGTCCAGGACCCCGCCGAGCTTGCGGGTGCGCACCGCCCACTCGGCGTAGGTCGAGCGCACCGGCCCGGTCGGGCTGCCGGTGACGATCGTCCCGTCGCCGTAGTGCTGCTCCACGTGCCGGAAGATCGCGTCGATGGTGAGGGGGTAGTCCTGCATCAGGCCACGCATGGCGCGATCGTGCCAGTGGCGCGGCTCACCTTCTACCGGAAGTGCCCCGATCAGCCGCCGAGCGCCGAGACCTGGTCGACCAGCACCATCAGCGCGTCGTACGCCGGGTGGGGCGCACCCCGCCCGACGCATCGGCAGGGCCCGTCCACCCCAGTAGGGCCGGTCTCGGTCCGGCAACGGTCGCGGGAACGGCATCGGCGATGATCACGATCATCGCGGCGAGGTCGCCGTCCTCAGGTACGGCGGTGAGGACGGCGGCCGCAGCGTGGGGTCCGCGATCAGCGCACCGGTCAGGGCGTGAGGACGACGGGGAGCTCGGCGAGGCCGCGGATCACGAACTCCGGACGGCGGCGGGGCGGGCGGCCCAGCTCCAGCCGCGAGGTCCGCTCCAGCAGCGCGCCGAAGGTGGCCTGCAGCTCCACGCGGGCCAGCGGCGCCCCGATGCAGAAGTGCACGCCGGCGCCGAAGGAGATCTGCGGATTGGGCGAGCGGCCGAGGTCCAGGGCGTCCGGATCGGCGAAGACGGCGGGGTCGCGGTTGGCGCTGCCGAGCAGCGCGGCGACCTTCTGCCCCCGGGCGACGGTCGCGCCGCCGAGCTCGACATCCTCGGTCGCGGTGCGCTCGAACAGCTGCAGCGGCGAGTCGAAGCGCATGAGCTCCTCGATCGCCGTCGGCAGGAGATCGGGATCGGCGCGCAGCCGGGCCAGCTGGTCGGGGTGCTCCAGCAGGGCCAGCAGCCCGTTGCCGGAGACGTTCACCGTCGCCTCGTGGCCGGCGTTGAGCAGCAGGATGCAGGTGGTGACCAGCTCGTCCTCGGTGAGCTGGGCTTGGGCGGGGGCGGTCACGGAGTCGTCGCGCACCGAGACCAGGTGGCTGACGAGGTCCTCGCCGGGTGCGCGGCGGCGGTCGGCGACCAGTCCGCGCAGGTAGGCGACGAACTCGGCGGCGGCCCGCTCGGCGGCGTCCTCGACCGCCGTCGTCCGGCCGTACTCGTACATCTTCACGATCGCGTTGGACCACGGGCGCAGCAGCGGCCGGTCGGCGTGCGGCACGCCGAGCAGCTCGGCGATCACGGCGACCGGCAGCTCCTCGGCCATGCCGGCCAGGACGTCGACGGGCTCGCGGCCGGCCGAGCGCACGACCAGGCCGTCGACCAGCTCCCGGGCCAGCTCCTGCACCCACGGCCGCAGCCGCTCGACGTGGCCGCGGGCGAAGGCGGTGCTGATCAGCCGGCGCAGCCGGGTGTGGTCCGGCGGCTCCATCTCCAGGATCGCGTTGCGGTGGATCAGGTTGAACGACCCGAACCGCTCCGCGGGCTCCCGGTCCCGCCAGATGCGGCCCAGCCGCCGGTCGCGCAGGACGGCGCCGGCCTCGGCGTGGGTGAAGGCCAGCCACAGCCCCAGGCCGTCGTGCCACTGCACCGGCGCCTGCGCGCGGGCCCGGGCGAAGGCGGGATAGGGATCGGCGACGACGGCGGGGTCGGCCAGGTCGATCGGCGGCGGGGCGGTGCTGGTCACGCCGTCGAGCGTAGGAGGGGTCGCCGGGTGTGCCGGCTCACCGCCGTCGGGGCGCCGCCTAGCCTGGAGGCATGGCCCGCTCCGCGACCCGCCGCAAGCCCAGTTCCGCTCCCGCCGCCGAGGGGGGCGCCGTCAACCCCAAGGCGCCGTGCCCGTGCGGCTCGGGCCGCCGCTACAAGCACTGCCACGGCTCGGGCTACGCCCCGCCGGTGACCCGGCCGTTCGAGGGCCTGCCGGGCGAGCCCGACTGGGTGGCGCTGCGCGAGCTGGTGCCGGCCGCGACGGCCCCGCTGAAGACGACGGACGGCCGCGACGTGACGCTGGCCAGCGTCCTGCCGGGCGGGGCGCCGGCCCTGGTCCGGGCCAACGGCGAGATCATGCTGGGCGTCCAGCTCCCGGCCTCCTCCGACGACGTCAGCCGCGATCTGGGCACCGCCCTGGCCGCCGCCCTCGAGGCCCCGACCGGCGCGCCGGTCGAGCCGGGCCCGATCGGCGCCGCGGGCTCTGCGGGGCCGCGGCTGCAGGAGCTGCTCGACCTCTCCGCGCCGCTGGACGTCACCGTGCACGAGGACTTCGCCTTCTGGCTGGAGGGCACCGACCCCTCGCCGGCGGCGAAGGCCGGGCTGGAGCAGGCCAACCAGGCGGTGCTGCCCACGGTGCGCCTGCCCGGGCTCGGCGCGGCCTACTGGGTCCGGCCCAGCGACGAGCGGGCGCACCTGCGCTGGGTCCGCCCGGAGCCGGAGGAGAAGCTGCTCGACGCGCTGGCCCGGCTCTCGGCGTCGGAGCAGATCCTGCTCGGCGAGGGCACCCGCTACGCCGGGGCGTTCAGGGCGCACGGCCTCGTCGTCCCGGTGTGGGACCTGCCGGCCGACACCCTCGCCGACGACTGGACCGACGCTGCCACCGACTTCCAGGCCCGCCTGGAGCAGGCCCTGACGGTCACCGACCCGCTGACCTCCGACGAGCGCCGGGCCCGCGCCGGCCTGATCTCCCGCCAGATCACCCTGCGCTGACGGGGGCGCTCCCCACCGAGTCCTGCGAACTCGTGGCCATCGCGCGCTGATCGCCACGAGTTCGCAGGACTCGCGTGGCCCCGAGCCCACCGCGGCCGCGCTTCCTGGCATAGCTTCTGCCGCCGTGTCCCAGCAGCAGGAGCTGTCCCCGCGCGCGCAGCGCCGCCTCGAGAAGCGTCTCCGGGAGGCGCTGCCGCCCTACGACGGGCCGGAGGCGGCCTCGCCGCCGCTGCGGTGGGTGCGGCGGTTCACCCCGCTGGGCATCGGCCGCCGCCGGGTGGTCGTGCGGATCGGCGGCGGCCGGCTGCAGATCGTGCGGACGCCGCGGTTCGGCGGGGAGCGCGTGGTCGCCGAGGGGGCCCTGGCCGAGTTCCACGGCGCCGCGCCGTCGCGGGGCGGCCGCGGGCTGCACCTGTGGCACGGCGACCGGTTGTTCCGGCTGACCGGTCGGTCGACAGCCCGCCACGAGGGCGGCGGGTCGGACTCCTGGACGCTCGGCGACGACCCGGTCAGCGCGGTCATCGCCGTCGTCCTGCTGCCGTTCCTGCTGGTCTACCTGCTGTGGCTGCTGATCGGCTCCTACACCGCCATGGTGCGGTCGGAGCGGGAGAACGCGGCCACCACCCTGCGGTGGCTGCGGCCCGTGCTCGGCGCACCGCTCCCGGGACGGGCCTACCGGCCGCCGCTGCCCGGGCGCTGGCCGGCGCTCGGGCGTTGGCTGGTGCGGCTGGCCGTGCTGGGCGCGATCGCGGCGGGCGCGGTGCTGGCCATCCGCTGACCCTCGACGGGCGGCGGCGTCAGGCCCGGCGGCGGCCCAGCAGCGTGAGCCCGGTGCCGAGCCCGAGGGCCACGACACCGCCGGCGAGGTAGGGCTTCGGGTCCATGCCGGTGTAGGCGAGCTGCCCGCCGCCGGGGCCGCCGCCGCTCACGACCGGGACGACGACCGGCTGGTGCTGCTCCGGCTGCGCCACGGGCTGCACCGGCTGCGGGTGCTGGGGCTGCGGCGCGGGTGCCGGCGCCGGTGCCGCCTCCGGGCAGATCAGCGCGTCGACGAGGTCGACCAGCGGCTGGGGCAGCCGGTCGAGCACCACGCCCAGGCCGATGCCCTCGAGCAGGTGCACGACCTCGCCCAGCGGCAGGCAGAAGCCCGCTGGGAGCTCGAGTCCCGGCAGTCCGCTGCAGTCGAAGGGGACGTCGGCCGGCAGCAGGTCCAGCACGGTCTCGCAGGTGAGCCCGGGCAGCTCCGCGCAGGCGGGGCCGGTCGGGTCGGTCACGCAGTCCAGCAGGACCGTCAGCGCCGGGCAGCCGCCGCCGACGCCGAGCACCCCGGCCAGCGCCGCGCACCCGTCCCCGATCGGGCCCACGACCGCGTCGGTGCCGGGGAGTCCGGGCAGCGCCACCGCGCCGGGAGGCTCGGTGCCCGGCTCGCCGGCACCGGTCGCCGGGGCGCCCCCGGGCGACGTCGCCGGCGGCTCGGCGTCCGTGCCCGCTCCGGCGTCCGCGGCGGGCGGGGGAGCCGGGGCCGATCCGGGAGCTCCGCCCGGGGCGAGCAGCTCGGCGCACGCCCCAGGGGTCAGCGCGAGCAGGGAGCCGACGCACTCCTGCAGTCCCCGGGCCGGGTCCGGGGACGGCGTGGCCGACGCCGTTCCCGGGAGGAGCAGCAGCGCGCCCAGCGCCGTCAGCAGGGCGAGCAGCACGCGGGTCGTGCGGGTCACGGTTCCCCCGAGGAGTCGGCACCGGTTGGCGCGCTGTCCTACGAGCGGCGGGGAGGGAGGTCACGCGCTCCGCCGGACGAGCTGCGCGCCGCCACCTACCGTGACGGGCCGGTCCGCTTCACGTCACCGGATCGCGCAGGACCGGGCACGACATGCACCGCGGGCCGCCGCGGCCGCTGCCCAGCTCGGCGCCGGCGATCCGGACCACCTCGATGCCGGCCGCCTCGAGCGCGGCGTTGGTGACGGTGTTGCGCTCGTAGGCCACGGCCAGCCGCGGGGCCAGCGCGAGGGTGTTGTTGCCGTCGTCCCACTGCTCCCGCTCCGCCGTCACCGGGTCCAGCCCGGTGTCGATCACCCGCAGCCGCTCGATGCCCATGGCGGCGGCGGCCGCGGCGAGGAACGGCCCGGGGCCCCGGACGACCAGGTCGGCGCCGTCCCCGTCGGCCGGCTCGCCCGCCCCGGCGGTGACCGTCCAGGCGAGCAGCGAGTCGGCCACCGCGGGGTACACGACCATGGCGTCGACGTCGACCATCGTGGCGATGGTGTCCAGGTGCATGGTCGCCCGCTGCTGCGCGATCGGGACGGCGAGCACGGTGTGCGCCAGGCCGCGGGCGAACACCCGCCGGGCCAGCCGCTCGGCGCCGCCCGCCGTCGTCCGCTCGCCGACGCCGACCGCCACCACCCCGGGCGCCAGCAGCAGGACGTCGCCGCCCTCCAGGTGCTCCAGGGCCGGGTCGTAGAGCCGGCCGACGCCGGCGAACCGCGGATGGTGGGCGTAGAGGGCGCCGGTGATCGTCGTCTCCCGCCGGCGGGCCGGCATGGCCAGCGAGGTCACCGCCACCTGGTCGCCCACCCACACCGACGAGTCGCGGGTGAACAGGAGGTTGGGCAGCGGTGGGACGACGAACCCCCCGCGCGCCATGAGCTCCCAGCCCAGGCCGCGGGCCCCGGGCAGCTCGTCGTGCGCGAGGCCGGCGATCAGCGTCGCGGCCAGCTCGGCGGGTGGCAGGTCGCCCAGGTGGGCGGCCGCGACCCGGCGCAGGGTGGCGCCCAGCCGCGGGTCGTCGACCGCCGCCTCCACGAGCTCCGCGCGGGCCCCGGGGAGCTCCAGCACCTCGGCGAGCAGCCGGTCGACGTACAGCACGTCGACCCCGCGGGCGGCGAGCTCGGCGGCGAAGGCGTCGTGCTCCTCCTGCGCCCGCGCCACCCACGGCAGGCCGTCGAACAGCAGCTCGTCGTTGTTGCGCGGGGTGAGCCGGCGGAGCTCGGCGCCGGGCCGGTGCAGCAGGACGGTGCGCAGCCGGCCGACCTCGCTGGCCACGCCGGGGCCCCGCCGGAGGGGCCCACCACCAGCGGGCGAGGGGTGGGGGGCGGCGGGGTCCTTCGACACCCGACCGAGGCTGGCACATCGGCCGCGCCGCGCGCTCGGTAGCGTCCGCCGTCGGGGGACAGCGCGGTCCCCGAGGGACCGGAGGTGCGGCGTGGACCTGTTCGACCTGACCGGGAAGGTCGCCGTCGTCACCGGCGGCACCCGCGGCATCGGCCTGATGATGGCCCGCGGCCTGCTGCAGGCCGGGGCGTCGGTCTACGTCAGCTCCCGCAAGGCCGAGGCCGGCGAGGCCGCCGTCGCCGAGCTCGGGCAGTTCGGACGGGTCGCCTCGATCCCCGCCGACGTCTCCACCGAGGCCGAGTGCGTGCGGCTCGCCGAGGAGGTCGGCCGGCGCGAGGAGCGGGTGCATGTGCTGGTCAACAACGCCGGCGCCACCTGGGGGGCGCCGCTGGACGAGTTCCCGGCAGCTGCCTGGGACAAGGTGCTCGACCTCAACCTCAAGGCGCCGTTCTTCCTGACCCGCGCCTTCCTCCCCCTGCTGGAGGCCGCGGCCACCCCCGACGACCCGGCGCGCGTGGTGAACGTCGGCAGCATCGACGGCCTGCACGCCCCGCAGCTGCCGACGTACTCCTACTCGGCGAGCAAGGCCGGCGTGCACCACCTGACCCGGGTGCTGGCCAAGGAGCTGGGGCCGCGGGCGATCACGGTCAACGCGGTGGCCCCGGGTCCGTTCGAGTCGAAGATGATGGCCGCGACCTTGGAGGCGTTCGGGGACGAGATCGCGGCGTCGGCGCCGCTGCGGCGGATCGGCCGGCCCGACGACATGGCCGGCGTCGTCGTCTACCTCGCCAGCCGGGCCGGCGCGTACGTGACCGGCGCCGTCATCCCGGTCGACGGCGGCCGCGCGACGACGCTCTAGGGCACGAGCTCCCGCGCCGGCAGGGTCAGGATCTCGGCGCCCTCGGGGGTGATCGCGATCGTGTGCTCGCTGTGCGCGGTCCGGCAGCCGGTCGCGCTCCGCAGCGTCCAGCCGTCGGCGTCGGTGACCAGTTCGGCGGTGTCGGCCATGACCCACGGCTCCAGGGCCAGCAGCAGCCCCGGGCGGAGCGTGTAGCCCCGGCCCGGTCGACCGGCGTTCGGCACGTGCGGATCCTGGTGCATCGTCGACCCGACGCCGTGGCCGCCGAAGTCGGTGTTGACCCGGTACCCCGCACCGGCCAGGACCGCGCCGATGGCGGCGGACAGGTCCCCGATCCGCGCGCCGGGCCGGGCCGCGGCGATCCCGGCGCTCAGGGCGCGCTCGGTGGCCGTGATCAGCGCGGCGTCGGCCGGGGACGCCGCCGCGCCCACGACGAAGCTGACCGCCGAGTCCGCGACCACGCCGCGCAGCGAGACGGCGAGGTCGAGCGAGAGCAGGTCGCCGTCGGCCAGCGCGTAGTCGTGCGGGAGCCCGTGCAGCACGGCGTCGTTCACCGACGTGCAGATGTAGTGGCCGAACGGCCCGCGACCGAAGGACGGCGCGTAGTCGACGTAGCAGGACTCCCCGCCGGCCGCGGTGATCATCTCCCGGGTCCACCGGTCGATCTCCAGGAGGTTCGTGCCCACCGCGCACCGGCCCCGCAGCTCCTGCAGGATGCCGGCGACCAGGGCCCCGGCCTCCCGGGCCCGTGGCAGCTCCGTCGCGTCCAGGATCTCGATCATCGGTGCAGTCTCCCCGCTCGTCCCACAACTATCCCGGTAAGAGTATCCCGGTACTAGAATCGGCATCATGGTCCGGCTGCCGCTCACGCCCGCCGAGGTCGAGCGCGGGCAGCGCCTCGGCGCCCTCCTGCGGTCCGCCCGGGACGGGCGCTCGATGCTGGCCACGGCGCTCGACGCGGGGGTCTCGCCGGAGACGCTGCGGAAGATCGAGTCCGGTCGCGTGGCCACCCCGGCGTTCCCGACCATCGCGTCGATCGCCGCCGTCCTCGGCCTGTCCCTGGACGCGCTCTGGGCGGAGGTCAACCGGCCCGACGGCGAGCGCCTGGCCTCCTAGGGCGCGGCGTCCACGGACGGACGACGCCGCGCCGGGCGGCGGGCCGCGGACTCCGGCACCCGGGCCAGGTGCTCCTCGGCCAGCGCGACCTGGTGCGGCGACCCGACCGCCCGGCCCTGCCGGCGGGCGGCCTCCCACCAGTCCCGGGCCGCCACGGTGTCGCCCTGGTGCTCGGCCACCCGCCCGAGGAGCTCGTCGTAGGCGCCGAGGGTGAGCGCGGGCGTGCCCAGCACCGCCTGCCGGCCGCGGAACGGCAGCAACTGCACCACCGCCATCTCGATCTCCGGCTCGTCGCCCAGCAGGAGCGCGGTCTCGGCCTCCAGCAGGAGCGCGACGTCGCTGGCCCAGTCGCGGATCTGGGTGCGGCCCCACCGCTTGCGCAGCCGGTGCGCCTCGGCGAGGTCGCCGGACTCCGCCGCGGCCAGCACGGCCATGAGCTGGAGCAGCGGGTTGCCCTCGTCGCCGGTCTCGACGAGCAGGTCGATCGCCTCGGGCAGCCGGCCGTCGCCCCGGCGCAGGGTGAACTGGTGGGCGGCGAACGCGTGCCGGGCGTGCGGGGTGACCTTGGCGTACAGCTCGTAGGCCTCGGTGGTCAGCTCCTCGGCGCGCGCGGCGTCGCCGCGCAGCCAGGCCGCGCCGGCCTGCTGCCAGAGCACGTGCGGCCGGACCTCGGGGCCGGACAGCGAGATGGCAAGCCGGAGGGCGGCGTCCAGGTCGTCGTCGAATCCGCGCCGGTCGGCCAGGTGCAGCCGCAGCGCCGCGCGGTGGAGGCGGGCGAGGAACTCGGTGCGGCGGGGGAGGCCGCGCCCGGCCAGCGCCAGCGCCTCGTCGGTGGCCGCCAGCCGCTGCTCGGCCGCGCCCGGCCGGCCCCACACCGCCAGCGAGTAGTTGTTGAGCACCCGGCCCAGCAGCTCCGGATCGCCCACGCGCCGGGCCAGCTCGACGGCGCGCTCGGCGTACCGGGGCCCGCGCTGCAGGTCCTCGCTGAAGGCCAGTTCCACGCCCAGGGTGCCGAGCAGCCGCGCGGTCAGCCGGTCGCGGTCGACGTCGTCGGCTGTGTCGGCCCCCGGCCCACCCATCTCCTCCCGGTGCTCCAGCAGGTCCTCCAGCAGCGCGACCATCTCGTGGTCGACGACGCCGTGCGGCCGCCAGTTCCACAGCGTGGGCGAGCCCCACACCGAGGCGGCCTCCAGCAGGCAGCGGCGGTCGCCGAGCTCGCGCGCGACGCCGATCGCCTGCGCGATGACCTCCCGCGCCTCGGTCCGCTCGCCGCTGCGCAGCAGGTCGTCGCCGAGCGCGGTGAGCAGGTCGTGCCGGGTGCGGGCGGCGTCGGGTTCGGCGGGGTCGATCAGCGACAGCGCGCGGCGGGTGTGGGCGGCGGCCTCGCCGTGCGCCAGCCGGGCCCGTGCCGCCTCGGCCGCGGCGGTCGAGTACCGGCGGGCGGGGCCGGGCCCGGCGACCGGCACGGCCAGCACGAAGTGGTGGGCCAGCCGTTCGATCAGGGTGTCCTCGCCGGCGCCGCCCGTGCGGCGCAGCTCGAGGGCGGCGCCCAGGCGCGCGTGCAGCCGCGCCCGCTGCAGCACGCCCAGGCCATCGGCCAGGACCTCCTGCACGAGGGCGTGGGCGAACCGCCAGCTCCACGGCCCCTCCGCCTGCACGACCAGGCCCAGCGCCATCGCCGAGTCCAGGGCGGCGAGGGCCTCCTCGGCGGGGGTGCCGGCGCCCTCGAGCAGGTCGAGGGTCACCTCCCGGCCGGCCAGGGCGGCCAGCTCCAGCACCGACCGTGTGCCGGGGGGCAGGCGGTCCAGCCGGCTCTGCAGCACCGCGCCGATCGACGGCGGCACCGGCACCCGGCGGGGGTCCTGCGCGCCCGCCATCCAGCGGGTCAGCTCGACGACGAAGAACGGGTTGCCGGCCGTCCGGTCGTGGACCGCCGTGGCCAGGGCCGGATCGCCGGTCGAGCCGAGCTGGGCGTCCAGCAGCGCGGCGACCTCCGCGGAGTCCAGGCCCTCCAGCCGGAGCCGGCTGGCCACCGGCTCGCGCCCGAGACGGGCCAGGCAGTCGGCGACCGCCGCCGGCAGCTCCTCCCCGACGTCGCGGACCGTGACCAGCACCAGCATCGGCAGCCGCGGCAGGTGCCGGGTCACCAGCGACAGCAGCTGGACCGACGTGGTGTCCGCGCCCTGCAGGTCGTCGAGGACCACCAGCAGCGGCTGGCGGGCGGCGGCGTCGGACAGCCGGCCCGACAGGTCCTCGAACAGCCGGAACCGGGCCGCGTCGGCGTCGGACTCCGCGATGGGGCTGAGCCGCTCCTGGCCCAGGGCCTCGAGCACCTGGGTCCAGGGCCACAGCGCCGGGGCGCCCGCGTCGTCCGCGCAGCGGCTCCAGGCCACCGCCCAGCCCGCCGCGCGGGCCACCTCGGCGGTGGCCTCGGCCAGCCGGGTCTTGCCGATCCCCGCCTCGCCGCCCACGACCACCACGGCCGGGCGGCCCCCCGCGGCCAGGTCGAGGGCCACCCGCAGCTGGGCCAGCTCGATCGTGCGGCCGACCAGGGACTCCGCGCCTGGCAGCGGCAGCGGCGCCGCCGGCGCGGGCGACGCCATCACGGTGAGCTGCGGCCGCGGAACGCGTTCGGTCAGCCTCGGGTCCTGGCGCAGCACGGCCTGCTCCAGGTCGCGCAGCTCGGGGCCGGGGTCGATGCCCAGCTCGTCGCGCAGCAGGTCGCCGCAGCGGCGCAGCGCGTCGAGCGCGTCGGCCTGGCGGTCGGCGGCGTAGAGGGCGGTCACCAGCCGGGCCCACAGCCGCTCGCGCAGCGGGTGCTCGGCCACCAGCCGCTGCAGATCCGGGACGGCGTCCTCGGGGCGGCCGGCCGACAGCAGCGCGTCGCAGCGCCGCTCGCGGGCGCGCACGTACAGCTCGGTCAGCCGGAGGCGGTCCGTCGCCGCCGACGGCTGGTCGCCGAGCTCGGTCAGCGGCTCCCCGCGCCACAGGTCGAGCGCCTGGTCCAGGAGGCCCACGCCCCGCACCGGGTCGCCGGACTCGACGGCCCGGTCGCCCTCGTCGAGGAGCCGGGCGAACCGGAGGCTGTCGAGCTGGTCGACGCCGACCTGGATGAGGTAGCCGGGCGGGCGGGTGAGCAGCACATCCGGCGGCCGGCGCGGACCGCGGTCGGGTTCCAGCACGCGGCGCAGGTGCGAGACGTAGGCCTGCAGGGTCCCCGTCACCGTGGGTGGCGGCTGGTCCCCCCAGAGCGTGGCGATGATCCGGTCCAGCCCGACGACGCGGCCGGGCTCGGAGAGCAGCAGGGTCAGGAGTGCGCGCGGCTTGGCGCCGCCGACGTCGAGCGGGCGACCGTCGGGAGCCGTGACCTCGAGAGGCCCGAGGACGCGGAACTGCACGACGCGGGATCTTCGCAGGTGCGGGCCCTCCTGGGGAGGGTTCCGCGCGTGATCGGTGCCAGTCGCTTCCAAGTCACGGGCAAGTCGGGGTCAAGCGCCGGGCAAGGCGCGCCCGCGAGGGTCTGCGCCATCCGAAGCGCCACCAGAGGCGCCGTCACCCGCTCCCGCGAGGAATGCCCCCCATGAGCATCACACAGGACCCCCGGACCCCGCTCGCCGACCACGCCCTCGAGCAGGCCGCGCACGAGGCGCCGGCCGCGCCCGCCGCGGCGGTGCCCGCCGCCGACGTCGACGAGCTGCGCACGCAGGTGCACGGCCCGGTCTACGCCGCCGGGGACGACGGGCTGGCCGCGGAGGTCGCCGCCTGGAACGTCGCCGTGCAGCACACCCCCGCCGTCGCCGTCGGCGCGACCTGCGCGACCGACGTCGCCGCCGCCGTCCGGTTCGCCGTCGCGCACGGCCTGCCGGTCGCCGTCCAGGCCACCGGGCACGGCCCGGTCCGCAACGCCGCCGGCGCGGTGATGATCACGACCCGCCGCATGCAGGGCGTCGTCGTCGACCCGGTGCGCCGGACGGCGCGGGTGCAGGCGGGCGTCCGGTGGGCCGCCGTCCTCGAGGCCGCCGCCGAGCACGGGCTGACCGGGCTGTGCGGGTCCTCCTCCGACGTCGGCGTGGTCGGCTACACGCTCGGCGGGGGCATGGGCTCGCTCGGCCGCCGCTTCGGATTCGCCGCCGACCACGTGCACGCCGTCGAGATGGTCACGGCCGACGGCGTGCTGCGCCGGGTGGACGCGAGCAGCGACCCGGAGCTGTTCTGGGCCGTCCGCGGCGGCAAGGGCTCCCTCGGCGTCGTGACCGCGATCGAGATCGACCTGGTCCCGGTGCGCTCGGTCCTCGGCGGCGGCATCTTCTTCGCCGCCGAGGACGCCGCTGCCGTGCTGCACGCCTACCGCCGGTGGGCACCGACGCTGCCCGAGGAGGTCGCCACCTCCGTCGCCGTGCTCCGGCTGCCGCCGCTGGAGGAGCTGCCGCCGCCGCTGCAGGGGCAGACCGTCGTCCACCTGCGGTACGCCTACTCCGGCGACGACCTCGCCGAGGGGGAGCGGCTGGTCGCGCCGATGAAGGAGGCGGGCCGGATCGTGCTGGGCGCGATCGTGCCGCTGCTCGCCACGGAGCTGGACGCCATCCACATGGACCCGCGCGACCCGATGCCGGCCTGGGAGAAGGGCATGCTGCTGGCAGAGCTGACCGAGGAGACCGTCGACGCGTTCCTGGCCGCGGTCGCCCCGGAGGCGCCGCTGCCGCTGATCATGGCCGAGATCCGTCAGCTGGGCGGGGCGCTGTCCCGGCCCGCGGCGGTGCCCAACGCCGTGGCCGGCCGGTCCGGCGCCTGGTCCGTGCTGGTCATCGGCCCGATGGTGCCCGAGCTCGCGGACGTCGTCCCCCAGGTCGGGCGGGGCGTGCTCGGCGCGCTGGCGCCGTGGGCGGCCCCCGGCTGCATGCTCAACTTCCTGGGCGACGTGTCGGGCCCCGACGAGGTGCTGGCCGCCTACGTGCCCGCCGACGCCGCGCGGCTGCTGGCGGTCAAGCGCGCGGTGGACCCGACCGGCGTCTTCACGACCGGCCACGCGATCGGCTGATGGTCAGTCGGGGAGCAGCACGCCCGGGTTGCAGATGCCGGTGGGGTCCAGCCGCTGCTTGACGGCGCGGAGCACCTCGACGCCCAGGGGGCCGATCTCCCGCTCCAGCCAGGGGCGGTGGTCGGCCCCGACGGCGTGGTGGTGGGTGAGCGTGCCGCCGGCGGCCAGGAGGGCGTCGGTGGCCTCCCGCTTGGCGGCCAGCCACTGCTGGATCGGCAGGTCGTCGTTCCGGTCGGCGAGGACGGTGACGTAGAGCGAGGCGCCGGTCGGGTAGCCGTGGGAGACGTGGCTGAGGACCAGCGGACGGCGGCCGGCCCGGGTGAGCGAGCGGCCCAGCGCCCGGCGGACGGCGTCGTAGACCACCGGCAGCGCCGACCAGGTCGCGGCGGTCTCGAGGGTCTCGACCAGCAGCCCGGAGTCCAGCAGCCGGTCGCGCAGGTAGGGCGCCTCGAACCGGTGCCGGCGCCACGACTCGCCCACCCGCCGGCCGGCCCGCACGGCGCCGCCCTCGCGCAGCACCGATGCCGCGGCCCGCCGCCGGGCGCGCACCAGCGTCGGCAGCCCCTCCCAGCCGACGACGAGCAGGCACCCCTCGCCGTGCCCGCGGCCGCGCAGCACCGCGCGCAGGGCCGTGGCCCCCGGGCCGCCGGCCATGAGCAGGTTCGCCCGGGTCTCGTCCGGGTCCGACAGCCGGACGACGTCGGGCAGCAGGTCGTGCCGCGCCAGGCGCTGCAGCCCGGCCAGGCCGGCGGCCCAGCTGCGGAACGACCACCCCTCGTAGGCGGTGGTCCGCGGCTTCGGGCGCACCCGCAGCCGGAGCTCGGTGATGACCCCCAGGGCACCTTCCGAGCCGAGCGCCAGCCCCAGCAGGTCGGGACCGGCGGCCGAGGCCGGCGGGTGCCCGAGCTCCAGCACCCCGGTCGGGGTGGCCAGGGTCAGCCCGGCGACCAGGTCGTCGAACCGGCCCACCCCGGTCGAGGCCTGCCCGGCGGAGCGGGTGGCCGCGTACCCGCCGAGGGTGGCGAACTCGAAGCTCTGCGGCAGGTGGCCGAGGGTCAGCCCCTCGGGGGCCAGCGCCTCCTCCAGCGCCGGGCCGCGCATGCCGGGGCCGACGGTGACCAGCGAGGAGGGCAGGTCCAGGTCGTGCAGACCCGACATCCGGCGCAGGTCCAGCGCCACGGCCGGCCGGTCGTCGGCGTCCATGCCCGAGAGGCCGCCGACCACGCTGGTGCCCCCGCCGAAGGGGACGACGACGACGCCGCGCTCCGCGCACAGCGCCAGCAGGGCGGCGGTCTCGGCGGTGTCGCCGGGGGTGACGACGGCGTCGGGGGCGTCGGAGGCGTCGCCCTCCCGCCGGCGGAGCAGGTCCAGGTAGCTCCGGCCGCCGGTGCGCCGCAGCCGGGACAGGTCGTCGGTGGCCACGTTCTCCTCGCCGAGCAGCGCGACCATCGCGGCGCGGGCGTCCTCGGGGAGGCGGCTGGGGGCGAGCCGGATGTCGCCGACCCGGACCGCCGGTGTCGACCGCGGGGTCCAGCCGAGCTCGCGGGCGAGGTGCCGGCGCGCGGCGCGGGGGAGGGCGGAGGAGAGGTCGGGATCGGCCTGCAGCTCCAGCGAGCCGTCGCCGTCGTCGTCGGGGGCCTCCTCGACCCGCGCCACGCGGGAGCCGCCCGGCCCCCATCCCTGGATCGTCAGTTCCGGCTGCTCGGGCACGGCTACAGTCTGCCGGTGGTCCGCGAGACGCTCCTCCCCGGCGCGCTGACCGCGGCCCGGCGCGCCGCTGACCTGCAGGTCCTCGCCGGCGGGTCGGTCGACGTGGTCGTCGTCGGTGGCGGTGTCACGGGTGCGGGCGTGGCCGTGGACGCCGCGGCACGGGGGCTGTCGGTGGCCCTGTTCGAGCGCGCCGACCTCGCCTCGGGCACCAGCCGCTGGTCGTCGAAGCTGGTGCACGGCGGGCTGCGCTACCTCGCCCACGGGGAGATCGGCCTGGCCCGCGAGTCCGCCCGCGAGCGCGCCGTGCTCATGGGGGCGACCGCGCCGCACCTGGTCCGGCCGCTGCCGTTCCTCGTGCCCGACGTCGCCGGGCGGGACGTGACCGCCCTGGCCGGTGCCGGCGGGCGGCTCGGGGACGCGGTGCGCCGCTCGGTCCCGGGCGGCCGGGGCTCGCTGCCGAACACCCGGCGGGTGTCGGCGGCCGAGGTCGCGCGGGCGACGCCGGCGGTGCGGCCGGGGCGGGGCGGTGTCGTCTTCTGGGACGGGCAGCTCGCCGACGACGCCCGGCTCGTCGTCGCCCTGGCGCGGACGGCGGCCGCGCTGGGCGCGCGGGTGGTCACCGGCGCGGCGGTGACGGGGGTGGACGGCGGCGTGGTCTCGGTGACCCCCTCCGACGGCGCCGGGTTCACGCTGCGGGCGGGCGCGGTGGTGAACGCCGCGGGCGTGTGGGCGCAGCGGCTGGCTCCCGGCGTCCGGCTGGTGCCCTCCCGCGGCTCGCACCTGGTCGTGCGCGCGTCCGTCCTCGGCGATCCGACGGCGGCGCTCACCGTGCCGCTGCCCGGCTCCCGCTCCCGCTACGTGTTCGCGCTGCCCCAGCCCGGCGGGCTCGTGTACCTGGGGCTGACCGACGAGCCGGTCTCCGGGCCCGTGCCCGACGAGGACCCGGTGCCCTCGGAGGCCGAGGTCGCGCAGCTGCTCGGGACGGTGAACCGGGTGCTGGCCGAGCCCCTGACCCGCGACGACGTCGTCGGCTCCTACGCCGGGCTCCGCCCGCTGGTGCTGCCCGCCTCGGCCGGGACCGGCCCCGGCGACGCCACCGCCGACCTCTCCCGCAAGCACCTGCTCTCCTGGGACGGCGAGGTGCTGACCGTCGTCGGCGGGAAGCTGACCACCTACCGCGCGATGGCCGAGCAGTCGGTGGACGCGGTGGTCGCCCGGCTCGGGCGGGGCGCGCGGCGGTCGGTCACCCCGCGGCTGCCGCTGGTCGGGGCCGCCCCGCGGGCCGCGCTCGCCCGCGTGGCCGCACCCGGCCGGCTGGTGGCCCGGTACGGGACGGAGGCGCCCGCGGTGGCGGCCCTGGGCGCCGAGCCGCTCGTCGAGGGGCGCCCGGAGACGGTGGGCGAGCTGCGGTTCGCGGTGCGGGCGGAGGGCGCCCGCACGGTCGGCGACCTGCTCGACCGGCGCACCCGGATCGGGCTGGTCCCGGCCGACCGCGAGCGCGCCGTGGCCGCGGCCGAGGCGGTCCTCGGCGAGTAGGCGGACCCCCGCGCGACATGATTCCGGCGGGAGCCGCGGTGCTGTCCCCGGTGCCGCGCTGCAGCGCGGCACCGGCCGCAGTGCCGCGGCGGTGGTTCCGGTGCGTGTCTCAGCATATGGGAAGACGGTTCCACTGTATGGACACCGCGGTCCATGATCTCGCCATGGACACCTACACCCACGGGCACGCCGAGCCGGTCCTGCAGTCGCACCGCTGGCGGACCGCGGAGAACTCCGCGCCGCACCTGCTGCCGCACCTGCGCCCGGGTCTGGACCTGCTCGACGTGGGCTGCGGGCCCGGCACCATCACCGTCGACCTGGCCCGGCGGGTGGCGCCCGGGCGGGTCGTGGGCCTGGACGTCTCCCCGGACCCGCTGGACGAGGCCCGGGCCGCGGCCGGGCGCGCGGGTGTCGCCGTCGAGTTCGCGGTCGGCGACACCTACGCGCTCGAGGCCGCCGACGACTCCTTCGACGTCGTCCATGCCCACCAGGTGCTCCAGCACCTGAACGACCCGGTCGCGGCGCTGCGCGAGATGGCGCGGGTGTGCCGGCCCGGCGGCGTGGTCGCGGTGCGCGACGTCGACTACGCGACCTTCACCTGGTTCCCCGCCGACCGGGGTCTGGACCGGTGGCTGGAGGTCTACTACGGCGTCGCCCGGGCCAACGACGCCGAGCCCGACGCCGGCCGGCGGCTGCTGTCCTGGGCGCACGCGGCGGGGCTGCGGGACGTCGTCACCACCACGTCGTCCTGGTGCTACGCCACGCCGGAGGAGCGCGAGTGGTGGGGGACCTCGTGGGCGGGCCGGGCGACGGCGTCGGCCTTCGCCGATCAGGCCCTGGCCTACGGGCTGGCCACCCCGGAGGAGCTCGACGACCTCGCCGCCGCCTGGCTGCGGTGGGCCGCGGCCGACGACGGCTGGCTCGGGATGATGCACGGGGAACTGCTCATCCGCGTCTGACGGCGTTGGCCTGGACGGCGGCGCTCACCCACTCGGCGAGTCCCGGCGCGACCTGCTCGTAGGTGGCGGTGAACCGCTCGTCCTCGACGTACATCCGGCCCAGGCCGGCGTGCATCCCGGGGCTGCAGGCGTAGAAGTTCCGGCTGATCTGCTGCCGGTGCTCCTCGGCGAGGTCCATGGCCGGGGGCGTCTCGGGTGCCACGCCCGCCTGCAGGGCGTCGGCCATGCGGCGGGTCAGCGCCTCGCCCTCGGCCCGGATCCGGACCCAGTCGTCCTTCGTGTGGGCCGCGGTCCGCCGCGCGGACTGCGCGTAGGCGTCGGTGTCGCCCCACCGCTCCCGCACCTCGGCCTCGTGCCGCTCCGGGTCGTGCTCGCCGAAGACCTCGAACCGCTCCTCGGGGGTCAGCCTGATGCCCATCTGCCGTGCCTCCATCTCCATCTCGACGGCGGCGACCATCGCCCGCGTCCGCTCCAGCCGCTCGCGCAGCAGCCGGTGCTGCCGTCGGAAGTGCTCGCCCGGGTCGTCGGCGGCCAGCAGCGTCGCGACCTCCTCGAGGGTGAACCCGAGCTCGCGGTAGACCAGTACTTGGTGCAGCCGGTCCAGGTCTGCCGCCGAGTACCGCCGGTAGCCCGACGCGGTGCGACCGGACGGCGAGAGCAGCCCGATCCGGTCGTAGTGGTGCAGCGTGCGCACGGTGACGCCGGCCAGCGCCGCGACCTCTCCCACGTTCACCCGGGTTCCTCCCTCCGACGGGCGCCAGTGCACAGCCTGACGCCGCGTCAGGGTCAAGGGTGCGGTGACGGAGGAGCGCAGCCGCACGGACTCGCGCCCTCCACAGGGGCGGGACTCAGCCGGCGAGCGCCCGCACCGTCTGGACGGCCGCGACGACGGCGAAGACCAGGAACAGGACGGCGGCCACCCGGCGGATCAGCGGCACCGGCAGCCGGGCCGCGAGGTGCTTGCCGAGGAACACGGCGAGCCCGGAGACGACCAGCAGTGCTGCCCAGGCTCCGACGAAGACCGACAGGGGCTCGTCGAAGCGGGCGGCCAGGCCGGCGGTCGCCAGCTGGGTCAGGTCCCCCCACTCGGCGGCGAAGAGCACGCCGAAGGAGATCGCGGCCGCCCGCACGAACGACGTCCCCCCGCGCGCGTCGGCGGCGACCTCGTCGTCCTCGGGACCGCTGTCGGCGCTGCGCCACAGCAGGGCCGCGCCGATCAGGAACAGCAGGCCCACGGCCCCGGTCACCACCGCCTCCGGGAGCAGCGAGAGCAGGCTCCCCGCGGTGACGGCGATCGCCACCTGGGCGAAGAACGCCAGGCCGACGCCGACGAACACCGGCACCGGAGCGAACCGGGTGGCCAGCACGAGGCTGGCGAACATGGTCTTGTCCGGCAGCTCCGCCGGCAGGACGAGGACGAACGCGGTCGCGACGACCGACAGCACCAGCACGAGGACTCTCTCTTCCGCTCGGCGCAGCCGGGCGGGGGTGGGGGCCTCCGACCGGCAGCGCGCACACCACTGCCCGATCGAAGGTCTCGCCCACCCGCGCGGGGCGCGGGCCCGCTGACCGGGAGCCACCTCGCGGTGGCGCCAGCATGTCGACCAGCGGTCGGGGGGCTACTCCCCTTCTGCGCGGAAACGATAGCCGGACCCGTGCCGGAATCCGCGTGCGCCCCGCCCGTGGCCGGCGCTACCGTCCCCGCATGCCGTTCCGTTGACGCACCGACCGCTCCCGGCCGGCCCCGCTGCCGGCCGCCGCCCGCCCGCTGGCCCGCCTCGTCGTCGGCTGGACCGCGCTGGCGGGCCTGGTCCCGCTGTACCCGCTGTACGCCCTGCTGTTCCTGGACACCGGCCTGTCGCAGGGCGAGGTCTCGGGGTTGTTCGCGCTGTGGTCGGTCACCGCGTTCCTGGCCGAGGTCCCCGCCGGGGTGCTCGCCGACCGCTGGTCCCGGCGGGGCGCGCTCGTGCTGTCCGGCGTCGGCGAGGCCGCGGCCTTCGCGCTGTGGACGGCGGCGCCCGGTGCCGCCTCGTTCGCCGTGGGCTTCGTGGTGTGGGGCATCGCCGGGGCGCTCGTCTCCGGCACCGTCGAGGCGGTGCTGTACGACGGGCTGGCGGGGCACGGCGCATCCGGCGCCTACGCCCGGGTGCACGGCTGGACGACGGCCGCCGAGCTCCTGGTGCAGGTGCCCACCGCCGGCCTCGCCACCGTTCTGGTCGCGGCCGGCGGGTACGAGCTGGTGGGCTGGGTCAGCGTCGTGGTCTGCCTGGCCGTCGCCGCGCTGGCGCTCCGCTTTCCGGACGCGCCCCCCGCGGTGTGCGCGGCGGCGCCGGACGGCGCGGCGGAGCCGGACGGCGCGGACGAGCCGCCGCTGGGGCGGGCCGTGGGGCTGGCACTGCGCCGGCCGGGGCTGCGCCTGGTCGTCGTCGCCGTGGCGGCGCTGGGCGGCCTCGACGCGCTGGAGGAGTACCAGCCCGTCCTGGCCGCCGAGTGGGGGGTGCCGGCGGCCGCGGTGCCGGTGGCCGTGCTGGCGGTGTCGCTGACCGGGGCACTGGGCGCGGCGCTCGGTGGCCGGGCCGCACGGCTGCCGGGCGTCGTGCTGCTCGGACTGCTGGTGGCCTCGGCGCTGCTGCTGGCCGGCGCGGCGCTGTGGGCGCGGCCCGTGGCGGTGGTCGCCCTGGCCTGCTCGTACGGGCTCTACCTCGCGGTTCTGGTCGTGGCCGAGACGCGCCTGCAGGAGCGGATCTCCGGCCGGTACCGGGCGACCCTCACCTCGGTGGCAGGGCTGGGCATCGAGCTCGCGTCGCTGCTGGTGTTCGCGGCGTGGGCGATGGGCGGCGCGCTCGCGGTCGCCGGGCTGGCGCTGGCCGTCGTCCCGCTGGTGGCCCGGGCGATGAGTGCCCGCCTACCGGCGTGATCTCCGCGCGATGCGGGCGGCGAAGACCCCGGCGGCGTGGCCGTTGTCGATGTTGCTGACCACCACGCCGGGCGTGGAGGAGTTGAGCATGGTGAGCAGCGCGCCGAAGCCGCCGAACGACCCGGGCTGCCCGGTCGACGTCGGGACGGCGACGACCGGCACGTCGGTCGTCGCGGCCACCAGCCCGGCCAGGGAGGCGTCCAGCCCGGCGACGACGACCAGACAGTCGGCCCCGGCGAGCACCGAGGGGTCGGGCAGGCCGCTGTGCATCCGGCTGCCGCCGAGGTCGGCGAGCCGGACGACGTCGGTCCCGGCGACGCGGGCGGCGAACGCGGCCTCGGCGGCCACCGTGCCGTCACCGCCACCGGCGGACAGGACGACGACCTGCCCCTCCGGCTCGGGCAGCGCGCCGACGGCGGCCGACATGGCGGTGGCGTCCACCGTGGTCTGCCCGTCGAACTCCGCGGCCAGCGCCAGCAGGGTCTCGGCGGGGGCCCGGACGACGACCGCGGGCCGGTCCGGGTGCTCCCCGCGTGCCCGGCGGACCAGGGCGAGCACCTGCTCGGTGCTGCGCCCGGGAGCCCAGACGACGTCGGGCTCGGCAGGCCGCGCGGGTGCCGGCGCGGACTCGGTCGGCAGCGGGACGCCGGGGTCCTCGGCTCGAGCCGGGGACAGCGGGACGTCGGCCGCCGTCGGCTCGAGCAGCAGCGCGGCGAACCCGCCGGCGACGCCTGTCGCCCCGGCCGGTGGCGCGGCAGCGGCAGGGGACACGGCATCGGCCGGCGGCGCGGCGGCGACCGGCGGCGCGGCAGCGGCGGGCGGCGCCGGGTCCGCGGTCCGCGGGGCGTCCCCGGGCTCCGCGGCGGGACCGGCGGGACCGGCGGGACCGGCGGCCCGCTGGGTGACCGCCGGCAGGCTGACCACGCGGTCGCGGCCGCTGCGCTTGGCGTCGTAGAGCACGCCGTCGGCGGCGGCGAAGAGGGTGCGACGGTCGTCGCCGCGGGTGGCCGAGGCGACGCCCACGCTGATCGTGACGGGCCGGGTGAGCCCCTGCGCCGTCCAGTCGTGCGCGGCGACGGCGCGGCGGATCCGCTCCAGCGCGCGCTCGGCCTGTTCCGCCGTGGTGTCGGGCAGCAGGACGACGAACTCGTCGCCGGCCCACCGGCAGACCTCGTCGGTGTCGCGGCAGCCCTCGATGAGCAGGTCGCCCACCACCCGGAGCACGGTGTCGCCGCCGGGGTGGCCGATGGCGTCGTTGATCGACTTGAAGCGGTCGACGTCGACGACGGCGAGGGCCGGGGTCGCGCCGGCGGCGATCAGCCCGTCGAGCCGCGCCTCCGCGTAGCGGCGGTTGGGCAGGTGCGTGAGCGGGTCCTCGTAGGCCTGCCGGCGGAGCTGACCGGCCGCCCGCTCGGTCTCCAGCAGGCTCTTGCGCCGGCCGAACAGCTCCACCCAGCGGGTGCGCCGCTCGTCGACCCGGTCGAGCTCGTCGGCGAGGTAGGCCTGCAGGTAGGGCAGGGCCCGGCCGGCGTCGTCGAGCTCGGCGTGCAGCGTGCACAGCTCGCGCAACGCGGCCCGCCGCAGCCGGGGGAGGCCGTGCTCGGTGGCCAGCGCCAGCGCCTTGGCCAGCTGCTCGTCGGCGCCCCCGCCGTCGCCCTGGCGGCGCAGCGCGCGGCCCAGCGCCAGCAGGGCCGCGGCCAGCAGGGCGCGGTCGCCGGTCGCGCTGGTGATCCGGACGGCGGCGCGCAGCGGGCCCGCGGCGGCGGCGTGCTCCCCGAGGCCGACCAGCGCCCAGCCGTGCACCACCTGCGCCGCGACCACCGCGTCGGCCGCCTCGGGCGGCAGCAGGGCCAGCGCGTCCTCGGCGAGGCGGCGCGCCTCGGCGAAGTGCGGCGCCGCGGACTCCGGCACGCCGTCGTCCAGCAGCCCCTCGCCGAGCTCCGCGCACAGCTCGCCCAGCCGGGTCGCGGCGCGGGCGACGAGCAGGGCGTCGTCGTCGATCGGGGCGGGAGCCGGGCCGGCGGCGGTGGGCTCGGCGACGGCGGCCAGCGCCGTCTCGTGTGCCCGGCGCTGGTAGTCCAGCGCGAGCGGCATGAGCTCCAGGTCGGCGAGGACCCCGGCCAGCGTGGCCAGCGTGTCGACCAGCAGGGCCGTGGGCGGGAGCGCCGGGTCCAGCAGGCTGGCCGCCTCGACGGCCTCGTCCATGGCCGCATCGATCCGCCGCGAGAGCAGCTCGATGCGCGCGTGCCGGGCCAGGCCGGCGGCCCGCTGCAGGTCGTCGTCCGTGGCGTCGAAGGCCGCCTTCGCCGAGCGGACCAGCGCGATCGCCAGCGCGGCGTGCGAGGCCGGCTCGGCCTGTGCGTCGCCCGCGTGCCCGGCCCCGTCGACGAGGCCGGCCAGGCCGGCGTGCAGGTCCAGCGGGGGAGCGGCCTCCCCGGCCTGGGGCTCGACGGGATCGCCGACGAGGGTGAAGCCGGCCATCCGCAGCCGGCGGACGAGCAGCTCGGCCCGCAGCGTGTCGGCCCAGGCGCGGCCGAGGGTCGCCAGCGCGGTGGGGTCGGCGCCGTCGGGCGGGGTCGCGCAGGCCGCGTAGGGGGAGGCGTCGCACCCGATGTCGGCCAGCAACTCCTCGGCGTCGTCGAGGCGCCAGTCGGAGAGGGCAGCGGTCACCCGGTGGTGCAGGGCTCCCGGAGGCACGAGCGCACTGTGCACGCCGCCGTCCTCGCTGTCACGCACCGCTCCGGAGGCGCGCCGGGTCGGGGACGGACCGTCGTCCGTTTCGTCACAGGAGTCCCAACGTGGCGAGACGGTCACTCGCTGTCCCCGCCGGTGGTGCCCGGCGCGCGCACCCGGTTGCGCCCGCCCCGCTTGGCGCTGAACAGGTGGAGGTCGGCGGTGTCGAACAGCGACCGCCACCCCGCCGGCACGGTCTGCTCGGCGTCGCGGGGCGGCGCGGTGGCCACGC
Source organism: Trujillonella endophytica (assembly GCF_900110555.1). Taxonomy (GTDB): domain Bacteria; phylum Actinomycetota; class Actinomycetes; order Mycobacteriales; family Geodermatophilaceae; genus Trujillonella; species Trujillonella endophytica. Next base: position 31,980 of record NZ_FOEE01000022.1, read on the forward strand.
CGATGCTGACGGTGACCGGCTCGGGCAGCTGGAGCTCGCCCCAGTCGGCGGCGGCCACGGCGGCCCGCAACCGCTCCATCGCCAGCAGCGCCTGGCTCGCGGTGGCCTCGGGCAGCACCACGAGGAACTCGTCGCCGGCCCAGCGGTACACCTCGTCGCCGGTGCGGCAGTGCTCCCGCAGGAGGTCCGCCACCCGGCGGAGCACCTCGTCGCCGCGCGAGTGGGAGGTGTCGTCGTTGACGGCCTTGAACCGGTCGACGTCGACGACCGCGAGCGACAGCGGCGCGTCGCCCAGCGGCATGCTGCCCAGCCGGCGTTCGGCGCTGCGCCGGTTGCCGAGGCCGGTGAGCGGGTCCTCGAGGGCGTAGGTGCGCAGCACGGCGGCCTGCCGCTCGGCCTCGCGCAGTCGGCTGCGGCGCACGAACATCTCCGCCCACAGCTCGCGGCTGCGCGCGTGCGCCCGGCCGGCCTCGCCGCGGTAGGCCTCGAGCCAGTGCAGGGCCTCGGCGGGCCGGCCCTGGGCGGCGGTGGCCTGGCCGAGCTCGAGCAGGCACTGGCGGTAGCGGCGCCGGTCGCCCGCGGCGGCGAAGGCCCCGGCCGCGTCGACCAGCAGGTCGGTGGCCTCCTCGGCGTGCCCGCCGCCGGCCCGGTCGGCGGAGAGGCGGGCGAGCAGCCTCGCCAGCACGAGGTCGGTGTAGCCCCGCAGCCAGATGCCGCCGTCCCGGTGCACCCGGCGGTGCGCCCGGCGGAGGGGGCCCAGCGCCCCGTCCCGGTCCCCGGCGCAGGCCATCGCCCACGCCTGGACGACGTCGAGCAGGTCGCCGTCGGCGGGCTCCGGCTCCCGGTCGAGCGAGCGGGCCTCGGTGGCGCAGGCGAGCGCGACGGCGGCAAGCTCGCCGGCGCGCCGGTCCTGTCCCCGCCGGCGCTGGGTCTGGGCGAGCTCCACGTGCTGCTGCGCGCACAGCAGCAGCAGCTGCCACCGGTCGGCGAGGTCCGGCAGGTCGGCGGCGATGCGTGACCCCTGCAGGGCCTGCGCCACCGCCAGTTCCTCGAGGTCGAGGGCGCCGAGGGTCAGCGACAGCCACAGGTGCGCCTGGTGGTGGGCCCGGCCCGGCCCGGGGCCGCCGGTGCCCCCGGAGGCACCCCCCGACGCCTCGGCCAGCAGGCTGGCGTCGACGGCCAGCAGCATCGCGGCGTCCACGTGGTCGGCGGTCGCCTCCACGTGGGCGAGGTAGGCGAGCGTGAGGGCGGTCAGCGCCGTGGGCGGACAGCCGCCGAGTGCCGTCCGCGCGGCCCCGACGGCGGCCGTGGCGGAGTCGATGTCGGCGTCGATCAGCGCGCGGCGGGCGTCGAACGCGTGCCGCCAGGCGACCCACGCGGGGTCGGTCGGGGCGGCGAAGAGCTCCGCGGTGTCGTCGTGCTCGCGGGCGAACGCCGGGGGGTCGACGCGGTCGCTGGCCGCGAGAAGACGCCAGAGAGCAGCATCCAGATCACGCTCCGTGACGCGGATGGTGCCGGGGGTCACGCAACCCTCCACTCGGCTTCGGCGGGCCGGCTGCTGCCGGCGGCGAGGCGGTTCCCCCGGGGTGCACGCTCCGTGCACCCCGCCCGCACTACCCTCGTCGGATGCCCGCGTCGCCGCTCGACTCCGTACCTCCTGGTACGCAGCCCACCAGCACGTCTCCGACGACGTTCGCCTACCTGGGCCCCGAGGGTACCTTCGCCGAGGCGGCACTGAGCAGGGCAGTCGGGGATGCCGCCCCGCGCTCCCCGCGGCCGACCGTGGCCGCCGCGCTCGCCGCCGTCCGGGCCGGCGAGGTCGACGCGGCGCTGGTGCCCTTCGAGAACAGCATCGAGGGATCGGTGCCCGCCACGATGGACGGGCTGGCCGACGGCGATCCGTTGCTGATCGCCCGCGAGGTCTTCCTGGAGCCCAGCTTCGTGCTGGCCGCCCGGCCCGGGACGACGCTGGCCGGCGTCCGGTCCGTGGCCAGCCACCCGCACGCGCTGGCCCAGACCGCCCGCTGGCTGGCGGCCACCCTGCCCACCCTCGCGCCGCAGACGGAGACCTCCACGGCCGGCGCGGCGGAGGCGGTCGCGGCGGGCCGCTACGACGCCGCCGTCTGCGCCCCCATCGCCGCGCAGCGCTACGGGCTCACCGCGCTCGCCGAGGACATCGCCGACCACCGCGGCGCGGTCACCCGGTTCGTGCTGGTCGCGCCGCCCGGCCCGCTGCCGGAGCCGACGGGCAACGACAAGACCTCGCTGGTGGCGGTCGTGGCGGACCGCACCGGCGCGCTGCTGGAGGTCCTCCGCGAGTTCGCGGCGCGCGGGATCAGCCTGACCCGGATCGAGTCCCGCCCCACCCGCGAGCGGCGCTGGGTCTACTCCTTCTCCCTCGACTGCGAGGGGCACGTCGCCGACGCCCGGGTCGGGGAGGCGCTGGCCGCGCTGCACCGGGTCTGCGACGACGTCCGCTTCCTCGGTTCCTATCCGCGCGCCGACGACCGGGAGAACCGGCCGGTGGCCGGGGAGGCCACCGACGCCGCGTTCACCGACGCCGACGAGTGGCTGTCGCGGGTCCGCGCCGGGCGGCTGTAGCGGCGCGGCTCAGACGCGTTCGATCTCGCGTTCGGGCTCGGTGACGGGCTCGACCGGGCCGCGGGCCAGCCGGCCGGGCCACCAGATCCGGTCGCCGATCAGCCGGACCGCGGCGGGCACCAGCAGGGTGCGGACGACGAACGTGTCCAGCAGGACGCCGAAGCCGACCAGGAAGCCGAGCTGGATGAGGATCACCAGCGGCAGCACGGTGAGCGCGCCGAAGGTGGCGGCCAACACCAGCCCCGCGCTCGTGATCACCCCGCCGGTGACGGCCAGGGCCCGCAGCACGCCCTCCCTCGTCCCGTGCCGGAGCGACTCCTCCCGGGCCCGGGTCATGAGGAAGATGTTGTAGTCGATCCCCAGTGCCACCAGGAACACGAACCCGATGAGCAGCACCTGCGGATCGCTGCTGGGGAAGCCGAACAGCGGATCGAAGACCAGCGCCGCGACGCCGACCGTGGCCAGCACGCTCAGGGCCACCGTCGCGACGAGCAGCACCGGCGCGACGAGCGCGCGCAGCAGCAGCGCCAGCACGACGGTGATGACCAGCAGCACCAGCGGCACGATCACCGCCAGGTCCCGCGAGGCGGTGTCCTGGGTGTCGAGGTCCTGCGCGGTCGGGCCGCCGACCAGCGCCTCGCCGTCCACCCCGCTGACGGCGGTCCGGAGGTCGGCCACGGTCTCCTGCGCGCGGGTGCTGTCCGGGGCGTCGTCCAGGGTGGCGTCGAGCCGGACCAGGCCGTCGACCTCCACCGGCGCGGCCTGCGGATCCGGCGGGCCCCCGGAGCCGGTGAACGGCTCGACGCCCGCGACGCCGTCCACCCCGGCCGCGGCCTCGGCGACGGCCTCCCAGCCGTCGGCCGGGGTGACGATGGTCGCCGGGGTGGCCGAGCCCGCGTCGTAGTGCCGGGCCAGCGCGACCTGGCCCTCGCCGGACGGCGACCCGCCGCGCACCGCCTCCGACAGCGGGATGCCCTCGGCGTCGAAGGTGGGCACGAACGCGGCGAGGACGACGAGCAGGCCGAGGCTGCCCAGCAGGGCCCGTCCCGGGCGGCGGCCGACGAGGCCGGCGATCCGCTCCCAGCCGCGGCCGTGCGGGTGCTCGCTGCCGTACGCCGGCCGGAACGGCCAGAACGCCGCCCGGCCCAGCAGCACCAGCACCGCCGGCAGGAAGGTCAGCGCGGCGACCATGGCCAGGGTGATGCCGACCGCCGAGATCGGCCCGAGGCCCCGGTTGCTGCCCAGGTCGGAGAAGAGCAGGCAGAGGACGCCGAGCACGACGGTCGCGGCCGAGGCGGCGATCGGCTCCCACGACTGCCCCAGCGCCACCTTCATCGCGGCCGCCGGCGACTGCTCCCGGCGCAGTTCCTCGCGGTAGCGGGCCACCAGCAGCAGGCCGTAGTCGGTGGCCGCGCCGACGACCAGGATCGAGGCTATGCCCTGGCTCTGCCCGTTCACCTCGATCCACCCCTGGTTCGCCAGCAGGTAGGCGACCGCGAGCGCGGCCACCAGCGCCAGCCCGGCGGTGAGGATGACCAGCAGCGGCAGGAGCGGGCTGCGGTAGACGACGAGCAGGATCACCAGGACGACGCCGAACGCGGCGAGCAGCAGCAGGCCGTCGATGCCGGAGAAGCCCGCGGCGAAGTCGTTGAACAGTGCCCCGGGGCCGGTGACGTACTCCGTCGTCCCGTCGATCGCGGGCAGCGCGCGCAGGTCGTCGATGACGTCGGCGAGGGCGTCACCGAGATCCGGGCTGAACGGCAGCACGGCCTGGGCCGCCTCGCCGTCGTCGGACGGGATGACCGGCGAGGCCTCGCCGTTCAGGGCGCCCGCGCCGTCCGCGATCGCGACGGCGTCGGCGACCCGGCCCTCGATCTCGGCGAGGGCGGCCGCGTCGAGCGGCCCCTCCTCGCTCTCCCACAGCAGGATCACCGGCAGCGAACGCTCGGTGTCGAACTCGCGGAGGAGCTCGGAGACCCGGGTGGACTCCGCGCTGTCGGGCAGGAAGGCCGCGGAGTCGTTGGTCTGGACGTCGCCGAGCTTCCCGCTGAACGAGCCCAGCGGCGCGGAGAGCGCGAGCCAGGCGAGGACCACGAGGGCCGGCAGCAGCCAGCGGGCGACGGAGGTCCTGCGCGGCATGACGATTTCCCTCGAACGACGATATTCTCGACCTTCGAGAGATTAGGTCGGTTCGGATGCAGCGGCAAAGCGGGAGGCGGGATGGACGACCCGACTGAGGCGCGCCGCGAGGTCGCGCTGATGCTGCGCCGGCTGAACGTGGAGCTGGACGCCGTCAGCCAGCGGTTCGCGCTCACCCACGGGTTGAACCGCACCGATGTCCGGGCGCTGGTGGCGATCATGGACGCCGCCCGCCGCGGGGAGGCCCTGTCCGCCGGGGCGCTCGGTTCGGCGGTCGAGCTGCGGTCGGCGTCGGTGACGGCGCTGGTGGACCGGCTGGAGCGGGTGGGCCACGTGCGCCGGGTCCGCGATCCGGAGGACCGCCGGCGGGTGACGCTGGAGATGTCGCAGCAGGCCATGGCGGCCGGCGCGGACCACTTCGGCGGGCTGGCGCGGGACATGATCGCCGCGCTGGCCGGCTACACGGACGCGGAGATCGCCGTCGTCGCGCGCTTCCTGGGGGAGATGACCGAGGTGGTGGCCCGGCACGCGCGGGTCGAGGCTGAGGAGCAGGACCCGGCTCAGGGGTAGGGAGCAGGACCCGGCTCAGAGATAGAGGCCGGTGGACTCCTCGATCCGCTCGGCGGCGACGGCGTGCACGTCGCGCTCGCGCAGGATCACCAGCTCCTCGCCGTGCACCTCGACCTCGTGCTGGTCCTCGGGGGAGAAGAGCACCTGGTCGCCGACCTTCACCTGGCGGACGCTGCCGCCGACCCCGCGGGCCTCGCCCCACACCAGGCGCTTGGCGACCTGGGCGGTGGCGGGGATGAGGATGCCGCCGGTGGAGCGGCGCTCGCCGTCCTCCCGGCGCAGCGACACGAGCACCCGGTCGTGCAGCATCTTGATCGGCAGCCCGTTGCCCTTGATCTCCGCCACGCCGGTCACGGTACGCGCGGCCTCCCGGGGCACCTCCGCGGAGTTGCCCCGGTGCAGAAGTGCGGAGTTGCACGGGGCAGAAGTGCGGAATTGCCCCGGGGCAGAAGTGCGGAATTGCGCGGGGGGACTAGCCCCAGCCGAGCTCGTGGAGGCGCTCCTCCTCGATGCCGAAGTGGTGCGCGATCTCGTGGACGACGGTGATCATGACCTCCTCGACCACGTCGTCCTCGGTCTCGCAGATGTCGCAGATGGCCTCGCGGTAGATCATGATCCGGTCCGGCAGTTCGCCGCCGTAGTGCCAGCCGCGCTCGGTCAGCGCGAAGCCCTCGTAGAGCCCGAGAAGCTCCGGCTCCTCGGGATTGCGGTCCTCCACGAGGACGACGACGTTGTCCATCAGCGCCATGAGCCCGGCCGGTACCTCGTCCAGGGCGTCGGCGACGAGCTCCTCGAACTGCTCGAGCGGCAGCGCCTTCACGCCGCCGTCACCACGAGGTGGGCAGGGGCCGCCCCTCCTCGTAGCCGGCCGCGCTCTGCACCCCCAGCACCGCGCGGTCGTGCAGCTCGTCCACGGTCCGGGCGCCCGCGTACGTGCAGGAGGAGCGGACGCCGGCGACGATCTGGTCGATCAGGTCCTCCACACCGGGGCGCGCGGGGTCCAGGTACATCCGCGAGGAGCTGATGCCCTCCTCGAACAGTCCGGCGCGGGCGCGCTCGAAGCCGCTCTGCGTCGACGTCCGGGCCTTGACCGCCCGCGCGGAGGCCATGCCGAAGGACTCCTTGTAGAGCCGGCCGCTGCCGTCGTCATGGATGTCGCCGGCGCTCTCGTAGGTGCCGGCGAACCAGGAGCCGACCATGACGTTGGCGGCGCCGGCGGCCAGCGCCAGCGCGACGTCGCGGGGGTGGCGGACGCCGCCGTCGGCCCAGACGTGCTTGCCCAGGGCGCGGGCGGCCGCGGCGCACTCCTCGACGGCGGAGAACTGCGGCCGGCCGACGCCGGTCATCATCCGCGTCGTGCACATGGCCCCGGGCCCGACGCCGACCTTGACCACGTCGGCGCCGGCCTCGACCAGGTCCCGCGTGCCCTCGGCGGTGACCACGTTCCCGGCGACAACCGGCACCGCGCCGGCCACCGACCGGACCGCGCGCACCGCCTCGACCGCCTTCTCCTGGTGGCCGTGCGCGGTGTCGACGACGAGCACGTCCACGCCGGCGGCCAGCAGCGCGCCCGCCTTGCCGGCGACGTCACCGTTGATCCCGACCGCGGCCGAGGTGAGCAGGTGCCCGCCGGGGCCGACCGCCGGCTGGTACAGGGCCGAGCGCAGCGCGCCCTTGCGGGTGATCACGCCGACCAGCCGGTCGCCCTCGACCACGGGGGCGGCGCTGACCCGCTCGTCGGAGAGGACGTCGAAGATCTTCGGCAGGTCGGTACCGGACTGGATGGTCAGCGGGTCGCGCGCCATGACCTCCGACAGCTGGGTGAACCGGTCCACGCCCTGGCACGCGCCGTCGGTGACCACGCCCACGGGGCTGCCGTCCTCGATCACCACGACGATCCCGTGCGCGCGCTTGGTCAGCAGCGACAGCGCCTCGCCGACGGTGGAGGTGGGCGACAGCGTGATCGGGGTGTCGTAGACGGGGTGGCGCGCCTTCACCCAGGAGATGACCTCGGCGACGACGTCGACCGGGATGTCCTGCGGGATCACGGCCAGCCCGCCGCGCCGGGCCGTGGTCTCGGCCATGCGCCGGCCGGAGATCGCCGTCATGTTGGCGACGACGACCGGGATCGTCGTCCCCACCCGGTCCGGGGTCGTGAGGTCCACCTCGAGCCGGGAGCCCACGGTGCTCGAGTTCGGCACCATGAAGACGTCGGCGTAGGTGAGGTCGGTGGCCGGACGCTCGCCGCTCAAGAACCGCATGGGTCCATTGTCGGCCTCCGGCCGACCCCGCGGCCAGGACGGGTCCTCGCAGGCGTCTCCCGTCACCGGCGCCTTCCGGGGGAGCCCCTCGTTACGCTCGGCTGGTGATCGACCTGCGACTCGTGCGCGAACACCCCGACGTCGTCCGTGCCAGCCAGCGCGCCCGGGGAGCCGACGAGTCCCGCGTCGACGACCTGCTCACCGCCGACGCCGCGCGCCGGGAGGCGGTCCGGCGGGCCGACGACCTCCGCGCCGCCCAGAAGACGGCGTCGCAGGCGGTCCGGAAGGCCACCCCCGAGGAGCGCCCCGCGGTGCTCGAGCGCGCCCAGGCCCTCGCCGCGCAGGTCAAGGAGGCCGAGGAGGCGCAGCGGGCGGCCGACGCCGCGCTGCGCGAGGCGCACCTGAAGATCGCCAACGTGGTGCACGACGACGTCCCGCCCGGCGGGGAGGACGACGCCGTGGAGCTGCGGACCGTCGGTGAGGTGCCCACCTACGACTTCGCGGTGCGCGACCACCTGGAGATCGGCGAGGCCCTCGGCGCCATCGACATGGAGCGCGGCGCCAAGGTCTCCGGCGCCCGCTTCTACTTCCTCACCGGTCCGGGCGCGCTGCTGGAGTTCGCGCTCGCCCAGCTGGCCATCTCGCGGGCGGTCGCGGCCGGGTTCATCCCCGTCGTCGCCCCGGCGCTGGTCCGGCCCGAGGCGATGGAGGGCACCGGCTTCCTCGGCGAGCACGACGAGGAGGTGTACCGGATCGAGCGCGACGACCTCTACCTCGTGGGCACCTCGGAGGTGGCGCTCGCCGGCATGCACGGCAACGAGGTGCTGGACCTCTCCGCCGGCCCCCGCCGGTACGCCGGCTGGTCGTCGTGCTTCCGCCGCGAGGCCGGCTCCTACGGCAAGGACACCCGCGGGATCATCCGCGTGCACTGGTTCGACAAGGTCGAGATGTTCAGCTTCTGCCGGCCCGAGGAGGCCGCCGCGGAGCACCGCCGGCTCCTGGCCTGGGAGGAGGAGTTCCTGCAGGCGCTGGAGCTGCCCTACCGGGTGGTCGACATCGCCGCCGGCGACCTGGGCACCAGCGCCGCCCGCAAGTTCGACATCGAGGCCTGGTTCCCCAGCCAGGGCACCTACCGCGAGCTGACGAGCACCTCGGACTGCACCACGTTCCAGGCCCGCCGGCTGTCCATCCGCTACCGCGACGCCGACGGGAAGCCGCAGACCGCGGCGACCCTGAACGGCACCCTCTGCGCGATCGCCCGCACCATCGCCTGCCTGCTCGAGGTGCACCAGCGCGCCGACGGCTCGGTGCACGTGCCCGCCGCCCTGCGCCCCTGGCTGGGCGGGCACGAGGTGCTCACCCCGGGGATGGCGCTGGCCGCGCCGGTGCCAGTCCCGTGACCGAGCTCGCGAGGTGCACGGGACCGAGGGCAGAGCCGTGACCGAGCTCGCGAGGTGCGCGGGACCGAGGGCAGAGCCGTGACCGAGCTCGCGAGGTGCGCGGGACCGAGGGC
>NZ_FOEE01000009.1 GCF_900110555.1 Trujillonella endophytica
CGGCTCAACCGCGGCGGCGACCGCGCCGCCAACAACGCGATCCATCGGATCGTGCTCTGCCGGATGCGCCACGACGACCGCACCCGCGCCTACGTCGCCCGCCGCACCGCCCAGGGACTGAGCAAGAAAGAGATCATGCGCTGCCTCAAGCGCTACGTCGTCCGTGAGGTCCACACCGCGCTACTCGCCGACTTTGACGACCTGGTCTCCACTGCTTGACGCCGATAGGAGCATCCCGTCGCCGTCCGGCCGCCGCGCGGTGGTGCACCATGCCAGCCGTGCCCGGTTCCAGCCCCGTCCTGCCGCACGAGGTCCTCGTCGAGGGGACGCCGGTGCGCTACGCCGTCACCGGCCGCCAGGACGACGACCGGGCCGGCGACCTGGTCCTCGTCCACGGCCACGGCGCCCACCACGTGTGGTGGCACGCCGTCGTCCCGCTGCTGGCCGACCGGTGGCGCGTGGTCACGTTCGACCTGAGCGGGCACGGCGACAGCGGGCACCGCGCCGGGTACTCCGGCCAGCAGTGGGCCCGGGAGATCGTGGCGGTCGCGGAGGCGGCGGGCGCGCGACGGCCCGTGGTGGTCGGCCACAGCCTGGGCGGCCGCGTGGCCCTGCTCGCCGGCGGCGGGCACCCGGACCGGATCGCCGGCCTCGTGCTGATCGACTGCGGGATCCTCGTGCCCGAGACCCTCAAGGGCCGCACCCTCCCCCCGCCGCGGCCGCCGAAGGTGTACCCGACACGGGAGGCCGCCGTCGCCGCGTTCCGGCTCGGCCCGTCGCAGCCCGAGCCGCCCGCCGAGCTGTTCGCCCCGGTGGCCGAGTACTCGGTCCGGGCCGTCGAGGGCGGGTGGACGTGGAAGCACGGGGGGCAGCAGTTCCCCACGCTCTACGACGAGCACGTGATGCACGCCGCGACCTCCCTGACGATCCCCGTCGCATACGTCTCCGGGGGCGCCAGCCTCGTGGTGGACGACGCCAAGGCCGCGGAGGTGACCGGGATGCTGCCCGGCGTCCGCGCGGTCCGGGTGCCGGGCCTGCACCACCACATGGTCCTCGAGGACCCTGCTATCTGCGCGCGGCTGATCGACGAGCTCGCCCGGGCCTGAGCGCCCGGCGCGGGCACGCCGCGACGTCCGTCCCACACCTCGAACCGGCCCGCCACCTGGGCAGACGTGATCCAGGTCATCGGCGCCCCGCTCGTGGCAGCTCGTGCCTTTCTTGTATGGTTCAAGAAAAGCACGGCAGTCCCACCAACGAGCGGAGGCATCTCCATGGCCCTCATCAACACCGAGATCAAGCCGTTCGCGGCCACCGCGTTCCACAACGGCGCGTTCGTCGACGTCTCCGACACCGACCTGCGCGGGAAGTGGTCGGTCGTCTTCTTCTACCCGGCCGACTTCACCTTCGTCTGCCCCACCGAGCTGGGCGACCTCGCCGACCTGTACGAGGACTTCCGGGCGATCGGCGTGGAGATCTACTCGGTCTCCACCGACACCCACTTCACCCACAAGGCGTGGCACGAGACGTCGGACACGATCGTCAAGGTCCAGTACCCGATGATCGGCGACCCGACCGGCGCGATCACGAACAACTTCGAGGTCATGCGCCCGGGCCAGGGCCTGGCCGACCGCGCCACGTTCCTGATCGACCCCGACGGCGTCATCCAGTTCATGGAGATCTCGTCCGAGGGCGTCGGCCGCAACGCCGCCGAGCTGCTGCGCAAGGCCAAGGCCGCGCAGTACGTCCGGGAGCACCCGAACGAGGTCTGCCCGGCCAAGTGGGAAGAGGGCGACAGCACCCTCGCCCCGAGCCTGGACCTCGTCGGCAAGATCTGACTCCGGTCAGCACCTGACGCCCCCGGGCGTCGCACGCCGGTGCGGGGCGGGCTGCCGCTCGCCCCGCCCCGCACCGGCCCCCGGCTCCTCCAGCACCCCCTCTCATCCCGGAGGCCTCCCGTGCCCGTGCTCGACCCCGCCCTCAGCAAGCAGCTCGCCCAGCACCTGACCCTGGTCAAGCGGCCGATCGAGCTGGTCGCCTCCCTCGACGACAGCGCCAAGTCCTCGCAGACGGACGAGCTGCTCACCGAGGTCGCCGCCCTCTCCGACCAGGTCACCTACGTCCGGCGGGACGACGACGAGCGCCGCCCCTCCTTCGCCATCGAGCGGGTCGGGACCGACATCTCGGTGCGCTTCGCGGGCCTGCCGCTGGGCCACGAGTTCACCTCGTTCGTGCTCGCGCTCCTGCACGTCGGCGGCCACACCCCCAACATCGCGCCCGAACTGGTCGAGCAGATCCAGGCCCTGGACGGCGAGTACTCCTTCGAGACCGTCTTCTCCCTGACCTGTCAGAACTGCCCCGACGTGGTGCAGGCGCTCAACGTCATGAGCGTGCTCAACCCGCGGATCCGGCACACCGCCATCGACGGCGGCGTGTTCCGCGAGGAGGTGGAGGAGCGCGGCGTGCTCGCCGTCCCCACCGTCTTCGTCAACGGCGAGGTCTTCGACCAGGGCCGGATGACCCTCGAGCAGATCCTGGGCAAGCTCGACACCAGCGCCACCGAGCGCGCCGCGGAGGCCATCGAGGGCAAGGACCCCTTCGACGTCCTCGTCGTCGGCGCCGGCCCCGCCGGGTTCTCCGCCGGCATCTACGCCGCCCGCAAGGGCATCCGGACCGGCGTGATCGGCGAGCGGCTCGGCGGCCAGGTGCTCGACACCATGGCCATCGAGAACCTCATCTCGGTGCCCTACACCGAGGGCCCGAAGCTGGCCGCCGCGCTCGAGCAGCACGCCGCCGAGTACGAGATCGACGTCATGGGCCTGCAGCGCGCCGCGAAGCTCGTGCCGGCGGAGACCGACGGCGACCTGCACACGGTCGAGCTGGCCAGCGGCGCCCGGGTCCAGGGCCGCGCCGTGGTCCTGGCCACCGGCGCGCGGTGGCGGCACATCGGCGTCCCCGGCGAGCAGGAGTACCGCAACAAGGGCGTCACCTACTGCCCGCACTGCGACGGCCCGCTGTTCAAGGGCAAGCGCGTCGCGGTGATCGGCGGCGGCAACTCCGGAGTCGAGGCGGCGATCGACCTGGCCGGCGTCGTCGAGCACGTCACGCTGGTCGAGTTCGACGACCGGCTGCGGGCCGACGACGTCCTGCAGCGCAAGCTGCACAGCCTGCCCAACGTCGACGTCGTCCTGTCCGCCGCGACCAGCGAGGTCCTCGGCGACGGCAACCGGGTGACCGGCCTGACCTACACCGACCGGCCCTCGGGCGAGACGCGGCGGCTGGACCTGGCCGGCGTGTTCGTCCAGATCGGCCTGCTGCCCAACACCGAGTGGCTCGAGGGCAGCGTCGAGCTGACCCGGCGCGGCGAGGTCGTGGTCGACGAGCGCGGCGCGACGTCGATCCCCGGGGTCTACGCCGCGGGCGACTGCACGACCGAGCCCTACAAGCAGATCGTGACCGCGATGGGCACCGGCTCCACCGCCGCGCTCAGCGCGTTCGACCACCTGATCCGGACGTCGGCGCCGGCGGGTGCGACCGCCTGACCGCCGGCAGCACGGCAGGAGGGGCCGGTACGGATCTCGATCCGTACCGGCCCCTCGCGTTCCCCGCCCCCCTCACCGCACGGCCGCCGAGCCCTTGGCCCCTGCCGCGCCCCGGGGCCGGGTCCTAGCGTCGCTCGCGCGGCCGCCCTCCGGGGGCGCGGGACGGCGGTCGCCGTGGCGCACCGTCCCGCGCCCGCGAGCTGCAGGGGTGGACCCGGATGACCTCCACGACGACGGGCACCGAGCGGGACACGGCCGCGATCGCCGACCGGATCCGCGCGGCCTACGCGGCGATGGCACGGGGCGACGTGGAGCCGCTGCGGCAGCTGATGACCGACGACGTCACGTACGTCGACGTCAGCGGCGGCATCACCGGCGGCGTGCACCGGGGCTGGGACAGCATCCTGCACCTGTGGACCCAGGCGTCCCAGGTCGCCGGAGGCCCGGTCCGGCTGACCCTGGAGGACGTCGTCGTCCCCGACGAGAAGCGCGCCGTGGTCTTCATCAGGGCGAGCGCGGACATCGACGGCAGGACGGTGGAGGACGCGTCGGTGTTCGTCTACTACCTCGAGGACGGCCGCGTCCGGACGGCCTATCTCATGCACGAGGACCCCGCCGCCCCGGAGGCCTTCGCCGACCGGTGACGACCCGGCCCGGACGGCGAGAGGGGCCGGTGCGGATGATCCGCGCCGGCCCCTCTCGTTCCCCCCGGTCGGTGGCTGCGTCCCCCCGTGCGTCGCAGACGCCGACCGTGTCCGGCCCTTCCCGTTCCCGGCTCCCCCCGACCAGCGGCTCCGTCCCCCCGTGCGATGGAGACGCTGGTCGAACCGGGCCCGCGAGGGCCTGAGCTGTGGTGCGCCGCCGTTCCCGGCGACAAGGAGGACTCTGCCGACCGAACCGCAGGCGTCCCGCCCGGCAACCGCAAGGTCACCGCAAGATCCGCCGACCCGGCCTCGAGCTGCGAAAACCCCTTGTCGGGGCACCTACCGTCGCCTCGTGACCCCCTCCCCCGGCACGGCGCCGCCCCGGCTCCCCGTGCACCGCCCGCACGACGGCGAGCTGGTCGGCCGGCTGTCCGCCGAGCGGCGCGACGGTGCCGACGTGTGGGTGGCGCACACCCTCTTCGGCGTCGAGCTGGCCACGTTCGGCGGCCGCGAGGAGGCGGCGGGGTTCCTGCACGCCCGCGGCCTGGCGGTGCTGGCCGAGCGGTGGTGGTGGACCTCGCCGGAGGAGGGCCGGGTGCCCGTGACCCTCGTCGAGGCCCGCCCCGACGCGGTGACCTTCCGCCTCGAGCTCGACCCGGCGAGCCCGCTGCGCACCGTCTCCGGCGCGGCTCTGGCGTCGCTGTCGCGCACCCCGGACTGAGGAAGGTCCGCGCCGGTCGGGGCGTTGACCGGCGTGTGACCAGCAGCCGGGCCGTGGAGTGGTGGTGGTCGGGGGCGGCCAGGGCGGGCTGAGCACGGCCTACCACCTCGCCCGCCTCGGCTTCGCCCGCGAGAGGGGCTTCGTCGTCCTGGACGGCGACGACGGCCCCGGAGGCGCGTGGCGGCACCGCTGGCCCGCGCTGACGGTCGGCACCACCCACCGCGTGCACGACCTGCCGGGGCTGCCGTTCCCCGGGCGGGGCGAGCAGTCGGCCGCGGAGGCGGTGCCGGCCTACTTCGCCGAGTACGAGCGCCGCTTCGACCTGCCGGTGCACCGGCCGGTCCGCGTCACCGCCGTCCGGCGGGCGGGCCTCGGGTTCGTCGTCGAGACCCCCGACGGCGACTGGTCGGCCCGCGCCGTCGTCAACGCCACCGGCACGTGGACCCGGCCGTTCGTGCCTCGCTACCCGGGCCAGGAGACCTTCCGCGGCCGGCAGCTGCACGCCGCCGACTACCGGTCGGCGGAGGAGTTCGCCGGCGGGTCGGTGGTCGTCGTGGGCGGGGGCGCCTCCGCCGTCCAGCTGCTCGGCGAGATCGGCGAGGTGGCGACGACGACCTGGGTGACCCGGCGCCCGCCCGTGTGGCGGGAGGGCCCGTTCGACGAGGCCGCCGGACGCGCGGCCGTCGCCCGGGTGGCCGCCGCGATCCGCGAGGGCCGCTCGCCGGGCAGCGTCGTCGGCACCACCGGGCTGGTCGTGACCCCGTGGGTCCGCGGGGCCCGCGACCGCGGCCTGCTCGAGCGGTTGCCGGTGTTCGACCGCATCACCCCCGACGGCGTCGTCTGGGACGACGGGCGGTCGGTCCGGGCCGACGCGATCCTGTGGGCCACCGGCTTCCGCGCCGCCGTCGGGCACCTGGCGCCGCTGCGGCTGCGCGCGCCGGGCGGCGCGATCCCGCTGGAGGGCACCCGGGTCGTCGGCGAGACGCGGCTGCACCTGGTCGGCTACGGCCCCAGCGCCAGCACCATCGGCGCGAACCGGGCCGGGCGCGCCGCGGCCGTGGAGCTCGCCAGGCAGCTCCTCCCGGACCGCGCCGCGGCCTGACCCGCCCGCCGTCCGCCCCCTCTCCCCGCCGCCTGCCCCCGCCGAGATCGGCGATCTCGGCGGCATCGGGCCCCGATGGTGCCGAGATCGGCGATCTCGGCAGGCTGGAGACCCCCGAGCGGTCTCCTGGGGGACGGATGGGGGTCGGGTCAGGGCGCTCCCGGATGTCCCCGGACGGCGGCGCCCGACAGCCTCGACGGCATGACTCCTCCCCTCCTGCCCGGGACGGCGCCGTGATCATCGCCCGGGACCTCACCAAGACCTACGGCCCCCGGACCGCCGTCGACGGCATCTCCTTCACCGTCGAGCCCGGCCGGGTGACCGGCTTCCTCGGCCCCAACGGCGCGGGCAAGTCGACGACGATGCGGATGGTGCTGGGGCTGGACCGGCCCACCAGCGGCAGCGTCACGGTCAACGGCTCCCGCTACGCCGACTCCCCCGCCCCGCTGCGCGAGGTCGGCGCGCTGCTGGAGGCCCGCGCCCTGCACCCGGGCCGCACCGCCCGCAACCACCTGCGCTGGCTGGCGGCCAGCAACGCGCTCCCCGCGACGCGCATCGACGCGGTCCTGGGGCTCGTCGGTCTGGAAGGGGTGGCCGACCAGCGGGTCGGCCGGTTCTCCCTCGGCATGAGCCAGCGGCTCGGCATCGCCGTGGCGCTGCTCGGCGACCCCGCCGTCGTCGTCCTCGACGAGCCGGTGAACGGCCTGGACCCCGAGGGCATCCGCTGGGTCCGCACCCTCGCCCGGCAGCTGGCCGCGGAGGGGCGCACCGTGTTCGTCTCCAGCCACCTCATGGCCGAGATGGCGCTGACCGCCGACCACCTGGTCGTCATCGGGCGGGGCCGGGTGCTCGCCGACTGCCCCACGGCGGACTTCATCGCCCGGCACGCCGCCGCGCACGTGCGGGTGCGCAGCCCGCAGTCGGGCGAGCTCGCCGCGGTGCTGCGCCGCTCCGGCGCCCACGTCACCGCCGATGGCGAGGGGCTGCGCGTGGAGGGCCTCGACACGAGCGGCATCGGCGACCTCGCCGGCGCGCACGGCCTCGTCCTGCACGAGCTCACGCTCGTCCGGTCGTCCCTGGAGGACGCCTTCATGACCCTCACCGCCGACAGCGTCGAGTACGGCACCACTCCCGCGGGGGCCGCGCGATGACCGCCGCCGTGACCGCCGACCGGCCCGTCCCGACCACCCCGCCGGCCGCCGCCGGCGCCTCCCGGCCCGGTTTCGGGAACGTGCTGCGCGCCGAGTGGATCAAGTTCTGGTCGGTGCGCTCCACCGCCTGGTCGGTCGCGACCCTGTTCGTGCTCGGCGCCGGGCTGACCGTGCTCGTGTGCGCCACCAGCGCGGAGTGGCTGGCCGGCGACGAGGCCGACGAGTCGCCGGCCTCCTTCGTCACGTGGGGCCTGATGCTCGCCCAGGTCACCGCCGTGGTGCTGGGCACGCTCGTGGCGACCAGCGAGTACGGCACCGGGATGATCCGCGCGACCCTCGCCGCCGTCCCCCGGCGCGGGCCGGTGCTGGCGGCCAAGGCGGCCGTCCTCACCAGCACCCTGCTCGTGGCCGGCACGGTCACGGCCTTCGCGGGCTACCTGGGCGGCAACGCGTTCCTCTCCGCGGAGGGCATCGGCCTGTCCCTGGACGACGACGGCGTGCTGCGCGCCCTCGTCGGTAGCGGCCTCTACCTGGCCGGGCTGGGACTGCTGTCGATGGCGGTCGGCCTCCTCGTGCGGCACACCGCCGCGGCGCTGGCGACGGTGCTCGGGATCGTCTTCGTCGTCGGCAACATGGCGTTCCTGCTGCCCGGCGGATGGGGCGAGTGGGTGGCCAAGGTGCTCCCGGGCAACGCCGGCTCGGCGGTCGCGACCCCGGTGTCGTTCAATCCGGAGCTGCTCGACCCGTGGCCCGGGTTCGCGGTGTTCGCCGTCGAGGTGGCGGTGCTGCTCGCGGTGGCGACGGTGGCCTTCCGGCGCCGCGACGCCTGAAGGGCGGGCCGGCGGTGGGACAGTGGGCGGGTGACCGCCCCCGATGACCTCACCGCCGGCCGCGACCGGGCCGACGAGCTGCTGCGCCGCCTGGCCGACGACGAGGCGAGCGCGGAGGCGCTGCTGGAGGAGCTCACCGAGGTCCGCGACCTCGCCTTCGTCGGCGCGGGGCTGACCGCGATCGCGCGCACCGAGGCCCGCCGGCTCCCCCCGGCGCAGCGCGCCCAGGCCGCCACCCGGCAGGTGCATCTCGGCGCGCTGCGCGACCGCTCCCGCACCGACCCGGCCGGCCTGCGGACCTGGCTCCGCCGGGCGGCCGAGGAGGTGCTCCTGCTCCGCCGGCTGCGGGAGACGGCCGACCGCGTCGCCGGCTGAGGGTCACTCCGGGACCGGGAGGATCCGCGGCGGGGCCGCGGCCGCTGCCCGGAGGCTGTCCAGGGTGGGAGTGCCGGCCAGGAAGCGCTCCGCCTCCGTCGGGTCGAAGTCGGGCAGGGCCAGCCGTCCGTCGTCGCCGACCGTGACGAGCAGGTCCGCGCCGCCCCACTCCACGCGGTGGATGCTCGGGTCGTAGGCGAAGGCCCCCGACCTCAGGAAGAGGACGACCTCGCCCAGCGCGGGCAGTCCGTCCCGCGCCACCTCGAAGGGGACATCGGGGCCCCAGGGGACACCCACCACGATCGTCCGAACATTCAGCTGCCCGCCGAGCACCGTCGTCACGTCCACCTGTGCATGCACCGTTCGCCACTCGAGGTCGCGGGGATCGTCGAACGCCGTCACCACGGTGTCGGGCTCGTCGCCTCCCGGTGGGGTGTAGAAGCCCCGTCCCGGGCCGACCTGCGTGACGCGGCCGACGACGACGAGCTCCGTCGCGGGCCCGCCGACCGAACCGTCGGGCAACCGGAACCGCGTGTTGGGCAGGGCCTCCGCGAGGGTCCGGTACGGCGGCGGCACAAAGGCCCCCGCGTCCTGGCTCCCCCGGAGGAGGCGGAGGTATTCCTCGGCCGCCTCCGCCCGGTCGGCGGGGTCGGTGAACTGCGGCGACTCCCAGGTCGCGGCCGCCGCATGCCCGCCCGACGGCTCGCCACCCCCGTCGCCGACCACGAGGAAGACGCCCGCGGCGGCCGCTGCCACGGCGGTGCCCAGTGCGAGGGGTGGCGCCCAGCGGCGGACCCGGCTGCGCCGGGGCGGGCCGGACGGCGCGGATCGGCTGTCGAGGGCGCTGTCCGGGTCTGCCCCGGCGAGGTCGGCATAGGCGGCGAAGGCGCGCTCCAGGCGCTGCTCGATGTCAGTGCTCATCGGTGGCTCCCAGGCGGTTCGACAGCGTGGCCAGCGCGCGGAACGCACTGGTCTTGACGGTGCCCGCGGACACCCCGAGCGTGCGGGCGATCTCGGCCTCGCTCAGCCCCGACCAGTACCGCAGCACCAGCACCTCCCGCTGGCGCCTCGGCAGCCGGCGGACCGCCCCCAGGACGGCGCGGTGCTCCTCGGCCAGCAGCAGCCCGGCGTCGGGGCCGGCGGTCGAGGCCGGGTCGGGCGGCGGCGGGCGCCGGCGGGCCAGCGCTCGCCGCCGGTGCGCCGACCGGGCACCGTTCACCACCGACGAGCGGAGGTAGGCCGCCGCCGACGACCTGTCGTCGAGATCGCCCCACCGCCGGTGCAACCCCAGGAACGCCTCCTGGGCCAGGTCCTCGGCGAGGCCGAGGTCGTCGGTGAGGAGGAAGCCGAGCCTCCGCAGGGACGCCCACTCCGCCCGGAAGAGCACCTCGACGGCCGCGTCCCGGTCGTGCGGCACGAGCTCCTCCGTGGCGTCCACCCACGCACCGCCTCTCGCGTCGCCGATCTCCCACCAGGACAGACGCACGACTCCCGCCGAGGTTGACATGCGGGTCGAGGAAGTTCCGAGGTCGGCCGGCGGCGTCCTATGCCTCCGGCGGACGGGCCACCGCGGCCACCGGCCGGGTCGCCGCCACCGCCAGCGGGGTCGTGACCGCCAGCAGGACCGCGACCCAGGCGTAGGTCCACGGCAGGCCCAGCCCGCCGGCGACCCAGCCGAGCGCCAGGGCACCCATCGCCGTGCCCGCGTCGAACGAGGCGTTCCACATCGCGCTGGCTGCCGTCGCCCCACCCGCTCCCGCCCGGGCGAAGGCCGTCAGCAGCGTCAGGTTCTGCACCGCGCCGTAGCTGATCCCGAACAGCGCGACCCCGACCAGCAGCGCGGCGTCGTCCCACCGCAGGCCGGCGCCCAGCAGGGCCATGCCGACGGCGCCGACCGCCACCCCCGCCGGCAGCAGGAGGCGGGTGCCCAGCCGGTCGGCCAGCACGCCCACGCGCCAGCGGGCCAGGGCCGCCCCGACGCCCATGACGACCAGCGCCACGGTGGCCAGCGCGCCGTCCGGTCGCTCGATCGGCAGGAACGTGACCACCCCGCCGCCGGCGAGCGTGACCGCGAGCAGCACCGCCGACGGCGCCAGGGCCGCCCCGACCGCGCGCCTGCCCGCCCCGCCACCGGGCGAGGGCACGAGCGGCGCCGCGGCCCGCATCAGCGCGGGCAGGAACAGCAGCCCCAGCAGCGGCGAGGCGGACAGCCACGCCATCCACGCCGCGTGCCCGTCGAGGACCAGCGCCACCCCCGCCGGGACGCCGATCAGGTTCGGCACGGCGACGGCCAGGCCGTACAGGCCGATCGCCTCCCCGCGGCGCTCCGCGGGCGCCACCGCCGCGGCCAGCAGCGCCCCGAGGACGGTGATGATGCCGAACCCGACCCCGCGGACCGCCGACAGCACGGACAGCCAGAGCAGGCCGTCGTCCAAGGCGTACAGCGGGGAGGGCAGCCCCATCGCCAGCAGTCCCAGCGCCAGCACCGGCCCGGTGCCGAACCGCGCGGTCAGGGCCGGCACGGCGATCTGGGCGGCGATGGTCACCCCGAGGAAGACCGCGGTCACCACCCCGGCGGTGCTCGCGTCCGCACCGCCCTCGACGGCGTAGGTGGGCAGCGACGCCAGGGTCAGGCAGTAGCTGGCGAACCCGAGCACGGTGACGGCGAGCAGCGCCTGCAGGGCCGGCTCCCGCAGCAACGACGTCCGCGCCGCCCGCCCGCCGTCCATTCCTGCCCTCCCCCGGGCCCGAGCGGCCCGCCGACCAGCATGGCCCGCGCGTCGGCGGCACCGTCCCCGGGGTAGGGAGCAGGCGTGCGGCTGCTGACCGTGGGCCACGGGCCCGCCCCCCGCGAGGTGCTCGGCCCCCGTCTCTCGGCGGCCGGGGTCGACCTCGTGGTGGACGTGCGCCGCTTCCCCGGCAGCCGTAGCAACCCCGACGTCGGCCGCGAGGCCCTGGCGGCGTGGCTACCCGGCGTCGGGGTCGGGTACCGGTGGGAGGAGCGGCTGGGCGGGCGCCGGCACCTGCCCACGGGGGAGCCCGTCGCCGACGACTGGTGGACCGTCGCCCAGTTCGCCGCGTACGCCGCCCACACCCGCACGCCGGAGTTCGCCGCCGCGCTGGACGAGGTGCTGGCCGAGGCGGCCGCTGCGACGGTCGCGGTGATGTGCAGCGAGAGCGTGTGGTGGCGCTGCCACCGGCGGCTGATCGCCGACGTCGTCGTCCTCGGCCGGGGCCTGCCCGTCCGCCACCTCCTCCCCGACGGGCGGACCACGCCGCACCCGCCGGCCGAGGGCGCCGTCCTGGGCCCGGACGGGCTGGTCCGCTGGCCCGCGGCGCCCCGCGGGGATCAGGGAACCTGATCCCGCAGCGTCCTCCCTCACCTCCTGCGGTGAGGGAGGACGCCGCATGATCAGGGGACCTGATCGTGGCCGGTCGACCGGCGACTCCGCTCAGGACATGTGCGGGTAGCGGTAGTCGGTCGGCGGCACGAACGTCTCCTTGATCACCCGGGTGCTGGTCCAGCGCAGCAGGTTCTGCGCGGCCCCGGCCTTGTCGTTCGTGCCCGAGGCGCGGCCGCCGCCGAAGGGCTGCTGACCGACGACGGCCCCGGTGGGCTTGTCGTTGACGTAGAAGTTCCCGGCCGCGAAGCGCAGGACCCGCTCGGCGGCGGCGATGGCGGCGCGGTCCCGGGCGACGACGGCCCCGGTCAGCGCGTACGGCGCCACCGACTCCAGCTGGGTGAGCACCGCGTCGTAGTCGGCGTCGTCGTAGACGTGCACCGCGAGCACCGGGCCGAAGTACTCGGTGGTGAAGACCTCGTGCCCGGGGTCGGTGCCCTCGACGATCGTGGGCCGGACGAAGAAGCCCTCGGCGTCGTCCGCGGTGCCGCCGGCGACCACGGTCAGGGCGTCGTCCGACCGGGCCCGGTCCAGCACCCGGGCGAGGCGGTCGAAGGCGCGGCGGTCGATCACCGCGCCCAGGAAGTGCGACAGGTCGCTGACGTCGCCCATGGACAGCGCCTCGGTGGTGTCGACCAGGTCGTCCCGCAGCCGCGTCCACACGCTGCGCGGCACGTAGGCCCGCGAGGCCGCCGAGCACTTCTGCCCCTGGTACTCGAACGCGCCGCGGACCAGGGCGGTGCGCAGCACGTCGACGTCGGCCGAGGGATGGGCGACGACGAAGTCCTTGCCGCCGGTCTCTCCCACGAGGCGGGGATAGGAGCGATACCCCCCGATGTTCTCCCCGACGGTGCGCCACAGGTGCTGGAAGACCCGCGTCGACCCGGTGAAGTGGATGCCGGCGAGCGCCGGGTCGGCCAGCGCCACCTCCGAGACCGCCGCGCCGTCGCCGGTCACCATGGTGATCACCCCGGGCGGCAGGCCGGCCGCCTCGAGCAGTCGCATCAGGAAGTGCGCGGCGAACTGCTGGGTCGGCGCCGGCTTCCAGACGACGGTGTTGCCCATCAACGCCGGGGCGGTCGGCAGGTTGCCCGCGATCGCGGTGAAGTTGAACGGGGTGATCGCGTAGACGAAGCCCTCGAGCGGGCGGTGGTCGCTGCGGTTCCAGGTGCCGGGGGCGGACTCCGGCTGCTCGGCGAGCACCTGCCGGGCGAAGTGCACGTTGTAGCGCCAGAAGTCGGCGAGCTCGCACGCACTGTCGATCTCCGCCTGCTGCACGGTCTTGCTCTGACCGAGCATCGTGGCGGCGTTGAGGGTCTGCCGCCACGGCCCGGCGAGCAGGTCGGCGGCCCGGAGGAAGACGGCGGCGCGGTCGTCGGGGGACAGCTCCCGCCAGGCGGGGGCGGCGTCCCGGGCGCACCGGATCGCCGCCTGCGCGTCGGCGGGGGTGGCCTGCGCGCAGACGCCGAGGACGGCCGCGTGCCGATGCGGCTGGACGACGTCGAAGCGCTCGCCGCCGGCCATGCGTTGCTCGTCGCCGAGGGTGAGGGTCAGCTCCAGCGGTGCGCCGGCGAGCTCCGCGAGCCGGGTCCGCAGCTCCGCCCGCTCGGGGCTGCCCGGGGCGTAGGTCAGCACGGGCTCGTTGCGGGGCGGGGGGACGCGCGTGCTGCCGTCCATGGCGGGCCTTCCCTTCAGCCGGGGACGAGGGAGCGCAGGAAGAAGCGGAGGTTGGCCGGCCGCTCGGCCAGCCGGCGCACGAGGTAGCCGTACCAGTCGGCGCCGTAGGGCACGTACGCCCGCACGCGCACGCCCGCGGCGGCCAGCCGGACCTGCTCGGCGGAGCGGATGCCGTACAGCATCTGCACCTCCCAGGAGTCCGCCGCGCGCCCGTACTCGGCGGCCAGCCGCCGGGCCAGCGCGACCATCCGCGGGTCGTGGCTGCCGACCATCGGGTACCCGCCGCCGCGCATCAGCACCCCGAGGCAGCGCGCGTAGGCGGCGTCGACGTCGTCCCGGTCGACGTGCGCGACCGACGGCGGCTCGTCGTAGGCGCCCTTGACCAGGCGGACCCGCGCCCCGGGGACGGCCAGGGCCGCCACGTCGTCCGCCGTGCGGAACAGGGCCGCCTGCAGGACCGCGCCCGTGCCCGGGAAGTCGCAGCGGAGCGCGGCGAGCGTGCGGAGGGTGGCGTCGACGGTGGCCGACTGCTCCATGTCCAGGGTGACGGTGGTGCCCAGCCCGGTCGCCGCCGCGACCACCGGCCGGACCAGCTCCAGCGAGAGCGCCTCTCCCCCGGGCAGCGCCTGGCCGAACGCCGACAGCTTCACCGACAGCTCCGCGGCGGGACCCAGCCGCAGCGGCGCCAGCCCCTCCAGCGCGGCGAGGCAGGCGTCGCGGGACCGGCGGGCCGTCGCCGGGTCGGTCACCGCCTCGCCGAGGTGGTCGAGGGTCACCGCGACGCCGTCCGCGGCGAGGCGGCGGACGGCGGTCAGCGCGTCCTCCAGCGTCTCCCCGGCCACGAAGCGGTCGACGACGCGGCGGGTGACCGGCAGGCCCACCAGCGCCCGGCGCAGTGCCGGCCGGCGGGAGGCGGCCAGCAGGACTGCCCTGGAGCTCAGCACGGCGACCTCCGGCGACCGGGGACGGTCCGGTCGACGCTAGGCGCGGGGAGCCGCCGCTGCCAGGGCTCGCCGGCCGCCCCTCCGACCGGGGCATCGGGACCGCGCGCTCCCGGTGACCTAGGCTCGGGAGCGGTTCGGCTGGAGGAGGAGAGGCGTTGCCTCGAGAGAGCGGGGGCGCCGACGTCCTCACGGTGCTGCGGTCGGCGACGGCCCCGGAGCACGAGCGCGTCGAGGAGATCCTCGGCCTCGTGGACCCGGAGCTCACCCGGGAGCGGCTGGCCGTCGTCCTCACCCTGATGCTCGGTTTCTGGCTGGCCGCCGAGGAGGGGCTGGACGCCTGGGCCGAGCGGGAACCCGCCGCCGCCGAGGCCCTCACGTGGAGCCGGCGCCGCCGTGCCGGGCTGTTCGCCGCCGACCTCGCGACCCTCGGGCACGCCGACGGGCTCCCCGCCCGTCCGGAACTCCCGCCCGTCGCCGACACCGACGCCGCGCTCGGCCGGATGTACGTGCTGGAGGGCTCCACCCTCGGCGGCACGTTCATCGACCGGCACCTGGCCACGCTGCCGGATCTCTCCGGCGGCGTCCGGCTCCGCGCGTTCAGCCCGTACGGCCCCGACACCGGCCCGATGTGGCAGGCCTTCCGGCGCGCCGTCCGGGGGCACGTGGCCGGCGGCGGGGACGCCGACCGCGTGGTGGGCGCCGCCCGCGGCACGTTCACGGTCCTCGCCGACTGGTGCTCCGCCGCGCGGACGGCGGACGGGGCGTGAGCGGGGAGGTCGAGCTCCTCCCGCCCGGGACGCCGATCGACCTGAGCAACTGCGAGCGCGAGCCGATCCACGTGCCGGGCAGCATCCAGCCGCGCGGCGTGCTGCTGACCGTCGACGAGCCCGGGCAGGTGGTCCAGCAGGCCTCGCGCAACCTGGCCGACCTGATCGGCGTCCCGTGGGAGTCCGCGCTGGGCCGGTCGCTGGCGGAGGTGCTCGGGGTGCCCGCCGCCGACGCGGTCGCCCGCTCCGCCAGCGCCTTCGGCGACCTCCGCGAGCGGAACCCGATCGAGCTGACCCTCGACGTCGGCGGCCAGCCGGTGCCGGTCGACGCGATCCTGCACCGCGTGGCGCTGCGCGCCGCCGGCGACGCCACCCCGGATCTGCCCGCGGTCACGACGCTGGTGGTCGAGCTCGAGCCCGCCCGCGGCCCGCGGCCCTTCTCGTTCCCCAACACCTACCAGGCGGTGCGCGGCACCGTCGGCGAGCTGAACCGCGCCTCGTCGCTGCAGGAGCTCTACGACATCACCGCCCGCGCGGTGCAGTCGCTGACCGGCTTCGACCGGGTGATGGTCTACCGCTACGACGCCGACTACAACGGCGAGGTCGTGGCCGAGGCCAAGGTCGACGGCCTGAACTCGTTCCTCGGGCTGCACTACCCCGCATCGGACATCCCGGCCCAGGCCCGGGCGCTGTACGAGAAGAACTGGATCCGGCTCATCTCCGACGTGGACTACGCGCCGGCGCCGATCGAGCCGACGGCGCACCCGGCGACCGGTGAGCCGCTGGACCTCACCTACTCCACGCTGCGCAGCGTCTCGCCGATCCACTGCGAGTACCTCGGGAACATGGGCGTGCGCGCCTCCATGTCGATCTCGCTGCTGCGCGACGACCGGCTGTGGGGGCTCATCGCCTGCCACCACTACGCGGGCACGCACGCCCCGCCCTTCGCCACCCGGGCGGCCGCGGAGTTCCTCGGCTCGACGCTGTCGCTGCGGCTGGTCGACCGCGCCTCGGAAGAGGAGGTGCACCGCGCGCTGCGGGTGCGCTCGACCCTCGCCTGGCTCACCGCCGCCACCCTCGACGAGGACCGCCCGCTCACCGACACCCTGCTCGGTTCCCCGAGCCTGCTGGACCTCATCCCCGGCGAGGGGGTGAGCGTGTGCCTGCAGGGCGCCGCCGGCAGCCGGGGCGCGCCGCTGCCCGAGGGGATCGCGGCCGCCGTCGCCGCCTGGGCCGCCGGCCTGGGGGACGACGTCGTCGCCACCGATGCCCTGCCCGCCCTCGCGCCCCAGCTGGGCGCGCCCGTCGACGTGGCCTGCGGCGTGCTCGTGCTGCCGCTGCTGGAGGGCCAGTACCTGCTGTGGCACCGGGGCGAGACGGTGCAGCAGATCGACTGGGGCGGCGACCCGGACAACAAGGCGATCGCCGAGCGCGAGGGCGACGAGATCCGGCTGAGCCCGCGCAAGTCCTTCGAGCGGTGGCGGGAGACCGTGCGCGGCCGGTCCGAGGCGTGGACCCCGCAGGAGATCGCCGAGGCCACGGAGCTGCGCACGCATCTGCTCGAGGCGCTCTACGCGCGGCAGCGCAGCATCGTCCGCGCCGCCGAGATCCTGCAGCGCAGCCTGCTGTCGGACCCGCCCAGCCGCCCGGACCTGCGCATGGCCGTGCGCTACGTGCCCGCCACGCGCGAGGCCCAGGTCGGCGGCGACTGGTACGACGTGTTCACCCAGCCCGACGGCTCCACGGTGCTGGTCATCGGCGACGTCGTCGGCCACGACACGGCGGCCGCGGCGGACATGGCGCAGCTGCGCGGCCTGCTGCGGGGCATCGCCTACGACAACGCCGCCGGCCCGGCCTGCGTGCTGGGCCGGCTCGATGCCGCGATCGAGGGCCTGGGGCTGGGCGCCATGGCCACGGTGCTGCTGGCCCGGCTCACGCCCGGGGTCGACGGGCGCGTCACGGTCCGCTGGGCCAGCGCCGGCCACCTGCCCCCGCTGGTCGTGGACCCCGACGGCACGGTGCGGGTGCTCGACGGCGGCCGCCCCGGCCTGCTGCTCGGCGTCTCCCCCGGCGCCCACCGGTCCGACACCGACACCGTCCTGGCCGACGGCTCCACCCTGGTGCTCTGCACCGACGGCCTGGTGGAGCGCCGCGACCAGCTGTTCGACACCGGGGTGGAGCGGCTGCGGGATGCCCTCGCCGAGCTGCGCTCGGCCCCCGTCGAGGAGGTCTGCGACGGCGTGCTGGCCCAGCTCGTGCCCGACGGGGCCGAGGACGACGTCGCGCTCGTCGTCGTCCGCCTGCAGAGCTGAGGCGGCGCTACCGCTCCGGTGCGCTGAACTCCGCCTCCAGGCCGTCGCCCTGGAGGCCGCCCTTCGCCGGCAGCGGCACCTCGTCCGCGGCGGCGCGCAGCTCGGCGTCGCTGCCGCGGTCCAGGCTCTCGACCCCCCGTTGCAGCTCCGCGAGCAGCCGCTGCTCGTCCGGGCTCAGGTCTCCCCCGCGCAGGCGCTCGCCGGGCGCGCCGGCGTCGGATCCGCTCGCCATGCCCGAGTCGGGCAGGTCGAGCTCGTCGGGCTCGGTCATCGCGACACTCCTCAGCGGGGGAAGTTCGGTTCGAGACGGGGCACGATCTGCATCTCGGGCACGAAGGCCGACGGGTGCAGGGTGATGAGGTAGCGGACCATCTCCGCGACCGCGGACGGCGGCATCATCAGGTGCGGTGGGATCCCCCACTGCTCCATCATCGGGGTGTCCATCGCGGCGGGGATCACCGCCTGCACCCGGCAGGGAAACGGCCGCTCGGTGCCGTCGTCGGCCCGGGTCGCCTTCTCCCTCAGCTCCCGCTGGATGCACCGGGTGGCGTTCAGGAAGCCGGCCTTGGAGCCGTTGTAGGCGATCGCGCCGCTGCCGGAGGTGACGGCCGAGAGGCTCACGATGTGGACGACGTCGGCCGTGCGCCCCTCGGGCAGGTGCTGGACCCGCTTCATGAACTCGCTGGTGAGGAAGAGCGGGCCCTCGCAGTTGACCGCCTGCACCCGCTGGTAGTCGGCGAGGTCGATGTCGGTGACGTAGCCGGGCCGGTCGATGCCCGCGACGTTGACCAGGACGTCGAACGCGTCGCCGTGCTGCTCGAACAGCTGCGCGACCACGGCCCGGCGGCCGGCGTCGTCGGTGACGTCCAGGGCGACGACGTCGGCCTTTCCGCCCGCCTCGCCGACCAGCTGCGCCGTCCGCTCGCTGCCCGCGGCGTCGATGTCGGCGACGACGACGTGCGCGCCGGCCCCGGCCAGCGCGACGCAGGTGGCCCGCCCGAGCCCGCTCGCCCCGCCGGTGACGAGGGCGACCCGCCCGTCCAGCGACCGACTGCCCGCCATCCTCGCCTCCCCCACGCCGTCCGCGCCGCCGCGACCACGGCGTCCCCGCCAGCCTCGCCGATGCCGCCGGATGCCGCAGGTCGACGACGATCCGGGCGACTCCGCCCTTCTGCCCCGGGCAATACCGCGCTTCTGCACGGAGCAACAGAGCCCTTCCGCACCGGTGGCCGCCCCCCCGCACCGCCGGTCAGCGCGGCGCGGCCCACACGTCGGCCAGCGTGACCGTCTCCAGCGCGCGCTCCTCGATCAGCTCCACCAGCTGGTCGAGCACCGTGGTGACGGTGTCGTGGTTGGCGTGCCCGATCACGATGCACTGCGCGGCGAACCACCGCCGGGCCGCGGCCATCAGCTCCTCCGCCCCGAGCACCCGGTGGTCTCCCAGCGTGCCCTCCCACATGGCGACGGTGGGGTGCCCGCAGTCGGCGGCGATGCGGTCGACCCGCTCGTCGCGGGAGCCGTAGGGCGGCCGGAAGAACGGGGTCTCCCCCGCGCCGAAGGTGTCGGCGAGGAACCGCCGGTTGCGGCCGATGTCCTCGGCGACCGCGGCGTCGTCCAGGGTGCGCAGGTCCGCGTGCGACCAGGTGTGGTTGCCCAGCGCCACCTGCCCGGAGTCCACCAGCGGTCGCAGCGCGCGGGCGTTGTCGGACCAGGAGCGGTAGCAGCCGTTGGGGAAGAACGTCAGGCGCAGCCCGGTGTCGGCGGCGAGCTCGGCGAAGGCGGCGACCACGGCGGAGCTGACGCCGTCGTCGATGGTGAGGGCGAGCCGGCTGCCGGTCCCGGGGAGCCGGTCGACCACCCCGGACGGCGGCGGGCTGGTGCCCGGAGGCTGCTGGGGGGTGGCCGCGGCGGGCAGGGCCACCGGCCACGCCCCGCCCTCCCGGTCCGCCACCAGCTCGGCGGTTCCCCGGCCGACGGCGGCACCGAGCACCCCGCCGGCCGCCAGCAGCAGGAGTCGTCGGCGGTCCACGAGGCGGGACGCTAGGGAGGCCGCTGCGCGCGTCCCGGCCAGCGACACCCCGGCACCCGCGCGCCCGCCACGCGCCGTCGTCCCCCGGCTACGGCTCCGCCAGCACTTCGCGCGCGACAGTCTCCTCAGGCGGCCGGGACGAGCCCGGCGGTCTCGATCAAGCGCGCCTGCTCGCGGCACCACGGCGACCAGGCGTCGCCCTCGGTCTCCTGCCGGCGCCGGAACGCCGTCCACTCCAGCAGCTGCCAGTCGCCGACCTCGGTCGGGTCCGGCGCCGGGGTGCCGGTGAACCGGCCGAGGTAGACGGGGCAGATCTCGTTCTCCACCACGCCACGGAACTCGGCGCGGTAGCGGTAGCCGGGCAGCGCCGGACGCAGGTCGGCGACGCCGAGGCCGAGCTCGAAGCCGGCCCGGCGGGCGATCGCGGCGGCGTCGTCCTCGTCGGGGCCGGGATGCCCGCAGACCGTGTTGGTCCACATCCCCGGGAACGTCTGCTTGTCCGCCGCGCGGCGGGTCACCAGGAGCCGCCCGTCGTCGGCGAACAGGTAGGCGGAGAACGCCCGGTGCAACGGCGTCTCCCCGTGGTGCACCAACGGCTTGGGCATGCTGCCGATCGCCGTTCCGTCCTCGTCGACCAGCACGATCAGCTCCTGAACCACTCCTGCAGTGTCCCCGATCGTCGGCCCTCGGGGATCGGGGCATTGATAAACCGAGCGACCGGTCGGACAATGCCCTCATGACCGGCGCCCGCCTCCGCTGGCACGAGCGGCTCCTCGAGGTCCGGATCGCGCGCCGTGGCGTCCGGACACGGGTCACGCTGCTGGTCGATTCCGCCCCCGCGGCCGAGGTGGACGGCCTCGGCCTGCTCCGCCTGCCGGTCCGCCTCGGCGACGGGAGGGCGGCGGTCGTCGTCGTGGTCACCCCCCTGCCCGGCGTGGCACTGCGCACGGTGCTGCTGCGGCCGGCCGCCGACGCCCCCGGGGACGACGACGCCGATCCCGATCCCGATGCGGACCCCGCCGCCCTGGCGACCGCCGAGCGCCACCCCTTCTCCCCCGCACCCGGGACGGCGGCCGCGCGCGTGCAGGCCTTCGAGCAGCGGCACCCCCGGCTGTGGGCCACCCGGCACGTCGTCCTCGGCGTCGGCAAGGCGCTGGCCGCGCTGCTGGGGCTGGCCGTGCTGCTGCAGGCGCTGGTGCGGCCACTCCTGCAGTGGCTGGCGGGGCTGGTCCCCGCCCTCGACCTGCCGTCGATCCCCTGGCCGGACGTCGACCTGCCCTCGATCCCGTGGCCCGACGTGGACCTGCCCGACCTCGCGCCGCCCGGCTGGGTGGCCGCGGTGCTCGCGACGGCGAAGTTCTGGGTCCCGGTGCTCGTCGGCGTCGTCCTGGCCGTGCGCGAGGCCCGTCGCCGGCGCCGGCCACCCCCGGGAGAGGATGACCCGGATGCGCACCGTTGACCCCGTCCGGCACCGGGAGCGCCGGATGGCCATCGTGGGGGCGGCGCTGGAGCTGTTCGCCACCCAGGGCCTCGCCGGCACCACCACCGCCGAGATCGCCCGCGCGGCCGGCATCTCCAGCGGCGCGCTGTTCCACTACTTCCCGTCCAAGCGCGCCGTCTTCCTCGCGCTGTTCGACGCCGACCGGGAGGAGTGGGACGAGGCCTTCGCCGCCGCCCGACGGCAGCCGGACCCGTGGACGGCGCTGACCGGCATCGTCGACCGGCTGGCGGCCGAGGCGGCCCATCCGCTCATGGCGGGGCTCGTCGTCGAGGTGCTGGCCCAGGCGCACCGCGACCCGGAGGTGGCCGGGCTGGTCGCCGCGAACGACCGCCGGATGCTCGCCGGCGTCGCCGAGCTGGTCGAGCGGATGTGCCGGGACGGGTCGGCCGACCCCGGCATGCCCGCCGCGACGGCGGCCCGCTGGGTGCTCACCCTGACCGACGCCTTCCAGACCCGGGGCTATCCCGAGCCCGACCGGGACCGCGCGGCCGAGGCGGCCACGGCCACGCTGCTGATCGCCCGGGTCCTGCGCCGCACCGGGCCGGGTTCCCCCGGCCGACCGCGCCGACGGACCGGCTGACGGCGCCGTCGCACCGGCTGGCGGTCCCGGCGGCCCGGGGGCAGGGTCGCGGCATGGACAGCTTCCGCCGCCAGGGCATGGAGTTCGACGTGCGCGACGCCGGCCCGGCGGACGGTGTGCCGGTGGTCCTGCTGCACGGTTTCCCGCAGGACTCCAGCGCCTTCGACCGGCTGGCGCCCGTGCTGCACGGCGCGGGGCTGCGGACCCTCGCCCCGGACCAGCGCGGCTACTCCCCCGGCTCCCGCCCCCTCGGGCGCGCCGACTACCGGCTGCGGGAGACCGCGCAGGACGTGCTGGCGCTCCTCGACGCCGCCGGGCTGGAGTCCGCACACGTCGTGGGCCACGACTGGGGCGGCATCGTCGGCTGGGCGCTGGGCGCCTGGTACCCCGAGCGGGTGCGCACCCTCACCGCGCTGTCGGTGCCGCACCCCGCGGCGATGGCGAAGTCGCTGGTGACCAGCGACCAGGGGCTGCGGTCGGCCTACATGGCGCTGTTCCAGCTGCCGGTCGTCCCGGAGCGCCTGCTGCTGGCCGGGGGCGGGTCGGCGCTGCGCCGGGTCCTGCACCGCGGAGGGTTGCCGGACGAGGTGGTCGACCGCTACGTACGGCGGATGCAGGAGCCCGGCGCCCTCACCGCGGCGCTCAACTGGTACCGCGCGCTGCCGTTCGGCGCCCGGGACGCGATCGGCCGGGTGGGGGTGCCGACGCTGCACGTCTGGAGCACCGGCGACCCCTTCCTGGGCCGCGCGGCCACGGACGCCACCCGGCAGTACGTGACCGGCCCCTACCGGCTCGAGGTGATCGAGGGCCTGCCGCACTGGATCCCCGAGCTCGCCGCCGAGCGCACCGGCGAGCTGGTGGTGGCGCACGTCCGGAGTCTCGATCCGGCCTGACCGCGCGCAAATCGCTGGCGGGCGTCCGGAGAATCGTCGCCGTGACCTATCCGGCCGGCCCCAGAACCGTTCCCACCCGCATCCGCGAGCGCGTCGGCTACGACCGCGCGACCGTGCACGCGGTCCTCGACGAGGCGCTGGTGTGCCACGCCGGGTTCGTCGTCGACGGGCGGCCCGTCGTCCTCCCGCAGTTGCACGCCCGCATCGACGACCGGCTCTACCTGCACGGCTCCACGGGGGCGCGCGCCCTGCGCCGCGCGATCGACGGCGGGCTCGACGTCTGCGTGACCGTGACGCTCGTGGACGGGCTGGTGCTCGCCCGCTCGGCGTTCCACCACTCGATCAACTACCGGTCGGTGGTCGCGCTGGGCACCGCGACCGTCGTCACCGACCCGGAGGAGAAGGCGCGCGCCCTGTCGGCGCTGGTGGACGGCGTCGTCCCGGGGCGCAGCGCCGGAAGCCGCGCGCCCGACCGCAGGGAGCTCGCCGCCACCACGGTGCTGGTGCTCCCGCTGGAGGAGGTGTCGGTGAAGGTCCGGACCGGCCCGCCGAACGACGACGCCGAGGACCTGGACCTGCCGTACTGGGCCGGGGTGCTGCCGCTGCGCGGCGTGGCCGGCGAGCCCGAGCCGGGGCCGGACCTGGCCGCGGGCATCGCCGTCCCCGAGCACGTCCGGGCGTACCGGCCGTAGCTCGTGCGGCCGCCCGGCGGGAAGCGAGGGGGTCCTGGCTCAGGCGACGTGGTGGGCCGGGGTGCCCTCGACGAGGCCGACGTGGGTTCCGCGGGGGCGGGACGCCGACGCCGGGACGCGCAGGGGAACGGTGCACCCGGAGCAGTCCAGCCGGTCACCGGGGAGGACGTCGGTCCGCGTGGTCGCGAAGCAGTGCGGGCACCACACGCGGCGCTGCTCGTGGGCGGTGATCACAGCACGGACCTCGGCGTCCACCAGGCCCAGCCGGATCGCCGCGTCCCGGGCAGCGCGCACGTCGGCCTCCGGGCCGGCCAGCATCAGCCGCCAGCCGACGTGCGCCGCGGTCACCAGCCGCTCCAGCTCGGTCAGCGTGACCATGTCGGCCGTCTGCGCGGCCGCCCAGGTGACCGGGGTGCGTGCGGGGACCTGTTCGATCCAGCGCCGGACGACGCGCATGCCGACCGCACCGAAGCCCAGCATGCCGATCGCCCGGGCGGAGGGGTCGACGACGACCTCGGGAGCCGCCTCCGAGAGGACCGGCGGCACGGGCTGTGACATGGAGGCTCCGGGGGGAGAAGCGGTGGTGGTCCCACCACGGTAGGGACCAATGACCCTCGCGGAGGTTACCGGATCGTTACTTCCTGTCCACTCCCGGCGACCGATCGCTCCGACGGGCCCGCGATCGGCACCGCGGCGCCCCCTCCGCGGGGTGTCCCGTTGCCCGCCGGCCTCCCGAGACGCTCCGCGTGACCCCGCCGGGACCGGGGTAGCGCCGACGGGTGAGCACGCACGCCCCGCCCGCCGCGCCCACCCGGTCCCAGCGGCTGGACCGGCTGCCCTTCACCCGCGAGCACGGCCGCCTCGTCGGCGGCTCGGGCATCGGCTGGGCCCTCGACGCCATGGACGTCGGTCTCATCTCCTTCGTCATGGCGGCGCTGCGCGAGCAGTGGTCGCTGAGCTCGACCCAGCTGTCGTGGATCGCCTCGATCGGCTTCGTCGGGATGGCGCTGGGGGCCACGCTCGGCGGCCTGCTCGCGGACCGCTTCGGGCGGCGGCAGGTCTTCGCGCTCACGCTGCTGCTGTTCGGGTTCGCCACCGGCGCGGCGGCGCTGTCCTGGTCGGTCGGCGCGCTGCTGGTGTTCCGGTTCCTCATCGGCCTCGGGCTGGGCGCCGAGCTGCCCGTCGCCTCCACCCTGGTGAGCGAGTACGCCCCCGCGCGGCTGCGCGGGCGGATCGTGGTCGCGCTCGAGGCGTTCTGGGCGGTGGGGTGGCTGCTCGCGGCGATCATCGGCTACGTCGTCGTCCCGCGCAGCGACGCCGGCTGGCGCTGGGCCCTGCTGCTGGGCGCCGCGCCGGCGGTGTACGCGGTGGTGGTCCGCCGCGGGCTGCCCGAGTCGGTGCGGTTCCTCGAGCTCCGGGGCCGCACCGGGGAGGCCGAGGCCGCCGTCCGGCGGTTCGAGCGCTCGGCCGGGGTGGCGCCCCCCGCCGGGGAGCCTCCGGCGGGCGACGCCGCACCCCCGTCGGTCCCCGCCTCCCCGGCGCGGCTCTGGGACCCCGCCCACCGCCGCCGCACCGCGGCGCTGTGGACGGTCTGGTTCGGCATCAACTTCGCCTACTACGGCGCCTTCATCTGGCTGCCCACGCTGCTGGTCGCCTCCGGCCTGTCGCTGGTGCAGTCCTTCGGGTACACGCTGGTGATCACGCTGGCGCAGCTGCCCGGCTACGCGGTGGCCGCCGTCCTCGTCGAGGTCTGGGGGCGCCGGCCGACGCTGGCGACCTTCCTGGCGGGATCCGCGCTGAGCGCCGGGCTGTTCGCCGTCGCCGACGGCACGGCCACGGTGCTCGCGTTCGGCATGGCGCTGTCGTTCTTCAACCTGGGCGCGTGGGGGGCGGTCTACGCGGTGACGCCGGAGGTCTATCCGACGGCCCTGCGCGGCACGGGCGCCGGCGCCGCGGCCGGCTTCGGCCGGATCGCCTCCATCGCGGCCCCGCTGTGCGTCCCGCCGCTGCTGGACGCCGGCGGCGAGCCGCTGGTCTTCGGGGTGTTCGCGGCCTTCTTCCTGATGGCGGCCACCGCCTCGCTGTGGCTGCCCGAGCAGCGTGGCCGGACGCTGGAGGACGCCGCCTGACCCGCGGCCGACGGGTGGACGCCGGTCGGCACGGGTAGCGGCAGCCCATGGCCGACTCACCCGGACACCTGCAGGGCCTGCGGGTCGCCGTCACCGGCGCCAGCGGCAACGTCGGGACCGCCCTGCTGCGCCGGCTGACCGATCCCGCGCTCGGCGTCGCCGAGGTGCGGGGGCTGGCCCGCCGGCAACCGCCGGAGCTCACCCCGTACGCCGGTGTCGACTGGCACCTGGTCGATCTCGGCGAGCCGGCGAGCGAGGAGCGGCTGCCCGAGTTCGTCGCGGGCGTGGACGCCGTCGTGCACCTGGCCTGGGCCCTGCAGCCCGGCCGGCGCCCCGGGTTGCTGCACGCGGTCAACGTCGACGGCACCTACCGGGTGGCCCGCGCCGC
This sequence comes from Trujillonella endophytica, assembly GCF_900110555.1. Lineage (GTDB taxonomy): Bacteria > Actinomycetota > Actinomycetes > Mycobacteriales > Geodermatophilaceae > Trujillonella > Trujillonella endophytica. Next base: position 25,676 of record NZ_FOEE01000009.1, read on the forward strand.
GGCCCGCGCCGGGGTGCCGCAGTTCGTGCACATGTCCTCCCTCGGCGCCTACGCCGCCGGTGCCCGGGACCAGCAGGTGAGCGAGAACTGGCCGACGACGGGCATCCCCAGCTCGCAGTACAGCCGCGACAAGAGCGCGGCCGAGCGGGTGGTGCGCCAGGTGCTCGGCCACCGCCCGGACACCGTGCTGACCGTCGTCCGCCCCACCCTGGTGCTGCAGCCCGACGCCGCCAGCGAGATCGGCCGCTACTTCCTCGGCCCGCTGCTGTACGCCGCGGCGCGAGCGCTGCCCGGGCCGGTGGCACAGGCGCTCCCGCTCCCGCTGCCGGCGCTGCGCGTGGGGTTCGTGCACGCCGACGACGTCGCCGACGCGCTGGTCCGCATGCTCGACCGCCGTGCTCCGGGGCCGTTCAACCTGACCGCCGAACCCACGCTGGACGCCGACGGCCTCGCCCGCGCGCTCGGCACCCGACGCATCGCGGTGCCGGCGGTGGCGCTGCGGGCGGCGCTGGCGGCGGCGCACGCGGCCTACCTGGTCCCGACCGAGCCCGGCTGGCTGGACCTCGGCCTGGGCGCGCCCGCGCTCGACGCCACCCGCGCCCGCACCCAGCTCGGCTGGGCGCCGATCCACGCCGGCGACGACGTGCTGCGCGAGTTCGTCGCGGCGCTCGGCCGCGGGGACGGCGCCCCCGGCCCGCTGCTGGCCCCGGCCGGCTGACCGACCGCGGTCAGCTCACGACGTCCTCGCGGGCGCGGAGGATCGCGCGCAGCCGTTGCTCGACCTCGTCGGTGCTGTGGTCGTCGGTGAACACGTAGTCCCGTCCCCGGCGGATCGCGTCGACGACGTTGGCGGCCACCTGCTCGGCGGTCACCGTGCCGTAGGGGTTCATGCCCGTCCTGATGGCGCCCGGCATCACGACGCTCACCCCCACCGGCGCCCCGAGGGCCGCGAGCTCGGCGCGGAGCACGTCGGACAGCCCCAGCAGTCCGTGCTTGGCGACCGTGTAGGGACCGAGCTTCGCGATGATGTTGACGGCGGCCATCGATGCCGTGTTCACGACGTGCCCCTCCTCGCCCGTGGCCAGGATGCGGGGCACGAACGCCCGGATGCCGTGGATGACCCCCCACAGGTTCACGTCGAGCACGCGGTGCCACTCCTCGAGCGACAGCTCCCACGAGTTGCCCCGGTTGACGATCCCGGCGTTGTTGACCGCGACGTTCACCCCGCCGAACCGGTCGACGGCGACCCGGCCGAGGTCCTCGACCGCGGCCGGGTCGCGCACGTCCACGGTCGCCGCCAGCACCTGCGCGCCCCCGGCGGCCAACCGGTCGGCGTGCCCACGGACGGCGTCGGGGTCGAGATCGGCCAGCACCACGCGCATGCCCTCGGCCACGAACGCCTCGGAGACCGCGAGCCCGATGCCGCTGCCCGCCCCGGTCACCACGGCGACGCGGCCCTCCAGGCGCTGCATCCCGGGGCCGCTCAGGGCCGCGGCCAGGCGACGGCCTTGGTCTCGAGGTACTGGTCGAACCCGTAGCTGCCGTTCTGCCGGCCGATGCCGCTGCTCTTGTACCCGCCGAAGGGCATGTCCGGGCCGTAGGTGTTCCCGCCGTTGACGGTCACCTGCCCGGCGCGGATCCGCTTGGCGATCGCCCGACCGCGCTCCAGCGATCCGGACCAGACGCCCCCGCCGAGGCCGTACTCGCTGTCGTTGGCGATCCGCACGGCGTCCTCGTCGTCGTCGAAGGGGATGACGACGAGCACGGGGCCGAAGATCTCCTGCTGGGCGATCGCCATCGAGTTGTCCACGTCGGCGAACAGGGTGGGCTCGACGTAGTACCCCTTCGGCAGGTGCTCCGGGCGCTTGCCGCCGAGCACCAGGCGCGCACCCTCCCGGACCCCCGTGGCGATGAGCTCCTCGACGCGGTCGCGCTGCTTGGCCGAGATCAGCGGGCCCATCATGACGTCGGGCCGCTGCGGGTCGCCGTACGGGACGTTGGCGAACATCTGCTCGATGATCGCGAGGCCCTCGTCGTAGCGGGAGCGCGGCAGCAGCATCCGCGTCTGGATCGCGCACCCCTGGCCGGCGTGGTAGCAGGCACCCATGCCGGCCATGACGGCCGTGGGCAGGTCGGCGTCGTCCAGCACGATGGTCGCCGACTTGCCGCCCAGCTCCAGGAACAGCCGCTTCATCGTCGCGGCGCCCTTCTCCATGATCCGCCGGCCCACGGCGGTGGAGCCGGTGAAGGAGATCAGGTCGACGAGCGGGGAGAGCGTCAGCTGCTCCCCCACCAGGTGGTCCGAGGAGGTGACCACGTTGAACACGCCCGCGGGGATGTCGGTCCGCTCGGCCACGAGCCGGCCGAGGCGGGTCGCGGTGAAGGGGGTGTCCGGCGCAGGCTTGAGCACCACGGTGTTGCCGGTGGCCAGCGCCTGGCCGATCTTGTTGAGGTTGACCTCGAAGGGGAAGTTCCAGGGCGTGATCGCCCCGACGACGCCCACCGGCTCCTTCCAGACCTGCCGCACGTGGGTGCCGTCGCCGCCCAGGCCGGGGCCGTCGGGCAGCTCGGTCACCCACGGGTACTGCTCGATGAACTTGGCCGGCCACTTCAGGCCGTCCTCGAGGGGCGACTCGAACTGCGGCCCGGCGGTGATCATCCGCGGGCAGCCGACCTCGGCGATGAGCTCCTCGCGGATCTCCTCGCGCTCGCCCTCGAGCGCCTCCTGCAGCTGGCCGAGGCAGCGGGCGCGGAACGCGTGGTCGGTCGCCCAGCTCGTCTCCTCGAAGGCGCGGCGCGCGGCGACGATCGCCCGCTCCATCTCCGCCGCCGAGGCGTCGGCGACCTCGCCGATGACCTCCTCGGTGGCCGGGTTGACGTTCTCGAACGTCCGCCCGGAGTCGGCGAGGACCAGCTCGCCGTCGATCAACATCCGCTTCTCGCCCTGGGACATCGTCCTGGCCTTCCGTGCTCGTCGGTGAGCTGAGGGTCCTGCTGTGCCGTGGACCGCCGGCGCGTGGCCGACGGAGGTGGGAGGAGCCCACGGCGTCCCGCCGGTCCCGAACCGGGACCGGCGGGACGCCGTGGCGGAGCGGTCAGCCCCGGTAGTCGCTGGTCGAGGCCAGCTCGGCGGCGTCCGCCATCATCGACAGCGCGATCGGTCCGAAGGCCTCGCGCGTGGAACCCGGCGTCGAGCGCTGGAACCCCTGCTCCAGGACGATGGCGTGCTTGAACTTGATCAGCACGTTGTAGTAGTCCATGTCGTCGACCTGGCGGCCGGCGCTCGTCGAGAAGTGCTCGAGCAGCTCCTCCCGGCCGGGCATCCCGCGCAGGTCCACGTAGCCCTGACCCTTCTCCGTGGGCGCGTCCGGGTCGTCGGGCCAGCCGCCGACCACGAGGGCCAGGTCGAGCTTGGGGTCCCCGATGGTGCCCATCTCCCAGTCGATGATCGCCGCGAGCCGGGCGGGAGCGCCGTGCTTGAACATGACGTTGGCGAACTGGTAGTCGCCGTGCATCAGGCCCGGCACGAAGTCCAGCGGCTTGTGGCTGCGCAGCCAGGCCGACGTCTCCTCGAAGCCCGGGAGCTGCCGGGCCCCCTCGACCCGCTGGAGGAACGTCGTCCAGCGGTCGACCTGCCGCTCGTGGAAGTTGTCCGGCCGGCCCAGGCCCTCGAGCCCGGCCGCCTTCCAGTCCAGCTTCGACATCAGGGCGATGCCCTCGACCAGCTGCAGCGCCAGGCCGCGGCGGGCCGACAGGTCGCTGCCGAAGGGCTCGGGCCACTTGCGGTCGGCCATGTTCATCGGCGACCAGCCGTCGACGAAGCCCATGATGTAGAACGGCCGGCCCAGCACCGAGGAGTCCTCGCACACCGCGATGGCGGGGGTGTGCGGCACCTCGCTGCCGTCGAGCGCGGCGATGATCCGCCACTCCCGGAGGATGCCGTCGTCCCGCTGGGCGGGGGCGTCGGTCGGCGGCATCCGGAGCGCGCCGTGGACGTCGCCCCGCCGGATCTCGTAGATCTCGTTCTGCGATCCGCCGGAGACGAACCGGTGCTCCAGCGGTGCGCCGACGGCCACCCCCTGGGAGTCGAGCCATGTACCGAGCCGCTCAACGTCCAGGGTCTTGGCGCCCTCCTCCACGGCGGTCACGGCTGGGCCACGAGCTCGGCGTCGGGGTGGACGGCCTCGACCCGGCCGGCCCCGGCCGCGGCGTTGGCCCGGACCGATGCCTCGGTGCCCGGCCAGGGGTAGTCCGACTGCACGGTGGGCACGGTCCCCGGGAAGGGCTCGGTGGGCGACGGGTTCACCTGGGTCATGCCGAACTTGGCCAGCGCGGCCGCGCGCTTGGCCGGGACGAAGGCGCTGGGGTTGCCGTCGACCGGGGTGTAGTCGCGCAGCACCTGCCGGGCGACGGTCACCTGGTGCACCTCGGTCGGCCCGTCGACGACGGCCATGGTCTCCGCGCCGAACATCATGTGGGCCAGGGGCATGTCGTTGCTGACGCCGAGGGCGCCGTGCAGGTGCAGGGCCCGCTGGGCGATGTCGTGGTAGACCTTCGGCATCACGGCCTTGCAGGCGGCGATGTCCTTGCGGACCTTGCGGTAGTCGTTGTACTTGTCGATCTTCCAGGCCGTCTGCAGCACCATCAGCCGGAACATCTGCAGCTGGGCCCAGGAGTCGGCGATGTAGCCCTGGACGAACTGCTTGTCGGCCAGCAGGGTGCCCTGCGTCCGGCGGCTGATCGCCCGCTCGGCCAGCATGTCCAGCGCCTGCCCGGCCTGCGCGATCGTGCGCATGGCGTGGTGGATGCGCCCGCCGCCGAGGCGGGTCTGGGAGATGACGAACGCCTGGCCCACGCCGCCGAGCACCGAGTCGCCCGGGATCCGGACGTCGGTGAACCGCAGGTCGGCGTGCAGCGCCTCGTCCTCGGTGTCGAACGCCAGTCCGACGTTGCGCTCGATGCGGATGCCGGGCGTGGTGGCCGGCACCAGGAACATCGTCATGCTCTTGTACGGGTCGGCGTCGAGGTCGGTCTTCGCCATCACGATGAAGAACGACGCCGTCTTCGCGTTCGAGGCGTAGTACTTCGCGCCGTTGATGACCCAGTCGTCGCCGTCGCGCACGGCCTTGGTGGTGAACTGCTTGGGGTCCGACCCGCCGTGCGGCTCGGTCATCGCGTAGCAGGAGAAGATCTCCCCCTCCAGCAGCGGCTTGAGGTAGCGCTCCTTCTGCTCCTCGGTGCCGTAGTGGGCCAGGATCTCGGCGTTGCCCGTGTCCGGCGCCTGCGTCCCGAAGACGATCGGCGCCCACTGCGACCGGCCCAGGATCTCGTTGAGCAGGGCCAGCTTCACCTGCCCGAACCCCTGCCCGCCCAGCTCCGGCGCGAGGTGGGTCGCCCAGAGGCCCTGCTCCCGGACCTTCTCCTTCAGCGGCTGGACGACCTCACGCGCCTTGCCGCGCAGCGGATCGAACATCTGCATCGGGAAGGCCAGGTCCAGCGGCTCGACCTCCTCGCGCACGAAGCGGTCCGCCCAGTCCAGCTTCTCCTGGTACTCGGCGTCGGTCTCGAAGTCCCACGACATTGCTTGTTTCCTTCCGACTCACTGCTCAGTGCTGTCCCGATCAACGCTGTCCCGACAGTGACAGGACAAGGTTCTTGCCGTCAAGAACAACATTCTGGCATCCTTTCCGTCGACCGGGCATGACGTGCATCACAATCTGCCAGCACCACCGGCCCGGGCACAGACCCATCCGAGGAGCGAACTCCGCCGCTCGACGTCCCACCGGTCCACCGCACCACCTGGCACTGCTCATCGACGAGGAGACGACGGACTATGCGAACGAGACGACTGACGGCGATCGCCGGTACGGCCGCACTGCTGATCGCCATGGCTGCGTGCGGGAGCGACGACGAGGAGGGCGGCGACGAGAGCTCCAGCGGGGGCGGTGGCGGGGGCTCCCAGACGGTGAAGGTCGGCATCCTCACCCCGCTGAGCGGACCCGCCGCGGCCACCTACGGCGACGCCGCCCGGACCGGGGTCGAGGCCCGGCTGGCCGCGTACGCCGAGGAGGGCGGCGAGTGCGCCGACGTCGAGTTCGAGGTCGTCGAGGCCGACACGGTCGATCCCGCCGGCGCGCTGACCAGCGCGCAGCGCCTCGTCCAGCAGGAGGAGGTCTACGCCATCCTGTCGACGTCGCCGTTCGTCTACGGCGCGTCCGCCTACCTCACCACGCAGGCCTCCGACGTCCCGGTCCTCGGCGACGCCTCCGACCAGGACCCGGGATGGCGGGCGCTGGACAACAACATGTTCCAGGCCCAGCCCATCCCCGACGCCGGCGCGGCCTACACCGTCATCGGCGACTACTTCGACACGATCGGCGGGACGAAGATCGCCGGGGCCTCCTTCCCGGTCGCCAGCTCCAGCGGCGCCCTGGACGCGGCCGCGGTGTCGGCCGAGGAGGCCGGCCTCGACGTGGGCTACCTCAACACCGAGGTGCCCTTCGGCTCCACGGACGTCGGGGCCATCGTGCTCGGCATCCGGGACTCCGGCGCCGACGTCCTCTACCTGCCGATCACCTTCGACACGGCGCTGGCGATCGTCGAGGGGCTGCGGCAGAACGACGTCGAGCTCGCGGGGATCCTCGCCGCGACCGGCTACGGCAACGACCTGCTCGAGTCCGAGCCGGCCGTGGCGGCCGCGCAGGGCGTGAGCTTCTCGATCGCCTACGCCCCGGTCTCGCTCGGCACCGAGTCGACCGAGCGCCTGGCCAACGCCGTCCGGGAGCAGGGCATCGAGTCGGGGATCCCGACCTACGGCATGGTCTCGGGCTGGTTCAACGCGGATCTGCTGATCTACGGGCTCGAGCAGGCCGGCTGCGACGCCTCGCAGACCGACTTCATCGCCGCCGTGAACGAGAGCGACAGCTACGACGGGAGCGGGCTGTTCCCCGCTCCGATCGACTACACCACCACGGAGGCCGACGAGCTGTGCCAGTACTTCGTGACGCTGGAGGGCGAGGAGTTCGTCGCTGTGGAGGGTGCGGCGCCGCTGTGCGGCACACGCATCGAATGACCTGACCCGGTGGTGGACGGTCGGGCCGGCCGGTCCCGTGCGCATTCGTCGCGCGGGCGGTCGGCCCGACCGTCGTCCACCGACCGACACACCGAGCGCAGAGCAGAGGAGCAGGGATCGACGTGGGTAATTCGATGGAGGGCAAGGTCGCGTTCGTGACGGGCGCGGCCCGCGGTCAGGGCCGCAGTCACGCGGTGCGTCTGGCCGAGGAGGGCGCCGACATCATCGCGATCGACATCTGCGCGAAGATCGAGTCGTCGTCGCACAGCATGGGCACCGAGGCCGACCTGGCCGAGACCGCGAAGCTGGTGGAGGCACTCGACCGGCGGATCGTCACGCGGGTCGCCGACGTGCGGGAACGGGCCCAGCTCGCCGCCGCCGTCGAGGCGGGGGTGGCCGAGCTCGGCCGTCTCGACGTCGTGGTCGCCAACGCCGGCATCTCACCGATGGGCCCGGACGTCCCGGTGATCGGGTTCTTCGACGTCCTGTCGGTCAACCTGTGCGGCGTGATCAACACCGTCGAGGCGGCGTTCCCGCACCTGGGCCCCGGCGCCTCGATCGTCTGCACCGGATCGATGGCCGCGCTGATGCCCGGCGCGATGGACAGCCCGGAGGCCGGGCCCGGAGCGGCCGCCTACGGGCACGCCAAGCGGGAGGTCGCCCGGTTCGTGCACGACACGGCGCTGCAGCTGGCCCGCCACTCGATCCGGGTCAACGCCGTGCACCCCGGCAACATCGAGACGGACATGCTGCACCACGACGCGATGTACCGGCTGTTCCGGCCCGACCTGGAGAACCCGACCCGGGACGACGCCCTCCCCGCGTTCGGCGCGATGCACAAGATGCCGGTCACCACCATCCCGCCCCGGGACATCAGCGAGGCCGTCCTGTTCTTCGCCTCGGACGCGTCGCGGTTCGTGACCGGCGCCCAACTGCGGGTGGACGCCGGCGCCCTGCTGCCGATGATGAACTCGGGAGCCCCGGCGTGAGGGCCGGCGACCTCTACCACGTGGGCATCGTCACCGACGACCTCGACGGCGTGCGCGACGAGATGTCGGAGCTCCTCGGGTACGAGTGGACCCAGGAGGTCACCGCCCGCACGGCGGTCTGCCTGCTCGGGGTCGACACGGCCCTGGACCTCCGCCTGGTCTACTCGCGGACCACGCCGCGGGTCGAACTGGTCGCCAGCCTGCCCGGCAATCCCGTGTGGACGCCCGCCGGCGGCTCCGGCGTCCACCACCTCGGCTACTGGTCCGACGACCTGGCGGCCGACCGGGCCGAGCTGGAGGAACGCGGGTTCGTCGCCGAGGCTCTGGGGCAGGAGCCGGGCGGGCCGGCGATGTGGGGCTACTTCGCCCGCGAGGGAGCACCCCGGATCGAGTTGGTCTCCCGCGCGATGCAGGAGTACATGGAGCAGTCCTGGCGCGCCTAGGGCGGCGCCGGCCGGGGTGCGGGACGCCGTGATGTTCCCCCGCACCCCGGCCGAACTGGCGCCGCTCCTGGACCTCCGCCCCCGGGAGCGCGGCTTCACCGTCGACACCCTGCCCACCGACCACGGGGCGATCCTGGGCGCCCACGAACTCCTGCAGCAGGTCCTGGCCGCCGAGCGGGCCGCCCCCGGCAAGCGCGTGCTCTCGCTGCACACCGTCTTCTCCTCCGGTGGCCGCAGCGGCGAGCCGGTCGACATCGCTGTCGAGACCACGCAGAGCGGGCGTTCCTTCGCGGGGGTGACCCTGACGCTGACCCAGGGACCGCTCCTGATCAGCCGGGCCGTCGTCCTGCTCACGGCGGACGAACCCGACACCCTCCACCACCGCGCGCCCGGCCCGCGCCCCGCGCCCCCGGACGACTGGACCGAGATCGACTGGGGGCTGTGGCCCGGCCGCACCTGGCAGCGGGCGCCCGGGGAGTCCGGCGAGGTGGCGCAGCGGCTGGCCACCGAGGGGCTGGCCGGCGACCCCGGGGTGGAGCGGGGGCTGATCGCCATGTCGACCGAGGCCCTGGTCATGTCCGCGCTGATCACGCGGCTGGAGGGGGGCTTCGCGTTCCGCCAGGGATCGAGCAACGTCCTCGCGCAGAGCGTCACCTTCCTCGAGCCGGTGGACGGCGCGGAGGCGCTGGTCGTGACCGCGGTGCCCACCTACGCCGGTCGCGGGCGGGCGCACGGCACCGGCACGGTGACCGACGACGACGGGCGGCTGCTGGCCACGTTCCAGACCACGGGCGTGCTGCGGGGGCCGTCTCGCCCGCCGGCCTGACGCACGCCCGTAGGATCGAACGACTGTTCTGGCTCCCTGGAACAGGGATCTGACGGGAGACACCATGAGCGAGGAAGTCCTGGGGCGTGTCGTGCAGCGTGCCCTCGCCCAGCGCGGCATGACCTACGAGGAGGAGGTCCGCCGGCTCCTCGACGCCGGGCTCGAGGTGATGATCCGCTGCGGAACCGCCGCCAGCCCGCGGGTGTCCGACATCGTCGCCGCCGCTGGGCTGTCCAACGACGCCTTCTACCGGTACTTCCCGTCCAAGGGTGCCCTCGTCGCGGCGCTGCTGGAGCACGGGACGGAGCGGCTGCGCAGCTACCTGGCCCACCAGATGGCGAAGGAGTCCACCCCCGAGGGCCGCATCCGGCGCTGGGTGGAGGGCGTCCTCATCCAGGCCCAGGACGACGTCGCCGCCACGACCCGGGCCGTCATGTGGAACGCGCCCACCGCCGGCAGCGGCGCTCCGTACGGGCGACACTTCGCGAGCGAGGTCCTGGCCGCGCTCATCGAGCCGTCCTTCGCCGAGCTGGGCAACCCGTCGCCCGAGCGGAACGCGACGTTCGTGACGTACGCGACCCTGGGCGTTCTGGCCGAGCACGTGTGGGCCGAGACGGTGCCCACGGCCGCGGAGCAGGACGAGCTCGTCACCACGTGCCTCACGGTGGCCCGGGCGGCGGACCGGGCTCCGGCGGGCGTCCCGCAGGCCGGCCCGGCCTCCTGAGGGAGGCCGCCCGGGCAGCCCGGGCGGCCTCCCTCAGCGGATCGTCTCCTCCACCGCGCGGGCGACCGCGTCCAGCGCGCGCACCACCTGCGCCGCCCGTCCTCCGTCGGGCACGGTGACGGCGAGACGCGCACTGCGGCGCTCGCCGAGTACCAGACCCGACGACCGCCGGTACGACACGACGGTCGAGACGACGGGTCCCAGGGTCGCGATGCCGCGCTCGACGCCGAGACCCCAGTCCCCCAGCGGGCGCGCCCGGGTGGCGCGCGCGTCGACCACCGTGAGCGTGCCCCCGTCGGCGCTCGGGACGTCGGCCCCCAGCGAGCCCCGCAGGGCGGCGACGGCGTGGGCCGAGCGATCGACCGCGCGGTCGGCCCGGGCGCCGGCGAGTCCCCCGTCGGTGGGCGCCACGATCCGCAGCGCGGAGCCGTCGTCGATGAGCCCCTCGCGGGCGCACGCCACGACCAGCGCGGCGACGACCTCGGCGAACAGGTCGTCCGCCGGCCGCTCCGCGAGGCGGGTCACGTCGAGGTCGACCTCCGCGGAGAACGGGACCCCGGCCGCCTGCCCTCCCGGGCCGCCCGCCGGGGACGGCACCGGCGCGGGGGGCGACGCCGTTGCCATCGCCGGCGCGGGAGGCAGCACCGCCGCCGGCGCCGGCGCGGGAGGCAGCACCGCCGCCGGCGCCGGCGCGGGAGGCGGCACCGCCGCCGGCCCGGCGACCCGCCGGACGAAACCCTCGGGAGCCCGCTGCGGCTGGTCCGCCGCCCGCGGTGCGCGCTGCACCCTCATCGCGTGCCCACCTCCATGAGCCGGCGCAGGGCGTCGGCGATGACCCCCCGGTCGGGTAGCCAGGCCTTCTCCAGCGCGGGCGAGTACGGCGCGGGCATCGCCTGCGGCGCGACGCGGACGACCGGCGCATCGAGGTGCCAGAAGCCCTCGTTGGCGGCCAGCGCCGCGATCTCGGCGCCCACCCCGAAATCCATCACGGCCTCGTGGGCGATCACCAGCCGCCGCGTGCGCCGGAGCGACTCGAGCACCGTGGCCCGGTCGAACGGCGCGATCGTGCGCAGGTCGACGACCTCGACCTCGATGCCCTCGGCGGCGACCTCCGTGGCGGCCGCGAGCACCTCCTGCAGCATGCGGGACCAGGTGACCACCGTGACGTCGCGGCCGGGCCGCACGATGCGCGCCTTCCCCAGCGGGATCAGGTGGTCGGCGTTGGGCCGGGGCGCCTTCATGCCGTACTGGAGGCGGTTCTCGACGAACACCACCGGGTTGGGGCTGCGGATCGCCGACCGGAGGAGGCCGTAGGTCTCGACCGGGTCCGACGGCATCACGACGGTCAGCCCGGGGATGTGCGCCAGCAGCGCCTCCAGGCTCTGCGAGTGCTGGCTGCCCGAGGAGCGGCCGGCGCCGAACTGGGTGCGCACGACCAGCGGCAGCGAGGCCTTGCCGCCGGTCATGAACCGCAGCTTCGCGGCCTGGTTCATCAGCGCGTCCAGGCAGACCCCGATGAAGTCCATGTACATGACCTCGACGACGGGACGCATGCCCGCCATGGCGGCCCCGACGGCGCCGCCGACGATGGCCGTCTCCGAGATCGGGGTGTCGCGCACCCGGCCGGGGAACCGGTCGGCGAGACCGCGCGTGAGGCCGAAGACGTTCCCGCCGCGGCCGACGTCGATGCCCGCGACGAAGACGGTCGGGTCGTTCTCCAACTCGTAGGTGAGCGCCTCGCGGACGGCGTCCATGGTCTTGAAGACCTCGCCCTTCTCGGGCACCTGCTCGGGGGTGTCGTCGGACTCCACCCACACGAAGTCGAGCAGGTCGGCCGGGTCGGGGAACGGCGACCGTCGGGCCGCGTCGATCGCCGCCCGCACCTCCGCCTCCACCTCGCGGTCGATTCCGTCGGCCACCTCGGCGTCGACCCCGAGGTCGGCCAGCCGGGCGCGGGCGACGACGAGCGGGTCGCGCAGCTTCCACGCGGCGAGTTCCTCGGCCTCGCGGTAGCGGATGGGGTCGCCCTCGTAGTGACCGTGCCAGCGGTAGGTGTCCGCCTCGACGATGACCGGGCCGGCCCCCGCCCGGAGCTCGCCGACCAGCCGCTGCATGAGCTCGGCCACCGCGACGACGTCGTTGCCGTCGACCGACTCGTAGCGCACGCCGTACCCGACGGCCCGCAGCGCCAGCCCGGCGCGGGTCTGGTCCTCCTCGCGGGAGAACTCGGAGTAGTGGTTGTTCTCGCAGAAGAAGACGACCGGGAGGTCCCAGACGGCGGCCAGGTTCACCGACTCGTGGAACATGCCCTGGGCCACGGCGCCGTCACCGAAGAACCCGACCGCGACGCCGCCGTTCCCGCGGATCTGGGCCGCGGTGCCCGCTCCGGTGATGATCGGCAGGCCGGCCCCCACGATGCCGTTGGCGCCGAGGATGCCCAGCCGGGGGTCGGCGATGTGCATCGAGCCGCCGCGGCCGGAGCAGGTGCCGCCCTCGCGGCCCATCAGCTCGGCGAACATCTCCGTCATGTCCAGGCCCTTGGCCAGGCAGTGGCCGTGCCCGCGGTGCGTGGAGGTGATGGCGTCGTCGTCGCGCAGGTGCCAGCAGGCCCCGACCGCCGTCGCCTCCTGGCCGATCGACAGGTGCACGAAGCCGGGCACCTCGGTGTCGGCGTACAGCTTCGACGCCGCCTGCTCGAAGAGCCGGATCCGGACCATCCGCCGGTACATCTCCACGACCTCGTCCGCCGGGAGCGCCCCGGCCGGGCTCGGCGGGGATCCGGCGGCCGTCGCCTCGCGGGTGTCGGCAGCTCCTTCGACGCTCATGAGTCCTGCACCTCGGGCATCGTCCGCAGCTCCCTCTTCACGACCTTGCCCGACGCGGTACGGGGCAGGTGCCCCACGACCGTCGTGTACGCCGGGACCTTGAACTTGGCCAGCCGCGCCCGGCAGAACGCGGCGACGTCCTCCGGGGTGAGCGTCGCCCCCTCGCGGACGACGACGAACGCGTGCGGCACCTCGCCCCACCGGTCGTCGGGGTGGCCCACCACCGCGGCCTCGAGGACGTCGGGGTGCTCGTAGAGCACGCGCTCGACCTCGGGCGTGGCGATGTTCTCCCCGCCGGAGACGATCATGTCCTTCTTGCGGTCCTCGATGTAGAGGAACCCGTCCTCGTCGAGCCGGCCGACGTCACCGGTCTTGAACCAGCCGTCGACGAACGCCCGCTCGGTGGCCTCGGGGTCGCGCCAGTAGCCGGCGAACACCTTGGCGCCGCGGACCAGGATCTCGCCGACGGAGCCGGCGGGGACGTCGTGGCCGTCCTCGTCGCCGACCCGCACCTCGTGCTGGGAGAGCGGCTTGCCGACCGACCCGAGCTTGGCGCGCATGTGCTCGTACGGCAGGAACGTGTCGCTGGAGACGGTCTCGGTGAGGCCGTACGCGTCGGCGAACCAGACGTCGGGCAGCACGTCGAGGATCTGCCGCAGCCGCGCCTCGGGCATCTTCTCGCCGCCGGACATGATGACCCGGAGCGCGCCGAGGTCGGCCGACGCCAGCCGCTCCTGCTGGAGCAGGCCGTTGACCATGGCCGGCGCCAGCCAGACCGTCGTCGCCCGGTGCCGCTCCATCAGGCCGATGAGGTCCGGTGCGTCGAACCGCCGCTGGACCACGAGGCTGCCGCCGACGTGCAGCGTCGCGAGGCCGCCCATGTCCAGCGCGCCCACGTGGTACAGCGGCCCGGCGACGGCCGTGACGTCCCGCGCGGTCAGGCCGAACTCGATGATCAGCCCGAGGTTCTTCGCGACGAGGTTGGCGTGGCTGATGCACACGCCCTTCGGCCGCGACGTCGTGCCCGAGGTGTACATCAGCCGCTGGAGCGCCGACCCGGGCACGTCGGCGACCGGGACGACGGCGCCGGCGTGGGCGCCGACGAGGTCCTCGTACCCGGTCCACGCCTCCGGCGCCGTTCCCCCGCCGACGACGACCCGGGTGCGCAGACCCGGCAGCTGCGGCAGCACGTCGGCCAGCTGCGGCAGGAACTCCGCGTCCGCGACCAGGACGGTGGCCTCGCTGTGCCCGAGGACGTACTCCCACTCCGCCGGCGCCAGTCGCACGTTGAGCGGCAGGAACGCCGCCCCGATGCGGTTCACGGCGTAGACGAGCTCCAGGAACTCCAGGCAGTTGGGCAGCAGCAGCGCGACGACGTCCCCGCGCCGGACGCCGCGGTCGGCCAGCGCCGCGGCGAGCGCGTTGACCCGCTGCAGCAGTTCGGCGTTCGTCCGGGTGGTCTGGTCCTGGGTGAGGACGACCTTGTCCGGGCGGCGGTCGGCGGCGTGGTCGAGGGTGGCGGCGAAGTTGTCCATGACGGGTCCCCTGCGGATCGTCAGCGGCCGGCTTCGGCGATCACCAGGCGGGAGATCACGTTGCGCTGGATCTCGCTGGTGCCCTCGCCGATCTCGAGGATCTTGGCGTCGGAGTAGAAGCGGGAGATCGGCGACTCGAGCATCCAGCCGTAGCCGCCGTGGATCTGGACGCTGGCGCTCGCGACCCGGTTCGCGACCTCGGAGGCGTAGAGCTTCGCCATGGCCGCCTCCTTGCGGTTCGGGAGCTTCTGGTCGGCCAGCCAGGCCGCGCGGTAGACCATCCACCGGGCCGCCTCCACCTCGGTCGCCATGTCGGCGATCTTGTGCTGGATGGCCTGGAAGGAGCCGATGTGCTTGCCGAACTGCTTGCGCTGGCCGGCGTACCGGACGGCGAGCTCGAGGGCGGCCTGCGCGAGGGACAGCCCGAGCGCGGCGACGCTGACCCGGCCCGGGTCGAGGGCGGTGAGGAACTGGCTCAGCCCGTTGACCGGGTCACCGACCAGGTGGTCGTCGCTCACGAAGCAATCGGTGAAGGTCAGCTCGCGGGTGTCCAGGGCGTGCCAGCCGAGCTTCCGCAGCGGGGCGCCCATGCCGTAGCCGGGGGTGCCGGTGGGCACGAAGAAGGCGCCGAACTGCTTGCGCCCCTCGGGCCCCACCCCGGTCTGGGCCAGCACGGTCACGCCGAGGGTCATGGGGGTGCCGGCGTTGCTGATGAAGATCTTCGCCCCGTCGAGGACCCAGCCCCCGTCGACGCGCTTCGCGCGGGTCGAGATGCCGGCGGCGTCCGACCCGGCGTCGGGCTCCGTGAGCCCGAAGGCGGCGATCTTCTCGCCTGCGGCCAGGGGTCGCAGCCAGTTCTCCTTCTGCTGCTCGGTACCGAAGAGCGCCAGCGGCAGCGAGGCGATGGTGGAGTGGGCGTTCCACGCCGCGGCCACCGACTGGTCGGCCCGGCCGATCTCCTCCATCACGGCGACGTAGGCCACCATGCCGGCGTCCATCCCGCCCCACTCCTCGGGCAGGAGCATGCCCATGAGGCCCAGGTCACCGAGCTTGCGGAAGACCGCCACGGGGAACTCCCCGCGCTCGGACCACCCCGCGGCGTGCGGCGCGATCTCCTTGTCCGCGAAGTCGCGGACCATCTTCTTCAGGGCCACGATCTCGGGGTCCAGGGAGAAGTCCATCAGATCTCCTGCGGGGTGAGCAGCACCTTGACGTGCTGGTTGGGCGAGGAGAGCTCCTCGAGGGTGGCGGCACCGTCGGCCAGCGGCCGGACGCCGGTGATCAGCGGCGCCGGGTCGATGTGCCCGGAGGCCATCAGGCCCAGGACCCGCGGGATGTCGAAGTTGTAGCCCAGCGAGCCGACCAGCTGCCGCTCGTAGAGCACGATCTGGCGCAGGTCGATGGCCAGTTCGGACGGCGAGATGCCGGCGATGGCCATGCGGCCGCCGCGGCGCAGCGAACGCACGCCCAGGTCGATGGCCTCGGGCCGGCCCGTGCCGTCGATGACCGCGTCGGGCCCGATCCGGCCGGTGCCGGTGAAGACCTCCTTGCGCACGTCGTCGGTGGTCGGGTCGAAGACCGCCGTCGCCCCCATCGACCGGGCGATCTCGGCCCGGGCGGGGTTGGGCTCGCTGACGAAGACGGTGGCCGCGCCGGCCACCCGCGCGCCGATCAGCGCCGCCAGCCCGATCGGGCCGGCGCCGAGCACGAGGACGTGGTCGCCCGGCCCGACCTGTGCCCGCATCGCGGCGTGCAGCCCGACGGCGAGCGGCTCGGCGAGCGCGGCGTGCTGGTCGGAGACGCCGTCGGGGATCGCGTGCAGCTCGATCAGCGGCACGCGCACCAGCGGGGCCAGGCCGCCGTCGGCCGCCAGCCCGATCGAGCCGCCCTTCGCGCAGATGTGGTACTCGCCGCGCAGGCACCACCGGCAGACGCCGCAGCGCAGGCAGGGGTCGGCCACGACGCGGCTGCCGACGGCGATCCCGGGGACCTCGCCGTCCATCGCGACGACCCGGCCGCTGAACTCGTGACCCAGGGTGATCGGCGGCCGCGCACCGCTCAGGGGGTGCGCGCCCGGCCGGATCATGACCGGGCCGTGGGTGTACTCGTGGACATCGGTGCCGCAGAGGCCGCAGAAGGCCACCTCGACCAGCGCCGTGCCCGGGAGCAGCTGCGGTTCCTCGACCTCGTCCAGCCGGACGTCGCGGGCGGCGTGCCAGCGCAGTGCCTCCACAGTCGCACCTCTCCTCGTCGGGACCGCTCCGTCGCGGTCCACGCCAGTCCGCCGCGCGTGGCGCTCAGCGGAGTGAGTAGCCGCCGTCCACCGTGAGGGTCGCCCCGGTCACGTAGGCCGAGGACCCCGACGCCAGGTACAGGTACATGCCGGCCAGGTCGGCCGCATTCCCCCACCGCCCGAGCGCGGTGTGCGCCACGATGCCCTGCTCGCGCTCGGCGTCGCGGTGCCAGTGGCGCCCCAGGCCGGTGTCGAACCACCCGAGGGCCACGGTGTTCACGGTGATCGCCCGCGGGCCCAGCTCCTGGGCCAGCGACTGCACCAGCGCCTGCACCCCGCTCTTGGAGGCGGAGTACGCGCCGAGCCCGCCCAGTGGGCGGTCGCCGAGGACGGAGCCGGTCACGATGATGCGACCGCCCTCCCCCATCACCGCGGCGGCCGCGCGGGCGCCGAGAAAGGTCCCCGTCAGGTTGACGTCCACGATCTCGCGCCACGCGTCGGGTTCCATGTCGAGCACGGAGGTGAACTCCGGCGAGACACCCGCGTTGGCGATCCAGACGTCGAGACCGCCGAAGCGCTCCACCATGCCGCGGGCGACGGACTCGTTGAAGGCGGAGTCCCGGACGTCGCCCGCGCAGACGAGCGCCTCGCCGTCGAGGGAGGCAGCCACCTTCTGCAGCGCGTCCTCGGAGCGGGCGACCAGGCCCACCGAGGCGCCGGCGGCGTCGAAGGCCTCCGCCAGCAGGCGGCCGAGGCCGCGCCCGGCACCCGTGATGACCACGCGCCGACCCGCCACATCGCCCCAGCCGGGGATCACCGCGTAGGTTTGACCGGTCGGTACAGACACAGCGCGAAACTAACACAGGACGCGGAGGACCCGACAGTGACCAGCACGCCGCAGACCGCCCCGGTGACACTCCGGCCACACCCCGCCGACGGGCGGCTGGCGGTCCTCCGCCTCGACCGCGCGCCCGTGAACGCGCTCGACCAGGCGATGTGGGACCTGCTCGCCGCGGCCGCCGCGGAGTTGCACGACCCGGGCTCCCCCTACCGGGCCGTCGTGATCACCGGCGGCCCGAAGCACTTCGCGGCGGGCGCGGACATCCGGGAGATGGTCGACCTGACCCCCGAGGAGTTCGACCGGCGCAACCGCGTGCTCCAGGGGGCCTTCCACGGCCTGGCGACGGCGCCGCAGATCGTGCTCGCGGCCGTCAACGGCTACGCGCTCGGCGGCGGCTGCGAGCTGGCCCTCGCGGCCGACTTCCGCGTCGCCGGGAGCCGGACGGTGCTGGGTCTGCCCGAGGTGACGCTCGGCATCATGCCCGGCTCGGGCGGGACCCAGCGGCTCGCGCACGTCGTCGGCCTGCCCCGCGCGAAGGACCTCGTCCTGTCCGGCCGCCGCGTCGCCGCCGAGGAGGCGCTCGCGATCGGGCTTGTGGACCGGGTGGTGGACGACGCCGAGGTGTTCGACAGCGCCGTCGAGCAGGCGCTGGGCTTCGCCCGCGGCCCCCTCGCCCTCCGGCACGCGAAGCGGGCGCTCGACGCCAGCGTGGCGCTTCCCATCGAGGCCGGCCTGGCCCTGGAGGCCGATCTGATCGCGGCGTGCTTCGGCAGCGAGGACGCCCAGCGGGGGCTCCGCAGCTTCCTGGCGGACGGGCCCGGCAAGGCCTCGTTCACCGGCCGGTGAGCACCCCCCTCCCATTGTGTGTATCGACCGGTCTGCCTAGCGTGGCCGGGATTGCGGTCCACTGATCCATCGACGGCGTACGGCAGGAGTTCCAGATGAGCACGTTCAGCTTCGAGGGCCGAGTGGCGGTCGTCAGCGGCGCCGGTCGCGGGATCGGCCGGGGCTACGCGCGCCTGCTGGCCGCGCGCGGCGCGAAGGTCGTCGTCAACGACCTCGGCGGGTCGATCGAGGGCGACGGCACCGACGCCGGACCGGCCCAGACCGTCGTCGACGAGATCGTGGCCGCGGGTGGCGAGGCGGTCGCCGACACCTCCGACGTGTCCACCGCCGCCGGCGGCGAGACGATCGTCGCCACCGCGGTGGAGCGCTTCGGTCGCATCGACGCCCTGGTCAACAACGCCGGCATCATCCGGTGGGCCGGCCTCCCCGAGGTCGATCTCGACAACCTCGAGCGCCACCTGGCCGTCCACCTCGCCGGGTCCTTCAACACGATGCGGGCGGCCTGGCCGCACTTCGTCGAGCAGCAGTACGGCCGCGTCGTGCACACCACGTCGACCGGCCTGCTCGGCCTGCCGAACAACCTCGGGTACGCCGCGGCGAAGGCCGGGACGATCGGCATGGCCCGCAGCGCGAAGCTCGCGGGCGCCCCGCACGGGATCAAGGTCAACTGCATCGCGCCGGCGGCCATGACCCGGATGGGCGGCGGCGACCCGCTGGGCGAGGAGGCCCCGCGCCGGGCCGGGCAGCCGTACATGCCCTCGGACGCGGTGGCGCCCCTGGTGGCCTACCTCGCCCACGAGGACTGCCCGGTCAGCGGCGAGGTCTACGTCGCCGGCGCGGGCCGCTACTCCCGGCTCTTCATCGCCTCGACCGAGGGCTGGCTGCACGACGCGGAGGGCACCGCGACGGTGGAGGACGTCGCCGCCAACTTCGCGGCGATCAACGACGAGTCCGGCTACTACGTGCCCGCCGATCTGATGGCGTGGTCGGGCGCCTTCCTCAAGCACCAGCTGGGCTGAGGCGCCGCCCGCTCCGGCCTGACCCGGCCGGAGCGGGCCCCGCGGATCAGGACGCGACGTCGGCCGGGTCGCGCAGGGACTCCAGGAGGGCGCGGCCGCGCGCGAGGTCGTCGGCGTCGTCGCCCGCGTCGGCGGGTGCCGAGGCGATGCCGTCGAGGAAGATCCGGCAGTAGAACGCCGCCAGGCCCTCCACCGTCAGGTCCCGCCGCCCGCCGAGCCACTGGTACGTGTAGTTGTGCAGGTTGAGGAACGCCAGGGTGGCGAGCTCGAGGTCCTCGGCCTGGACCAGACCCTGCTCCTGCCCCTCGGCCAGCGCATCCCGCACGCGCTGCTCGAACCGCTGGCGCTTGGCGCGGAACAGCGTCCGCGGCTCCCCCTGCAACTGCTGGTACTCGTGCAGGAAGACCCAGACGTGGTCGCGCCGGTGGAGGATCTGCCAGAGCAGGGACTCCGACAGCAGCCGCAGCCGCGCGCGGAAGCCCACCTCGAGCGAGGCGAGCGCCGCGGCCTCGGTGAGCAGCGGGTCCATGACCCGGTCGTGGATCTCGGCGAGCAGCGCTTCCTTGGAGCCGATGTAGTAGTACAGCGCTCCCCGGGCCAGGCCGGCCGCGTCACCGATGTCGGCGACGCCGGTGCTCGCGTACCCGTTCTTGGAGAACAGTTCGACCGCCACGTCGATGACGTGCTCGCGCTTGCGGTGGTAGCGCATGGTCTTCGCGCGCTCGCTACCAGGTGTGGACATCTCACCGATCCTCGAAGCCGGACGCCGCGACCGGGGAACGGAGGTCAGACCCTCGGCGGTCGGCGGCACCGCGAGCGTCACGCTACACATCGTGCCGGGCGTCCCGGGCGACCGTGCGGGGTCCTCACCCTGGAGGAGGAGGCGATGCCGCCCCGCCCCGGTGAGGACCCCGCCGGCGTCACACGGTGGCGACCGGCGTCAGCGGGGACCCCTGGGTCCCGGGCAGCCGCAGCGGCGGCGCGGTGAGCAGGAAGCGGCTCCGCTCGTTCTCCCGCAGCCACGCCGCCAGGTCGTTCAGGTACCAGAGCTCACCCAGCGGCACCCCGAGCTTGAACAGGCACAGGTGGTGGATGGGCAGCAGGGTGTGCGGCTCGGGCTTGCGCGCCGCCCACCCCTCGACGGCGTAGTTGTCGGCCACCAGCGCCGAGATCCCGGAGTCGGCGATCCACTCGAGCAGGGCCGGGTCGTCGCCGTCCAGGTAGGAGTGCATCGCCTGGATCCGGCTCGCGTCCGGGTTCCCGCCCCACTCCATGACCTGGGTGGCGAAGCCGGTGTGCAGCAGCAGCATGTCGCCGGGCTCCACGACCACCTTGTCGGCCGCCATGATCTCCTGCAGCGTCTTCAGGTTCACCGGCTGCCAGTCGTCGCCCAGGTGGTGGCGCAGGTCGATCAGCACGCCCCGGCCCTGGACGCCGTGCGCGGCCATGTGCTCGAGGCCGAGGTGGCGGGCGAAGCTCAGGCTGCCGCTGCCGTCACCCTTCGCGTCCTCCTTCGGGCCGACGATGTCGTCACCGGCGCGGTAGCCGTTGTAGTAGACGGCCTCGGGGACCCCGTCGCCGTCGGCGTCGAACTCCGCGCCCTGGTGGGCCAGCGCGTCCCACTGGGTCGAGTACTGCAGCCACAGCGTCACGACGTCGTCGGACCAGACGTCGATGTAGTGCTTGCTGATCGACTCGCGCGCGACGACGTTGTAGAAGACGTCCTGCTTGTGCTGCAGGTCCTCGGTGGGCCGCAGGATCGGCGGGTAGCGCCGCTGGTTCAGCGCCGAACCGCCGGGCAGGTCCAGCGGCAGGCTCAGGCTGAACGTCCGGCCTTCCCGGACCTCGCGGACCCCCTGGAGGACCTTCTCCGAGGTGAGCAGGTTGATCCGCCCCAACTCGTCGTCCTCGCCCCAGTCACCCCAGGTCGAACCGGGCGGACGTTGCTGCCACCGCTTGGCCATTCGGCGCTCCTCGTGGTCGGGACCGTCCGCAGTGACGGCCCCTCCGATAGTATGGATTCCTGTACCGATCGGTCAATGAAGCGGAGGGCCCCATGGCCGGAGTCGACAAGGCGTCGGTCGACGCCGGGGTGCGCGCCGCGATCGCGGCCCTGAGCCGGGCGCAGGACGCCGGCCGGCCGGACGACCTGGTCGCGCTGTACACCGCGGACGCGACCCTGGAACTGCCGGGAGCGGACCCCGTCGTCGGCGCCGCCGCGCTGCGCGAGGCCTTCGCCGCCTGGGCACCCAAGGTGCCGCAGTTGCACCTGGTCGGCAACGTCGTCGTCACCCCGGGCGGCCCCGACGAGGCGACGGCGGTCAGCGACGTGGCGATGATGCAGCGCGGCGAGTCCGGCTGGGCCGTCCGGATCGTCGGCCGGTACCGGGACACGTTCCTCCTGCAGGGCGACGGCTGGCGCCTGCACCGGCGCAGCACCACGTTCTCCGCCTGACCGCACCGCCCGCTCCCCCATCCGCACCAGCACCGGAGGATCCGTGACCCTGCCCCCCGACCCGTCGGTCTCGGCCGCCGTGCACAACGCGGTCGCCGCCTACGCGCACGCGCTGGACGCCGGGCGCACCGAGGACCTGGCCGCCCTGTTCACCCCCGACGGCGTCGCCGAGGTGGTCGGCTCCGCGCTGTACGAGGGCCGCGACGCCATCCGCGAGGGCTACGCGGCCTTCGCCCCGACCGCGCCGCAGTTGCACCTCGTGGGCAACACGGCGATCACGTCGTGGTCGCAGGACGCCGCGACGGCCGTCAGCGACCTGGCGTTCCTGCGCCGCGGCAAGGGCGGCTGGAGCGTCCAGCTGACCGGCCGGTACGACGACACGCTGCGCCGCACCGACGAGGGCTGGCTGTTCACCCGCCGGGTCCTGACCCTCGCGCCCTGACCCGCACACCCTGACCCGCACACCCTGACCCGCACACCCTGACGGGGCCGGCGACCCGGCCCCGTCAGGGGCGTCGCGGTCAGGCGGCGGGGACCTGCAGCTTCGAGAAGGTCAGCGTGGGGAACCCGGTCTCGGCGTCCCGCGCCATCATCTTGCGCAGCGTCGGGCGCCCCGTCGGGTTCAGCAGCTGCCGCACCGGCTTGCCGGGGATGTTGCCGCCGTAGAAGTAGCTGCTGTCCAGGAACGACGACATCCGCGAGCTGTCGTTCATCATCGCGGTCCACTGCTCCTCGGCGGCGTCGTCGACCTCCACGACGTCCTGCCCGTGCTCCCGCGCGTGCAGCAGGACGTCCATCACGTAGTCGACCTGGTCCCCGGCGTAGCGCGGGTTGTTGCCGAGCGCGCCGTGCGGACCGCCGGGGAAGAAGAAGTTCGGGAAGCCCGCCGTCATGATGCCGAGATAGGTGCGCGGCCCGTCGGCCCAGTGCTCCTCCAGGGCCAGGCCCTGGCGCCCGCGGACGCCGAGGCGGTTCAGCGCGCCGGTGCCGAAGTCGTACCCCGTCGCCCAGATGATGACGTCGTACTCCCGGTGACCCTCACTGGTCTCGATCCCCGTCTCGGTGATCCGCAGGATCGGCGTCTCGCGCAGGGAGACCAGGTCGACGTTCGGGTTGTTGTAGGCCTCGTAGTAGCCCGTGCCGAACGGCGGACGGCGGCCGCCGTAGCCGCTGTCCTTGGGGATGAGCCGCTCCGCGGTTACCGGATCGGAGACGATGGCGCGGATCTTCGCCGCCATGAACTCGCACCACTCACGGTTGACCTCGGGGTTGAAGAGGAGGTCGATGTAGCTCTCGGTGAGCTTGCGGAACCCGGAGCTCGCCCACATCTGCTCGAAGAGCTCCTGCCACTGCTCCCGGGTGTCCTCGGTCGACTTGCGGCCGGTCGACGTGTGCAGGAACCCGCTGGGCGAGGCGTCCAGCGCCGCGACGATCTCGGCGAAGCGGGCCTTCAGGTCGGCATGCTCCTCCGGCGGGATGGGCCGGTTGTTCAGCGGTGTCACCCAGTCGGCGTTCATCTGGTAGACGGTCAGGTTCGCGACCTCGTCGGCGATCGCCGGAACGATCTGCACGCCGCTGGAGCCGGTGCCGATCTGCGCGACCCGCAGGCCGCGGAAGTCGACGGACTCCTTGGGCCAGAGGCCGGTGTGGAGCTGCCGGCCGCGGAAGGCCTCCCGGCCCTCGATCGCCGGGATGAAGGGCACCGAGAGGTTGCCGCTCGCGGCCACCACGTAGCGGGCGCGCCAGGTGCGGCCGTCCTGGGTCCCGACGGTGGAGATGCCCGTCGCCTCGTCGAAGACCACCGAGGTCACCTTGGCGCCGAACTCGATGTGCCGGCGCATGTCGCACCGGTCGAGGACGAAGTCGAAGTACCCCTCGATCTCGGGCTGGCCCGCGTACTGCTCGGACCACTCCCACTCCTGCCACAGCTCCTCGGAGAAGAGGAAGCCGTAGGACCAGCTCTCGGAGTCGAAGCGGGCCCCCGGGTAGCGGTTCCAGTGCCACACGCCACCCGGGCCGTCCGCGGCCTCGAGGAGGGTCACCGAGTAGCCGGCCTCCCGGGCGCGCCACAGCTGGTAGATGCCGGTCACGCCGGCACCGATGACGAGGACGTCGACCGGAGCCCCTGCCGTCGCGCCGTCCTCTTCCGTTCCCGACGCCATCGACGGTCCCGTCATCTGTCCTCCGCTCTCGAGCCGCCCCTGCGCCGCGGCGGCACGATCTTGTCGGTCGACAGTGTTTCGACCGATCGGTCCAAAGCCAGATTAGGGCAGAGCGTCCTCCGCGGGCAACGGGCGCCGCCGCGGGATGCCGGGCGACCGGACGTTGCCTGTACCGACCGCTTGTTCTAATTTCAGCTGACCGCTCGATCGCCCAGCCCTCCGGCCACCCCGAGGGGCGGCGACGCGCGTTCCCGTCCGCACCGGGGATCGCGCGGCCGGCCCCCGATATCCCTACAGACGAGGAGCGGACATGTCGCTGAACGGAAAGGTCGCGGTCGTCACCGGCGGCGCGCGCGGCATCGGACGGGCGATCGCCCTCGTGCTCGCCCGGCACGGTGCCGCGGTCGCGGTCTGGGACCTCGACCTCGCCGGGGCCGAGGAGGCCGCCGCCGAGATCCGCGCGGCCGGCGGAACCGCCGTCGCCGTCGGCGGCGACGCCGCCGAGGCGTCCTCCGTCCGCGCCGCCGCCGAGCGGACGCGTGCCGAGCTGGGCCCGGTCACCGTGCTCGTGAACAACGCCGGGATCAACGAGACCGCACGGTTCACCGAGCTGGCCGAGGACGCCTGGGACCGGGTGATCCGGATCAATCTGAAGGGCCCCTTCCTCGTCACCCAGGCGCTCGTCCCCGACATGCTCGAGGCCGGCTGGGGACGCATCGTCAACATCTCGTCCTCGTCCGCCCAGACCGGATCGCCCAACATGGCGCACTACGTGTCGTCCAAGGGCGGGGTGATCGGACTGACCAAGGCGCTGGCGATGGAGTACGTCGCCAAGGGCATCACCGTCAACCACGTGCCGCCGGGCTTCATCGACACCCCGCTCACCCGGGAGACGCTCGGCGACGTCGCCGCCGTCGCCAAGATGATGCCGATGAAGCGGGCCGGCACCCCGGAGGACGTCGCGCACGCCGTGGCGTACCTGGCCTCGGAGGAGGCCGGCTACGTGACCGGCCAGACGCTCAGCCCCAACGGCGGCCGGTACCTGGTCTGAGCTCGAGCACATCCGGGGGGCCTCCCCGTCGTCAGTCAGCGCAACGAAGCGAGGAGAGACATGGACGAGAGCACCCCCCGACCGATCCGCGTGGTCCAGTGGGCGACCGGCAACATCGGCTCGCGCGCCCTGCGCGCCGTGATCGAGCACCCCGAGCTGGAGCTCGCGGGCGTCTACGTCACGAACCCGGACAAGGTGGGCCGGGACGCCGGCACGCTCGCGGGCACCGGCGTCACGACGGGCGTGCTGGCCACCGGTGACGCGGACGCGATCGTGGCCCTGGACGCCGACGTGGCGCTGTACATGCCGTTGCGGTGCGACTTCGACGAGGTCTGCCGGCTGCTCGCGGCCGGCCTGGACGTCGTCACCACGCGCGGGGAGTTCCACCACCCGGCGAGCCTGGACCCGGACGTGCGCGCCCGCGTCGAGCGGGCCTGCGCGGAGGGCGGCACCTCGATCCACGCCACGGGGAGCAGTCCCGGCTTCATCACCGAGGCCATCCCCCTGGTGCTGACGTCGATCGCGCGCCGGCTCGACCACCTCTCCATCGACGAGTACGCCGACCTCTCCCGGCGGAACTCACCCGGCCTGGTCTTCGACATCATGGGCTTCGGAAAGCGGCCGGAGGAGCTGGGCAGGAAGCGGGCCGCGCACCTCGCGGCCGCCTTCGGCCCCTCCCTGCGCGTGACCGCCGAGGCCCTCGGTCTGCCGCTGGACGCCGTCGAGGCCACCGAGGAGCTCGCGCTCGCCACGCGGGACGTGCAGATCGCCGCCGGGCCGGTCCCCGCGGGCACCGTCGCCGGTCAGCGCACCGTCATCTCCGGGATGCGCAACGGCGTCGAGCTGATCCGGTTCCGGGCCAACTGGATCGTCACGACCGACATCGACGCCGACTGGGACATGCAGGCCACCGGCTGGCGGGTCCAGGTGGCCGGCGACACCCCGCTCGACGTCCGGCTCGAGTTCGCCGTCCCGCTGGAGCGGATGGCCGAGTACTCCCCCGGCTACACCGCCCACCGCGCCGTCAACGCCATCGCGGCGGTGCGCGCCGCCGCACCGGGGATCCGGACCAGCATGGACCTGCCGCAGGTGGTCGCGCGGCTCGGGGACCCGCCGATCAGCGACGCCGAGGCGGCGGAGCTCTCCGGGCTGGTGACCGCGGGCGCCCAGGACCCGAACTTCCTCCCGATGGAGGCCGACCGGATGGCCGGGGAGACCGCGGCGAACGCCGCCCACGAGCACGACGCCGAGGACGCCGCGGGGCTGGTGGGCACGCCCAGCCACGATCCGAACTTCCTCCCCGTCGAGACCGGGCGGGTCGTCGGTGAGGACGACGCCGGGGACCTGGCACGGTCGTGAGCGACGACCTGGGGACGCCGTTCCTGAGGCTGGAGCGCGAGGGACCGATCGCCTGGTGCGTGATCGACCGCCCCGCGGCGCGCAACGCCCTCACGTCGGCCATGTACTACGGCATCAAGCGGGCGGTGTACCTGGTCAACGGCGACCCCGACCTGGCCGCCCTCGTCATCACGGGGACCGGCGACGTCTTCGCTCCCGGCGGCGACCTGGGCGGGGGGTCGGACGCCGGTGAGCAGCCCGTGGCGGCGCTGGGGCCGGACACGCTGCCCTTCCTGGCCGTCCGCGACAGCCGGGCGCCGGTGATCGCCGCGGTC
Source organism: Trujillonella endophytica (assembly GCF_900110555.1). Lineage (GTDB taxonomy): Bacteria > Actinomycetota > Actinomycetes > Mycobacteriales > Geodermatophilaceae > Trujillonella > Trujillonella endophytica. The sequence continues at coordinate 52,370 of NZ_FOEE01000009.1, forward strand.
AACGGAATCTGCCAGGGCGGCGGCCTGCTCATCGCGATGATGGCCGACATCGCCGTCGCCAGCGATCGGGCCACCTTCCGCGCGCCGGAACTGCTGCGCGGGATCGTGGACGCCACGTTCGCCGCGACGCTGCCCGCGCACGTCGGCGTGGCCGTCGCCCGCGATCTGCTGCTCTCGGCGCGGCGCCTCGACGCGGCCGAGGCCCAGCGGCTCGGGATCATCTCCCGCGTCGTCCCGCACGACGGGCTGCGGGAGGCCGCACTGTCAGCCGCCGCCGAGGTCCTGCGGACCGCCCCCGGGGCACGGGCCCAGACCAAGCGGATGCTCAACGAGCACTACCGGCCCATCGACTACCCCACGATGTTCGCCGCGCTCGAGGAGTCGCCCGAGCCGCGCGAGGGGATGCGGGCCTTCATGGAGAAGCGCCCGCCGGCCTGGGTTCCCCCGGACCTGCCGGCCTGATCGCCGTCCCCGGGACGTCCGCACCGATCGGTGCGGACGTCCCGGGCCGGCTCAGCCCAGGGCCGGCGTCGCGGCGTCGGAGTCCGCGCGGTCGTGCGGCGTGAAGCCGGCGCTCGCGGCCCAGGCCGGGTCCCCGCTCGGGTCCATGGGCTCGATACCCGACTCGATGGCCTTGATCTGCAGCGCCATGAACTTCGAGTAGTACCGCGCCATCCGGATGAACCCGGTGCCGAACCAGAGCCCGGGCTGGGCCGACCGGCGCCAGGTGTTCGCGTACTCGCCGTCCGCCGCGCGTCCGTAGGCCTTGTCGATCCTCGCCGCCGCCGTGCCGAGGGTGGGCCGGATGGACGCCCACAGCCAGTCGTAGCCCGTGGCGAAGACGATGAGGTCGAGCTGCATCTCGGACCCGTCGCTGAAGACGCCGGTCCGCCCGTCCTTGATCTCGACGAGCTCCACGCCCTGCTTGAGGCCGATCTTCCCCTCCGCGATCAGCTGGGCCGCACCGATGTTGATGTGGTAGCTGTCCTTGCCGACCGCGATGGAGCCGTAGATCCCCCCGCCGTCGGCGCCCCAGTCCAGCTTGAAGCCGCGGGCCACGAGCGCGTCGAGTAGCTCCTGGTCCTCCTTGGCTGCCAGCTTCACCAGCTTCTTCTGCAGCTCGTCCGACAGCGCGTTCGGGAGCGCGTAGGCCATCTGGTCGGCGTAGTCCGGGGGCACGGTGGTGTCCTCGTGGAACAGCCCGGCCCAGATCTTGTGGTAGGTCGGAAAGTCCACGACGTAGGTGGAGCTGCGCTGCAGCATGGTCACGTCGGTGCCGTGCTCGGCGAGGTCGTGGGCGATCTCGTGGCCGCTCACGCCGGCCCCGATGACGAGGGCGGTCTTGCCCGGGAAGCGGTCGCCGTCCTGGAACGCGTCGGAGTGCGTGTACACGCCGGTGAAGGTCTCCAGCCCCTTGATCGCCGGAATCCTGGGGTTGCCGTACAGGCCGGCGGCGACGACGAAGTGCCGCGGGTGCAGCTCGCGGATCGACCCGTCCTCCCGGCGGACACGGACCGTCCACCGCTGCGCCACCTCGTCGTAGTGCGCGTTGACGAACGTGGTCGAGGTCCAGACGTTCAGGTCCAGCAGCGTCACGTAGGACTCGAGGAAGTCGGCGAACTTGTCCTTGGGCGTGTGCTCGGTCCAGGTGGGCGGCAGCGGCAGGTAGGGCAGGTGGTCGCCGTACACGCTGCTGTGCAGCGCGAGCGAGGCGTAGCGCTTGCGCCAGGTGTCCCCGACCCGGGCCTCCCGGTCGATGACCAGCGTGGGCACGTCCAGCGCCTGCAGCCGCGCGGCGATCGACAGCCCGTTGTGCCCGGCGCCGAGCACCAGCACCGCCGGGTCGGAGTCCTCGAACGCCAGCTCCTTGCGCCGGTCGGCGCTCCAGCGCGTGCGGTTGGGAACGGTGCCGTGCACCTTGCCGATCGGACGGTGGTGCCGGATCCGCTCGGGATGCCCCTGCAGCCCGTCCACCTGGGACTGGAACACCGTCGCCAGCGGACGCCCCGTCGCCGTGCTCAGCCGGACGTGCCCCCGGTCGAGCCGGTCCCTGGTGGTGAAGTCGAAGAAGGCGGCGACCTCGCCGTTGAACTCGAAGGGCGGCTGGTCGGTGTTCAGCGTGAACCCGCGGGCATCCGCGGCCTTCGCCAGCTCCAACAGGCGCGGCACCAGCTCGTCACGGCCGATCTTGTGGCTGAAGTCCCAGGTGAAGGCCATGAAGTCGCGCCAGGAGGCGTCCTCGACGAACAGGACCTCGAGGTCGGGCGCCGAGCCCCGCTCGAGTGCGTCCGCGAAGGCCGCGAGCCACTCGGCGGCGACCGTCGCCGCGGCTTCGGTAGATGCGGCCGGCGCGGGGGCGCCCTGGGTGGTCTCCTGCAGGGTGTCGGTCACGATCGGTGTCCTCCGGACGGGTTCTCGGTCTCGGTTCGGGGAGCGGCGCCCGCCGTCGGGGCGGGGCAGTCGCAGGGTCTGGCGGGAGGGGTCACGGGGTGCCTGCCGGCGCCACGGCCGCGCGGTCGCGGACCGCCGCCCGCCCGGCGTAGAGGCCCCACACGCCCGCTACCGCGAGCGTCGCCCCGGCGCCGCCGTAGACCATGCCGGCCGGGCTCGCCATGGCATTGCCGGCCGCGTACAGGCCGCGGATGACGTCGCCGTCCACGTCGAGGACGCGCCCCTCGCGGTCGGTCCGCGGACCGCCCTTGGTGCCCAGCGCGGAGATCGCCACCTCCACGGCGTAGAAGGGGCCGGTCTCCACCGGCCCGAGCGTCGCGAACGGCGACTCGGGGTCGCCCATCCGGCCGCCGGGGAAGCGGTCGAAGGCGCTCTCGCCCCGGCCGAAGTCCGGGTCGACGCCGGCGCGGGCGTGCTCGTTGAACCGCTCGACCGTCGCCCGGAGCTCGTCCGCCGGCACACCGAGCGCCCCGGCCAGCTCCTCGAGCGTTCCGGCGCGGGTCACCCAGTCCGGCAGCTCGCCGCCCGGCGGGAGCCCGAAGACGCCGAACCGGTCGACGGTGGATCGGTCGAACACCATGTAGGCCGGGACGTTGAGGTAGTCGAGCTTGGACTCGTCCAACCGGTGGAAGGCGCCGCCGATGGCGTTGTAGTTCGCGGCCTCGTTGGCGAACCGGCGGCCGTAGCGGTTGACCATGATGGCGCCGGGCAGGGCCCGCTCCCGCGAGGCGAGCAGGCCGTTGGGTCCGCCGTCCCGGCGCGTGCCGGGGTACAGCACGATCGGCGACCACCAGGCCTCGCGCATGTTGCCCAGCTGAGCGCCCAGGCGCATCGCCATGCGCAGACCGTCGCCGGAGTCGGTCGGCGCACCGAACGGCTCGGTGAGCGGCCCGCGCAGGAAGTCGCGGACCAGGGCGCGGTCGTACTCGAAGCCGCCCGTGGCGAGGACCACCGCGCCGGCGTGCACCTCCTGCGCGCCGTCGGCCGTCTCGATCTCGACGCCGGTGACGGCGCCGCCGTCGGTGAGCAGCCGCAGGCCCCGGCTGCCGGTCGCGACATGGACGCCGCGCTCCAGGCAGGCGCGCAGCAGGCCACCCACGAGGGCCCGGCCCAGGCCCTCGATCCGCGCCTCCTCGCGCTCGGCGAGCACCTCGGGGGTCAGGAACCCGGTGCCGCCGCCCAGGGGGGACTCGGCGATCAGCATCCGGCGCACGTCGCCGGCGATGCGGTCGACCCACTCCTCCATGCCCACGAAGGAGAAGAAGTCCGGCTCGATCGACCGGCCCCCGCCGGGCATGCCGCCCGGGTGCTCGGGGTGGTAGTCGGGATAGCCCTCGACCAATCGCAGCCGGAGCTCGGTGTTCGCCTCGAGGAAGTCGACGAACTGCGGCCCGCCATCGACCAGCGCCTCGGCGAGCTCGGGGAGGATCAGCCCGTTCGACAGGCTGGCCAGGTACTCCAGGCCCCGCTCGCGGGAGTCCTCGACACCGGCCGCGCGCGCCGGCTGGTTGTTGGGGAACCAGATGGTCCCGCCGGAGAGGGCGGTCGTCCCCCCGAGCAGCTCGGCCTTCTCGTACAGGGCGACGGTGCCGCCCTCCACCGCCGCGGCGAGCGCCGCGGTCAGCCCCGCCGCTCCTGATCCGAGGACCACCACGTCGTAGGTCTGTCGCATCGCACGCCTCACCACTCTGGGGATTCGCGACGTCGAGAGAGTGCCGTCGGGCCCGTCATCGGGCTCGCTCCGCCATCCCGGCATCGTTCACATGTTGCACAGCACTGTTCGTAGATAGCTACAGGGAGACTAGGCAGGGGCTCCGCCGCCCGCAAGGGGCCCGGGGGTGCCGCGGTCCCGGCCGGCTTCCGTGCCCCGATCCGACCACCGGCCGGATCGGGGCACGGAGCTCAGTCGTCGTCCTCGCCGGCCAGGCTCAGGGCCCCGGTCGGGCACGCCGAGATCGCGTCCCGGACCTCTTCCTCCGTGCCGCCGTCCGGGTCGAGGACGAACGCGATCGTCGACTCGTCCTGGGCAAAGGTCTTCGGCGCGTAGATGGTGCACTGACCCGACCCCATGCACAGGTCGCGGTTCACGCGGATGTCGAGGGCCACGGTGCCATTCCTCGCTGACGTCGTCACTGGGTGAACTGGAGGTGCAGGTTCATCAGGCCACGGAACATGTACGTCGGCATGTACTGGTAGCGACGGGCGCCGGCCGGGCCGTGGTGGGACTCCGAGACGGCGATGTCCGTCGTCCGGTCGAACAGCCGCTCGATCGAGATCCGTACCTCCGAGCGGGCCAGCGGCGCCCCCGGGCAGGTGTGCACGCCGTGCCCGAACGCCACGTGCCGGCGGACGTTGGGACGGTCGGGGCGGAACTCCATCGGGTCCTCGAACTGGCGAGGATCGCGGTTGGCCGCCCCGTGCAGCAGCAGGATCCGCATGCCGGCCTTGAGCTCCACGCCACCGAGGGTCGTCGTCTTGCGGACCAGGCGGAAGGCGCCCTTGATCGGCCCCTCGGTGCGGAGCACCTCCTCGAGGAACCGGGGGATCAGCGCCCGGTCGGCACGCAGTGCCTTCTGCAGCTCCGGGTCGTCGCCGATGATCTGGAGGGCCGTGCCCAGCAGGCGGACGGTCGTCTCCTGGCCGGCGGCGAAGAGGTTGGACGCGATGCGCGCGACCTCCAGCGGCTCCGGCAGGGTGCCGTCGGGGAAGGTCGCGGTGGCCATGCCGGTCAGCACGTCCTCGCGCGGCTCCCGGCGGCGCTCCTCGATCCGCTCGACGAAGTAGTCGTAGAGGGGGGCGAGCGAGTGGTGGGCCGACCGCTCGTGCAGGTCACCGTCGCCCAGCGAGTTCTGCCCCATCCCGGCCAGCTCCAGCAGGTGGGCGTGGTCGGACTCGGGGACCCCGAGCAGGTCGGCGATGATCAGCAGCGTGTACGGCTGGGCGTAGTCGTCGATGTACTCGCACCCGCCCCGGGGGAGGATCACGTCGAGCTGGCGGTCGGTCTGCCGCCAGATGAACTCCTCGTTCTGCTGCAACCGCTTCGGGGTGATGAGCCCCATCAGCAGCGCCCGGTGCGCCGTGTGCTTGGGCGGGTCGAACGTGACGAGCTGGTCCCCCTGCGGCCAGGAGTCGCGGTACCGCTCCACGAGCGCGGTGATGTCGTCGCCGGCGACCTCGACGTCGGCCGGGAACGGCGAGGAGGGCCCCATGACGAGGTTGGCCGAGGAGAAGGTGTCCGTGTCCCGCCAGACGGTGAGCGCCTCCTCGAACCCCGTGACGATGGCGCAGCCGTGCCGCTGGTCGACGAACACCGGCGCCTGGCGGACCAGGATGTCGTAGTAGGGGTACGGGTCGAGCGCCGTGGCCTTGTCGGTGAAGTGGTCGATCGAGCTCACGTCGGTCATGCGTCGGCTCCAGTCAGGCAGTTCCGGGTCTGTGGGGTGGGAAGGACGGTCGGAGCGGTCCCCGGTGCTCCGGCGCGGGTCATGGGATGCGCTCGGCCGGGAAGCCCTCGGCCCCGGCGTCGAGCTCGACGTCGAAGTTCTCGAGGGCCATTCCCAGCGCGTCGTAGGCGGCGACGGTGAAGACGATGTCCATCATCTGCCGCCGGTCGAAGTGCTCGCACAGGGCCGCCCAGACGTCGTCGCCGATGCGGCGGTTCTCGCACAGCTGGTCGACGGCGCGGAGGACGAGGGCGTCGACGCTGCCCCAGAGCGGCGCGTCGGGGCCGACGTCCAGGGCGGCGATCTCGTCGTCGCTCATCCCCGCCGTCCGTGCCATGCGCACGTGCTGGGCCCACTCGTACTCGCTACGGCGCAGCCACGCCGTCCGGACGGTGATCATCTCGCGGACGCGATCGGTCAGTGTCGACCGGAAGAGGTGGTTGTTGAACACGAACCAGCTCTTCATCAGCGCCGGGTGATGGCTGAGCACGCCGATGAGGTTGGACGTCCCGGCTCCCCGCCGGGCCGGCGTCGACTCCCGCGGCGGCGCGGAGTCCGGCGGAGCCGGCTCGGCGGGCGCGCCGTTCTCCGCCGGCGGCCGCGGCTTGCGCGGCGGCCGCAGGACCGACAGGGCGTCGAGCACGTCGGCGTCCCACTCCTCCGCCGGGAGCGGGGGGATACGGCCGTCGCTCACGCGCCCCTCCCTCTGCCCCGGCGGTCGCCCGCCGGGCCTGATGCGCTCGTCCGAGCTGCCACGACCTCGCCCCACATCTACGTCGATGTGCGCCCCCGGACAGCGGGGCTGTCGACGGGGCGGCTTTTCAGTACCGACCGGTTGGTCCAAAACAATCTCGCAGACGGGCCGGGCACCGTCAAGGCGCCGCCCGCCCGCCCCCGCCGACGCGCCGGTGCCGCCATCCACCCGCCCCCGGGGCGGTGGCGGACCGGGCCCGGCCACGGCCCCCGGACATGGCGAACCGCCCCGGACCGGGAGGACTCCCTCGGTCCGGGGCGGTTCTCCCCCGCCGTGGCGGGGATGCGGTCGGATCAGACCGGCTGCGGCTCCGGGGCCAGCTTCTTGCTCGTGTCGAGGCCGACGACGGCGGCGAGGGTGCCGCCGAGGATGGCGGCGCGGTCCTCGTCGGGCACGCCCTCGAAGTTCTCCTCGATGGCCGCGGCGCTCTCGCGGAAGGTCCCCTCGGCATGCGGGTAGTCGTTACCCCACATGATCGTCGACAGCCCGGTGATGTGGCGGGCCTTCACCGCCGTCGGGTCGTCGGCGAACTGCACGTGGATCTGGCGCTGCACGTACTCGCTGGGCTTGAGCGGCAGCGGCCACTTGGTGTTGATGTTGAACAGGCGACCCATCGTGGGCTGGTCGGTCGGCGGGCGGGAGTCGTCCCAGAAGCCGAGCCACCAGTTCTCGTCCTGGCCGGTGCCCTTGCGCCAGGCCCGGTCCATGAAGCCCATGTAGGAGACCAGCCAGCCGGCGCTGAACTCGACCAGGTTGAAGTGCAGGTTCGGGAAGCGCTCGCACGCGCCGCTGCTGATCAGGGCGGCGATGATGTTCTGCGGGCTGGCCGCGCCGGTGTTGCCACCGCCCCGCGTGCGCTGGGTCGCCATCTGGTCGGTCAGCTGACCCTTGCCCATGTTGACGGCCATCATCAGACCCTTGACGGTGCTCGCGGTCTGGGACTGCCCCTCGTCCACCTTCACGCCGCCGGTGGCGACGTGGAAGAAGACGGGCAGTCCGTGCGCCTGGGCCGCCGCCCAGACCGGGTCGTACTCGCGCGACCAGTAGGGCATGGGCGGAACCTCGGGCAGCAGGACGGCCCGGAAGCCCAGCCGCGCCGCACGCTCGATCTCGGCGACCGCATCGGGGATGTGCGTGAGCGGGATGGCCGCCGTCGGGACCATGCGGTTGCTGTAGGGCAGGTAGCGCTCGGCGACCCAGTCGTTGTAGACGCGGGCGTGCGCCATCGACAGCTCGTGGTCGTCGGTGAACAGCACGAACAGCGAGAGGTTGGGGAACATCACCGCCGCGTCGACGCCGTCGATGTCCATGTCGCGCAGGATGTGCTCGGGCTCGCCGTCGGGCGTGGGGCCGCCCTTCTGGCGGTACTTGGAGATCGTCCAGCCGTCGAAGCCAATGGTGTGCAGCTTCTTGAACTCGGTGTGACCGCCGGGGACGATCGGCTCGTCGAGGGTGAACTCCTCCTCCCACAGCGCGCGCTCGCGCAGGTGGACGGGCAGCCGGGTCTTGAACAGGTCGGCGGGCTCGATGATGTGCGCGTCCCCCGACACGACGAATTCCTTGAAAGCCACGGAGTTCCCTCTCGCTATTTGCACACCTCTGGGCGACATCTGCATGGCCAAGGTAATGCAGGTCACCGGGCCCGGCAAGGGTCGAAAGGCAGCACGCCAGGGCGACGCGGGGTGCACTCCCGGCCGCCGGCGGCTCCAGCCCGTCCGGACTCTTTCACCGTGCGCTCTGGATTTCCAGAACGATGTTCTGGCATGCTCCCCGAATCCGGAGACCTGGAACACACCGGCGGACCGCTTCCCCGTCGTCGGCCTGCCGACGGCGTGCGCCCTCCGCTCCCCCGCGGCCGTTCCCGGTCGTCGTCCGGACACCCACCGCCGTACCCCAGAGCGTGAGGAGCTCCCCCGTGAAGGTCAGCGTCGACTCGAACGTCTGCCAGGGACACACGCTGTGCGCGATGACCGCGCCCGACCTCTTCGTCCTGAGCGACGAGGACGGTCACGCGTCCGCTGTCGGCGGGGACGTCCCGCCGAACCGTGAGGCGGCCGCCCGCGAGGCGGCACGGACCTGCCCCGAGCAGGCCGTCGTCCTGTCCTGAGCGCCCGACGACCGACAGAGTTGGAGACAGCCATGAGCATCGACCAGGTCAACCCCGCCCCCGCAGGGGACGACGCGCGCCGGCAGCCGCGGATCGACGTCGACCGGCACAGCACGGTGTGGCGCACGGAGTTCCGCACGCTGTCCGACGATCTCCCGGCGAACGCCCCCATCGCCTGGAACGAGACCTACGGCGGCTACTGGATGGTCACGGGGAACAAGGAGGTCTTCGACATCGTCCGCCGCGCGGACGTCCTCTCCAACGACAACGACATCCACTTCGAGCGCAACGGCTACGACGGCATCCAGATCCCTCCGCCCCCGCGGGAGCAGCGGGTCGTCCGCGGCGGGATCCTCGAGATGGACCCGCCGGAGCAGCGGTACTACCGCAACGTCATGAACCCCTACCTGTCCCCCGCGGCGGTGGCACGGTGGCAGCCCGTCATGGACGAGCTCGTGCGGGCCTGCCTGGACGATCACATCGAGTCGGGCCGGATCGACTTCGTCGACGACCTGGCGAACATCGTGCCCGCGGTGCTGACCATGGCGATGCTGGGCCTGCCGCTCGAGGACTGGGTCGTCTACTGCGAGCCGTCGCACGCGACCGTCTACACCCATCCGGACTCGCCGGAGATCGTCCGGGTCCGCGAGCTGCAGAACCAGATGGGCATGCGGGCGATGCAGAGCATCGCCCAGCTGCGGACCGACCCCCGGCCGGGCCTCATCGACGGGCTCATCAAGGCCGACATCAGCGGTCACAGCCCCGACGACATGGAGGTGCTGTCCCAGGTCACGCTCCTCATCGGCGGCGGGTTCGACACCACGACGGCGCTGACGGCGCACGCCCTGGAGTGGCTGTCGGAGAACCCCGACCAGCGGGAGCGGCTGGTCCGGGAGTGGGAGGAGCTCCGCGACAGTGCCACCGAGGAGTTCCTCCGCTACTACACCCCCGCCCCCGGCGACGGCCGGACGTTCTCCGCGGACGTCGAGATCGACGGCAAGCAGTTCAAGGAGGGCGAGCGGCTCTGGGTCGGCTGGGCGACGTCCAACCGCGATCCGGGCCTCTTCGAGGACCCGCACGAGATCAAGCTCGACCGCAAGGGCAACCGGCACTCGAGCTTCGGCCTGGGCATCCACCGGTGCATCGGCTCCAACGTCGCCCGCGCGACGTTCAAGACGATGCTCAAGGGCGCCCTCGACCGGATGCCGGACTTCGTCTGCGACCCGGCCGGCGCGGTGCACTACGACACCACCGGCACGATCAACGGGATGAAGCACCTGCCGGCCACCTTCACCCCGGGCAAGCGCCTCGGCCCCGGTGTGACGGAGACCGTGGCCGGCCTCCAGCGGATCGTCGACGAGCAGCGGCTGGCCGAGCCGGTCACCGCCCGCAAGCAGGCCCGCCTCACCGACTGATCACCCTCCGGGCGCCGGTGCCCGGCCCGCGGACCGCTTCCGTGGGCCGGGCACCGGCGCAGCCCACGATCAGGAGCAGCGCGTCGGACGACGTCGGTCGAGCCGCCCGGCCGCTAGGACGTCGGTGGGGCGATCCGCACCGTGAGGCGGTCGAACACCTCGGCCAGCGCAGCCGCGAAGGGCCGCGCGGGGTCGGGCCGCCACTGCACGTGCGCGGTGCCGGAGACCGACAGCGCGATGTCCAGCAGGAGCGCAGCCTCCGGCTCGGCGCCCGGCGCGGCCCGGTCGCGGACGAACTCCCGCAGGTCCACGTAGAACGGGTGCGTGTGACCGGCCGAGTGGGCGTGCAGCTCCGGTGACCGCTCGTAGAGCAGCCGGACCGCGAGCGCCTGGTCCGCGGAGAGCGCGGCGAAGTCGACCAGGATCGCGACGAGGGAGTCCCACAGCTCCTCGTCCGCCGGCCGGTCGAACAGCCTCGACCAGGCCTCCCGGTCCCCCGGCGCGGGGTCCTGGATCACGGCCGGCTTGCTCGCGAAGTAGTTGAAGAACGTCGCGCGGGAGACGCCCGCCGCGGCGGCGATGTCCTCGACGCTCACCGCGTCGAAGCCGCGCTCGGCGATCAGCCGGTACGCCGCCTCGCGGATGGCCAGCCAGGTCTCCCGGCGCATCCGCTCGCGGACGGGGACGACCGGCTCAGGCGCGCTCACCGGGCCATCATCCAGTCGGCGGACCGACCGGCACGCCACGGCCCCGGGGAACGGCACCAGCCGACGCCGGTGGGGCAGGCGCGGTGCGCGCCTGCCCCACCGCATCAGACGAGGCCGAGGTCCTTGCGTGCCTGCTCCCTGCGGTGCGGCAGGAACTCGCTCGGCCACACCGGGTCGCCCGCGGTGTAGTCCCGCAGCAGCAGCTTCGAGAGGACGACCTGGTGCACCTCGGTCGGGCCGTCGGTCAGGGCCTGGATCTCCCCGCCGTGCAGGATGCTCATCAGGGGCAGCTCGTTGCTGATGCCGAGAGCCCCGTGCATGTGCACCGCGCGGCGTGCGATGTCGTGGATGACCGAGCCGACCAGGATCTGGATCGCCGAGACGTCCTTGCGGACCTGCCGCCAGTCGTGGCACTGGTCGTACTGCCACGCCGTGTAGAGGACGTACAGCCGGAACTGGGCCAGCTGGGCGTAGGAGTTGGCCAGGTCCATCTGCACGGCCTGCTTGTCGGCGAGCAGCTGCCCCTTGGTGCGCCGGGAGAGGGCGCGCTCGGCCATCATGTCGATGGCCTTCTGGCAGTCCCCGATCGCGCGCATGGCCGCGTGCAGCCGGCCGCCGCCGAGCCGGGTCTGCGAGACGGCGAACGCCTCCCCCGGGGCGCCGAGGATCGAGTCCGCCGGCACGCGGGCCCCGCGGAACTCGATCAGCGCGTGCGCGCCGTCGTCCGGGGTCTCCCCCCAGAGGCCGGTCTGACGCACGAACGTCATCCCGGGCGTGCCCTTCGGCACGATGAACATCGACATGCGGCTGGTCAGCGGGGCGTCGGGGTCGGTGACCGCCATGACGATGAGGAACTCCGCCCATCGCGCGTGCGAGGCCCAGTACTTGTCGCCGGTGATCACCCACTCGTCGCCGTCCCGGACGGCCCGGGTGGTGAACTGCGACGGGTCGGCACCGCCAGCGGGTTCGGTCATGGCGAAGCACGACACGATGTCACCGCCCAGGAGCGGCTCGAGGTACTCCGCCTTCTGGTCCTCCGTGCCGTACGCCGCGAGGATCTCGGCGTTGCCGGTGTCCGGGGCCATGGTCCCGAAGATCGAGGCTCCCCAGCGGCTCTGGCCGATGACCTCGTGCAGCAGGGCCAGCTTCAGCTGCCCGTACCCCTGCCCCCCGAGGTCGGGTCCGAGCTGCGTCGCCCACAGGCCGTGGTCGCGCACCTCCTGCTTGAGCGGACCGACGATCGCGCGGACCTCGTCGGCGTACGGCCGCTTGAACTGGTCCGAGGGCCAGACGTAGTCCAGCGGCTTGACCTTCGTCCGGACGAACTCCCGGGCCCAGTCGAGCTTCTCCTGGTACTCCGGGTCGGTGCTGAAGTCCCACGCCATCGGGGTTCCTCTTCTCCTCGGGTCGCCGGGTCGCGCGCGCAGCGGCGCCACCGGGCAGGTCGGGGACGGTCGGGCGCCCCCACCGCAGCCTGACAGAACCTCGTTCTGAAACGCAAGAACACCAGCCGGACGACGAGCCGTTCGACGCGAGGTTCCCGGGCGACCCTTGCCAGAACCCGGTTCCGGGGCCTAAGAACGACGCACTGACAGAGACGTAGACCACATGGCGTCAGCGCTCAGAGCAAGGAGTGACCCGCGCCGCGCCGCGGCCGCGGGAGCACCGAGGGGTGGGGCATGACGCGCGGTAGACCAGAGCTGCTCGAGGCCGGCGACGAGACGATCGACGACGCGGTACGCCATGCGGACCCGATGGTGCTCCGCGGGCTGCTGTACCAGCTCACGGGGGACGAGGAACTCGTCGACGTCCCGCTGGCGATGACGGTGGTCGGCGGGTGCCGGGAGATGTACCGCATCGCCGAGCGGTCCGACGTCGAGCGGATCCGGGCGAAGGCGGCCGCGTTCCTCCGGGAGTACCGGGACTCCGGCGCCGGCGACCTGCCCATCGGCCCCCGGGAGCGGCTGCACCGGAGCCTGAGCCTCACGGCCGGCGTCGAGGTGGACCCGCGCGAGCTGGAGCTGTGGGTGGAGGAGCTGGCGCTCGACCCGCTGGCCCGTGGCCTGCGCTGGCCGGAGGGGACCCCGCCCGAGGGGACGGCGGACTTCTCGGTGCTCGTCATCGGGGCCGGCATGGGCGGTCTGAACGCGGCGGCACTGCTGAAGCAGGCCGGCATCGCCTTCACGGTGCTGGAGAAGAACTCCGCGGTCGGCGGCACCTGGTACGAGAACCGCTACCCGGGAGCGCGGGTGGACTCCCCCAGCCGGGTCTACACGCACGTCTACGGCGTCGACTTCCCGCACCCGTACCCCTACTGCCCGCAGGAGGTGAACGAGGGGTACTTCAACTGGGTCGCCGACACCTTCGACCTGCGCGACGCCATCCGGCTGCACACCGAGGTGACGTCCATCGTGTGGGACGACGCCGAGCAGGTCTGGGAGGTCACGGCGGAGGATCTGGACGGCACCCGCACCTGGCGCGCGAACGCCGTCATCAGCGCGGTCGGCTTCCTGTCCCGGCCGAACATCCCGAAGCTCCCGGGGATCGAGCAGTTCCGGGGCAGGTGGTGCCACACCGCCCGGTGGCCGGCCGACCTGGACCTCACCGGCGCGCGGGTCGCCGTGATCGGCACCGGGTGCACCGGCTACCAGCTGATCCCCGAGATCGTGGCCGACGCCGAGCACGTGTACGTGTTCCAGCGGTCGCCGAACTGGATCTACCACGCGCCCGGTTACCTCGATCCGTATCCGGACCAGGTCACCTGGCTGGACCGCAACCTCCCCTACCTGACCAACTTCTCCCGCTTCTCGGTCTCCTACATGCAGCGCCCGCAGAACACGCTGACCGCGCTGCTCGTCGATCCGGACTTCGCCGACGAGCACGCGGTGAGCGCGGTCAACAAGGCGATCCGGGACGAGCGGATGGCGTTCCTGCGGAAGAAGCTGGGGTCCCGCCCCGACCTGCTGGAGGCGATGACGCCGACGGCGCCGCCGATGTCGGCCCGCCCGGTCCTGGTCGACCAGGACCACAGCATCCTCGACATGCTCCTGCGCGACGACGTCACGCTCGAGACCCGGGGCGTCCGGCGGGTCACCGAGGACGCCGTCGAGCTGCCCGACGGGACCCGTCACGAGGTCGACGTCATCGTGCTGGCGACGGGCTTCCGGGCCAACGACTTCCTGTGGCCGATGGAGGTCCGCGGCCGGGGCGGCCGGCGGATCGAGGAACTCTGGGCGAAGGACGGCGCCCGCGCCTACCTCGGCTCGATGCTCCCGGGCTTCCCGAACTTCTTCATGGTCTACGGACCCAACACGAACACCCTGTCGGGCATGCAGGTCGTCGACATGGAGGAGCTCACGACCCGGTTCGCGCTGGAGAGCATCGCCGGACTGCTCGAGCAGCGGCGGCGGTCCGTCGAGGTCACCGAGGACGCGTACTGGCGCTTCAACGGGGTCCTGGACGCCGCCGAGCAGTTCATGACCTACATGGACCCGCGGCAGTCCAACTACTACCAGAACGACTTCGGCCGGTCGGCGGCCAACAATCCGCTCGACACGAGGCTGCTCTGGAACTGGCTGCGCGATCCCGCGGGCCGCCGGACGGCGGACGCGCCGCTGGAGATCGACGAGACCCTCCTCGACCAGTACGACGCCGTGCACCCGCGCTTCGGCGCCGACCTGGTCGTCGAGTGACCGCGCCGGAGGTGCCCGTCGCCGCGGTCCGGGCGGTCCCGCCCTACGACACCGAGCTGATCCAGGTCCACGCGCCGTACGCGCGCGACCGGGTGACCCTCGCGCCCGAGATGATCCCGGTGGTCCGCCCGGTGATCGCGTCCACGGCCGCGCACGCGCTCGCCGGGCGCCCGATCATCGCGACCGACCACACGGTCCCCGGCCTCCCGGGCGCACCGGACGTGACGGTCACCGTCCTCGAGCGCCCCGACCGCCGGCGGGGCGGGCCGGCGGTCCTCTACCTGCACGGCGGCGGGCTGGTCATCGGCGACCGCTTCTTCGGCCTGGGCCCGGTGCTGGGCTGGGTGGAGGACCTGGACGCCGTCCTGGTGACCGTCGAGTACCGGCTGGCCCCGGAGCACCCCTACCCCGCCGCGCTCGACGACTGCGCCGCCGCGCTGTCCTGGCTGGCCGCCGAGGCCGCCCCCCTCGGCGTCGACCCCGGCCGGCTGGTCCTGGCGGGCGCGAGCGCGGGCGGCGGCCTGGCGGCGGGCCTGGCCCTGCGGGTCCGGGACTCCGGCGGCCCGGCGCTCGCCGCGCAGGTGCTGATCTACCCGATGCTCGACGACCGCAACGACACGGTGTCCAGCCGCCAGTTCGACGGCTTCGGCCGGTGGGACCGCGGCAGCAACGACACCGGCTGGGACGCCTACCTGGGCGACCGCCGAGGAACCGACGCCGTCGAGGCGTACGCGGCCCCCGGGCGGGCGCCGGACCTCTCGGGACTCCCCCCGACCTACATCGACGTCGGCAGCGCCGAGGTGTTCCGCGACGAGGACGTCGCCTACGCCTCGCAGCTGTGGGCGGACGGCGGCGAGTGCGAGCTGCACGTGTGGCCGGGGGGCTTCCACGCCTTCGACATGGAGGCCCCGACCGCCCGGCTGTCGGCGGCGATGGTCGAGACCCGGACGGCGTGGCTGCGGCGCACGCTGCTCCGCTGAGGACGGGAGACACGATGGACCGGCTGAGCAACAGGGTCGCCCTGGTCACGGGAGCGGCCAACGGGATCGGCGAGGCCACGGCGTACCGGCTGGCCGCGGAGGGCGCCGCCGTCGTGGTGACCGACATCGACGACGAGCGGGGACGGGCCGTGGTGGCGGCGCTCGCCGCGAACGGCGCGCGGGCCGCCTACCTGCACCACGACGTGGCCTCGGAGACGGACTGGCAGCACGCGGTCGAGGCCACCGTCGAACGATTCGGCGCCCTCGACGTGCTGGTCAACAACGCCGGGGTGCACGGCGAGCGCGAGTCCATCGAGGACGTGACCCTCGCCGCGTGGGAGCGGAGCATCGCCATCCTGCAGACCGGGGTGTTCCTCGGCATGCGGTGCGCTACGCCCGCGCTCCGCGCCTCCCCGCACGCCTCGGTGGTCAACATCAGCTCGATCTTCGGCGCCAGCGGCGGCTTCGGCGGCTCCCCCGCCTACCACGCCGCCAAGGGCGCGGTCCGGGTGCTCACCAAGAACGCCGCGGTGCACTGGGCCCGCGACGGCATCCGGGTGAACTCCATCCACCCCGGCTTCATCGACACCGGTCTGCTGGGGTCGGCGTCCACCGAGCAAGGCGGTGCGTCGGCCGGGATGCAGCAGGTGATGCTCGACGTCACGCCGATGGCCCGCCTCGGCCGGCCCGAAGAGGTCGCCGCCGGCGTCGCCTACCTCGCCGGCGACGACGCCGCGTTCGTCACCGGCTCGGAGCTCTACATCGACGGTGGGTTCAGCGCCCGATGACCGCCACGGGTGCACGGCGGGTGGCGTGGGTGACCGGGGCGAGCCGCGGCATGGGGGCGAACACGGCCGTGGAGCTCGCGCGCGCCGGTTTCGACGTCGCCCTCACGGCGCGGGACCAGGCCCGGCTGGAGGCCGTGGCCGACCAGGTGCGGGCCGCGGGCGGGGCCGCGCTGCCCGTCTCCGCCGACCTCGCCGACCGGGCGTCGGTCAGCGCCTTCGCCGAGGCCGCCGTCGACCGCTTCGGCCGCTGCGACGTCCTGTGCAACATCGGGGTCTACCAGGGGCCGGCGATGGCGACCGTCCTGCTCGACACCTCGCTGGACGAGCTCGCCGCCAGCCTGGAGGCCGACGTCGTCGCCCCCGCCCTGCTCTGCCGGCGGGCGCTGCCGCTCATGCTCGAGCACGGCCGCGGGACGATCGTGAACATGAGCTCCGGGGTGGCGACCCTGCAGCCCCGCGCGTCCGTCGCCACGAACGGGTGGAGCTTCGCGTACGCCGCCGGCAAGGCAGGCATCGACCGCCTCGCCGGCATCGTGAACGCCGAGCTGGGCGACCGGGGCATCCGGGCCTTCACCGTCGAGCCCGGCATCGTCGCCTACGGCGAGAAGCTCGCCGAGTACCTGGAGAAGTACTCCGGGGCGCCCGTGTCGCCCCCGGAGTCCATCGGCCCCGCGATCGTGTGGCTCGTCGACTCACCCGACGCCGACGAGCTCCTGCCGAAGCGGATCAACCTGCCGGGGCTGACGCACCGGTACGGGCTGCTGCCCGGCTGGGAGGGCCCCGGCTCCCCCGTGGCCGGGTGAACCGCGCCCGGGCCCGGCGTCCGGGTCAGGACGAGAGGCGGCCCCGAGCGGCCTTGGCGGCGCGCTTGGAGATCGCGAAGCGGTGCACCTCCGACGGCCCGTCGTAGACCCGGAAGGGACGCACCTCGCGGGCGATGCGGGCGATCGGCAGGTCGGCGGAGACGCCGAGTCCGCCGCACAGCTGCATCGCGCGGTCCACGACCCGCCCGATCGCCTCGCCGCCGAACGTCTTGGCGATCGACGTCTCCTGCGCGGCGGCCGAGCCGGCGTCCAGGGCGGCGCACGCCACGTCCAGCAGCGCCCGGGTGGCGGCCAGGTCGATCTCGTTCTCGGCGATGAGCTGCTGCGCCGGGCCGAGCTCGGCGACCGCGCTGCCGAAGCCCCGCCGCGCGACGGCGTACTCCACCGCGACCTCGTGCGCGCGGACGGCGGCACCCAGCCACCGCATCACGTGGGTCATCCGGGCCGGTCCCAGCCGCACCTGCGCGTAGCGGAACCCCTCGTCGACCTCGCCGAGCACCGCCTCGTCCGGGACGACGACGCCCTCGAACGTCACCTCGCAGTGCCCGCCGACCATGGACCGGTCCATCGTGGGCACGTGCCGGCCCACCTCGAGTCCGGCCGTCGCACCCGGCACCAGGAACATCGTGCCGCCCCCGCGGTCCCCGGCCTCGCCCCGCGTCCGGGCCATGACGATGAAGAAGCCGGCGCCGTCGGCACCGGTGATGAAGGTCTTCCGGCCGTCGATCCGCCACCCGCCGGCGACCCGCGTCCCCCGCGTGGTCAGCGCCGAGGGATCGGAGCCCGCGCCGGGCGCGGGCTCGGTCATCGCGAAGGCCGACCGCACGTCCCCGCGCACGAGCGGCGCGAGGAACTCCTCGCGCTGCGCCGGGGTGGCCACGTGCGCCAGCAGGTGCACGTTGCCCTCGTCCGGCGCCGCCGCGTTGATCGCCAGGCCCCCGAACAGCGACGTGCCCGCGGCCTCGAAGACCCGCGCGCGCCCGACCATCGACAGGCCCAGCCCGCCGAGCTCCACCGGGGCGTGCGGGGTCAGCAGCCCGCGCTCCCGGGCGCCGGCCTGCAGCTGCCGCCGCAGGTCGTCCCCGCCGGCCGCCGTCACGTCCCCGTCGAACCGGTCCTCGACCGGCAGCACCTCGGTGCGGACGAACTCCCGCGTGCGCTCCACCAGCTGCGGAACGTCGGCCTCGGGACCCGTCGGATCGGTCGTGCTGCTCACTGCTCTCCCTCAGGTGGATGACGTGGTGCGGCGGCCCAGCGCCGCGAGTCCGGCCGCGACCAGCTCGGGGACGGCCTCGCTCGCCCGCGCGGCGTCGCGGCCGGCATCGGCTCCGGCACCGGCGCGGTGGGCGATGCCCTCGGCGATGACCGCGAGCTTCAGGTGGGCCAGGCCCAGGTAGAACGGCCATCCCGCCAGGTCCCGGCCGGCGCCGCGGGCGTAGCGCTCGGCGAGCGCGTCGGCCGACGGCAGCCGGTCGCTGGTCCACGCCGCGGGGATCCCGAGGATCGTGTCCAGCGCGGGATGGCGGTAGACGCACATCAGCGCCACGTCGGTCAGCGGATCGCCCAGCGTGGACAGCTCCCAGTCGACGACCGCGAGCACCTGCGCCGGGTCCGACCGGCTCAGGATGGCGTTGTCGATGCGGTAGTCGCCGTGCACGACGGTGGCCGCGGACTCCGCGGGGACGGCGGCGGCGAGCAGCCCGTGCAGGCGCTCGAGGTCGGGCAGGTCACGGGTGCGGACCTGGTCCCACTGCCGGCGCCACAGCCGGACCTGCCGCTCGAGGAACCCCTCGGGCCGCCCGAGGCCGCGCAGCCCGACGGCGTCGACGTCGACGGCGTGCAGCGCCACGAGCACGTCGACCAGCGCCGCCGTCGTCCGCTCGACGTCGTCGTCGGACAGCGCCGCGAGGTCGTCGCGATCCCGGACCACGGCGCCGTCCACCCACTCGACGACCGTGAACGGCGCGCCCGTCACGGACACGTCCTCGCACAGGTCCACCGGCCGGGCGACGGGGACGGCCCCGACCAGCGCGCTCGTCACCCGGTACTCCCGGGCCACGTCGTGCGCGGAGGCGGTCAGGCCGGCCAGCGGCGGGCGGCGCACGGCCCACCGCGAGACCCCGTCCGTGACCGAGAAGGTCAGGTTGGACCGGCCGCCCGCGACGAGCTCGGCCACCAGCGGCCCGGCGACCGGCACGCCCACGGCGACCATGCGGGCGCGCAGTGCTGCCAGGTCCAGGCCGGGGTGCGTCACGACGGGCCGCGCAGCCGGGCGCGCAGCGTCGCCTTCTCGATCTTGCCGGTCGAGGTCTTCGGCAGCTCGGTGAAGGAGAACCGCCGGGGGACCTTGAAGCCCGCCAGGCTGGTGCGCAGGAACGCGATCAGGTCCTCGGGCTCCAGCGACGCTCCCGGCCGCACCGTCACGAAGGCGACCGGCACCTCTCCCCACCGCTCGTCGGGCGCCGCGACGACGGCGGACTCGACGACGTCGGGGTGGGCATCGAGGGCGCGCTCGACCTCGACGGAGGCGATGTTCTCCCCGCCGGAGATGATCACGTCCTTGGCGCGGTCCCGGAGCTCGACGTAGCCGTCCGGGTGGTGCACCCCCAGGTCGCCGGTGCGGAACCAGCCGTCGACGGTGGCCGCCTCGGTCGCCGCCGGGTCCCGGTAGTAGCCGAGCATCACGTCGTTGCCGCGCGCCACGATCTCCCCGATGGTGACGCCGTCCCGCGGCACGTCCGCGCCGTCGGCGTCGAGCACCCGCAGGGGCGTGGCGATGACGTTGCCGACGCCCTGCCGGGCGCGCAGGCGCGCCTGCTCGTCGGCCGGGCGCTCGTCCCAGGCGGGCTGCCAGTCGTTGACGGCGATCGGGCCGAACGTCTCCGTCAGCCCGTAGAGGTGCAGCACGTCCAGGCCCAGGCCGTCCAGCCGGGCCAGCAGGGTCGGCGTCGGCGGAGCGCCACCGGTCTGGACGGCGACCCGGTTCGCCGGCGCCGGGCCCTCCGCCTCCGGCGCGGCGGCCAGCATGGTCAGCACGGTGGGGGCCGCGCTGAAGTGGGTCACCGCGTCGGCGCGCAGAAGCTCCCAGATCCGGGGGACGTCGATGCCCGGCAGG
Organism: Trujillonella endophytica; assembly: GCF_900110555.1. Taxonomy (GTDB): domain Bacteria; phylum Actinomycetota; class Actinomycetes; order Mycobacteriales; family Geodermatophilaceae; genus Trujillonella; species Trujillonella endophytica. Next base: position 72,646 of record NZ_FOEE01000009.1, read on the forward strand.
CAGACGTGCGTGCCGCCGAGGGCGGTCACGCCCCAGGTGAGGCACCAGCCGTTGCAGTGGAACATCGGCAGCGTCCACAGGTACCGCGCTCCGGCGCCCATGCCGGTGTGCACGGTGAGCGCCAGGCTCTGCAGGTAGGCCCCGCGGTGGTGGACCAGCACGCCCTTGGGCCGGCCCGTGGTGCCGCTCGTGTAGTTGATCCCGAGCACCCCGCGCTCGTCGGCGCAGGGCACCGGAGCGGGCTCCGCGCGCGCCAGCAGGTCCTCGTACTCCGAGCCCGCGCCGGCGACGACCACCCGGACGCCGAGCCCGTCGGCCGCCTGCCGCGCCCGCTCGGCGAGGTCCGCGGTGGCCAGCAGCAGCCGGGCACCGGAGTGCTCGAGGACGTAGGCCAGCTCGGGAACCGACAGCCGGACGTTCAGCGGGACCAGCACCGCGCCGCGCATCGGGACGCCGTTGTGCGCCTCGAGCATCACGTGGCTGTTCGTGCAGAGCGCGGCCACGCGGTCGCCGGGCTCGACGCCCGCCGCGGCCAGCAGCCCGGTGAGCCGCAGCGCCCGGTCCAAGAACTCCCGGTAGGTGAATCTCAGCGCGCCGTCGACGATCGCCGTGCGCTCGCCGTGGACCTCCCCGGACCGGCGCAGGAAGTCGGTCGGGGTCAGTTCGGCGAAGGTGAAGTCGGCCATTCCGCGCTCACCTGCTCCCCGCGCGCGCCCCGGCGGCGGGTGCGGGCACCGCCGAGCCGGCGACCTCGGCCCCGGCGACCTCGGCCAGCCGGTCGACCACCTCGCCGACGGTGTCCCGGCGCAGGGCGTAGAACACCTTCCGTCCCCGTCGGCGCAGCTCGACCACGTCGGCCACGACCAGGACCCGCAGGTGGTAGCTGGCCATGTCCGGCGCGAGCCCCGTCGACTCCTCGATCGCGCCGCGCGCCACCTCCTCGCCCGAGGCGATCAGCCGCAGCATGTGGCGGCGGGTCGGGTGGGCGAGCACCCGGAAGAACTCGACCGTCCGGGCGGGGTCCTGGCCCACTGCGCTCACCGGCCGGTGAGGAAGTCGAGCATCAGCCGGTCGTAGGCCTCCGGCTGCTCCCACTGGGGCCAGTGGCCGGCGCCCGAGATCAGCTGGAACTCCCCACCCGGCAGCGTGTCCGCCATGGCCATCCCGGCGCCGGCGGGACCCGACGGGTCGTCGGAGGTCCAGATCACCAGCGCCGGGTTCCGGATCGACCGGAGCTCGTCGTCGCTGACCAGGTTCCGGGCCCGGATCTCGGGGTCCTGCAGGCACAGCAGGTGCCGCATCGAGTCGGCGAAGCCGGGCTGCGAGTAGATGCCGCGCCGGACGTCGACGAGCTCGTCGGTGACCGACGACGGATCGGCCATCAGCCACTCCAGCCGGGCGCGGATCCGCTCCGGGGACGGGTCGTCCGCGGCCGCCTGGCTCAGCGAGCGGATGCGCTCCATCACCTCGGGGGTCGCCATGGTGCCGCCGGGGGTGTTCAGCACCAGCCGGTCGACGAGCTCCGGGTGGGCCGCGGCGAACTTGATGGCGACCCAGCCGCCGAGCGACTCCCCGCACAGGTGCGCGGAGGAGATGCCCAGCACCTCCATCAGCTGCCGGAGGTGGTCGACGTAGTCGGCGATCTCCAGGTCCCGGTCGGCGTGGGTGGTGTATCCGTGGCCGGGGAAGTCGTAGGCGATCACCCGGTGGTCGCGGGCGAGCGCCTCCAGGTTGCGGGTGAACGCCTCCACGTGCCCGCCGGTGCCGTGCATGAGCACCAGGGCGGGACCCTCACCGGTCTCGAGCACCCGCGTGCGCCACTCCCCCACCTGCACGTAGCGCTGGGTCAGCGGCAGGTGGTTGATCGAGGTCCAGATGCTCATCGGGCTGCCTGTTCGAGAGAGGCCGCGCTCGGCTGCGGCACGGCGGTGACGGTCGCGAAGCCGGCGATCCACTCCGGGATCGGCCGGTAGAACGAGGAGCGCACGGTGTAGGGCCCCGTGGCGCCGAGGGTGGCGAAGGCCGCGATCCAGGTGCGGACCTCGTGGGCGGAGTGCCCGCCCTCGGCGACGAACCAGTCGTTGCTCTGCCCGTCGACCGCGCCGAGGTCACCGTCGGCCAGGGCGCGCAGCACCAGCCGGTCCCAGTCGGGGTTGAGCGGACGGAGCCCGGTGGCCCCACCGGCGAACTCGACGGCGGCAGCCAGGGTGCGGCCCTCGCGCTGGGCCCGCTGCTCCGCCGTCGGGTTGCGCCCGTGCGTGAGGCGCTGCGCGACCTCCGGCGGGGCCTCGGCCAGTCGCGGCACCGGCGGATCGTGCGACAGCCCGCCCGAGCCGAGCACGAGCACCCGCCGGTCGAGGCCGGCCAGCGTCCGGCCGATCGCCTGACCCAGGTGCCGCGCGCGGGAGGCCGGACCGAGGGGCTCGGCGACGCAGTTGATGAAGATCGGGACCACCGGGACGCTGGTCAGCGAGTCGAAGAGGAACGTCAGCGGCTGCACGAACCCGTGGTCGACCTGCATGGCCTCCGACAGTGCGAGGTCCACGCCGGCCTCCAGCGCGCCACGGGCGAGCGCGTACGCCACGTCCCGGTCGACGTCGAGCGGGCCGGCCGGCAGGCCGTAGTCGCCGACCGCGGTGGCCGCGGCGCCCACGCAGAACGGCGGCATCATGTCGTACAGGAAGCCGTTGTAGTGGTCGGGCGCGTAGATCACGACCAGCTCGGGGTCGAAGTCCGCGACGAAGTCGCGCGCCGCGCCGAGCACCTGGTCCACCTCGGCCCGCACCTCGGGCGCTGGGTCGTTCTTGCCGATCAGCGGCGAGTGCGAGGTCGCGACGAGGGCGATGGGCACGGGGCTCTCCTCTCGGTTCTCCGCCACCGACCGGTGCCGGGACAGGCGTCCGGGCGGTACCCGCCCGGACGCGCCGGCGCTCAGGCCTGGACGGCCTCGCGGGCGCCGGCGGGCCGGGCCGCCGTCCCGGCCGGGCTGTCGCCGGGAGCCGGGATCAGCCCGATCGCGTCGGCGACCGCCCGCACCATCGACGACGCCCGCTGGGCCGGGGAGGCGCCGGCGACGACGCGGTCGGGCCGGACCAGGACGACGGTGTCGCCCCGGGTGTCGAACCACTCCTTGAGCCGGCCGGTCCGGTCCCCGACCACGGTCACGTCGTCGGAGTCCTGGTCGGGCCAGGAGAGCTGGCACGCCGGGCGCAGCGCGACGAGCCGGCCGCCCAGCCGCTGGAAGCGGGCCAGCGCGTCGTCGTCGAGCAGCGCCCGCGGGTCGTTGTTCCACACGAGGAGGGCGAACCACGGGCCGAGGACGTCGTCCAGCCGGACGTCCTGCTGCGCCCGCGTGTCGACCCGGGGCTGCGGGAACAGCCGGCCGACCGGGGAGGGCTGCGCGACGGACTCGGCGAAGCTGAGCGCCCCGCTGGTGAAGGTCGGCATGGGCTTGAAGCGCATCTCGACCAGGTACCGCTTGGCCGAGGGGATCGCCGTGATGCCGCGGAAGAACACGTCGCGGGCCCGGGCCACGAGCTTGTTGGTCGGCGAGATGACCCGGCCGACGAGGGTGGACAGGTCGATCATCGAGCGGGCGTGGCCGTGCCGCTCGGCGTCGTAGCTGTCCAGGAGGCTCGCGTCGCAGCGGCCCTGGAGCACGGCGGCGAGCTTCCACGCGAGGTTGCTCGCGTCGCGGATCCCGCTGTTGAAGCCCTGCCCCTGCCACACGGGCATGAGGTGCGCGGCGTCGCCGGCCAGGAGCACCCGGCCGGCCCGGAAGTCCGACACGATCCGCGAGTGGTGGGTGTAGACGCGCTGGCGCACGATGTCGACCCGCTCGGGGTCGGGCACGAAGCCGGTGAGCAGGTCGGCGATGAAGCCGGGCTCCTCGACCATCTCCTCGGTCTCGCCGTCGAACAGCATGAACTCGAAGCGGCGGATGCCGTGCGGGATGCTGATGGAGGCATAGGGACGGCGCGGGTCGGCGCCGACGATGGCCCCGGGCTGGCCGAGCGGGTCGTTGCGCAGGTCGACGACCAGCCACCGGGTGCTGGAGGTCTTGCCCTCGAACCCGATGCCGAGTGCGGTGCGGGTGGCGCTGCGGCCGCCGTCGGCACCGACGACGTAGGAGGCGGTCACCTCACCGGGCTCCGGACCGTCCAGGGTGAGCGTCACGCCGGCGTCGTCCTGGCGCAGGCCGCTCATCCGGGTGCTCCAGCGCACCTCGATGTGGGGGTAGCGGTCGAGGCCACCGAGCGACACCTTGTCCGCGAGGGGCTGGACGAACCCGTTGCGGCGGGGCCAGCCGTACTCGTCGGTGCGCGGCGCGATCTCCGCGAGGACCTTCTTGTCCCCGTTCAGGAAGATCAGCCGCTGGTTGGGCACGGTGTGCGGCAGCACCTGCTCGACCAGCCCGGCGGTCTGGAAGGTGCGCAGGCACTCGTCGTCCATGCCGACACCCCGGGGGTAGTCGATGATCTCGGCGCGGTCCTCCACCACCAGGGCGCGAACTCCGTACTGCCCCAGCAGGTTCGCCGTCATGAGTCCGACGGGGCCGGCTCCGACGATCACCACGTCCCAGTGCGCCATGCCACCTCGTTCGTTATATGCAACAAGCGTTGAAGTATGTGAGCCAAAACGTAACAGCGGTGACATACCGGGTCAAGGGTGGCACGGGGTTCGCGCCGACCGCCCCCGGCCGGATCCCGGCGGTGCGCGGACCGGTCAGGGGGCCCCGCCCGGCAGGGAGCGCCGGCGGGCGATCGTGCTCGCCAGCCCCGCGGCGGCCGCGCGGACGGCGGTGACGTGCTGCTCGGGTCGCAGCCGCGTCGTCGGGCCGGTCACGCTGATCGCGGCGACGGCGTCGGTGCCGCCGACCAGGACCGGCGCGGCGACGCAGGTGATGCCCACGGCCGACTCCTCGTGCTCGAAGGCGACCCCCGCCTCGAGCACCTCGTCCAGCTGCCGGGCGAGGATCCCCGACGCCACGATCGTGCGCGGGGTGCGCCGCTCCAGCGGGCCGGCCAGCACCTCGCGCCGCAGCTCCGGACCGGCATGGGCGAGCAGCACCTTGCCCAGCGCCGTGCAGTGCAGCGGCATCCGCCCGCCGGTCCGGGACGGCGTCGCGGCCTGACGGTGCCCGCCGATCTTGGCCACGTAGACCACCTCCGCGCTCTCCCGGATGCCCAGGTGCACGGTCTCGTGCGTGCGCTCGTAGAGGTCCTGCAGGAACGGCATCGCGAGCTCGAGCAGGCTGCGTTCCACCGAGGCCCGCATGCCCAGCTCGAACAGACCCCCGCTGAGCCGGTAGCCGCCGTCGACCCGGTCGAGGAGGCGGTTGCCCACCAGCTCCCCCACCAGCCGGTGCACCGTCGCCTTGTGCAGCCCGGTCCGCCGCACCAGCTCGGCCAGCCCGACGACCTGGTCGTCGGGGGCGAACGCGCGCAGGATCGTCACGGCCTTGCCCAGGACGGTGTTGCGGTCCGTCTCCTCGCCCACGTCGCACCTCCGGCCGGCCACCGTATCGCTGAGCGAGACGCGGGGCTGGATCCGGGACGCCCGCGGAGGGACAGTCGCCACACACCACGTCGCCGGCCGGAAGCGGAGCATGAGCACCAGCCAGTACCAGGTCCCGGGTGGGCCCGTGACCGCGCCCACCACCACCGTCGCGCCCGACCGGGTCGCGGCCGCCGTCGACCGCCTGGTCGCCGCGCACTTCTCCGGCGTCGCCTGCGCCCCCGTCCGCGACCTCATCGGCCGCGACGACGTCGCGGCCGCGTACCAGGTCCAGCAGGGGCTCAACGCCGCCAAGGCGGCGCGCGGCGCCCGCGTCGTCGGCCGCAAGATCGGGGCGACGTCGGAGGCGGTGCAGCGGCAGCTCGGGGTGGACCAGCCCGACTTCGGCGTGCTCTTCGACGACATGGTCTACGCCGAGGACACGGTCATCCCGCTGTCCCGGCTGATCCAGCCCAAGGCCGAGGCGGAGGTCGCCTTCGTCCTCGCCGAGGACCTGGCCGAGGGCCCCCTGGACCTCGCCCAGGTCCGCGCGGCGATCGACCACGCCGTGGCGGCACTGGAGATCGTCGACAGCCGCATCACGGACTGGGACATCTCCTTCGCGGACACGGTCGCGGACAACGCGTCGTCCGGCGTCTACGTGCTCGGCGGTCAGCGCCGCAGCCTCGACGACCTCGAACCCGTCGACGTGACCATGTCGATGAGCATCGACGGCGAGGAGGTCTCGACCGGCACCGGTGCCGCCTGCCTCGGCGACCCGCTGGTCGCCGTCGCCTGGCTCGCCCACCAGGCCCGCACCTTCGGCGAGCCGCTGCGTGCGGGCCAGGTCGTCCTGTCCGGGGCCCTGGGCCCCATGCGCCCGATCCCTCCGGGCGCCACCGTCACCGCCGCGATCAGCGGCCTCGGCTCCGTCACCGCACAGTTCAGCACCCGGGAGGACCAGGCATGACAGCGAAGAAGACCAAGGTGGCCATCATCGGGTCGGGCAACATCGGCACCGACCTGATGATCAAGGTCCTGCGCGGCTCCGCCAACCTGGAGATGGGCGCGATGGTGGGCATCGACGCGGGCTCCGACGGGCTCCGCCGCGCCTCCCGGATGAAGGTGCCCACGACCCACGAGGGCGTCGAGGGCCTCATCGCGATGCCCGGGTTCGACGAGATCGAGATCGTCTTCGACGCGACGTCGGCGTCGGCCCACAAGGCCAACGCGGCCGCGCTCGCGCCGTACGGCAAGCGGCTGATCGACCTGACGCCCGCGGCGCTGGGGCCCTACGTCGTGCCCGCGGTCAACCTCGACGAGCACCTGGACGCCGAGAACCTCAACATGGTCACCTGCGGCGGCCAGGCGACCATCCCGATCGTCGCCGCGGTCTCCCGGATCGCGCCCACGCCGTACGCGGAGATCGTCGCCTCCATCGCGTCGAAGTCGGCCGGCCCCGGCACGCGGGCCAACATCGACGAGTTCACCGAGACGACGTCGCAGGCCATCGTCAGCGTCGGAGGCGCCGCGCGGGGCAAGGCGATCATCATCCTCAACCCCGCCGAGCCGCCGCTGATCATGCGCGACACGGTGTTCTGCCTGGTCGTGGCCCCGGACGAGGCCCTCCACGACGAGATCCGCGCGTCCGTCGAGAAGATGGTCGGGGACGTCGCCGCCTACGTGCCCGGCTACCGGCTCAAGCAGCAGGTGCAGATCACCGAGATCCCCGCCGACCAGCCGGTCGAGACCCTGCTCGCCGAGGGGACGACGACCCGGCCGACCCACCGCGTGTCCGTCTTCCTCGAGGTCGAGGGAGCGGCGCACTACCTGCCGGCCTACGCCGGCAACCTCGACATCATGACCTCCGCCGGCCTCCAGGTCGCCGAGCGGATCGCGGCTGCGAAGGAGAACGCGCGATGAGCGACGCCCAGGGCACGCCGATCTTCGTCCAGGACGTGACGCTGCGGGACGGCATGCACGCCATCCGGCACCGCATCAGCCCGGCCGACGTCCAGCGCATCGTCACGGCCCTCGACGCCGCGGGTGTCGACGCCATCGAGGTCGCCCACGGTGACGGTCTCGCCGGCGGGTCGCTGAACTACGGCCCCGGCTCGAACACCGACTGGGAGTGGATCGAGGCCGCCGCCGACGTGCTGCAGCGCGCCCGGCTCACCACGCTCCTGCTGCCCGGCGTCGGGACGGTCGAGGAGCTCAAGCACGCCTACAGCCTCGGCGTGCGCTCGGTGCGGATCGCCACGCACTGCACCGAGGCGGACGTCTCCGCGCAGCACATCTCGACCGCCCGCGAGATCGGCATGGACGTCTCCGGCTTCCTGATGATGAGCCACATGGCGCCGGCGGAGGAGCTGGCCCGGCAGGCCAAGCTGATGGAGTCCTACGGCGCGCACTGCGTGTACGTCACCGACTCCGGCGGCCGGCTCACGCTGACCGGTGTGGCCGAGCGGGTCCGCGCCTACCGGGAGGTCCTGGACGCCGACACCGAGATCGGCATCCACGCGCACGAGAACCTGTCGCTGTCGGTGGCCAACTCGGTCGTGGCGGTGGAGAACGGCGTGTACCGCGTCGACGCCTCGCTGGCCGGCCACGGAGCCGGTGCCGGCAACACCCCGATCGAGGCCTTCATCGCGGTCGCCGACATCTACGGCTTCGACCACCGGTGCGACGTCTTCGCGCTGCAGGACGCGGCCGACGACATCGTGCGACCGCTGCAGGACCGTCCCGTGCGGGTGGACCGCGAGACCCTCACCCTCGGCTACGCCGGGGTGTACTCGAGCTTCCTCCGGCACGCCGAGGCCGCGGCGGCCAGCTACGACCTCGACGTGCGGTCGATCCTGCTCGAATGCGGTCGCCGCAACCTGGTCGGCGGCCAGGAGGACATGATCGTCGACATCGCCCTCGACCTGGTCTCGGCGAAGGCCTGACCGGCCGGACCCGAGGTCTCCTCCGCCGCCCGGGGCACGGCCCCGGGCGGCGGGGTCCCGTTCCCGCGCCGGCTCAGCGCACCGTCGCGCTCAGCGAGTCGGCGGCCTTCACCACGCTGGCGGTGGCGTCGAGCGCCCGCTGCTCGAGGTGGGTGATGAGCGCGAGGCAGGCCCGCGGGTGCACGCCCCGGATCGGGGCGGCGACGGCGTGCGCCCCCGCCTCGACCTCGGACTGGCTGTAGGCGAAGCCCGCCTCCCGGACCCGGACCACGGGCTCCGGGTCCGCCGGATCCGCGGGGAGCGCCGAGCGGAGCGCATACGCCGCGGCGCCGCGGTCGAGCGGTGCCCGCTCGCCCTGGCGGAAGGCGATGTGGTGCCCAGCGGCCATCGGCCAGGCCATCTCGATCGCCACGGCGGACTCGCCCTCGACCACGAAGAGGGCCACCGACGCCCCGACCCGGTCGGCGAGTTCCTGCATCACCGGCAGGGCCGCGGACCGCAGACCCGGCAGGTAGGAGTGGGACAGCGCCGCGAGGCGGGCGCCCGCGTGATAGCGGCCGTCACGGCCGGCGTGCACGAAGCCGTAGTCGGCGAGTGTCTGCAGGATGCGGTAGGCGATGGACCGGTGCACGTCCAGCGTGCGCGCGAGGTCCTGCACGGTCATCCCGGTCGGGGACTCCACGACGGCGAGCAGCGCGTTGAGGCCGCGCGCGAGCGTCTGGGTCCCCGATTGGGGCGAACGTTCCTGGGCCGGGGGCACACCGGCAGGGTACGACGCCCCCCGGCCCCTCCGGCCCGCACCGCCGTGGCACCACCCCGGGAGGGGGACGCCGGCCGGGCCGCGAGCCGCCCGGCCGGCCTCGCTCAGCCCGCCGTCGGCGGGGCGAACACGGCGCGGAGGGCCTCGTAGATGTCGCGCAGGAACTGGGCGGTGCGCGGCGTCCGGGGCGGGGCGCCGAACCCGCCGTGGATGACCCCGGGGTAGACGTGCAGCTCCGTCGGCACGCCGGCCCCGGACAGCCGGACGGCGTAGTCGACGTTCTCGTCGAGGTAGGCGTCCACGTCCCCGACGCCCAGGAAGGCCGGCGCGAGCCCGGTCAGGTCCTGCGCGCGCGCCGGCGCCGCCGTCGGCGGGACGTCCCCGCCGGCCAGGGGCCCGAGGTAGGCCGCCCAGGCGAGTCGCTGCGCGCGGATGCTCCACAGCCCCGGGTGGCCGGGCTCCTCGATCGCGCGGATGGACGCCGTCACCTCCCGGTCGTCGAGCATCGGGTAGACGAGCAGCTGCAGCGCCGGCTGGGGGCGCCCGAGGTCCCGCAGCCGGAGGCAGAGCGCGGCGGCCAGCCCGGCGCCGGCGCTGGCCCCGCCCACGACGAGCCGCGCCGGGTCGACGCCGAGGGCAGCGGCGTCCTCGGCGACCCGGGTCCAGACGGTCTCCGCGTCGTCCAGCCCGGCCGGATAGGGGTGCTCGGGGGCGAGCCGCCAGTCGACGGAGACGACGGCGCAGCCGAGCTCGACCACCATCCGGTCCAGCCGGCCGTCGTTCTCGTCCAGGGTGCCCATGATGTAGCCGCCGCCGTGCAGCCAGACCAGGCACGGCAGCGGCCCGTCCGCGTCCGCGTCCGCCGGGCGGTACCAGCGCACCCGCACGTCGGGGCGCCCGTCGGTCCCGGCCACCACCTCGTCGGTGCGCCGGACGCGCGGGTCCGGCGGCGCCGGCGGCGCTCCGGCCGCCGCGTAGGTGGCCCGGATCGTGTCGATGCTCGTGAAGTCCCAGCGGGGCAGGAGCGGGAAGATCTCCAGCGTCCCCGGCTCGACCCGGGCGGTCACGTCGATCGCGGGCATGCGGCCTCCAGACGGCAGGGAGTGGTTCCGACGGTCATCCCACACCACCGGCCGGGGCCGCCGGGCACCCGGTCACGCGGGGGCGACGTCGACGACGACCTTGATCCCGCCGATGCTGCGGTCCGCCGCGACCCGGAACGCCTCCGCGGCGTCCTCGAGCGGGAACCGGTGCGTGATCAGGGTGTCGGCGATCTCCGGACGGGCGGCGAGCATCTCCGCCGCCTGCTGCATCTCGCGCCGCCCCTCGAACGCCGAGTACCCCAGCGACGCCACCAGCGTGACCTCCTTGCGCAGCAGCGAGGTGTAGGGCACGTCCAGGCCGCCGTAGTGGACGCCGAGGATCGAGATCCGCCCGCCCGGGCGCACCAGGTCCACGGCCGCGTGCAGCGCGCTGCCCGAGCCGGCCGCCTCGATCACCACGTCGTAGAGGTCGCCGTCGGGCTCGGCGAACCCGAGGCGCTCCCGCGCCGCGTGCTGGTGCGGGTGCCGCGCCACGAGCGCGACCTCGTCCGCTCCCTGGGCCGTGGCCGCGGCGGCGGCGAGCTGGCCGACGCTGCCGCCGCCGATCACCACGACCCGCGTGCCGGGACCCACGCCGCCCATCCGCGCGCCGTGCCACGACACCGAGGCCGGCTCCGCCAGCGAGGCGCTGCCCGAGTCCAGCCCGCGGGGCAGCGGGATCAGCTTGTGGCCGGGCACCTGGTACTGCTCGACCATGCCGCCGTCCTGCAGGATCCCGAGCGCGCGCTGGGTCGACAGCGCGCAGAGGTTGTTGCGGCCCTCGCGGCAGTAGTCGCACTCGCCGCAGCCGAACATGCCCTCGACCATGACGGGTGTGCCGTCGGCCCGGACGCCGGACAGCTCGTGGCCGAGGACCTTGGTCGTGCCCGCGGCCAGGTAGCCGAGATCGGAGGCGCAGATGCCGACCGCCCGCATCGTGATGACCTCGCCCGGGTGACCCGGGGGCTCGTCGAGCTCGACCAGGACCGGCGCGCCCTCGGAGCCTCGTACCGCCCGCATCCCTACCCCACCGCGCCGGCGTGCTTGATCAGCGAGCCGGCGTCGACGCGGATCTGCTGACCGGTGATGTACCGGGACTCCGCGCTGGCCAGGAAGAGGACGAGGTTGGAGATGTCGACCGGCTCCACCCACGGGATGGGCATGGCCTGCCACGCGACGAACGCCGCCTTGACGTCGTCCAGCTCCGGCTTCTCGAGGTCGGGCCGGAAGACCCGGTACAGCTCGTCGTTGTGCAGCAGGTGGGTGTTGACGTTGGTCGGGTGGATGGCGTTGACCCGGATGAAGCGGGGCGCGAGGGCCAGGCACATCTGCTCGACGTAGGAGATGAGCGTGCGCTTGGCCCAGCTGTAGCCGGCACCGCCGGGCCCGAAGGCGGGGTTGTCGGCCGCGCCCTTGAGCATGCCGGCGGTCGAGCCGGTGACGATGATCGAGCCGTGGTCGCGCAGGTGCGGGATCGCCGCCGCGACGGCGTTCATGACGCCGAGCAGGTCGACGTCCGAGGCGTCGACGAAGTCCATCGCGTCCGCGTCCTCGCCCTGGCGCATCGGCATGATCCCGGCGTTGGCCGCGACGATGTCGAGCCCGCCCAGCTCGGCGACGCCCGCCTCGACGGCCTCGCGCAACTGCGCCCGCTCCCGCACGTCGGCCTGCCGGGTCACGATGCGCCGGTCCAGCGCCTCGACCAGCCGCTGGGTCTCCGCCAGGTCCTCCGGGGTGGACAGCGGGTACAGGTTGGACTCGATCTGGGCACAGATGTCGACGGCGATGATGTCGGCGCCCTCCTCGGCCAGCCGGACGGCGTGACTGCGCCCCTGGCCCCGAGCCGCGCCCGTGATGAGCGCGACCTTTCCCTCCAGGCGTCCCGACATGGCTGTTCCTCCGTTGTTGGTGGTGGTGGTGGTGGGGTGGTGCTGCGGTGGGTCAGGAGCCCGCGGCGGGAGCCGCGAGCTTCGAGAAGTCCCAGCTGACGATCTTCTCGGGCACGAGGCGGAGCCAGGCGTGCCGACCGTCGGCGGAGAAGCCCTGCCCGTCGGCGTACTTGTCGCCGAAGAGGCGCTCGGGTGTGGCCAGGTCCGGGTGCGGCGCGGAGGTCCGCGGCACCTCGCCGACGACCTCGACGTCCCCCACGAGTTCCACCCCGGCGAGCTCCAGGAACTCGTGCCCGGAGTCGACCAGCACGCTGACGGCGGGCGACCGCATGAGGTCGGCCCAGCGCTGGCTGCCGGTCAGGGAGTTGAGCCACAAAGCGGTGCCGTCCCAGACGAACCAGAGCGCGGTGACGTGCGGCCGGCCGTCCGGTCCGACGGTCCCCACCCGGCAGGTGCGCTGCTCGCGCAGGAACCGGTCGCGCTCCTCGGGGGACAACGCGATCCGCCTGCCCCTGCGCTGCTCGCTCATTCCGTTTCCTTCCACGCCGAAGGTCGTCGGCAATGATTCTGCCCACAGAGAACATCATTCTGGCAAGCTGTACCCCAGCGCGACGAGCGCTCGTAGACGAGGAGGGGTCCATGGACGTACCCGGACGAGACCGAAGCGGACGGGCGGCCCGGTGACCGCGGTGATGAGCGGCGTCACGATCCTGGAGGTCGCCGAGCACACGTTCACCCCGCTCGCGGCCGGCATCCTCGCCGACTGGGGCGCGACGGTCGTGAAGATCGAGCACGTCTCGCGCGGGGACGCCTCGCGCGGCCTCGGCAGCACCGGCGGGATGGACGTCGGCAGCGGTGGGGTGCACGTGTTCATGGAGCACGCCAACCGTGGCAAGCAGAGCCTCGGCCTGGACCTGACCACGGAACGCGGACGCGAGATCCTCTACGCGCTCGCCGCCCGGTCGGACGTGTTCCTCACCAACAAGCTGCCCGCCGTCGCGGCGAAGCTGAAGGTCGACGTCGACGACATCCGCGCCGTGAACCCCGACATCATCTACGCGCGGGGCACGGGCTACGGCCCCCTCGGACCGGACAAGGACCTCGGGGGCTACGACCTCCTGGGCTTCTGGGTCCGCGCCGGCATCGCGACGGCCATGCAGGTCTCGGGGTCCGACCACCTGCCCGGCCCGCCGGGCGCGGCGTTCGGCGACTCCCTCGGCGCGATGGTCATCGCCGGCGGCATCTCCGCGGCCCTGTTCCACCGCGCGCAGACCGGGGAGGCGACGGTGGTGGACGTGTCCCTGCTCGCCACCGGGATGTGGGGGCTGGGGTCTCCGATCGCGATGTCGCAGCTCAGCGGGGTGCCGCAGTCCGCGCTCGCCCCGGGCGCCGGGGCACCGCTCAACCCGCTCGTCGGCAACTACACGACTTCCGACGGCCGGTTCATCTCGCTGTGCATGCTGCAGGGCTTCCACTACTGGCCCGAGGTCGCCCGCGTCCTCGGCCACCCGGAGTGGATCACCGACCCGCGGTTCGACACCCACGAGCGCCTGCAGCAGAACTCCGGCCCGGCCCGCGCCCTCGTCCAGCAGGAGTTCCTCGGGGACACCTTCGACAACTGGAAGTTGCGGCTGCGCGACCTCAAGGGGCAGTGGGCGCCCGCCCAGGACACGGTCGACATCGCCGACGACCCGATGGTCCGGGAGAACGGCTACCTGCTGGAGACGCGCAACGAGCAGGGCGTCCCGTTCTCGCTCGTCAGCACCCCCGTCCAGTTCGACCTGGAGCAGCGCACCCCGGGGCGCTCACCCGGCTTCAACGAGCACGGTGACCGGATCCTCGCCGAGCGGCTGGGACTCGACGAGGCCGCGATCATCCAGCTCAAGATCGACGGCGTGGTGGCGTAGCCCGTGCCCGCCGACCGACGCCCGACCGGAACCCCGCATCCCGGAGCAGACCGACCCCGTACGGAGGAAGACGCATGAACGTCGAGGACATGGTCATGGTCAGCATCGACGACCACGTGATCGAGCCGCCCGACATGTACAAGAACCACCTGCCGGCGAAGTACATGGACCTCGCGCCGAAGTCGATCGTCGACGAGAACGGCTTCGCGAAGTGGTGGTTCCAGGGCACCGCCCTGGGCTCGGTGGGCCTCAACGCCGTCGTCGGCTGGCCGAACGAGGAGTGGGGCCTGAACCCCTCGACGTTCGCCGAGATGCGCCCGGGTGCCTACGACATCCACGAGCGCGTCCGCGACATGAACCGCAACGGGATCCTGGCCTCGATGTGCTTCCCGTCCTACGCCGGCTTCAGCGCCCGGTACTTCCAGCAGGCGGAGGACAAGGACCTGTCGCTGCTCATGCTGAAGGCCTACAACGACTGGCACATCGACGAGTGGTGCACGGCCTACCCCGGCCGGATGATCCCGCTCGCGATCATCCCGGTCTGGGACCAGCCGGCCATGGTGGAGGAGCTCCGCCGGGTCGCGGCCAAGGGCGTCCGGGCGGTCACCATGCCGGAACTTCCGCACGTCCAGGGCCTGCCCAGCTACCACGACCTGGAGTACTGGGGCCCCTTCTTCCAGGCCGCCTCGGAGCTGCAGGTCGTCATGTGCCTGCACATCGGCCAGGGCTTCGGCGCCATCACGATGGCCCCCGACGCCCCGATCGACAACATGATCATCCTGTCCAACCAGGTCTCGTCGCTCGCGGCACAGGACCTGCTCTGGGGTGGGGCGTTCCGCACCTACCCGGAGTTGAAGGTCGCCTTCTCCGAGGGCGGCATCGGCTGGATCCCGTTCTACCTGGACCGCTGCGACCGGCACTACACCAACCAGCGCTGGCTCGGCCACGACTTCGGCGGGAAGCTGCCCAGCGAGATCTTCCGCGAGCACTCGCTGGCCTGCTACGTCACCGACCCGACCGCGCTCAAGGTCCGCCACGACATCGGGATCGACATCATCGCGTGGGAGTGCGACTACCCGCACTCGGACGCCATCTGGCCCAACGCCCCGGAGTGGGTGCAGGCCGAGATGGCCGGCGCGGACGTGCCGGACGACGAGATGCACAAGATCCTCTGGCAGAACACGTGCCGGTTCTTCGGCTGGGACCCGTTCCGGCACATCGCCCAGGAGGACGCCACGGTCGGCGCCCTGCGGGCCCTGTCCCCCGACGTCGACACCACCATCCGCTCCAAGCACGAGTGGCGGAAGCTCTACCACCAGCGGACGACCTCCGCCTGACCCCGTCCCCGACGCACCCCGGTGCGCGCCCCCGCGGTGCGCACCGGGGCCGGACGCCACCCCGCGGACCAGCCGCCCCTACGGGCCGCCCCGCGGGGTTTTCGGCGCGCCGTGCCAGGCGTCCCGGAGCCCCTCCGACGGGGCCGGACGGCCCGCCGAGCCGCCGGAACGCCACCGCTTGACGCCCCGCCCGCCACCTCGCTACGTTGCGGATAGCCCAACAGACGTTGCATATTTTGCAACACGTCGAGGGTCAACTCCCCGCTCCGGCCGATCCCCCGGTCCGTGACCACCCCAGCGGAAGCCCCTTCCATCGAGGAGACGAAGCATGCGATCACGTGGTCTGGCGGCGATCGGCGCGACCTGCGCCGTCCTGCTCCTGGCGAGTGCCTGCGGCACCGACGACGAGGACTCGGAGACCACCGGCGGTGGGGCGGACACCGCCTCGGGAACCGTGAAGGTCGGCCTCCTCACCCCGCTCAGCGGGCCGGCCGCCGCCTCCTACGGCGAGGCGACCCGCCTGGGCGTCGAGGCCCGGCTGGCCGCCTACGAGGCCGAGGACGGCGAGTGCGCCGGGCTGGACTTCGAGATCGTCGAGGCCGACGACGCCTCCAGCCCCCAGGGCGCACTGGCCGGGGCCCAGAAGCTGGTGCAGCAGGACGAGGTCTACGCGATCCTCGAGAACAGCCCGTTCTTCTACGGCGCGACGCCGTTCATCACCTCGCAGGCGCAGACCGTGCCGGTGATCGGCGGCGCGTACGACGGCGCCCAGGAGTGGTCGGACACCGACGACAACATGTTCCAGTCGTTCCCGGTGATCGACACCGCTGCGACCTACTCCTACCAGGGCGAGTACCTGGAGAGCCTGGGCGGCACCGTCTTCGCCGGCGTCTCCAACAGCTCCCCGAGCTCGCAGGCGTCGCTCGACTCCGTCGCGCGGTCCGCCGAGGCGGTCGGGCTGGAGCGCGGGTACATCAACGACACCGTGCCCTTCGGCAGCACCGACGTCGGCGCGATCGTGCTCGGCATCATGGAGTCCGGCGCCGACGTCGTCTACACGCCGACCAACTCCGACATCGCCTTCGCCATCCTCGACGGCCTGCGCCAGGCCGACTACCCGCTCAAGGGCTTCGTCGTCCCCACCGGCTACAGCAACGCGCTGCTGCAGTCCGAGCCCGCGGTGGCGGCCGCCCAGGGGGTGTCGTTCCAGGTGTTCTTCTCGCCGGTCGAGCTGGGCACCCCCGAGGGCCTGCGACTGCAGGAGGCCTTCCAGGGCGAGGGGCTGGAGTCCGGCATCCCGGACTTCACCCAGACCATCGGCTACATGAACACCGACCTCTTCCTCTACGCCCTCGAGCAGTCGGGCTGCGAAGCGACCCAGACCGAGGTGATCGAGACCCTGCAGGGCGCGACCTGGGACGCGGGCGGGCTGTACCCCGAGCCGATCGACTTCTCGGTCGCCCTGCAGGACAGCCTCTGCGTCTACTACGTGAAGCTGGAGGGTGAGGAGTTCGTCCCGGACGAGAACGCCTCCCCGCTGTGCGGCGAGCGCATCGAGGACTGAGCCACCTGCCCCACACAGGGCCCGGGACGCCACGCGGCGTCCCGGGCCCTGTGCGTGCTCAGGGCCCGACGAGCCGGTCGCGCAGGTCGGCGAGCTCGTCCTCGAGCAGCCCGGCGGAGAGCAGGTAGCCCCGGGCGGAGCCGTGGGTCCGGCGGAGACCGTCGAGGAACACCTCCATCACCCCGCCGTCGACCGTGTTCCGCTGCGGCTCGCGCAGGTGCATCTGGTCGGCGTAGAAGTCCAGCGACCGGAGCTGGGCGAGCATCCGGTCCAGGGACTCGTTGGTGCGCACGTAGTCGGCGACGACGACGTCGTCCGGGACCCCGACGGTCGACAGCAGCAGCGCGGCCAGGATCCCCGTCCGGTCCTTGCCCGCGGCGCAGTGGAAGAGCGCCGGCATCCCGTCGTCGAGGAGGAGGCGGACGGCCCGCGCGATCCGCTCGGCGCTGAGCTCCAGCATGCCGAGGTAGAAGGGGCCCAGGATCCCGGACAGCTGCGCCGGCGCCTGCTCCCCCACCGGCGTGTTCGGATCGGCCGGTCGCGGGACGCGGAAGGGGATGTTGACGACGGCGATCCCGCTCCCGGCGAGCAGGCCGCTGCCGCCGGCGGCCGACTCCTTCGCGAAGCGGAGGTCGAGCACCGTCCGGAGACCCACCCGGGACCGGAGCTCGTCGAGATCGCTCGGGGTCATGAGCTGGGGGGTCGCGCTGCGGAACAGCCGCCCCGTTCGCACCCGTCCGCCGCCGGCCACGGGCAGGCCGCCGAGGTCGCGGAAGTTGAGCACGCCTTCGGGGACCCACTCGGTCCCACCCACTGCACCACTGGTCATGCACCGACCGTCCAGCACGAGGTTCTGTTGGTCAAGAACCATGTTCTCCGCGGCGCGGGGCGCCACCTCTCACGCGACAGCTTTTGGACCGATCGGTCGTTACAAGAACGTGACCCAGCAGCACCGCCTTCGCCTTGACCCCCAAATGTGACCGCTGTTACGTTTCATATAGCAGGACAGTCGTTGTAGATAACGAACGACCAGAGCCATCAAGAGGCCTCCGCGCCCTGACGCGCACGCCGCCGCTCAGCCGCCCCGCCGGCGGGCTCCTCCGGCGTGACACAGCCTCCGCGCACCACCTCCACCGCTCGACGACGAGGAGAGACCCGAACATGAGGACGATGACCCGAACGGCGATCGGCGCGAGCTGCGCCCTGCTGCTGACGCTGGCCGCCTGCGGCAGCGACGACGAGGAGGGCGGCGGCGGCAGCAGCTCCGGAGGCGGGGGCGGCGGCTCGCAGAGCATCAAGATCGGCGTCGTCACGCCCCTCAGCGGGCCGAGCGCGGCCACCTACGGCGACGAGGCCCGCACCGGCGTCGAGGCCCGCCTGGCCGCCTACGTCGAGGACGGCGGCGAGTGCGCCGACGTGGAGTTCGAGGTCGTCGAGGCCGACGACGCGTCGAACCCGGCCGGTGCCCTCACCGCCGCGCAGCGCCTGGTGCAGCAGGAGGAGGTCTTCGCCATCCTGTCCACCAGCTCCTCCTTCTTCGGGGCCACCCAGTACGTGACCACCCAGGCGGCGGACGTCCCGGTGCTCGGTGACGCCTCCGACCAGAGCCCGGAGTGGCGCCGTCCCGACAACAACATGTTCCCGGCCCAGCCGGTGCCGGACCCGGAGGCCGTCTACCCCCTCGTCGGCGAGTACATGGCGGCGGTCGGCGGGACGACGATGGGTGGCGCCTCCTTCCCGGTGCCCGCATCGCAGGGGGCCCTCGAGGCCGCCTCCCAGTCGGCCGAGGCCGCCGGGCTCGAGACGGGCTACCTCAACACCAACTTCCCGATCGGCAGCACCGACGTCGGCCCCGTGGTGCTCGGCATCGAGGACTCCGGCACCGACGTGCTCTACCTGCCGATCACCTTCGACTCGGCGCTCGCCGTCGTCGAGGGCCTGCGACAGAACGACGTGGAGCTCGCCGGCGTCCTGGCCGCCACCGGCTACGGCAACGGACTCCTCGACTCCCCGCCCGCGGTCGAGGCCGCCCAGGGCGTCAGCTTCTCCGTCGGCTACTCCCCGGTGGAGATGAACACCGAGGCGACCGAGCGCCTCGCCCAGGCGGTGCGCGACCAGGGCGTCGAGTCCGGCATCCCCGCGTACGCCATGACCTCGGGCTGGTTCAACGCCGACCTCCTGCTGCACGGCCTCGAGGTGGCCGGCTGCGACGCGACGCAGGCCGAGTTCATCGAGGCGCTCAACACCGACGCCACCTACGACGGCAGCGGGCTCTTCGCGAACCCGATCGACTACAGCCTCGAGGACCAGCCGGAGCTCTGCCTCTGGTTCGTCACGCTGGAGGGCGAGGAGTTCGTCCCGGTCGAGAACGCCGCACCGGCGTGCGGTGAGCGGCTGAACTGATCGCAGGCCCACCCGCACGCAGGCCGGCCCCCCTCGCCACTCCCTCCCGGGACGTGGCGAGGGGGGCCGGTCCGCGTTCGCGCCCGCCGGGGTGGGATCTCTCCTCTGCGCGCCGCCCGGGACGACACGTTCTCGCAACGCACCTTGTGACAAGGCTTACATCCGTTTAAACCAGGTGTTCTAATCGCGCGGTCAACCAGGTGGTGAGGCCGGCGACACCGCGTACCGACCTCCTCCCCCGCCACCTCGACGCACCTCCCCCCGCAACTCGGCTCGACGACGAGGAGACAACCGGACATGAGGACGAGGACCCGGACGGCGGTCGGCGCCACCTGCGCGCTGCTGCTCGCACTGACCGCGTGCGGCAGCGACGACGAGGAGGGCGGCGGCGGCGGGACCACCGCCGGCGGCGAGGGCGGCGGCGGCACCGTCAAGATCGGCGTCGTCACGCCCCTGTCCGGCCCTGCCGCCGCGACCTACGGCGATGCCGCCGGCAACGGGGTCGAGGCACGGCTCGCCGCCTACGAGGAAGAGGGCGGCGAGTGCTCGGACATCGACTTCGAGGTGGTGGAGGCCGACGACGCCTCCAACCCCGCCG
This sequence comes from Trujillonella endophytica, assembly GCF_900110555.1. GTDB lineage: Bacteria > Actinomycetota > Actinomycetes > Mycobacteriales > Geodermatophilaceae > Trujillonella > Trujillonella endophytica. The sequence continues at coordinate 92,627 of NZ_FOEE01000009.1, forward strand.
GGTCGCTGGCCGCCGCCCAGCGACTGGTCCAGCAGGAGGAGGTCTACGCCATCCTGTCCAGCAGCCAGGCCTTCTACGGCGCCACCGCCTTCATGCTCACCCAGCCCGGCGTCCCGGTCCTGGGCGACGGCACCGACCCCAGCCCGGAGTGGCGGGCGACGGGGAACAACCTGTTCCTGTCGCAGCCCGTCCCCGACATCACCACCGCCTACCCGATGGTCGGTGACTTCCTGGCCGCCGTCGGCGGCACGACCATGGCCGGCGTGGCCTTCTCCGTGCCGGCCTCCCAGCAGGCTCTCCAGGCCGCCGCCGACTCCGCCGAGGCCGCCGGACTCGACATCGGTTACCTCAACGACAACGTCCAGTTCGGCAGCACCGACGTCGGCCCCATCGTCCTCGGCATCCGCGACACCGGCGCCGACGCCCTCTACCTGCCCATCACCTTCGACACCGCCCTGGCCGTGGTCGAGGGCCTGCGCCAGAACGACATCGAGGTGGCCGGCGTCCTCGCCGCCACCGGCTACGGCGCCGACCTGCTGGAGAACCCGGTCGCCGTCGAGGCCGCCCAGGGCGTCAGCTTCTCCATCGCCTACGCCCCGGTCTCCCTCGGCACCGAGGCCACCGAGCGACTCAGGAACGCGGTCATCGACCAGGGCGTCGAGTCCGGCATCCCGGGCTATGCCATGTCGTCCGGGTGGTTCAACGCCGACCTGTTCCTGCACGGCCTGGAACTGGCCGGGTGCGACGCCACCCAGCAGGAGTTCATCGACGAGCTCAACCAGGACGACACCTGGGACGCCAGTGGCCTCTACGGGGAGCCGATCGACTTCACCGTCGAGGACCAGCCCCAGCTGTGCCAGTACTTCGTCACGCTCGAGGGCGAGGAGTTCGTGGCCGTCGAGGGCGCCTCGCCGGCGTGCGGAGCGCCGCTCGACTGACCCCGGTCCCGGCCGGCCCCGTGCGACCTCCCCGCTCTGCGGGTGCGGCGCCGGGGCCGGCCGGTCCGCGTCAGCTGCGCGGCATGCCGGCCGCGCGCAGCAGCCCGCCGCCGATGATCACCCGCTGCACCTCGCTGGTGCCCTCGTAGAGCCGGTACAGCCGGGCGTCGCGGTAAAAGCGCTCGACCGGCGTCGTCCGCAGGTAGCCCATCCCGCCGTGGACCTGGACCGCCCGGTCGGTGGCCCGGCCGACCATCTCGCTGCAGTACAGCTTCGCGGCGGAGGGACCGAGGTTGGTGTCCTCGCCGCTGTCGTAGCGGACCGCCGCCTCCCGGACCATCGCCCGGCCGGCGACCGTCTCGGTGTACATGTCGGCGAGCAGGCCCTGCACCAGCTGGAAACGGCCGATCGGGGCCCCACCCTGCTTGGCGCTGGCGGCGTAGGCGACCGACTCGTCGAGCACGCGCTGGGCCATGCCGACGCACAGCGCGGCGATGTGCAGGCGCCCGCGGGAGAGCACGGTCAGCGCCTTGGAGTAGGCCCGCCCCTCCTCGCCCACCAGCGCGTCGGCGGGCACCCGGACGTCGTCGAAGTAGACCTCCGACGTCCACGCGCCGGCCTGTCCCATCTTGCGGTCCTTGGCGCCGAGGGATACCCCGGGCGCCTTGGCGTCGACCACGAAGGCGGAGATGCCGCGACCGCCGGTCTGCTCGGCGTCGCTCCGGGCGAAGACGACGAAGATGTCGGCCACCGGGGCGTTGGTGATGTAGCGCTTTCCGCCGCTGATGACCCAGTCGCTGCCGTCGCGGCGGGCGCTGGTGCGCAGGCCCGCGGGATCGGAGCCGGCCTCGGGCTCGGTCAGCGCGAAGGAGGCGATCAGCTCGCCCGCGGCCAGCCCCGGTAGCCAGCGCTGCTTCTGCGCCTCGTCGCCCCACCGGGCGATGACCTGCCCGGCGATGCCGTTGTTGGTGCCGAACATCGAGCGGAAGGCCGGCGTCGTGTAGCCGAACTCCATCGACAGCTCGACGTCGCCACGCATGTCGATCCCGAGGCCGCCGTACTCCTCGGGCAGGTTGTACCCGAACAGGCCCATCTCGGCGGCGGCCCTGCGGATCTCGTCGGGTACCCGGTCCTCGAGGTCGATCAGCTCCTCGCGGGGGATGACCACGTCGTGCACCAGCTGGTGCACGGCTGCCTTCATCTGCTTGAGGTCGTCGGCGTCCACGCGGACAGTCTGACCGAGGAGGGCCGCCGGGTGGACACCCCCGTCGGATTTTCTTGACGTCGATGTCGAGATCGGCGGCCTCCCCGGCTCGTCAGGCCAGGGCGTCGAGGCGCTGCATGTCCTCGTCGGACAGCGTCAGCGCGGCGGCGCCGAGGTTCTCCGTCAGGTGGTCGACCGACTTCGTGCCCGGGATCGGGAGCACGACCGGCGACTTCTGCAGCAGCCAGGCGAGCGCCACCTGGGACGGCGTGGCGTCGAGCTCCCGGGCGATGTCGGCGACGGGGCTGTCCGGCGCGGCGAGGTCGCCGGTCGCGATCGGGAACCACGGGATGAACCCGATCCCCTCGGCGGTCGCGTAGTCCAGGACGTCCTGGGACTTCCGGTCGGTCAGGTTGTAGAGGTTCTGGACGGTGACGACGTCGACGATCTCGCGCGCCGCCCGCAGCTCCTCCACCGAGACCTCGGAGACGCCGATGTGCCGGACCTTGCCCTCGTCCCGCAGCTCCGCGAACACGCCGAGCTGGTCGGCGAGCGGCACGTCGGGGTCGATGCGGTGCAGCTGGATGAGGTCGATGCGCTCGACCCGCAGGTGCCGCAGCGAGAGCTCCACCTGCTGGCGGAGGTAGGCGGGGCGCCCGACCGGCGTCCAGATGCCCGGGCCCTGGCGGGTGAGGCCGGCCTTGGTGGCGACGACCAGGCCCTCGGGGTACGGGTGGAGCGCCTCGGCGATGATCTGCTCGCTGACGAAGGGGCCGTAGGAGTCGGCGGTGTCGATGAAGTCGACGCCCTGCTCGACGGCGGCGCGGACGACGCGCAGGGCGCCGTCGCGGTCGGCCGGCTCGCCCCACACGCCCGGGCCGGGCAGCTGCATGGCGCCGTAGCCGAGCCGGTGGACGGGCAGGTCCCCGCCGATCGAGAAGATGTCGTCGAGCTGTGCGGTGGTCATGCCAGGGGGCAGCACGTCAGGCCGCGCGGGTGTTCCCGCCGCGGTGTTCGATGGTCGGCGTGGCCGAGGCGCGGAGTGGCGAGATCGTGGTGCTGCGGCACGGGCAGACCGAGTGGAGCCGCAGCGGGCAGCACACCGGCGCCACGGACCTGCCGCTGCTCCCCGAGGGCGAGGAGCGGGCCCGGGCGCTGGCGCCGCGGCTGGGCGAGCGGACGTTCGCCGAGGTGTGGAGCAGCCCGCTGCAGCGCGCCCGCCGCACGGCCGAGCTCGCCGGCCTGGCCGTCACCGCCGTCGACCCGGACCTGGTGGAGCTGGACTACGGCGGCTACGAGGGCCGGACCACCGCCGAGATCAGCGACGAGCTCGGCCGCGCGTGGTCGGTGTGGCGCGATCCCGTCGTGCCCGGGAACACCCCCGGCGAGACGCTGGCCCAGGTGGCCGCGCGGGTGGACCGGGTGCTCGCCCGCGCCCGGGCCCGACTGGACGACGGCGACGTCGCCCTGGTCGCGCACGGGCACGTCCTGCGGGTGCTGACCGCGCGCTGGCTCGGCCTCGGACCGGAGGCCGGTGCGCTGTTCGCGCTGCCCGCCGGCGCCTACGGCCTGCTCGGCCACGAGCACGCCCGGCCGGTGCTCAGCGGCTGGGGGCTGTGAGCTCCCCGCGCTCCACCTCGGGCTCGAGCACCTGGGGGCGGCCGAAGAACCAGCCCTGACCGAGGTCCGCGCCGAGCCCGGCGACCTCCTCGGCGATCCGCTCGTCCTCCACACCCTCGGCCACCACCTGCGCCCCGACCCGGTGCGCCGCGTCCACCACCCAGCGGACCATCGTGCGGGCGCCCTCGTCGGGCAGCGCGTGCACCAGGGGCTTGCCGAGCTTGACGACGTCGGGACGCAGGGTGGCCAGCAGTTCGCGGCTGCCCCATCCGGCCGCGACGTCGTCGAGCGCGACACGCCAGCCCAGCTCCCGGTACCGCTCCAGCACCGACAGCAGGTGCCCGTGCTGGGCGACGGCCGAGGGCTCGGCCACCTCGATGACCAGGCGTCCGGGCGCGAGGCCGGCGTCGGCCAGCAGCCGGCGGGTGCTCTCCAGGTCCGCGTGCGGCCGGTGCACCGACGTGGGATGGGTGTTGACGAACAGATCGGCATCGCCGAGCCACGGTGCGGCGCCGGAGACGGCGCACTCCCGGCCGATGCGGTCCAGCCGGGGCAGCCAGTCGGCGGACTCGGCGACGAAGAAGAGATCGCCGCCGCCGATCTCGCGGCCGTCGGCCAGACCGCGCAGCAGCGCCTCGTGGGCGACGACCGCGCCGTCGTGCAGGGAGACGATCGGCTGGTAGACGCTCCACAGCTCGGCCTCGGCCAGGACCCCGACCTCGGCGGTCACGCCGCGGCGGGCGAGCTCGACGGCGAGCGTCGGCGCAGTGAGCAGGCGGGTGACCAGGGCGGTGTACTCCCCCGGCGGGTCGGCGGCCACGCGCACGACCTCGGCCTCGGCGGTGGTCAGCTCCCGGGAGAGCCGGTCGAACAGCAGCTCGACCCCGACCCCGTCCCGCTCGTCGGTGAGGTCGAGCAGCCCCTCGGCGCGGTAGACCGACAACCCGACCGCCCGGGCGATGTCGGCCACCGCGGGCAGGACGCTCTCCACGGCACTGGCCAGGAGCAGGCGCGTGGCCACCTCCGGGAGTTCCCAGGTCTCGCGCCGCCGGATCGTGCTGATGGTCCTGGGCACCCCAGCAGGATGACCCACCCCGCCGTCGGTCACCGGAAGGCGCGCGGACCCCCCGGGCGGGCGACCCGGCCACGGTCGGGTGAGTCGAGATCCGGAACTTCCCAACTTGAGTGTCTAAGGTCGGGGCATGGCAGTCGTCACCACACCCGACACCGTGCGCACGAGCCGGGGCGGTCGTCCCCGCGATCCCAGCCGCGACGGCGTGATCCGCGAGGCGATCCTGCGGCTGCTCGGTGACGTCGGATACGGCGCTCTCACGATGGATGCCGTCGCCGCCGAGGCCGGCGTGGGCAAGGCCACGATCTACCGCCGCTGGCGCACCAAGCAGGACCTCGTCGTCGACACCATCGCGGTGATGAACCAGACCCTGGCCGCTCCGGTGGACACCGGGTCGATGGAGAGCGACGTGCGCGAGGTCGTGCACCGCATGGTCGACATCATCAACGGGCCGGTCGGCACCGCCATCCGCTCGCTGCTGCCGTCGATGCAGCACCAGCCGGCGCTGACCGAGGCCTTCCGCACCGGGCCGCTGCAGGCCTGGCGCGACTCCTACAGCCGCATGTGGGCGCAGGCCGAGGAGCGCGGCGAACTGCCGCCCGGCATGTCGCAGTCGGTGCTGGCCGAGAGCACCACGGCCCTGCTGACCCAGCGCTGGCTGCTGACCGGCGAGCCGGTGACCCACGAGTACGCCGACGAGGTCCTGGCCCGGGTCGTGCTGCCGCTGCTGCAGGCCCAGCACCCCTGACGCCGGCACCCCTGACGCCGGCGGTCACCAGCCGAGCGTGCCCGGCTCGCCCTTGAACGGGCCGGCGACGTCCGGGGTGATCCAGCCCCCGTAGAAGTCGCCGGCCTGGGCGCGGACCACCACGCCGTCGACCCGTGCCACGTCCACGCGGCTCGGATAGAAGGCGACGGCCCCGCGCAGGTGCTCGTAGCCGGGCGTCGGGCGGTCGTAGGACCAGCCGACCGCCGGCACCCGGCGCCCGTCGACGACCGCGTCCCAGTAGGTGGCCGCGCCCTTCCACTCGCACCACGAGGTGCCGTGCCCGCGCTCCAGCACGCCGGGGACGACGTCGTCGGGGGGCACGTAGTAGACGGGCGGGTGACTGGTCTCGCAGACGCGGACGGCGCGGGTCGTCCGCGCGATGATCCGACCGCCGAGCTCCACCTCGACCAACCGGCCGGTGACCTCCGCCGACGGTGGTCGCGGGTAGTCCCAGACCGACTCCTGCCCGGGCCCGAGCGGGTCGCGGTGGCGGGCGGGCACGGAGGTCAGCGCTTGCGCTTGCCGGTGATCGCGCTGCGCTTGCGGGAGCGGCCGCGGACCTTGTTGACGACGACGACGGTGGCGAACAGGCCCACCGCGCCGATCGTGGCCTTGCCCGCCGGGGACTGGAGGAAGCGCACGACGGCGGCCTGCCCCTGTGCCTTCAGCCGGGTGGGGCTGCTGCGGAAGGCCAGCTGGTCGAGCGTGGCCGCCAGCGACTCACGGGCGGCGTCGATCTCCAGCTGGATCTGTCGAGGGTCGCGAGGCACGCCCACAGCCTGCCAGAACGCCGCCCGTCCAGCGCGCGACCGCGGCCATCGGCACCCGCACGGGCGACGCCGAGCCCTGCCCCGCCGCCGTCCCCACCCCCGGTCCCGCCGAGATCGGCGATCTCGGCGCCATCAGCGGCCCATGCTGCCCAGTTCGCCGATCTCGCTGGGGCTCGGGCACGTGCGGCCGTAGACTGCGCGACCGCGCGGGAGTGGTGTAACGGCAGCCACGCCAGACTTAGGATCTGGTGCCTTCGGGCGTGCGGGTTCGAATCCCGCCTCCCGCACGCAGGCGCTCGACGGGGGAACCGCCCCGCTGGGCAGGTCCCCCGCACCCGCGCGTCCCGTGAACGGTCAGCCGCGTCGGCCGCGCCCCAGCAACCCGCCGCCGAACAGTGCCCAGAGCACGAGCACCGGCTGGAAGAACAGCCGGACGAGCCGCTTGCCGTCGGTGTCGAGGCCGAACGCGTCGGTGCCCTCGACGTACTGCGCGACGTTGCCCGGGAAGATCACGACGAAGAAGGCGGCCAGGAGCGCGCCCACGGTGCGCCGCTTCGCCGGGAGCGCCACGAACGCCGCCCCCAGCGCGATCTCGACGACGCCCGAGCCCGTCACCGTCAGGTCGTCGTCGACGGGGAACCAGCTGGGCACCTGGGCCTGGAACTCCTGCCGCTGCGTGGTCAGGTGCGACACCCCGGCGAACACCATCGCGCCGCCCAGGAGCAGCCGGGCAGCGGTACGGGCGAGACTCATGGGCCGACCGTAGCGGTGGGCCGGCCCCGCTCCGCACCGCGCTCAGTTGGCGAAGCGCTCCCGGTAGTCCTCCCCCGGCTCGTACGCGACGCCCGCGGCGACCAGGTCGTCGATCTCCCGCTGGGAGAGCCCGATGCCGTCGAGCACCTCCCGGGTGTGCTGGCCGACCAGCGGCGCCGGCCCGGCGATGCGCCCCGGCGTCTCGGAGAAGTCGATCAGGTGCCCGAACTGGCGGGTGCGGCCGTACACCGGGTGCTCGTACTCGGCGACCAGCCCGAGGCGCACGTTGTCGGCGTCGTGCAGCGGCGCGACGCCGCCCTGGGTGTCCAGCGGGAGCTCGCACGGCACCCCGGCGGAGTCCAGCGCCCGCTTCCAGTTCCACGCGGTGCGGCGGGCGAACGCCGCCTCCAGCTCGGCCTCCACCTCCGCGCGGTCGTCACCGCGGCGGCCGGTCAGCTCCTCGGCGCCCGCGGCCGAGCACAGCGCCGCCCACTCCGCGTCCGAGGTCGCGCACACCTGCACGTACTGCTCGTCCTGGCAGCGGTAGAGCCGGTAGCCCGGGCCCAGCCCGTGCAGCCCGGCGTCCAGGTGCGGCCGCTCCAGCGGCACCCCGTCGACCAGCAGCGCGTCGGAGGCGAACACCGCGGCGCCGTCCAGCAGCGAGGTCCACAGCTCCTGGCCCTCGCCGGTGCGGTCGCGGTGGGCCAGCGCGAGCAGGACGCCGACCACAGACAGCACCGCGTTGGCCTGGTCGGTGAAGCCGAACCGGACGTACAGCGGCCGCTGCCCCAGGTGCACGGCGCCCTGCTCGAACTCGATGCCGCCGCTGGCCTGGTAGAGCGGGTCGAGGCCACCGGAGTGCGACAGCGGCCCCTCGAGGCCGTAGGCGTAGGTGTTGCAGTAGATGACGGCCGGGTTGACGCCCCGGCAGTCGGCGTAGCCGATGCCGATGCGGTCGGCGACGCCCTTGGTCATGTTGTGGTGGACGACGTCCGCGGTCCGCACCACCTCGAGCGCGATCTCCCGCCCGCGCGGATTCTTCAGGTCCAGCGCCAGGGACCGCTTCCCCCGCTGGCAGCCGTTGAACGGCGCCTGCGCCATTCGCATGTTGTCGCCGCCGACCGGCTCGATCTTGACGACGTCCATGCCGAGGTCGCCGAGCAGCATCGGGCCGAACGGCCCGGCCAGGTACTGCCCGAAGTCGACGAGCCGCAGCCCGCCCAGCGCCGTCGGCTGCGCCGGTCCGCCGGAGGGCACCGGGAGCGGGCGCCGCGGGACCTCGCGCAGCTCCGCGCGGACCGCGGCGCCGTGCTCGTCCAGCCGCGGGCGCGGCGAGACGATCGCGCCCGGCGTGCCCAGCAGGTGGATCGGGACGCCCATCTGCGTGGTCCCGCCCAGCTCGGGGTCGGCCACCGCGGCGACCATGTCGTTGGCGGCCAGCTGCGGATGCGGCTGCGCCAGCGACTGCTCCGCCGTGACCACCGCCTCGCACGCGTGGTTGTGCTCGCGCAGCGCCTGCACCAGGTCGGCGACCTTCCAGGAGGCGAAGGCGGCGGCGCGCTCGGCGTGCCACCGCTCGCGCTGCTCGGCCGGGGCGCTCGCCTGCAGGTACGGGTGCGGCTGGTCGAGGCCCAGGATGTCCTCGATCGACCGGGTCGGCGTCAGGCCCGACAGCACCGAGAGGTGGATCCAGCCGTCGGCGGTCTGCCAGATCATCCCCTGGTGGATGCCCGGCGGGTACGTCTTCGCCATCACCTCGTGGAACGCCGGCGCCCAGTGCTCGACGTCCTGCCAGATCTGCGTCGTGTACAGGAACAGGCCCTGCAGCAGCGAGGTGCGCACGTGCTGGCCGCGCCCGGTGGTCGCCCGCTGGTGCAGCGCCGCCAGGATGCCCATCGGCGCGAGGAAGGCGGCGCCCAGCGTCGGCGTCGGCGCGTGGTTGTAGACGGGGCCGAGCCGCCAGCCCGGCTGCTCGGACTGCGCCCCGCCGGCGGCCTGCACGAGCGCGTCCCAGCCGGGACGCTGCTCGTTGCGGTGCCCCACCGGCCAGGCGGAGACCGAGCAGTAGACCAGCGCGGGGTGCCGCGCGTGCACGGCGTCGTAGCCGAGGCCGAGCCGGTCCATGACCCCCGGCCGGAAGCCCTCCACCAGCACGTCCGCCCCGGCGAGCAGATCCTCCATGGTCGCCGCGTCGGCCGGGTCGGTGAGGTCCAGGGCGATGGACCGGCGGCTGCGGTGCCACACCGCGCTGCCGTGGTAGCCGCGGGTGGGATCGCCGCCGGGCGGCTCCACCTTGACGACGTCGGCCCCGTGCTCGGCGAGCATCGTCACGCCGACCGACGCGCCCGGCCCCCACGTGAGGTCGAGGATCCGGATGCCGTCCAGGGCGCTGCCCGAGGGAGTCGTCACGACCCGCAGTGTGTCCCCGCTCACGGGACGGCACAATGCTCGCGACCTGGTTACCGTCAGCCTTTCGACAAGACCGGAGGACGACGATGTCCGACGCTCCACCCGCGGATCCCGCCGCCTGGGCCGAGGCAGGCCTGGCCTTCCGGGTGGAGGAGGGGGTGGCCTGGCTCGTCCTCGACCGCCCGCAGGTCCGCAACGCGATCCACCACCCCCTGCGCAACGCGCTCCTCGCCGCGATCGAGGAGGTCCGCGCCGACCCCGAGATCCGGGCGGCGGTGGTCACCGGCTCGGGCAGCGCCTTCTGCGCGGGTGCCGACCTGATGTCGCCGCCGCACATCGAGATCCCGCCCGAGCGGCAGCGCGGCGCCCTGGCCAACGTCGCGCGGGAGGACGGCCGGCGCTTCGGCTGGTGGCGCCTGGCCCGGGCGATCTGGGAGAACGAGAAGCCGTTCGTCGCCGCCGTCAACGGCCCCGCCTACGGGGGCGGGTGCAACCTCGCGCTCGCCTGCGACCTGGTGGTGGCGGCCGAGTCGGCGCGGTTCAGCGAGGTCTTCGTGACCCGCGGCCTGCCCCTGGAGGGCGCCGCGGCCTACCTGCTCACCCGGTCGCTCAGTCCCGTCCGGGCCAAGGAGATGGCCCTGTTCGGCGACCCGGTCGACGGCCGGACGGCGGCCGAGTGGGGGCTGGCCAACCGCTGCGTCCCCGACGCCGAGCTGCTGGACCTCGCCGGGAGCTGGGCCCGCCGCCTGGCCGCCGGGCCCAGCATCGGCATCGGCCACGTGAAGGGCCAGATCAACGACGCCCTCGAGCAGACGATGGAGCAGGTCGCCAAGGCCGAGGTCACGCTCCTGGGCCTGGGCATCGGCGGCGACGCGCAGGAGGCCATGCAGGCCTTCGTCGAGCGTCGCGCGCCGCGGTTCACCGGACGATGAGCGGCCCGGTGCACCCCGAGAAGGTGCTGGTCGAGCGGCGCGGGCACGTCCTGGTCGTCACGATCAACCGCCCGGAGGTGCGCAACGCCGTCGACGGCGAGGTGCACATGACCATCGGCCGGCTGCTGGACGACGTCGAGGCCGACCCCGACGTCCGCGTCGTCGTCGTCACCGGCGCCGGGGACAAGGCCTTCTCCGCCGGCGCCGACCTCAAGGCCAACGCGCGCGGGGAGACCGTCCTGCCGCCGGGCTACGAGCACTGGGGCTTCGCGGGCTGGGTCCGGCACCCGATCAGCAAGCCGACCATCGCGGCGGTCAACGGGGCCGCGATGGGCGGCGGCGCGGAGCTGCTGCTCTCCTGCGACCTCGCCGTCGCCGCCGAGCACGCCGTCATCGGCCTGCCCGAGGTGACGATCGGCATGATCGCCGCGGACGGCGGCCCCTTCCGCGCGCTGGCCCAGCTCCCGCAGCGGATCGGCATGGAGCTCGTGCTCACCGGCGACCCGATCTCGGCCGCCCGCGCGCTCGAGCTGCACCTGGTCAACCGCGTCGTCCCCGGGGACGAGGTGCTGGGCGCCGCGCTGCAGCTGGCCGACCGGATCGCCCGCAACGCCCCGCTCGCGGTCCAGGCCAGCAAGCGCATCGCCCTCGGCCTGCGGAACGGCGAGCGCCCGGCCGAGCGGCTGCACTGGGAGCTGACCCGCGAGCACGCCCACGCCACCGCCGGGTCGGCCGACGCGAAGGAGGGCGTGCGCGCGTTCCTGGAGAAGCGCCCGCCGGTCTGGACCGGCCGGTGAGCCGCATGCGGATCGGGATGCCGCTGTCCTACAGCGTGGGCGTCCGCGAGACGGCGGCCGTCATCGGCGAGTACGAGGCCGCCGGCGTGGACGTCGTCTTCGTGGGCGAGGCCTGGTCGTTCGACGCCGTCAGCCAGCTCGGCTACCTCGCCGCGCGGACGACGACGATGCAGCTGGCCGCCGGCATCCTCAACGTCTACTCCCGCACCCCCGCGCTGCTGGCCATGACCGCCGCCGGGCTGGACGCGGTCTCCGGCGGCCGGTTCATCCTCGGCCTCGGCGCGTCCGGCCCCCAGGTGATCGAAGGGTTCCACGGCGTCCCCTACACCGCGCCCCTGGCCCGCACCCGCGAGGTCGTCGAGGTCTGCCGCACGGTGTGGCGGCGGGAGCCGCTGGTGCACGACGGGCCGCACGTGCAGGTGCCCCTGTCGCGCGAGCGCGGCGGCAGCGGCCTCGGCAAGCCCCTGACGCTGATCAACCGGCCGGTCCGCGACCGCATCCCGCTGATGCTCGCGGCGTTGGGGCCGAAGAACGTGGCGCTGGCCGCCGAGCTGTTCGAGGCCTGGGAGCCGATCTTCTACTTCCCCGAGCGGGCCGCGGACGCGTTCGGCGCCCCCCTCGCCGAGGGCGCCGGCCGCCGGGACCCGGCGCTCGGCCCGCTCGACGTCGTCGCCGACACCCACGTGCTGGTCACCGAGGACGCCGACGAGGAGGAGCGCGCGCTGCGAAGGGTCCGCCAGCACCTCGCGCTCTACGTCGGCGGCATGGGCGCCCGGGGCCGGAACTTCTACAACGACCTGGCCGTGCGCTACGGCTTCCCCGACGCGGCACGCGAGGTCCAGGACCACTACCTCGGCGGCCGGCCCCTGCAGGCCGCCGCCGCCCTGCCCGAGGAGCTGGTCCGCGGGGTGTCCCTCATCGGGCCGCGCGGGTTCGTCGCCGAGCGGGTCGCCGCCTTCGCCGAGGGCGGGGCGACGACGCTCAACGCCGCCCCGCTCGGCGAGGACCACGCGACCCGGCTGGCCTCCGTGGCCGCCCTGCGGGAGCTCGCCCCCTGACCCCGGCGGGCCGACCTGCCGCGCGACGCGACTCCTGACTACGGTCTCAATCATTGCCATGACAGGGAGGTCGACGTGACGGTCACGGTCGTGCACTGGGGCACCGGCGCCACCGGCGCGCTCGCGCTGCGCGGGATCCTTTCCCACCCGGAGCTCGAGCTCGTCGGGCTGTACGTGCACTCGGCGGAGAAGGCCGGCCTGGACGCGGCCGAGCTCTGCGGGCTGAGCGAGCCCACCGGAGTGGTCGCCACGAACGACGCGGCCGCGCTGCGCGCGCTGGGCGCCGACTGCCTCTCCTACTTCGGCCCGGGCCGGGCGCCGACCGCGATCGGTGACGTGCTGCCGTTCCTCGAGGCCGGCATCGACGTCGTCACCACGAGCTTCGGCGGCCTGACCCACCCGCCCGCCGCCGAGTCGGTCCTCCGCGAGCCGGCCGAGGCGGCGGCGCTGGCCGGCGGCGCGTCGCTGTTCTCCACCGGGATCGAGCCCGGGTACGCCAGCGACCTGCTGCCGCTGGCGCTGCTGTCGGCCTGCGACGACGTCCACGGGGTCCGGATCCAGGAGGTCGCCGACTACTCGCACTACCCCGGGGCCGACGCCCTGCGGATCGGCTTCGGCTTCGGCGAACCCGCCGACTACCCGGCCGCCCTCGCCGACCCCGCACGCCTGATCGGCGGGTGGCGCGGCGTGGTCGAGCTCGTCGGCGACGCCCTCGGCGTTCGCTTCGACTCGGTGGAGGCGACCTACGAGCGCCGGTCCCTGGACCGCGACGTCGACACCGCCATCGGGGTCGTCCGGGCGGGCACCACCGCCGCGGTCCGGTTCGAGGTGCAGGGCATGGTCGACGGCGTGCCGTTCGTCGTGCTCGAGCACGTCAACCGGATGGCCGCCGACGCCGCCCCCGACTGGCCGCACGCCCGCCTCGGCGACCGGCTGGTCTACCGCACCGAGGTGACCGGCCGACCCGGCTTCGCCTGCGAGCTCGCCTTCGACGAGCCGCAGTCGGAATTCGGCCGGATCGCCACCGGGATGCGCGCGGTCAACGCGATCCCCGCGGTGGTCGCCGCGCGGCCGGGACTGCTGTCGGCGACCGACCTGCCGGTCACGGTGAGCCGCAACAGCCGGCCCGGGGGAAGGCCCGTCCCGGTCCGGAGCTGAGCCGCGACCCGCCGGGCGGGAACGCCCCCGGCGCCGGTCGCCGGTTCAGCCCAGCAGCACCCGCAGGTCCAGTTCGGTGGAGGGCACGGCGGGGTCGTCGCCGTCGACGACGGCGACCAGGCGCGCCTCCCCGGCGGCGACCGACCGGAGGGCCAGACCCTCGACCTTGTGCACGCGCCCGCCCGCGCGGGGCAGCGGGACGACGTCGAGCACCCGGTCCCCGTCGAGGAGGGCGAGCGCGGTGGCGACGACCGGGCCGTCGTCCACCGCGTTCGGCGTGTCCTCCGCCGCCGCGCTGAGCAGGGTGCGCCCGTCGGGCAGGGCCACGGCGTCGGTCACCGCCAGGCCCACGCCGCCCACCTCCCCGAGCGCGTAGCGCTGCACGCCGCCGATCGGCACGGCGGCGGCCGCGACCTCGCCGAGGAGGGCCGCGACGAGGGCGTCCAGCGGCAGGTCCACGCTCGCCGAGGGCACGCCGGCCGCCAGGTTGCCCCGCTGGAACCAGCGCACCGTGTCGCCGTGCCGGCTGCCGCCCTCGAGGTTCAGGTGCCCGGGCGCGGCCCCCAGCGCCTCGGCGACCCGGCGGTAGAGCGGGGTCAGGTCCGCGGCCGCGGTGACCGGCGCGCCGGCGGCCAGCCGCACCAGCACGCCCTGCATCCGGCGCGGCGACGAGCCCGATCCCAGCGCCAGGACCGCCGGAGCGCCGTCGACCCCGACCGCGCAGGCCACCTCGAGGTCCGGCTTCAGGTGCTTGGTCCCGTCGGCGGAGCCGAACCGGTCCAGGCCCTGGACCGGGGGCAGCAGCCGCACCGGGAGCACCGAGTCGCCGCGGCGCCACGCGCCGATCGTGGCGTCGTCGGAGACGACGAGCCAGCCGTCGCCCAGCGGAGCCACCCCCGAGGCGGCGGTCACCGGCGTCCCGTCGTCGAACCGCAGCTCGGCCGTGCCCTCCACGAAGACCTGCACGCGGAGAGGATGCCCCTTCGCGCGCCGTCAGGCCTGCGGGAACCGCCACCGGGTCTGGCTCGACGGGGACTTGGCGAAGCCGAAGACCGTCCGCGGGCGCACCCGGAAGACCAGCGCCGAGCCGTGCGGGTCGGCGAAGCCCTCCTCGGTCGGCTCGAAGCGCCACACCGGCCCGTACTTCTTCTCCCACGCGCCGGCCAGGGCCACCAGCTCGGCGCGGTCGCGCACCCGCTCCGCCGTCCCCTCGACGACGACGTCCAGCCCCTCGTCCCAGCGATTGCCCCCGGTCGTGAGCACGACCTCGGCGTTGGTCTCGAGGTTGCGCGCCTTCCGCTCGGCGGCGCCGGTGCAGAAGTGCAGCGCGCCGTCCCGCCAGACGGTGAGCAGCGGGGTCACGTGCGGCCGGCCGTCCGGCCGGACCGTGGACACCCAGCTCAGCGGGGCCGCCGCGAGCAGGGCCTCCGCCTCCGCCCAGGGGCGCGGGCCGGCCCCGGTCTCCCCGTAGCGGGGGTCGACCTCGGTCACCGGTTCGACGGTCGTGGTCATGCCTGCCTCCTCGGGTCGTCGGGGGTAGGACCCGGAGCGCGGCGGGGACTCATCGGTCCGGCGGTCAGGAGCCGATCAGCGCGCGGTGCAGCACGGCGATGAGCTCGGTCCTCGTGATGATCCCGACCAGCCGGCCGTCGCCGTCGACCACCGGCAGGTTCCGCAGGCCGCGGTCGGTCATCAGCTCGACGAGCTCGGCGACGGGGGTGTCGGCGTCGACCGTGGTGACCGGCGTGGTCATCACCTTCGCGACGGGGTCGAACTCGACGACGTCCCGGTTGAACAGGTCGAAGACCGTTATGATCCCGACCACGTGCTCGTCGTCGTCGACGACCGGGACTGCCTTGACGTGGTGCTGGTTGATCACCATCCGCGCCCGGTAGAGGGTGTCGCCCGGGCGCACGCTCTTCACGTCGCGCGCCATGAGCGTGCCCACCCGGAGGCGGCCGAGCCGGCGGTCCAGCGCGTGCGCCTCGGCGTCCCGGATGAGGGCGACCACGTCGCCGGGCAGCACGTCCAGCCCGCGGTCCAGCCGGGCGATCGCGGCGGTGACGTCCTCGGTGGAGACCCCGACCCGCTCGCTGGGCGCCGGGTCGGTGCCCTGGTGCTGCGGCGGGGGCGGGGGCACGTGCGGATAGGGGCGCCCGGTCAGGTTGTTCACCGCCGCGCCGATCGCGAGCAGGACGACGGTGTTCACGCCGACCGGCCACACGGCGAACGCGTACCCGTGCTCGGCGACCGCGGACCCGCCGACGGCGGCGAACAGGGCGCAGGCACCGCCGGGCGGGTGCACGCAGCGGAGCAGCATCATGATCGCGATGGCCGCGCCGACCGCGACCGCGGCGGCGAGGGCCACGTCGTCCACCAGCCGCCCGGCGGTGACCCCCACCAGCGTGGAGACCACGTTGCCCACCAGCAGCGACCACGGCTGGGCGAGCGGGCTGGCCGGGGCGGCGAACAGCAGGACGGCCGTGGCGCCCATCGGCGCCACGATGAACGGCAGGGCCTCGGGCCCGCCGGGGACGAGGCGGGCGGCCAGCGCGGCGACGGCGATGCCGAGCAGCCCGCCCAGGCCGCCGCGGAGCAGGTCGGCCGGTCGGTAGCCCACCGGCCCGGGGCGCAGGGAGGCGAGCCAGGCTCGGCGGTCGGCGTACAGCGGTGTCCTCCCCCGACGGCAACCCTGCCGTCGACCGCGGCGACCTTAGCCGCTCCTCCCCACCCCTTCGGGGGAGCCCGCCGCGTCCCCGCTGGAGCCGCCCGACGCGGGTGCCGACGTCCTGGTCATGACCGCCGTCCTGCCCCGCCCGACCTCCGCCGGCCGCCACCGCGCCCCCGAGACCTCCGACGAGCCCCGCTGGGCGTCGGCGGCCGAGTTCTCCGCCGCCTGGGCCCGCGCCGGCCGCCACGCCGCGCCCGAGGCGTCGGGCCGCCACGCCTCCGACGACTTCGACTGGGTCGGCCGCGCGGCCGCGGCGGGCTGACCGGCATGCCGGTGCGCCGACTCAGCGGCCCCCGAGCGCCCCGGCGACCACCGGGACCAGGGCCGCGAACGCCTGGGCCCGGTGGCTCCTCGCGTCCTTCTCCGCGGGCGCGAGCTCGGCGGAGGTGAGCTCCAGCCCGTCGGGCACGAACACCGGGTCGTAGCCGAAGCCGTTCGTACCGCGCTCCTCCCGGATCACCCGCCCGCGCCACTCGCGCTGCAGTACCTGCTCGGTGCCCTCGGGCGTGACGAGGGCGGCGGCACAGACGAACGCCGCGCCTCTCCGCTCGTCGGGGACGTCCGCGAGCTGCGCCAGCAGCAGTGCGGTGTTGGCCCGGTCCTCCCCGTGCCGGCCTGCCCACCGCGCCGAGAGGATGCCCGGCATCCCGTTGAGCGCGTCGACGGTGATGCCCGAGTCGTCGGCGACCGCCGGCAGGCCCGTGTACCGCACCGCCTCCCGCGCCTTGAGCAGGGCGTTCTCCGCGAACGTCGTGCCCGTCTCGGGCGCCTCCGGGTACTCGGGCACGTCCCGCAGGCCGACGACGGTCACGCCCGGGACGGCGTCGGCCAGCAGCCGCTGCAGCTCGGCGAGCTTGCCCGCGTTGCGGGTGGCCAGGACCAGGCGGACGGTCATGCCGGCCCCGCGTCGGACCGCAAGGCGCGCTGCTGCACGGCGGTGAGCTCCGCGCAGCCGGCGACGGCCAGGTCCAGCAGCGCGTCGAGCGTCGCCCGGTCGAAGACCGCCCCCTCCGCCGTGCCCTGCACCTCGACGAACCCGCCGTCCCCGGTGCAGACGACGTTCATGTCCGTGCCTGCCCGCACGTCCTCCTCGTAGGCGAGGTCCAGTCGCGGCTGGCCGTCGATGACGCCGACGCTGACCGCGGCCACCGACTGCACGAGGGGCGTGGCCTTCGCCAGCTTCCCCCGCTCGCCCAGCCAGGAGACGGCGTCGGCGAGGGCGACGTAGGCGCCGGTGATGGCCGCCGTCCGCGTGCCGCCGTCGGCCTGCAGGACGTCGCAGTCGATCGCGATGCTGTTCTCCCCCAACGCACCCAGGTCGACGGCGGCGCGCAGCGAGCGGCCGATCAACCGGCTGATCTCGTGCGTGCGGCCCCCGATGCGGCCCTTGACCGACTCGCGCTCGCCGCGGGTGTGGGTGGCGCGCGGCAGCATCGCGTACTCGGCGGTCACCCAGCCCAGGCCCGACCCCTTGCGCCAGCGGGGCACGCCCTCGGTGACGCTCGCCGCGCACAGCACCCGGGTGCGGCCGAACTCCACGAGCACCGAGCCCTCGGCGTGGTCGAGCCAGTTGCGGGTGATCGTCACCGGGCGCAGCTGGTCGGCGGTGCGGCCGTCGGGACGTGTGGTCTGCGAGGCGGGAGTCACGTGAGTCGACAGTAGTGCGGGCCGCCGCCGCCGTGTCGGCAGCAGTCGGGTTCCCCCCGCGGCCGGGACACCTACGCTCCGCGACGCCCATCAGTTCGCCGCGGCGATCCTGCTCGGCCCGGCCGCCATCGCGACCGCCTGGGCCGCCTACCGGTCGGCCATCGACGGCGGGGACGCGATCGCCGGCTACTCGCAGGCCACCACCCTCACCAGCCAGGCCGCCGACATCTACGGCGACGCCACCGGCCAGTTCGACCAGGAGGCCGCGGACGGGCTGCGCGACAACTTCTTCTCGGACGACCTCGAGGAGACCGTCGCCTGGTACGACGTCAGCGGCGAGGACATCACCGAAGCCGTTCGACGCCGACTCCGGGTCCCCGCACCCGCCCCCGGCGTGGGCCGCCCCGGCCACGATCAGGTGACCTGATCCCCGCGCGTCCTCCCTCGTCGCCCGCGGTGTGGGAGGACGCGCTGCGGTGAGGGAGGACCCGCTGCGGTGCGGGAGGACCCGCTGCGGTGCGGGAGGCCGGCGAGGCGGTGCGGTGCGGGCGGACGCGCTGCGGTGCGGGAGGACGGCGAGGCGGTGCGGGAGGATCGGGCCCATGCGATCCGAGCTCCGCTCCGTCCGGACCGGCGGGGTGCCCGCCGTCGTCGACCTGACCGACGAGTGCGCGGCCTTCGTGGCCGGCGAGACCGACGGGCTGCTGCAGGTGTTCGTGCCGCACGCGACCGCGGGGGTGGCGATCATCGAGACCGGCTCCGGCAGCGACGACGACCTGCTCGCCCAGCTCGACCTCCTGCTCCCCCGCGACGACCGGTGGCGGCACCGGCACGGCAGCGCCGGCCACGGCCGCGACCACGTGCTGCCGGCGTTCGTGCCGCCGCACGCCACCGTTCCGGTGCTCGAGGGCCGGATGCAGCTGGGCACCTGGCAGCGGATCTGCCTGGTCGACACCAACCAGGACAACCCGCAGCGGCACGTGCGGCTGTCGTTCCTCGCCGGCTGACCGGCACGACCGATCGAGGCGGCCGGGCCCGGGGACGCGGCGATGCCCGGCGTGGAGTCCGTCGGCCCCGCACGGCAGGATGCGCGGCATGACCGACACCGCCGCGACTCCGGACGCTCCCGTCCGCCTCTCCCCCGGTGACCCGGCGCCGGACTTCACCTTGCCCGACGCCGACGGCACCCCGGTCGCACTCTCCGCGCACCGCGGGCGACGGGTGATCGTGTACTGCTACCCGGCCGCGCTGACCCCGGGCTGCACCACCCAGGCGGTCGACTTCACCGCCGCCGCGGGGGAGCTGGCCGAGGCCGGGCTGGACATCATCGGCATCTCCCCGGACCCGCCGGCGAAGCTGCTGCGCTTCCGGGAGAAGGAGCAGCTGGGCATCACCCTCGTCTCCGACGTGGACAAGGCCGTGCTGAAGGCCTACGGCGCGTTCGGGCCGAAGAAGCTGTACGGCAAGGAGGTCATCGGGGTCATCCGGTCGACCTTCGTCATCGACGCCGACGGCCGGATCGAGAAGGCCGCGTACAACGTCAAGGCGACCGGCCACGTCGCCAAGCTGCGCCGGGATCTCGGCCTGGCCTGACCCGCCCCCGCTCCACCGACGCCCCGCCCGGCACCGCCGGCGGGGCGTCGTGCTGTCCGGGGACGCCCCGGCGTCCCGGGCGCGGCGTCCCGAGTGATCGGGACGGCGGTCCCTCGTGCTCGGGTCACGCGGAACGCGAGAGTCCGGTCGACGAGATCACCGACTCCGGGAGAGACACCTCATGCTCCGCACCACCCTGCCGACCCGCCTGCTCGCCGCGGGCTGTCTCGCCGCCGCGCTGGCCGTCACCGGCTGCAGCGCCGACGACGGCGACGACAACGCCACGGCGGCCGACGACTCCGCCGGGACCACCCCGGCCGCGGACCTCGCCGCCTTCTGCCAGGGCGTCGTGGACTACGACGCCACCCCCGAGCCGACGGGCGGCGAGACCGGGGAGCCCAGCACGGCCGACGTCGCCGCGTACGGGGAGGCGCTCGCGGAGCCCGTCGAGGCGATCGTCGACAACGCCCCGGCCGCGGCCACCGACGCCGCCGCCGCGCTGCACCACCTGCAGCAGCAACTGGCCGACGGCGACTCCAGCGGGCAGTTCGAGCCCGACGCCGTCGAGGCGGTCGGCACGATCGAGACCGTGGTCGCGCAGGAGTGCGACGTCACCGCCGTGACCGTGACGGCGGTGGACTACACCTTCGAGGGCGTGCCCGCCGACCTGCCGGCCGGGCTCACGACCTTCGTGATGCCCAACGAGACCACCGCCGACGAGGAGCACGTGATGCTCATCGCCCGCGTCGTGGACGGGGAGACCCTGACGCCGGAGCAGTTCGTCGCCGACCCCGAGGGCTCCTTCGCCGCGATCGAGCTGCTGGGCGAGACGTACGCCCCGGCCGGCGCCACCGGCGGCGTGACCCTCGACCTCGCGGCCGGCGAGTACCTGCTCATCTGCCCGGTCGCCCACGACGAGGCCAGCCCGCCGCACTTCGTGCTCGGGATGATCTCCGCCGTCACCGTCGCGTGAGCCCCCGTGCCCCCGGGGGAACCGGCCGCCCCGGTTCCCCCGGTCGGCACCCGGCCGGCGTCCTGAGCCGGCGGGCGTTGCTCGGTACCGCCCTCGCCGGGCTGGCCCTGCCGGCGCTGTCCGCCTGCCGGGGCGGTCCCACGCCCCGCGCCACCTCCTCGACGCCGCCGCGGCGCCCCGCCCCCGCCCTGGCCGACGACGGCATCCCCCTGGTCCCGACGCCGCCGCTCGCGCCGTCGACCATCGACCCCGACGGCGTGCGGGTGTTCCGACTCCGCGCCCGGGCCGGCACCACCGAGTTCCGCCCCGGCGTCGCGACCCCCACCTGCGGATACGAGGGCGCCTACCTCGGCCCGACCCTGCGCGCGCGGCGCGGGGAGACCGTGCGGGTGGAGGTGGTCAACGAGCTCCTGCAGGACACCACGCTCCACTGGCACGGCATGGAGCTGCCCGGAGCCGCGGACGGGGGCCCGCACGCCCTCATCCCCTCCGGCGGTTCCTCCTGGCCCACCTGGACCGTCGCCCAGCCCGCCGCGACGCTCTGGTACCACCCGCACCCGCACGGAGCCACGACGGCGCAGGTGCTGCGCGGTCTGGCCGGCGCCTTCCTCGTCGACGACCCCGACGGTCGGGGCTCCCCGGGCCTGCCCGACGAGTACGGGGTGGACGACGTCCCGCTGCTGCTGCAGGACCAGCGGCTGACCGCCGACGGCCGGATCGACGAGGAGACCCGGACGGCGATCGGTCCGCTCGGCGACGTCGTCCTGGTCAACGGCGTGGCCGGCGGCTGCCTGCCGGTGACCACCACGCGGGTGCGGCTGCGGGTGGTCAACGCCTCCCCGGCCCGCGTCTACGCCCTCGCCGCCGCCGATGGCCGCGACCTGGTCCTGGTCGGCACGGACGGCGGCCTGCTCGCCGCCCCGGTGCCGGTCCGGTCGGTGCGGCTCTCGCCCGGCGAACGGGCCGAGGTCGTGGTCGCCCTGACACCCGGCGAGCGGCTCGGCCTGGTCTCCCTGCCGCCCGACCTCGGCCTGCTCCCCCAGCTCGCCGGCACCTACGGGGCGGCGGGGACCCTTCCGCTGCTGGAGCTCCGGGCCGCGGCGGAGCTCCGCCCCTCGCCCGATCTGCCGGCGACGACGGCCGTCGTCCCGCCCGCCGACGCGGCTTCCGCGGGGGGCGAGCGGCGGTTCGAGCTGTCGGCCGGCCGGATCAACGGGCGCACGCCCGACCCGGGCCGCATCGACCTCCGGGTCCCGCTGGGCGCGACCGAGGTGTGGACGGTGACCAGCGCCCACGAGCAGCCGCACAGCTTTCATCCGCACGGGGTCCGGTTCCGGGTGCTCTCGGTCGGCGGGGCGGCACCGCCGCCGGAGCTGGCCGGCTGGAAGGACACCGTCTACGTGCCCCCGCGGACCCCCCTGCGGCTGCTCGTGCGGTTCGACCAGCCCGCCGACGAGCGGACGCCGTTCATGTACCACTGCCACGTCCTGTGGCACGAGGACCAGGGGATGATGGGTCAGTTCGTCGTCGACCCGGAGACCTGACCGGCTTCTCACGCCTCCCACGTGCCCGGCCGCGGCTGGCACGCCGGCGGGCCCGCCCAGCCGACGTCCCACGGATAGCGGCCGGCGTGGTCCGGCCACGCCAGCTGGTACGCCGGGACCGAGTGCTCGGCCGGCCGACGGTAGGAGCGGTTGGCGCCCAGCACGACCTCGCCCGGGTTGGGACAGACCTCGACGACCACCTCGCCCGGCCCGTGCCCGACGGACAACCGCTCGCCGGGGACGACGTCGCGGCCGTCGGCGACCTGCTCCGCCACCGGCTGCAGCAGCCCGTGCGCGTTCCAGGCATCGAGGCCGACCACGACGAGTTCCGGATGGCCCAGGCCGAACAGGCCGATGGTGTAGCCGAAGGCGGGCTGTCCGGGCTCGTCGCCGGCACCGACGTACTGCACCGCCCAGCGGTGTGCACGGATTACGGCGGCCAGGTGGGCGTCCTCCTGGTCCAGCCAGGCGGTGGTCTGCGGGTCGAGGTACATGCCCGGGATCGTGCGGTCCGGGGACGACGCGCCGCCGAGGATCGCCGCCGGGGCTGTGGACGCGCCCGACCCGGGGGACGGGACGACGGAACCGTCACCCCGACCTGCTAGCCGTCGCCGGCCTCCCGGCGGGCGCGGGCGCGGCGCCGCCCCTCGTGCATGGCCGCCACGCGGGCCACGGGGATGGTGTGCCCCTCGGCCACCAGCTCCGCCGGCAGCTGCTGCGGCTCGGGCAGCTCGGCCGCCCAGAGGTCGCCCCCGCCGAGCAGCTCCCCCGCCGTCCGCACGGTCACCCGCCCGGGATCGGCGTCGTCCAGGTCCGCCCAGTCGACCGGGGCGGAGACGGGCAGCCCGGGGCGGATCCGCGGGCTGTAGGCGGCCACGATCGTCGTCGTGCCGGAGCGCGTGGAGTCGACGAACACCCGCCCGTGCCGGTCGTCCTTGATGTAGGCGGTGGTGGCCAGCTCCGGCTCCAGCCGCTCGGTGCGGGCGGCCAGCGCCCGGGTCGCGGCGGCGGCGTCGTCCGGCTCGGCGTCCCGGATCGGGACGACGACGTGCACGCCCTTGGACCCGCTCGTCTTGACCGCGCCGGCCAGCCCCGCGTCCGTCAGCGCCCGCCGGACGAGGTGCGCCGTGCGCACCACCACCTCGAACGGGGCGCCCTCGGGCGGGTCGAGGTCGAGCACCAGGCCGGTGGGCCGCGTCGCCCCGGCCGGGAGGAACGGCACGTGGAACTCCACGGCGCGCTGGTTGCCCAGCCACAGGAGGGTGCGCCGGTCGTCGCACAGCACCTGGTGGATCTGCCGGGACGTCGACGCCGACCAGACCGGCACGGTGGCGACCCAGTCCGGCGCCCCCTTGGGCACGTTGCGCTGCATGAACGGCGCCGCTCCCGGGCGCACGCGCATGACCGACAGCGGCCGGCCCGCGAGCAGCGGCACCAGCCGGTCGGCGAACGCGTCGAGATGGTCGACGAGGTCGCCCTTGGTCACCCCGAGCCCGTCCCCGAGGGGAGAGTCCAGCGAGGTCAGCCGGACGCCGTCGCGCTCGTCGTCCACCACCGGGCCACCGTGCCCGTCGACCGGCGGGCCGGCAAGTCCTCAGACCTGGTAGGTGGCGCCCGGCGTGACCAGCTCGGAGCGCCGGAACGCCGTGCGGGCCGCGGCCAGCTGGGCGGCCGGGTCGACCCAGGAGGGCACGTGCGTGACCAGCAGCCGGCCCACCTGCGCCGCGGCGGCGAGCTCGCCGGCCTGCCGGCCGGTCAGGTGCAGCCCCGGCGGCAGGTCCGCCACGTCGGGGTACGCGGCCTCGGCCAGCAGCACGTCGGCGCCCTGCGCCAGCTGCGCCACCCGGGCGCTGGGCCCCGTGTCACCCGTGTAGACCAGCGAGCTCCCCTGCGCGCTCAGCCGGACGGCGTGGCACTCGACCGGGTGCTCGGTGCGGGCGGTCCGCAGCGTGAAGGGACCCAGTTGCGCGGTGACCGGCACGGGCACGAACTCGAAGACGTCGCTGAGCGGCTTGCCGCCCTCCTCGCAGACCACGGCCAGGCGCCGCTCCGCCCCGGCAGGGGCGACGAGCGGGATCCGCCGCCGGGAGCTGCGGCCCGACCACCGGTGCCAGACCACGAACGGCGCCACGTCCAGGCAGTGGTCGGCGTGCAGGTGGGTGAGGAACACGGCATCGACGGCGTCGGGGTCCACGACGCCCTGGAGCGGACCGAAGGCGCCGTTGCCGAGGTCGAGGAGCAGCCGGAAGCCGTCGTGCTCCACCAGGTAGCAGGAGGCGGCCGACACCGGCCCCGGTCCGCTGCCCGAGCAGCCGACGACCGTGAGCCTCACGCCTCACCCTTCCGCAGCATCCCCATGGCGGGCGCCAGGCTAACCGGCGGCACGATGCGCCGTGCACGGTGATCGAACCGCCCCCGGGCAAGGTCCCGCGCCGCGTGGAGCCGGGCGCGGGGGCCGAGGGGATCCTCCGACTACGCCCAGAGCTGGCCCTCGAGGGCTGCGGTCGCCTCGTCGAGGGTGCCGGCGTACGCGCCGGTGGACAGGTACTTCCACCCGCCGTCGCAGACGATGAAGACGATGTCTGCCCGCCGGCCCGCGGCGACCTCCTTGTCGGCGATCCCGAGCGCGGCGTGCAGGATCGCGCCGGTCGAGATGCCGGCGAAGATGCCCTCCCGCTCCACCAGCTGGCGGGTGCGGTGGATCGCGTCCTCGGGGCCCACGCTGAACCGCGAGTCCAGCAGCGAGGCGTCGTAGAGCTCGGGGATGAAGCCCTCGTCGATGTTCCGCAGGCCGTAGACCAGCTCCCCGTAGCGGGGCTCGGCCGCGATGACCTGGACGTCGGGCTTGTGCTCGCGGAAGTAGCGGGAGCAGCCCATCAGGGTGCCGGTCGTGCCGAGGCCGGCCACGAAGTGGGTCATCGACGGCAGGTCGGCGAGGATCTCCGGGCCCGTCCCGGTGTAGTGCGCCTCGGCGTTGGCCGGGTTGCCGTACTGGTAGAGCATCACCCAGTCCTCGTGCTCGGCGGCCAGCTCCTTGGCCATCGCCACGGCCTGGTTGGAGCCGCCCGCGGCGGGCGAGCTGATGATCTGCGCGCCGTACATCTCCAGCAGCTGCCGCCGCTCGACGGAGGTGTTCTCCGGCATCACGCAGATCAGCCGGTAGCCGCGCTGCCGGGCCACCATCGCCAGCGAGATGCCGGTGTTGCCGCTGGTCGGCTCGAGGATCGTCGCCCCCGGCGTCAGCGAGCCGTCCTTCTCCGCCGCCTCGATCATCGCGATCGCCGCGCGGTCCTTGATGGACCCGGTGGGGTTGTGGTCCTCGAGCTTGGCCCACAGCCGGACATCGGGGGTCGGCGACAGCCGCGGCAGCCCTACGAGCGGGGTGCCGCCGAGCGAGTCGACGAGGGAGGCGAAGCGGGCCATGGCGGAGCTCTTCCGGGGAGGGGGCGGGGCGGGGGGACGGCGGCGCGGCTGCCTCAGCAGCCGCCGGCGACCGCCGGGAGGATGGTGACGGAGTCGCCGTCCTTGACCTCGGTGTCCAGCGCACCGGTGAAGCGCACGTCCTCGTCGTTGACGTAGACGTTGACGAAGCGGTGCAGCTTGCCCTCCTCGGTGACGAGGCGATTCTTCAGGCCGGGGTGCTGGCCGTCGAGGTCGTCGACGAGGGCGCCGAGGGTGGCGCCGGAGCCCTCGACGGTCTTGGCCCCACCGGTGTGGGTGCGCAGGATGGTCGGGATGCGGACCTCGATGGCCATGGCGGACGGTTCTCCTCTGGGTCGGAACTGGCTTGGGGGGGCACCGCTGCGCACAGCGGCGATGGTGGTGCGTCTGTCCGGGCGAACGCCCGGCCGCCGCCCGAGATTCCTCTGGCGCGCGGCGGCCCCGTCCAGAGGCTCACCCCGAGCGTGCGAGGGGTGAGGAGGACGGGGTCCTTGATCAGTCGTAGACGACGGTGGTCGGCGAGTGGCCGAACAGGTAGGAGTCGAGGATCTCGACGCCCTCCTCCGTGACCTGGCCGTCGACGATCCGGAAGCTGCGGAACTCGACGTCGTCGCCGGCGAGACCGGTCTGCTCCCCGTGGTGGCGGGTGGACACCAGCACGTAGTGCGCGTTCGGCTCGGAGGCGAGGGAGACGTCGGTGCGGGAGGGATGCGCCTCGGTGGCGGTGTGCGAGTGGTAGATCACCACCGGCTCCTCGTCCCGGTCGTCCATCTCCCGGTACAGCCGCAGGAGGTCACCGGAGTCGAACTCGTAGAAGGTCGGCGACCGCGCCGCGTTGACCATCGGGATGAACCGCTCGGGCCGGTCGCTGCCCTCGGGGCCGGCGACGACGCCACAGGCCTCGTCCGGGTGGTCCTCCCGGGCGTGGGCCACGATGGCGTCGTAGGTCGCGCGGTCGATGCGCAGCACGCCCCCCATCCTAGGCGGCCGCCGCGCGCGATCCCCGCCGTCCTCCGGACGGGGGACCCCACGCACGGTGGGCGACGCCTCATCGGTGGCGCGGGTCACGCCGTGGCGGACGGGTTACGGTCCGTGCCGTGCTCGTCGACATCGTCCTGGCCGCCGTGACCGCGGCGCTCGCGCTGCCGGCGCTCGTCCTGGGGACCGCCGGGGTCCTGCGCCGCCGCGGGCGGTTCAGCGGCGACCCCGGCGCCGACCGCGCCTCGCGGATCGTGGTCGTCGTCCTGCGCGGGGTGGCCCTGCTGCTGCTGCTCGGCGCGGCCGCGCTCACGCTGGTCTCGACGATCGGCGCCGCGATCCAGGACGTCGAGCTGCACGGCTTCGTCTACGTGTTCTTCGTGCTCACCGCGCTGCTCGCGCTGCTGGTGCTGACTACCTTCGGGCGGCGCGCCCCGCGGCGAGCGAGTCCACGAGCGACCCCTGCACGGCGGTGAGCCAGTAGTAGACCGCCAGCTGCTGGTCGGTCTCGCTGACCAGCTCCGCGGGCGGCTCGGTGTCCGCGCTGATCCCCAGCCGGGTGCCGAGGGCCAGCCGCAGGTCGTTGGTCGTCCGCAGCCACGCCCCGGCCTGGTCGGCGTCCAGGTGCAGCGTCCCGCCGTCGGGCGGCAGGGTGGCGCGGACGGCAGCCAGGTCGTCGGACTTGCCGGCCACGAGCGAGTCGCGGGTCAGCTCGCGGTAGTCGGCGGCCAGGTGCGGGTCGCCCCGGTGCCCCTCGGGCAGCAGCCGCGCCAGGACCTCGTCGCCCTCGACGTCCTCGTCCTCCCCGGAGAGCAGCTGCTCCAGCTGGTCGAGCAGCAGCCCGACGATGCCCGCCTCGGCGGGATCCAGGCGGGCGACGTAGGAGTCCCCGCGACGACGGAACGGCTTCATGTGTCCTTCTGGTAGCTGGCCCACAGCCCGTAGGCGTGCAGCCGGCTGGTGTCGTGCTCCATGCGCTCGCGGGGGCCGGAGCTGACGATCGCCCGGCCCTCCTGGTGCACCTGCAGCATCAGCTCGGTCGCCTTCGCCTCGTCGTAGCCGAAGAGCTCCTGGAACACGTAGGTCACGTACGTCATGAGGTTGACCGGGTCGTCCCAGACGATGGTCACCCAGGGTCGGTCGAGGTCGGCGTCCACCTCGACCACGGTCTCGGGGGACCGGGTGGGAGCGAGCGGTCCGGCCACGCCCCCGAGCTTAGGACGCCGGGCACTGGCCGGGTCGACCCCCACGGCGCCGCCTAGTCTCGGGAGCCATGCCGACCGGAACCGCCCTGCTCACCGACCGGTACGAGCTCACCATGGTCGCCGCCGCGCTGGCCGACGGCACCGCCGACCGCGACTGCGTGTTCGAGGTCTTCGCCCGCCGGCTGCCGCACGGTCGCCGCTACGGGGTGGTCGCCGGCACGGGGCGGCTGCTGGAGGTCCTCCCGCACTTCCGCTTCGGCGACGAGGAGCTCGCCACGCTGCGCGCGCAGGGCGTGACCGACGCCCGGCTGCTCGACTGGCTGGCCGACTACCGCTTCGGCGGCGACGTGGACGGCTACGCCGAGGGCGAGTACTTCTTCCCCGGCTCCCCGGTGCTCACGGTGCGCGGGTCCTTCGCCGAGGCGGTGCTGCTGGAGACGCTGGTGCTGTCGGTGCTCAACCACGACAGCGCGATCGCCTCGGCCGCGGCCCGCATGATCGGCGCCGCCGCGGACCGGCCGTGCATCGAGATGGGGTCGCGGCGCACCCACGAGGCCGCCGCCGTCGCCGCGGCCCGCGCCGCGTCGCTGGTCGGCTTCGCGTCGAGCTCCAACCTGGAGGCCGGCCGCCGCTACGGCGTCCCGACCACGGGCACCAGCGCGCACGCGTTCACGCTGCTGCACGACGACGAGGCGTCGGCGTTCCGCGCGCAGGTCGCGACGCTGGGCACCGGCACCACGCTGCTGGTCGACACCTACGACGTCGAGCAGGGCATCCGCACCGCCGTCGAGGTCGCCGGGCCCGGGCTCGGCGCGATCCGGCTGGACTCCGGCGACCTGCCCACGCTCGCCGTCTCCGCCCGCGAGCTGCTGGACTCCCTCGGCGCCCCCCGGACGAGGATCATCGTCACCAGCGACCTGGACGAGTACGCGATCGCCGGGCTCGCGGCCGCACCGGTCGACGGCTACGGCGTGGGCACCTCCCTCGTCACCGGGTCGGGGGCGCCGACGGCCGGCATGGTCTACAAGCTCGTGGAGCGGGACGGGGTCCCCGTGGCGAAGCGGTCCGAGGGGAAGAACTCGGTGGGCGGCCGCAAGCACGCCGTCCGCCGGCACGACGCGTCGGGCACCGCCACCGCCGAGGTGGTGTGCAGCGGCCCGATCGATCCCGCCGACGGCGACCGCGACCTGGTCGTGCCCCTCGTCCGCGGCGGGGAGAGCTGCAGCGGGCTCGCCCCGGCGCAGGCCCTCGCCGAGGCCCGCGCGCACCACGAGCGGGTGCGCGCGACGATGCCGGCGGAGGCCTTCGCGCTCTCCCGCGGCGACTGCGCCATCGAGACCATCCACCAGTGACGGGAGGACGTCCCATGACCCGCGCCCTGCTCGTGATCGACGTGCAGAACGACTTCTGCGAGGGCGGCAGCCTCGCCGTGGCCGGCGGCTCCGACGTCGCGGCCGGCATCAGCGAGCACACCCGCACGGCCGGCGGCGACTACGCGCACGTCGTCGCGACCCGGGACCACCACGTCGACCCGGGGAGCCACTTCTCCCCCGCCCCCGACTTCGTCGACAGCTGGCCGGCGCACTGCGTCGTCGGCACCGGCGGCGTCGACCTGCACCCCCGGCTGGACCGCGGCCCCCTCGAGGCGGTGTTCGACAAGGGCGAGTACGCCGCCGCCTACTCCGGCTTCGAGGCCCGCTCGGCGGGAACGCCGCTGGCCGAGTGGCTCCGGTCGCGCGGGGTGGACGCCGTCGACGTCGTCGGCATCGCCACGGACCACTGCGTGCGCGCCACGGCCCTGGACGCGGTGGCCGAGGGATTCCGCACCCGCGTCCTGCTGGACCTCACCGCGGGGGTCTCGCCGGCCACGACCGAGGCCGCGCTGGAGCAGCTCCGCACGGCGGGCGTCGAGCTGGCCGGCGAGGTCCACCGCGCCGGCTGAGCTCGTCGTCGCGGGTGTTCCTCGCGCTCTGACGGTCCTGCGGGACCCGCAACGCACGGAGAAGACCGCCACTGGCATGGGCGCTCGCCACGCGGCCCCGATGTCGTCCGGAGGACCGCCCCGTCAGTCGCAGGCGTCGAGGACCTCGTCGCGCGTGAAGCCGAGCACCTGCAGGACGGCGTCGAGGTAGGGCTGGTTCAGGGCGGTGTGCGCCTGCTCGCGGACGACGGGCTTGGCGTTGAACGCGATGCCCAGGCCGGCCGCGTTCAGCATGTCGAGGTCGTTGGCGCCGTCGCCGACCGCGACCGTCTGCTCCAGCGGGATGCCGTACTCCCGGGCGAAGCGGGCCAGCGCCCGGGCCTTGCCCGCCCGGTCGACGATCTCGCCCACCAGGCCGCCGGTGAGCCGGCCGTCCGCGACCTCGAGGGTGTTCGCCGCGGCGAAGTCCAGCCCGAGGCTCTCCGCGAGCGGGTCGGTGATCTGCGTGAACCCGCCGCTGACGATGCCGCAGCGCAGGCCCAGCCGCTGCAGCGTCCGGATCAGGGTGCGCGCGCCGGGGGTCAGCACCAGCGCCTCCCGCACCTCGTCGAGCACCTCCACGGGCAGCCCGGCGAGGGTGGCGACCCGGGCGCGCAGCGACTCGGCGAAGTCCAGCTCGCCGTTCATCGCGGCCGCGGTGATGGCGGCGACCTCCGCGGCGCGACCGGCGCGGGCGGCGAGTTCGTCGATGACCTCGCCGCGGACCAGCGTGGAGTCCACGTCGAGCACGATGAGGCGCTTGCTCCGCCGGGCCAGGCCCACCTGCTCGACGGCGATGTCGGTGCCGGTCTCGGCGGCGACGGCGGCGAGCACGGTGCGCAGCTCGGTCGCCTCGGCACCGGAGACGGTGAGCTCGAAGCTGGTGACCGGGTAGTCCGAGAGCCGGCGGATCGCGTCGATGTTCGCGCCGGTGCCGGCGATGGCCGTGGTGGCGCCCGCGACGGCCGCCGGCGACACGGGTCGGCCCAGCAGGATCACGTGGTGGGGGCGGTCCGCGGCACCCGCCGCGGCGCCGGGGCCGGTGGCCTCGACGCGCACCTGCATCCCGGTGTCCCGGGCGACGTCGTCGGCGAGCCGGCCCAGCCGGGCGACCAGGGCCGCCTCACCCCCCTCGCCTCCCTCGCCTCCCTCGGCCGGCGTGCCGACGGCGACCACGATCCCGAGGACGAGCTGCCCGTGGACGACGACCTGCTCGAGATCGAGCACCTCCACCGCCGGCACCCCCTGCCCGGGGGCGGCCAGCGCGGTGAACAGCCGTGCGGTGACGCCGGGACGGTCGGGGCCGCTGACCGTCAGGACGGCGCTCGGCCGGGAGGAGCCCTCCGGGGCCGGCGTGCGGGGGGCGGGGTCCGGCGACACCCGGTCATCGTGCCGCACCGCCCGCGACCGGCCGGGACCCGGCCCACCGCCCGGACCGCGCCGCACCCGGTGCCGTCCGCCGGGTGGTCCGGACCCCGCCGGTCCCCCGGCCGCGCGCCCCGGCCACGCGCCCCGGCCACGCGCCCATGCCGCGCACATGACGACGCCCCGCCGGCCCGAAGGCCGACGGGGCGTCGTGAACAGGCTCTCCTACGTGAAGTCGGGGTCGTTCTCGCCCTGACGACGCCCGGCGGTGCCACCGATCTCGCTGACCCCGCCGTAGGGCTCGTGCCGCTTGCCCACGTGCGCCTCGCGGTGCAGCCGCTCCACCAGGTGCGGGTAGTGCGCCTCGAAGGCCGGCCGCTCGGAGCGGATCCGCGGGATCTCCGTGAAGTTGTGCCGCGGCGGCGGCGACGAGGTCGCCCACTCCAGCGAGTTGCCGTGGCCCCAGGGGTCGTCGCGCAGCGCGAGCTTCCCGTGCTTCCAGGACTTGATCACGTTGTAGAAGAACGGGATCACCGAGGCGCCGAGCACGAACGAGAAGATCGTCGAGACGACGTTCAGCGTCGTGAAGCCGTCGATCTCCTGGTAGTTGACGTAGCGGCGCGGCATGCCCTCGCCGCCCAGCCAGTGCTGGACCAGGAACGTGCCGTGGAAGCCGATGAAGGTCAGCCAGAACTGCAGCTTGCCCAGCCGCTCGTCCATCATCCGGCCGGCCATCTTCGGGAACCAGAAGTAGACGCCGGCGTAGGCGGCGAACACGACCGTGCCGAAGACGACGTAGTGGAAGTGGGCCACGACGAAGTAGCTGTCGTTCAGGTGGAAGTCCAGCGGCGGGCTGGCCAGCAGCACACCGGTCAGACCACCGAGGAGGAAGGTGATCACGAAGCCGAGCGAGAACAGCATCGGCGTCTCGAACGTCAGCTGGCCGCGCCACATGGTGCCGATCCAGTTGAAGAACTTGATGCCGGTCGGCACGGCGATCAGGTAGGTCATGAACGCGAAGAACGGCAGCAGGACCGCGCCGGTGGCGTACATGTGGTGCGCCCACACGGCGACCGAGAGGATCGCGATCAGCAGGGTCGCGCCGACCATGCCCTTGTAGCCGAACAGGGGCTTGCGGCTGAACACCGGGATGATCTCGGTGACGATGCCGAAGAACGGCAGCGCGATGATGTAGACCTCGGGGTGGCCGAAGAACCAGAAGAGGTGCTGCCACAGCATCGGCCCGCCGTTCTCGGCGGAGAAGATCAGCGAGCCGAGGTTGCGGTCGGCCAGCATGCCCATGATCGCGGCCGTCAGGATCGGGAACGCGAACAGGATCAGCAGGCTGGTGACCAGCGTGTTCCAGGTGAAGATCGGCATCCGGAACATGGTCATGCCGGGCGCGCGCAGGCAGATGATCGTGGCGATGAAGTTGACGCCACCGAGGATCGTGCCCAGGCCGCTGACCGCGAGGCCGGCGAACCACAGCGTCGCGCCCGCACCCGGGGAGTGCACCGCGTCCGACAGCGGCGCGTAGGCGTACCAGCCGAAGTCGGCGGCCCCGCCGGGGGTGAGGAAGCCCGAGACCGCGATGGTCGAGCCGAAGAGGAACAGCCAGTACGACAGCGCGTTCAGCCGCGGGAACGCGACGTCCGGCGACCCGATCTGCAGCGGCATGATCAGGTTCGCGAACGCGAAGAACAGCGGCGTCGCGAACATCAGCAGCATGATCGTGCCGTGCATGGTGACCAGCTGGTTGTACTGCTCCGGCGAGAGGTACTGCAGACCCGGCTGCGCCAGCTCCCCGCGCATCAGCATGGCCATGAGGCCGCCGATCACGAAGAACACGAACGAGGTGACCAGGTACATCAAGCCGATGGTCTTGTGGTCGGTGGTCCGCAGCAGGTTCGAGAGCCGCGAGCCCTTCTCGACCTCGCGAGCCGGGCTGGGCCTGCTCACGATCGGAGCCGGTGCGATCGTCACGCCGCCACCTTAGACGGTGCCTCCGGCCCACATCGCGCCGACGCCGGAGGCGACGGTCACGGTGCGGTCACACCCCACGGACCCAGCTGGTGACCTGCACGGCGACGGTCACCCGGACCGGCTCGGGCAGCCCCGCGACCGCGCCCACGAGGGCGTCGGGCGACAGGTGCCGGGCGTGCGGACCCATGCCCACGAGGGTGACGACGTCGGCGCGCGGCAGCTGCCGCACCTCCCGGTGGACGGTCGTCGCCGCGTGCGCCAGGTGCGGCTCCAGCGTCCCGGCGAGGCGGGCGTCCTTGTCGGGGTCGACCCGGAGCAGGCCCAGCGGAGCGACCAGCTCGACGAGGTGGTCCGGGGCCGGGGTCACGACCACCAGGCGCCCGCCGGGCGCGAGCACCCGCGCGGTCTCGGGTCCGTTGCGCGGCGCGAACACGCCGAGCACCCGGTCGACCGCAGCGTCGCGCACCGGCAGCCGCGCCCACGCGTCGGCCACGACCGCCAGCACCCTCGGCGAGACGCCGGCGGCCCGGCGGGCGGCGTAGCGGGAGGCATCGAGGACGACCCCGACGGCATCGGGCAGCCGCTCCAGGACGGCGGCCAGGTGATGGCCGGTGCCCCCGCCGAGGTCCAGCAGCGTCGCCGGCGGCTCCCCCGCCGGCCCCTCCCCCGCGAGGACGGCGTCCCCCAGGGCCCGGCTGACCCCGGCGAACGCGCCGGACCCGAGGAACTCCACCCGGTCGGCCACCATCTGCGCCGAGTCGCCCGTCGGCGGCGTCCGCCCCGGTGGCAGGAGCGTGACGTGCCCCTGGCGGGCCCGGTCGAACGCGTGCCCGGCGTCGCACCGCAGGCCCGCGTCGCCGTCCACCGGCGCCAGCGGCGCGCCGCACCCGGGGCAGGCGAGCAGGGCGACGGCGGCGGCGGGCAGCGGCCGCCGTCCGCTCACCGCGGGACCGCGTGCAGCGTGACGTCGTGCAGCGCCCCGCCGGCCGCGACGGCGGTGAGGAAGGTGCCGTGCGGCTGCCGCCGGCGGTCGGTCGGCGACCCCGGGTTGAGCAGGCGCAGGCCGGTGGCGGCGGTGGTGTCCCAGGGGATGTGGCTGTGGCCGAAGACCAGCACGTCCTCGTCGGGGAACCGGGCCGCGCACCGGACCTCCCGCCCGTTCGCCTCGCCGGTCTCGTGGACGACGCCCAGCCGGACCCCCTCGACCTCGACGCGGGCGACCTCCGGCAGGCGCTCGCGCAGCACGCCCGTGTCGTTGTTGCCGTACACCGCGACCAGCCGGCGGGAGCGGCGCTCGAGCTCGTCGAGCAGGCCGGCGTCGACCCAGTCCCCGGCGTGCACCACGACGTCCGCCGCCTCGACCGCCTCCCACAGCAGCGGCGGGAGGTCTCGCGCCCGCCGGGGGACGTGCGTGTCGGCGATCAGCACCAGCGAGGCGGGCACGGCGTCAGCCGTCGGCGGCCAGGGCGCGGAGCCTGGCGTTGTAGGCCTCCAGCTCGGCGTCCCCGGAGCGGTCGGCGCTGCGGTCCAGGCGCCGGGCCCGCCGCTCGTCGGACCGCATCCAGGAGAACAGCACGACGGCCAGCACGAGCG
The DNA here is from genome assembly GCF_900110555.1 of Trujillonella endophytica. Classification (GTDB taxonomy): domain Bacteria; phylum Actinomycetota; class Actinomycetes; order Mycobacteriales; family Geodermatophilaceae; genus Trujillonella; species Trujillonella endophytica. The sequence continues at coordinate 127,120 of NZ_FOEE01000009.1, forward strand.
CCGTCGGCAGCTCGCCGAACGACCACGCGATCCCGCCGGCGATGCCCTGGTCCGCGAGCGGGTCGATGCCCCAGGCGGCCGGCGGCTGCGCGAAGCTGTCGACGACGAGGCCGGTCGCCATCATCACCGCGACGCCGAAGAAGGCGTGGAAGGGCACCGGGGCCAGCAGCTCGAGCATCCGGCCGGCGTGCCCGACCGAGCGGGGCCACGGGTCCTGGGCGAGGACCGGCCCGAAGAACAGCAGCCCGGTCACCACGAAGTGCGTGAGCATGAACTGGTGCCCGACGGGCGAGGACATCAGGTCGTCGAACAGCGGCGTGAAGTAGATGCCGTAGAGGCTCGCGATGAACAGCGGCACCGTGAACAGCGGCGAGGCGACCGCCTGCGCGAGCCGGCTGTGCAGCCCGTCGAGCAGCAGCGCCCGCGGCACCCCGGCGAGGCCGGTGCCCCGCGGCAGGGTGCGCAGGGCCAGCGTGACCGGCGACCCGACCAGCAGCAGCAGCGGCGTCAGCATCGACAGCACCATGTGCTGGGTCATGTGCACGCTGAACAGCACCATGCTGTAGCCGTTGAACCAGGTGCCCGTGACCGCGAACAGCGAGACCGCGCCGGCGACCCAGGCCGCGGTCCGCCACCACGGCCAGGCGACCCCGGTCCGGCGCAGCCGGACCACGCCGGCCAGGTAGACGACCAGCGCGAGCACGGCGAGCACCGGCAGGACCGACCAGGCCTCCAGGTGCGGCAGGAACAGCCGCCCCGGGCTCGGCGGCTCGCCCGGCACCCACATGCCCGAGTGGTGCCCGTGGTCCACCTGTACCTCCGGTTCCGACGACGTCGGCGTCCATGGTCCCACCGCTCCCGGAGCAGAGCGGCCGTCCGGGTCGCTCAGTCGTGGACGGGGGCCTCGTGCGCGGCATGGGTGGCCGCCTCGAGCTGGAAGGTGCAGTGCTCGACGTCGAAGCAGTCGTCGAGGCAGGCGCACAGGGCGTCGAGCACCCGGCCGCCGTGGCCGCCGTCGAGGGCCTCGTCGGTCACGACCACGTGCGCCGAGAGCACGGGCAGCCCGGAGGTGATGGTCCAGGCGTGCAGGTCGTGGACCCCGAGCACGCCGTCGACCTCGAGCATGTGCTGGCGCACCTCGTCGAGGTCCACGCCGCGCGGGGCGGCCTCCAGCAGCACGTCGAGCGCCTCGCGCAGCAGGGACCACGCGCGCGGCAGCACCAGGCACCCGATGAGCAGCGAGGCGACCGTGTCGGCCGGCGTCCAGCCGGTGACCGCGATGACGCCGGCCGCGACGAGGACGGCGACGGAGCCCAGCGCGTCCGAGAGCACCTCGAGGTACGCGCCGCGGATGTTGAGCGACTCCCCCCGGCCGCGGTGCAGCAGCGCGAGGCCGATCAGGTTGACCACCAGCCCGGCCCCGGCGGCCAGCAACATCACGCCGGCGTGCACCTCGGGCGGGTTCTCGATCCGGCGGGCGGCCTCCACGAGGACGTAGCCGCCGACGCCGAGCAGCAGCATCCCGTTGGCGACGGCGGCGAGGATCTCCACCCGCTGCCAGCCGAAGGTCCGGCGCCCGCGCGGGGGCCGCTGGGCCAGCGACACCGCGCCCAGCGCCAGGCCGATGCCGAGGGCGTCAGTGGCCATGTGCCCCGCGTCGGCGAGCAGGGCCAGCGACCCGGACACCACGGCCCCGACCACCTCGGCCACCAGGACGACGACGGTGAGCCCCAGGACGGCGGCCAGCCTGCGCCGCTGGCCCGCGGCCGCAGTGCCGTGCGCATGACCGTGCCCGTGCCCGTGCGAGTGGCCGGCACCCATCAGCGGCTCACCTCCCCGACGCATCTCCGCTCCCGCGAGTGTGCCCCAGGCCGGCCTCCCCGCACGGACGACGCCCCCGTCCCCGGGCAGGCCGGGGCGGGGGCGTCGTCGTGGTGGAGGGTGCGGCTCAGATCTGGACGCCGCGCTCCCGCAGCCAGGGGAGCGGGTCGACCTTCGGGCCGCCGAGCCCGCCCACGTGCACCTCGAAGTGCAGGTGCGGACCGGTGGACTGACCGCGGTTGCCCAGCAGCGCGATGGTGTCGCCGGCGCGGACGACCTGGCCGGCCTCGACCAGGATCCGGTCCATGTGGCCGTAGACGGTGACGTCGCCGTTGTCGTGCTGGATGTACACGGCCAGGCCGAAGCCGCTCGCCGGGCCGGCCTCGAGCACGACGCCGTCCATGGCCGCGTACTCGGGCGTGTGCATGGGGGCGGCCAGGTCGACGCCGGCGTGCAGCGTGCCCCAGCGGGCACCGAACCCGCTGGTGAGGCGGGCGCCCTGGACCGGGAGGACGGCGTCGGGGCGGGCCGCCTCGGCGATCGCCAGCGAGGTCAGCTGGTCGGCCTCGTTCTGCGCGGCCGCGGCGACGTACCGCTCCAGGTCCCGGCTCTGCCGGCTGGAGGCGAGCTCCGCGAGGTGGATCGCGTCGACCTGCACCGGTGCGGGCTCGCTGCCCTCGATGCCGAGGGCGCGGGCCACGCTGACGGACTCGTTCACCGGCTGCGCGGGGTCGGCGTGCGCCTGCGTCTCGCCGCCGGTGACGACGCCGAGCCCGGCGGCCGCGGCGAGCGCGGCGGCCACGTAGAGGGCGGGACGACGACGGGCCAGCGTGGCGCGGTGCCGACCGTGCCCGGCGGTGACGACCGGCACCGAGCAGCGCTCCGGACCCTCCTCGGCGGTCGCGGTGTCCTCGGCCCGAGCGACCTCCTCGGCCTGAGCGACCTCCTCGACGGGGGCCACCGCCTCGAGGCCGGCCCTGGCCGTCGCCTCGGCGGCGCCCGCGAGGTCGGCCAGGTCGTCGGCCCCCGCGAGGTGCGCGTCCGGGGTCGGCGCGGCGTCGTCCGGGCGTCCCCAGCGGGCGACGACGGAGCGGGCACCGACGGCAGACCGGGAGCCGGCCCGCACGGTGCCGCGCCGGACGCCGCGCGCCGCGGCGGCCGCACGGGAGGCCACGGAACGGGTGGAGGAACGGGACGCCCCGTCGTCCTCCCGTCGCTGCGCGTCCCCCGCGCGCTGCGTCGAGAGGATCGGGGAGACCTCCGCCCCGGCCGCGTCGGGGCGCCGAGCGGGCGCGTCCGGAAGGCCGTCGAGAGGCGTCCCGGCACCCGGAGCGGGCACCGTCGCCTCGTCGAGGACGGGGTCGTGGTGGAGCTGGGACATGCACCTGACTTCCGCAGGGGACAAGGACGTGTTGCGTGGTGGTCCGGGGAAGGAACGGGAGCCATGTAAACACGCCGTGATCGGTTCGTGATCTGCATGACGGGGTATCAGCGGTCAGTTCTGTGGTCTTGGCCACTGAGCTGCACGGATGTAATTCGACGTTGCGTAGAACTAACATGACTCTCCGTGAGCGCCGCGCCGGTTGAGCGTTGAACCAGGCGCGACGAGCCTCACCACCGGGCAGAAGCCCCTGGTCGGACCTGCCGACGACGACTATGAGGAGTTCCCCGCATGCGCGCAGTGACTTGGCACGGCCGAGCCGACGTCCGGGTGGACACCGTTCCCGACCCCACGATCCAGGAGTCCACCGACGTCGTCATCGAGGTGACGTCCAGCGGCATCTGCGGCTCGGACCTCCACCTCATCGAGGTCATGGCGCCGTTCATGAGCGTCGGCGACGTCATGGGGCACGAGCCCATGGGGATCGTGCGCGAGGTCGGCAAGGACGTGACCGCCGTCGCGCCCGGGGACCGGGTGGTCGTCCCCTTCAACATCTCCTGCGGCACCTGCTGGATGTGCGCCCAGGGTCTGCAGTCCCAGTGCGAGACCACGCAGAACCGTGACCAGGGCTTCGGCGCCTCCCTGTTCGGCTACACCAAGCTCTACGGCCAGGTGCCCGGCGGGCAGGCCGAGTACCTGCGCGTGCCGTTCGGCAACACGCTGCCGATCAAGGTCCCCGACGGCCTGCCCGACGACCGCTGGGTCTACCTCTCCGACGTGCTCCCCACCGCGTGGCAGGCCGTCCAGTACGCCGCGGTGCCCCCGGGCGGCACGCTGCTGGTCCTCGGGCTCGGCCCGATCGGCGACATGTGCACGCGCATCGCCCACCACCTGGGGATCGAGAAGGTCTACGCGTCGGAGGTCGTGCCCGAGCGCATCGCCCGGGCGACCCGGCGCGGCACCGAGGTCATCCGCTCGACCACGCAGGCCGAGGTCGTGCAGGCGATCCGGGACGCCACGGACGGTCGCGGCCCGGACGCCGTCATCGACGCGGTCGGCATGGAGGCGCACGGCTCCCCGCTGGCCAGCCTCGCCCAGAAGGCGACGGCGATCGTGCCGGACGCGATCATGGCGAAGGTCATGCAGGTGGCCGGCATCGACCGCCTGGCCGCGCTGAACACCGCCATCGAGGCGGTGCGCCGCGGCGGAACCATCTCGCTGTCGGGCGTCTACGGCGGCGCGACCGACCCGCTGCCGCTCATGCGCATGTTCGACAAGCAGATCCAGCTGCGCATGGGCCAGGCCAACGTGTGGCGCTGGGTGCCCGACATCCTGCCGATCCTCGCCGAGGGCGACCCGCTGGGCGTGGACGAGTTCGCCACCCACCACGTGCCCCTCGAGCAGGCGCCCGAGGCGTACGCGAACTTCCGGGAGAAGAAGGACGGCGCGGTCAAGGTGCTGCTCACCCCCTGAGCGAGCCGGACGTCCCCGGCCTGGGGGCACGCGCTCCTCAGGCGGGGACGACGGCGTAGCGGGCCACGAGGAGGTCGACCGCCGCGTCCAGCGTCGCCCGCGTCGCCGCGGTGTCCCGGTCGACCAGCCAGGTCGTCGTCGCCCCGTCGACCAGCGTCACCAGCACCCGGGCGGGCTCGGCGAGCGGTCCGCGCCACCGCGCGCCGGTGCGGGCCGCCGCGCGCTCGAGCAGGGCCGCCGCCGCGGCGGCGTAGGCGCGGTACTGCTCGCGGGCCACCGGGCGCAGGTCGGGCTCCCGCACGGCGTGCAGGGTCAGCTCCAGCATCAGCTGCTCGGCACCGGGGTCGGCCTCGAGGTGGCCGAGGTAGCCCCGCGCGGCGGCGCGCAGGCAGTCCGCCGGCCCGGCGGCGGGGTCGATCGCCGCGGCGTCCAGGGCGGCGGTGGCGGTGGCCAGCTCCCGGCCGACCACCCGGCGGACCAGCTCCGCCAGCAGCTCGTCGCGGGACGCGAAGACGTAGTGGAAGCTCGCCAGCGACATGCCGGCCTCGGCGACCACCGCGCGCGTGGTGCCGGCGGCGAGCCCGTCGCGCCCCATCACCCGCAGCGCGGCCTCGACCAGCGCCTCCCGCCGGTCGCCGGCGGCCAGCCGCGGCACCTCACGCCCGCCCGAGCACGCGGTCGAGGTGGGGGCCGGCGAGGACGCCGGCGGGATCCAGGCGGTCGCGCAGCTCGGTGAACGCGCCGAAGAGGGGGTAGCGCCCGGCCAGGTCCGCGGCCTCCAGGGAGTGCAGCTTCCCCCAGTGCGGCCGCCCGCCCACCGCGCCGGCGATGGCCTCGAACGCGGCGAAGTACTCCCCCGGGTCGCTGCGCGCCGGCACGTGGACGGCGACGTAGGCGGTGTCGCGGCCGTACGCCGTCGACAGCGGGACGTCGTCGGCGGCGGCCACCCGCACCTCGACCGGGAACGGCACCCGCCAGCCCGAGGCGTCCACGACCCGCCGCAGCTCGGCCAGCACGCCGGGAGCCGCGGCCCGCGGCACCGCGTACTCCATCTCCCGGAACCGGACCCGGCGCCGGGAGACGAAGACCCGGTGGCTGACGTCGGTGTACGTGCGGGAGCCCAGCGCGCCGGCGGCGAAGCGGGCGAGCGGCCCGACCAGCGCGGGCACCCGCCGGCCGGTGGCGACGACCGCCGCCAGCCCGGCGTTGGCGAGGACCTCGTCGTCCCAGAACGCGCGGGCGCGCGGCAGCGGCGCGACCTCCGACAGCGGCACCCGCGTGTTGCGCAGGGTGCGGCACCGGTCGGTGTGCGGGAACCAGTAGAACTCGACGTGGTCGGTCGAGGACATGTACCGGTCGAAGCTCTCGATCAGCTCCGGCAGCCGCGCCGTCCCCTCCTCGGCGCGCAGCGCGAAGGCGGGCACCGCCTGCAGGGTCACCGTGTCGAGCACGCCCAGCGCGCCGAGGGAGATCCGCGCGGCGGCGAGGACGTCCGCGTTCTCGTCCGGCGCGCAGCGGAGCACCTCGCCCCCGCCGGTGACCAGCGTGAGGCCGCGCACCTGGGTGGCCAGGCCACCGAACCCCGCGCCCGTGCCGTGGGTGCCCGTGGACAGCGCCCCCGCGACGGTCTGCCGGTCGATGTCGCCGAGGTTGGTCAGCGCCCAGCCGCGCGCGGCCAGCGCCGCGGTCAGCCGGTGCAGCGGCATCCCGGCCTGGACTGTGACCAGCCCGGTGGGGCCGACGTCGACCAGCGCGGCGTGCCGGTCGAGGGACAGGGCGAGGTCCACCGGCCGGCCGACGGCGCTGAACGAGTGGCCGCTGCCCAGCGGCCGCACCTGCCGGCCGGCGGCGGCCGCGGTGGTCAGCGCGGCGGCGAGCGCCTCCGTGCCCGACGGGTGCAGCACGGTCACGCCGCCGGCCCGCTGGTTGCCCGCCCAGTTCCGCCACGTGCCGGTCCGCGCCACGCCGCCTCCTCGCGATCCCGCGGCAGCGTACTGGGACGCTTGACCCACTTCGCCGCGGCGCAGCATGCTCCCGTTCCGTGAGCCGTTCCGCCAGCAGTGCCGACGCCGCCCGGGCCCGGCTGGACGCGGCGACGGCCCACCTGGACCCCCCGCTGGCCGTGCTCGACCTCGACGCACTGGATGCCAACGCCGCCGACCTGGAGCGGCGCGCGGGCGGTCGGCCGATCCGGGTGGCGAGCAAGTCGGTGCGCAGCCGGCCGGTGCTGCGGCGGGTGCTCGCCCGCCCGGGCTTCGCCGGCGTCCTGGCCTACACGCTGCCCGAGGCGCTGTGGCTGGCCGGCGGGCCGGACCCGGTGTCCACCGACGTCGTCGTCGGCTATCCCACCGCGGACCGGGCGGCGCTGCGGGCCCTGGCCGCGGACCCGGTGCTCGCCGGCCGCGTGACGCTCATGGTCGACTCCCCCGCCCAGCTGGACCTGGTCGACGCCGTCGTCCCGGCGGCGACCCGGCCCGCGCTCCGGATCTGCCTGGACCTGGACGCGTCGCTGCGGGTGGCCGGCGGCCGGGTGCACGTCGGCGTCCGCCGGTCGCCGGTGCACACGCCCGGCCAGGCCGCGGGGCTGGCCCGCGCCGTGACCGGCCGGCCGGGGTTCCGGCTGGTCGGGCTCATGGCCTACGAGGCCCAGGTGGCCGGCGTTCCGGACGCGCCCCCGGGGCGGCCGCTGCGGGGGCTGGCGGTCCGCGGGATGCGGGCGCTGTCCGTGCGCGAGCTGGCCGGCCGGCGGGCCGCGGCGGTCGCCGCGGTGCGCGCCGAGGCGGACCTGGAGTTCGTCAACGGCGGGGGCACCGGCAGCCTGGAGACGACGTCCGCCGATCCCGCGGTGACGGAGGTGGCGGCGGGCTCGGGGCTGTACTCCCCGCTGCTCTTCGACGGGTACCGCGCCTTCCGGGGCCGGCCCGCCGCGCTGTTCGCCCTGCCGGTGACCCGCCGCCCGGCGCCGGGGACGGTGACCGTGGCGGGCGGGGGGTGGATCGCCTCGGGGCCGCCCGGCGCGGACCGGTCGCCGCGCCCGGTGTACCCGGCCGGGCTGCGGACGGTGGGCACCGAGGGCGCCGGCGAGGTGCAGACCCCGCTGCGCGGACCGGCGGCCGACGGGCTGCGGATCGGCGACCGGGTGTGGTTCCGGCACGCCAAGGCCGGGGAGCTCGCCGAGCACGTCGACGTCCTGCACGCGCTGGCCGGCGACGAGCTGACCGGCGGGTTCGCCACCTACCGCGGCGAGGGCCGGTCGTTCGGCTGATGCCTTCCTCGTGGCGGCCCGTGTCACGATGGACGGCGTGACCCGCCCGACCCCGCAGCGCGATGCGATCCGATCGCTGTTCGAGGGCCTCGACGGCTTCCACAGCGCGCAGGACGTCTACGCCAAGCTGCGGTCCACCGGCGGCAAGGTCGGTCTCTCGACCGTCTACCGGGCGATCCAGTCCCTGGCCGACGACGGCGAGCTGGACTCGATCCGCACCGACAACGGCGAGGCGCTCTACCGGCGCTGCAGCAGCCAGCACCACCACCACCTGGTGTGCCGCTCCTGCGGCCGCACGGTGGAGGTGGCCGGCCCCGCCGTCGAGCGCTGGGCCGACGAGGTCGCCGGCGAGCACGGGTTCGCCGACGTCAGCCACACGCTGGAGATCTTCGGCACCTGCGCCGACTGCCGCGCCGTCGCACGCTGACCCCGCGCGGCGCCGGCCGCGCCGGGCCAGGCGTCGTCAGCCGCGCCGGGCCAGGGCGTCGGACAGGGCGCGCAGCTGGGCGAGCTGCCAGTCGACGAACGAGCCGCCCCGCTCGGTCCCGGACTCCGTGACCTCCACGACCGGGATCCCGGCCTCCTCGGCGGTCGCCCGCAGCTGATCGGGGACGCCGCCGTCGGTCTGGGAGTTGTGCACGAGCACGTCGACCCCGCCGGACCGCAGCAGCGACTCGAACGCCGCCACGTCCCCGGGCGTCGGGTCGGTCTCGTTGCTCGCCGACTCGCGGTAGCCCTCGGGCGTGGCGTCGGTCAGGCCGATCGCCTCGGCCATGTACTCGAAGACGGACTCGGTGGCCGCGTAGGACCGTCCGCCGGCCGCGGCCCGCAGGCTCTCGATCTCGGCCAGGTAGGGGGCCAGCTCCTCCCGCCAGGCGGCGGCCCGGTCGGCGAAGTGGCCGGCGGCCGCGGGCGAGAGCCCGCCGAGCTCGGTCGTCACGGCCTCGGCGGCCCGCTGCACGAGGTCCGGCGCGTACCAGACGTGCGGGTTCACCCCGCCGTGGCCGTGCCCCTCCGCCCCGGCGTGCTCCCCGCCCTGCTCCTCGGCGCGCTCGGCGCCAGCGTGGTCGTCCTCGTGCTCGTCGTCCTCGACCCCGACCACCTCGGCGAGGTCCAGCACGACGGGCGCCGGGTCGAGGTTGCCGGCGGCGTCGGCCGCCCACGAGTCGTAGCCGGCGCCGTTGAGGACGACGAGGTCGGCCTCCTCGAAGGCGGCGAGGTCGCCGGGAGTGGGCTCGAACTCGTGCGGGTCCACGGCGGTCGAGCCGATCACCGTCGTCACCGACGCGCAGTCCCCGCCGAGCGCCTCGACGACGTCGCCCCACTGCCCGACGGACACGACGACGTCGACGACCGCACCGGGGCAGGCGTCGGCGTCCCCCGCGCTGGTGGTGGGGCCGGCGCCGTCCGTTCCGCAGGCGGTGACGACCAGGCCCGCGGAGAGGACGACGAGGGCGGGACGGAGACGGCGGCGCATCGGGAGCTCCAGTGCTTGATGGGAATGATTCTCACTCCCATCCTGCACCACGCCGCCCGGCGGCGCGCACGCCGCCTCAGCGGGCGCGGACCACCCGGGTCTCGTCGAACACCGGCTCGGCCGACTCGTACACCCGGCCGTCGGCGCCGAACACCAGGAACCGGTCGAACGAGCGGGCGAACCAGCGGTCGTGGGTCACCGCGAGCACGGTGCCGTCGAAGGCGGCCAGCGCCTCCTCCAGCGACTCCGCCGACAGCACGTCGAGGTTGTCGGTGGGCTCGTCGAGCAGCAGGAGGGTGGCGCCCGAGAGCTCGAGCATCAGCACCTGGAACCGCGCCTGCTGCCCGCCGGACAGGGTGCGGAACAGCTGGTCGCCGGAGTCGGCCAGGCCGTACCGGCGCAGCGCCGCCATCGCCCGGCCGCGGTCGACGCCCGGCCGGCCCGGCTCGCCGTGCCACAGCAGGTCCACCGGAGTGCGGTCCAGCCACTCGGGGTGGGCGTGGGTCTGCGCGAACAGCCCGGGGACGACGCGCGCGCCCAGCCGCCACTCGCCGGTGTGCGCCACGTGCTGGCCGGCCAGCAGCCGCAGGAAGTGCGACTTCCCCGCGCCGTTGGCCCCCAGGACGCCGACCCGGTCGCCGTAGAAGATCTCCGCGCCGAAGGGCTTCATCAGGCCGGTCAGCTCCAGCCCCTCGACCGTCACCGCGCGCACCCCCGTGCGGCCACCGCGCAGCCGCATCGCCACCTGCTGCGGCGGCGGCGGCTCCGGCGGCGGCCCGGCGGCCTCGAACTTCGCCAGCCGGGTCTGCATGGCGTGGTAGCGGTTGGCCATGTCCGGGGAGTTGGCGGCCTGCTGCTGCATGGTCCGCACGAGGTCCACCAGTCGCTGGTGCTCCTCCTCCCAGCGGCGGCGCACCTCGGCCAGCCGCTCGTGCCGCGAGGACCGGGCCTCCGAGTAGCTGGGGAAGCCGCCGCCGTGCACCCACGCCGACCCGCCCTCGACCGTGACCACGCGGTCGGCGACCCGGTTGAGCAGCTCGCGGTCGTGGCTGACGAACAGCACGGTCTTGCGGGTCTCGAGCAGGCGCTCCTCCAGCCACCGCTTGCCGGGGACGTCGAGGTAGTTGTCCGGCTCGTCGAGCAGCAGCACCTCGTCGGGCCCGCGCAGCAGCGCCTCGAGCGCGAGCCGCTTCTGCTCGCCCCCGCTGAGCGTCGACAGCTCCCGGTACTTGCACCCGTCGTAGGCGACGCCGAGGGCCGCGACGGTCACGGTGTCCCAGGTGACCTCGGCGTCGTACCCCCCGACGTCGCCCCAGTGCGCCAGAGCCGTCGCGTAGGCCATCTGGGTGGGCTCGTCATCGGCCTCCATCAGCGCGAGCTCCGCGGCCTGCACGGCGTCCCAGGCGGATCGGACGGCGGGCGGCGAGAGGTCGACGAGGAAACGCTGCACGGTGGTGTCGTCGCGGACCGAGCCGATGAACTGGCGCATGACACCCAGGCCGCCGGTCCGGGCGACGGCGCCGTCCTCGGGCACCAGGTCGCCGGCGATGATCCGCAGCAGGGTGGTCTTGCCGGCCCCGTTCTCCCCGACCAGGGCGGCGCGGGCGCCGTCGCCGACCCGGAACGAGACGTCGGACAGCAGCACCCGCCCGTCGGACAGGGTGTGCCGGATACCGCTGACGTCGATGTAGCCCACCCGGCCAGTCTCCGGGCCGCGACAAGTCCGCGTCAGCCGGTCCGGAGCACGACCTTCCCCAGCGCGCGCCGCTGCTCCAGGTCGGCGTGGGCCCGGGCGGCCTCGGCGAGCGGATAGGCGCTGACCAGCGGCCGCCACCGGCCGGCCGCCACCCGGTCCAGGGAGCGCCGCGCCAGCCCGGGGATGCCACCGGGCAGGGCGTTCATCCGCGGCCCGAGGGACCAGCCGGCGGTGATCCCCAGGCGCACGACGTCGCCGGTGTCGAACCGGGTCGGCGCGCCGGAGGAGTAGCCCAGGAGGACCAGCCGCCCGCCGGGCCGGAGCAGCTCCAGCCCGCAGCGGCCGACCGCGCCCCCGACCCCGTCGTAGACCAGGGTGACGCCGCCGAGCGCGTCGCGGACGCGGGCGTCCCACCCGGCCTCGCCGTAGTCCACGACGAGGTCGGCCACCAGCTCGGCCAGCCGCGCCGTGCGCCGCCCGCCCCGGGCCGCGGCCACCACGGTGGCGCCGCGCTCGCGGGCCGCCTGCACCAGCAGCCAGCCCAGCCCGCCGGCGGCCGAGGGCACGAGGACGACGTCGTCCGGGGACGGCGGCTCGAGCTCGAGCACCCCCAGCGCCGTGCGCCCCGTACCGACGGCCGTCACCGCGTCCGACCAGCCCACCTGCTCCGGCAGGGCGAACAGCTGCCCGTCGACGGCGGTGACCGCCTGCTCGGCGTACCCGCCGGGGACCGGCCCGAGGTGGGCGACGACGCGCCGCCCGAACCAGGCCGGGTCGACGCCGTCCCCGAGCCCGTCGACCCGGCCGGCGACCTCGCGGCCGGGGATCGTCGGCAGTTCCGGCAGCGGGAGGGACACCGGCCCGGAGTCCCCGCGGCGCAGCGTCGTGTCGACGAGGTGGACCCCGGCGGCCGCCACGGCGATGCGTACCTGGCCCGGTCCGGGCGTCAGGTCCGGGAGCTCGTCGAGGACCAGGCGGCTCGGGTCGCCGAACTCGTGCAGTCGGATGGCTCGCATGCACGGGAGGCAACCGCCTCACGCGCACTGGAGGTCAAGCGGAACGGTCCTCCGACTGCAGGCGGGCGCGGGCGAGCCGCTCCACCAGCTCGGGGAGGGCGGTCGCCGGGACACCGCTGAGGTCCCTCCGGCTGTTGCGGACCACCGTGCCGATGACCTGGGGGCGCAACCGGGTCCGGAACTCCGCCGTCAGCCGCAGGACTGCCTGGTCGACCGCGGCGTCGTCGTCGGAGGCCCTGGCCAGCGCGTGCGTCATCCGTCGTCCTCTCCCCCACCGGATGCGCCGGGCCGATCCCCCCGACCGGCGCCCCGTCACGGTGCCCCCGCCGCCGCGGCCGGGCCAGGGACCAAGGGCCCCGGTGCAGGTCAGCCGGCGTAGTACGCGTTGTCGCCCGCGCGCGTCACCGCGAGGGCGTCGCGGACCAGTGCGCTCAGCTCCGCGGCGTCCACCCGGTCCAGGGAGGCGAACCGGATGCAGCTCTTCCCGCAGGAGACCCGGCCCAGCCGCTCCGCGCGGGCCTCGGCGATGTACTCGCCGTCGACGACGGCGCACACGTACAGCGAGAGGTGGCGCTTCTGCGCGGCGAGGGCGACCACGGGCCAGGTGGTGGCGACCTTCGCCGAGCGGGGCTTGTAGGGCATCAGGCCGTAGCCGAGCATCTGCCCGCTGCCCGCGGCCACCAGCTCGCGGTCGATGCCGGGGACGGCGGCGGTGACCAGCGCGTCGACGGCGCGCAGCTCGGCCTCCCGGACCCCCGCCGCGGCGAACCAGGCCTCGATCTCCCCGGACGTGGTCATCGGCGCCTGCCCCTCAGTCGAGGACGAGGGAGAGCGCGGTCGTGATCGCGGCGAGCACCATCACCGCGACGACCACGGCCGCCACGATCCGCCGGCGCCGCTCGGCGTCCCGCCCGCCGGCCCCGCCCATCCCCATCACGGGCCGAACGCTACCGCCGTCCGGTCAGGGAAGGCGGCGTCCGACGAGCACCGTGTCGAGCGCGGTGCCGGCCGGCGTCTCGCGGGGCACCTGCGCCAGCCGGTCGACCGCCAGCAGGGCCGCGACCGGGGCGAGGCGCTCGACGCTGTGCAGGATCGCCGTCTCCTGCGGGCCGCCCACCCCGTGCGCGACGTTGTCGACGTCGTGGCCGAGCACGAGCAGGCGGCCGCCCGGGCGCAGCCAGCCGACCGCGCGCACCAGCAGGCCCTCCATGTCGCGCGGCGGCAGGTGCAGGTAGGCGACCAGCACGAGGTCGACGGGCTCGTCGGGGCCGGGCCAGGAGACGACGTCGGCGGTCACCCACTCCACCCGCTCGGCGCCGGGACGGTCCCGGCCGCGGGCCAGGCCGGTCGCCGAGAAGTCGACGGCGGTCACCCGCCAGCCGCGGCCGGCCAGCCACAGCGCGTGCCGGCCCTCGCCCGCCGCCAGGTCGACGGCGGTTCCCGGCGGGACGTCGGCGAGCAGCTCGGCGATCAGCGCGTTCGGTTCCCCCGACCACTGCTGGCGCTCGGCGTATCGGGCGTCCCAGGCGTGCGCGTCCACGGGCCGATCCTGGCAGGACCGCCGATCGTCGTCGGTGCCTGGGACGCTGCCGGCATGACGACGTCGCCCCGCGAGCTGGCCCGGTTGCGGCTGGTCGCCCAGCGGCTGGCGGGCGCGCCGGCGGCGAGCGCGGCCGAGGCGGTCCGCGGCCTGCTGTGCGCGCAGGGGCAGGACCTCCCGGGCGCGGTGACCTCGGTGGCCCTGCGGACGCGGGACCGGTCAGCGACCGGCGTGCGCGCGGCCTTCGACGCCGGGGAGGTCGTGCGCTCGTGGCCGATGCGCGGCACCCTGCACCTGCTGCCGGCCGAGGAGCTGCCGTGGCTGCTGGAGCTGTGCGGGCCCCGTGCGGTGGCCGGGGCGGCGAAGCGGCGCGCGGCGCTGGGCATCACCGACCGCGACGTCGACCGGGCCCGGGAGCAGGCGGTCGGCGCGCTGACGGGCGGCCGGCGGCTGGGCCGGGCGGCCCTGCTGGCGGCGATCGGCGAGGCCGTGGACGTGAGCGGCCAGCGGGGCTACCACCTGCTGTGGTTCCTGGCCCAGACGGGCACGCTCGTGCTCGGCCCCACCGAGGGCACCGACCAGGCGTTCGCGCTGCTCGACGAGTGGGTCCCCGCGCCGCGCCGGCTGTCCGGCGAGGAGGCCCTGGCCGAGCTCGCCCGGCGCTACCTGACCGGCCACGGCCCGGCCACCGACGCCGACCTCGCCCGCTGGGCGGGGCTGACGCTGCGGGACGTGCGGGCCGGCATCGCGGCGGTGCGGAGCGAGCTCGCCGCGGTCGAGGTCGACGGCCGGGAACTGCTCATGGCGCCGGACCTGCCCGACCGGCTGGCCGCCTGCCGGTCCGAGGTCGAGGACGCCGTCCTGCTGCTGCCGGGCTTCGACGAGTACGTCCTCGGCTACGCCGACCGCACGTGCGCGGTGCCCGAGGAGTTCGCCGAGCGGATCGTCCCCGGCCGCAACGGGATGTTCCGCTCCACCGTCGTGCACGGCGGCCGGGTGCTCGGCGTGTGGCGGTGGGCCGGCAGCGGGAGCAGGCGGGTGCCCGCGCCCGAGCCGTTCACCACCTTTCCCGACCGCGTGGCCGCCGCGATCCCGGAGCTCGCCGCCGCCCTCCCCTGACGTGCAGTCACGCCGCGGGGAGGGAAGGCTGGCGGCATGGAGACGACGGCATGAAGTACGTCCGCCTGGGCAGCACCGGTCTCGAGGTCTCGCGGATCTGCCTGGGGATGATGAGCTTCGGCGATCCGCAGCGGGGCGCCCACCCGTGGAGCCTGCCGGAGGAGGAGAGCCGGCGGCTGATCGAGAAGGCGCTCGCCGCCGGGATCACGTTCCTCGACACCGCGAACGTCTACTCCGCCGGCTCCAGCGAGGAGATCACCGGCCGCGCGATCCGGAGCTTCACCACCCGGGAGGACGTCGTCCTCGCGACCAAGGTCCACGGCCGGATGCGCCCCGGCCCCAACGGCGCCGGGCTGTCGCGCCGGGCGATCCTCGGCGAGCTCGAGGCCTCGCTGCGGCGACTGGACACCGACTACGTCGACCTCTACCAGATCCACCGCTGGGACCCGCACACGCCGATCGAGGAGACGCTGGAGGCGCTGGACTTCGCCGTCCGGTCGGGGAAGGTGCGCTACCTGGGCGCGTCCTCGATGTGGGCGTGGCAGTTCAGCAAGGCGCTGTACACCGCCGGCGAGCACGGGTGGCACCGGTTCGTGTCGATGCAGGACCACTACAACCTGCTCAACCGCGAGGAGGAGCGGGAGATGCACCCGCTCTGCGCCGACCAGGGCATCGGGGTCATCCCGTGGAGCCCGCTGGCCCGCGGCCGGCTCACCCGCGACTGGGGCGAGGCCACGGCCCGGTCGGAGACCGACGAGTTCGGCAAGCGGCTCTACGACGAGGCGTCGGACCGGGCGATCGTGGAGCGCGTCGCCGAGGTCGCCGCGCAGCGCGGGGTGTCGCGGGCGCAGGTGGGGCTGGCCTGGGTGCTGAGCAGGCCGGTGGTCACCGCGCCGATCGTCGGCATCACCAGGGACGCGCACCTGGACGACGCCGTGGCCGCCGTCGACCTGCGGCTGACCGACGAGGAGATCGCCCGGCTGGAGGAGCCCTACCGGCCGCACGAGGTCGCCGGCTTCTAGCGGGAGAACAGCCGGGCGAGGAACCCCTTCCTCTCCGGCTCCCAGCCGGCGGAGGCGAGCAGGTCGAACAGCGGCTGCTTGATCCGCGACGTCTCGAACGAGTAGCTCCAGGTGTGCCCGGTCTCGCCGTGCGAGGTCGCGCGCAGCGCGGCACCGCCGCCCCACTGCTTGCCGACGGACCTCCCGCGGAACGCCTCCTTCTTCCCGGAGAAGCCGATCGTGCCGTCGCCGCGGAGCCCGCCGTGGGTCTCGCTCTCGGACTTCCGCTCCACGACGGCGTACGTGCCCGACCCCTCGTCGAGGGTGACGGTGATCGCGTAGTCCTTGTCGATCGTCCCGCCCGCCACGAGGTTCGAGTAGCCGACGTCGGCGACGTCCCAGGTGCCGAGCACCCGGTTACCGTCGCAGGTGTAGCCGAACGGCTGGCCGGGCGGGTTCAGCTCGGCGGCGATGCGGGCGCAGGTCTCGGCGACGGTGAGCGGCACGGGGATCCACCTCCGGGATGAGCGGGAGTCGGCCGCGCAGTGTGGCCGACTCCCGCCCGTCCCGCTACGGGTGCGGTCGCGTCAGGCGGGGTTCGCGGGAGCCGCGCGCTCGACGACGAACACGGGAATCTGCCGGTCGGTCTTCGTCTGGTAGTCGGCGTAGTCGGGGAACGCGGCGACCGACCGCTCCCACCACTGGGACCTCTCCTCGCCGGAGACCTCGCGGGCGACGCCGTCCCACGGCTCGGGCCCGTCCTGCACCGTCACCTGGTCCGGGTACGCGCGGAGGTTGGCCACCCACGCGGGGTCGTCCGGGGCGCCGCCCTGGGAGCCGACCATCGCGTAGGCGCCCTCGTGCTCCACGCGCATCAGCGGCTGCTTGCGGACCTTGCCGCTCTTCGCGCCCCGCGTGCTGAAGACGACGACCGGCAGACCGCGGTCCAGCAGGGTGTTGCCCTCCCGGCCCCCGGTGCGCTCGTAGAGCTCCACCTGGTCGCGGACCCACTTCTGCGGACTCGGCTCGTACTCACCCTCCAGCGGCATGCTCCGAACCTAGGCCGGTCCGCCGCCCGCGGCTCGGTGGGGCGGCCCGCCGGCGGTGCAGTCGATCGTGTGCGGCACGAAGAAGCTCAGGTTGTCGGTGATGAGCCCCTCGCTCTCGCGGATGCCCAGCCCGGCCGGCTCGCCGTCGACCACCCAGGCGCCGAGCACGGGGTGGTGCGGCCCGTCGGCGCCGGGGAAGTCCGGCAGCGGCGCGAACTCCTGGACCACGAAGCCCTCGGTCCCGTAGCGCCCCGGCAGCTCGACGTCGACCGTGCCGTCGCGCACGATCGACACGTTCGCGCCCTCCCGCCCCCAGAGCGGCTTGCGCACGTAGGTCCGCCACGCCGACGGCATCTCGTCGGCGAAGTAGGCCGGCAGCAGCAGCTGGGAGAGCACCGGGTCGCTGCCGAACATCTGCCACAGCACCGGCAGCAGCGCCTTGGTGCTCCACAGCATCTTGTAGGCCGGCTCCACCCACGTCGTCCCGCCGGGCCGGGCGGCGTCGGCGAGCACCGCCGGCCCGAACTCGTCCTCGATCAGCCACTCCCAGGGGTAGAGCTTGAAGACGACGTCGAGGTGGCAACCCTGCGGGTCGTAGAACCGGCCGTCGCCGTCGTCGAGCACGATGTCCTCGACGATCAGCTCGACCGCCTCGTAGCCGGCCTGGACGACGGTGTCCATCAGGTAGGCGACGGTCATCCGGTCCTCGCCCGAGCGCTCCTCGCTGGTCCAGGCCAGGTGCACGCGCGGCCGGACGCCGGTGCGCCGCTCCCATCGGACCAGGTTGCGCTGCCACGCGGTCACGAGCTTCTCGTGCAGGGCGTTCCACTGGTCGGTGCCCTGGCCGGTGAACAGGTGCCAGTTCCACTGGGTGACGGCGGACTCGACCAGCCCGGTCGGGGTGTCGGCGTTGAACTCCAGCAGCCGCGGCGGTCCGGTGCCGTCGTAGTGCAGGTCGAAGCGGGCGTAGACGCTGGGCGGCTCGACCTCCCACGTGCGGCGGATCTCCGGTCGGGCGATCGGCGGGATGCCCATCCGGTCGAACAGGTCCCGCTCGAGGACGTGGTCGCCGGCCGCCTCGCACATGGAGAACAGCTGGGCGATCCAGCCCTCCAGGCGCTCCACCTCGGCCATCGTGAAGTCGTAGAACGGCCCCTCGCGCCAGTAGCTGCGGGCCTCGCCGCCGGGCAGGCCGGTCCGGTTGTAGACCAGCCCCTGGGCCTCGATCTCGGCCTCCCACCCCGGCCGGACGACCCCGCTCTGGAGGCGCCTCAACTGCCGGCGCCGGTGCCGGCGCGCCCGCCCGTCCCCGAGCCGATGCCACCGCTCACCCGGGTGCCGCCGGTGACCTTCCCGGAGGCCGGCAGGCCGGCGTTGCGGCGGGCGGTGGTGTCCCGCGGGTCGATCCGCGTGCCGCCGCCGGGCAGCGCGTAGCCGAGCGGGAGACCGCGGCCGAAGCCGCCCACGTAGAGGAAGAACAGCCCGCCGCCGGAGTAGCCGTCGTCGCAGTAGTCGTCGTCGACGATCTCGCCGTCGGCGTTCGTGCAGTAGGCGACCTGCTCCTCGTCGTCGTCCTCGAGACCGCAGCCGGCCAGGAAGCCGGTGGCCGCGGTCGCCAGCACCGTCGTCGTCAGGGCGCTCTTGACGCGGTTGGAGACCGCCACTTCCCCTCCCCCGCTCGTCGAGGCCCCGACCCTAGATCCCGCCGCCGCGACCCCGCCGGGCGACGGGCCTGCGGGGTCGGGAGGCGGGCCGCTACCGTCGCCCGATGGTCGAGCCCACCGGACCCGCCGACACCGCCGCCACCCGCATCGCCGCCGGCTATCCGGCCACGGGCCCGGCCCTGGAGCTCGGCGCCGTGGTCGTCGAGGGGCGACCGCACGCCGGCGCGCAGGTCCGCGTGCCGCTGTCGATGCTCAACCGGCACGGGTTGATCGCCGGCGCGACCGGCACCGGGAAGACCAAGACCCTGCAACTGATGGCCGAGCAGTTGTCGGCGGCCGGGGTGCCGGTGGTCGTGGCCGACCTCAAGGGCGACCTCGCCGGCCTCGCCCGCCCGGGGGCCGACGGCGAGCGGGTGCGGCAGCGGGCCACCGCGACCGGGGACGCGTGGAGCCCGACCGGATTCCCGGTGGAGTACCTGGCCCTCGGCGGGCTCGGCACCGGCGTACCGGTGCGCGCCACCGTCACCGACTTCGGCCCGGTGCTGCTGTCGCGGGTGCTGGACCTGAACGCCACGCAGGAGAGCTCGCTGGGGCTGGTCTTCCACCACGCCGACGCCGTCGGTCTGCCGCTGCTCGATCTGGCCGACCTGCGCGCCGTCCTCACCTGGCTCACCAGCAAGGAGGGCAAGGCCGACCTGGAGGGGCTGGGCGGGCTGTCGAAGGCGACGGCGGGCGTGATCCTCCGGGAGCTCGTGACGCTGGCGGACCTGGGCGGGGACGTCTTCTTCGGCGAGCCCGCCTTCTCCCCCACCGATCTCATCCGCACCGCCGCCGACGGCCGCGGGGTGATCAGCGCCGTGGAGCTGCCCGCGATCCAGGACCGGCCGGCGCTGTTCTCCACGTTCCTCATGTGGCTGCTCGCCGAGCTGTTCGAGGAGCTGCCCGAGGTCGGGGACCTCGAGCGGCCGGGGCTGGTCTTCTTCCTCGACGAGGCGCACCTGCTCTTCACCGGCGCGAGCAAGGCGTTCCTGGAGGCGGTCACCCAGACGGTCCGGCTGATCCGGTCGAAGGGGATCGGGGTCTTCTTCGTGACGCAGAACCCCACCGACGTCCCCCGCGCGGTGCTCGCCCAGCTGGGCAACCGGGTCCAGCACGCGCTGCGCACCTTCACCCCGGAGGACGCCGACGCGCTGAAGAAGACCGTCAAGACGTTCCCGCGCAGCGAGGACTACGACATCGCGACCCTGCTGACCTCGCTCGGCACCGGCGAGGCCGCGGTGACGGTGCTCACCGAGCGCGGCTCCCCGACGCCCGTGGCCTGGACGATGGTGCGGGCCCCGCGCTCGCACATGGGCACCGTCGACGCCGCCGAACTCGCCGCGGCCGTGGCCGCCTCCCCCCTGCAGCCGCGCTACGGCGTCGCCGTCGACCGCGAGTCGGCCCGCGAGCTGCTCGCCGCCCGGCTGGCGCCTCCGCCCGCACCCGCACCGGCACCGGCACCGGCACCGGCACCGGCCGAGCCGCTGCCCAGTCCGTGGCCGGAGATGGAGCCGCCCGCGCCCGCGCGGCGCGAGCGGCGCTCGGGCGGCGACGACGTCCTCGGGTCTGCGCTGGGCTCCTTCGCCCGCTCCGTCGGGTCCGCGCTGGGCAGGGAGATCACCCGCGGGCTGTTCGGCACCCGGCGCCGTCGCCGCTGAGCGGGCGGGGGCGGCGCCCCGGCGTTAGCGTGCCGGAGCAGCGCCAGTGCCCCCGGAGGCCCGCATGACCGACAAGCAGCCGCCCGAGATCGCCCAGGCTGCGGCCGAGGCAGGGGCGAAGAAGGTCCACCGCACCTGGGACCGCGTCCTGGTCAGCGCCTTCCTGGCCGGCGCCTACATCTCCTTCGGGGCGCTCGTCGCCATCACGGTCTCCTCGGGGCTGGACCCGGAGACGTGGGGCACGCTGCCGACCCTCTTCATGGGGGCGGCGTTCACCCTCGGCCTGGTGCTCGTGCTGGTCGCGGGCTCGGACCTGGCGACCGGCAACATGATGCTGGTGCCGCTGGGGGCCATGCAGGGGCGGATCCGGGGCGCCGACGTCGTCCGGAATCTCACCCTGGTGCTGCTGGGCAACCTGCTGGGGGCCTTGTTCGTCGCCTTCTTCCTCGCCGTGCAGACCGGCGTCATCGGGCACGCCGGCGAGGCCGGCAGCCCCGGCCTGACCTTCGAGCGGCTGGCCGGGATCGCCTCGGCGAAGGCCACCGGAGAGTCCTACTGGCAGGTGTTCCTGCGCGGCGTCGGATGCAACTGGCTGGTCTGCCTGGCGGTCTGGATGTCCCTGGCGACGACGACCGTCTCGGGCAAGATCCTGGCGATCTTCTTCCCGATCATGGCCTTCGTGGCCATGGGGTTCGACCACGTCGTGGCCAACATGTTCTTCCTGCCGGCCGCGATCTTCGCCGACGTCGACGGCCTGACCTGGGGCGACACCCTGCTGAACTGGCTGTTCGCCGGGCTGGGCAACCTCGTGGGAGCCGTGGTCTTCGTGGCCACCTCGTACTGGTACCTGTTCCTCAAGGACGAGCCCGCCCAGGCCCCCGCGCACGGCGGCGAGACGGCCGAGCGCGCGTGAGCTCCGGCCGCCCGGGAGGATGCAGGTCATGAGGTACCGCGAGTCCGGCCGCCTGGACACCTCCGGAGTGCAGGACCGCCGCCGTGGCGGCGGAGGGCGGGGCCTCGCCGTGGGCGGCGGGGGGCTCGGCCTGGTCGGCGTCCTGGTGCTGGTGCTGGTCCAGTTCCTCGGCGGCGGCGGGGACGGCGGCGGCGCCGCGAGTGCCCTCGGCGGGCAGCTGGGCTCGCTCGGCGAGGGCCAGACCGCCGACAACAGCCAGCTCGAGCAGCAGTGCCGGACCGGCGCCGACGCCAACGACTCCGTCGACTGCGCGATCGTCGCCGACATCGAGTCCCTGCAGGACTACTGGGCCGGCGTCCTCGGCGACCGCTACGTGCCCACCGACACCGTCTTCTTCTCCGGGTCGGTGCAGACCAGCTGCGGCGGGGCCACGAGCGGGTCCGGGCCCTTCTACTGCCCGGCCGACCAGCTCGTGTACATCGACCTGACGTTCTTCGAGACGCTGCAGGAGCAGTTCGGGGCCGAGGGAGGGCTGTTCGTCAACGCCTACGTGCTCGCGCACGAGTACGGCCACCACGTGCAGAACCTGCTCGGCATCAACCGCCAGGTCACGCCCGGTGAGACCGGTCCGGACAGCGGCACCGTGCGGCTCGAGCTGCAGGCCGACTGCTTCGCCGGCACCTGGGCCAACCACGCCGAGACGGTGCCCGACGAGTCCGGCGAGCCGCTGATCGCCGAGATCACCGCCGACGACATCGACCGCGCGCTGGACGCCGCCGGGCGGATCGGCGACGACTTCATCCAGCGCGAGCTCGGCGGCGGCACCGTCGATCAGGACGCCTTCACCCACGGCTCGTCGGAGCAGCGGCAGCTGTGGTTCACCACCGGGTACGAGACCGGCGACGTGCAGGCCTGCGACACCTTCGCCACCGACGACCTGGGCTGAGCGGTACCGCCGCAACGGCCGGGTACCGCGGTGCGGCGCTCGGTGCCGCGGTATGGCGCGGCACCGGCGACGACGCGGCGGCACCGGGCCCCTGCGAGGGAGCCAGGAGGCGGGCGTGAGGATGTCGGCCATGACGGCGCACCCCACCACCGAGCACCTGACCCTCACCCACGACGGGCTCGGCCCGGGCGTCGCCGTCCTCACCATCGACCGGCCGGCCAAGCGCAACGCCCTGACCGCGGGCATGTGGCGGGACCTGCCGGCCGTGCTCGCCGGGCCCGCCGCCGACCCCGCGGTGCGGGTGCTGGTCGTGACCGGCGCGGGCAGCAGCTTCTGCGCCGGCGCCGACATCGCCGACCTGCTCGGCGGCCCGGACGCCGAGGATCCGATGGCCGCGCTGCGTCGCGACAACCTCGCCGCGCAGGCGGCGCTGCGCGAGTTCCCCAAGCCGACGATCGCGATGGTCCGCGGGCACTGCATCGGCGGCGGCGTGGAGCTGGCCACCTGCTGCGACCTCCGGTTCGCCGACGACACCGGCGTCTTCGGCGTGACCCCCGCCAAGGTCGGCATCGTCTACACCCCGGAGTCGACCAAGGCCCTGGTGGACCTGGTCGGCCCCGCGCTGACCCGCTATCTGCTGTTCAGCGGCGAGCTGGTGGACGCGGCGACGGCGCTGCGCACCGGCCTGGTCGACCGGCTGCTCCCGCCGGAGGAGCTGGAGCCGGAGGTGCGTCGCTTCGCGGGTGTGCTGACCGCGCGGTCGGCGCTGACCCAGCGGTCGACCAAGGAGGTCGTCGCCGCCGTGCTCGCCGGCGGCGACGGCCGGCCGGAGGCGGCCCGCTGGTACCGCGAGACGATCGCGGCCGGCGAGCTGGCCGAGGGCGTCGCCGCGTTCGGCGAGCGCCGCCCGCCCGCGTTCCCCTGGCGCGGCTGAGGGCCCTACACCGCCAGGCTCTGCTCCTCGGCCTCCACGGCGGCGTTCCACTCCGGCTTCTCGGCCTGCCAGCGGTCCTCGGTCCGGCCGATCCGCCAGTAGCCGGACACCGACAGCAGCTCCCGCGGCACGGCGAGGGTGCCGCGCAGCCACCGGCGCAGGTCCCGGACGGCGCCGGCCTCGCCGTGCACGAACGCCTGCACCGAGCCCTCCGGCAGCGGTGCGGCGAGGACCGCGGCCACCAGCGCCGTCCCGGGAACGCCGTCGCCGCGGTGCACCCAGGTCAGCTCGGCGCCCTCGGGGAGGACCACCTCCTGCTCCTCGGCCGCGTCGGCGATCTCGACGAACGCGAACGCCCGCGCCCCGGCCGGCAGCCGCTCGAGCGAGGCGGCGATCGCCGGCAGCGTCGTCTCGTCGCCCACGAGGAGGTGCCAGTCCGCGTCCGTGCCCGGCGTGTAGGCCCCGCCGGGGCCGAGCAGCACGACCGGATTGCCGGGCCGCGCGGCCGAGGCCCAGGGGCCGGCGAGCCCCTCGTCCCCGTGCGTGACGACGTCGAGGGTCAGCTCACCGGCCGCGGCGTCCCACCGCCGCACGCTGTAGGTGCGGGTGCAGGGCCAGAACTCCCGCGGCTGCTCGGCCCGGATGTCATCGGGGTCGAAGGGCGCGCGGTAGGGCGCACCGCGCGGCGGCAGCACCAGCTTCACGTAGGAGTCGGTGTGCTCGGGCGCGAAGCCGGCCAGTCCCTCGCCGCCGAGCACGACCCGCACCACGTGCGGGGTCACCCGGTCCGTGCGGACCACGGTCGCCTGGCGGGAGGCGCGCCGACGGCGCGGGGTGGGGTCGGCCATGGGAGCACTCCAGTCAGCGTAGGAAAGGCTCACCTTACCCAGTCGCCCGTGATCCTTTCCTGTTTCGGCTCCGACCAGCCGGGTACCGGCTCGAACGCAGGCCGGTGGCCCACTCAGACACGGTGGGACGACTCGGCCGGCGCCCACCGCGGGGTCGCCGGCCCCGCCTTCCACATCACTCCCGAGGTCGCAGCACGCGACCGGTGGAGTCGTGTCCGCAAGGGCCCGCACGGACGCGACCCGGTCGCGCCCCGGATCTCGGGGCAACCCCGGGCAGCGCATGCCCCCGACCACGACACAGTCCCCAGGAGGACCGATGACCCACTCCATCGACACCCCGTTCCCGCCGCCGCCGTCCACCACCACCGGGAGCGGCGCCCACGCCCCCGCCACCGGCGGGTCGCCGTCCACGGCGGACGTCGCCAAGGGCGAGGCCCGCAACGTCGGCCAGACCGCGGCCCAGGGCGCCGGCCAGGTCGCCTCCACCGCTGCCGACCAGGCCCGCGAGGTCGCACAGGAGACCAAGGCCCAGGCGGCCGACGTGCTCGCCCAGGGCCGTGACCAGCTGCGCCAGCAGACCCTCGCGCAGCAGCAGAAGGCCGGTCAGGGCCTCGCCGGCCTCGCCGAGGCGCTGCGCGGCATGGCCGACGGCAACGCCCCCGCCCCCGGACCGGCGCGTGACCTGGTCCAGCAGGGCGCCGGCAAGGTCGAGGAGTTCGCGCACTTCCTGCAGAACCGCGAGCCCGCGGACCTGCTCGAGGAGGTCCGCTCCTTCGCCCGTCGCAAGCCCGGCACCTTCCTGCTCGGGGCGGCCCTCGCCGGCATCGTCGCCGGGAGGCTGACCAGCGGCGTCAAGGCCGCGCACAGCGACTCCGGCACCGGTTCCCCGGGCACGTACCGCACGCCGACGAACTACGTCGACCCCGCGCCGGCCTACTCGAGCTACGGCCAGACCGACGTCTACGGCGAGCCGACCACCGGGTACGAGACCACGGCGACCCGCGGCACGGAGAACTACCCCGCCGAGAACTACGGGACCGAGACGTACGGCACGACGCCCGGCGCGCCGGTGCCGCCGCCGCCGTACGGCACGGTGCCCCCGGCCGGCAGCGTCGTCCCGCCGAGCGCGCCGTCCGGCTGGGACGACCCGTCCCGCCGTCCGGGTGGGGTGGCCTGAGCCATGTCGACCCCCTACTCCGGCGCCACCCCGGTCGGCACCCCGCCGGGCTACGGCGATCCGCAGGCCAACTACGCCGTCGGCCCCGATCAGTACGGCGCGCACGCGGGAACCATGGGCACGCCGACCACCGACGAGGGGCGTCCCGACGTCGGGGGCACCTCGGTCGGCCAGCTCATGGGTGAGGTCGCCAAGGACCTCTCCACCCTGATGCGCCAGGAGCTCGAGCTCGCCAAGGTCGAGGTCAAGGCCGAGGCCACCAAGGCGGGCAAGGGCGCCGGGCTGATGGGCGCCGCGGGCTTCGCCGGCTACATGGTGCTGCTGTTCCTCTCCATCGCCCTGTGGTGGGCCCTGTACCACCTGGTGGGCCACAGCTGGTCGGCGCTGATCGTCGCCGTCCTCTGGGCCATCGTCGGAGCCGTCGCCTTCGTGATGGGCCGCAACCAGCTCAAGCGGGTCAACCCCAAGCCCGAGCGCACCGTGGACACCCTGTCGCAGGTGCCCGGCGCCCTGAAGCCCCACTGACCAGCGGCTCCCCGCCCCCACACCCCCTGGAGACACCAGAGATGACCACTCCCACCAGCAACGACCCGGACGTCATCCGGCGGCAGATCGAGGAGACGCGGCGCGAGCTCAGCTACGACGTCGACGCCCTCAACGAGAAGGTCAACCCCGCGCGGGTCATGGACCGGCGCGTCAGCGCGGCCAAGGGCCGCATCACGCAGGCCAAGGAGAAGGTGATGGGCACAGCGCACGACTCGACGTCGACCGCCCAGTACCACGCCCAGAGCGCCGTGGGCTCGGTGCAGGGCGCCGCCTCCAGCGCCGCGGACTCGGTGCAGGGCGCAGCGTCCAGCGCTGCGCACGCCGTGCAGCAGGCTCCCGACACCATCGCGCGGCAGACCCAGGGCAACCCCCTGGCGGCCGGGCTGATCGCGTTCGGCGTCGGCTGGCTGGTGTCGAGCCTGATGCCCGCCACGCAGCGGGAGCAGGAGCTCGCGCAGCAGGCCGAGACCGCGTTCCGCGACAACAAGGACGCGCTGCTGGCCCCGGCCAAGCAGGTCGCGCAGGAGATCGGCGAGGAGCTCAAGCCGGTCGCCCAGCACGCCGTCGAGGAGGTCCGGGCCACCGCGACCGACGCCGCGCAGACGGTCAAGCAGGAGGGCCAGTCGGCCGCTCAGGACGTCCAGGGTCAGGCCCAGGCGTCCAAGCAGACGGTGCAGAGCCAGTCCACCAGCTGAGCAGGAACCGCACAGCGCGCCCCGCCGGGTCTCCCGGCGGGGCGCGCGCGCGTCCGGGGCCGCGTCACCTGGACGGGTGAGGGCCCGGACTCCGGGCTGCAGCACGCGCCCCGGGGCGCCGACGTCGGGAGGAGAGACCTCCGACCGACGGGAGCACCACCGTGGAGCGAGCGGCACCGCGCGTCCTCGTCGCCGACGACGAGGACGACATCCGCGGCCTCGTGCGCCTGGCCGTGCGGCGCGCCGGGTGCACCGTGGTCGCCGAGGTGGCCGACGGTCTCGCGGCCCTGGACGCCGCCCGGACCGCCGTGCCCGATCTGGCGGTGCTCGACGTGTCGATGCCCGGCGCCACCGGCCTGGAGGTCTGCGCCGCGCTGCGGGCGGACGCTGACCTGTCGGGCATCCGGGTGCTGCTGCTGTCGGCCGGCGCGTCCGCCGACGACGTCGCCCGCGGGCTGGCCGCCGGTGCCGACAGCTACCTCGCCAAGCCCTTCTCGGTGGCCGGCCTCGTGACTCGGGTCCGCGAGCTCGCCGCCGGGGGCACCGCATGACCGCCGTCGACGCGTTCCCGCCGACCACCGACGCCCTGCCCCTCGACGACGCCGGGCTGCTGCGCGCGGAGGTGGCCCGGCTGACCGGCGAGCGCGACGCGCTGCGCGCGCAGATGGAGCGCCGGGACGTCGAGCTCGAGACCGCCACCCGCATGCTTGCCGCCCGCGCGCAGACGATGACCAGCGTCATTGACGCCGTCACCGAGCAGTCGATCATCGGCACCGACGTCGACGGCGTCGTCCGCGTCTGGAACCCCGGCGCCGAGAAGCTGCTGGGCCGGCCGCGCGCCGACGTCGTCCGGAAGCAGCGGATCACCGACTTCCACCTCGCCGAGGAGCTGGCCGCGGCCGGCGGCGGGCTGTCCGCGCTGGTGCAGGTGGCCCTGGCCGAGGGCCGTGACGTCCGGGACTGGACGTACGTGACGGCCACCGGCGAGGAGCGCACGGTGTCGGTCGCGGTCACCCCGCGCAGCGACGACTCCGGGGAGCACGCCGGCTGGAACTTCGTCGGCACCGACATGACCGAGGCCCGCGCCGCCGAGCGGCTCAAGGACCAGTTCGTCAGCCTGATCAGCCACGAGCTGCGGACGCCGCTGAGCGCGATCCTCGGCTACCTGGAGCTCGTCCTCGACGACCCCGACCAGCCCCTCACCGACGAGCAGCGGTCCTACCTGTCGATCGTGGAGCGCAACGCCCAGCGGCTGCTCCGGCTGGTCGGCGACCTGCTGTTCACCGCGCAGGTCGAGGCCGGCCGGTTCACCCTCCAGCCCGAGGACGTCGACCTCTCCGCCGTCCTCCGGGGCGCCGAGGAGACCGCCCGCGTGGCCGCGACCGCCGGGGGCGTGCGGGTGGACCTGGAGCTGCCCGCCGAGGCTCTGGTGGTCCGCGGGGACGCCGTCCGGCTCGGGCAGGCCTGCGACAACCTCGTCTCCAACGCCGTGAAGTTCACCCCGGCCGGCGGGCGGGTCACCCTGACCCTGCGGGCCGGCTGGCAGCACGCCGACGGCCGGTTCGGCGACCGGGAGCTGCCCGGGACGGCGCCCGTCGTCCGCATCGCGGTCCGCGACACCGGCTACGGCATCCCCGCCGCCGAGCTCGACCAGCTGTTCACCCGCTTCTTCCGTGCCTCCACCGCGCGGCGCAATGCCGTCAAGGGCGTGGGTCTCGGTCTGTCGATCACCAAGGCGATCACCACGGCGCACGGGGGCACACTCGACGTCGCCAGCGTCGAGGGCCGGGGCACCACCTTCACGCTGACGCTCCCCCGCTGACCCCGCGCAACTCCGCGCTTCTGCCCCGGCGCAATTCCGCGCTTCCGCGCCGGGGCAATTCCGCGCTTCCGCACCAGGGCAATTCCGCGCTTCCGCACCGGGGCAATTCCGCGCTTCCGCGCCGGGGCAATTCCGCGCTTCCGCGCCGGGGCAATTCCGCGCTTCCGCGCCGGGCACTGTCCCGCCGGGGGTACGGGCGGCAATTGCGGAAGCCTTGCGGATCGCGGGCGGGTGGGCTGCGGTTGCCGGCCCAGAGTCGTTCCTGCCAGCCGGGACACCCCGCCCCCGGCCCAGCCCGCAGGAGACCGACATGACCACCACCGCCGCCACCACCCGCAAGATCGTCGGCTCCCTCGGCGTCCTCGGCGCAGCCGCCGCCGTCGCCGGCCTCGGCACCTTCGGCACGTTCACCGACTCCACCACCCCGGTCACCGCCAACGTCGCCTCCGGCACCGTCGACATCGACCTGACCAGCCCGGCGAACGCCATCACCGTCCCCGCCACGGGCCTGGTCCCCGGCGACTCCGCCTCCCGCGCCCTCACCCTGCGCAACCTCGGCACCGCGGACCTCTCCTCGGTCTCGCTCGCCGTCACCGCACCCACCAGCAGCGTCCTGGACACCAACACCGCGCTCGGCCTGCAGCTCTCCATCGACGCCTGCACCGTGCCCTGGACCCAGGCCGGCACCGCGACCGCCCCCACCTACACCTGCACCGGCGGCATCACCCGCTCCGTGCTCCCCGCCACCCCGGTCAAGGGCACCCACACGCTGAACAACCTGACCGGTCTCACCGCGGGCAACACCGACCACCTCGTCTTCACGGTCACCCTGCCCGCCGGCGCCGACAACACGTTCCAGAACAAGACCACCGTCCTGAACCTCGTCTTCACCGGCGTCCAGCGCAACGCCACCACCCGCTGACCGCCACCCCGGCCATCACCGACCACCGACCACGACGACGGAGGGACCCGATGACCCGCACCGCCTTCCCGGCGCACCGGCTCGCCGTCCCGGGGCTCGTGCTCGCCCTGGTCGTCACCGGCACCCTGCCGGTCTGGGCAGCTGCCGCCTCCGCCCGACCGGAGCCGACCCGCGTCTGCGCCGTCGACGCCTCCGCCCCCGCCGACCACGCGGAGCCGGGCCGATGCTGACCGCACTGGTCGTCGGGCCCGACGCCACCGACCGCGCTCGCACCGCCGCCCTGGTGTCGGCCGCCGGGTGGCAGGTCCGGGAGGCCACCGGCGTCCGCGAGGCCCTGGCCGTGGCCCGCTCCGCGGAGCTGGACCTGGTGGTGACCGACCTCGGCATGCCCGACGGCGACGGGCCCGCGCTGCTGCGCCGGCTGCGCCTGAGCGGCTGCCGCGCGCACCTGGTGGGCACCGCGACCGAGCCCACCGCCGAGGTCCGCGAGGCCGGGAGCGCGGCGGGGGCGTTCGCCGTCCTCCCCGCCCCGGTCGACGCCGGCGTGCTGCTGCGCTTCCTGCTGGGCCGGGGCACGGCCGCGGCGGACGGCGGACCCGCCGACGACACGACCGAGGACATCGTGGACGGCGACCTCGACGGCCGGCTGCAGGAGCTCTACGTCAGCGCCCTCCCGGGTCGCCTGTCCGCCATCGACGCCGGGGCCCGCGCCGGGGACGCCCCCGCGCTCGCTTTCGCCTCCACCACCCTCGCCGGCACCAGCGCGCAGCTGGGACACCCCGAGGTGGCGCAGCTGTGCCGGGCCATCGCCGCGGACGCGCGCCGCGGTGTCCTCGCGCACGAGCTGGTCGACCGGCTGCTGGACCTCGCGACCGCCTGAGCCGCGCACCGCCGTCTCCCCGGGCCCCGGCCGGCACGTTGCGGAGACCTTGCGGCGGCCGGGCGGGTGGGCTGCGGTTGCCGGACCAGTGTGGTTCCTGCCGGCGAGGAACCGGCGCCGCGCGCCACCGCCGACCACGAGATCCTCCGGAGACACCATGACCGCCGTCCTCCCCGCCCGCGCACCGGGCGCCGTCCGCGAGCCGGCCCCGGTCGCGGAGGCCACGGGCACCGCTCGCCCCGCCCCGATCCGCGCCGCGGCCCGCCTCGCCGGCCGCTGGACGCTGCGCGCGCTCGTCGCCGCTGCGGTGCTGGCCTTCCTCGGCCTGGCCGTCGGCCCGCACGTCCTCGGCTACCGCACCATGACGATGCTGACCGGGAGCATGGCGCCCGCGATCGCCCCGGGCGACGTCATCGTGTCCACGCCTGTGGACGTGGACGACGTCGCGGTCGGGATGATCATCACCTACCGCATCCCGGTCGACGACCACCGCGTCGTCACCCACCGCGTGGTCGAGGTGGAGCGGACCGCCGCCGACGGCACCCTGTCGGTCCGCACCCAGGGCGACGCCAACGCCGCTGCGGACCCCTGGACCGCTGTCCTCTCCGGCGACACGGCCTGGCAGGTGCAGGCCGTCGTCCCGAAGCTCGGGACCGTGATCACGGCCCTGCGCGACCCCGCCGTCTCCACGGCCCTCGTCTACGGCGCGCCGGCCCTGCTCGCCGCCTGGATGCTGCTGACCATCTGGCGGCCGGCCCGCGACGAGCAGCCCGCCGAGGCCCCCGCGCCTGACGCCTGACGCCCCCTTGTGCATCCCTTGCGGCAACCGCGCGGGGACCCCGCGCTCGGCGGACCAGAGTTCGACCTGTTCCCGGCAGCCCCCGCCGGTGACCACCCGCACCCGAGAGGAGTCCGAGCCATGATCCGCACTCGACGCAGCGCGCTCCTGCTCGTCCTCGCCGTCGCCGTCCTGCTCGGGGCCGCCCTGCCCGCGCACGCCCGGTTCTCCGACACCGGCGCCGTCACCACGGCCCCGATGCGCACGGTCGACGTGCTGCCGCCGACCAACCTCAGCACCGCGGGCACCAAGTGCGTCCCGGTCCACAACTCCGCCGGCCAGCAGACGGGCACCCGCCTGGAGGCCAAGCTGAGCTGGACCGCCAGCCCCACGCCGGGCGTCGTCCGCTACGTGGTGAGCGCGCACGTCAACGGCACTCTCTACCCGTACCCGGTGGCCGTCATCGACGCGCCGAACACGGTCGCCCGCGACGACTACGACGCCTCGGTGCTCGCCAACGACGTGAAGGTCAGCATCACCGCGGTGACCGGCTACGGCTGGACCGAGCAGTCGGTGCTGTCGGGCAGCATCCGCTGCTGATCGACTACGCGACGAGCCGGTAGCCCACGCCGCGCACGGTCTTGATCTCGGGCGAGCTGAGCCCGGCGGCCTGCAGCTTGCGGCGCAGGTTGGACATGTGCGCCTCGACCAGGCGGACGCTGCCCTCCCAGTCGGTCTGCCACACCTCGCGCAGCAGCGTCTCGCGCTGCAGCACCCGGCCCGGCCGCGAGGCCAGGGCCGCGAGCAGGTCGAACTCGGTGCGGGTCAGGTCGACGACGGCGCCGTCGACCCGGACCTCGCGGCTGTCCTCGTCGACCTCGAGCTCGGCCAGCCGGCGGACGGAGTCCTCGACGGGCGCGGCGTCGGAAGGGACCGCCACGCGGGGACGGCGCAGCATGACCTGCACGCGCGCCACGAGCTCGCGCGGCGAGAACGGCTTGGCCATGTACCCGTCGGCCCCGACCGCGAGACCGATCAGGAGGTCGACCTCCTCGGCGCGGGCGGTGAGCATCAGCACGTAGCACTCGGACTCGGCGCGGATCTGCCGGCACACCTCGGTGCCGTCGGCGTCCGGGAGCCCGAGGTCCAGGACGACGACGTCCGGAGCGGACCGCCGCACCTCCTCGAGCGCCTCGGCGCCGGTGCCCACCGCACGCACGTCCATCCCGGCGCGGGTGAGCACGGTGCAGACCAGCTCACGGATCTCGTCGGTGTCCTCGACGACCAGCACGGACTGCTCGGCCACGACCTGTTCCTCCCGTCCGTTCGGACGTCCTGCGGTGGCGCAGGAGGCGTCACCTGACCGGGTGATCGGCCCGGCCGGGACGGCGCTTGACCCGGGGCGCCTCCGATCACCCCGTGCGGGTGACCTCGGCCGCCGCCCGCAGCTCGACGGCCGCCGAGGGAAACGGGGCCGTCGCGCCGCGGTGCAGCCCGACCGCCCGCAGCCCCCGCGCGGAGGCGAGCCGGTCCACGGCGGCGGCGATGTCGTCCGCGGCACCCGGGCGCATCACCGAGAAGCCGACCAGCACCCGCCCGCCGGGCGCCAGGACGCGGGCGACGGCGTCCCACTCCGGCGCCGGAGGCGTCCAGAAGGCCCGCACGTCGAAGGAGACCACCACGTCGACGGGCCGGAACCCGAGATCTGCCTCGAGCAGCCCCGCCGCCTGCACCGCGACCGCGCCGGCGTCGACCCGCGCGCGGTTCCGCCGGACGGCCGCGGCCGCCATGCTCGGGGACCGGTCGACGGCGAGGACCTCGCCCCCCGCAGCGGCGAGGAGATCCACCAGCACCCCGTGGCCGCAGCCGACCTCGAGCACGCGCTCCCCCGGCGCCGCGGCGACCACGCCGGCCATCCAGGTCAGCCGCGCCGAGGCCGTGGGGCCGGGCCGGGCGGCGCGCGAGGGTGCCACGCCGGCACCGTAGCCGTGGCACAGGTCACCCCGACGAGCGGGAAGGCCGGCCTCGGCTCAAGGAGGACCCCCCGTCCGTCGATCCCTTCATTGCCCGACGAGGGCGCCGCCGGGGTCCGATGCCCCGTTTTCCGAGAGGACCGTCATGATCGGCCTCACGTGCCGCACGGGTGAGACGTGCCGGATCGACCCCACCGCCATCCAGCGGGTCGAGTCCACGCCCGACACCGTGGTCTTCCTCGTCGACGGCTCCCACGTCGCGGTGACCGAGTCCGTCGCACAGGTCGCCCTCCGCGTCCGCGACGCCCGGGCCGGCGACATCGTGGCCTGCTACGAGCTCGACCGCGGCGGCGTCGTCGCCCCCCGGGCCCTGCAGGACATGCTGTCCGAGATCGCCGAGAGCCGCAGCTGCCCGGTGGCCGGCCAGCGCTACTGACCGCTCCCACCCGGTTTGACACGTGACATCGACCGGTGTCACATGAGGTCGTGGACCTGACCCCCGACGCCGTCCTCGCGACGGACGGGCTGAGCCTGATCGCGACGGCGGGGTTCTTCGTGCCGGCGGCCGTCCTGGTCGCCGTCGTGATCGGCGCGGTGGTGCGCGACCGGCGGCTCACGGCCCGGGAGAACGCGCGCCTGGACGGATCGCACGAGGCCATCGACCCCGACTGAGCGGACTCAGCCCTCGGCGGTCCCCGGCAGCACCTCGGTCAGCGCCGCCTGCACGCGGGCGGCCATCTCGGTGCGGAAGCTCGCCAGCAGCGCCTGCGCGGCCGCCGGCTGTAGCCGGAGCACCACCTCCCGGACGGCGTCCAGCTGCTCCCCCGGGCTGCCCGCCTGCTGGGCCGGCCCCTCGAGCAGCGAGCGCCAGCCGGTCTCGAGGAACATCGAGACGTAGACGTCGGCGATGGCCCGCACGTGCTCGACCACCCGGGCCTGCGCCGCGATCAACGCGGTCGGCGGCACCCCGAGCTCCACGACCTGCAGCCCCGCGGTCAGCAGCGAGGGGTCCAGGACCCGCAGCCGGCCGTCGTCCAGCCGCTCGACGAGCCCGAGCGCCACGAGCTCGTCGATCAGTGCGGCGTCCGGGGCGACCCCCGCGCGGGCGGCGAGCTCCTCGGTGGTCGTCGTCTCGGGCTCGGGGGGCAGCCACGGCGCCAGCAGCGCCCGGTGCAGCGCCAGGGTGGCCGAGCTCGCCGATTCGGGGGCGTGCGCGAGCGTGCGCTCGATCATGGTGAGCGGGTAGCCCTCGGCGAGCATCTCCCGCACCAGCAGCAGCCGCGCCACGTGCTGGCGGCCGTAGTAGCCGGTGCGCCCCACCAGCCGCGGCGGCGGCAGCAGGCCGCGGGCCGCGTACGCGCGGACGTTGCGGACCGTCATCCCCACCCGCGCGGCGAGTTGGTCGACCGTGAGGTCCCGGTCCGACTCCTCCTCGGGCACGCCCGGCGCACTGACCGACAGCGCTCTCACCTCCCTCGCCTCGGGTCCACCGTAGCGCCGCACTCCATGTATCACTTGCCGATGTCACATGACCGGTGTTCCATTCTGGTCGTGTCGACGACGACGTCCAGCGTCCTGGCCGCTGACAGCCGGCCGGCCGGAGGTGCCGCCCTCGGGGAGGTGGCCCTGGCCACCGGCATCGGAGCCCTCCTCACCGTCGTGCTGCTGGGGCTGGTGTACCTGCACCGCACCCGGCGGACGACGCTGCTCACCCGCGTCGGCGGCCGTCTCGGGCGCGCCACCGGCGTTCCGGACTGGGTCGCGCTGCCCACGGTGCTCACGACGATCTCCCTGCTCGTCGCCCTGCTGGGCATGCTCTGGGACATCTCGCTGCACATCGGCGTGGGCCGCGACGAGGGGCCGCTGGCCAACCCGGCGCACTACCTGATCCTGTTCGGCCTCTTCGGCGTCTTCGCCGGCGGCGTGCTGGCCTGCGCGATGCCGTTGGACGGCCCGCCCGGGCCCGCGGCCGTGCACTTCATCCGGGGCTGGGACGTGCCGGTCGGCGGCGTGCTGATCGGCGCCGCCGGCTTCTACGCCCTGCTCGGCTTCCCTCTGGACGACGTCTGGCACCGCCTGTTCGGCCAGGACGTCACGCTGTGGGGCCCGACCCACCTGATGCTCATCACCGGCGCCGGCCTGTCGATCGTCGGCCTGCTGGTCCTGGAGATGGAGGGCCACGGCGGCGCGTCCTCCGACGACGGGGACCGCAAGGTCGGCCGGATCGGCCGCTTCGTCCGGCAGGGCTCGGCCATGGGCGGCCTGCTGCTGGGCCTGTCGGTGTTCCAGGGCGAGTACGACTTCGACGTCCCGCAGTTCCGGCTGGTGCTCGAGCCGTTCATGATCGCCGGCGCCGCCGGGCTGGCGCTGGTCGCCGCACGCCTCTGGATGGGCCGGGGCGGAGCGCTCATGGCGGCGGCGTTCTTCCTCGTCGTCCGCGGCCTCATCGCGCTCGTGGTGGGCATCGGCTTCGACGAGATCACCCCGACGTTCCCGCTGTACCTGGGCTCCGCCGTCGCCGTGGAGCTGCTCGCCCTGGGCCTCACCCCGGCGCGGCGCCCGCTGCTGTTCGGCGCCGTCGCCGGCGTACTGGTCGGCACCGTCGGCACCGCCACCGAGTGGGGCTGGACGCACCTGGTCCAGACGCTGTCGTGGAACTCCGACGTGCTGGTCGAGGGCACGGTCATGGCGGTCGTCGCCGGCGTCGCCGGCGGCCTGCTCGGCACGCTGCTCGCCCTGGGCCTGCGCCGCCGCCTGCCCCGCGCCGCCGTCGCCCGCACCGTGCTGGTGGCCTGCCTCCTCGCGCTGGCCGCCGGGGTCACCAACGGGTTGGTCGCGACCGTGCCCGAGGACGTCGAGGCGACGTTCACCGTCACCGACGTGACCACCGACCCGCGGACGGCCGACATCACCGTGCGGCTGAGCCCGGCCGGTGCCGTCGACGACCCGGCGTGGGTGCAGATCACCGCCTGGCAGGGCGACGGGCTGGTGGTCGACGACCTGGAGCGGATCGGGCCGGGCGAGTACCGGACGACCGAGCCGGTGCCGCTGCACGGCAGCTGGAAGACCCTGCTGCGGGTGCACGACGGCCGCCGGCTCTACGCCGTCCCGATCTACCTGCCCGCCGACGAGGCCATCCCGGCCGACGGGATCCCCGCCGAGGATGGCGTGACCCGCGGCGCGATCCCCGAGATCGACGTCCTCCAGCGGGAGCTGAAGGAGTCCGGCGGGGGGCTGTGGGCGCCGGCCAACCTCGTGGTGCTGGCCTGCACCCTCGCGCTCATCGCCGGCATCTCCTGGGGCGTGGGCCGCTACTCCCGCCGCGGGAGCGCCGGCGAGCGGTTCCCCGACGCCCCGGTCGCGGGTCCGGTGCCCAGCGACGCGGGCGCCCGGTGACCGGCCGGGCCCGGCTCCTGCGGCTGCCGGCGGTCCTGGGGATGGCCGCCGTGCTCGCCGCCGGCTGCGCCGGGACCGACCCGGACGACGGCGGATCGGCCGCCGGCGGCTCGACGGCGCCCTCCGCCGCCGCGGCGGCTGCGCCGGCCGAGCACGCGGGGCACGAGGACCCGGAGCGGGCCGCAGGCCGCGCGCTCGCCGTGGACGTCAGCGGTGGCCGGGTCACCGGCGACACCGGCCGCGTCCCGGTGGAGCTCGGCGAGCGGGTGACCCTGACGGTGACCGTCGACGCCGCCGACGAGCTCCACCTGCACGGCTACGACCTCACCGCGGAGCTGGTCCCGGGCGAGCCGGCGGTGGTCACCTTCCCCGCCGACATCCCCGGGGTGTTCGAGGCCGAGCTGCACGACGCCGGAACGGTGCTGCTGAGCCTGCAGGTCGGCTGACCGGTCGGTGGACCCCTCGATCGTCGACGGCCCCGCCGCCGACCTCCTGGCCCACGGCGTCGGCTCCCGCACCGACCTGCCGCTGCCCCTGGGGCTGGCGCTCTACGGCGCGGGCGCCGCGATCCTGGTCGGCTTCGTCGTCCTCCTGCTGTTCTGGCGCACCCCGAAACTCGGGGACGGCCGCTCCGGGCGCCCGCTGCCGGAGCGGCTGCAGCGCGCCGCCGACTCCGCCGCCGTCCGGCGGGGGCTGCAGGCGGTCGCCCTCGCGATCGCCGTCCTGGTCGTCGTCGCGGCGCTGGCCGGGCCGGAGGAGACCTCCCGCAACCTGGCCCCGTGGGCGCTGTACGTGACCTTCTGGGTGGGGCTGGTGCCGGCGAGCCTGCTGCTCGGGCCGGTGTGGCGGGTGCTCAATCCGCTGCGGCTGGTCGCCCGGCTGCTGCGCCCGCTGGCCGGCGCGCCCCGGGGCGCCGGCCGGCTCCCCGCGCTCGGCCTCTGGCCGGCGGCCGTCGCGCTGCTGGCCTTCGTGTGGCTGGAGCTCGTGCCGGCCGGGCGCACGGATCCCGACGTCGTCGCCGGCTGGCTGATCGGGTACGCGGCCGTGCAGGTGGGGGCGGCGCTGTGGTTCGGCGAGGAATGGTTCGCCGCCGGCGACGGCTTCGAGGTCTACTCCACCCTGCTCGGCCGCCTGTCGGCGCTCGGCCGCCGGGACGACGGGCGGCTGGTGCTGCGGTCGCCGCTGGCCAACGCGCTGACGACGCCGGCCCTCCCCGGCCTCGCCGCAGTCGTGCTGGTGCTGCTCGGGTCGACGGCGTTCGACGGGCTGACCCGGACCGCGTGGTGGCAGAGCGGGCCGGGGGCGGCGGACGACGTCGGATCGGGGACCTTCGGCCTGGCCGCCTCGATCGCCCTCGTCGGGCTGCTCTACCTGGCCGGCACGCGGCTGTCCGGCCGGCTCGGCGGGCTGCCCCTGGGCTCCCAGCCGCGCCGATTCGCCGCCACCGTGGTGCCCATCGCGCTCGGCTACACGGTGGCGCACTACTTCAGCCTGCTCGCCCTCGACGGGCAGACGACGTGGATCCTGGCCAGCAACCCGTTCGGGCTGGCCGGGGTCGACCTGTTCGGCACGTACGGCAACGCCGTCGACCTGCGCGCCGTCCCGCCCGACCTCATCGCCTACGTGCAGGTGGGCGCGGTGGTCACCGGGCACGTGGTCGGGGTGCTGCTGGCCCACGAGCGGGCGCTGCGACTGGCCCCGCGGGCCCCGGCCTCGGACCAACTGCCGCTCGTGGTCGTGATGGTGCTGTTCACCGTCGGCGGGTTGGGCCTGCTGTTCGGCTTCTGACCGGGTGCCTCTCCCGCTGTACCCCGGGCGCCCGTTCCGGACGGCGGAACGGGCCGCGGGGGTCCAGCGCTCAGATCCCGGTGCCGAGCTCTGCCTCGAGCGCCCGGCGGCGGGTGAGATCCTCGGCGCGCTGCCGGGCCAGGTCGACGAGGTCGGCCGACAGCCGGGCGGTCTCCTCCGCGGCCTCCTCGCGCAGCGCGGCAAGAAGGGCCTCGACGGCGTCCACGGCGCGGGACGCCCAGGCGCGCACCGTGCCGGCGTCGACGTCGGGAGCGAAGTTCTCCGGCAGCCGCAGCACCGGACCGTGCCCGGCCCACCGGTGCCAGTCACCCACCGGCGGCTCGACCGCGGGCGGGCGGCCCGGCCGGCTGGCGAAGAACCGGCCGTCGCCGTCGAAGGGAACGTGCACGGTGACCGTCAGCCGGGCGGCGGTGCCGGTGCCGAACGTCGCCTCCGCCCGGCGCAGCCGAGGCAGGTCCGGCCGGGTGGCCCGCAGCAGGTCGTCGACGCAGCGGATCGGGTCTGCGAGCTCGGCGTCCAGCGACCACTGCAGGACCTGCGCGGTCAGCGCGGTCCGCCGGCGGGAGGTCTCGTCGGCGAACCGGCCCACGGTGAACAGGTGCGGCATGCCGCCATCCTCCCGGAGCGCCGGCCCTCCCCCGTCCCGCGAGGAGGGCCGGCCTCGCAGTCAGCCCAGGGCGATGCGGATGTTCTTCACCTGGGTGAACTCGTGCAGGCCCTCGATCCCGCCGAGCCGGCCGTACCCGCTCTGCTTGTAGCCGCCGTAGGGACCGCTGGGCTGGATGTCGCTGTAGGTGTTGACCCAGACCGAACCCGACTCGAGACGGCGGGCGACGCGGTGCGCACGCGCGAACTCCCTCGTGTGCGCGTAGGCGACCAGGCCGAAGTCCGAGTCGTTGGCGATGGCCACCGCCTCGTCCTCGGTGTCGAACGGCATCACCGACACGACCGGGCCGAACGTCTCCACCTGGGCGAGCGGGCTGGCGTTCGGTACGTCGGCGAAGACGGTCGGCTCGATGTAGTAGCCCCCCGCCAGCGCGCCGCCGAGCCGGTTCCCGCCGGTGAGCAGGCGGCCGGTGCCGCTGGCCACCGCCCCGCCGATGGCCCCGAGGATCCGGTCGGTCGCCGCCTGGCTGATCACCGGGCCCATCACGGTCGACGGGTCCAGCGGGTCGCCCACCGGCACGTGGGCGACCGCCTGCACGAGCCGCTCCAGGAACTCCTCGTAGATCGGCCGCTCGACGAGGATGCGGCTGCCGCACGCGCAGCTCTGGCCCGACTGGGTGATCGGCCCCATGAACGCGGCGATCATGACGGCGGCGTCGAGGTCGGCGTCGGCGAAGACGACGTTGGCGGACTTCCCGCCCAGTTCCAGCGACAGCGGCTTGAGGGTGTCCGCGGCGGCGATCGCGATCTGCCGGGCGATGGCACCGCTGCCGGTGAAGTGGATCTTGCCGATCCCGCGGTGGCGGACCAGGGCCTCGCCGGCGGCCGGCCCGCCCGGGACCACGTTCACCAGCCCCGGCGGCAGGCCCACCTCACGGCACAGCTCCCCGAAGCGGATCGGCGCCATCGGTGCGAGCTCCGGCGGCTTGATGACCACCGCGTTGCCGGCGGCCAGCGCGGGGGCCACCGCCATCCCGATGCCGACCAGGGGGCCGTTCCACGGCACGATCACGCCCACGACGCCGTAGGGCTCGCGGTCGATCATGTTGACGTCGGCGTTGTGGGTGGTGGGAGCGGTCTGGCCGGTGGCCTTGTCGATCCAGCCGGCGTAGTACTCGAGGAACGAGGCCAGGAGCCCCGCCGTCCCCGACGCCATCGAGACGGGCACGCCGTAGTCGTGGACGTTGAGCTCGCCCAGCTCGTCGGCCGCGGCCCGGACCGCGGTGGCGAGGGCGAGCAGCAGGTCGCGGCGCTGCCCGACGGGCATCGCCGCCCACTCCCGCTGCGCGGCGGCGGCGCTGCGCACCGCGCGGTCGACCTCCTCCTCGCCGGCCATGGGAATGACGGCGTTGACCTTCCCGGTGCCGGGGAAGACGTGGTCGAAGGTGCCGCCCGAGGCATCGGTGATCGAGTCCTCGCCGATCAGGATCGACGTCGGGAAGCGGACGGGCGTGGTCGCGGTCATCGCCGGTCAGCCGATCCGGTTCACGAAGCCGGCGTCCACGGGGAGGTTCGTGCCCGTGATGTACCGACCCTCGTCGGAGCACAGGAAGGCGACGGCGTTGCTGATGTCGGACGGTTCGAGCATGTCCACGGGCAGCGCGTTGCGCATGTGCACGCCCTTGTCGACCTGCGTGGCGAGGAAGCCCTGCATGGCCTCGTTGGTCGCCATCAGGGTGTTCACGGCCGTCGGGTGGACGACGTTGACCCGGATGCTGTGCGGCGCGAGGTCGTTGGCCAGGCCCCGCATGATCCCGACGACGCCGTGCTTGGCCACCCCGTAGGCCCCGCCGCCCATGCCGCGCAGCCCGGCCGTGGAGCCGGTGAGCACGATGGCGCCGCCCCGGCCCCCGGCGACCAGGTGCGGGATCGCCACCTGGGTGGTGTTCCAGACCCCGGTGAGGTTGACGGCGATCCCGTCGTCCCAGGCCTGCTGGTCCTCCTCCGGCGTGGTCAGCCGGAACAGGCCGGGGCTGATGCCGGCGTTGGCGACGACGGAGTCCAGGCGGCCGAGCTCGGCGACGCCCTCGTCGACGGCGGCCTGCAGGGCCGACCGGTCCCGGACGTCGGCCACGCGGGCCACGATCCGCCGATCGAGTCCCTCGACGAGCGCGACCGTCTCCGCGAGGTCCTCGCGCGTGGACATCGGGTAGGCCACGGAGGCGAAGTCGGTGCAGGCGTCGACGCCGATGATGTCGGCGCCCTCCGCGGCCAGGCGCAGCGCGTGGCTGCGCCCCTGCCCGCGGCCGATGCCGGTGATGAAGGCGACGGTGCCCTCGAGACGTGCCATGGGGTCCTCCAGGGGTTGTGGGTGGGTGGGCGCGGTCAGCGGTCGGCGAGCATCTGGCCGAGCAGGTCGTCCTCGACGGCCCGGGCGAGCACGGCGCCCCTGTCGGCACCGGCGTAGGCGGTGAACTGCCGGACGACCTCGTCCATCTCCGGACGCGTCAGGTCACCGGAGTGCAGGGCCGAGCCGACGTGGCTGAGGATCGGCATCGGGGCCTCGCCGACACCGACGCACGGCACCGTGATGAAGCGCCGGTCGCGGCGGGTCAGGCCGGGGCGCATCCAGAGGTGCCCGAAGACGAAGTTGAGGATCCCGGCCTGCTGGTAGGGGGTGTTGCGGGCCGGCGCCGGGACGAGGTTGACGTCGCGGAACTCCTGCTCGCCGCGCTGGAGCCGGGCCTCCCAGTCGTTGTCGCCGAGGGTCTCGTTGGCCAGCATCGGCCACTCGGGGACCTCGTCACCGCGCTCGGTGTGGATCCGCGCCCACTGCTCCCGCAGGACCATCTCCATGCGCGAGGCCTTGGGCCAGCCGCAGTAGACGGCGAAGTGGAGGATGAACTCGAGCATCTCCTCCAGCGAGACGTCCCCGCTGTTGAGCGCCGCGTAGACGTGCTCGTCCATGGCCTGCTGGTCGGTGTCGAAGCCGACGCAGACGAGCGTGACCCAGCGCCGCTCGCGCCGGCCCAGCCCCGGCGCGGACCAGAGCGCGCCGAAGAGCTCCTCCCGACGGGCCGCCTCGTCCGGGCCGGCCGCGGGCGGTGGGTCGACCGTCATGACCTCGCGGTACACGTCGTCGGTGGTGGCGGTGGTCATGCGGGGCCTCCGGTCATGTGACGTGAGCAACTCCACTGCAATCTAAGTCACGTGTCTTCGGAATGTCCAGCCGTGTGGAAGAATCCCGGCATGTCCGCGGTGCCGATGTCGACGCAGGAGCAGCTCGTGCGGGTCGGGGAGCGGCTGTTCGCCCAGCACGGCCTCGACGGCGTCTCGCTCCGCCAGATCGGCGTCGCGGCCGGCAACGCCAACAACTCGGCGGTGCAGTACCACTTCGGGTCCAAGGACCAGCTCGTCCGGGCGATCTTCGAGTACCGGCTCCCCCGGCTGCACGCCCGGCGGGCGCTGCTCATCGAGCAGGCCCCACCCGGGGACCTACGGGCGTGGGTGGAGTGCCAGGCCCGGTCGGTGCTGGAGCAGGGCGAGCTCGACGACAGCCACTACGCCGGCTTCCTCACGGTGCTGCACCACTACGGCCGGTCCGACGTGTTCGAGCCCCTGCCCGAGCCGTTCGCCGGCAACTCGCGCGCCTACTTCGACCACCTGCGCTCGCTGCTGCCGCACCTGCCCGAGCCGCTGCGCGGCCACCGCGTCTCCCGGGCGATGAACCTCGTCGTCCACACGGCGGCGGACCGGGAGCGCAGGCGGGCGGCCGGCGCGCCGCTGCTCCCCTTCGCGATCGAGGTGGAGAGCGTGGTCGACGGCCTGGTCGGCTTCCTCGAGGCACCCGCCTCGGCCCGCAGCCTCGCCACGCTGGACGACGTCGCGCACGCCGAGCCGGCCTGGCCCCTCGGCGTCTGACCCCGGACTACTCGCGGACGACCCAGACCTCGGCCGGCCCGTCCGGCGTGTCCCGCAGCTGCACGGGCTGGAACCGCTCGTAGACGCCGTACCACTGCGGCCCCGAGTAGACGAGTACGGAGGAGGAGAGCTCCTCGGCAGCGACGTCGTCCACCTCACCGTGACGCGGTCCACCCCAGTGGAAGATCAACGGCATGCGGGAACCGTAGTCCCTCCGGCCGGACCGGCCGCAGCGCGTCCCCGGGGCGGGTCAGTCCTCGTCGTCGGGGGCGAAGCCGGCGAGGGCCTCCACGGCCGGGACGGTGTAGTAGGCCCCGGAGAGCGGCGTGGTCCAGTGGGTGAGGCCGTCGCGGATCCCGTCGGTCGCGCCGGCCATCCGCCGCAGCATCTCGTGCATCCGCCACCGGTCCTGCGCGAACCCGACGAACGCCGTGCCGTGGTCGGTGACCCCGCCGTAGGCGACGTTGCGGCGGAAGATCCTCAGCTCCTCGCCGTCCACCTCGATGTTCGTCCGCGCGATGTGGGCGCTGGGTGGCTTCTCGTCGTCGGGGAACTCGACGTCGTCGGCCTTGGTCCTCCCCATCGCCCGCTCCTGGCCGTGGACGCCGAGGGTCTCCCAGGCCCGAGTCTCGTGCCGCCAGATCTGGAACAGCAGCACCGACGATCCCGCACCCGGGCCCGCGGGCACCGCGACGACGCCCGGCGCCTCCAGGAGCGAGGGGTTCTCGGTGCCGTCGACGAAGCCGGTGAGATCGCGGGAGTGCTGGTACAGCCACCCGGTCGTCTCGCCCACGACGTCTGCGACGTCGCGCAGGGCGTCGATCACCGCCCGGGCGTTGTCGAAGACGGCGGAGCGGTTGCCCCCGGCGACCCAGACCCACGCGTCGTGCTGGGTGGCCGGCATCGCGAAGCCGCCGGGGCCGGGGATCGGCTCGTCGAAGCCCGCGGCGTCGGCCGGGCCCTCACCCGGCGCGACCTGCTCCCAGAGCTCGGGCCGGAAGCCGACCACGAGGTTGACCCCGCCGACGGTCGACAGCGGCTCGGTCAGGCCGGCCACCGCCCGCACGAGCT
Source organism: Trujillonella endophytica (assembly GCF_900110555.1). Lineage (GTDB taxonomy): Bacteria > Actinomycetota > Actinomycetes > Mycobacteriales > Geodermatophilaceae > Trujillonella > Trujillonella endophytica. Next base: position 170,556 of record NZ_FOEE01000009.1, read on the forward strand.
CCTCGGGCGCCACCCCGGGCACCAGGTCGAACTCCAGGTAGCAGTGCTCGGGCGTGCCGAGCGCGAAGATCCCGGTCTGCGGCGTCACGGGTGCACAGGGTGCCAGGTGCGAGGACATCCTCCGCTCCTTCCCGGCGGCGGATCGGGCGCGGAGGAGAGGACGGCGCGGTCGGCTACCGTGCGGAAGTGTCCGAACCGACCCTCCTGGACCTGTTGACCCTCGAGCAGACGGGTCCGGACCGGTTCCGGGCCGCGGCCGGTCCCACGGTCGAGATCCCGCACCTGTACGGCGGCCGGGTCGCCGCCCAGGCCCTGGTGGCGGCGGGTCGCACCGTGCCCACGGGCTGGCTGCCGCACTCCCTGCACGCGTACTTCCTGCGTGCGGGCCGCTCCGACGTGCCGACCGAGTTCCAGGTGATCAACGATCGCGACGGACGGTCCTACTCCGCCCGCCGGGTCGAGGCCCGCCAGGACGGCGAGCTCCTCTTCCAGATGCTGACCTCGCTGGGTTCCGACACCTCCAGCGGCCCCGACTGGCCACCTCCGGCCGCGCACGACCCGGCGGCGCCGACGGGTCTCGAGGTGTTCAACGCCCCGCACCTGCCGTCGATCGAGACCCGCGTCGCCGCCTTCCACGACCAGTGGGGCATGCCGACGCACCTGTGGCACCGGCTCACGATCCCGTTCCCCGACGACCCGTTGCTGCACCTGGCCGGCCTGACCTACGTCTCGGACTCCTACAACGGCTTCGGCAGCGGCCCGGGCCAGCCGGCCTCCGGCGTCGGAGCGAGCCTGGACCACGCCATGTGGTTCCGGCGACCGGTGCGGCTGGACCACTGGTTCTCCGTCGCCTTCGAGCCCACGTCGGTCGGCAGCGGCCGCGGCCTCTACCGGGGGACGATCCGGCAGGACGACACCGTCGTCGCCGACCTCGACCAGGAGATCGTCTACCGCCATCCCCGGATGTAGACCGGGGCGGTCCTACTCCGAGAACTCGAACATGAGGCCGTGGTTGTCCGCCGCGGCGATGGCCAGGGCACCGGGCGCATCGCCCGGCTGCACCCGGACGCCACGCTCGGTCAGACAGGCCTCCGTCTGACGGAGGTCGCGGACGGAGAACACCGTCGATCGGATGCCGTCGCCGTAGCGGTCGAGGTGCTGCTGGATCACGCCGGGCCCGGTCGGGGTGATCAGCTCGACGACGATGTCGCCGATGAGGAGACCGACCGCCTCGGCGGACACAGCCGGCCGCGCGGCCTCGTAGTCCTGGCTGCCGTTGAGGAAACCGCCGAAGTACCCGAGCGCGGCGTCCAGATCGCGCACCGCGACGGTGCACCGCTTGAGTCCGGTGGTGCCGAGCGGGTGCTCGTCGCGCCAGTAGGAGAGCGGCCTGATCGGCTCGTCGTAGGGAACCGGCGACGGCACCGCGTGGAAGCTCTGGTCGTAGCACTCGAGGGAGACGCCGAAGCTGTCGCCGGCGTAGGTGTGGAAGGCCGGGCCCAGCTCCCGCACGATCCGCATCCCCCGGGCCCGCACCGCGACGCGGGCCTCCTCGACGTCGGGGACGACGAACTCCGCGCCGACGTAGTGCGCGCCGTACCGGGAGTGCAGCAGCAGCTGGTGCGGCACCCAGAACTGGAAGATCACGCCGCCCAGCGTCATCAGGCACCCGTGCCAGTCCGGACCCGGCATGTCCAGCAGGAACTGCGCACCGAGGACGTCGCGGTAGTGCCCGATGGCCCCGTCGAAGTCCTCGACCATCGCGTTGATGTGGTTCATGTGCTCGGGTGCGATCGACGGCGGCAACGGGTCTCCCGGGAACGTGCTCGAGGGCGGTCCCGCGACACTACGGCGTCCCCGGGCGTCCGCCACGTCGTGCCGGCCGCGGCCCGCGAGGCCGGTGACCGGTCGGGCACCCTCCTGGCCGCCTGCCGAGGGCGGGCACCCGGCAACCACGGGGGCACCAAGAACGACTCAGGGCGTCCACCGAATCGGTGGACGCCCTGGTCATCGGGGTGGAGCTGAGGGGACTCGAACCCCTGACCCCCACACTGCCAGTGTGGTGCGCTACCAGCTGCGCCACAGCCCCGTTCCCGGCCCCGGTCGAGTGCCCCTGAGCCGTTGGCAACTGTACATCCCCCGCGAGCGGGCAACGGGGAGGGGGTCGGGCGCGGCGGGGGGTCAGGCCTGCATCAGCTGGGCGATCCGCAGGTGGTTGCCGAAGGGGTCGCGCAGGCCGAAGTCGATCCCGTACGGCTGGTCGACCGGCTCCTCGGTGATCTCCACGCCCGCGGCCTTGAGGTCGGCGTGCGTGCGGTAGGCGTCGACGCAGGCGAGGAAGAGGTGGCCCCCGGCGACGCCCTTGCTGATCGCCTGCCGGACCTCGGCGGCGGTCTCCTCACTCATCGACGGCGGCCCGGGCTTCTCCAGCAGGACCTGGCGGTCCGGCTGGCCGGGCGGCACGACGGTCAGCCACCGCATGGGGCCGAACTGCATGTCGCTGTGGACCGCGAAGCCGAGATTGCCGACGTAGAAGTCGAGCGCGGCGTCCTGGTCGGGCACGTAGATCTGACTGATGGTGATCCCGGTCAACATGCGGACGACGCTAGGCACCCTCACGCCCGCGGCGCTTCTCCGAAACTGCTCGGTCGCAGCCAGGCCATCGCGAAGCACGACGGCGCCGCCGGCAGCGGTCCGCGGCGCCGGTGGGCGCTGGGCGACTCCCCCACCACCGCGCGAAACACGCGGCTGAACGTGCCGAGGCTGCTGAACCCGACGGCCATGCAGATGTCGGTCACGCTGCGGTCGGTCGAGCGCAGCAGGAACATCGCCCGCTCCACCCGCCGCCGCTGCAGGTACCGGTGCGGGGTCTCGCCGAAGGTGGCCCGGAAGGTGCGGATGAAGTGCGCCGGCGACACGTGCGCGATCCCCGCCAGGGTGGGGACGTCGAGCGGTTCGGCGTAGGCGCGGTCCATCGCGTCCCGGGCGCGCAGTATCCGCCGGTTGGTGTCCTCGACGGCGCCGGTCACGCCCGCATCCCAGCAGATCCCGGCCGCGTCGCCCCGACCCGGGAGCGATGGCCCTCCCGCGGCCAGGCCCCCGCCCCGAACGGCGTCCTGCGGGCCATCGCCCCCGGGCCCGGAGGCTCGGAGGCCCGGAGCCGCGGTGCCGGGTCAGCCGACCCGGACGCCCCGCTCGGCCAGCCAGTCCACCGGGTCGACCCGCCGGCCGTCCATCCCGCCCTCGTGCACCTCGAAGTGCAGGTGCGGGCCCGTGGACTGACCGCGGTTGCCCAGCAGCGCGATGGTGTCGCCGGCGTCCACGTAGTCGCCGACCTCGACCAGGATCTCGTCCATGTGGCCGTAGACGGTGACGTCGCCGTTCTCGTGGAGGATGTAGACGGCCAGGCCGAACCCGCTGGCCGAGCCCGCGCGCAGCACCACGCCGTCGGCAGCGGCCAACTCGGGCGTGCGCATCGGCGCGGCCAGGTCGATGCCGTAGTGGAAGGTGCCCCAGCGACCGCCGTACCCGCTGGTGAACCGGGCCCCGGCCACCGGCAGCACCGTCTTGGGGCGGGCGGCCTCGGCCGCGGCCGCCTCCGCTGCGGCCTCCGCCTCGGCGCGGGCCGCGCGGGTCGCGGCGACCTCCTGCAGGCGGGCGTGGGCCTCGGCCTCGGTGATGGAGGCCATGGGCATGACCTCCTGCGTCTCGTCCACGATCCCCAGCTCCTGCTGGGCGGCGAGCACGCTGGTGGACTCGGCGGCGGCGTCCGGTGCGCCTCCCACCCCGAGCCACGCGGCGACCGCTCCACCGGCGACGAGCGCGCCGAGCAGCGCCCCGGGCCGGCGGTTGCCCCGCCCCGCCCGCCGGCCGGCGGGGGACGCCCGGTGCGAGCCGGCTCCCGGGCCGGCCGGGGCGCCGTGCGCCGAGGCGCCCGTGCGGGAGGGAGTGCGCATGTACCTGCCTGCTCCGGTGGGGGAAGCCCGGTGGGGCGGATCACTGGCGACCGCCATCCAAACACTGTGTGACCGATTCGTGACCCCCTGCGCGGCGTGTTCGTCGCGACACGCTGCGTGTGACACCCCGCACGTCCCACCCGTTGCAGTCCGGTCACGACGGCGTCCCCGCGGAACCGCCGCGACCAGCGGATCGTTTGACTGGTCGACGGGATGGGCATGGATGCCTTTCCCGGCGCCGTCGGTCCCCACCCCTGTCGACCGACATCCCTCCGGTGATCGAGGAGCTCCTCCTCATCCCCGAGTGGACAACAGCTCCGCCGTCAACCGATGATCGGCGTTTCCGCTGATCCGCCGCGCGCCGACCGGGCGCGCGGAACCCACCTGAGGGACCGCCCGCCCGGCGGACCCACTGGAGGTCACCGCCCCGACGAGAGTGAAGGAACGGATGCCGCATGACGACGCCGGAGCTCGCCCTCGGTTCGCCGGTCCCCGCCGGCGCCCCCCGCACGACCGCCCCGGCAGTCGCCCCCGTCCACCCGCTCTCCGAGAAGACCCTGGGGCTGCACGGTGAGCGACTCACCGTCCCCACCTACGACCGCGCCGGCCTCACGCCCGCCGTCGTCCACTTCAGCGTCGGCGGATTCCACCGCGCCCACCAGCTGACCTACTTCGACGACCTGGCCCAGCTCGACATCTCCGCCGGCTGGGGCGTGGTCGGCGTCGGGCTGCGGCACCGCTCGATGCAGGAGGCCCTCGCCCCCCAGGACCACCTGTACACGGTCGTCGAGCGCAGCCCGGACGGCGAGCGCGCCCGCGTCGTCGGGGTGCTGACCGACTACCTGTTCGCCCCCGACGCCCCCGGCGCGGTGCTCGACCGGCTCACCGATCCGCGCACCCGCATGGTGACCATGACCATCACCGGCGCGGGCTACCACCTCGACCCGCACACCGGCGCCATGGACCTCTCCGGCCCGGACCTGCAGCGCGACCTGGCCGACCCCGCCCGCCCGTGCACCGCCTTCGGCTACATCGTCGAGGCCCTGGACCGGCGGCGGCGGGCCGGCACCCCGCCGTTCACCGTCGTCTCCTGCGACAACATGCACCGCAACGGCGACGCCACCCGCGCCGCGGTCGTCGGCCTCGCCCGGCAGCGGGACGAGGTGCTCGCCCGCTGGATCACCGACCGGGTGGGCTTCCCCAGCAGCATGGTCGACCGCATCACGCCGCAGACCACGGCCGACGAGCGGGCCGAGGTCGCCCGCCGCTACGGCGTCGACGACCGCTGGCCCGTCATCACCGAGCCGTTCTCGCAGTGGTTCATCGAGGACGACTTCTGCAACGGTCGCCCGCCGCTGGACGCCGTCGGCGTCCGGTTCGTGCCCGACGTCGCGCCCTACGAGCTGATGAAGACGCGGCTGCTCAACGCCGGCCACTCGGCGCTGGGCTACCTCGGCACCCTGGCCGGGCACGTCCGGATCGACGAGCTCATGGGCGAGCCGCTGTTCGCCGCCTACGCCGCCCGCTTCATGGACGACGAGGTGACCCCGCTGCTCCCCCAGCCCGCGGGCGTCGACCTCACCGACTACAAGGCCGTCCTGCTGCAGCGCTTCGCCAACCCCGCGATCGCCGACCGGCTGGAGCGCCTGTGCCGGCGGGGCTCGACCAAGGTCGCCCACCACGTGCTGCCCTCGCTGCGCGAGTCGCTGGACCGGGGATCCCGGGCGCCGCTGCTCACGCTCGCCGTGGCCGGCTGGATCCGCTACCTGCAGCTGCACGAGCCGGCGGAGGACGAGCTCGGCCCCCGGCTCCAGGCCCTGGCCCGCGCCGGCGGCACCGATCCGCGGCCGGTGCTCGCGGTCCGGCCGGTGTTCGGGAACCTCGGCGAGCACCCGGCGTTCGTGGCCGACCTCGAGCGCGCCCTGCGCGACCTGACCGCCGACGGCGTTCGCGCCACCGTCGCCGCCGCCCTCACCCGCCCCGGCACGGTCGCCCGGTGAGCGCCGCCTCCCCGCCGGCCGCGGCCGGCCCCACCACCGCCCTGCCCGAGGAGGTCGTCGCCGGGCTGGAAGCCCTGCTGTGCGACGCCGACGGCAACCTGTTCCCCAGCGAGGAGCCGGCCTTCGTCGCCTCCGCCGAGGTCACCAACCGCTTCCTCGCCGACCTCGGCTCCGCCCGGCGGTTCACCGCCGAGGAGCTGCGGCTCGCCACGACCGGCATGAACTTCCGCACCACCTCGCGGCGGCTGGCCGACGAGGCCGGCCGGCCCGACGCCGACCTCGAGCCCTGGGTGGCCGAGGAGAAGCGCGCGGTCACCGCCCACCTGGGCGAGGTGCTGCGGCCGCACGCGGAGACCACCGCGGCGGTCACCCAGCTGGCGGCGTACCTCCGCCCGGCCGTGGTGAGCTCCAGCGCGCTGACCCGGCTCGACGCCTGCTTCCGGGCCACCGGGCTGGCCGACGTGCTGCCGGCGTCGGTGCGCTACAGCGCCGAGGACTCGCTGCCGGTGCCCACGAGCAAGCCCGACCCGGCCGTCTACCTGCACGCCTGCGCGCAGCTGGGCATCGCGCCGGCCACCGGCCTGGCCGTCGAGGACTCGGTCGCCGGAACCCTGTCGGCCGTCCGTGCGGGCTGCCCGACGGTCGGCAACCTGCTGTTCGTCCCCGCCGCCGAACGCGCGGAGCGGGACGCCGCCCTGCGGGAGGCCGGCGCGCTCGCCGTCGTCGCCTCCTGGCGGGAGCTCGCCGACCTGCTGCTGCCGGTGCTCACCCGCCGCGGCGCCGACCCCACGGGAGGGAACCGGTGGACCCGGTGAACATCGTCTACGTCGCCTTCCGGGGCCACTTCTCCGACAGCCCGCGGGCGCTCTACGAGGAGTTGCTGCGCCGAGGCGTCGACGCCACGCACACCTGGCTGTCCGCGCCGCACACCCGGGCGACCTTCCCCGCCGACGTCACGACGGTCGAGTTCGGCAGCCCGGAGTCGATCGCCGCGCTCGAGGGCGCCGACGTCGTCATCAGCAACGACCACATCCCGCTGGACTGGGACAAGCGCCCCGGGACGACGTACCTGCAGACCTGGCACGGCACCCCGCTCAAGCGGATCCACAACGACGTCCTCTGGGCGCCGGAGGGGCGGCTGGCCTACCTCGAGCAGGACATCGCCCGCTGGGACCTGCTGCTGTCGCCCAACCCGGCGAGCACGCCGCGGTTCCGCGGGGCGTTCGGCTTCGACCGCCCGGTGCACGAGACCGGTTACCCCCGCAACGACCTGCTGAGCAGTCCCGACCGGGACCGGGTGCGCGCCCGGGTGCGCGCCGACCTCGGGCTGACCGACGACCAGACCGCCGTCCTCTACACCCCGACCTGGCGCGACGACCTGGTGTTCAACAGGACCGGGCCCCGCGACTTCGAGTTCGCGATCGACCTGGAGGACTTCACCGCCCGACTGGGCACCGACCACGTGCTCCTGCTCCGGCTGCACAACATGGTGATGGACCGGCTGGAGATCACCGAGGGCTCGGCCGTCCGCGACGTGTGCGGATATCCCGACATCCGCGACCTCTACCTGGCCGCCGACGTGATGGTCACCGACTACTCGTCGACGATGTTCGACTTCGCCGTCACCGGCAAGCCGCTGCTCTACCTGACCTACGACCTGGAGTACTTCTCCGACGAGCTCCGCGGCTTCTACTTCGACCTGGCCGAGGTCGCCCCGACGCCGCTGCTGCGGACCAGCGGGGAGCTGGTGGAGGCCCTCGCCGACCTGGACGCGGTCACGGCGCGCGGCGCCGAGCGCTACGCGCGCTTCCGCGAGACCTTCTGCTCCCTGGAGGACGGGCACGCCACCGAGCGCGTCCTCGACCTGCTCTTCCCGGCCGACACCGTGTCCGCCGCAACCACGAGAACCCGAGGAGGGGACGACAGTGCGCATCGCTGACCGCGCTCTCGACGCCGGACCGGCCACCGGTCTGCTGGAGCTCGCCCACTCCGCCGCCACCCGGCAGCCCGTCGACGGACCGATCCAGGTCGTGATCCTGGCCGCCGGCATGGGCACCCGCCTGGGCCGCCCGCACCCCAAGCCGCTGACGCCGCTGCACGACGGCCGCAGCATCCTGCAGCGCCAGCTGGACACCCTGCGGGAGGTCTTCGGGGAGGCGGTCGACATCACCGTCGTCGTCGGCTTCAAGGCCAAGCGGATCATGCAGGCCGCGCCCGACGTCCGCTTCGCCTACAACCCGGACTACGCCCGGACCAACACCTCGCAGAGCCTGCTCCGCGCCCTGCGCGCCACCCGCGACGGCGGGGTGCTCTGGCTCAACGGCGACGTGGTGTTCGACGCCGACGTGCTGCGGGCCGCGCTGCCGTCGGTGGCCGCCGACCAGAGCTTCGTCTGCGTCGACACCTCCACCGTCGCCGACGAGGAGGTCAAGTACACCCTCGACGCCGACGGCTGCATCGCAGAGCTGTCCAAGACGGTCGCCGGAGGCCTGGGCGAGGCCGTGGGCATCAACTACGTCTCCGCCGCCGACAAGCCGGTCCTGGTGGAGCACCTGGTCGCCTGCGCCGCGCAGGACTACTTCGAGCGCGGCATCGAGACCGCGATCGGCGCCGAGGGGCTGCGCTTCCGGCCGGTGGACATCAGCCGGTTCTCCGCCGTCGAGGTCGACTTCGAGGCCGACCTGGACCGGGCCAACGCGCTGTTCTCCGCGCGGGCGCGCCTGCACCCGGTGAGCGACATCGCGTAAGCGGCGTCCTCCCCCGCCCCGCGGCGTCCCCCACCCCGAGGCGTCCTCCCCGCCGCCCGGCGTCCTCCCTCACCGCCCACGGTGCGGGAGGACGCTGCGGGATCAGGTCACCTGATCCCGGAGGGGGCCGGCCGGGCGGGCGGCTGCCGGCTCCCGGAACCGGCGGACGGCGGCGATGCCCCCCGGGACCAGGCCCACGCCCAGCCCCAGCAGCAGCGCCACCGCGACGCGGGCCAGCAGGTCCGGGCCGGCGGCGAGCACGTGGGCGCTCCACATCACGTCGACGTCGGGCAGGCCCTGCACCAGCAGCAGCCAGCCGAGGACGAGCGCGAAGAGCCCGGCCATCGCCCCCCGGCCGCGGCGGGCCGCCCGCGCGCCGAGGACGGCGACCAGCACCGCGGCCAGCGCCGGCAGCAGCGCCGAGGCGATCGCGCCCCCGTGCGAGGAGATGCTCTCCGGCGGCTCGGGCGTGGTCAGCGCGTGGACCAGTGCCGCGGCGCCGCCCACGAGCAGCAGCCCGCCCAGCGGCCGGGCGTCGCGGGCCAGCAGGCCGGCGGCGAGCGCGACGGCGGCCACGGCGAGGTGCACCGGCCACACCACCCACGGCGAGGGCGGCGGCTCCCAGGTCAGCTCGCCGGCCACCTCCACCGGCGCGCCCCCGACGGTCATCGGCACGACCCACGCCGAGATCAGGTGGGCGCTGTCCGGATCGGCCGCCACCTGCGGCGGCAGCTGCCCCTCGCTCATCCAGTGGGTGCGGTGGTCGTGCCAGACGTAGCGGGGCTCGGTGGAGACCTGGACCCACTCGGGCTCGGCGGCCACGTCCGCGGTGTCCGGCACGCCGGCCCGGCCGTAGCGGTCGAGGTTGAGGTACGTGGCGGGGCTGCGGCTGTTGCGCCAGACGCCGTCCGGGCCGATCCGCAGGTACGGCTCGTCGCTGTAGCCGGGCACCTCGACCTCGGTGCCGGAGGTGGTGACCACCTCGAGCTCGTCGCCGAACTGCAGCAGCCGCACGGTCACCCCGGGGACCTCGGGGGTGACCGACGTGATCCGGCCGTCGAAGTCGCTCCCGGCGACGTCGCCGCCGACGTGCGCAACCGCCGGGCCGGCCAGGGCGAGCACCGCGACGACGCCGGCCAGCACGGCCAGCAGCCGCGCCGGGGTCCTGCGCACGGGCTAGCTCCCCACGATCGCTTCGAGATCCCCGGCGATGTCACCCGCGGTGTTGCCGCCGTCGAACGCGACGTGGGCCTGGTCGTCCGAGCCGTACAGCAGCAGCAGCGTCGAGTGCAGCCGGCCCTGCTCCTCGGCCAGTGGCACGCCCGCCGACAGCTGCGCGCGGTCGATCGCGCCCTGGTCGCCGGTCAGCCCGACGAAGGAGATCGGCAAGTCCGCGGCGAAGCCGTCCAGGTAGTCGGCCAGCACCGCGGGCGTGTCGGCCGCCGGATCGGTCGTGACGAACACCATCTGCACCTGCTCGGCCAGCGCGGGGTCCACCCGGCGCAGGGCCAGGGCGACGTCGGCCATCGTGGCCGGGCAGATGTCGGGGCAGGTGGTGTAGCCGAAGAACAGCAGCGTGGGCCGCCCCGCCGTCCGCTCGGCGAAGTCGTAGGCCGCCCCGGTCGTGTCGGTGAGGGTGAACGACGGGCGCTGGTACGGATCGGGCAGGTCCACCCCGGCGTAGCGGTCGTCGGGGCCCTCCACGCTGGCGCCGCCGGAGTGGTCGTGGCCGCCGGCGGCGGACGAGGAGGCCGCCGGGCCGTCCGCGTCCGCCGCCGAGCACCCGCCCAGGAGCAGGCCCGCCGCCAGCACCGCGGCGGGCAGCCGACGGGGAGAGGAGGTCACGAGGACACGGTACGTCGGCCCGCCCGGTAGCCGAGGAGGACGCCGGCGAGCCCGGTGAGCAGTGCCAGGACCGCCAGGACGAGCGCGACCACACCCACGCCGTCGGAGTCGGAGTCGCCGTCGTCGGCCGCGCCGTCGTCGTCCCCCGAGGCGGCCGGGGCGTCGTCGGCCGCGGTCAGCGACAGCACCGGGGCCGGGCGCTCGGGCTCCTCGCCGCCGGAGACCGTCGGCTCGATCCAGGCCGCCTCGGTGCCGTCGCTGTAGGTCTGCACCGCCGGGAAGGTCAGCTCGTCGGCGTCGGGGAACGGCCCGCCGGACAGCGCGAACTGCTGGAACTGCCCCGGCGCGATGCCACCCCCGGCCTCGGCACGGAACTCCACGACCGACACGTAGCGGGTGATCTCCTGGCCGTGGTTGTCCAGCGGCTCGCTGAGCTCGGTCTGCGTCAGCGTCGCCGTCCACCCCGGGACCGGCTGCACCCGCAGCGAGGCCAGGGCCGACTCCTCCGGGATCTGGATGCGCAGGGCCACGGTGCTGGCCGTGTCGCTCTCGTTGGGCACCCGGAAGGTCAGCAGGCCGTACCCGCCCGGCGCCGCGTCGGCGGACGCGACGGTGACGTGGGCGGACGCCGTTCCGGCGACGGCGATCGACGCCGCCAGGGCCGTGAGCACCGCCAGCAGGACGACGCCGAGGCGGGCGAGCGGGCGGGGCGGGGTGGCGCGACCGCTCGGGGCGGTGGCGGGCGAGGACATGGTTCTCCTGTCTCGGGTGGGAGGGGCGCTCAGCGGACCGGGAACTCGGTGCTGGCGGTGATCGCGGTGAACTCGTCCAGGCGCACCGAGACGGCGAGCGTCCAGGTGCCGGCCGACGGGATGGCGGTGCCGTCACCGACGTAGTGGCCGGGTCCGGCCGGCTCCAGGTCGACGGCCAGCGGGCCGATCTCCTGGCCGGGCTCGGTGAGGGTGACCCGGATGTCCTCGGGCTGCACCAGCCGCCCGCCCTCGTCGAAGAGGTAGACGTGCAGGGTGTTGGCCCCGGGCGCCGCCGGGTCCAGCGAGATCTGCACGGAGCCGGCCTCGCCGGCGGCGGACTGCAGCGGCAGGGTGACGTCGACCGGCTCGGACACCGTCGCGCGGGCCGGCGGGGTGCCGACGAGCACCGCCGACAGGGCCAGGACGACGACGCCCAGCGCCAGCTCGACGAGGACGGAGCGGCGCAGCAGCCCGCGCTCGGCGGCCGCCCCCTCCGCCAGGTCCTCCTCGCGGGCCGCCGCGGCGGACACCACCTCGGGCGACGGCTCCGGCTCCCCGCCGGCCGGCGCGGCGAACGCGTGCGCGGTCACCCGGCGGCGCGGCGTCCGGCTGCGGCGGATGCCGAGCCGCTGCTGAACCCACACCCGCGAGACGCCCGCCGCCGCCAGGAGGAGCGCGACGACGGCCAGCTTGGCCAGCAGCAGCCGCCCGTAGCCGGTGGAGAAGAGCGCGTCGGGCGAGCCGACCTCCCGCACCGCCTGCACGACGCCGGACACCACCAGGACGCCGACCGACGCGGCCGCCAGCCGGGAGTACCGCGGCAGCGCCGCGGCCAGCTCTGCGGCGGGCACCCCGTTCCGCAGCACGGCGCCCAGCAGCGCGGCGAGCCCGCCGAGCCACAGCGTCATGGCCGCCACGTGGGCGGTGGCGGCGAGCACGGCGATCGCCGGGTAGGGCCCGGCGACCGGGTGGCCGACGGCGGCTGTGGTGACCACCAGGCCGGCGGCGAGCAGGCCGGCGAGCACCAGCGCCGACGGCGCCGGGACCGTTCCCCGGCGCAGCCAGGGCAGCAGCAGCAGCGCCAGGCCGGCGGTCAGGGCCAGCCGCACCAGCAGCATGACGCCGATCTCGGAGCCGGCGGTGGCCGACAGCAGCGCGCCGTCGGTCACCGAGCCCAGCCCGGTCGCGGCCGCGTAGGGCCCCTGCAGGGCGAAGGTGAGCGCGGCGCCGACGCCGAGGGCCGCCAGCCCCACGGCGGTGAGCCGGCGCAGCAGGGCCGAGGCCCAGCCGCCGGGCCAGCACAGCGCGACCAGTGCGGGCACGCCGACGGCCAGCGCCAGGCCGGCGAAGCCGGTCCACCGGGCGGCCGGCAGCGCGACGGCGACGGCCGGGTCCGTGTCGTCCGCGGCGCCGGCCACGGAGGCGTCGACGAGTTCGCCGTCGCCGACCACGAAGGAGAAGGACCCGGCGATCGGGTGCGAGTCGGCCGAGATCACCCGGTAGGTGACCAGGTAGCCGCCCTCGCCCAGGCCGTCGCGCAGCGCGACGCTCACCGTGCGGTCGTCGACCTCGGCGGTGCCGGCGTCGACGCGGCCGCCGGAGGCGTCCAGGACGCGGAGGTAACCGGCGCCCACCGAGACGCCCTCGCTGAAGTCCAGCGACACGCGCTCGGGAACGGCCGACAGCCGGGCGCCCTCCCCCGGGTCGGTGCCGACCAGCTCGGCGTGCGCCGCGGCGGGGCCGGCCGTGACGACGCCGGCGAGCAGCCAGCCCGCCAGCAGGAGCAGGAGGACGGCGGCGGGGCGGCGGGGACGGGGGCGGGCGGACGCGGTCACGCGGCCGCCCGCTCGGCGGCCAGCGCGGGCAGCGTGCGGCGGCGACTCCGCCACGCCACGGCCGCCACCAGGCCGACGCCGGCCAGCAGGAGGACGTGGGCCACCGCCCGGTCACCGTGGACGTGCCCCGCGGTGAGGTCGCGCGCGGTGAGGACCGTGAGCAGCACCCCGAAGGTGCCGAGGAAGGGCAGCGCGCCGGCGGCCAGCCGCGGCGCCGCCGCCACCGCGACGAAGGCCGCGCCGACCGCCAGGTTCCAGGCCCCGGTCTCGTGGGCCATGTGCACCGGCGCGCTCATCGCGGCCGCGCCCATGACCAGCGCCGGCCAGGCGATCAGCGCCTGCGCGACGCCCACGGCGAGCAGGGCCAGCCGCAGCGCCGAGGTCGCCAGCCGCGCTCGGGCCGCGGCGGCGCCACCGGGCAGCCGCGGCGGCAGGGCGGTCAGCACCGCCGTGGTGAGGTCGGGCACGGGCGGGGCGGGCGCCAGCCGCGCCCGCCGGGTCACCGCGGACGCCGCCGCGGCCCAGGACGCGCAGGCCGGGCAGCCGGCGAGGTGCGCGTCGAGCTCGACCGCCGGCACGCCGGGCGACTCGCCGTCGAGCCGGGCGGAGACCGCCTCGCGGATTGCGGGACACTGCATGGTGTCGTAGTCGTCCCCCGAGCCCCTGCGGTTCCCGGCCGGCTGTGTGACCTGGACGACGTCGGGAGCGGGGCGGTGGACGAGCTGGCGCGGTACGCGACCGCGGCCGTGGAGGGCGACGCCCTCGCCGCCGCGGCCCTGGTGCGCGCCACCCAGTCCGACGTGTGGCGGCTGTGCGCGGCCCTCGTCGACCGCGGCAGCGCCGACGACCTCACCCAGGAGACCTACCTCCGGGCCTTCGGCGCGATGCACCGCTTCGCGGGGCGCTCCACGCTGCGCACCTGGCTGCTGGCGATCGCCCGCCGGGTGTGCGCCGACGCGCTCCGGTCCCGGCGGCGCCGTCGGCTGACCCTCGTCGGGGACGACGCCGTCCTGGAGGCACTGGACGACGCGGCGGACGGCCCGTCGGACCCCGTCGGCGAGAACGCGGCGGTGGGCGACCTGCTGGCCCGGCTGGGTCCGGAGCGGCGCGAGGCGTTCGTCCTCACCCAGCTGCTGGGACTCCCCTACGCGGAGGCGGCCGAGGTGGCCGGCTGCCCCGTCGGCACCATCCGCTCCCGCGTCGCCCGGGCGCGCAACGATCTCGTCACGGCCCTCGCTGCGGAGGAGGGCGACGCGGCGCGCGGATGACGGCGCGGTGAACGGCGCGCAAACGGGGCACCTATGCTGCCCGACGGCCGTGCGCCCGCTCCTGACGGATCGGACGTCCGGGGACCCACTGCCGACCGGAGCGACACGTGCCCTTCAGTCTCACGCCCAAGGACTCGAGCTTCTTCCCCCTGTTCACCGCTTCCGCGGAGAACCTGGTGGCCGCGACCGACGTCCTGAGCGAGTTCATCAACGACCACGCCCGCCGCGACGAGCTGGCCGCGCAACTGCGCGAGCTGGAGCACGTCGGCGACCAGGCCACGCACGCGATCTTCCGGCAGCTCAACTCGAGCTTCGTGACGCCGTTCGACCGCGACGACATCTACAACCTCGCCAGCTACCTCGACGACGTCATGGACGCCATCGAGGCCGCTGCCGACCTGGTGGTGCTGACCGGGCTGGGCACGCTGCCGGCCGAGATGCACCAGCAGACCGCCCTGCTGCAGCGGGCCGCGCAGACGACCGCGGAGGCGATGCCGCGGCTGCGCACGATGAAGGGCCTGTCCGAGTACTGGATCGAGGTCAACCGGATCGAGAACGAGGCCGACAAGCTCTACCGCCGGCTGCTCTCGCGCCTCTACAGCGGCGAGTTCGACGCCCTGGAGATCCTGAAGCTCAAGGAGGTCGCCGACCAGCTCGAGGAGGCCGCCGACCACTTCGAGCACGTGGCCAACGTCGTCGAGACCATCACGGTCAAGGAGTCCTAGGCCCGATGGGTCCCTGCTGATGGACGCCGCCTTCCTGGCCCTCGTCGTCATCGTCCTGGTCGCCCTGGCCTTCGACTACACCAACGGTTTCCACGACGCGGCGAACGCCATCGCGGTCGCCGTCTCCACCAAGGCCCTGACCCCGCGGGTGGCCCTGGCGCTGGCCGCGGTGATGAACCTCGTCGGCGCCCTGCTCTCCACCGAGGTGGCCAAGACGGTCGGGGCGGGGATCATCGACGCCCCGGAGGGCGACGACGGCCTGCGGATCGTGTTCGCCGCCCTCATCGGGGCGATCGTGTGGAACCTGATCACCTGGTACTTCGGGCTGCCGTCCTCGTCGTCGCACGCGCTCATCGGCGGCCTGGTCGGCGCGGCGCTCGCCGCGGCGCACAGCGTGCAGTGGATGGGGATCCTCGACAAGGTCGTCATCCCGATGGTCCTCGCGCCGCTGATCGGCTTCGGGCTGGGCTACCTGTTCATGCTGGCGATCCTCTGGACCTTCCGCGGCGCCCACGTCAGCCGCGCCAACCGGGGTTTCCGCTACGCGCAGATCGTCAGCTCGGCGACGATGGCGCTGGGGCACGGCCTGCAGGACGCGCAGAAGACCATGGGCGTGATCACCCTGGCGCTCTACACCTCCGGCGAGCTCACCGCGAACTCCAGCGGCGACTTCGAGGTGCCGCTCTGGGTGGTCCTCGCCGCCGCGCTGGCGATCAGCGCCGGCACCTACGCGGGCGGCTTCCGCATCATGCGCACCCTGGGCCGGCGGATCATCCAGCTGACCCCGGCGGGCGGGTTCTCCGCGCAGACCGTCGCCTCCGGCGTGATGGTGACGACGGCGACGGTGTTCGCCGTGCCGGTGTCGACCACGCACATCACCACCACGTCGATCATGGGCGTGGGCGCCACCCGGCGGCTGTCGGCGGTCCGCTGGGGCGTCGCCCGCAGCATCATGGTGGCCTGGGTCGTCACGCTGCCGGCGGCCGGGGCGGTCGCCGCGCTGGTGTACTTCGCCACCGACGCCGTCACCGGCTGACCGGGCCGTGCCGGCAGGCGCGGGCCCGGCCCGGCCGGGGGACGCGGACCCCGGCGGCGGCGTCGCGCTGGGCACCCCCCGGGGGCGCCGCCTGATCGCCGCCACCGTGCTGGCGTCGGGGATGGCGCTGCTGGACGCCTCGGCGGTCAACGTCGCCCTCCCCGCCATCGGCGACGACCTGGACGCCTCCCTGTCCGGTCTGCAGTGGACCGTGACCGGCTACACCCTCGCCCTCGCCGCGCTGGTGCTGCTCGGCGGCTCGCTGGGCGACCGGTTCGGCCGGCGCCGCGTGTTCCTCGTCGGCGTCGCCTGGTTCGCGGTGGCGTCGCTGCTGTGCGGGCTGGCCCAGGACACCGGACAGCTCGTGGGCGCGCGGGTGGTGCAGGGCGTCGGCGCGGCCCTGCTGACCCCGGGCAGCCTCTCGCTGATCCAGGCCTCGGTGCGGCCCGCGGACCGGGCCCGCGCCATCGGGTTGTGGTCGGGCCTCGGCGGGATCGCCGGCCTGGCCGGCCCGTTCCTCGGCGGGGTGCTGGTCGACGCGGTCAGCTGGCGGCTGGTCTTCCTGCTCAACGTGCCGGTCGCGGTGGTCGTGCTCGTCGTCGCCTCGCGCCACGTGCCCGAGAGCCGGGCCGCTGCCCGGCCCGGCCGCTTCGACGTCGCCGGGGCAGCGATCGGCGCCCTCGCCCTGGGCGCGGTCACCCACGCGCTCATCCGGGCCGGGGATCCGGCCGCGGGCGTGGAGGTCGTCGTGTGGGGGACGGCGGGGCTGCTGGCCGGGGCGGGGTTCGTCGTCCGTGAGCGGCGGGCGACCGCGCCGCTGCTGCCCCTGCGGCTGTTCGCCGACCGGCAGTTCACGGGGGCGAACCTGACCACCCTCGCGGTCTACGGCGGCCTCGGCGGGGTGCTGCTGTTCCTGGTCCTGCAGCTGCAGACGGTGCTCGGCTACGACGCGACGGCGGCCGGGGCCGCGATGCTGCCCTCGATCGCGATGATCACCCTCCTGTCCTCGCGGGCCGGCGCCCTCGCGGCCCGCATCGGGCCCCGGCGGCCGATGACCGCCGGCCCCCTGATCGCGGCCGCCGGCACCGCCTGGCTCGCCACCGTCGACGGTCGCCAGCCCTACGCCCTCGACGTCCTGCCCGGGTCGCTGCTGCTGGGCCTGGGGATGGCGGCGACCGTCGCCCCCCTGACCGCGACGGTGCTGGCCGCGGCCCCCGACTCGCTGACCGGCGCCGCCAGCGGGGTGAACAACGCCGTGGCCCGCGCGGCGCAGCTGCTCGCCGTCGCCGCCCTGCCGGTGGCGGTCGGGCTCGGCGGCAGCGACTACGCCGATCCGGTGACCTTCGCCACTGCCCACCGGACCGCGATGCTGGCCGGCGCCGCCCTGTTCGCGGTCGGCGGGGCGCTGGCCTGGGCCACCGTCCGCGACGACGTCCTGCGGTCCTGACGGGGAATCCTCCCACCTGGTGGAACAGGACTGGCGTATGTCGACCGTTCTGGTGGACATTGACGTCGTGGCGGCGACGGCGGTGCTCCTGGTGGGGCGGATCCACGTCGACCTGCTGCGCGTCTGCGCCGCACGCTGTCCGGGCTGCTGACCTCCCGCGCCCGAGCGCGCACCCGCCCGTCCTGAACCCCCGCGTCGCCGCGCGCCCGTGCGCGCCCGCGGGCCGGCACCCCGGAGTCCTGGCCCCTCATGAAGACCCTGATCCTGCTGGCCCTCGCGGGCCTCGGTGCGCAGCTCGTGGACGGCAGCCTGGGCATGGCCTACGGCGTCACGTCCTCGACGCTGCTGCTGGCCATCGGCACGAACCCGGCCGCGGCGTCGGCGACGGTCCACCTGGCGGAGATCGGCACGACGCTGATGTCCGGCGTCGCGCACTGGAAGTTCGGCAACGTCGACTGGCGCGTCGTGCTCAAGATCGGCGTCCCCGGGGCGGTCGGGGCGTTCGCCGGGGCGACCGTGCTGTCCAACCTCTCCACCGCGGTGGCGGCGCCGGTCATGTCGCTGATCCTGCTGTCGCTCGGCGTCTACCTGCTGGTGCGCTTCACGCTGCGCGGCATCGACCGGCGCCACCTCGGCAAGCCGATGCGCAAGCGCTTCCTCGGCCCGCTGGGCCTGGTCGCGGGCTTCGTCGACGCCACGGGCGGCGGCGGATGGGGCCCGGTCGGCACGCCCGCGATCCTCGCCAGCGGCCGGATGGAGCCGCGCAAGGTCATCGGCTCGATCGACACGTCGGAGTTCCTGGTCGCGGTCGCCGCCAGCCTCGGGTTCCTGGTCGCGCTCGGGTCCCAGGGGATCGACTTCGGCTGGGTGGTCGCCCTGCTCATCGGCGGCATGGTCGCCGCGCCGATCGCGGCCTGGCTGGTCCGCCACGTCCCGCCGCGACTGCTCGGTTCCCTGGTCGGCGGCATGATCATCGCCACCAACAGCCGGACCCTGCTGCGCAGCGACTGGATCGACGCCCCGGACGCCGTCCGCAACGCGGTCTACGCGCTGGTCTACGTGGTGTGGGCCGCCGCCGTCGTCTGGTCCTACCTCCAGTACCGCAAGGACCGCACGCAGGAGTCCGCCGACGCCGTCTCCGCCCACGCCGCGCTGCTGGCCGAGCCCGCCCCGGCCGACGCCGCGACCGTCCCCGATCCGGAGCGGCAGCTCACCGGGGGCCGGCCGAGCGCGCCGACCGACTGAGGGTCGGCCGCCGACCGCCCGGGCGGTCAGTGGCCGGCGAGCAGCCGCGCCTCCCGGCCGGGGTCCAGGCCGGGGCGGGGCCGCCCGTGCGGGGGCGCCGGCAGCTCCCCCGCGTCGCGCAGCCAGGCCCAGGTGTCGGCGACGGACTCCCGCACCGGCCGGACGGGGAGGCCGAGCCGGCGCGCGCGCGTGGTGTCGACGGCCCAGGCGGTCGCCGCGACGTCCTGCGGCAGCCACAGCGGCAGGTCCTGCCAGGGCTCGACGCCCGCGGCCAGCAGTTCCTCCTCCGGCACGGGCACGAGAGCGGCATCGCTGCCGGTCACCTCGCGGCACACCGCCAGCAACCCGCCCAGTGTCGTCATGCCGACCGGGCCGGTCGCGGTGACCGGGCCGCCGACCCCGCGCTCGGCCATCTCGACCAGCCAGCCGGCCAGATCGCGGGCGTCCACCACCGCCAGCGGCTGCTCGAGGGCGTCCGGCACCGCGACCCGCCCGCCGCGCGCGATGCGCCGCAGCCACCAGCCGAGCCGGTCCACGGTGTCGTGCGGGCCGACGATCAGGCCCGCACGGGCGGTCAGGAAGCGGTCGCCGAGGACCGCGCCCAGCTCCCGCTCCGCCGCCGCCTTGATCGGGCCGTACTCGTCGTCGTCGGTCTGCCAGACCGGGTCGTCCTCGCTCCGGACCGGACCCGGCGGCCAGTTCCGGTAGGCGTTGAGGCTGCTGACGAAGGCGTACCCGCGGACGTCGCCCAGGACGGCCGCCGCGTGCCGGGCCGCGGCCCGGGATTGGCACGAGGTGTCGACGACGAGCTCCGGCCGCCACTCCCCCAGCGCGGCGGGCAGCACGCCGGGGTCGTCACGGTCCCCGTGCAGGGCGCGGACGCCGTCCGGAGGGGAGCCGGTGACGCCGCGGGTGAACGTCGCCACGTCGTGGCCGCGCGCGAGGGCCGCCGCGACCACGTGACGGCCGAGGAAGAGGGTGCCGCCGAGGACGAGGAGTCGCATGCCGCCCAGCTCAGCGGACCCGCTCGGCCGACGTCCAGGCGGTTCGCCGACGGCGCACCGCAGCCCGGGAGGCGCTAGACGGCGCGCAGCACCGGCACCTGCGGCAGCGGGGTCGCCCGCGCGGCCGCCATCAGCATCTGCGGCGACCGGGGCAGGCCGCGGCGGGTGCACAGGCGCAGCGCCCGCGCGCCGGTGACGACGTCGGTCTCCGGCGGCACCACGAGCAGGTCGGCCCGCTTGTTGCCGCCGGCCCAGGTCAGGCACACCGCGCCGGGCTCCATGCTGCGGAACCCGCCCGTGCGCACCACCCGCCCGCCGACGACGACCTTGCGCGGCGCCGGCAGCCAGGCGTCGAGCGCGTAGGTGAAGCGCTCCACCCGCACGCCGTGCCGGTCGAGCGCGGCGATCAGCTCCGGCACCTCGACGGCGAGGTCGCGGCTGCGGGGGAACCAGGCGCCGTCGAAGCCCTGGCCGCCGTCGCCGGCGTCGCTGCGGATGCTCACCCGGACGTCGATCCCACCCCGGTGGCCCTCGGCCTCGGGCAGCGGTCCCGTGCGGGGAGTCCTCATCAGCGTCGGCCAGCCTTCCGTCGTCCGCCCCTGCGCAGGTGCCAGGGATCCGAGACGAACGTAGGCGCGCCGACCCGCACCTCCGTGCGCGTCGTCGGCGGGCGCGTCGGCGCCCACCGGCCGGTCCTCACCACATGTCACGGATCGGTCACGACAACGCGCTGACCTGGGTCATCTCGCGCGAGAGCCCCCCTCCCCGAAGGGGGACGAGGGCTCTCGACGCACGCTCGTCCGGCCTCGTCCGGAGGCTCACCCCGAGCTCGCGAGGGGTGAGGCGGACGAGGTCCTTCGTCAGACCGGCTTGGGCTTGCGGTTCTTCGCCTTGCCGCGCTCGGTCTGGTCGAGGACCACCTTGCGGATGCGCACCGTGGCCGGGGTGACCTCCACGCACTCGTCCTCGGCGCAGAACTCGAGCGCCTGCTCCAGGTTGAGGATGCGCGGCGGGATGAGCCGCTCCAGCTCCTCGGAGGTGGACTTGCGCATGTTGGTGAGCTTCTTCTCCTTGGTGATGTTCACGTCCATGTCGTCCGGACGGGAGTTCTCACCGACGATCATGCCCTCGTAGACCTCGGTGCCCGGCTGGACCATCATCTGGCCGCGCTCCTGAAGCGAGAACATGGAGTAGGTCGTCGCCACGCCCTGGCGGTCGGCGACCAGCGAGCCGGTCGGCCGGGCGCGCATGTCGCCCAGCCACGGCTCGTAACCCTCGAGGTTGTGGTTCAGGACGCCGGTGCCGCGGGTCTCGGTGAGGAACTCGGTGCGGAACCCGATGAGGCCGCGGGACGGGACGATGTACTCCATCCGCGCCCAGCCGGTGTCGTGGTGCACCAGGTTCTCCAGGCGCGCCCGCCGGACGGCCAGCGCCTGGGTCAGCGTGCCCACGTAGTCGCCGGGCACGTCGATGGTGACCCGCTCGACGGGCTCGTTCAGCTTGCCGTCGATCACCTTGGTCACGACGGTGGGCCGGCCGACCGTGAGCTCGAACTCCTCGCGGCGCAGCTGCTCGACGAGGATGGCCAGCGCCAGCTCGCCGCGGCCCTGCATCTCCCAGGTGTCGGGACGGTCGGTGGGCAGCATCCGCACCGAGACGTTGCCGACCAGCTCCTGGTCCAGGCGGTTCTTGATCAGCCGGGCCGTGAGCTTCTTGCCGGACTTGCCCGCCAGCGGCGCGGTGTTGATCCCGATGGTGATCGAGATCGACGGCTCGTCGACGGTGAGCGGCGGCAGCGGGCGCGGGTCGTTCGGGTCGGCGAGGGTGTCGCCGATCATGATGTCCTCGATGCCGGCGATGGCCACCAGCTCGCCCGGGCCCGCGCTGTCGGCCGGGGTGCGGGTGAGCCCCTCGGTGACGAGCAGCTCGGTGATCTTGACGTTCTTGATCGTGCCGTCGACCTTGCACCACGCGACCTGCTGGCCACGCTTCATCTCACCGGAGTGGATGCGCAGCAGCGCCAGCCGGCCGAGGAACGGGGACGCGTCGAGGTTGGTGACCTGCGCGCGCAGCGGCTCCTCGGCGTCGTAGACCGGGGCGGGGACGGTGTCCAGCAGCGTCTTCACCAGCGGGCCGAGGTCCGGGCTGTCGGGCACCGTGCCGTTCTCGGGACGGTTCAGCGAGGCCTGCCCGGTGCGGCCGTTGCAGTAGACGATCGGGAACTCGAGGGCGTCGGCGTCCATGCCGGCGTCCTCCATGAGCTCCATGAACAGCTCGTAGCACTCGTCGACGACCTCGGCGATCCGCGCGTCGCCGCGGTCGGTCTTGTTGACCGCGAGGATGACCGGCATCCCCTTGGCCAGCGCCTTGCGCAGCACGAAGCGGGTCTGCGGGAGGGGGCCCTCGGAGGCGTCCACGAGCAGGACGACGCCGTCGACCATCGACAGGCCGCGCTCGACCTCGCCGCCGAAGTCGGCGTGCCCGGGGGTGTCGACGATGTTGACGACGACGGCGTCGCCGTTCTCGTCGGCCAGGTGGATCGCCGTGTTCTTCGCCAGGATCGTGATGCCGCGCTCGCGCTCGAGGTCCATCGAGTCCATGACGCGGTCCTGCGTGGAGTCGTTGTCCGTCCCCTCGCCCTTGGCGCGCCCGAGGGCACCCGCCTGGCGGAGGAGGGCGTCGACCAGGGTGGTCTTGCCGTGGTCGACGTGGGCGATGATCGCCACGTTGCGCAGGTCGTCGCGGGTGGGCATGCGGAGAGGCACCTCAGGAGAGTTCGGGGGTCGGCACTCCCGGACACTCAGCCTCGGGGCACCACAGACACCGGTGATAACGGCCGCCGGCCCGGCGACCTTCCCATGGTAGTGGACGGATTCCCCGCCCCCGACCGCCCGCGGGCCCGCAGGGTGCCCGTGGGGGGCAGCGGGCCGGTGATCGTGACCAGTCTCACCGCGCGGAGGCGCAGGTCAGGCGGCCTCGGGCCGGTCGGCGACGGCGGCGGTGACCCCGGCGGCCGCGATCGTCACGCCGCCGACGGCGAGCCAGGCCGGCAGGCCCGCGCCGAGCGCCAGCACGTGGGCGAGCACGAAGGCGCCGACGTAGAGCGCACCGAGGCCGAGCGCGACCGCCCACCCGCGCCGCTGCACCCACAGCGCCGCCGCGGCCAGGCCGCCGAGGGCGAAGACGGCGCCCCCGAGCGCGCGGACGCCGGTGCCCTGCGCGATGCCGAACCCCGCGGCCAGCCCGGCGGCGACGAGGGCGGCCGAGGGGAAGCGGGTGCGGGCACGGGTCAGAAGCGTCGTCGTCACATCCCGAGTGTCCCGGACGACGACGCTGCGGGATCAGGTGACCTGATCCCGCAGCGTCCTCCCTCACGGTGTGCGGTGAGGGAGGACGCGTCACGGCGAGGGAGGACGCGCGAGAGCCCCGGCTCAGGCGGTGCGGAGCACGGCCTCGATCTCGAGCTCGACGGAGATCTTGTCGCCGACGACGACGCCGCCGCCGTCCATCGGCATGTCGATGTCGACGCCGTAGGCCTTGCGGGAGATCTCGGTCTTGGCGCTGAAGCCGGCGCGCGTGCCGCCGTAGGCGTCGGGACCGAAGCCGTTGAGCTCGAGCTCCAGCGTCACGGGCTTGGTGATGCCCTTGATGGTCAGGTCGCCCACGACGGTCCAGTCGGCGCCGTCGGTGCGGACGGCGGTGGACCGGAAGGTCATCTCGGTGTGGTTGCCGACGTCGAAGAAGTCCGCGGAGCGGATGTGCGCGTCGCGCTGCTCCTGGCGGGTGTCGATCGAGTCCATGTTGACGCGGGCGGTCACGGTGGACTGCGCGGGGTCCTCGGCGGTGGTGATCACGCCGTCGAAGTCGCGGAAGTAGCCACGGACCTTGCTGACCATCATGTGGCGGACGGCGAAGCCGACGGTCGAGTGGGCGGCGTCGATGTCCCAGGTGCCGGCGACGTAGCCGGGGATCTGGACGGCGGTGGCGCTGGTCATGGGGTCCTCCAAGTAGTTGAGTGTTTGACCTTCTGGTGGGAGAGCGTAGTTGAAGGCTTGACTATTCCGCCAGTAGGGTGGGGTCATGACTTCGGGATCACCGGACGCGGCCGCCGACGGGACCCGCTGGCTCGACGCCGAGGAGCAGAAGGCCTGGCGCGCCTACCTCTTCAGCTCGATGCTGCTGCAGGACCGGCTGGACCGGGAGCTCACCCACTCCACCGGCATCTCCCACGCCTACTACGAGATCCTCGTCGCCCTCTCCGAGACCCCGGGCCGGTCGATGCGGATGAGCGAGCTGGCCGACCGGTGCCTGTCCTCGCGCAGCCGGCTGTCGCACGCGGTCTCCCGCCTGGAGGAGCGCGGCTGGGTGCGCCGGCAGACGTGCCCCGAGGACGGCCGGGGCCAGCTCGCCGTCCTCACCGACGAGGGGTTCGAGGCGCTGGACGCGGCCGCGCACGTGCACGTCGAGAGCGTGCGCACCCACCTGTTCGACCAGCTCAGCCCCGAGCAGATCGCATCGATGCGGGACGTCGGCGAGACGCTGCTGCGCCACCTCGGCCCGCGCTGACGGCCCTCCCCCGGACGGCGGAGCACCCCGCCGCGGAACACCTCTCGGTGTCCACGGCGGGGTGCTCCCCACCGATGCGCCGGGCCGGGCCCGGCGGTCGGGTCAGGCGTCCGAGACGAGCCAGAGGCCGTCCACCGGGGTGCTGCCGGATCCGTAGAAGCGGATGCCACCCACGCCCTCGCTCGTGATCAGGAACGCCGGGCTCCACGTGTAGACGATCATCGCGCTCTGGTCGACCAGGACCTGCTGGACCTCGAGGTAGGCCTCCCGCCGCTCGTCCGGGTCGTCCGAGAGCCGGCCCCGCTCGAGGGCGGCGTCGAGGGCGGGGTCGCTGATCCGGTTGAAGTTCGTCGCCGAGCCCGTGCCCACGAGCGTGTCCAGCACCGGGCTGGGGTCGACGTACGCCGCGCCGTAGATGGTCGCGTCGTAGTCGTTCTGCGAGAGCCTGCCGAACCAGCTCGCCGACTCCTGGGCCTCGATCGAGACGGTCAGGTTGTCGAACTCCTGCAGCTGGGCCTGCATGATCTCGCCGGCCCGGGCGACGTCGCTGTTGTTGCTCGACAGGATCGTGAACTCCAGCGGCCTGCCCTCGGCGGCGAGCTCGTCCAGCAGCTCCTGGGCGCGCTCGGCATCGGACTCGGGGAAGCTCGCCGAGTCGTCGTACAGCGCGGAGGTCTCCCGGATCAGCGAGGTGGGTGGCTCCTCACCGGCCCCGCCGTACAGGGTGTCGACCAGCGCCTGACGGTCGATCGCCAGCGTGATGGCCTCGCGGGCACGCGGGTCGTCGAACGGCGCCGTGGAGAAGTTGAACATCAGGTTGGTGAAGCCGGAGAAGCCTGCCGGCAGGGTCGTCATGCCGGCGTCCCCGGCCAGCTGGACCGTCTCGTAGTTGTTGCTGATCGCGACGTCGACCTCGCCGGCCTGCAGCGAGTTGTACCGCTGGTTGTCGTCGGGGTTGGCGCGGATGACCAGCTCGTCGAGGTAGGGCCTCGGCGCGTCCCAGTAGTCGGGGTTCGCCGAGAGCACCATCCGGTCCTGCCGGGTCCACGAGTCCAGCGTGAACGGCCCGGCCCCGACCGGGTCGGCGGTGAAGGCCTCCGGCCCCTCGGCGAGCGCCGTCGGCGAGCCGACGAAGTTGATGGCCATGATCAATGAGGCGAACTGCGCCGTCGGCTTGGCCAGGGTCACCTCGAGGGTGCGGTCGTCGACCACCGTGGTGCCGGCGATGGCCGCTGCGGAAGCGACGGTCTGCGAGCCGGCGACCGTCCGGTCCTTGGCGCGGTCCCAGTTGTACTTGAGCGCCTCGGCGTCCAGCGGCGTGCCGTCGGTGAACGTGAGCCCCTCGCGCAGGGTGACGATCCAGGTGGTGCCGTCCCGGTTCTCCAGGTTCTCGATGAGCCCGTACTCCACCTCGCCCCCGGGCGTGATCTCCAGGAGCTGGCCGTACAGGGCGTTGCCGTAGACGGACTGGGTCACCAGCGAGTTGCTCAGCGATGCCGGGTCGAGGTTCGCCGGCTCGGTGACGGCGAGGTAGGTGAGGGAACCGCCCTCGACCGGGTCACCACTGGCCTGCTCGCCGCTGCCCTCGGTTCCGCCACCCCCGCCCTCGTCCGCGCCGCAGCCGGCGAGGATCAACGACGTGGTGAGCGCGGCGCCGATGAGGGCGCTCCGCCGTCGGGTGAGTGTCACGAGACCTGCCTCGGGTCGGGGATGGAGGGGTAGCAACGGTGATGCATGTCATAGATAGCAATGATGGGGTCGAAGGAGGTCACGACACGGCCACGAGCGCGCCGAATCAGACGGACACCGGCACCCGACCGAGGTCGGCGGGCGCGTCGGCGTGGTGGCACGCGGCGAAATGGCCGTCGCCGACCGCCCGCACCTCCGGCACCTCGACCGCACACCGCTCGGTCGCCAGCGGGCACCGCGTGCGGAACCGGCACCCCGACGGCGGGTCGAGCGGGCTCGGGATGTCGCCCTCGAGCGCCGGTCCGGGGAAGCCACCGGCCGCACGCCGCCGGGGCACCGAGTCCAGCAGCGCCCGCGTGTAGGGGTGCGCCGGCGCCGCGAAGACCGAGTCGACGTCGCCGACCTCGCAGATGCGGCCCAGGTACATCACCATCACGCGGTCGCAGACCGATCGGACGACGGACAGGTCGTGGCTGATGAAGACCAGCGTCAGGGCGTGCTCGTCCTTCAGGTCGTGCAGCAGGTTGACGATCTGGGCCTGGACCGACACGTCGAGGGCCGAGACCGGCTCGTCGCACACGATCAGATCGGGCCGGATGGCCAGGGCCCGGGCGATCGCCACGCGCTGGGCCTGCCCGCCGGAGAGCTGGCGCGGGCGCAGGGGGCCGAACCGCTCGGGGTCCAGCCCGACGTCGGCCAGCACCCGGTCGGCGGCCTCCCGCCGCTCGGCCGCGGGGCGGCCCGCGATGGTCAGCCCCTCGACGACGAGCTCGCGGACGGAGCGTCGGGGGTTCAGCGACGAGACCGGGTCCTGGAAGATCATCTGCAACTTGCGCCGCAGCGGCCGCAGGGTGCCCCGCTTGGCGGACGCCAGGTCCTGACCGCGGTAGACCACCTGGCCGCCGGCGAGCTTCTCCAGCCGGAGCACGGCCTTGCCCGTCGTCGACTTGCCACAGCCGGACTCACCGACGAGCCCGAGCGTCTCCCCCGGCCGGACGTCGAAGCTGACGTCGCTCACGGCGTGCACGACACCGCCGGGTGTCCGGTACTCCACCTGCAGGTGGCGCACGGAGAGCACGGTGCCCTCCGCGTCGACCAGCAGGTGCGCCTCGCCCGTCCCGGCCATCTCAGATCCTCGTCTCGTCGGCGGCCACGGCCTTCGTCAGCGCGGTGGCGCCGGGCGTCCCCGTGGGGTGGACGCAGGCGTGCCGGTGGCCCAGCACGCCGTCCCGGAGGACGTCGACGCCGGATTCGTCGCACGCCTCGGTGCGCGCGGTGCACCGGGGGGCGAAGCGGCAGCCGGGGGGAGGCCTGCGCGGATCGGGCAGCGACCCCTCGATCACGCGCATCCGGCGGGCGCGCGGGGTGTCGAGGGACGGCGTCGACGCGAGCAGCGCCTCGGTGTAGCGGTGCCGCGGGGTGTCGAAGACGGCGTCCGTCGGGCCCTCCTCGACCATCCGGCCGGAGTACATGACCGCGACGCGGTCGGTACGGCCGGCGACCAGCCCCAGGTCATGGCTGATCAGGACCAGCCCCATGCCGCGGGAGGTGCGGACGCGGTCGAGCAGGTCGAGGATCTGCCGCTGGACGGTGACGTCGAGGGCGGTGGTCGGCTCGTCGGCGATCAGCAGGTCCGGCTCGCAGGCCAGCGCGATCGCGATCATGATCCGCTGCCGCATGCCTCCGGAGAGCTGGAACGGGTAGTTCGACAGCCGCCGCCGCGGGTCCGGCACGCCCACCTCGGTGAGCAGCCCGACCGCCCGTTCCTGCGCCTCGGACCGGGAGATGCCGAGGTGGCGCACCATGCCCTCGGTGATCTGGCGACCGATGCGGACGACCGGGTTCAGCGCCCGGCCGGCGTCCTGGAAGACCATCGCCACCTTGGGGCCGAGCAGCGCCTGCCGGGCCTTCTCCGACACCGTGAGCATGTCCACGCCGGCGAAGAGGACCGACCCGGAGGTGCTCGCCCGATCCGGCAGCAGACCCATGACCGTGCGGGCGAGCATCGACTTGCCCGAGCCGGACTCCCCGACGAGGCCGACGGCCTCGCCCGCGGCGACTTCGAGAGAGACCCCGTCGACCGCGCGGACGGGACCGGCGTCGGTGGCGATCCAGGTGTGCAGGTCCTCGATCTGCAGCAGCGGCGGAGCGCCCGTCATCGGGGCCCCTCCCCGAAACGGATCCGCAGCCGGTCACCGACGATGTTCAGCGCCAGCACGGTCAGCAGGATCGTCACCGCCGGCACGAAGACGAGGTTGGGGAAGCGGGAGATCAGGTCCTGCCCGTCGCTGATCATGCCGCCCCAGCTGGGGGTCGGTGAGGGGATGCCGAGGCCGAGGAAGCTCAGCGACCCCTCCGCCACGATGAGGGCGGCGATCACCACCGGCAGGTAGGCCGCCACCGACGGCAGCACGTTGGGCAGCACCTCGCGGCCCATCAGCCGCGGCAGGCCGGCGCCCATGTTCGTCGCCGCCATGACGAACTCCCGGGACGCCCAGCGCAGCGTGTTGGCCCGGGCGAGCCGGGCGAAGGTCGGCGTCATCAGCAGCGACAGCGACACGATCAGCGTCTCGGCGCTGGGCCGCAGGACCGAGGCCAGCGCCAGGAGCATCACCAGCGGGGGGAAGGCGAGCAGGGTGTCGGTGACGAAGGAGATGACCGTGTCGACCGCGCCGCGCAGGAACCCGGCGAGCAGGCCGAGGAACGAGCCGACGACGAACGCGATGAGCGCCGAGACCACGCCCACCAGCAGCGAGGCCTGCGCCCCGGAGACGAGCCGGGAGAGCATGCTGCGGCCGAGGACGTCGTAGCCGAGCAGCCCGTCGAGGGACAGCTCCGGCTTCCCGCGCGGAGGGCCGGCGATCACGCCGTACTCGGCCAGCGGGAGGACCGGCGCGAGCAGCGCGGCCAGTACCACCAGGGCCAGCCAGCCGGTGCAGAGGGCGACGAGCCAGGACCGGCGGGCCCGGGGGGCAGGCAGCTTCGGGCCCGCGCTCGGCAGGCTCGGCGGCGCGACGCCCGGTTCGACGATGCTCATCAGACGGCCTCTCGTCGGACGCGGGGATCGAGGAACCCGTAGCCGATGTCGACCAGGGTGTTGATGACGACGTAGGCGATGACGATGAAGGCGACCGCCCCCTGGACGGCGATCACGTCGCGGGACGCGATCGACCCGGCGATGAGCGACCCGAGGCCGGGCAGCGTGAAGACCGCCTCGACGATCACCGTGCCGCCGATCAGCCGGCCGAACGAGATGCCGGCCAGCGTCACCAGCGAGAACGACGACGGGCGCAGGGCGTGCCGCCAGAGGATGTAGGAGCGGGACAGGCCCCGGGCCCTGGCTGCGGAGATGAAGTCCTCGTGCAGCGTCGAGTCCAGGTCGGTGCGCAGCAGCCGCTGGAACGCCGCGATCTCCGGGATCGCCACCGCGATGGCCGGCAGCAGGGCGTGGTGCAGGTTGGCCCCGACTCCCTCGCCGACGCGTTCCCACCCGGCCACCGGGAACAGGCCCGCCTGCACCGACAGGAAGTAGACGAGGACCGGGGCGACGACGAACGCCGGCAGCGCCAGGCCGACCGACGCCAGGAAGGTGGAGACGCGGTCGATCGGGCTGCCCGGCCGGTTGGCCGCGGCGAGCGCCATCGGCACCGAGACGGCCAGGGCGATGACCAGCGCGAGGAGCGCGAGCTCCAGGGTCACCGGCAGCCGCTCGAGGACCGAGTCCAGCACGTCCTGCCGCGTCCGCAGGGACGTCCCGAAGTCGCCCGTCACGGCGTCGCCCAGCCAGCCGAAGTACTGCTCCCACAGCGGCTCGTCCAGTCCGAGTCTGGCCTCCAGTTCGGCCACCGCGTCCGGCGTCGCGGCGTCGCCGAGCAGAGTCACCGCCAGGGACCCCGGCGCGATGGAGAGCAGCGCCACCACGAGGAAGGTCGCGAAGAGGATGACGAGCAGCGCTCGGACCACCCGCTTCGCGGTGAAGACGAGCATGCGGCCCCACTTCCGACGTCGCGCGACCTGATCGGGCCGGACCCCGGAGGAGATCGGTGTCACAGCTGTCTCAGCAATCTTTATAGTGATAGCGCCCTAAGGTCAAGAAGCTGATCGGCGAGCCGCGATCTGCCCGCGGCGAGCCTCGGCGGCTGCACAATCCCCCGATGCCCGCCCACCGCCTCCCGCCGTCCTCCCCCGTCGTGCTCACCTGCCTGGCCGTCGCGCTGCTCACCGGCTGCTCGACCACGGAGGTCTCCGGGGCGGCGTCCCCCGCGGGCGGTACCAGCGCCGGACCGGCCGGGGACGGCGTCGAACTGGTCCGCGGGGCCGCGTGCGGCGAGGTCACCTTCTGGGCCGCGTCCGAGTCCGGCGAGGTCGTGGTGACGGTGACCGTCGACGTCGCCGACCGGCCGGCCGGCGAGCCCTCGGAGTTCGGCTACGAGCTGCCGGACCCCGCCGTCCTCGTCACCGTGCACAGCGGCCCGGGCGACCTCTCGGAGAACTTCTGCACCGACGTCCTCCTCGGCCCGGAGCCCACGCTGCGGCAGGACGTCGTCGCGGGCACCGTCGCGCTCACCGTCGACCCGCCCGGGGAGGACTGCGGGGACAGCGACGGCCGGCTGCGGGTGGAGGGCCTGGTCGCCGAGGACGGCACGACCTTCGCCCCGATCGACGTCAGCTCCGGCCTCGTCGGCTGCAACGTCGGCGGCTGACCGCCGTCCACCCCTGGCGGGAGCGGCGGGTCATCCCGCGGGTGGACGACGGCGCGCCGTCCACTGCCTAGATTCGATCCGCGATGGACCACCCCCTGGAGAACCTGGCCGCCTCGACGCGACGCCATCCGTTCGGCGTCGACGCGGGCCTCGCCGGGCTCCTGTGGTTCACGCTGGTGCTGCTGCCGGCCGGGGCCTGGGCTCCCTACGAGGCGACGGCGGGCGCGCTCGGCACGCTGATGATCGCGGCGCTGGCCTGGCGGCGGCGGGCTCCGGTCGCGGCCGCCGCGGTGGTCTGCGTCCTCGGGCTGGTGCAGCTCGGCGGCGTGCCGGAGCTCCTGCCGGCCGACGTCGCCGCGCTGGTGATGGTGCACGCGCTCGCGGCCTACGCACCGCGCTGGGCGGGCCTGGCGGGCCTGCTGCTGGGTCTGCTCGGGGCCGTCCTGGCGGCCACCGTGTACTACACCGCGTCGCAGGACCCCAACGACCTGGTCCTGGTCACCGGGACCATCGCGATCGCCGTCGTCGCCGCCTGGGCCCTGGGCCACCTGCGCCGCCTCCGCGTGCAGCGCGAGGCCGGGCTGGAGGAGCGGGCCCGGCTGCTGGAGATCGAGCGCGACCAGGAGATGCGGCTGGCCGCCACGGCCGAGCGTGCCCGCATCGCCCGGGAGATGCACGACGTCGTGGCCCACTCGCTGTCGGTCGTCATCGCGCAGGCCGACGGCGGCCGCTACGCCGGGCGCGCGGACCCCGCGGCGGCGACCGGCGCGCTCGAGGCGATCGCGGCGACCGGCCGGCAGGCGCTGACCGACATGCGGGCCCTGCTCGGCGTGCTCCGCGAGGGCCCGGGCGAGGCCTACGCCCCGCAGCCCGACGTCGCCGCGGTGCCGGCGCTGGTGGAGGACGTGCGGGCCAGCGGCCTCGACGTCGACCTGCTCGTCGAGGGCACGCCGCGGCCGCTGCCGGCCGGGCCGCAGCTGGCGGCCTACCGGATCGTGCAGGAGTCCCTGACCAACGTGCTCAAGCACGCCGGCTCGGCCGGCCGCGCCTGGGTGCGACTCTCGTGGCGGGACGACGGCCTGGAGGTGGCGGTGCTCGACGACGGTCGGGGCGCGTCGGCGGCGCTCGTGACGGGCGGGGCCGACGGCTCCGGTCAAGGCCTGCGCGGCATGGTGGAGCGGGCGCAGCTGCACGGGGGGCGCCTGACGGCCGGCCCGCGCGCCGGCGGCGGCTTCGCGGTGCAGGCGCTGCTCCCCTACCGGAGCCGGCGATGACCGCGCCCGACGGCCGGATCCGGGTGGTGCTCGTCGACGACCAGCAGATGGTGCGGGCCGGCTTCCGCATGGTCATCGACTCCCAGGCCGACCTCACCGTGGTCGGGGAGGCCGGCACCGGCGACGAGGCGGTGCGGCTGCTCGCGCGCACGCCGGCCGACGTCGTCCTCATGGACGTGCGCATGCCCGGCACCGACGGCATCGAGGCGACCCGGCAGGTCACCGCGCGGGACGGCGCCCCCCGCGTCGTCGTGCTGACCACCTTCGACCTCGACGAGTACGTGGTGGCCGCGATCGGCGCCGGGGCCAGCGGCTTCCTGCTCAAGGACGCGCCGCCGGAGGAGATGCTCGCCGCCGTCCGCACCGTGCACGCCGGCGACTCGGTGATCGCGGCGTCGTCCACCCGGCGACTGCTGCAGCACGTCGCGCCGATGCTGCGCGGGACGTCGTCGGCCCCCGCCGCGGAGCCGCGCGAGCTCGCCGACCTCACCCCGCGCGAGCGGGAGGTACTGGTGCAGATGGCCTACGGCGCGACCAACGCCGAGCTCGCCGCGCACTTCGTCGTCAGCGAGGCGACGGTGAAGACGCACGTCGGCCGCGTGCTGGCGAAGACGGGGTCGCGGGACCGGGTGCAGGCGGTGGTCCTGGCCTACCGGACCGGCCTGGTGCAGCCGGCCGACCTCCTCCGCGACGCCTAGCCTCCCCTGCCCCCCTCCCGCGCAGAAGCGCGAAACTGCCCCGGGGCAGAAGCGCGGAATTGCACCGCGCAGAAGCGCGGAATTGCCCCGGGGCAGAAGCGCGGAATTGCACCGCGCAGAAGCGCGGAATTGCCCCGGGGCAGAAGCGCGGAATTGCACGGTGAGTCCGACCCGGGGATGACGGCGGCATCCGACCCGGGGGGCACCTCCCGGCGCCCAGGACCGGCCCTCGCTCCGACGCGGGACGGCGGGCCCGACCGGCAGCGTGACTCCCGTCCCGCTCCCGTGTCGGAAGGCCCGAACCGTGTCCGCTGCCGTGCCCCTCATGACCGTTCCCGGCGCCCCGCCGCCGACCGCGGACGCCGTCCGCGCCACGGCCCTCACCCGCACCTACGGCAGCGGTCCGACCGCGGTGCACGCGCTGGCCGGCGTCGACGTCGCGTTCGGCCGCGGCGCCTTCACCGCGATCATGGGCCCGTCCGGGTCGGGCAAGTCGACGCTGATGCACTGCCTCGCCGGCCTGGACACCCCGACCGGCGGGCAGGTGTTCCTCGGCGGCACCGAGCTGACCCGCCTGCGCGACGACCAGCTCACCCGGCTGCGCCGCGAGCGGATCGGCTTCGTCTTCCAGTCCTTCAACCTGCTGCCGGTGCTCGACGCCCGGGAGAACATCGTGCTGCCGATGCAGCTGGCCGGCCGGCGCCCCGACCCGGGCTGGTTCGACGCCGTCGTGGCCCGCCTCGGGCTGCGCGACCGGCTGCGGCACCGGCCCGCGGAGCTCTCGGGCGGTCAGCAGCAGCGGGTGGCCGTGGCCCGCGCGCTGCTCCCCCGCCCCGACGTCGTCTTCGCCGACGAGCCGACCGGCAACCTGGACTCCCGCTCGGGCGCCGAGGTCCTCGGCCTGCTGCGCAGCAGCGTGCGGGAGACCGGCCAGACCGTCGTCATGGTCACCCACGACCCGGGCGCGGCCGCCTACGCCGACCGCGTCGTCCTCCTCGCCGACGGTCGCGTGGCCGGCGACCTGGCCGACCCGACCGCCGACTCGGTGCTCACCGCGCTGCGCGGGCTGGGGGCCTGACCCCCGTGCTCCGCATCATCACGGCGAACCTGCGCGCGCACCTGGCCCGGCTCGTCGCCTCCACCGTCGCCATCGTCATCGCGGTCGGCTTCGTCGTCGCCACGCTGACCCTCGGCGAGACCACCCGCGCCACCATGCTCGAGGCCGTCGGCGCGCGGTACGTGAGCGCCGACGTCGTCGTCACCTCGGACGGCGAGCCGGTGGACGAGGCGGCCGCGGACCTCGACGGTCTCCCCGGCGTGGCCGCCGTCGACGTCGCCGTCGCCACGTCGGTGCAGGCCCTCGTGCCCGGGCGCACCGGCGCCCAGTACCTCCTGGTCGACTCCGTCGCCGACGACCCGGCACTGCGCTGGCAGCAACTGGCCGCGGGCGCACTCCCCGACCGGCTCGGCGAAGCCGCGGTCAGCGAGCGCGTGGGCGCCGAGGTCGGGGACGTGCTCACCGTGACCACCTACGGCGAGGACGGCCGGGAGGACGCGTCGCAGGTCACCGTGGTCGGCGTCGTCGACCTGCGCGGCGACCCGTCCGCCGGGATCAACGGCCGCGCGTTCGTCATCGGCGCGCAGGTGGCCGCGTGGGGGGCGCTGGGCCCGACGGAGCTGCGGATCGCCGGGACGGCGGGCACCGACGCCGACGACCTCGCCGCCGCGGTGGGGTCGGCGCTGGCCGGCCGGGACGTCGCCGTGCGCACCGGCGAGGAGCAGGCCGTGGCCGAGACCGAGGCGCTCACCGGCGACGCGGACGTGCTCACCCTCGTCCTGCTGGTCTTCGGCACCGTCGCGCTGCTGGTGGCGGGCCTGGTCATCGCCAACACCTTCGCCGTCCTGCTGGCGCAGCGGACCCGCGAGCTGGCCCTGCTGCGCTGCGTCGGGGCCACCGCGCGGCAGATCCGCCGCGGCGTCCTCGCCGAGGCCGCGCTGACCGGCGTCGCCGCCTCCGCGCTCGGCGTGGGCGCGGGCATCGGCCTGGCCGCCGGCGTCTCCGCGCTGGTGGGCACCGACTCGCCGGTGCCGCTGGCCGGGGTGTCGGTGCCGCTGTCGGCCGTCCTCGGCGGTCTGGCGATCGGGACGCTGACCACGCTGGTCGCCGCGCTCGCCCCGGCGCGGGCCGCCACCCGGGTCGCCCCGCTGGCCGCGATGCGCCCGCTCGACCCGGCTCCCCTGCGCTCCCGTGGCGGGATGCTGCGGCTGGTCGCGGGGCTGCTGCTCGTCGTCCCCGGGGTGCTGCTGATGGCGGCCGGGGTGGCCGGCGGGAGCGTGCCGGCCGCCCTGGCCGGTGGCGCGCTGAGCTTCCTCGGCTTGGTGCTGCTCGCCCAGCGGGCGGTACCGCCGGTGGTGGCGGCGGCCGGGCGGCTCGCCCGCCGCGGCGGGGTGACCGCGCGGCTGGCCGGCGGCAACGCCACCCGCAACCCGCGCCGGACGGCCGCCACCGCCACCGCGCTGCTGATCGGCGTCACCCTGACCAGCGCGATGGTCGTGGGGGCGGCCTCCACCCGGTCGAGCGCGCAGGCGGGCCTGGCCGCGCAGTACCCGACCGACGTGGAGGTCACCGGCAACACCGAGGACGGCCTCCCGGCCTCGCTGGTCGGGCGGCTGCAGGCGGTGGACGGCGTCCGCGCCGCGGTGGCGCTGACCGCCGGGCCGGTCACCGGGCCCGACGGCTACGAGACCCGCGGCCTGGGCGTCGACCCCGCCCGGGCCGCCGCGGTGCTGCGCTCCACCGACGACCTGCCGCTGCCGGCCGACGGCACCGTCGTCCTGCCGTGGTGGACGGTGGAGGGCTGGGGCGTCGCGGCCGGCGAGGAGGTGACGCTGACCGGCGCGGGCGGCACGCGGACGTTCACCGCGCTGCTCGGAGACACCGAGGAGCCGCTGCTGACCGCGACGGACCTGGCGGCGCTGGCGCCGGGCGCGGTGGCCGACACCGTCTGGCTCCGGCTGGACGACGGCGCCGACCCGGCGGCGGTGGTCGACGAGGTGACCGACCTCGCCGGCGCCGCGCGGCCGACCGCCGCGGTGACGGGGCTGGCCAGCGAGCGGGCGGCGCTGGACGAGGTGCTCGACGTCCTGCTGCTGGTCGTCACGGGCCTGCTCGGCGTCGCCGTCGTCATCGCGCTGATCGGCGTGGGCAACACCCTCGCGCTGTCGGTGGTGGAGCGCCGGCAGGAGAACGGCCTGCTGCGGGCGCTCGGGCTCACCCGCGGGCAGGTGCGCGGGCTGCTGGCCTGGGAGGCGGCGCTCGTGGCCGGGGTGGCCGCGGTCCTCGGGGTGCTGCTCGGGACCGGGTACGGGCTGGTCGGCGTCGCGTCGTTGCTCGGCGGGCAGGGCGAGGTGGTGCTGAGCATGCCGTGGCTGCAGGTGGCCGCCATCGTCGTCGTCGCCACGGTCGCCGGGTTGCTCGCCAGCGTCCTGCCCGCCCGCCGCGCCGCCCGCACACCCCCCGTGGCGGCGCTGGCCGCCTGAGTGGAGTGCCACGGTGCAGGAAACCTGCATGTTGAGTCCGAGGACATCTGTCAGTCCTGAAGTCTCATGACATGTGTCGCTTGATCATCACAACGCCGATGAGGTGGTGTGGGGAAGCGAGCGCCAGTCATGAAGCTGCTGGATGCGACGTTGCAGGTCGGCGTGCCGATCGAGAACGTCGCGGAGTGGTGCCGGGTCAACGGGGTCGAGCCGCGGACGTTCTACCGGCATCGGGCGCGGGTGGCCGCCGAGGGCGCGTGGACGGAGCGCTCTCGGCGGCCGCACGTCTCGCCGTCGGCGACACCGGAGTGGCTGGTCGAGCGGATCGTCGCGTTACGCGAGCAGCTGGCGCCGGAC
>NZ_FOEE01000005.1 GCF_900110555.1 Trujillonella endophytica
ACCTCGACCTTCTGCGCAGCGAGGTGCCGGGCCAGGCCGGCGCCGTAGGTGCCGGTGCCCTCCACGCCCACCTTCAGCAGCCGGCCGAAGGCGTTCAGCCAGGCCAGCAGCGCCGCATAGCCAGCCGCGGTGGCGGCGAACTCCGCATCGCCCAGCAGCCTGCCGGTGCCGTCGATCGCAGCCGCGTGGTGGGTCCGGCCGTGGGTGTCCACGCCGCCGAAGACATCCAGCCCCGTACTCGCCATGATGGTCATCGCCGTCCTTGTCGCTCGTACCGATGAGACGGCACGCACCGAGCCGGACGAGGCGGACAGGACAGTGATGGGCGCCTCTTGCACAGGCTCCTATGAGGTCACGGACGTCCCGCCCGGTGACGTGCAGGGACGGGGCCACCCCCACACGGCCGACACATCCCACAGCAGGACAGCAAGGCGTCGGTCAGGCGGAGAGTCAGACCACCAGGGGTGACCCCGTCCTCTCCATCCTCACTGTCAGGCGGGGGCGTGCCGGTCGAGTTCGGCCAGCACGGCGCGGGCCGCGATCTCCGCCGCCGCCTCCCAGGTGCTGCCCAGGTCGGTGGTCACCGCGGCGGTGAAGTGGGCGCTCAGGTGGGCTCCGACGCACGCCACGAGCGTGTCGGCCGGGGCGCCGTCGCGGCCCGCGGCACGCCACATCGTGTCCGCGAGGTCCCGCGCGGTGGCCCGCTGCAGCAGCCTGCGCTGGTGCTGGCTGGCGGCCAGCTCGGCCGGCAGATCGGCCCGCGAGGTGAACTCCCAGTAGCCCGGCCCGTGCGAGGCGTTGAGCTGGTGCGCCGTCCGGCACAGCGCCGCGACCCACCGCTCCAGGTCGCCGTCGTAGGCGGGGAGCTCCTGCGCGAGGTCGGCGAACCCGGCCTCGAAGGCGGCGCCGATGAGCCGCTCCCGGCTGGCGAACATCCGGAAGAGGGTCCGGCGGCTCAGCCCGGACGCCGCGGCGAGCTCCTCCATGGTGGCGTCGAGGCCGTGCCGCACGACGTGCCGGCGCACCGCGTCCAGGACGTGCTGCTCGGCCGCCCGCCGCTTCGCGTCCGCCAGCGTGGCCGCCCCGTCGGTCTGCACGCCGCGCAGCCTAGCGCCGCTCCGCTCCTCGGCGGGGCTCGTTGACACTCATGAGTGCCAGCTGAGACACTGTGTCGGGCGCCACTCGGTGCTGATCGGGAGGAGCGGACATGACCCAGCTGACCCAGGCGGCCCCGGGGGAGGAGCTCCCGGAGTTCCTGCGCGACCCCGAGCCCCGCGAGGTGCACTACACGGTCATCTCGGTCGACGACCACCTCGTCGAGCCGCCGGACATGTTCGAGGGGCGCGAGCCGGCCCGGTTCGCCGGCCGGTTCCCGCGGATCATGGAGCTGGAGCCGGGGAAGACCTACTCCCGGGCGCAGAGCGGCCTGCCGCCGATGGCGGTGTCGACCCCCGGCCGGCAGGCGTGGGACTTCGACGGCAACCTCTTCCTGCAGGTCGGGCTCAACGCCGTCGCCGGCTACACGTCGTTCGAGACCCTCAGCGACGAGCCGACGTCCTTCGCCGAGATGCGCCCCGGCTGCTACGACATCGACGCCCGCGTCCGCGACATGGACATCGGGGGGATCTGGGCCTCGCTCAACTTCCCGTCGTCCATCACCGGCTTCGCCGGCGCGGTCTTCTCCCGGACGACGGACGTCGACCTCGGCCAGGCAGTCATGCGCGCCTGGAACGACTGGATGTACGAGGAGTGGCACGGGCGCCACCCGACCCGGGTCATCCCGATGGGCATCACCTGGCTCGCCGACCCCGAGGTGGGCGCGGCCGAGGTCCGCCGCAACGCCGCCCGCGGGTTCACCGCGCTCTCCTTCCCCGAGCTGCCGCACCGCCTCGGCTACCCGCCGGTGCACTCCGAGCACTGGGCGCCGCTGTTCCGTGCCTGCGAGGAGACCGGCACCGCGCTGTGCCTGCACGTCGGCTCCTCCGGCATGCTCGACCTGCCGCCGGACGGCCCCCGGTTCGAGAAGAACACGACGCTGTTCCCCGCCCTGTCGCTGCTGTCGGCGGTGGAGTGGCTGTGGTCGGGGGTGCCCGTCCGCTATCCGGAGCTGTCCATCGTGCTGTCGGAGGGCGGGATCGGCTGGGTGCCGATGCTGCTGGACCGGCTGGACTTCATGCTGGCCCACGCCGGCAGCCTCTCGGACTTCGCGCAGTGGACCCATGGCACGCCGCCGTCGGAGGTCCTGCGCGACCACTTCTACTTCTGCACCCTGGACGACCCCTCGACGCTCGCCGTGGCGGTGGAGAAGCTGGGCGCCGACCGGATCATGGTCGAGATGGACTATCCGCACACCGACAGCACCTGGCCCGACACCCAGCCGTTGCTGCGGCAGCGGTTCGGGGAGAACCCGTCGCTGGACGTCGAGGCGATCCGCGCGATCACCCACGGCAACGCGGCCCGGGTCTTCCGCCACCCCCTGCCCCCGCGGCCGCTGCCGTGACGGTGATCCGGGGCGGCCTCCTCGCCGACGGCACCGGCGCCCCGGCCCGCCCGGCCGACGTCCGGTTCGAGGGCGCGACGATCGCCGAGATCGGCCCGCCGGGCACGCTGCGCGGGGACGAGGAGGTGGACGCCGGCGGCCTCGTCGTCGCCCCCGGGTTCGTCGACATCCACACCCACTACGACGCCCAGGTGCTGTGGGACCCCGACCTCACGCCGTCGTCCTGGCACGGCGTGACCACCGTGGTCATGGGCAACTGCGGGTTCGGCATCGCCCCCACCCGGCCCGACGGCCGGGAGATCATCGCCCGGACGCTGGAGAACGTCGAGGGCATGTCGCTGGAGGCGCTGACCGCCGGCATCGACTGGTCCTTCGAGTCCTTCCCCGAGTACCTCGACGCCGTCGAGCGTGCCCGGCCCCGGCTCAACGTGGCGGCGATGCTCGGGCACACGCCGCTGCGGCTGGCGGTGCTCGGCCCCGACGCCATGGAGCGGGCGGCGTCCGACGAGGAGATCGCGACCATGGCCGCCCTCGTCGACGAGGCGCTGGCGGCCGGCGCGGTCGGCTTCGCCTCGTCGCGGCAGCCGGCGCACGCCGGTGCGTACGGCAGGCCGGTGCCCTCGCGGCTGGCCTCGCTCGGCGAGCTGCGCACGCTGGCCTCGGCGCTGACCCGGGCCGGTCGCGGGGTCCTGGCGCTCACCCGGGGGCCGGACCTGGACATCGAGGAGATCGCCGAGCTGTCCGAGGCCATCGGCCGGCCGACCACCTGGACGGCGCTCATGGCCAGCCACGGCGGCGCCGATCCGCTGGAGATGGTGGAGCGCGGGGCCGCGCGTGGCTCGGTGGTGCCGCAGGTGGCCTGCCGGCCGGTGGTCATGCAGGCGACCCTGGCCGAGCCGTTCCCGTTCGCCCGCATCCCCGCCTTCGCCGAGGTGCTGGGCCGGCCGGCCGGGGAGAGGGCCGCCGTCTACCGCGACCCGGCGTGGCGGTCCCGCGCGCACGCCGACACCGAGCAGCACTGGCCGGCCCTGTGGGGGCGGATGTTCGTGCAGGAGACGGTGGCCCATCCCGAGCTCGCCGACGGGCCCTCGCTGGCCGAGCTCGCGGCCGCGCGCGGGGTCCGGCCGGTGGACGTCCTCTGCGACGTCGCGCTCGACGACGATCTCCGCACGCGCTTCCGGCAGGTCCAGGCCAACGACGACGAGGACGGCGTGGCGGCGCTGCTGCGCGACGAGCGCACGGTGCTCGGGCTCTCCGACGCCGGAGCCCACGCCAACCAGCTCTGCGACGCCGTCTTCGCGACCCACCTGCTCGGCTATTGGGTGCGCGAGAAGCAGGTACTGACCCTCGAGCAGGCGGTGTGGCGGCTGACCGGTCAGCCCGCCGAGCTGTTCGGGCTGCGCGGGCGGGGTCGGCTGGTGCCCGGTGCGGCTGCCGACGTCGTCCTCTTCGACCCCGCCACGGTGGGCGTGGGGCCGATGCAGCGGGTGCGCGACCTGCCCGCCGGGGCGGACCGGCTGGTCGCCCCGAGCACCGGCATCGAGGGCGTGTGGGTCAACGGCGAGCGGATCCGCGACGCCGACGGCCCCACGCAGGCGCGCCCCGGCCGGGTACTCCGGGACCGGTGAGGGACCGCCGTACCCGGAGGCACCAGGTCGGGCTGCGGCTACGGGCGGCCGCCCCAGGCCCCGAGGCAGAAGCGCCAGACGCGCTCGGCGACCACGTCGGCCGGCTCGCCGGTCGAGGCGAACTGGTAGTGGTGGAAGACCGTGCGGATCAGCTCGTTGGTGAGCCAGGCGTCGTACGCCGCGTCCGACGGGTGCAGCAGTCCGGCGTCCTCGCCCTCGCGCAGGGCGCGCTGGAACAGGTCGGCGACCGGCTGGGTCGCCCGGCCGATCTCCTCGGGGTACAGCGCCACGAGCCGCCAGTGCTCGGTCGTGATGAAGCGCCCGACCCGGCTGTCCTGGGTGCCGAGGCTGCCCAGGATCGTGGTGACGTAGAAGCGCAGCCGCTCGACCGGGTCGGCGATCTCGGCGCTCGCGACCTCCAGTTGCTGGACGGTCTCGGCGATCATGTCCTCGAGCACGGCCAGGACCACCTGATCCTTGCCGGCGAAGTGCTTGTACAGCGTCTGGACGGCGATGCCCGCCTCCTTCACCAGCATGTGCGTGGTGAAGTCCGAGCCCTGCGTGGTGATGAGGTGCCGCGCGGCGTCGACGATCTGCTGCGCCCGACGCATGCTGCGCATCCGCGAGTTCTGCACGCTCGGTGCCCGGTCGGCGGCCCGCGTGATCCAGGCGGGAGTCGCCTCGTCGGCGTCCGTCGCCGGCCCGGCCGGTTCGTCCTGCACC
This sequence comes from Trujillonella endophytica, assembly GCF_900110555.1. Taxonomy (GTDB): domain Bacteria; phylum Actinomycetota; class Actinomycetes; order Mycobacteriales; family Geodermatophilaceae; genus Trujillonella; species Trujillonella endophytica. The sequence continues at coordinate 4,852 of NZ_FOEE01000005.1, forward strand.
AGGGGGCCTCCGCGCCTTGTCGACCACGGCCCCGCCCGGCGCGGCGCCGAGAGGCAGGATACGCCGTTCTCCCGCGGCCCCACCCGGGTTGATCATCGGCGGGTGGCTGCCCGCCGCGCCGACGGGGGCAGCCACCCGCCGATGATCACGGCGGGCTCAGCGTCAGGCGGGGCGCGAGCGGATCAGGCGGCCGGGGCGGGCGCCGGTCTCGGCGTCGTTCCGGCGGGTGATCTCCCCGGCGACGACGGTGGCCAGGTAGCCGGTGGCGCCCTGCAGCAGCCGCTGGCCCCCGCTCGGCAGGTCGAAGACCATCTCCGGCATCTGCAGCTGCAGCCGCTGGTGGTCGATCACGTTGAGGTCCGCGCGGCGCCCCGGCGCCACGACGCCGCGGTCGGAGAGGCCGTAGATGTCGGCGTTCTGCCGGGTGAGCTTGTTGACGACCTGCTCGACCGACAGCAGGGGCCCGCGCCGGCGGTCCCGCGCCCAGAACGACAGCAGGAACGAGGGCAGCGACGCGTCGCAGGCGAACTTCATGTGGGCGCCGCCGTCGGCCAGCCCGAAGGAGGTGATCGGCCGCGAGAGCAGCTCGTGGAGCGCGCTCAGGCTGCCGTCGGCGTAGTTGAGGTAGAAGCTCGCGCAGACGTTGCGACCGTCGCCGGCGGTGTAGTGGTCGTAGAGGAACGCCTCCTGCGGCGCCCCCGCGGCCGCGGCCAGCACCCCGAGCTTGCGGTCGGGCTCCGGCTCGTAGTCCAGGGGCAACGTCAGCGGGTAGATGTTGGCGATGCGACCGGTCAGCATCTGGACGAAGTCGTACTGCTTGGGGTCGACGCCGGCCGGGTCGCTCACCTCGGCGAGGATCCGCGCCCGCCGCGCGGGGTCGCGCAGCGCCACCACCCGCTCGGCCAGCGGTAGGTGCGCGACCTCCCGGTAGGAGGGCCGCAGCATGAAGATGTGGTAGCCGTCGAGCATCGTGAGCGCCCCGATGCCCCGGCCGCCGACGTGCGGGTGGATGCGCAGGCCCTCCGCGGCCGCCTTCTCCGACTCGGCCAGCATCAGCCGCCAGTCGTCGGGGTGGCTGGCGAACTGCATGAGGGAGTAGACGACGGGCCGGCCGGACGTCCGCGCGATCCGCACGATCCGGTCGTGCTCGGCCCGGCGGGTCTCCTCGCCGGCGTCCTTGGTCACGTAGGTCTCGCCGTTGGCGCCCAGCGGGATGATCTGGAACGCGCCGTGGCCGGACTCGCCCAGGGCCCGGGCGATGCCCAGCAGCTCGTCGTCCTCGGCGAAGGTGCCGGGCACGAACTCGTCCCGGCTGGACGTGTGCTCGAGGATCCGTGCGCCCGAGAAGCCCATCGCGCCGGCGTCCATGGCCTCGCGGACGAGCTTCGCCATGAGAGCGACGTCCTCCGGGGTGGCCGCCTCGTGGCCCAGCCCCCGGTCGCCCATCACGAACACCCGCAGCGGCGAGTGGGAGATGTGCGTCCCGATGTCCATCGTGTACTTCCGCGCGCCCAGCCGGTCGAGGAAGTCGGGGAAGCTGCGCCAGCGCCAGTCCAGCCCCTCCTCGATGACGACGTCGGGGATGTCCTCCACGCCCTCCATCAGCTCGACCAGCGCCCGCCGGTGCTGCGGCTCGACCGGGGCGAACCCGACGCCGCAGTTGCCGCCGATCACCGTGGTCACGCCGTGGCCGAAGCTCGGGTCGATGCGGTCGTCCCAGAGGAACTGGCCGTCGTAGTGCGAGTGGATGTCGACGAAGCCGGGAGTGACCAGCGCGCCGTCGGCCTCGATCTCCTGCCGACCTCGCGCGCTCACCCGCCCGACCTCGGTGATGCGGCCGTCGTCGACGGCCACATCGGCGGTGGCCGCCGGGGCGCCGGTGCCGTCGACGACGGTGCCGCCGCGGATCACGAGATCGTGCACGGGTGGTCTCCTTCGAGGGTCGTTCAGAGGACGCCGGCCGACGCCGGGGGGAGCCCGGGCGTCGTCGTGGCGTGGGCATCGGGGGTGTAGCGGCCGGCGCGGTCGATGTACTCGTCCATCCGGCAGACGAGGCCGTCGCGCAGCGTGAAGAACATGCACAGCGGCCAGGCGACCCGGTCGCCGGAGGCGGTCGTGCAGACCATCGTGTGCCGCTGGACCCAGCCGCCGGGGACGGGGCTGCGGCGGACGTCGACGAACGACCGCTCGGCGAAGCCGCCGATCAGTTGCTCCCACGCGGTCAGGAGCTCGGCGTGGCCCACGGGGACCTGGTCGAAGGAGTGCCACACCACGACGTCGTCGGTGACGCAGGCGCGGGCGGCGGCGACGTCGCCCCGGGCGAGGGCGTCGTACATCCGGTCGACGACGGCCGCGGTCTCCGGGGCCGGCAGGGCGGGGGAGACGGTGTCGGTCACCGGCTCAGAACCCGGCCCGGCCGTTGACCCGGCCCAGGACCTGCGGGCGGAAGCCGAGGAGCGTCTGCAGGGTCTCCGAGCCGACCTGGCGCGCCGACGGGTTGAGGGAGAGGTACCAGTTCTCCTGCGGGAGGTAGACCGGGAGCGTGTACCAGCTGAAGATCCCGGCGCGGGTCCGCCCGTCGGTGTTGACGCCGTTGGTGTGCAGCAGCCGGCCCTCCATGATCACCGCGGAGCCGGCGGGGGCCTCCAGCGGGACGAGCCGGTCGCGCATCGCGTCCAGGTCGGTCGAGTAGGTCACCCGGTCGCCGGAATTGGTCTGGGTGCTGCCCGCGCCGTCGAAGTGGTTGCTGCCGGGGATGTAGCAGGTGGCGCCGTTCTCCGTCGTGAAGTCGTCCACGCACCAGGCGACGTTGACGCCGAGCGGGCGGCTCCACGGCGGCGGCATGTAGGCCTGGTCGCGGTGCAGGACCATCTGCCCGCCGCCGGAGACGATGTTGGCCGACATGCCCGACAGCAGGGCGGGCCAGCCGAGCACCTCGCGCACGAAGTGCATCGCCACGGGGTGCTCGGCGAGCTCGCAGAAGACCCAGTCGTGGCTGGGCAGGTTCCAGATCCGCTGGTTCTGCGCGGCCTCGTCCCGGCCGAACGCGTAGTCCTGGGTCAGCCCGGAGCGGCGGTCGGTCTCGGCGGCCCGGTACAGCGCGGTGCGGACCTCGGCGGCCTTCTCCGGGTCCAGCGCCCCCTCGACGATGCAGGCGCCGAAGCGCTGCAGGTCGGCCATGGCGAGCGTCAGGTCCCGCGTGGGGGTCGGCGTCTCGGTCGTCTCGGTCACGAGCGGGTCCTCTCGGGGGCTGCGGAACGGGTCAGGCGGGGGCGAGTCGGGTGAGCGCGCCGCCGATGCGCGTGTTGCCCATGACGCCGACACCGAGGAGCTTCCGGGCGTCGTCGTCCAGGCCCGCCTTGGCCTCGGGGGAGAGCGCCTCGGTCCAGGTGATCTGCGGCCGGATGAAGTCCATCGCGTAGTAGGCGAAGAGCATCCGGCGCTGCTCGTCGGCCGTGACGTTGGCGCCGGAGGTGTGCCATAGCCGGCCGTCCATGGCGATGAACGAGCCGGCCGGGGCCTCGAAGGGGCGCATCAGCGGCTCCGGGTCGGCGGGGACGTCGGCGAAGGTCCGGAACCGGTGGCTGCCCGGCAGGTAGCGGGTGGCGCCGTTGTCGGCGTGGACGTCGTCCAGGCACCAGATGATGTTGAGGACCCACGGGTCGTCCCAGGGGGCCGGCACCGACAGCGCCTGGTCGGAGTGCATGCGCATCGACCCGGACCCGGGCAGCGCGATGTTCGCCGTGAAGTTGGAGACCAGCACGTCCGGTCCGAGCGCCGCCTCCACCACGGCCCGCGCGGACGGCCGGCGCATGAGGTCCAGGAAGAAGGGGTCGCGCGCCGGCAGGTTGTAGACCCGGATGTTCGACGCGTTCGGGTCCAGCCGCGCGTCGTGACCCGGCACGCCGGCCTCGCGCGAGGCGTCGATCGCGCGGTCGAGGGCCGCGCGGGCCTCGCCGAGCTCGGTGGGGGAGAGGGCGCCGTCGACGACGCAGAAGCCCTCGTCCCGCAGGTGGCGCAGAGCGTCGTCCGCAATCATGGGTGCGTACCCCTCGGGAGGCTCGGGACGCCGTCGCGCGGGCCCGGCCCGGAGTCGACGTCGATGTCACATACAGGCTGTATGTACACCCGATCGGTGTCAAGGGTCACAGGCCGGCGGTCGTCGTCGGCGGCGTCTCTAGGGTCGGGGTGTGACGGCGGCGGGCGAGGCGAAGGCAGTGCGTGCGGCTGCGACCCGGTCGACGCTGCTCGCCGTCGCCCGGGAGCGGTTCGCCGAGGCGGGGTACCACGCGACCAGCACGACGGACCTGGTCGCGCTGGCGTCCGTGACCCGCGGGGCGCTCTACCACCACTTCGCCGACAAGGAGGCCCTGTTCGAGGCCGTCCTGCGGGAGGTGGCCGACGACGTCAACAAGCGGGCGCAGGCGACGGTGGCCGGCCTGTCGGGCGACACCTGGCGGCAGATGACCGAGTCGTTCGATGCCTATCTGGGGCTCGTGACCGCCGACGCCGGCATCCAGCGGATCCTCCTGATCGACGGGCCCGCGGTCCTCGGCTGGGGCCGGTGGCGGGACCTGCAGGCGGAGCTGATCCTCGCCGACGTCGTCACGACGCTGCGCATGCTGATGGACTCCGGCGTCGTCGCACGACGGCCGCCCGAGCCGCTGGCCCAGCTGGTGCTCGCCCTGCTCAACGAGGCGGCGCTGGAGATCGCGCACGGCACGGCGGCCGAGGTGGCCGGCGACGCCCTGCACGTCCTGGTCCGCGGGCTCCGCGCGGCGTGAGCGCCGGGCGGGAGGGTGGCTTGACAGGTCCGACCGGCGTCCATAACTTCTGACGTCGAAGTCAATTCTCGGGTGGTGCCCGTTCCCTCGTCTCCGGGCGCGCCGGGAGAGGGTCCGGGCGCTCGCACGGGGCGCCGTCGGCCCCGGGGCAACCCAGCACGCGAGACGGAGGCAATGGTGCCCAAGAGGGTGTTCGTCCCCAACCGCCTGATCGGCGATGCCGAGCGGATCTTCACCGAGGCGGGGGTCGAGGTCGCCTACGGGCTGCCCGCCGAGCTGCGCGGCCTGGGCGGCAGCCCGGAGCTGCAGCAGCAGCGGCGCGAGGCGTTCGAGGCCGCCCTGGCCGAGCACCTCGCCGGTGCGCACGCGCTCCAGGCGATCGGCCTGGGCGCGCAGCTGCCCGTGACCGCCGAGCTGCTGGACTCCGCGCCGAGGCTCGAGGTCGTGTTCGTGCCGAGCGCGGGCGTCGACGTCATCGACGTGGCCGCGGCCACCGAGCGCGGTGTCGCGGTCGTCAACGCCGCGGGCAACAACTACTCCTCGGTCGCGGAGCACGCCGTCGGCCTCATGCTCTCGCTGACCCGGCTGATCGCCCGGACCGACCGCTCGGCCCATGCCGACGGGCGCCAGGTGTCGACGCTGTCGCTGGGCCTCACGCCGGGGCTCGTGCGCGGCAAGACGGTCGGGGTCATCGGCTTCGGCTTCATCGGCCGCGAGGTGGCCCGCATCTGCACCGCCGGCTTCGGCATGCGCGCGCTGGCCTACGACCCGTTCGCCAACCCGATCGAGGCCGAGCGGCTGGGCGTGGAGCTCGTCGACGACCTCGCCGACCTCATGGCCCGCAGCGACGTCGTCAGCGTGCACAGCCCGCTGACCGCGGCGACGCGGAACCTGGTCGGCGCCGAGCAGCTGGCCGCGATGAAGCCGTCGGCGCTGCTGCTCAACACCTCCCGCGGCGGCACCGTGGACACCGACGCGCTGGTGGCGGCCCTCCAGGAGGGCCGGATCGCCGGCGCCGGCCTCGACGTCACCGAGCCCGAGCCGCTGCCCGAGGGGCATCCGCTGTACTCGCTGGACAACGTCGTGCTGACCCCGCACTCGGCGGGGAACGCCCCGGAGTCCGCTGCCCGCGCCGGTTCCATGTCGGCCACCGACGTCGTCCGCGCGCTGCGCGGCGACCGCCCCACCAACCTCGTCAACCCCGACGTCTGGCCCGCCGTCACGGCGCGGCAGGCCGCGGCCGCCCAGGCCACCACGAGCACAGGAGCGTCCGCGTGAACCCCATCCGTGCCAAGGTCGACTCCGGCAGCCCGGCCGTCGGCGCCTGGGTGCTGTCGCCCAGCGGCCTGGCCGCCGAGGTGTTCGGCTCGACGGGCTTCGACTTCCTCATCCTCGACGCCCAGCACGGCGGCATCACGTGGGACAACATGCTCGCCGTCCTGCAGGGCCTGGGCGCCTCGACGAGCACGCCGCTGGTCCGGGTCGGCTGGAACGACCCGACGTCGATCATGCGCGCGCTGGACCTGGGGGCCGCCGGGGTCATCGTCCCGATGGTCTCCACGGCCGAGGAGGCCGCCCGGGCCGCCGGCGCCACTCGCTACCCGCTGGACGGCTACCGCTCCTTCGGGCCGGTCCGGAAGCCGTCGTCGCCCGCGCAGGCCAACGAGAACGTGCTCTGCCTGCCGATGATCGAGACCGCCGAGGGCCTGGCCAACCTCGAGGAGATCGTGGCCACCCCCGGCGTGGACGGGATCTTCGTCGGCCCCGTCGACATGGCCCTGGCCCTCGGCCACACGGCGATCGACTACTCCGCGGTGCACCCCGCGGCGCTCGAGGCCCTCGACGAGGTGATCCGCGTCTGCCACGCGCACGGGAAGCTGGCCGGATCGGTGACCCTGGGCGCGACCGGCGTCGCCGACCTGCTCGGCCGCGGCGTCGACTTCCTCACCGTGGGCTCCGACAACGCCTACCTCCGCCAGGGCGCCCGCCGCGACCTCGACACCGTCGCGGCCTGGCTGGCGAGCAACGACCGAAGCGAGGGCTGACGCGATGAAGGTGCACGTGGACTGGGACCTGTGCGACGGCAACGCCGTCTGCACGCTGGAGGCGCCCGAGGTGTTCCAGATGGACGACGACGACAACCTGCAGGTGCTGCAGGAGGAGCCGGGCGAGGAGCTGCGGGCCCAGGTGCAGGCCGCGGCGAACATCTGCCCCAAGCGCGCGATCAGCATCGAGGGCTAGGCGCTCCGGTGCTCGCGGTGCGCTGCCCGTGCGGCCTGGAGGTCACGGGGGAGGGGGACGAGGCGCTGGTCGCCGCCGTGCAGGCGCACCTGGCCGACCGGCATCCCCGGCTCGTGGGCGCCTACGACGCGGACGACATCCTCTCCCTGGCCTACCGGCGCCCGGGGACGGCGGCCTCGTGAAGGTGCTCGTCGCCGGGGCGAGCGGCCTCGTCGGCCGGGCCGCGGCGGAGGCGTTCGCGGCGCGGCCGGAGTGGGACGTCGTCGGCGTCTCGCGGCGCGCGCCCGACCTCGGCCCCGGCATCGAGTCGGAGGCGCTCGACCTCACCGACGCCGGTGCCTGCCGGGCCGTCGCGGCGGGGCATCCCGACGTCACGCACCTGGTCTACGCCGCCACGTACGAGGCGCCGGGGCTGGCCGGCGGCTGGTTCGACGACGACGTCATCGACCTGAACGCCGCCATGCTGCGCAACCTCGTCGAGGCCCTCGAGGAGCACGCGCCGGGCCTGGAGCACGTGAGCCTGCTGCACGGCACCAAGGCCTACGGGCTGCACACCGGGCTGCCGGTGACGCCGGCGATGGTGCCGCTGCGCGAGCGGCTGCCCCGCATCGAGCACCGGAACTTCTACTTCGTGCAGGAGGAGTACCTGCGCTCCCGGCCGGCCGGCCGGGGGCTGACGGTGTTCCGGCCGACCGTCGTGTACGGCGAGGCGACCGGCAACAACATGAACCCGCTGCTGCCGCTCGTGGTGTACGCGGCGCTGCTGCGCGAGCGGGGGGAACCGCTGCACCGGCCCTGGGCGGCCGACCGGGTGCCCCTGCTCGTGGAGGCCGTCGACGCCGGGCTCGTCGGGGAGGCGCTCGTCTGGGCGGCGACGGCGCCGGCGGCCCGCGGCGAGACGTTCAACCTCACCAACGGCGACGTCTTCACGTGGGAGGGGCTGTGGCCCGCGCTCGCCGACGAGCTGGGCATGGTGGCGGGGGAGCACCGGCCCGTCTCCTTCGCCGGCGACGTCCGCGGCCGCGGCGCGGAGTGGGCCGCCCTGGTGGACCGGCACGGCCTGGCCGCACCGCGCGACCTCGACGCCTTCGTCGGCGCGAACTCCTTCGTCTACACCGACATCGTCGTCCCGGGACGCGGGGTGCCCGCACTTCCGGCGCTCAACAGCACCATCAAGGTCCGGCAGGCGGGGTTCGCCGCGTGCCTGGACACCGAGGACATGGTCCGACGTTCGATCCGCGGCCTCCGGCAGGCGCGGATGATCCCCGGGAAGGAGTCAGCGTGACGCTGACCGACGAGTTCGCCTACGACCCGTTCGCCGCGGAGGTGATGGCGAATCCGCTGCCCTTCTACGAGGTCCTGCGCGAGCAGCACCCCGTCTACTACGTCGAGAAGTACGACACGTTCTTCCTCTCGCGCTTCGAGGACAGCTGGGACTTCCTGTCCTTCGCCGACAACGAGTTCGTCTCGACCGAGGGCAGCGTGTTCACCCCCTCCGACGTCGCGCACCGCAACGAGGGCCCGCTGGCCGACCCGCCGACGACGCCGCTGGGCAGCCACCTGCGGTACGGCTCCCCGACGTACGAGATCGTCCGGCAGGCCCACGGCAAGCCGATGCGCCCGGGCGCGGTCCGCAAGATGGAGGGCGTCATCCGGGAGACCGTGGGCGGGCTGCTCGACGCCCTGCTCCCCACGGGCCGGTTCGACCTCGTGCACGAGTTCGGCGGCATCGTCGCCGCCTCCACGGTCTGCCGGCTGCTCGGCATCCCGACCGAGCACGCCGCGGACCTGCTGGACACGGTCAACGCGATGACGCGGACCGACCACGACGAGCCCGGGTTCGCCCGCGACCCGGCGATCTACGCGAAGCTGCGGGGCTTCCTCGTCCCCGAGATCCGGGCGCGCCGCGCCGCCGGCGCCGACGGGAGCGTGCCGGCCCTCGACGGGATGATCAACCTGCGCATCGACGGGCGGGAGCTGACCGACGAGGAGATCGCCGTCAACCTGCTGTGCGTCGAGGCCGGGGGCACGGAGACGGTGCCCAAGGTCTTCGCCCACGGGCTGATGGAGCTGTGGCGCCACCCGGAGCAGCTCGCCGCCGTGCGCGCCGATCCCGTCGCCAACGCCGGCGCTGCGGTCGAGGAGATGCTCCGGTTCTGCGGCCCCGCGCAGTGGTTCGCCCGGACCTGCCGGACGGAGTCGGTCGTCGCGGGGCAGGTCGTCCGGCCCGGCCAGCGGGTCGCGTACCTGACCCAGTCGGCCAACCGCGATCCGCGGGAGTTCGGCGCGGACGCCGACGAGTTCCGCTGGGACCGCCCCATCCCGCGCTCGCTGGCGTTCGGCCGCGGCCAGCACTTCTGCATCGGCGTGCACGTCGCCCGCCTGGAGCTGCGGATCATGCTGGAGGAGTTCCTGGCCCGGGTCGCGGACTTCGAGATCGACGTCGACGGCGCCGTCCGCGAGCCGTCGAGCTTCCAGTGGGGCTACGGCGTGGTGCCGGTCGTGATCGGGCAGCTCGCCGGCGGGACGACGGCGTGACGGTCGACGCCGAGGACCTGGAGCTCCTCCGGTCCAGTGCCCGCGGCGTCCTCGCCAAGTGCGGCGACCTCGCCGACCTGGGGCAGCTCGGGGTGCTGGGCCTGCTCACCCCGGAGGCGGCCGGAGGCAGCGGGTGGAACGTGGTGGAGGCGGTCGCCGTCGTCACCGAGGCGGGGCGGGCGCTGTCCGCGCTGCCGGTCGCGGGCACGCTCGTGGCCGCCGCGGCGCTGGCGTCGTCGCCGGAGACCGCCGACCTCGTCGAGGCGCTCGTCGAGGGGCGGACGGCCGGCGCGGTCGTGGAGCGGCCGGGTGCCGTCGCGGCGGCGGCCGGCTGGCGCGTCTCCGGAGCGTTCGCCGTGCCCGGTGCGCAGGCGCCCGGCGTGCTGGTCGTGGCGTCGCCCGGCGCGCCGCTGGTCGCCCTGGCCGACGCCGGCCTCACGACGCGGCCGCTGGCCGGCGGGCTCGACAGCAGCCGCGGCGTCGTCCACGTGGCCGCCGCCGACGCCCCGGCCCGCGCGCTGCCGGACGCCGACCGGAACGCGCTCGCCGACGCCGCGGTGCTGCTCGCCGCCGCCGACACGCTCGGGGCCCTGGCCGTCACCGCCGAGCGGGTCACCCGCCACCTGGTCGACCGGGAGGCCTTCGGGCAGCCGCTGGCCGCGTTCCAGGCGCTGCAGCACCGGCTGGTGGACCTCGACGTCCTCGTGGCGGCCGCCGAGTCCCTGGTGTCCGCGGCCGCCGTCGCGCTGGCCGACCGCGCCCCGCACGCGGCCGCCCTCGTGCAGGCCGCGCACACGTTCCTGGCCGACCGGGCGCCCGCCGCGCTCGACGACTGCGTCCAGCTGTCCGGCGGGCTCGGCGTCACCTGGGAGTGGCCGGTGCACCACGCGGTGCGCCGGGCGGTCGTCAACGCGGCGGTCCGGCTGCCCGTGGCGCCGGAGGTGGCCGACCTGCGCGCCGCCCTGGAGTCCGACCGGCCCGCGCTCGCCGGGACCGAGGAGGTCCGGCGGCACGTCCGCACCGTGATCGCCGAGAACGACCCGCCGCCGGCCCGCGAGGGGCACCGCGCCCCGACGACGCCGGAGCAGGAGGCGCGGCTGCGCGCCTGGTACCGGACCCTCTACGACACCGGCCTGCTCGGCGGCTGGTGGCCGCCGGAGTGGGGCGGCAGCCCGGGCTTCCGGCCGGTGCACCAGCTGACGGTCACCGAGGAGCTCATCCGCGCCCGCGCGCCCCGGCCCATCGACCAGGTGCAGCTGGCCAGTCACGTGCTGCTGCACTTCGGCACCGAGGAGCAGAAGCAGCGGCACCTGCCCCGGATCCGCAGCGTCGAGGACGTCTGGTGCCAGCTGTTCAGCGAGCCCGGCGCCGGCAGCGACCTGGCCGGCGTCCGGACCCGCGGCGAGCGGCGCGACGACGGCTCGTGGGTGATCACCGGCCAGAAGACCTGGACGACCGACGGGCACTGGGCGCAGTACGGGCTGGCGCTGGTCCGCACGTCGACCGAGGCCAAGCGGCACGCCGGGCTGACCGTGTTCGTCGTCCCCATGGACGCCCCGGGCGTCGAGGTGCGGCCGATCCGGATGAACAGCGACGCCGTCGACATCAACGAGGCCTTCCTCGACGGCGTCGTGCTCGGCCCCGGGTCCGTGGTGGGCGAGGTCGGCCAGGGGTGGGCGATCGCGATGTCCGGGCTGGACGTGGAGCGGGTCAACGTCGGCGCGAACGTCGTGCTGCTCCAGGAGCTGCTCTCCGACGTCCTCACCGTGGCCGAGGAGCTGCAGCTGGCCGGGGACCCCGTCGTGCGCAGCGACGTCGCCGGCCTGCTCGCCCGCTTCGAGGGCGCCCGCGCGTTCGTCGGCGGCCACGTCGAGCGCGTGCTCGCCGGCCGCGAGGGCGAGTCGGAGGGGCCGATCGCCAAGCTGCTCTACACCGAGGCCTACGTCGACATCGCGCGCTTCGGCGTGCAGCTGGCGACCACCTACGGTCCGGCGGAGGGCCGCGGGGCCGAGGCCGCGGGGCGGCTGCAGGACGCGTGGCTGTGGTCGCGGGTCCTGACGATCTCGGGCGGGAGCTCCGAGGTGATGCGCAACATCCTCGCCAAGCGGCGGCTGCGGCTGCCCGCCGGACGATGAGGGGTCACGACGATGCGGAACGACAGGGGAGTGGCGCGATGAGCGGGTCGGTCGAGGCGGCGACGGTGCTGGCGGTGCTCCAGCTGCACGCGGAGTACGGAAGCCGGATGGACGGCGGGGACCCCGAGGGCCTGGCCCGCCTGTTCACCGAGGACGGGGTCTTCTCGTTCGAGGAGACGGACACGATCGGCTGGGCGGCGCTGGCCGACTTCGCGCGGGCGTCGCCGGTCGGGATCCACGTCTCCGGGGCACCGACGGTCGAGGCCGGCCCGGACGCGACGGTGCTCACGCGGTGCAACTTCGTCTTCGTGAGCCCGGAGAACCGCCGGATCACGACCGGCTGGTACGTCGACACGCTGGTGCCGGGCGGGGACGGGCTGCTGTTCGCGCGGCGCCGGGCCGAGCTCCGCGGGCGCATGGACCTGTGACCCCGGGCGCCGCTTGACCGGCGGACCCGCCCACAATAAGTTCTGACGTCGAAGTCAATTCTGCCCCCGTTCACGAGGAGGCGCCCTCGTGGCCCGCATGAAGCTCGCCGTCCTGATCCGCCCGACGCCCGACCCGACGGCGGCCGCCGAGCTGGCCCGGACCTACGAGGCCGCCGGCGTCGACGTCCTGGTCACGGGGGAGGCCTACGGCTTCGACTCCGTGAGCTGGCTGGGCTACCTCGCGGCGGTGACCGAGCGGGTGGAGCTGGCCGCGCACGTGCTGCCCATCTACCCGCGGACCCCGGCGCTGACCGCGATGACCGCGGCGGGCCTGGACCACCTCAGCGGCGGTCGGTTCATCCTGGGGCTGGGCGCCAGCGGCCCGCAGGTGGTCGAGGGGTGGCACGCCGTCCCCTACGACGCGCCCATCGGCCGCACCCGGGAGATCGTCGAGATCTGCCGGTCGGTGTGGCGGCGGGAGAAGCTGGAGCACGCGGGGCCGCGGTACACGATCCCGCTGCCGGCCGACCAGGGCACGGGCGCGGGCAAGCCGCTGAAGATGATCGACCGCCCGCTGCGCGCGCGGATCCCGGTCCACCTGGCCGCGCTCGGGCCGGCGAACGTGGAGCTCGCCGCCGAGGTGGCCGAGGGCTGGGTGCCCTACCTCTACGTCCCCGAGCGCGCCGACCGCGTGTGGGCCGAGCCGCTGGGCAAGGGCATGGCCAAGCGGGACGCCGAGCTGGGTCCGCTCGACGTCACCGCGGCCGTGCCCATGGCCATCGGCACCGACGTCACCCACCTGCGCGACGCCGACCGCGCGCATCTCGCGCTGTACGTCGGCGGGATGGGGCCGCGGGGCAAGAACTTCTACACCACGATCGCCCAGCGCTACGGATTCGAGGCCGAGGCGGCGCAGGTGCAGGACCTCTACCTCGACGGCAAGCGGGACGAGGCCGCCGCGGCGATACCGGCGGACCTGCTCGAGGGCACGTCGCTGATCGGCGACGAGGCCTACGTGCGCGACCGGCTCGCGGCCCACCGCGAGCAGGGCGTGACGATCCTGCAGGTCGACCCGATCGGCGCGGACCCGCTGGCGGACCTGCGCCGGCTGCGCGCGCTGCTCGACGACCTCTGACGGCCCGCCCGGAACTCGCTGGCGGCTCCGCGGCCGGCCCGGATACCGTGCCGCCGGCCGGGCGAGAGATCGAGGAGGTGGTACCCGTGGACGGATCGACAGGGGTGCTCCTCACCGAGGTCCCGGTCGGGCGGTAGGTCGCCCGGGAGCGCCGTTCCGAGCGCTCTCGAGAGGCACGACCATGCACGTTTCGTCCGAACGGCTCCTCGACGACGGCGTCGTGGAGCGCGAGTTCCTCCTCGGTGCCGTTCCCGGCATCCTGTGGACCGCCGGGTCCGCCCCCGGCCCGGCCCCGCTGGTCCTGCTGGGGCATCCCGGCGGCCTGCGCGCGATGTACCCCCGGCTGCTGGCCCGGGCCCGGCACTCGGTCGGCGCGGGCTTCGCCGCCGCCACCATCGAGCTCCCCGGGAGCGGGGACCGGCCCCGGATCGCCGCCGCCGAGCAGGCCCGTGCCGACCTGCGCCGCGCGCTGGCCGCCGGCGGGCCGGTGGACGACGGGATCGTGGACCGGCTCGTCCTCCCGCTGGTCGAGCAGGCGGTCCCGGAGTGGCGGGCCGCCCTGGACGCCCTGCTCGCGCTGCCCGGGATCGGGGGCCCGGTCGGGTACGCGGGCGGGGTGATCTCCATCGGCGTCCGGCTGGCGGTGGTGGAGCCGCGCCTCGCGGCCGCGGTCCTCTTCGCCGGCAGCGTGGTGCCCCGCGCCGTCCTCGAGGAGGCCCGGCGGGTCACCCTCCCGCTGCTGGTCCTGCTGCAGTGGGACGACGAGGGGAACGACCGCCGGCGGGCCCTGGAGCTGTTCGACGCGTTCGGCTCGGCGGAGAAGACGCTGCACGCCAACACGGGCGGGCACACCGGCGTCCCGGCGTTCGAGGGGGACGACGGGAACCGCTTCTTCGCCCGGCACCTGACGTGAGGTCCGGGCGGCGGCTCAGTAGCGGATCTGGGACATCCGCGCGACCTTCACCGTCTCGCCGGCCTGGTTGGTCCAGGTGGTCGCGAGGTCGGTGATCAGCATCGCGCCCACCCGGCCGGTCTTCTCCAGGTAGCGCTCGATCACCGTGGCGGTCGCGATGACGTCGCCGGGCCGGATCCGTACTCCCGTGTAGTCCACCGAGGCGCCGCCGTGCAGGCCGTGCGGCAGGTCCGGCGGCGCGACGCCGAGGTGGTGCTCCATCGCCCCGTACATCTCCAGCACGGGGTCGACGGCGATCTCGCGGCCCGTGGGCTCGGTGCGCGCGGCGCCCCAGGCGAAGACGTCGAGGTCCAGCGGGGCGACGAGCCGGCCCTGCGCCTCCGCCTCCGGATCGAGGTACTGCGCCGGCGGCGGCTCGGGGAAGTGCACCGCGATCGCCCAGCGCCGGATGTCCGACGCCGTCACCGGATAGGACACCGCGGCACCGTAGGGCTGCCCCACGAGGGCGGCCATGTCGGGGCGGACCAACCCGAGCTCGGTCACGCCGAAGCTCCTCTCGCCGGGGACGACCTGCCGTCCGAGACTATCGACGTCGACGTCGACGAACGCTGCGCACGGCCCGGCCGGCACGCCGTCCCGCAGCGGCGGAACACCGGCGGCCTCCCGTGCGCTCGCACCCGGCGGAGACCCGGCCCGGACGGCGCCGTCCGGCCCCACCCGACCATTCGAGGAGACCCCCATGCCCAGGACCTGGTTCATCACCGGCGCCTCCCGCGGTTTCGGCCGCGAGTGGACCATCGCCGCGCTCGAGCGCGGCGACTCCGTCGCGGCCATCGCCCGCGACACCGGCAGCCTCGCGGACCTGGTGCAGGAGTACGGCGACCGGGTCCTGCCGATCCGTCTCGACGTGGACGACCGGGAGGCCGTCGTCGCCGCGGTCGGGGAGGCTCACGAGCGGTTCGGCCGCCTCGACGTCGTCGTCAACAACGCCGGCTACGGCCAGTTCGGGATGATCGAGGAGGTCTCCGAGGCCGAGGCGCGCGCCCAGTTCGACACGAACGTCTTCGGCGCCCTGTTCGTCACCCAGGCGGCGCTGCCCTACCTGCGGGAGCAGGGATCGGGCCACTTCCTGCAGGTCAGCAGCATCGGCGGGATCAGCGCCTTCCCGAACATCGGCATCTACAACGCATCCAAGTGGGCGCTCGAGGCGTTCAGCCAGTCGCTGGCCGCGGAGGTGGCCGACTTCGGCATCAAGGTCACGATCATCGAGCCCGGCGCCTACGGAACCGACTGGGCCGGGTCGTCGGCCCGGCACGCCGAGCAGATCCCCGCGTACGACGCCTTCCGGGAGAAGGCGGCCGAGCAGCGCCGGGCCCGCGCCGGCGACCCGGGGGATCCGGTCGCGACCCGCGCGGCGGTTCTCCGCCTCGTCGACGCCGAGGACCCGCCGCTGCGGATCTTCCTCGGCGACGGCCCGCTCGCGATCGCCACCCGCGACTACGACTCCCGCCTCGCGACCTGGCGCGCGTGGGAGCCCGTCTCGGTCGCCGCGCAGGGCCGTCGGGACTGAGCGCCCCCGCGGGCGCCGCCGATCGGGGGTGGCGTCCGGACCCATCACGAGTCCGCAACGAAACCGACGTCGATGTCAGTATCCCACGGACGAAGTGGCACGCTCTGTCACGAACCGCTGCGGCCACGCGGCCGCCGGACACGCACGTCGACAGGAGCACCACCGAATGACCAGCAGGAAGCGCACGGCGGCCTACCTCGGCCTCGCCTGCACCGTGGCGATGCTCGCCAGTGCCTGTGGCAGTGACGACGAGGCCGGTGGCGGCGGCGAGGGCGGCGGCGGCATCGCGGCCGAGGGCACCGTGAAGGTCGGCCTCGTGAACCACCTCAGCGGGCCGAACGCGGCCGGCTCCGAGGCCCTGCGCGCCGGTGTCGAGGCGCGGTTCGCCACCTACGAGTCCGAGGGCGGCGCGTGCGCCGGGGACCTCGACTTCGAGGTCGTCGAGGCCGACGACCAGAGCAGCCCCCAGGGCAACCTGACCGCCGTCCAGAGCCTGGTGCAGCAGGAGGAGGTCTACGCGATCATCTCCGCGAGCCCGTTCTTCAACGGCGGCATCGGCTGGATGACCACGCAGGGCGCGCAGACGCCCGTCGTCGGCTACGCGCTGGACGGCCCCCAGCCGCAGTGGCTGGAGTTCGACAACAACCTGTTCTCGGCGTTCCCGCTGCCCGTGGCCGACGACGTCTACAGCTCCCTCGGCGACCACCTCGCCGGCAAGGGCGCGACGAAGCTCGCCGGCGTCTCGTTCGCCGCGGAGTCGTCGCAGGCCGGCCTCGCCAACGGGCTGGCCTCGGCCGAGGCGGCCGGCGTCGAGGTCGTGTACGAGAACACGAACGTGCAGTTCGGCAGCACCGACGTCGGCCCGATCGTCCTCGGCATCCTCGACTCCGGCGCCGACTCGGTGTACCTGGCCATCACCCCCGACTCCGGCCTGGCCGTCGTCGCCGGGCTGCGGCAGGCCGGCTGGGACGGGACGATCCTGCTGCCCACCGGCTACGGGCCCGAGCTGGTCGAGTCGGGTGTGGGCGCGCAGATCGCGCAGGGCGTCGACTTCACCACGAGCATCGCCCCCTACGAGCTGGGCAGCGACGCCGCGGTGCGGCTCGCCGAGGCGATCGCGCAGCAGACCGGTGACGAGGTCGGCACGGTCGGGTTCTACGAGAACGTCGGCTGGGTGTCGACGGACGCGTTCCTGCACGGCCTGGACGCGGCCGGCTGCGACGCCACGCAGCAGGAGCTCATGGACACCATGCGCGGCCTGACCGACTTCGACGCGGGCGGCCTGTACCCGTCGGCCCTGCCCTTCGACAGCAAGGACTACGAGCAGTCCTGCTCCTGGTACCTCACGCTGACGGGCGAGGAGTACGTGCTCGACGGCGACGAGGCGACCTGCGGCGGGCTCGTCGACGCCTGACGCCCGATCTGTCCGCGGCCGGCGTCCACCCCTCGGGGCGGGCGCCGGCCGTGCGTCGTCCGGGTGGACGCCGGCCGCCCGGGCGGGGTAGGACCGGGCGCATGGCATCGACACTGGTACGTCCCCGGTCCGGCAGGGTCATCGCCGGCGTGTGCGCGGCCCTGGCCGACCGGTTCGGGCTCTCCCGCGGGCTGATGCGCGTGGCGTTCGTGCTGTTCGGCCTCTTCGGCGTCGGCGAGCTGGTCTACCTCGTCGCGTGGGTGGTCATCCCCAAGGCGCCCTGAGCGGGCCGGGACCGGATCAGACCCAGGCGGTCCGCCGCAGCGGTGGGGGAGCACCCCCGGGCCGCTGCGCCAGCACCTGGTTCACGCCCATCGCGCCCGCCTCGAAGGCGAGCGCGCTGCCCGCCATGTACAGCCGCCACACCCGCGCCCGCCCCTCGCTGCTCGCCGCCACGGCATCGTGCCAGTGCTCCTCCAGCCGGCGCACCCAGGCCCGCAGAGTGAGGGCGTAGTGCCCGCGGAGCGCGTCGACGTCCAGGATCTCCAGGCCCCCGGCCTCGAGGGCGGCGACCGTCTCTCCCAGCCGGAGCAGCTCCCCGTCGGGGAACACGTAGCGGGCGATGAAGGTGTCGCGGTCCCAGGAGGTGTCGCCGGCCCGCCAGGAGATCGCGTGGTTGAGCAGCCGGCCGCCGGGGCGCAGGAGGTCGTGCAGGCGGGCTGCGTAGGCGGGCATCTGCGCGCGGCCGACGTGCTCGGCCATGCCGACCGAGCTGATCGCGTCGAAGGGGTCGTCGTCGACGTCGCGGTAGTCCTGCACGCGGATGTCCACCCGGTCGGCCAGCCCGGCCTCGGCCGCCCGCTTGCGGGCCAGCGCGGCCTGCTCGACGGACAGGGTGATCCCGACGACGTCCACGCCGTACTCCCGCGCGGCGTGCAGCGCCAGGCTGCCCCAGCCGCACCCGACGTCCAGCAGTCGCATCCCCGGCCGCAGCCCCAGCTTGCGGCAGACGAGGTCGAGCTTGATCTGCTGGGCCGCGTCGAGTCCGGTGGCCTCGTCGTCCCAGACCGCGCAGGAGTAGACCATCGAGGGACCCAGCACGAGCGCGTAGAAGTCGTTCCCGACGTCGTAGTGGTGGGACACCGAGGTGGCGTCCCGGTCGCGGCTGTGCCGCCGCCCGTGCCGGCCGGGGTCGATCTCCTCGGGCGGGGGCGGCGGCTGCGGCCCTACGGCGCCCAGCCGGAGGGCGGTGCCCAGCAGGCGCAGCCGCTCGCCGGGCGCGGCGTCCGGCGAGCCGCCGGGGACCGACAGGCGCCCGGCGGAACTGAGCGCGGCGAAGGTGTCGAAGACGTCGCCCTCGATGTCGATGTCGCCGGCCACGTAGGCGCGACCGAGGCCGAGCTCGCCCGGTGCCCACACCAGCCGGCGCAGCGCGCGCCGGGAGCGGACGACGATCCGGGGGGCGCCCTCGGGCCCCGCCTCGCTGCCGTCCCACGCGCGCAGCCGCAGCGGGATCTGCTCGACCCCCAGGACGACGGCCAGCGCCTCCGCGAGGCGGGGTGCCACACCGCCCGTCCGCGTCATGTCGGTCCTCCGCGCCCGGCGCCGGCCGGTCGACCAGCGCGTTCCCCGAGTGGTTGCGGCCGACAACGTATCGCCGGAGGGGTCCGGGCGGGAGGTGGATCGGTCCGCCGGCCGCCGCCGGGCCGGATTCGCGCGGCGGCCGTGCCGGTACCGGCGTCTGGCCGCGGGGCCGCGTCGTGGCGCGGCCCGTTGCTCCCCGGCGCGCCCCCCGGTTGGCTGGCCGGATGGGGACGACGGCGGGCGCGGGCGGGGTCCACTTCGTCCAGCACGGGGCCGGGCGGCCGGTGCTCGTGCTGCACGGCGCCGGCGTCGACCACCGCGAGACCGAGGCCTGCTTCGAGCCGGCGTTCGCCGGGGCCGCCGACCTCCGGCGGGTCTACCCCGACCTCCCCGGGATGGGCGCGACGGCCGCGCCCGAATCGCTGCGGGGCGCCGACGACGTCCTCGACCTCCTGCTGGAGTTCGCGGACGCGGTGACCGGTGGCGTCCCGTACCTCCTCGCCGGCCACTCGGCGGGCGCGTACTTGGCGCGGGCGATGGCGGCGCGGCGTCCGGAGCGGGTCGCGGGTCTGGCGCTCGTCTGCCCGCTGCTGCCCGGGGCGCGGGACGTGCCGGCGCACGGGGTCGTCGCCGGGTCCGGCGACCTGGGGGACGACGGGTTCCGCGGCTACTTCGTCGTGCAGACGCCCGAGATGCTGGACCGGTACGAGCGGTTCGTCGCCCCGGCCGCCGCCCTCGCCGACGCCGCGGCGCTGGCGCGGATCGGCGAACGCTGGGACCTCACCCCCGACGGCTCCCCGTCCTACCCGGGGCCGACGGTGGTCGTGGCGGGACGGCGTGACTCGACGGTCGGGTACGCGGCCGCGGTCGACCTGCTCGGCGAGCACCCGCGCGCCTCGCTCGCCGTGCTCGACGACGCGGGGCACGCCCTGCCCCACGAGCAACCGGCGCTGCTGCGCGCGCTCCTCGCCGAGTGGCTGGAGCGTGTCGAGCGCGCCGGCTGACCCCGGGCCGGCCGGGGTGGCGTCCGCGGCACGGGCGTCAGGTCGTCGCGCCGGCGGGGGTGCGCCCGGCGACGGCGTCGGCGACGGCCGCGCCGATCCGGTCGGCCAGGACGCGGTGTCCCTCGTCGCCGGGGTGCACGCCGTCGACCAGCAGGCCCGCGTCGAGCAGGTCGGCGCCGGGGACGAGGACCAGCGCGCGGTCCCCGGCCGCCACCTGCTCGGTGACGGCCTGCTCGATCGCCGCGCGCAGGTCGGCGAGGGTCGCGCCGAGGAGATTGGGGGTGGTCTCCGCGTCGGGGCGGACGACGGGACTGACGACCACGACCGGCGTCGCCGGGTGGCCGCTGCGGACGACGGCGAGGAAGGCCCGCAGCAGCTCGCGCATCAGGCCCGCGGAGTGCGGGATGCGGTTCCAGCAGTTGGTGCCCACGGCGATGGACACCACGTCGGCCGGCAGCGCGGCGATGCCCTCCGCGCTGACGAGCTCGGCCCGGGCGGAGCCGGCGTACCCGAGGTTGACCACGTCGAGCCCGTGCCGGCGCCCCGCCACCGCCGGCCAGGCGAGCGCGGGGGCCGAGGCGCTCCAGCCCTCCGTGATCGAGTCGCCGTAGGCCAGCCAGCGCGGCTGCGCGGGGGCGGGCGCGATCGCCCCGTCGACCGCCTCGACGGCGGAGATCGTGGGGCGCATGCCCTCCGGCAGGTGGACGACGGACCGCTCGCCGTCCGGGGCGAGCCGCAGCCGCACGGTCGCGCGGCCGAGCTCCGCCGGCTGCTCGTCGACCAGCGTGTCGCCGGTCCAGACCGCGAACGTCGTCCCGGCCCCGGCGCCCCGGTAGCCGAGCTCGCCGGTGGCGGTGGTGTAGGTGACGTCGATCGCGCGGGCGGTGCCGGTGAGCTCGAGGCGCACCCCGACCGGCAGCTGGGCGGTGCCCCAGGTGTCGGCCGGGAGGCGGTCGGCGGCGGCCGGGTCGGCTCGGGGATGCGGCGCGGCCGCGGTCGCCGGGTACGCGGCCCCGCGCAGGAGCGCCGACAGCTCGGGGGTCCGCTCCGGCGATGCCTTGACGTGATCCACG
Source organism: Trujillonella endophytica (assembly GCF_900110555.1). GTDB lineage: Bacteria > Actinomycetota > Actinomycetes > Mycobacteriales > Geodermatophilaceae > Trujillonella > Trujillonella endophytica. The sequence goes on from NZ_FOEE01000005.1 coordinate 25,671, forward strand.
CCACGCAGAATAGTCGGGAGCGGTTCATATGGCGAACGGTCGTCCGCCCCAGCGAACGCTCCCACGACGTCCCGGAGGACGTGCGATGACGCTCGATTCCCTGTCCGCAGCCCCTGTCGACGGCGGGGTCGCCGCTGCTCCGGCCCTCGCACCCCCCTTCTCCCTCGAGGGTCGGACCGCCGTCGTCACCGGCGCGGCCAGCGGCATCGGCCGGGCCGTGGCGGTCGTCTGCGCGGCCGCGGGCGCCCGGGTCGTGCTCGCCGACGTCGCGGCGGACGGGCTGGCGGAGACCGCCGCCGGGATCGAGGGGGCCGTCGTCGTCCCGACCGACGTTCGCGACCGGGGCGCCGTCGAGGCCCTCGCGGAGGCGGCGGTCCGGGCGACCGGCGGGATCGGCGTCTGGGCGAACGTCGCCGGGATCATCCGGACTGCGCGGATCGTCGACACCACCCCCGAGGACCTGCGCGCCGTGCTCGCCGTCAACCTCGAGGGCGTCTTCTGGGGCACCGCCGCGGCCGGGCGGGTCATGTCGGCGGCAGGTCGCGGATCGATCGTCAACATCGCCTCGACCGGCGGCGAGGTGCCGGTTCCCGACCGCGCCGTCTACGGCATGACCAAGGCCGCCGTCCTGTCGCTGACCCGGACCGCCGCGGCCGAGCTCGGGCCCGCGGGAGTCCGGGTCAACGCCGTCGCCCCCGGGTTCGTGGAGACGGGGATGACGCGGCGCGTCTGGACGGCCGCCGACGGGACCGTCGACGAGGAGCAGCGCCGGCAGGTGCTCGCGACGATGACGACGATGCAGCCGCTGCGGCGCAACGGTGCGGCCGACGACATCGCCTGGGCCGTCCTCTACCTCGCGGCGGATGCGTCGCGGTTCATGACCGGGCAGGTGCTGCGCCCCAACGGCGGCACGCACATGCCCTGAGCCCGAGCACACCCGACCCACCCCCCACGCACAGGAGGCAGACATGGACGCACCGGTGGACGGCGCGACCCTCGACGCAGCGCCGCCGAAGGCCTACGCGTTCGACGTGGCGGCGATCGAGGGGCACTCGAACGCGGAGCTCATGAAGGACATGCCCGACGCCGAGGAGATGTTCGCGCTGCTCGGTCGCGATCTCGTCACCAAGGTCCTCGTCCAGACCCCGCAGCTGTCGGTCTACCACGAGTCGGCCCGGCCGGGGGAGCGCGTGAAGGCGCACCGCCACGGCGTCTACCAGGTCGACTACGTGCTGCGCGGTGAGCTCCGCTTCGGCAGCCGGCGGGTGACCGCCGGCATGGGCTTCTTCATCCCCGACACCCTCTACTCCTGGATCGCCGGCGACGAGGGCGCGGAGTGGATCGAGATCCACTCCGGTCTCGGCGGCATCTTCACCACCCCGCGCGAGAGCGACGCATGACGGCCGCCGGCGGGCGCCTCGCGGGCAAGGTCGCGCTCGTCACGGGCGGCGCCCGCGGCATGGGCGAGGCGGTCGCGCGGCGGTTCGTCGCCGAGGGGGCGCGGGTGGCGGTCACCGACGTCCGCGACGAGCAGGGGCAGGCGCTGGCCGCCGAGCTCGGCGACGCCGCCGCGTACGACCACCTCGACGTGACCCGCGCCGACGACTGGGGCCGGGCCGTGGACGCGGTCGTCGGCCGGTGGGGGCGCCTGGACGTGCTGGTGAACAACGCCGGAGTGGGCGCGGTCGGGGTGGTCGACGAGCTGCCGCCGGAGGACCACCGGCGCCAGCTCGACGTCAACCTCGACGGCGTCTACCTCGGGATGCGCGCCGCGGCGGCGCCGATGCGGGCGCAGGGCGCCGGCTCGATCGTCAACATCTCCTCGATCGACGGGCTCGTGGGCGTGCGGGGGATGACCAGCTACGCCGGGAGCAAGTTCGCGGTGACCGGCATGACCCGGTCGGCGGCCATCGACCTCGGCCGGGCGGGCATCCGGGTCAACTCCGTCCACCCGGGAGTGATCGAGACGCCGATGATCCCGGCCGAGGCGCTGCCGGGGTTGGTGGCACTCGTGGACTGGCAGCCGCTGCCGCGCTTCGGGCGGCCCGAGGAGGTCGCATCGCTGGTGCTCTTCCTGGCCAGTGACGAGGCCGGCTACATCACGGGCGCGCAGATGGTGATCGACGGCGGCCACCTCGCCGGGCCGTGGCGCCCGCCGCTGGAGCACGCGCCGGCGAGCGCCTGATGGCGCCGGGCCCCGCCAGGATCGGGTTCGTGGGGCTCGGCCGGATGGGCTTCCCGATGGTCGAGCGGCTCCTGGCGGCGGGCCACCCGGTGCGCTGCTGGGCGCGCCGCGCGGAGGTCGTCGCCGCGGCCACCGCCGCCGGTGCCACGCCGGCGTCCGGCCTCGCGGATGCCGTGGTCGACGCCGACGTGGCCGTCGTCTGCGTCTACGACGACGAGCAGGTGCGGGAGGTCTGCCTGGGGGCCGACGGGATCGTGGCGGCGATGCGCCCGGGGAGCTCGCTCGTCGTCCACACGACGGGCAGCCCGGTCACGGCCGCAGAGCTGGCGGCGGCCGGCGCGCGCCGGGGGATCGGCGTGGCCGACGCACCCGTCGACGGCGGGGCGATGGACATCGTCGCCGGGCGGGTGACGGTCTTCCTCGGCGCGGACGACGCGACCGCGGCGGCGGTGCTCCCCGTCCTCGCGGCGTACGGCGACCCGGTGCACCACGTCGGGGGCGTGGGGGACGGGCAGCGGACCAAGCTGGTGAACAACCTGCTCTTCGCGGCCAACGCGCGGCTCGTCGAGGAGGCGGCCGGACTCGCGGCGGACCTCGGCGTCGACCCGGCCGCCGCCCTCGGCGCGATCGGCCGGGGTGGCACGGGCCGCAGCGCGTCGCTCGACCTCGCCCTGCTGAGCGGGGGCCCGGCGGGGTTCACCGAGCGCGTCCGGCCCTTCCTGGTGAAGGACGTCGGCACCTGCGAGGCGGTCGCGGCCGCGCTGGGGGCCGGCACGGGCGCGCTCGGCGCGGTGGCCCGTGCCGCCTGCGGGCCCGCCGTCGAGCCCGTGCCCGCCGTCGGGTCCGTGCCCGCCCGAGGGCCCGGGGGCGGCACGCCGTGCCACTAGGGTCCAGCCGAGCCCGGCGCGAGCCGGTGGAGCAGAGGGAGACGTCACCGTGGGCGAACTGACCGGACGCACGGCGCTGATCACGGGCGCGGGCCAGAACGTGGGAGCGGAGATCGCGCGGGTGCTGGCCGCGCGCGGCGCCACCGTCGGCGTCAACGACCTGTTCGCCGACCGCGCCGAGCGGGTGGTCGAGGAGATCCGGGCGGCCGGCGGGAAGGCCGAGCCGGTGGTGGCCGACGTGACCGACCTCGCCGCCGTCCAGGAGACGTTCGGGCTCTTCGGGCCGATCGACATCCTGGTGAACAACGCCGGCATCCCGATCTCCGGGATCCAGATGAAGAAGTTCGTCGACGAGGACCCGGCCACCTGGAAGGCCTTCGTCGACCTCAACGTCTACGGCCCGCTCAACTGCACGCACACGGCGCTGCCCGGGATGCTCGAGCGGGGCTGGGGGCGCGTGATCACCATCAGCTCGGAGTCCGCCCGCGTCGGGGACAAGCTGATCGCCACCTACGCCGCGTCCAAGGGTGCGGGGCCGGCGCTGATGCGCTCGCTGGCCAAGGAGGTGGGCCGCTCCGGCATCACCTGCAACAGCATCTCCCTGGCCACCCAGAACAACGCCGGCATGGACGAGGCGTCGGACATGGCGCTCAAGCAGCTGCGCGCCTACGCCGTCCCGCGGCTCGGCCAGGCCGGCGACGTCGCGGCCGCGGTGGCCTGGCTGGTCGGCGACGACGCCGCGTGGGTCACCGGCCAGACCATCCCGGTCAACGGGGGCTACGCCACCAGCTGACGGGGGTCAGCGGCGGTCGAGCAGCGCCGAGAGCTCGGCGGCCGAGGCGGGCGTCGGCGCGCCGGCGACGGCGGCCTGCACCTCCCGGTACTGCCGCAGCGACGCCCGGTCGGCCCGGTGGCGCGCCCAGGCGGCGCGCAGCCCGGACCGCCGGGCCGTCCGCGAGGTGCGGGGGCGCAGCGTGGGGGAGAAGGGGGCGGTGGCGGTCGAGGCGGTCATCGGTCGGTCCTGTCGGGTGGGGCGTCACCGACCCGGTCGGGGCGGTGACGACACCGTCCCGCGGGCCGCTGGTACCGCACTCGCACGCCGCTGTCCCGGGACTTGCAGCGGCCGGCCGTCTCACGGCAGCACCTCGACGTCGTCGCCGATCCGGATCGCCCCCGGCTCCTCGACGGTGGCGTACATGCCCAGGACGACCTTGCCCCCGTCGGGGAGGTGGGCGACCGGCGTGCCGAGGTCCTGCGCCCGCTCGCCGCGGTAGCGCGCGATGGCCGTGAGGGTGCCGAAGTCGACCTCACCGGTCTCGGGGTTCTCGTTGGTGACCACGCAGCGGGGGACCGGCCCGACCACCCGCACGACCGATCCGCCCAGCCGGACGCGGCGCCCCGCCCAGGTGTCCTCCTCGTGCACGCCGCAGCCGGCGAGCTCGACGAGCATCCGGAAGCGGCGGCCGTCCAGCCGCTCGCCGCCGGGGGTCACGCTGCGCAGGTGCTCGAGGGTGGCCGTGCTGATCAGCGTCACCGGGTGGACGTCGACCCCGTGCCCGGGGGTGTCGGTGGCGATCAGGGACACCGGCCGGCCGACGAACCCGGTGAGGGCGGCCGACCACGGGCCGGTCACCCGGTGGCCCGGCACGTCCCGGCCGTAGAAGTTCGTGGTCACCGCCTCGCCGAGCTCGGCCGTCGTCCCCTCCACCGGCGTGCGGCCCGGGACCTGCAGCGTCAGGTGGTCCCGCTCGGCGTCGTAGTGCGCGGTCAGCCGGACCAGCGGCCCGTGGTGCTTGCCGTTGAACAGCCGGCCGCGCTCGTCGACGAGGTGGAACCGCCGGTTGTCCTCGACGCCGTTGCCGGTGAGCTCGACGCCGTCCGGCGAGTGCAGGGCGGTGCCCTTGACGGGCGTCGTCGACAGGCGCGAGACGACGGGCATGGAGGTCCCTCCGGTCGGTTCCTGGGGGACCGAGCCTAGGGAGCGGTGCCCGCGGGGCGCACGGCTATCTCCGCCGCCGGACGGCGCGCACCCCGGCCGCGACCGCGGCGATCACCAGCAGCACGCCCAGTCCCTGCAGCCCGGGGGAGTCGTCGGCCTCCCCGAGCACCACCCCCGCGACGCCGAGGGCACCCAGGACGAGGAGGGCGGCGATGACGACGGCGGATCCCACGACCGACCTCCTCGTGCGGCGAGCGATGGTGAGGATCCTCCCGGTGGCGTCGGTTCAGTTCCGGACGGGCGGGCAGCCCGTGCCCGCCAGCTGCCCGTGGAGTGCCGCCAGGATCGCGTCCCGGGCGATCTCCGCCGCCGCCTCCCAGGAGGACCCGTGTTCGGTGACCACGGCAGCGGTGAAGTGCGCGCTCAGGTGCGCCGACACCGACGCCACCAGGGCCGCCGGCGGGTCGCCGGCGCCGCCGCTGCGGTCCCACAGCTGCCGCGTGAGCTCGGCGATCCGCTCGCGGCGCAAGGCCCGCCGGGAGCGCTCGAAGTCGGCGAGGTCCGGCGGGAGGTCGGTGCGCGAGGTCAGCTCCCAGTACCCCGGCCCGGCGTTGCTGTTGCCCCGGTGGTTGACCTCGCAGATGCCCTGCAGCCAGCCGTGCACGTCGCCGTCGTAGAGGGGCCACTGCTGGACGAGCTGGTCCCCGGCCACGGTGAAGGCGGTGGCGATCAGGCGGTCCCGGGTGTCGAAGTGGCGGAACAACGTGCGCCGGCTGACCCCGGCCGCCTCGGCGATCTGGTCCATGGTCACGCCCAGCCCGGCGGTGATCACCAGCCGCCGTGCCGAGGTCAGGATTCGGTCGACGACGAACTGGCGCTTGGCGTCCGCGAGCGGTTCGGTCATCGGTTCCACCGAGCCAGGATAGGGCGAGTGCCCTCTTGACACTAGTGAGTGCCACTGTGGCAGTGTCTGGTGCCACAGGCGACCGGAGGAGATCGACGTGTTCGACGTTGTGGTTCGAGGCGGAACCGTGGTCGACGGGACGGGTGCCCCGGCGAGGACGGCCGACGTCGCCGTCGACGGCGGGGTGGTGGTCGAGGTCGGCGTGGTGTCGGAGCGGGGCCGGCGGGAGATCGACGCGGACGGCGCCCTGGTCACCCCGGGGTTCGTCGACATGCACACGCACTACGACGGGCAGGCCACCTGGGACAGCCGGCTGCAGCCCAGCGCGGCGCACGGCGTCACGACCGTGGTCATGGGCAACTGCGGCGTCGGGTTCGCGCCGGTACGCGAGCGGGACCGTGACCGGCTCGTCGAGCTGATGGAGGGCGTGGAGGAGCTGCCCGGCTCGGTGCTGAACGAGGGGCTCCCCTGGACGTGGGAGACCTTCGAGGAGTACCTGGACGTGCTCGACGCCCGCCGGTACGACGTCGACGTGGCGGCCCAGGTGTGCCACGCGCCGCTGCGGGTGTACGTGATGGGGCAACGGGGTGCCGACCGCGAGGCGGCGACCGCCGAGGACATCGCCGAGATGGCCCGGCTCGCCGCCGCCGGGATCGAGGCAGGGGCGCTGGGGTTCAGCACCTCGCGCACGCTCAACCACCGCAGCAGCCGCGGCGACATCGCCCCCACCAAGTACGCGGAGCGCGAGGAGCTCGTGGAGATCGCCCGGGCGATCGGGGCGACCGGCCGCGGCGTCCTCCAGGTGGTCACCGACTTCGACGACCACGACGCCGAGATCGAGACGATGCTCGAGATGATGCGGGCCTCGGGCCGCCCGCTGTCGCTCTCGCTGGGCCAGACGACGCCGGGCGCCGGGTACCGGCGCACGCTGCGCGCCATCGAGCGCGCCCGCGACGAGGGCCTGCTGATGACCGCGGGCGTGCCGGTCCGGGCCATCGGGGTGCTGATCGACCTGGAGGGCTCGGTCAACCCCTGGCGCACGACGGCCACGTTCCGCACGGGGGCCGACCTGCGCGACCCCGAGGTCAAGCGGCGGATCCTCGCCGAGATGCACGAGCTCGGTGCCGTCACGCCCACCGAGATCAAGGCGCGGTTCGTGCGGCGCTTCGACGCGATCTTCGAGATGGGCGAGCACCCGGACTACGAGCCGGCGACCGAGGACTCCGTCGGCGCCCGCGCGGCACGTGAGGGGCGCGCGCCGGAGGACCTCCTCTACGACATCCTCCTGGAGGGGCCCGCCTACCAGCCGGTGCAGAACTACTTCGGCGGCAACCTCGACGCCGCGGGGGAGATGCTGTCGCACCCGTACGCCGTCCCGAGCCTGAGCGACGGCGGCGCGCACGTGGGCACGGTCTGCGACGTCAGCTTCCCGACGACGCTGCTGTCGCACTGGGTCCGCGACCGCACCCGCGGCCCGCGCTTCGAGCTGGAATGGGCGGTCTCGCGGCACACCCGGGCGACCGCGGCGGCGGTCGGACTCACCGACCGCGGGCTCCTGGTCCCGGGGGCGAAGGGCGACCTCAACGTCATCGACTTCGAGCGGCTCGCCGCCACCAAGCCGACCGTCGTCGCCGACCTCCCGGCCGGCGGGCGGCGGGTCATGCAGGGGGCGCAGGGCTACCTGCACACCCTCAACAGCGGCGTCGAGGTCTACGCCGACGGCGAGCCGACCGGCGAGCTCCCGGGGCGGCTGGTCCGCGGCGGTCGCATCCGCAGCGTCGCGGCCGCGACGTGAGCGCCGCAACCGGCAGCACGGCCGGCACCACCGGAGCAGGACGAGGACGGGAGAACCACATGACGACGTCGCTGGGTGCGGGGCTGGAGCCCGTGCGGGACGCCGATGCCGAGGCACTCGTCCGCGCGGTGACGGGCTCGGGTGCGCCGACGCTCTCCCGGCGCGGGGTCGCGGGGGCGCGGGCCTACATCGAGGACTCCGTGGTGGGCGGGGTCCCCGGGCCCGAGGTGCACTCGGTCGAGGACCGCGGGATCGACGCGGAGGGGCGCAGCATCCCGGTGCGCGTCTACCGGCCGGTCGCCGAGGAGGGGCTCCCGCTCGTCGTCTACTTCCACGGCGGAGGCTTCGTGGTGGGCAGCGTGGCGGCATCGGACGCCTTCGCGCGCAGGCTCGCCGTCGCGGGCACCTGCGTCGTGGTGTCGGTCGACTACCGCCTCGCGCCCGAGCACCCCTTCCCGGCGGGCATCGAGGACGCCGAGGCAGCGCTCGGCTGGGCCGCCGAGCACGCGGCCGAACTGGGCGGGGACCCGGCCCGGCTGGTCGCCCTGGGCGACTCGGCCGGCGCGACCCTCGCGACCGTGGCCACCCGCCGGCTGGTCGAGGCCGGCCGGCCGCTGGTGCGCCGCCAGGTGCTCGCCTACCCGGGTGTCGCCGGGCAGCGCGCGGCCGGCGGGGCGTTCGGGGACGAGTGGCCGCTGACCGAGGAGGAGAGCCGCTGGTTCACCGACCAGTACCTCCCCGACGAGTCGCTCCGCGAGCACGTCGACGCTGCGCCGCTGAACGCCGACGTCACCGGCATGCCGGCCACGACGCTGCTGCTGGGCGGCTGCGACCCGCTGTGCGCCGAGGGCCTGGAGTACGCCACCCGCCTCGTCAACGCCGGGGTGCAGGTCGACCTGCACCTCTACGCCGGCCAGATCCACGGCTTCCTGACCTTTCCCGACACCGTCCTGCCGCGCAGCCGCGAGGCGCTCGGCGTCGTCACCACCGCCGTCCGACACGCCTGAGGGAAACCGATGACCACCGCAGTCGCGCGCCACCTGCAGACCGAACCCGTCACCGAGTCCGACGAGCAGATCGCCGCGTACCTCGACACCGCCCTGCTGCCGCTCGTGATCGCCTCGGTCGTGCACATCACCGGCGACCCGTCGTGGTTGCGCGGGCCGATCCGTCCGAACCGGTTCGTGCCCAACGACTTCGGCGGCGCCTTCACCGAGGAGGAGAAGGCGGAGCTGGTCCGCAGCGCGACCGCCGCGATCGCCGCGTGGCGGGACGCCGGCTGCCCGGCGCCGGCGCCGTTGGCGCCCGAGCTGGTCCGGGAGCTGATGGACTGGCTGGCCCTCGAGCACCACGACGACGCGACGGCCGAGATGATCCTGGAGGAGATGGACCTCGACGGGGAGGACCCGCGGGCCATCCGGATCGCCCCCGAAGCCGCCGACCACGCCGCCGAGTACCCGGTCCTGGTGATCGGCTGCGGGATGGGCGGGCTGCTGGCCGCCATCCGGCTGAAGCAGGCCGGCATCCCGTTCTCGGTGGTGGACAAGAACACCGACGTCGGCGGCACCTGGTGGCTCAACACCTATCCCGGGGCCCGGGTGGACGTCGCCAGCCACTACTACTCCTACTCCTTCGAGCCCAACCAGGTCTTCACCGAGTACTACGCCCGGCAGCCGGAGCTGCACGCCTACTTCCGCGACCACTTCGACAAGCACGGCATCGGCGAGCACGTCCGGTGGCAGACCGAGGTCGTGCGGGCCGCCTGGGACGACGCCGGCGGCTACTGGGACGTCGAGCTCCGCACCGGCGACGGCGCGGTGGAGACGCTGCGGGTCCGGGCGGTCATCTCCGCCGCCGGCACCCTGCACAAGCCGTTCATCCCCGACCTGCCGGGCCTGGAGCGCTTCGCCGGGCCGGTCATGCACTCGGCCGAGTGGGACTCCTCGGTGGACCTCACCGGCAAGAAGGTCGCGCTGATCGGCGCCGGCGCCAGTGGCTTCCAGATCGGTCCGGCCATCGTGGACCGGGTGGCGCAGCTGACGGTCTTCCAGCGCAGCCCGCAGTGGATGGCGCCCAACCCCAAGTACCACGACGCCGTTCCCGAGGGCGCGATGTGGGCGGCACGGCACCTGCCCTGCTACTCGCGCTGGCACCGCTTCATGATCATGACCCAGTCCAGCGACAAGCTGCTGGAACTGGTCCGGATGGACCCGACCTGGTCGGACTTCCCCCGCACGGCGAACGCCTTCTCCGCCGAGCGCCGGAAGCTGTTCGAGGCGTGGATCGACACGCACGTCGGCGACGACCCCGAGCTCAAGGCCAAGGTCACCCCGCAGTACCCGCCGGCGGCCAAACGGATGCTGCAGGACAACGGCTCCTGGCTGCGCTGCCTCAAGCAGCCGCACGTCACCCTGGACACGTCGTCGATCCTCCAGCTCGAGGAGGGCGCGGTGGTCACGGCCGAGGGCCGCTACGAGGCCGACGTCCTCGTGCTCGCCACCGGGTTCCGGGCCAACGAGCTCCTCGCCCCGATGGAGTTCGTCGGCCGGGACGGCATCCCGCTGTCCAAGGTCTGGGACGGCAAGCCCACCGCCTACGCGGGGGTGACCGTGGCCGGCTTCCCGAACTTCTTCATGATCGGCGGCCCGGGAACCGGTCTGGCCCACGCCGGCAGCATCGTGTTCGCCGCCGAGTGCCAGATGAAGTACATCGGCGAGGCGCTGCGGCAGCTCGTCGAGAGCGGCAAGACCTCCATCGAGCCGACGGAGGAGGCCTACGAGCGCTACGTCCGGGAGTTGCACGCCGAGATGGACACCCTCATGTGGGGACACGAGTCGATCGCGAACACCTGGTACAAGGCGCCGGACGGGAAGATCTACATCCTCAACCCCTACGGCAACGTCCACTACTGGCGGACGACGTCCACCGCCCTGCCCGCCGACCACGTCCTGCGCTGACGCGCACCGGTCCGGGAGGAAGAGCGATCATGCGTGGTCTGCAGGGGCGACGGGTCCTCGTCGCGGGGAGTGCGAGCGGGATCGGCGCGGCGACGGCCCGCCGGCTGGGCGAGGAGGGGGCGCACCTGTTCCTCGGTGACCTCGACGTCGAGGGGGCCGGGCGCGTCGCGCAGGAGGTCGTGGCCGCCGGTGGCAGCGCCGCCGCCGGCTACTTCGATCTGCACGACGAGGGCAGCACCGAGCGCCTGGTCGCCGAGGCGGTCGAGGTGCTCGGCGGCCTGGACGGCGTGGCGGCCGTGGCCGCCGACCTGTCACCGGAGGTGAACGGCCGCGACCTCGGGTTGCTGGAGATGGACGTGACCGTCTGGGAGCGCACGCTGCGCGCCAACCTGATCGGCACCGCGCTGATCCTCAAGGGCGCGCTGCCGCACCTGTTCGAGGCCGGCGGCGGCTCGATCGTCACGGTGACCTCGGGCAACGCCCACGTCGGCGACAGCGTGCGGGTCGCCTACGGCTCGTCCAAGGCCGGGATCAACGTGCTCACCCGGCACATCGCGCACACCTACGGCGGCCGCGGCGTCCGCGCCAACGCGGTCAGTCCGGGGCTGATCATGAGCGAGGCGGCGCGGGTGGCCATCCCCGAGGCGCAGCAGGCGTCGATCCGGGGGAGGACCCCGCTGGGGCGCCTCGGCGAGCCGGAGGACGTCGCCCGCACCATCGCCTTCCTCCTCTCCGACGATGCCGACTGGGTCTCCGGCCAGGTGTGGAGCGTCAACGGAGGTCTCGGTTTCCGTGACTGACCCACGTCCCTGCCGGCTCCGGCCGGCGGCCGTCTGACGCAGGAGCGACCAGTGCCCCGATACGACGTGGTGGACAGCCAGCTCCACCTGTTCCACCGCATGGACGCCGACGCCTGCCTGGCGGTCATGGACGCCCTCGGCATCGCCGGCGTCCTGATCGACGAGGCGTGGGGCCTCGGCGGCGACGACGGCAGCATGCCGTCGGTCCGGCTGCCGGGCGGCCTGGTGCGGCCGATCGCCGCGGCGGCGCGGGTGGCGGCGCTGCGCCACCCCGACCGGTTCCGCTACCTGCTGCGGGTGGACCACCGGGACCCCGAACTGGCGTCGCTCGTCGCGCAGTGCGCCGATGACCCGGGGTGCGTCGCGCTGCGCGCGATCTGCGGCCCGGACGAGCTCGCGGACCTCGACGGCGGGGGCTATGCCCCGGTCTTCCGGCAGGCGGCCCGGGTCGGGCTGCCCGTCTTCGTGCAGACCATCGGGCGGAGCGAGCACCTGGCGCCCTGGTTCGAGCAGGTGCCCGACTGCCGCTTCGTGATCGACCACGTGGGTCTGGTGAAGTCGCGGGAGGCATGGGGAACCGTCCTGCGGCTGGCCGAGCACCCGAACGTGTCGCTCAAGTGGTGCCACGCGAACCTGGCCTTTCCGGCCGAGGAGTTCCCGTACCCGCCGATGCAGGCGGCGCTGCGCGAGGCGGTCGACGCCTTCGGCCCGCAGCGGGTGCTGTGGGCCAGCGACGCCAGCATGGTGCGGCCGACCCACACCTGGGCCGACGTCCTCTTCTACGTCCGCGAGTGCGACCTGCTCACCGAGGACGAGCGCGCCTGGGTGCTCGGCCGCGCCGCACGGCAGCTGCTCGGCTGGTCGCCGTCGGGCGTTGCCGGACCCTCCCTCTCCTGAGCCACCCGCGCGGCCCTGCGGACGTCAGGGCCGCGGCGCGTCCCGGTGCACGGCGCCGGACCGGCCGGACGCCACGGAGAACACCGGCCAGCCGATCTCGGTGCGCCACGCGGCCGGCTGCGCGGTGTCACGGGGGCCGACGAGGTAGGTCTCGCGCACCGGGCCGGCCACCGCGAGCAGGTGCTCGACCACCCAGGCGCCGAGCTCGCCGTAGGTGACGTCGATGTCGTCGTGCGCGCCGACGTGGGTGGCCACGGCCGTCGTCTTCCCCGGCGGCGTCGTCGACCTGGCCTACCGGTTCACGCTGGCCGGGGACCGCATCGCGGCCCTGGCCATCGCCCCCTGACCATCGCCCCCTGACCGCGGCGCGGCCGCTGCACCACGACCGGCGTCACCGCACGTCGAAGTCGCGGTCGAGGTCCGGGTCGGTCATGGCCGCCCAGTGCTCGGCGGGGGCCCAGGCGTTCATCGACTGCACGCGGCCGTGGCTGACGTAGTAGTTGCGGTCCCGGGAGTCGGGGTCCATCCAGATCATCTGCGAGGTCCGGGCGTCCAGCGCCGCGTTGTGCGCCTCGAAGACGTCGTCCTTGACCTCGATCTCCTTCGCGCCCCGCTCCACGGTGCGGATGATCAGTCCGGCGATGTGCGTCGTCCAGAGCTGGAGCATGGCCGACAGGCCCCCGCCCGCGCCGCCCTGCGAGTTCGGGCCGTACATGATGAAGAGGTTCGGGAAGCCGGGGACGGTGACGCTCCAGAACGCCCGCGGCCCGACGCCGTCGCGCTCCCACTTCTCCTCGAGGCTCACGCCGCCCCGGCCGACCGCCCGGATGGGGAACAGGTACTTCGTCACGTCGAACCCGGCGGCGGCCACGATGACGTCGACCTCGCGACGCCAGCCGTCGGCCGTGACGACGGCGTCGGCCTCGACGTGGTCGATGGGCTCGGTGACCAGCTCGACGTTGTCGCGCAGCAGCGCCTTGTACCAGTCGTTGTCGATGATCATCCGGCGCGCCCACGGCGGGTACGTCGGGGTGAGCGCAGCGACCAGGTCCTCCCGGTCGCCGAGCTGGTCACGGATGTAGCGGGTCAGCCGCGCCCGCAGCGAGTCGTTGAGCTCGCTGAAGTGGCCACCGCCGGCCTTCCACTGCGGATCGGGCACGAACATGCCGCCGACGGCCTCCCCGGAGGCGGCCAGCCAGACGAACCGGTCCCAGTTCCAGTAGTAGGGCATGTGGTCCAGCAGCCAGCGGAACTCGGGGGTGATCGGCTCGCCGTAGTGGATCTGCGGGGAGATCCACTGGGGCGTCCGCACGTGCACGTAGACCTGCTTGGCCTCCTCGGCGATCCGGGCGAGCAGCTGCACGCCGGTGGACCCGTTGCCGACGACGGCGACCGACCGGCCCTCGACCGACAGGTCGTCCGGCCACTCGGTGGTGTGCGTCCGCACGCCGGTGAAGTCGCGGATTCCGGGGACGTCGAGGTCCTTGGCCGTCGAGAACAGGCCGGTCGCCGCGACGACGTAGGAGACCGAGGTGTGCACGGTCTCGCCGTCGCGGACGATCTCGAGGTCCCAGCGCGAGGTCTCCTCGTCGAAGGTCATCGACCGCACGTCGTGGGAGAAGCGGATGTGCTCGTGGACGCCGAAGTCGACCGCCACGTCGTGCATGTACTGGCGGACCTCGGGGCCGCGGGCGAAGTACTCGGTCCACGGGTAGCGCTTCACGAACGCCAGCTGGAACGTCGAGCTCATGGTGTCGACGCGGATGTCGGGGTACCGGTTGATGCTCCAGACGCCGCCGATCTCGGGACGGCGCTCGTAGACGACGTAGGGGATGCCCAGCTTCTGCAGGTGGACGGCGATGGCGATCCCGCTGTGCCCGGTCCCGATGATCGCGACCACGAGGTCCTCGGGCAGCTCCGGCTTCCGGCCGTCGGTCCAGTCGGAGACGAACAGCGGGTAGTCGTCGAAGCTGGCCATCGAGCGGAGCTCCGGGACCTCCGGCCCGGTCAGCTCGCGGCCGCCGAGCGCCAGGCTGATCAGCGACGTGAGCTCGTCGGGGCCGGGGTCCACCTCGTGCAGGGCGTGCTGGTGCTCCAGCAGGAACCGGACCGCCTTCTCCCGGAGGGCCGGGCGGTCGGCCTCCACGATGTTGAGCCGGGAGTGCCGGCTCAGGTGCCCCTTGTCGAGGACCTCGACGTAGGTCTCGAACTCCAGGAGCTCCGGGTCGCCGGTGGCCTGGTACAGCGCCACGCGCAGGGCGTTGGGGTCCGCCGCCTCGACGGCCCGCCGGAGGAAGTCCTCGTCGACCGGTGCCTGGGCCCGCAGGTCCCGCGCGTTCTGGGGAAGGTCCACGTCCGTCCCGTCTCCTGTCCTGGGTGTCCGGGTGGGGGGCCGGCGGTCAGAACCGGCGGAACTGGTCGAGCTCGTCGGGGGTCATGCCCCAGAGCGCCTGCACGGTGGCGCCGCCGTCGACCGTCAGGGTCTGCCCGGTGATCCGGGCGGCGAGCGCGGAGGAGAGGAACAGGACCGCGTTGGCGACGTCCGTGCCGCGCGGCGCGGCGAGGGGGTTGATGCCGTTGTCGGCCCAGACGCCCTCGACCTGGTCCTCGTTGCCGCTGCCCACGTTGCCGGGGGCGACCGCGTTGACCCGGATGCCGTGGCGGCCCAGCTCGTCGGCGAACGTCTTGGCCAGCGAGATCACGCCGGCCTTCGCGGCGCCGTAGGCGGCGTGGTACCGGGAGGCGACCGTGCCGTCGACGGACGCCAGCGCGACCAGCGACCCGCCGGTGCCCTGGGCGATCATCTGCTTGCCGACGACCTGGAACAGGTAGAAGACCTGGGTCAGGTTGGTCTGGATCGCGAAGGTCCAGTCCTCGTCGGAGAGCTCTTCCGACCGGTTCCAGGTCGCCTTGCCGATGATGTCGACGCAGACGTCGATGCCGCCCATCGTGGCCACCGCCTCGGCCACGGCGCGCTCGACCTCGCTGCGCACGGTCATGTCCGCGAGGACCGGGAACGCCCGGCCGCCCTCGGCGAGGATCTCGTCGACGATGCCCTTCGCCCGGCCCTCGTCGATGTCGACGCAGGCCACGATCGCGCCGGCCTCGGCGAGCTTGCGGGCGCTCGCCCGGCCGTGGCCGGCCCGCTCGGGGATCCAGCCGGCGCCCGAGACCAGCGCCCGTCGTCCGTCGAGCCCGAAGCCGATCATCTGCGCTCCTCGTCGTCCATCAGTCGTTCGATATGGTGAACAGCCGTTCGACTGTGCGACCCCGGCCACTATCGCGCGTGGCCCAGGTCACGTCAAGGCCTCCCGGGCGTCGCCCGAACGGGTCGGTCGCCGGCTCGCCCCGAGCGCGCGTTCGCCTACTGTCTGGCCCGTGGACGCCGCCGCGATGCAGGGGGAGTGAGCAGGTGGCGCGGACGACGCCGGGTGTGGGACGAGCCGTCTCGGTGCTCACGTTCCTCGCCGCGCACAGCGGGGAGGAGTTCTCGCTGTCGGAGCTGGCCCGCCGCCTGGAGCTGTCCAAGGCGACCTGCCACGCGGTGCTGGCGTCGCTCGCCGACGCCGGGTTCGTGCTGCGCCATCCGGGCCGCTCGACCTACCGCCTCGGGCCCGGGCTGATCGCCCTCGGGCGGGCCGCCGAGGAGAGCCTCGGCGTCGTGGACGTCGCCCGTGACGAGATGCGCGCCCTGGCCACCCGGCTGAACGCCGCCTGCCTCGCGACCGCCGTCGTCGGGGAGGAGATCGTCGTCGTCTCGACCGCGAACGCGGGAGCGCCGCTGAGCGTCGTCGTCCCGGTCGGGCAGCGGCTGCCCCTGGTGCCGCCCTTCGGCACGGTGTTCCTCGCCTGGGCGGCGCCGGAGGCCATCGACCGGTGGCTGCGCCGGCTGGACTCCGACGCCAGCGAGGAGGAGGTGGACCGGTTGCGCCGGGCGGTCGCCGACATCCGGCGCCGCGGCTACATCGCCGCGCTGCAGCCGGCCTCCGGCGACGCCGCGGCGGTCGGCCCCGACGCGCTCGCGGGCACGCTGGCCACGGAGGACGACGCGCTCGTCCGCCTGGGCGGGGCCGCGCCCTTCCGCATCAGCTACGTCGTGGCCCCGGTCTTCGGCCCCGACGCCACGGTCGCGCTCGCGCTGACCCTGGTCGGGCTGCCCGAGCAGCTGCCCGCGACCGAGCTGTCGACCTACGCCCGGGAGCTCACGACCGCGGCGGCGCGGGTCACCGAGGCCATCCACGGGCGGGTACCGGCGCGGACGGCCTGACCGCCGCCCGCGTCCGGGTCAGCCGGGTGCCGTGGCCCCGGGCGCCGCGGCCCCGATCGGCAGCCGGACCCGCAGCACCGTCTCGCCCGGCCGCCGCTCGATGCCGATGTCGCCGCGGTGCCGGTCGACGATGCGCCGGGAGATGTCCAGGCCCAGGCCGGTGCCCTCACCCACGCCCTTGGTGGTGAAGAACGGATCGAACGCGTGCCGCGCGACCTCGGGCGCCATCCCCGAGCCGGTGTCGCCCACCTCGACGACCACCTCGTCCTGCTCCAGCCGCGTGGAGACCCGGAGCGTCCCGCTGCCACCCATCGCGTCGAGGGCGTTGGCGACGAGGTTGGTCCACACCTGGTTGAGCTCGGCCGCGAGCGCCTCGATGCGGGGAACGCGGGGGTCGAAGTCGCGGACGACGGTCACCCCGGCGGGAGTGCGGAAGGACAGCATCACCAGCGTGCTCTCCAGCCCCTCGACGAGGTCGGTCTGCTGCATCGCGGCCCGGTCCAGCTGGGAGTAGGACCGCATCGCCGCGATCAGGTCGGAGATCCGGCGGGTCGACTCCTTGACCTCACCCAGCAGGCCGGTCGCGGACAGGGTGCTCGCGACCCAGTCCAGGCCGGGGCCGAGTCGGCTTTTCCCGACCGCCGCGGCGAGCCGCTCGCACCAGTCGACGTCGGCCCCGGCGGAGGCGAGGGCCGCGGCCAGCTCCCAGTGCCGGGCGACGTCGTGCCCGTCGAGCCAGTCCGACACCCGGTCCTCGCGATCGGCGACCTCCATCGCGCTCCCGGCCGGGCGCGGGCCGAGCTCGGCGCGCAGCGCGTCGAGGCCGGCGAACTGCTCGGCGGTCACCGGGGCGGCGGCGAGCCGCTGGAGGGAGGAGAGCATCCCGTCCAGCGCCCCGCCGAGGGCGTCGACGGCCCGGGTGGCCGCGGCCGCCGGGTTGTTCAGCTCGTGGGCGAGCCCGGCGGCGAGCGTGCCCAGCGCCGCGAGCGCCTCCCGCTGCCGGGCCATGGTCTCGTAGTTGCGGGCGGACCGGGACACGCCCTCGATCAGCGAGAGGCCGAGCGGGAAGCAGGTGTCCCACAGCGCGCGCAGCGCCTCCGCGGGGACCCGCAGGACGCGGCCGGCGGTCGTCGCCCGGCCGGTGGCCAGGTAGACGCCGTGCTCGTCCCACGCGCGGAACCCCCCGGCCCAGCGCCCCGCGACGTCCATCGCCCCGAGCCGGGTCTCCTCCCGCCCGACCCGGCGGACCAGCTCGAGGACGCCGTCCAGGAGCACCCACCAGGAGTCGGCGGCGGAGTTCTCGGTGAAGAGGACGTCGCCGGCCCGGAACGGGACCTCGGTGCCGGCGGCGAGGAGCGCGCGCAGCTGGTCGTCGTCGGTGCCGGCGAAGAGCCCGATGCCGCGCAGGTCCTCGAGCCCGGTCACGTCGTCGCCAGGTACGGGTGCACGAGCCGGACGGACAGGGCTTCCCCGCCGACGGCGGAGCCCACCGGCGGGGTCGGGATGGTCGCCTTGCTCATCGGGTGGGGCCCTCCCGGCCGGTGCGTGCCCCCGCGACGGCGGCCGCGGGCGCCGTGATCATGCCGTGCGCCCCCCGGCTCGGGAAGCTCTCCGGCCGGGGACCGCGGCGGGATGGTTGGCTGGCCTCCCGCCTGCAGAAGGGTCCCCGATGTCGCTCCTGACCACCTTCGCCGAGGCCCTGGCCTCCGGCTCCGTCGAGGTCGTCGACCTCACCGCACCCCTGTCGGCCGAGACGCCGGTCATCGCGCTGCCACCGCAGTTCGCGCAGACCGCACGCTTCGAGCTGGAGGAGCTCAGCCGGTACGACGACCGGGGCCCGGCCTGGTACTGGAACAACTTCCGGACCGGCGAGCACACCGGGACCCACTTCGACGCGCCGAACCACTGGGTGACCGGCCGGGACGGCGACGACGTGGCCTCGGTGCCGGTGCGCCGGCTGGTCGCGCCGGTCGCCGTCCTGGACTTCTCCGCCCGGGTCGCGCAGGACCCCGACTTCCTCCTCGAGGTCGAGCACGTCCGGGAGTGGGAGGCCACCCACGGACCGCTGCCACAGGGCGGCTGGCTGTTCTACCGCACGGGCTGGGACGCCCGGTCGGCCTCGCAGGAGGACTTCCTCAACGCCGACGAGACCGGGCCGCACACCCCCGGGATCTCGCCCGCGTGCGCCCGGTGGCTGGCCGAGGACGCACCGGTCCTGGGCCTGGGGGTCGAGACCGTCGGCACCGACGCCGGCGCGGCGCACTCCTTCGAGCCGCCCTTCCCCTGCCACGCCGCGCTCATGGGCAGCGGCAAGTACGGGCTGACCCAGCTTCAGAACCTCGACCGGCTCCCGCCGACCGGCGCTGTGGTGGTGGCGGCGCCGCTGCCGATCGTGTCGGGGTCCGGTTCCCCCGCGCGGGTGCTGGCCCTGGTCGAGCGCTGATGGACGTCGCACGGGCGGTCGGGGAGACCCTCGTCCGCTGCGGCGTCGACACCGTCTTCGGGGTGGTGGGGTCGGGCAACTTCCTGACCACCACCGCGATGGTCGGCGCGGGCGCCCGCTACGTCGCGGCCCGGCACGAGGGCGGCGCGGCCACGATGGCCGACGCGTACGCGCGCACCAGCGGGCGCGTGGCCGGGCTCAGCGTGCACCAGGGCTGCGGCTTCACCAACGCGCTGACCGGGATCACGGAGGCGGCCAAGAGCCGCACCCCGCTGGTGGTGGTGACCGGGGAGGCGACCTCGCGGCGGTCCAACTTCTTCGTCGACCAGCCCGCGCTCGCCGCGGCGGTCGGGGCGGTGCCGATGCGGATCGGATCCGCGGCCGACGCCGTCGCCGTGGCCGCCGAGGCGGTCGCCGTCGCGCGGGGCGGCCGTCGCGTCGTCGTCCTCAA
This sequence comes from Trujillonella endophytica, assembly GCF_900110555.1. Taxonomy (GTDB): domain Bacteria; phylum Actinomycetota; class Actinomycetes; order Mycobacteriales; family Geodermatophilaceae; genus Trujillonella; species Trujillonella endophytica. The sequence goes on from NZ_FOEE01000005.1 coordinate 45,196, forward strand.
CCTGCCGCTGGACGTGCAGGCCGAGCAGGCGCCGGCCGGACCCGTCGCCGTGCCGGATCCCCCGGCGCCGCCCCCGCCCGACCCGGCCGCCGTGGCGCGCCTGGCCGAGGCCCTGCGCAGCGCCCGGCGCCCCGTCTTCGTCGCCGGCCGCGGCGCCCGCGGAGCCCGGTCCGAGCTGGTGGAGCTGGCCGACCGCTGCGGCGCCCTGCTGGCCACGTCGGCGGTGGCCAGGGGGCTCTTCCGCGGCCTGCCCTGGGACCTCGACGTCTCCGGCGGCTTCGCCACCCCGCTGGCCGCCGAGCTCGTCTCCGGGGCCGACCTCGTCGTCGGCTGGGGCTGCGCGCTGAACATGTGGACCACCCGGCACGGGCGGCTGATCGCCGACGACGCCGCCGTCGTCCAGGTGGACCTCGAGGACGACGCGCTGGGGGCGCAGCGGCGGATCGACCTCGGCGTCGTGGGCGACGTCGGGGCGGTGGCCCGGGCCGCGACGGCCCTGCTGCCCGGCACGCCGGCGGGCTACCGGACGCCGGAGGTCCGCCGGGCCCTCGCCGGGCGCGGGCGCTGGCGGGACGAGCCCTTCGCCGACGCCGGCGGGCGGGGCCGCATCGACCCGCGCACCCTGACGATCGCCCTGGACGACCTGCTGCCGGCCGAGCGCGTCGTCGCGGTCGACTCCGGCAACTTCATGGGCTACCCGAGCATGTTCCTCGACGTGCCCGACGAGGCCGGGTTCTGCTTCACCCAGGCCTTCCAGTCGGTGGGCCTGGGGCTGGCCACGGCGATCGGCGCGGCCCTGGCCCGGCCCGACCGCCTGCCGGTCGCGGCCCTGGGCGACGGCGGGGCGCTGATGGGTGCCGCGGAGCTGGAGACCGTCGTCCGGCTGGGCCTGCCGATGGTGGTCGTGGTCTACGACGACGCCGGCTACGGCGCGGAGGTGCACCACTTCGGCCCGGCCGGTCACCCGCTGGACACGGTGCGGTTCCCCGAGACCGACTTCGCCGCGATCGCCCGCGGCCACGGGTTCGCGTCGGTTCCGGTGCGGGAGCCGGGCGACCTCGCGGCGGTGGGGGAGTGGCTCGCGGGGCCCCGCACCGCACCCCTGCTCGTGGACGCGAAGGTGACCCGCGACGAGCCGTCGTGGTGGCTGGAGGAGGCGTTCCGCGGCCACTGAGCGCCGCGCGGCCCGGCGACGGGCGGGTCGGCGTGTGGCGGGTCGGTGCGTGGCGGCCGACCGGGACCGTGGGCCCTCCCGCCCGGCGGTGCGGAGGAGGACCCTGGAGGCCGCCGGACCGCATCCCGGAGGACAGATCATGACCACTCCCTCGTCCCGACCGCCGGTTCCCCCACCGGCCGACATGAGCACCGCGGAGAAGCTGGCCGCCGAGTGGGAGGCGCGGCACGACGTCCTCGCCCGCGGCCACCGCGCCGATCCGCTGGTGCTGCAGCAGTACCTCGCGCACGCGCGCACGGAGGAGGCGGCCCGGCGGGGCACGATCCCCGCGCCCCGCCGTCCCCGGGACGCGGACGCCCACCGGCCGACCACCTCGACCACCCCGACGGCTCCGGCGGGCGGGTCCCAGCCCTCCGGCGGGGCGGCCACGGACCCGGCCCCGGCGCCGGCCGGGGCGCGCCGGCGGCCGTGGTGGCGGAGGCTGCGCGACCGCTGAGTTCCCCCGCCCGCCGCGCCCCGGTCGGAGGGCCCGGCGGCGGAGGACCTCCGGCCCCGGCCTCCCGGGCGGCGACCGTGCCAGCGTGGACGCGGCCGTCCGCCGAGACCCCGGGAGGTCCGATGACCCAGACGAGCGCCGCCGGGGACGGGGTGCGCGAGGAACTGGCGTTCGGCCGGCCGGTCGAGCGGGACGGCGTCACCGTCGTCCCCGCTGCCGCCGTGCGCACCCACCGTGCCACCCGGGCCGACGGCGGCGACCCGCAGCGGCGGCGCCTGGACGCGTCGCTGTCCGGCGGCCGGCCGCTGGGCGCCTTCGTGCTCCGCGACGGCGGGGTCCGCTGGCATCCCGTCGTCGACGCGACCCGGGTGCTGACCACCGCGGAGCTGGTGGTGGGCGCCGTCCTGGTCGCGCGGCAGCTCGCGGCGCGCCCCGGCGCGGCCCGGGCCGACGTGACGATGGGCCCCGGTGGCTGGGTGAGCATGAAGGGCGGGCGCATGGCGGTCCGCCCCGCGCGCCGGCTGTGGCGCCGGCAGCCGACCTCGACCGCGCCCGCCGGGCGGCGGCCCTGGTGGGCCCGGCTGCTGGCCGCCACGACGCTGGAGTCGGTCCTCGGCTGAGCGCCGCCCTCGCTACCGGGGCCGGTCCGGCCGCCCGCCGGGGGCGAGCAGTTCCAGCACCTGCCGGCGGATCTCGAGGTCCTCCCGGGCGGTGACGACCACGGTGCGGACCGCTGCGCCGGCCGCGCCGACGTCGGCGTCGGCGTCGGCGGCCCGGTTGCGCCCCGGGTCCAGTGCCACGCCGAGGTGGGCGAGCGCGTCGCCAGCGGCCTCGCGGACCTGCCACGCGTGCTCGCCCACGCCACCGGTCATCACCAGCAGGTCCAGGCCGCCCGTGGCGGCGGTCATGCCGGCGATCTCGCGCACCAGCCGGTGCACGTAGACGTCGAAGGCCAGCGCGCAGTCGGGGTCGCCGGCGGCGCGGCCGGCCAGGACGTCGCGGAGATCCCCGGAGGTCCCCGACAGCCCCTTCAACCCGGAGTGGTGATCGAGCACGTCGGCGAGCTCGGGTTCCGGGACCCGGCCGTGCGCGAGCGGCCAGAGCAGGAGACCGGGGTCGAGGGTGCCGGGGCGGGTGTTCATGACCAGCCCGGCCAGGGGCGTGAACCCCATGGTGGTGTCCACCGACACCCCGCCGAGGACCGCCGCCAGCGAGGCGCCCGCGCCGAGGTGGCAGGAGACGATCCGCAGGTCATCGAGGGGCCGCCCGACCAGCTCCGCCCCGCGCCGGGCGGCGTGCGCGTGCGAGAGCCCGTGGAAGCCGTAGCGGCGCAGGTCCCACCGCGCGTTCCACTCCCGCGGCAGGGCGTAGGTGCGGGCCGCGGGCGGCAGGGTCGTGTGGAAGGTGGTGTCGAAGCAGGCCACGGCGGGCACGTCGCCCAGCAGTTCGCCGGTGGCCTCGATCCCGGCGACCGCGCGGGGGTTGTGGATCGGCGCGAGATGGCTGATCGAGGACAGGTACACGGGCAGCAGGGTGTCGACCACGGTGGGCCCGGTGTGCCGGGAGCCGCCGTGGACGACGCGGTGGCCGACGGCGTCGACCGGGCCGCAGCCGGCGAGGAACTCCGCCAGCGGCTCCAGGTGGCCGGTGCCCTGCCAGCGCTCCACCGTCGTCGCGGCGGTGACCGCGCCGGCGGCGTCCAGGCGGGTGAGCTTGAGGCTGCTGGAACCGGCGTTGACGACGAGGACCCTCATCCCGCGTCCGGCTCGCGCAGCGGGTCGCCGCCGGAGGTCGTCGGCCCGGCGGCCGGTGACCACTGCCAGTCGCGGATCTCGGGCAGGTCGATGCCGTGCGTGCGCACGTACCGCCGGTGCTCGGTGAGCAGGTCGCGCAGCCGGTCCCGCGCGTGCGCGCCGACGTCGCGCAGGCGGGGCACCCGGTCGATCACGTCGATGGCCAGGTCGTAGCGGTCGATCCGGTTCATCACGCAGATGTCGAACGGCGTCGTCGTCGTCCCCTCCTCGACGTAGCCGCGCACGTGGAAGTTGTCGTGGTTGGTGCGCCGGTAGGTCAGCCGGTGGATGAGCCACGGATAGCCGTGGTAGGCGAAGATGACCGGCTTGTCGGCCGTGAAGTAGGCGTCGAACTCCCGGTCGGAGAGACCGTGCGGGTGCTCGCGGTCGTCCTGCAGGCGCATCAGGTCGACGACGTTGACCACCCGGATGCGCAGGTCGGGGAACCAGCCGCGCAGGAGCTGGACCGCCGCGAGGGTCTCCATGGTCGGCACGTCGCCGGCGCAGCCCAGGACGACGTCGGGCTCGGTGCCCGCGTCGGTGCTGGCCCAGGACCAGACCCCGATGCCCTTGGTGCAGTGCTCCACCGCGGCGTCGATGTCGAGGAACTGCAGCGCCGGCTGCTTGCCCGCGACGACGACGTTGACGTACTGCCGGCTGCGCAGGCAGTGGTCGACCACGGACAGCAGCGTGTTGGCGTCCGGCGGCAGGTAGACCCGGATGACGTCGGCCTTCTTGTTGACCACGTGGTCGATGAAGCCGGGGTCCTGGTGGGAGAAGCCGTTGTGGTCCTGGCGCCACACGTGCGACGTGAGCAGGTAGTTCAGCGAGGCGATGGGGCGCCGCCACGGGATGCCGTTGGTGGTCTTCAGCCACTTGGCGTGCTGGTTGACCATCGAGTCGACGATGTGGATGAACGCCTCGTAGCAGGAGAAGAAGCCGTGCCGGCCGGTGAGCAGGTAGCCCTCCAGCCAGCCCTGGCAGGTGTGCTCGGACAGGATCTCCATGACCCGGCCACCGGGGGCCAGGTGGTCGTCCCCGGGCAGCCGCTCGGCCATCCAGGCGCGGTCGGTGGCCTCGAGCACCGCGCCCAGCCGGTTGGAGTTGTTCTCGTCCGGGGCGAACACCCGGAAGTTGGTCATGTTCTCCCGCATCACGTCGCGGAGGAACTCCCCGAGCACCCGGGTCGACTCGACCGCGCCGGTGCCGGGCGCGGGGACGTCGACGGCGTACTCGCGGAAGTCCGGCATCCGCAGGGACGTGAGGAGCTCCCCGCCGTTGGCGTGCGGATTGGCGCTCATCCGCCGGGTGCCCACGGGGTGCAAATCGCGGACGGCGGGCACGGGGGCGCCGGAGTCGTCGAAGAGCTCCTCGGGGCGGTAGCTGCGCAGCCACTGCTCGAGGACGGCGCGGTGCCCGTCGTCCTCCCGCGCGTTCTTGAACGGCACCTGGTGCGAGCGCCAGGTGCCCTCCACCTGCAGCCCGTCGACCACCTCCGGGCCGGTCCAGCCCTTGGGCGAGGCCAGCACGATCATCGGCCAGCGCGGCCGCGCGACGACGCCGTCCTCCCTGGCCGCGCGCTGGATCGCGGCGATGTCGTCCAGGCAGCGGTCCAGGGTCGCGGCGAACTGCTGGTGCATCGTCGCCGGGTCGTCGCCCTCGACGAGGTACGGCTCGTGGCCGTAGCCGCGCATCAGCTCGAGCAGCTCCGCGCGCGGGATGCGGGCCAGCACCGTCGGGTTGGCGATCTTGTAGCCGTTCAGGTGCAGGATCGGCAGGACCGCGCCGTCGGTGACCGGGTCGGCGAACTTGTTGGCGTGCCAGCTGGCCGCCAGCGGGCCGGTCTCCGCCTCGCCGTCGCCGATGACCGCGGCCACCACCAGCCCCGGGTTGTCGAAGGCCGCGCCGTAGGCGTGCGACAGCGCGTAGCCGAGCTCGCCGCCCTCGTGGATGGAGCCCGGGGTCTCCGGGGCGACGTGGCTGGGGATCCCGCCCGGGAAGGAGAACTGGGTGAACAGCCGGGCCATCCCGGCCTCGTCCTGCGACACCTCGGGGTAGACCTCGCTGTAGGTGCCCTCGAGCCAGGCGGCCGCCACCGGGCCGGGCCCGCCGTGGCCCGGCCCCATCACGTAGACCATGTCCAGGTCGCGGGCGCGGATGGCGCGGTTGAGGTGGGCGTACACGAAGTTGAGGCCGGGCGTCGTGCCCCAGTGCCCGAGCAGCCGCGGCTTGACGTGCTCGGGGAGCAGCGGTTCGGCCAGCAGCGGATTGCCCATCAGGTAGATCTGCCCGACCGAGAGGTAGTTGGCCGCCCGCCACCAGGCGTCGAGGGCGGCCAGCTCCTCCGCGGGGAGCGGGCCGGTCGGGGAGTGGGTCCGGGCGAGTACGGCGTCCATCGGGCGATCCCAGCGGAGAACGTCCGGGCGGGGCAACCCCGGACCCGCGGCGCGGGAGGGCCGTGGGATGCGGGTCATGCCCAGGGCGCGTCGAACGGGTCGATGGTCTCGTCGACCGGGCGCCGTCCGGTGGCCGGCACCGGCGTGGCGCTGACCGGCGCCCAGCCCAGGCGCAGCAGCACCTGGGGATGCCGGCCCGAGGGCAGGCAGTCGGCGGCCAGCCGGTCGCGGGTCGCCTCGACCTCCAGCGGCTGGCTGATCGGATCGGTGGCCAGGCCGGTCGCGGTCGCCCGCAGCAGCACCGCGCTGAGCGCCTCCCCGGCCCGCAGGCGGTCCTCCGGCGTGTCCCCGTCGGTGACCAGCACGGCGAGCTCGGTGCCGTCGGCCTCCTCATGGCCCAGCTCGCTCTGGTCCATCTCCCGGCCGGCGAAGTGCCGCACGGGCACGGCGGCCGTTCCGTCGCCCGGCACGTTGGCCGCGGGAACGCCGTCCGGTGCGCCGCGCGCCCGGCCGGTCCAGAGCGCGACCTCCTGCGCCAGGCCCGGGGTCAGCGCCTGCTCGACCGCCGCGCGCTCGATCAGCCGGGCGGCCTCCCACCGGCGGCCCGGATCGAGGACGACGAGGGCCGCCCCCTCGCCGGCCGCGGCCCGCACGAGGTCGTCGAGGAACTCCGGCGGCACCGGCCAGGTCGAGAAGACGCGCCGGTCGCTGCGCCGCGTCTCGATCGCGCGGGCGAGGCCGAGGTCGTCGGGGGTCGGCTCCGCGGGGGACGGCTCGATCGACGCCAGGTGGCGGGGGTGCGCGGGGTCGGGCAGCCGGTGCACCGGGCCGCCCAGGCCCGCGGCGAGCAGCGCGACGCGCAGGTGGTGCAGGGCGGCTCCGCAGCTGACCAGGAGCCCGCGGCCCTCCGGGTCGGTGAGGGGCAGGGCGCGGTCGGGATCGGCGAACAGGTGGACGCTCGACGGGCCGATCCGCCACCGCCAGGGCTGGGAGTTGTGCACCGACGGCGCGCGGTTGGCCAGGGCGACCGCGGCGCGGGCGGTGGGCCGGTCGAGGTGGGTCGTCAGCACGGGTTCCTCCGGGTCGGGCGGGGCGGAGCAGGATCGGGCGCGGCGGGGGCGGATGTGGCGGGCGCGGGCGCGGGCCTCAGGGCGGCGGCGATGTCGTCGGCCCAGGACTCGATGGCGGCCCAGTCGCGGTGGTCGCCGGCGCGCTGGCGGGCCAGCCGGTAGAACAGCCGGCCCCACAGGGGGACGCCGTCCATGCGGACGACGCCCCCGAAGGCCCGGTGCTCCCGGGGCCGGAGGTCCCGGGGGAGCCCCTGCGCGATGCGGGCGACCTCCTGGCGCGCCAGCCACCTCCGCACCCGGCCGGACGGGTCGATGCCGGCCACGCTGAACAGCCAGACCGGGCGCTCGCCCAGCACCGGGGCGAGCAGCTGCAGCAGCTCGCGGGCCGGAGGCAGCCAGGCCATGTCGTGCACGGCGCTGCCGACCACGAAGGCGTCGAACCGGTCGAGGTCGGCGGCCGGCGCCGGCCCCGCCGGGCGGACCTCCACCTCGAGCGAGGCCCGGAGCCGGGCCGCGATGCGCTCGGCGACCTCCGCCGTCGAGCCGCCGGCGCTGGCGGAGGCGACGAGGACGCGCCTCCCGGGGTTCGCCATGCGCCCACCGTGGCGGCGCGGGAGCCCGACCGCGAGGGGCGGAGGCCACGCGCCGCGGAGACGGAGGTCGCCCGCGCACGACATCGGGCACGGGACCTTCGACCGCACGCCGGCGGGCACCGTGGCCCTAGCCTCGGGGAGCACACCGCCGGGGAACCCGGTGGTCGGACGGCCGCGCCGGCGGCCGGGAGGGAGTGCCTCGGTGCAGCCATCGCCCGACGGAGCCGGAGAGCCCATCCGGGTCTTCCTCCTGGACGACCACGAGATCGTCCGCCGGGGAGTCGCCGACCTGCTCCAGAGCGATCCGGGCCTGGCGGTGGTGGGCGAGGCCAAGACCGCGGCGGAGGCGGTCGCCCGCATCCCCGCGCTGCGGCCCGACGTCGCGATCCTGGACGTGCGCCTGCCCGACGGCGACGGGGTCTCGGTCTGCCGCGACGTGCGCTCGCTCCTGCCCGAGCTGCGGGTGATCATGCTGACGAGCTACAGCGACGACGAGGCGCTGTTCGAGGCGATCATGGCCGGCGCGTCGGGGTACCTGCTGAAGCAGATCCTCGGTCAGGACCTCGTCGCCGCCGTCCGGACCGTGGCCGCCGGCGGGTCGCTGCTCGACCCGACCGCCACCACCGCCGTCCTCGAGCGGATGCGCCGCTCCGCCGAGCCCACCGGCCCGCTGGCCAAGCTGAGCGAGCAGGAGCGCACCGTCCTGCAGCTCATCGGGGAGGGGCTGACCAACCGGCAGATCGGCGAGCGCATGTTCCTGGCTGAGAAGACCGTCAAGAACTACGTGTCGCACCTGCTGGCGAAGCTGGGGCTGGAGCGCCGCACGCAGGCGGCGGTGCTGGCCACCGAGCTGCGCGGCTCCGGCTCCGGCTCCGCGCCGCCCCTGCGCTGACCGCGCGTCAGCGCAGCGGCGCCCACCACCGCAGGCGGGTGCCGCCCTCGGGGACGGCCTCGATGCTCGTCCCGCCGCAGCGCCGGGTGGCCCGGTCGGCGAGGTTGCGCAGCCCGCTGCGGGCGGCCCGCGGATCGATGCCCCGGCCGTCGTCCACGACCTCGACCACCACCTCGTCGGTGACGTCGAGGGTCACGGTGACGTGCCGGGCGCCCGAGTGCCGGGTGGCGTTGGACACCGCCTCGCGGACGACCGCCTCCACGTCGGCGGCGAGCTCCCCGACGACCAGCGCATCGACCGCGCCGGACATCCGCACGGTGGGGGACAGGACGGTGCCCGCGGTCTCGGTCACCACGTCGAGGATGCGCCGGCGCAGCCCGCCCCTCGCGTCGTCGGCGGTGTGCAGGTCGAAGATCGTGGTCCGGATGTCCCGGACGGTCCCGTCGAGCTGGGTGACGACGTCGCTGATCCGGTGCCGCGCCTCCGGATCGGCCACCCGCGGCAGCACCGACTGCAGGCTCAGCCCCGCGGCGAACACCCGCTGGATCACCAGGTCGTGCAGGTCGCGGGCGATCCGGTCGCGGTCCTCGAAGACGTCGAGCCGGCGGGCGGTGCGCTGCCGGGCGGCCAGGTCGAGCGCCACGGCCATCTGGTCGGCGAACGCGCCGACCAGCGGCGCGAGCGACGCGGCGAAGGGTTCCCCGCCGGCCCGCCGCGCGGCGACGAGCTGGGCGTCCGCGGACGTGCCGCCGGAGAGGGGCACGGCGATCTGCGGCCCCCAGCCGGCGGACGGGTCCGCCTCGTCGGGCGGGTCGCCGGCGTGGGCGCGGTACTCCACGGAGCCGTCGACGGGATCCGGTCCGACGACGAGCCAGGCCGCGTCGGCGCCGGTCAGCTCCCGGACGCGGTGGACGATCAGGTCCAGCGCCGCCTCGGGCGCGGCGTCGCCGAGCAGGCGCTCGCGCACGTCACCGGCCGCGGCGGTCCATCGGCGGCGCACCTCCGCCTCGGCGAAGAGCCGGGCGTTGTCGATGGCGATGCCGGCCGCCCCGGCCAGGGCGGTGAGCACCGCCTCGTCCTCGGCGGTGAACTCGCCCTCGCCCTTCTCGGTCAGGTAGAGGTTCCCGTAGACCTCGCCCCGGACGAGGACGGGGACGCCGAGGAAGCTGCGCATCGGCGGATGCCCCTGGGGGAAGCCGACGGACGCCGGATGGGTGGACAGGTCCGCGATGCGCAGCGGCACCGGCTCGGTGGTGACCTGCCCCAGCACGCCCAGGCCCTCGGGGAGGTGCGGCAGCCGGGCGGCGACGGCGTCGTCCATCCCGACGTGGACGAAGGCGGACAGGCCGCCGTCCCCGCCGAGCACCCCGAGCGCGCCGTAGCGGGCGTCGACCAGCCCGATCGCGGCCTCGACGATCCGGCGCAGCGTCGCGTCCAGGTCCAGCCCGGTGGACACGGTGAGGAACGCGTCGAGCAGGCCCTGCACGCGCTCCTGGGTGTGGGCGACGGTCTGCAGCCGCTCCTGGACCTCGGCGAGCAGCTCGGCCAGCCGCATCCCCGACAGCAGGTCCCGCGCCGGCGCCGAACCGGGCGGGAGGTCGTCGTCCTGCATCGCCTCGTCCCCTGTGGTGCACCCCCGTGCCCGAGGGACGCTGGCACCACCGGAGGCGCGGGTCAACCAGGCGAGACCTGCTGTCCGCTGATCAGGGCGATGCGGACGGCGACCACGCACGCGTCCGGGGCGGGTGCCCAGGGGACGAGGCCCGCGTCCCCGAGCCCGGCGAGCGCGGCGGGATCCCCGAGCACGTAGGAGGGGCCGATCACGGTCACGCTCCAGCCGGTCCGCGTGGCCGCGTCGTACTCGTCGACCTCGAAGGCCAGGACCGCGCCCCGGCTGGCTGCCTCCACCCGCCCGCCCCGGCGCGCGGGGATGAGCACCTCCTCGCCCCGGACGACGAAGTGCACGGGCTGGATGGTGGGCAGCGCCCCGACGGTGAAGGCCAGCCGGCCGAGGGGCATCGACGCCAGCAACCGACGGCAGTCGGCGGCGGAGAGCGCGTCGAGCGCGGGGCCGGTCGACATCAGCCGGGGCGGGGCGTCGGGGCCGGCGAGGGGGCGGGCACGGCCGGCCCGGACACGGCCAGGGCGCCGGCGATCTCGCCCGCCCACTCCCTGACCAGGGCCCAGTCGCGGGCGTCGCCCACGGGGGCGCGCATCGCCGTGACGACGGCCCGCTCGGCGAAACCGAGCAGCGCCGGCTCCAGCCGGCCGGGCAGCACGCGGGTGCCGCGCGGGTCCAGCAGCGCCGTCATCGTGGCGATGTCGTAGGGCTCGGCGTCCGGGAACGGCGGTGATCCGATGGGCCCGCTGGAGAACAGCCACAGGGGCCGGCTGCGCAGCGCCGCCGCGGAGGCCGTGGCGAACTCGCGCGCCGCGGGCAGCCAGGAGCCGCCGTACACGGCGCTGCCGAGCACGACGGCGTCGTAGCGAGCCGGATCCGGGTGCTGCTCGACGGGGACGGCGGTGGCGTGCAGGTCGTGGCCGCCGGCCGCGAGGTCCCGCGCGAGGGCCGCGGCGATCTCGCGGGTGGCGCCGTGCCGGCTGGCCACCGCCACCAGCACCCGGACCGGCGTCACCGGCCACCTGCCGTGCGCGGGGGCAGGATGTCGACGGCGACGACGCCCCCCACGGTGCGGGCCAGCGCCGACAGGGCCCGCTCCTCGGTGCCCGGCGGGTCCTGCGACTCCCCGCGGGCGCGCCGCACGGTCGCGACGCCCTCGGCGACCGCGACGTCCCAGGCGCCCACCTCCCCTGTGTAGCGCTCCACGAGGTCGGTCAGGTCGGCCCGGATCGCGTCGTCGGTGCGGACGAGGGCCTTCAGCAGGTCGCGGCGGCTGACGATGCCGACCAGCTGCTCGCCGTCCACCACCGGCACGCTGCGCAGCCGCTCCTCGACGAGCAGGCCGGCCACGTCGGACACGTCGGCGGTCGGGTCCACGGTGCGGACGCCGTCGGTCATCACCCCGCGCACCAGCAGCGGCAGCACCCGGTCCTCCTCGGTCTCCCGGCGCAGGTGCAGCCGGGGATCGCGCGGCACCCGGTCGCGCAGGACGTCGGCCTCGGCCACGATGCCGACCAGCCGGCTCTCGTCGTCCACCACCGGCAGCGCCGCGAACCCGTGCTCGGCCAGCACCTCCCCGGCGTACTTGACCGAGGTCTCCGGCCCCACCGTGACGACCTGGCGGGTCATGACGTCCCTCACCTGCACGGGTTCCTCCTCGGCTCGGGTCCCGGATCGACGCTAGGCAGCCGCCGCACCGGCCCCCAGGGTCGCCGGACAGGCGCGCGGATGACCCTGGTCCCTGCGGCTGGGGACGTCCGGCCCGTCGACCCGGCTGCCGGTCACCGGGCGCCGGGTGCCGTCGCGGCGGGGACGGGGTCCGGGGCGGCGGCGCGCCGCTCGGCGCGCTCGGCGATGCCGCGCAGCATCCGGCGGGTCATGACGAGCGTGACCGGCTCCATCGCCCGGGTCGCCACGCGGAGCCCGAGGCCGGGCGGGCGCTGGGTGACCGATCGGGACAGCAGCCGGCACCGGCCGCGGCCGTGCGGGCGGAGGTGGAAGGACCAGACGGAGTTCCACGGGTGCTCCGGGGGTGCCTGGCGCAGCACGAGCGCCCGGCCGGGGAGCACCTGCGCCACCGGGAAGGAGTAGCCGGCGGGCATCGGCCCGTAGCCCTCGGGCACCACGACGACGCGGTCGCCGGCGGCCAGGTGCTGCCATTCCTCGCGGATCGCGTCGGTGGAGTGGATGTCCAGGCCGAGGAGGTTCTCCAGCCGGTCGTAGCTGTACATGCCGCCGCGGCCGTGGCCGATCTGCACCAGCCACGGCCACACGGCCTCGGCGGGCGCCTCGACGGTCACGGCGAGGGTGGTCCGCTCGGTCGGGCCGGGGACGAGCTCGTCGCCGGGCAGGACCGCGGCCGCCTCGCCGTGGGTCGCGCCCCAGTCCCGGGTGGCGTGCAGGAGCTGCGTGGTCAGCGCGGCCGCGCCGGTCGCGGTCGCGAGCGCGCCGATCATCGGGCGGCCCCGGCGGTGCGCGGCCGGCCGAGGACGCCCGTGGCGGCCCGCTCGGACGTGGACGTGGTCACTCCGGCGACGCTAGGTCCGGTTCGCGGGCCGAGGGCCGGTCCGAGGGCCCTGGTCCGGAAGGACGAAGGGCCCCACTCCCGGGGACGTCGGCCTGCGGCCCGGCGGGCGGCCGCGCCGGAGGGTGGGCCCGAGCCCGGCGCGCGCCGGGCAGGGAGTCGAGGACGACGGTGGCGACGCAGGAGACACCCCCGGCCGGCAACGGGCACGGTGGGACGGGGGGCCCGCGGTGGGTCGTGGGCGTGGACGGGTCACCCGGCGCCCGCGCGGCCCTGGTGTGGGCGCTCGCCGCCGCGGGGCAGGCCGGCGCCTCGCTGGAGCTGGTGAGCTCCTACCCGGTGGACTTCTACTGGACCGACCCCTACCTGGCCGACACCGGCCGCCTGGACGACGTCCGGCGGGACACGGCGGACCTGGTCGCGGCGGCGCTGGCCGAGGCCCGCCAGGACCCGGCGGTCGCCGCGGTCCCCGGCGCCGCCGAGGTCGCCGCCGAGGTCGTCGTCGGCGGCGGGGCCGCGGCGGAGCACCTCGTCGCGCAGGCGGAGGGGGCCCAGCTGCTCGTCGTCGGCAGCCGCGGCCGGGGCGGGTTGCGCAGCACCCTGCTCGGCTCGGTGGCGCTGCACTGCGTCGCGCACGCGCCGTGCCCGGTCGTGGTCGTGCACCCCGGTGCCGTCCAGCCGCCGCCCCGCGTCGTCGTCGGCCTCGACGACTCGGCGATGTCCCGGGCCGCGCTGGCGCGGGCGGCCGGGGAGGCGCGCCGGCTGGGCGCCCGGCTCGAGGTGGTCGCGGCGCTGCAGCCGATCGCCTACTGGAGCGAGGTGCACGCGGTGGCGCTGCCCCCGACGGCCGAGGCCCGCGCGCAGGTCCAGCAGAGCGCCGAGCAGGTCGTCGCCGAGGTGCTCGGCCCCGACGTGCCCGTGCGGCTGCTCGTGGAGGAGGGGTCGCCGGCGGAGGTGCTGACCCGCATCGCCGACGGCGCCGCGCTCCTGGTGGTCGGCAGCCACAGCCGCAGCCGCCTCGCGGGGATGCTGCTCGGCTCGGTGGCGCTGCACTGCGCCGTCCATGCGCCGTGCCCGGTCATGGTCGTGCACGCCGAGCGGGCGCCGGGTGCGGGCAGGCCGGCGTCGGCGGCCGCCGCGGCCGCGCGCTGACGCACCGGCCCCGTGGGGACGGTCGGAGGAGGGGAGGACGGCGTGACCGAATACCGCAAGCCCTATCCCGTGCGGGTCGACGCGTCGCTGGACGAGTCCCTGTCGCGGTGGCTGTGGCTGGTGAAGTGGCTGCTGCTGATCCCGCACTACGTCGTGCTGACCTTCCTGTGGCTGGGCTTCGCGGTGGTCGGCGTGATCGCGTTCTTCGCCATCCTGATCACCGCCCGGTACCCGCGGGCGCTGTTCGACTACAACGTCGGGGTGCTGCGCTGGACGTGGCGGGTGCACCACTACGGCTACGGCGCGCTGGGCACCGACCGCTATCCGCCGTTCACCCTCGCCGAGGTGCCCGGCCACCCCGCGCACCTGTCCGTGCCCTATCCGGAGCGGCTCTCCCGCGGCCTGGTGCTGGTCAAGTGGTGGCTGCTGGCGCTGCCGCACTACGTGGTGCTCGCCGTGCTGGTCGGCGGCGGGATCTGGCTGGGCGCCGGGTCCGACGGCGTGTGGGACGACGGCTGGGGCTTCGGCGGCCTGGTGGCGCTGCTGGTGTTCGTGGCCGGGGTGGTGCTGCTGTTCACGGGCAGCTACCCGCGCCCGATCTACGACTTCGTGATCGGCATGGACCGCTGGGCCCTGCGCGTCGCGGCCTACGTCTCGCTGATGACCGACGTCTACCCGCCGTTCCGGATGGACATGGGCGGCACCGACCCCGGCTCGCTGCCCGCAGGTCCCGACCCGGCCGGCCCGGCGGGGGGCGGCGCCGCGCAGCCCGCCGGCTACCCCGCCGTCGCACCCGCGGCGGGCCCGGCGGGGAGCGCCGGGGCGACGGCGGCGGGATCGCCGCAGTACCCGGTGCCGCCGCAGGCGCTGCAGCCGTCGTCGTCGGCGAGCAGCTGGCCGGCCGGGCGGGTGGTCACGCTGGTGATCGGCGCGCTGCTGCTGGTGACCGCGACGGGGGTCCTCGGCGCCGGCGGCACCCTCCTGTGGGCGGACCAGACCCAGCGCGAGGACGGCCGGCTCGTCTCGCCCGACGCCGACCTCGACTCCGAGCGGTACGCCGTCGCCACCGACGACCTGCTCCTCGAGGGCGACGGCCTGGACTGGGTCGTCGACGAGCTCCTCGGCACGGCCCGGCTCGAGGTCACCCCGGCCGACGACGGCGACGAGCTGTTCGTCGGGCTCGGGCGGACCGCGGAGGTCGCCCGGTACCTCGACGGCGTGGGGCGCAGCGAGCTCGACGACCTGGTCATCCGGCGGGACGGCGAGGACGAGGTGCTCCGCGGCCTGACCGACGTCCCGGGTGGGGCGCCGGCGACCCCGCCCGCGGAGGCCGACGTGTGGACCGTCTCCGCGTCCGGCAGCGGCACCCAGGTGCTGGACTGGCGCCCGACCGAGGGCGACTGGACGGTCGTGGTGATGCGCGCCGACGGCGGGGCCGGGATCCGGGCCGAGGTGCGTGCGGGCGCGGAGCTGCCGGGGCTGACCTGGTTCTCCGTGGCGCTGCTGGGCGTCGGTCTCGTGCTCGGGCTGGCCGGCGGCCTCCTGGTCGGACTGGCCGTGCACCGGGCGCGGTCGCTGCCGCCGCCGGCCGGGTGGGCCTCCGGTTCGGCGCCCCCGCCGCCGCTGCCGGCCGGCGCAGCGCCTCCGCCGCCGCCACCGTCGGCGGGACCGCCAGCAGCACCCGGATCCCCGTCGGCGGGACCCCCAGCAGCAGCCGGATCCCCGTCGGCACCGGCACCCGGATCGCCGGCGGTCGGTCCGGGATCCGGGGGCGGCGCGGACAGCCCGGCCTACTCCGGCCGGACCGGCCCCGACACCTGACGCGCGCGCCCGCCGTGACCTATCAGAAACGGTGGCGGGTCGTCGTGGGGGTCCGCGCCGGGCTCGGGTAGTCGGCCGGGGCGGGTGGCGAGAACCCGGGGTGTGGTGAGGGGCAGGTCGGGTGGATCGCCGGTGCCGGGGGATCGGCTGCGCGCCGAAGCGGCGTGCCGGACTCGGGGCGGCCGGCTGGTCCGGGTGATGCCGGTCGGGGTGGTGACGGTGAGGGTGCCGGCGGGGGTCATGGCGTAGGTCCAGCCGCGCATGTGCGTCTTCTTGGACAGCCCGGCCGTGGCTGACGCCATTGCCGGGCGTGGCAGCGTCGACGCCGAGGCGTCAGCGATGGCTGCGGAGTTGGCGGAAGAGCGGGAGACGCTGGACTATCTCGCCGAGCAGTTCGGGACCCGACGTATCGACCGGCGGCAGTGGGAGATGGCGCGCGTCCCCGTCGAGAGCCGTGTGCACAACATCGAACGCCGCCTGGCGCAGATCACCAGAACCGACGCCCTCACCGGCCTGGGCAACGGGGACTCGCTTCGCCGCAACTGGTCGGACCTCAACCTCGACCGGCAGGCGGCGATCCTCCGCACCCTCGTCGCCTCGATCACCATCGCTCCCGGCACCCGAGGAGCCCAAGCCCTCGACCCTGACCGCGTGCAGGTGTCCTGGCGGCTGTGAAGCCTGCCGGCCGGCCACGCGCTAGGCCCTTCGGGCCTGCGCCCCTGACCGTTCCCCGGGCACCCGCAGCAGCACAGCGATTCGCGCGACGACAGCCGCATCCTCGACGTGCACCGGCACTCCCGACGCGGCGCAAGACTCCGCCACCCGCCGGGCCAACTCCGCCCGGTTCACCGCCACATCGCCCACAGCGCAGGCGGCCCCTGCCAGGCCAGCGACTGGTCCGACGTCCACACCTCGTCCGGATCGCCGCCCATCGCCGTGACCGCCTGAGCCATGACGTCCTCGATCGTCCGCCCGCGCAGCCGAACCGTCTCCGGTTGGAAGCGCTGGGCCACCTCGTAGCGGTGCAGCCCCGGAATACGTCGGACGTCGAAGCCTTTGCGCATGTACTTCGACAGGTAGCGGGCCGCGATGCGCGCTTCGTCACGAGCCAGACCGGCCGCCGTGGAGCCAGACGGTGCGGACAACCGCTTGATGTGGACGAACCCGTGACCCCAGGCCTGCTCGATTAGGCCCCGGGCGATGAACCGGCCGACTGCGAAGTGCACGTGCAGCCCGTGGTCGGTCTTGTGCCACTCCGGCACCCACAGGTACGCGACCGGCGTGCCGCCGAGCAGCTTGCGCAGCGAACGGAAGAACTCCGACACATCGCGCCGTAGGCGGCGAGGGTCGTGGCAGCCCGACCCCCGGTAGGTCAGCGTGCCCAGGCGGTTCAGGCGGTTGTGTGCGCAGTAACGGCGGACCTTGCGTGCCGCCCGCCGCGCGGCCTCCTCCTTGGAGCGCTCGGGATCCCCGCCACCGGGCGCCCGCTGCACCGGCACCGAGTAGCGAAACGACCCGCCGACTTCTCCGGCACCGGGGTAGAGCGTGACGAACCAGCCCGCCGGGCTAGACGGGGACAGCGGTGGGGTAAGCAAGAGGGCCTCCGGGGCAACCGATCAGCAAGTGATCGGCCCCGGCGGCTACGCCCTCGCGCTCGTCTACCGCTTCAGCATCAGCGGCTTGCTGCCCACGCATCTTGTAGAGATGTGTCCGCGGGAATTGGGGCCCTACTCCGGTCGTGAGGGCGTGGGATACCCGACCGTTTATCCGCGAACGCCGGGCAGCCTCACCAGCACTCCGGTCCGTGTCAAGCCAGGTGATCCCCGGAGGCGAGAAGAGCGAGGGCGTCGCCGCCCTCCCCGCAGGTGCAGTCTCCGGCCCGTCCGCCGCCGGTCAAGGGTCCGCTTCGCCGCTACGCGCCCTTGACCGACTCCCCCCGGACCTACATCGGCACCTATGGGGATGACGCCTCCGTGTGGTCCCCCCACGGAGGCGTCATCGGCGACGCGGAAGCAGGCGAGAGCGATTCCGAGTTACGTTGCTACTTCAAGTCAAGAGCCTGCCGCGCTTAGCGCGTCCGGCTCCTGGCGATTCGTCACCTTCCGAAGACGTCCCGCCGCAATTCGGCATAGGCAGCCATTCCAGGCTGAAGCAAAGGAGCCAGCGTGTCGCGGGCAAATGCATTCCAGTCGCTACCCGCAGCGGTTAGCAGGAGGAGTTTCCGAAGGCGGACATAGATGGAGCCTGCCGGTGATTTCCAGTCGTCTGTGTCATTGCCCCGCGCAACGCTCGCCGCAAGTTCTTCCTCTTTGATCGTGAGCGCCTCCGCAATCCGTTCAGGCTGCTGATTCACCTCACACAGCGCCCGGATTACGTCGTCGTCCAGAAGGTAGGCCTCTATGTGCCTGCGGCTGAGCACTCGCACGCCGCTGTCTACCAAGAGTCGGACTTCCTCCGCCGACCGCGTGTCTCGGTCAATTAGCCTCCGGACGGAAGTTCCGGACGATATTGCTTGTATGGCTTTGCCTAGTTCGATGCGGTCCTGCCCGGCATCCTGCGAGTTGCCGACGGAGAGAAAATCGGTATTGGGGAACTCCCCACTGAAGATCCTGCGGTAGCACGTCGCGTCGAACGCTGCCTTTTGATCGTTCTGACCCTTCGCTGGCCTGCCTTCGCACAGAACGACCTCTTCTGGCGCCACCAAGATCGCCAGATCGCCTAGTGCGACGTCAAGAGTCCGCGCCCAGAAGTCGCGGGTCGGTTGCACCGGCGGCAGTACGACAGGTTGATCGAAATCCGAGCCTTGAAGATCGATGAAGCAGACACTCCCTGGGTCCGACTGCGCCATCTCCCAGGCCCTCCGCATGAAGCCGATGCTGTGGCTTGCCATGAACAGCTGGCATCGCTCCGGCAGGAGATTCACCAGAGTCTCCAGCAGCGCCCCTTGAACCCGCGTGTTCAGATGGGTCTCCGGCTCATCGATACACCAAAGCGTGTCATCGTAGAACTCTCGCTTCACGACTGTGTCCAAGATCAGGTCGAAAGCTGACTTTTCCCCCGCAGACAAGTTCTTGTAGAGAAAATTCTTAGAGTCGCCCTTCTCGAAGTAGAACGTTCCTGCACTTCCGGTCGAGACTCCGACGCCCCCGACGCCGCTCAACAGCAGGTCCGGAAAGACCTCCTGCATCGCCCTCCGAACGTCACCAATGATGCGATCCCGAATCTCTCCCTTTGTTGTCGTATCGGGTATCGACGTGTCATAGATTCCATCGATCGTCTGCATGATCAGACGCTGGTAATTGTCGGAGACACTAACGTCGTTATCAATCAGACGATTAATCCTGGGGTTGTCAAGCGGGGAAGCGAGCCGACTGAAATTGTTGACCTGAAAGTCCGCTTCGTTTCTGAAGGCGCTACGAATGTAGACCATCCGCTTCAACTCTTCGGGGCCCGTCGGGAGAGGGTCGTGAAACGTCATGGAAGCATGCTCGGGCCAACTCACGGCGGGCGTTCCCACCTTCGTTCCGTAAGTCTCATCCCATCCGTAGCCAACTCCACCGCTATAGCCGTGCCATGCCCGGAAGCCGTCGAAGATCGAGGATTTTCCTGAGCCATTCGGTCCCGCCAGTACGACCAGCCGAGCGGTTGCGGGGATGCCTACGATCTGCGTGTCGGTGAACCGCTTGAAGCCCTTGAAGTGAGCCGTGGCCAATCGCATAGGAGTCCTAGAGCCTTCCGTCGTATTTCTTGGGATACTTCCATGCTTCGGCCTGCGTGCAGGGGACGTCTTGGCGACTAGCGAGGTTGGCGCAGTCGGTCGCGCCTCCCTCGCCGTGCGGGACGACGTGGTCGCAGTCCGACCACCCGGCGGAGTTGGCGCAGCCGGGATGGCGGCAGGTGCGGTCGCGGGTGCGCACGAATCGCACCTGGTGGGCCGACGGGCGGTAGCGGTCCAGCTCGGCGGGGGCGCCCAGCACCGGGCACCCGCATTCCCGGCCGGCGCGATCGGGATCGGTCGGGTGGTCGGGGCAGCCGCGGCGGGCGAGCCGGCGCAGCTCCTCGTCGGTGGCCACCGCGCGCAGCCCGCCGGCGTCGCCGGAGAAGGCGTACTGCAGCCGGCCACCGGCCGGGGCGCGCAGCCCGCCGGGGCACAGCGTGTCCAGCTGCTCGAGCAGGCGGCGCAGGTGCGCGGCGGTGATCGGCTCGCCGTCCACCGCCCCGGTCGGTTCGGCCACCGCCCCCGGCCGGGAGAACGCCGCCCCCGGCCGGGAGAACGCCGCCCCCGGCCGGGAGAACGCCGCCCCCGGCCGGGAGAACACCGCCCCCGGCCCGGAGAACGCCGCCGGCACCGGGCCGCCCTCGGCCAGGAACCCGTGTGGGGTCAGCGCGGCCAGCGGGACCTCGACGGTCACGATCGCGGTCACCGCCGCGTGCTCGTCGTCCCAGGGCTGCAGCACGAAGTCCGCCAGCGCGCCGGCGCGCAGCACGCCCAGCGGCCGGTCGTCGCCGGCCTCCCTGGCCGCCCACGCCACCTGATCGACCGTGCGCCGGCAGGCGGCCGCCAGCTCGGCAGGCATCCGGGCGACCAGCTCGCTCACCCCGTCGCCGAGCGGGCGCACGGTCACGTCGCAGCCGCGTTCGGCGTCGGCACGGCGTCGGTCGGATGCGGCAGCGTCGCGGGAGATCAGTTCCCGGCGCACCGCGGCGATCAGCTGCCGGATGGACAGCTCACCCGCCCCGGGCAGCACGGCTGCCTCGACCTCGGCGATCACCGCCGGCGCCACCCCGCGCGCCCGGTGACCCAACTGCTCGGCGATCGCCCGGGCCCGCGGCCAGTCCAGCGTGCCCGCATCCAGCGCCGCCAGCGTGGCGGGAAGCTTCTCCCAGAGCGCCTCGCACGCATCGATCAGCGTCGAGGCCGCCGTCCGCGAGCAGTTCAGCACCAGCGCCAGCTCGTCGGCGAAGAACTCGCTCACCCCGTCGAGGCGGCCCGGGCCGGCGACCTCCCCGGCGGCGGCGCCCCGCTGGCCCGGGCGGCGGTCGGCCGAGGCCGGGCGGGCCGCGGCCAGCTCCATCACCGACCGCACCCGCAATCCCGCCAGCATCGCCTCGGCCGCGGTGATCTGCTCCAGCCACCGCGCGTTGTCCGCCGCGCTGCGGCCGCCGGGCAGCATCTCCGGTGCCCGGAAGGGGTCCACCGGCAGCTCCGCCACCGGTTCCCACGCCGGATCGTCCACCGGCACCACGGTCACCCCGACCGCGAACCGGCTCCCCGACATGACCTCACGCTAGAGCCGGGGTACGACCGTTCCGTGTCGGTTCCGGGTGGCCGAGCCGGCCGTCCGTCCCGTCACCACGTCGGCCCCCGGCGGGCGGTCAGGGCACCGAACGCGGCCGGGAACCAGAAGGTCAGCGCCCGGGCGAGCAGCACGGCCGCGCAGGCGTCGGTGATCGGCACCCCGAGGGCGACCAGGAGGACGAGCAGGGCGGCCTCGGCGGCGCCGGGCAGCCCGGCGAGCGGAACGGCGGTCCAGATCAGGCGCAGCGCGGCGTAGCCGGCGGCCACGGCGAGCACGGAGGCCCGGCCGCCCGCCGCCTCCACCGCGCAGGCCAGCGCCGCGGCCTCCAGCCCGGTCGCGACCGCCGACCAGGCGACCTGGACCGCCCAGCGCGGGGACAGCAGGAGGCGGCGCCACCGCCCCCGCCGCCGGGGCCGCGCCTGCTCGCGCGCCGGCAGGCCCCTGCCCGCCAGCACCTGCCCCGCCGCCACCAGGCACGCCCCGCCCAGCGCGATCAGGGCCGGCCGGAGGGCGTCCGCGGGTGCCCGCCACGTACCGACGCCGTCCCGGGCCAGCCCCAGCGCCAGCGCCGACACGGCGACGACGGCGGCGCCGGTCAGCGCCCCGGCGATGGTCCGCCGGATCGCCCGGGCGGCGTCGTCCGGGAGAACCCCGGCGCTCTCGAGGAACCGTTCGGCGGCCCGGCTGCGGCCGGCGCGCCCGTGCAGCAGCGACGCGCTGTCCTGGACCGCCCGGATCCCCAGGACCCGCCCGACGGCGATCCGCCGGTCGACGGTGGCCAGCACGGCGGCCGCGGCCGCCACCCGGGCGAGACCGGCGAGCACGGCCGCGCCGCCCAGCCACCGCCAGCCGACGTCCTCGAGCGTGTCCAGGACCGCGGTCCCCGACTCCACCAGCAGGAGGCCGAGGACGACGGCGCAGCCGGCCGCCACCGCGGCCACGGCCGCCCGGCCGGCCCGGGGCCACGCCGGCCGGGCGGGGTCGGGCAGGCCCAGCCGGTCCCGCACCGCGCGGCGGAGGGCGGACAACCGCTCCGGACGGGCGTGCAGCCGCTCGCGGGTCTCCGCGGCGAGCGTCAGCGGGGCCAGGGAGGGCAGCGCGGCCGCGACCTGCCGCGCGCCCAGCACGGACGCGGCGGCGTCGACCACGGGCTCCGGGTCGACGTGGACGGCGAGGGACGCGAGCAGCTCCGCCACGTCGTCGGCCATGGTGTCCGCGGAGGCGCCGGTCCGGGCGTTGCCGAAGTCGACGAGGCAGGGCTGCCCCTCGCGGTCGATCAGCACGCTGGCGGCCACCAGGTCGTGGTGGGCGACGCGGGCGGCGTGCAGCAGCGCCACCTGCTCCCACACCGCGCGCAGCAGCTCCGGGGTGATCTCGGCGGGGGTCAGGGTGTCCAGCGGGCGGCCGGGCACGAACTCCTGGACGACGAGGGCGCGCCGGTCGCTGCCCGTGGCCACGACCACCTCCGGTACCCGGACGCCGCGGGCGCGGGCGGTCATCGCGGCGACGGCCTCGTGCTCGGCCTGGTGCCCGAGGGGCGCCAGGGCGTCGTCGTCCTTCACGTCCCGGACGGTGAGCAGCCGCCACAGCCGGTGCAGCCAGTCCCGCTCGGCGCGGTCGGGCTCCAGGTACTTGACGTACAGCAGCCGCCCGTCGGGGGCGACGCCGAGGAACGGGTGCGAGCTGCGGGCCCGCACCGGAGCCGGGCGGACGCGGGTGCCGGGCAGCCCGACGTCGGTGAGCAGCGCCTCGACGCGGGCCGGCCGCACGGTCCGGCGCGGGATGCCGAACACCAGGTGGACGGCGGAGCCGATCGCCCAGCCCAGGGCCAGGCCCCCCAGGACGTCCAGGGGCAGGTGCGCGCCGACGTAGACCCGCGCGAGGGCCACGCCCCAGGCCAGGGTCCAGGCGAGGCGCCGCCCGCGGCGGTTCAGATAGGGCGCCACCGCCGTGGCCAGGGCCGCCGCGACGGCCGAGTGCCCGGAGACGAACCCGATGCCGCCGATCGAGCCCTCGTGCAGCACTGCTCCGACGGGGAGGCCGCCCGGCCGCTCGCGTCCGACGATCGACTTGACCAGGTCGGCGGCGAAGTACGCCAGCAGCCCGGAGACGAGCAGGTCCCGCGCGGCGCGGAACCGGCGGAGCAGCGCCGCGACGGCCGCGAGCACCGGGACGGCGACGACGTTGCCGAGCTGCATGACCAGCCAGACCGCCGGCAGGACGATGCCCGGGAGGTCGTTCACGAGCCGGAACAGGTCGCGCTCGACGGCCGACAGCTCGCCCTGCCTGGCGAGCAGGAAGCCGATGCCGAGCACGGCCAGACCGAGTCCGGTGCGGACCAGGTCGGTGCGCAGCCGGACGATGCGGGTGGCCCCGACCGCGGCCGGGGCCGGGACGTCGTCGGTCGGCGCCTCGGAGGCGAGTCGGGTGGCCATCCCCCCAGTCCAGTGGCCGGGGTGGCCGGCCCGCAGGTGCCTCCCGGCCCGACGTGCAGGGACCTCGGTCCCGGTGGCACGGGCCGGCCGACCCCGGCCGGCGCGGGGCCGACCGGCCGACGATGGCCCGGTGGCCGACCTCAGTTCCGCGCTGCCCGGGAGGGAGGGCCGGCGGCCGTCGTGGCCGGACGGCGGGGCGGACCGCCGGCCCTCGGGCCACGACCGGCCGCACCGGTCGCTGCCGCCGCGCGTGTGGGCGTGGATCGCGGCCGTGGCCACCTCGGCCGCGCTGCTCCTGCTCTGGTCGGACGGGCCCGGCGGGGTGGCCCCGCTCGACCGCGCCGTCAGCGATCTGCTGGGGCCGGGGGAGCGGCGGCCGGAGCTGGCGGCCGACCTCGCCCGGTTCGGTGGCGACCTCGGTTACCGGGTGCTGTGGCTGCCCCCCGTGCTGGTGCTGGTGTGGACGGCGCGCTGG
Organism: Trujillonella endophytica; assembly: GCF_900110555.1. Classification (GTDB taxonomy): domain Bacteria; phylum Actinomycetota; class Actinomycetes; order Mycobacteriales; family Geodermatophilaceae; genus Trujillonella; species Trujillonella endophytica. The sequence goes on from NZ_FOEE01000005.1 coordinate 68,938, forward strand.
CGGCACCTGCTGGTCTACCTCGGCACGATCTCCGGGATGGCCGCCGTCGCCCAGGTGGCGGTCGGCGGCACCGTGCTGGTCCGGGCGGTGCGGGCGGAGCTGACGGGCACGCCGGAGGTGCTCGCCCTCTCCGCCTGGCCGGACGTCGTCCTGGCCACCGTCGCCGTCGCGACGCTGCACGTGCTCGTCCCGGCCGGCCGCCCGCGTCGCTGGGGATGGGTGGCCGTGGTCGCCCTGCTCGTCGCCTGCATCGCGCCCCGCATCGCCCTCGGTCTCGACGACGCCTCCACCGCCCTGGCCAGCGCCGTGCTCGGCTGCGGTGTCGCCGCCGTCGTGTTCGCCGTCCTGGTGCCGGACAGCGCCTACCCGGTGACCTACCGCCGCCGGATGCCGGCGCACCTGGAGCTGACCGCGGAGCGCACCGGGCGGATCCGCGCTGCCCTGCGCGACCAGCTCGGGCTGGAGCTGACCTCGATCGACCCCTACCGGCTCGACGGCTCCGCCGGCTCGACCCCGTGCCGGCTGGGGGTGACCGGCGGCTCCTCCGCGGAACTGTTCGGGAAGCTGTACTCGCGCACCCACCTGCGGTCCGACCGCTGGTACAAGCTGTTCCGCGTGCTGCGCTACGGGCGACTGGAGGACGAGGCGCCGTTCTCCTCGGTCCGCCGGCTGGTCGAGCACGAGGACTACATGCTGCGGCTGCTGCGCGACGGCGGGGTGCGGGTGCCCGCCCCGGTCGGCGTCGTCGAGATCGTGCCCGAGGAGGAGTACCTGCTGGTCACCGAGCTGGTCCCGGGGTCGGTGGAGATCCTGGACTCCGGGATGGACGACGCGGTGGTCGACGACGCTCTGCTCCAGGTGCGCCGTCTGTGGGCGGCCGGCGCCGCGCACCGGGACCTCAAGCCGTCCAACCTGCTGGCCCAGGGCGACCGCGTGGTGCTGGTCGACGTGTCGTTCGGGGAGCTGCGGCCCTCGCGCTGGCGGCAGGCCGTGGACCTGGCCAACATGCTGCTGGTGTGCGGGCTGGGGGCCGGTCCCGACCGGGTGCTGCAGCGGGCCGGGCGGCTGTTCACCCCGGACGAGCTGGCGGAGGCCTTCGCCACCACGAGCTCCCTGACCGTTCCCCGGCAGCTGCGCCGGCTGGTCGACACCGGCGAGCGCGACCTGGTCGGGGAGTTCCGCCGCCGGCTGCCCGACCGTGCGCCCATCCGCGTGCAGCGCTGGAGCATCCGCCGGGTCCTGCTCGCCGTCGGGGCGGTCGGGACCGCGCTCCTGACCGTCGCCGTCGTCGCGCTGAACCTCCGCGCCGGGGACCTCCTGTGACGGCCGGCCCGGACGCGCGGGCGCCGGCCCCGCTCGCGTCCGGGCACGTCACCGGGCCGGACGGCCTCACCGCCGCCGAGGTCGCCGCGCGGGTGGCCGCCGGCGCGGTCAACGTGGCGGCCGCGCGGACCAGCCGGAGCCTCGCGGCGATCGTGCGCACCAACGTGTTCACGTTCTTCAACGGCCTGCTCGCCGCGCTGTGGGTGGTGGCCGTGCTGACCGGCCGCTGGCAGAACGCGCTCTTCGGCGGCGTCATCGTCGCCAACTCCGCGATCGGCATCGTCCAGGAGCTGCGGGCCAAGCGGACGCTGGACCGGCTGGCCGTGCTCAGCGCCCCGCGGGCGCGGCCGGTGCGCGACGGCCGCGAGGAGGAGGCGGCCGTCGCGGACGTCGTCCTCGACGACCTGCTGGTGGTGCGTGCCGGTGACCAGGTGCCGGTGGACGGCGTCCTGCACCGCGGCGAGGGCCTCTCGGTCGACGAGTCGTTGCTGACCGGCGAGTCCGACTCCGTCGCCAAGGTCCCCGGCGATGCGCTGCTGTCCGGCTCGGTCGTCCTGGCCGGCAGCGGCCGGGTGCAGGCCACCGCCGTGGGGGAGCAGGCCTACGCCGCGCGCCTGGCCGCCGAGGCGCGCGTGTTCACCCGCGCCCGGTCGGAACTGCAGGAGGGCACCACCCGGATCCTGCGCTGGATCGCGCTGGTCCTGCTGGTGGTGGGCCCACTGGTGCTGTGGAGCCAGTTCCGCACCGAGGAGAACGAGGACTGGCGCGACGCGGTCACCGGCACCGTCGGGGCGCTGGTCGGCATGGTCCCCGAGGGCCTGGTGCTGCTCACCACGCTGGCGTTCCTCGTGGCCACGCTCGGGCTGGCCCGGCGGCAGGTGCTGGTCCAGGAGCTGCCGGCGGTGGAGGGGCTGGCCCGCGTCGACGTCGTCTGCCTGGACAAGACCGGCACGCTCACCCACGGCGACATCGCCCTGGACCGCGTGGAGCCCCTCGGCGCGGACGCCGGCACCGGCCCGGCGCTCGCGCTGCTGTGCGCGGCCGACGGCGGGAACGCCACCTCCCGCGCGCTGGCCGCGGCGTTCGCGGACGCCGGTGGCGAGGCGGTGGCCGCCGCCGTGCCGTTCTCCTCGGCGCGCAAGTGGTCGGCCGTCCGCACTGCTCGCGGGGTCAGCTGGGTGCTGGGCGCACCGGAGATGGTGCTGCCGGCACCGGGCTGCGGCGCGCAGCGCGATGCGCGGGCCCGCGCCGACGAGATCGCCGCCGCCGGCCGCCGCGTCCTGCTGCTGGCCCGGTCGCCCGAGCCCTGGGCCGGGGACGCGGCCGAGCCGGACCTGCCGGCGGGCCTCGAGCCCGCCGCGCTGGTGGTGCTCGCCGAGCGGATCCGGGACGACGCCGCCGAGGTGCTGCGCTACTTCACCGACCAGGGCGTCGCCCTCAAGGTCATCTCCGGCGACAACCCGCGCACCGTCGGCGCGGTCGCCGCCGCCGTCGGCGTGCCCGGGGTCGTCGGTGCCGGGGACGCCGTCGACGCCCGGACGCTGCCCGAGGACCCCGACGCGCTCGGCGCCGTCCTGGAGACGGCGAGCGTGTTCGGCCGGGTCACGCCGCACCAGAAGCGGGCCATGGTGCGGGCGTTGCAGGCCCGGGGCCACGTCGTCGCCATGACCGGCGACGGCGTCAACGACGCGCTCGCCCTCAAGGACGCCGACATCGGGGTCGCCATGGGCAACGGGGCGCCGGCCACCCGCGCGGTCGCCCAGCTGGTGCTGCTCGACGGGCGGTTCGCCCACCTCCCGCACGCCGTCGCCGAGGGCCGCCGGGTGATCGCCAACATCGAGCGGGCGGCGAACCTGTTCCTGGTCAAGAACGTCTACAGCGTGGTGCTCGCCCTGGTCACCGTGGTGACGCTGGTCGCCTATCCGCTGGAGCCGGTGCAGCTGACGCTGATCTCGACCCTGACCATCGGGGTGCCCGGTTTCTTCCTGGCGCTGGCACCCAACCGCCGCCGGTACGTGCCCGGCTTCGTCGGCCGCGTGCTGCGCTTCTCCCTGCCGGTCGGGCTGGTCATCGGGGCGCTCGCCTACGTCGCGTACGCGGTCACCCGGTGGCTGGACCCGGACGGCGGGGTGGCCGCGGCCCGCACGACCGCGACCGTCGTCGTCCTCGTCGTGGCGCTGTGGACCCTCGCCGTCCTGGCCCGCCCGCTGACCCGGGGGAAGGCGGCGCTGCTGGTCGCGATGGCGGGGCTCGCCGCGCTCGCCGTCGCGCTCCCCGGCTTCCGCGAGGACGTGCTGCTGCTGCAGCCGACGGGGCCGACGCTGCTGCTCGCCGCCGCGCTGGGCGCCGGCGGGGCGCTGCTGGTCGAGGTCGTCGCCCGCTCCGGCGGGCTGCACCGCTCACTGCCGGCCCCGGCCCGCGAGTGACCCGGCCGGGTCGGCTCAGCAGCCGCGCACGGCGTAGTCGCGCAGCGGGGGCCAGGACGCCGCCGGGGTCGTGGTCCAGTCGAAGACCGACACCCCGATCGCGCCCTGGTCGGCGGCCGCCCGCGCCATGGCCGCGTAGTCGGCGGCCGGCAGGTCGACGCCGAAGCCGCCGATGACCGACACCGCGGCGCACGGCTCACCGAGGTGGGCGCGCACCCGGGCGATGTTCTCGCTGGTGTAGCGGTAGGCGTCGCGCCAGCCCGAGGCCGCGGTCCGGTTGCTCCAGTACGCCATCGGCATCCACACCTGGTAGTGCGGGGCGAGCTGCCGCCACGGGAAGCGCGGCCAGTACGCGGTGTTGAGCACGTCGGTGACCACGGGCGGCAGCACGATGGCGCCGAGGGTGGTGGTCGGGGCGGCGGCGGCCAGCCGGACCGAGAGGTCCACCAGCCGCGCGTTGCGCAGGTCGACGTCGGCGACCGACAGGTCCTCGATGTCCACCGCCACGGCGTCGAAGGCCTGGCCGCCGGCGCGGAAGTCCACCATCGCGCGCAGCCGTCGCAGGTCGGCGTCGACGTCGGTGAGGTGCGGGAGGTACCAGGCGACGACCTGCATGCCCCGCGCGTGCGAGCGGGTGAGGAACTGGCCGAGCAGGTCGGGGCTGATCAGGTCCGGGTAGCGCGGGTCGTCCGCGGCGGCCTGGAGGTAGACGGTGTCCACCCCGGCGTCGGCCATGGCATCGACGGTCGCCGGCGTGATCGGCGGGTTCGCGCCGGCGAACTCGCGGCTGAACCGGAACCGGGTCACCCACGTGCCCGACCGGTCGTAGGGGCCGAGCACCGCGGTGCGCACGGCGCCGGTGGCCGCCGTCCAGCGCAGGAAGCCGCCCTGGAAGTCGCTCTGCCGGCCGGCGACGACGTCGTACTCGTCGGTGATGGGGTAGCCGAGGACGCTGCGCTCCAGGCCCATCGACCGCCACGTGCCGAGGATCGCGCCGTGCACCTCGTGCGCACCCGTGGCCGGGGTCCAGTAGACCGCCCCGCCCTGGAAGAACGAGCCGCGGCCGATCCCGTCGGGTGCGGTGAGCTCGTCGGTGATCGGGTAGCCGAGGACGCTGCGCTCCAGGCCCATCGACCGCCACTTGGCGAAGATCGCGCCGTGCACCTCGTGCGCGCCCGTGGCCGGGGTCCAGTAGACCGCCCCGCCCTGGAAGAACGAGCCGCGGCCGATCCCGTCGGGTGCGGTGAGCTCGTCGGTGACCGGATAGCCGAGCACGCTGCGCTCCCAGCCCAGGGAGGCCCACTTCGCGAGGATCGCGCCGTGCACCTCGCGCGCGCCGGTCGCGGGGGTCCAGTAGATGGACCCGCCCGCGTAGTACTGGAAGCGACCCACCCCGTCGGGTGCCGTCAGGACGGCCGTGGTCGGGGCCCCGAGGAAGCCGGTGGCCCCGCCGAGCTCGCAGTGCCGGCGCACGACCGGGTCGGCCTGCGTGCACACCGGGGCGGCGACCGCCGCGGGCGCATGCACCAGCGCGGCCGTGAGGAAGACGATCAGCAGCGCCGCCAGCGCTCCACCGCGATGCCGGACCAGCACGGGGACCACCTCCCGGAGAGGCGCCGGGGCCGCACCGGCCCGGCACGCCGAGGGTGCTCGGCGTGCCGGGACGCGGGCCAGGGTCCGCCGTCCCGGGAGCCAGGGCCCCAGGGCCCCGGCGGGGACGACGTCCGGCCGCGGCGGGGCGAGGGCGGCCCGCCCAGGGTGGAGGCGTTCCAGCCGTCGGACCCAGGGGAGACCCCATGGCACGGGAGCGGACGGGCCGGCGCGTCCCGGTGGACCGCGCCGGCCCGGCCGACCTGGCGATGCGGTCCCTGGGCCGGCGGGGCCTGCCCATGCAACTGGCGGCGGTGCTCGTGCTGGCCCCCGCAGAGCGCGGCCCCGAGGAGGTGGCCCGCGTCCTCGCCGGGCGCCTGGGGGGCGTGCGGCGGCTGCGCCAGCGGCTGGAGCGGACGCCGCCGGGCGGCGGTCGGCCGGTGTGGGTCGACGACGCCCGCGCGGACCCGGCGCGGCACGTCCGGCAGCTGCCCTGCCCGCCGCCGGGGGACGAGCAGGCGCTGCTGGACCTGGCCGCCGCGCTGGTGAGCGAGCCGCTGCCCGCGGACCGGCCGGGGTGGGCGGCGACCGTGGTGACGGGGCTGGCGGCCGGTCGCACCGGCGTGGTCGTCGTCCTCTCCCACGTCCTGGTCGACGGCATCGGCGGTCTGGCGCTGCTGGCCGCGGTCGTCGACGGTGCCCCCGCCGCCGTCCCGGAGCCGCCCCGGCCGCGGCCGGCCTACCCGGTCCTCGCCTCCGACGCCCTGCGCAGCCGCGCGCGGGCGCTGCGGCGCCTGCCGGCCGGCGTCCGCGAGCTCCGCGACGCCACCCGGGCGGCCGGCCGCGCGCGGACGCCGCCGGCCGGGCCGTGCTCGCTCCTGGCACCGACGGGGACGACCAGCCGCGCCGCCGCGGTCGCGGTCGACCTCGGCCGGCTGCACGCCGCCGCCCACCGCGCCGGAGGCACCGTGAACGATGCCCTGCTGGTCGCCGTCGCCGGGGCGCTCGGCGCCCTCCTGGCCGCCCGCGGGGAGGCGGTGGACCCGCTCCTGGTCACCGTGGTGGTCACGGCCCGGCGGACGGCGGGCACCGACCGGCTGGGCAACGCGACCACGCCCCTCGTGGTCGCGGTCCCGGTGGCCGGCAGCCCGGCCGACCGGCTGGCGCGGTTCGCCGGCACGGTCCGCGCGGCCCGGGACTCGGCGGCCGGCCCGTCGCTGCCGGCGCTGCTGGGACCGGTCTTCCGGCTGCTCGCGGCGGCCGGCGCCTACCGCTGGTACCTCCGCCGCCAGCGCCGGTTCCACACCCTGGTGAGCAACGTGCCCGGACCCGACCGGCCCCTCGCGCTGGCCGGCCACGCCGTCGAGCGGGTCGTCCCGCTGGCCGTCGGCGAGGCCGGCAACGTCACCGTCGCCTTCGACGCGCTCTCCTACGCCGGCACGCTGACGGTGACGGCGATCGTCGACGCCGACCGGGTGCCGGACCTGCCGGTGCTCGTCGCCGCGCTCGACGCGCAGTTCGCGGCCCTCGGAGCACCGGCGGCGGCTCCCTGACGCCGGTGCCCGCGCGGCCGGACCTCGGCGGCGGGCCGTGGTGCCCGCCCGGCCGGGACCTTCGGCGCCTGCGGGGTGGCCGCGCCGACCGGTGGACTGGGTGCACCGACGAGCGGGAGGTCAGCCATGCAGGCGCTGGTGTACTACGGCCCGGGCAAGCGGAGCTGGGAGGAGGTGCCCGACCCACGGGTCCAGGACCCCGACGACGCCGTCGTCCGGGTGGACGGGTTCACCATCTGCGGCACCGACCTGCACATCCTGCGGGGGGACGTGCCCGAGGTGGCGCCCGGCACGGTGCTGGGGCACGAGGCGGTCGGCACGGTCATCGAGGTCGGCCCCGGCGTGCGCACGGTGGCGGCGGGGGACCGGGTGCTGGTGTCGTGCATCAGCGCGTGCGGCCGGTGCGCGTACTGCCGGGAGGCCCGCTACGGGCAGTGCCGAGGGGGCGGCGGCTGGATCCTGGGCCACACGACGCACGGGGTGCAGGCGGAGGCGGTCCGCGTGCCGTTCGCCGACGGTTCGGTGCACCCGCTGCCGGAGGGGGTGGCCGACGACGCGGCGCTCATGCTGGCCGACATCCTGCCGACGTCCTACGAGGTCGGGGCGCTCAACGCCCGGGTCCGGCCCGGGGACACCGTCGTCGTCGTCGGTGCCGGACCCATCGGCCTCGCCGCCGTGCTCACCGCCGGGCTGTACACGCCGCAGCGGATCGTCGTCGTCGATCCGGTGGAGGCCCGGCGGGCGGCCGCGGTCTCCTTCGGCGCGGAGCTCGCGCTCTCGCCGGACGACGACGTGGTGGCCGCGGTGCGCGAGCTGACCGGCGGGCTGGGGGCCGACGTCGGCATCGAGGCCGTGGGACTGCCGGCGGCGTTCGACCTCGCGGTCGACGTCGTCCGCCCGGGCGGGCGGATCGCCAACATCGGGGTGCACGGCAGGCCGACGACGCTGCACCTCGAGGACCTGTGGATCCGCGACGTCACGATCACCACCGGCCTGGTCGACACCTCCTCGACGCCGATGCTGCTGCGGATGCTGCAGACCGGGAAGCTCGACGCGGGGCGGATCGTCACCCACCGGTTCGGCTTCGACCAGGTGCCCCAGGCCTACGACCTGTTCGACGACCCCGTCGCCTCGGGCGCCCTGAAGGTCGCCGTCCTCCGCTGACCCGGCCGCCCGCGGTCAGGCGCGGGCGATCGCGTCGAGGACCTGCAGCCGGGCCGCCCGCCGGGCGGGACCGACGGCGGCCAGCACCCCGATCACCGCGGCGACGAGCAGGAAGACCAGCATCCGCGGCACGGGCACCGCGAGCTCGCTGATGCCCTGGTCGGCCAGCGCCCGGCTGAGCGCGACGCCGAACAGGGTGCCCAGCACGATGCCGAGCACGGCGCCGTACAGCGAGATGACGACGGCCTCCAGCCGGATCATGCGGCGCAGCTGCCCGCGGCCGAGCCCGACCGCGCGCAGCAGCCCGATCTCCCGGGTCCGCTCGATCACCGACATGGCCAGCGTGTTCACGATGCCCAGGGCGGCGATGACGACCGACAGCACGAGCATCGCGTTGATGAGCAGCAGCAGCTGGTCGACCTGGCCCTTCTGCTCGTCCTGGAACTCGGACTGGTCCTTGAGGTCGACGACGGGGTAGGCGGCCAGCACGTCCTCCAGCCCGGGCCGGACGTCGGCGGGCGAGGCGCCCTCGGCCAGGTCCACGTACAGGAAGCGGTCCAGCGCGACCCCGCCGGCGCCGGCGAGGGTGTCGAGGGAGATCACGGTCGAGCCCATCACCTGGTTGGTCTCGTAGATGCCGCCGACGACGAGCTCCCGCTCCCGGCCGTCGATGCTCAGCATCTCGACCGTGTCACCGACCGCCCAGCCCCGGGAGTCCGCGGTCGGCTCGTCGACGACGAGGCCGTCGCCCAGGTCGTCCGCGGAGCCGCTCACCCAGGTCAGCTCGATGCTGCGGTCGAGCCCGGCCGGGTCGACGGCGGTCAGGAACGCCGTCTCGCCGTCGAGCTGGGCCCCTCCCCAGCGCATCGGCATGACGGTGTCGACGTCGTCGACGGCGGCGATCTCGTCGGCGACGTCCGGGCTGAAGGGCGCCCCGACGGCGCTGGACACCACGAACTCGGCCCGGATCGACCCGGCGATCAGCGCGTCGATGCTCTTGTTGGTCGACGCCCCGATGACGCTGAACGCGCTCACCAGCGCCAGCCCGATCATCAGGGCCGAGGCGGTGGCCGCGGTCCGGCGCGGGTTGCGGATGGCGTTCTCCTGGGCCAGGCGCCCGGTGGTACCCCACAGCCGCGGCAGCAGCGCGCCGACCAGGCGCAGGAACGGCCGGGCCAGCACCGGGCTGAGCGCCGTGGTGCCCAGGATCAGGGCGAGGGCGCCGAGGCCGACGAACGAGGCCCCCGTGCCGCCGTCGTCGGCGAGGGTCCCGCTGATCAGCGCGGCCACCCCGGCCGCGACGAGCACGATCCCGATCACGGTGCGCCGGCGCAGGCCGCGGTGCACCTGGGCGACGTCGTCGCGCATCGCCGCGATCGGCGGCGTGCGCGCGGCCCGCCGCGCCGGCACGTAGGCGGCGACCAGCGTGACCAGGACGCCGACGACGTAGCACCACAGCACCGTGTCCCCGGCGAAGACCAGGCTGCCGTCCAGCGTCAGGCCGAACGATCCGAACAGCGCGCGCAGGCCGGCGGCCACCCCGTACCCGGCGGCGATCCCGATGGTGGAACCGATCACGCCCAGCACCAGCGCCTCGGCGAGGACCGACCGGGTGACCTGGCTCCTGCTCGCGCCGAGCGCGCGCAGCAGAGCCAGCTCCTGCGTCCGCTGCGCGACCAGCATCGAGAAGGTGTTGAGGATGATGAACGTGCCGACGAACAGCGCCACGCCGGCGAAGACGAGCAGGAAGACGTTGATGAACTGCAGCGCCTCGGAGAAGTCCGACGCCAGGCTGTCGGCCTGCTCGGTCGCCGTCTTCACGTCGTAGTCCGACCCGACGACCGCGGCCACGCGCTCGGCGAGTTCGTCGTCGCCCACGCCGTCCTCGGCGGCCACCCCGATGCCGGTGAACTGCCCGGGAGCGGTGAGCAGCTCCTGCGCGGTCGCCGCGTCGAAGGCGGTCAGCGAAGCCCCGGCCAGGCCGCCCTCGTCGCCGAACCGGAACGTGCCGACGAGCTCGGCCTCGATCCGCGGGCCGGGCGTGAGCACGGTGACCGTGTCGCCGACGGCGAAGCCGGTCTCCTCCGCCGAGTTCGTGTCGATCATGATCTCGTCGGGCGCGGTGGCGGCCCGCCCGTCGACCAGCGTGGTCGGCGAGAGGGACTCCTCGGTGTCCCAGCTGATGCCCAGCCCGGGCGCGCCGCCGGTGTCGAGCACCTCGCCGTCGCGGTCGAGGATGTAGACCCCCTCGGCCTGGACGTTGCCCTCGACGGCCGCGACGCCGTCGACGGCCGCGATCTCCTCGACCAGCTCGGCCGGGACGTAGGTGGCGGTGCCGCCGGTGCCGGTGCCGGTGAGCCCCTGGTCGAAGGCGGCCGCCCGGGTGACGTTGACGTCGGCCGCGGTGCTGCGGAACAGGTCGTTGAAGGTCTTGCTCAGGGTGTCGGTGAAGATCAGCGTCCCGGCCACGAAGGCGACGCCCAGCACGATCGCCAGGCCGGACAGCGCCAGGCGCAGCTTGTGCGCCAGCAGGTTGCGGTACGTGGTCCGCCACACGTCAGCGCACCCCGGCCCGCGATCCGTCGCCGGCGGGCGCGTCGGCCGGAGCCGCGCGGTCGCCGCCGCCCTCGGGGTCGAAGGCCTTCATCCGCTCGAGCACGCGGTCGGCGGTGGGCTCGAGCATCTCGTCGACGATCCGGCCGTCGGCCAGGAACAGCACCCGGTCGGCGTAGCTGGCGGCCATCGGGTCGTGCGTCACCATGACCACCGTCTGGCCCATCTCGCGGACCGAGCGGCGCAGGAAGTCCAGGACGTCGGCGCCGCTGCGGGAGTCCAGGTTCCCGGTCGGCTCGTCGGCGAAGACGATGTCGGGGCGCCCGGCCAGCGCGCGGGCGCACGCCACCCGCTGCTGCTGCCCGCCGGAGAGCTCGCTGGGGCGGTGTGCCAGCCGCGGCCGCAGTCCGACGGTGTCCACCACCAGGTCCAGCCACTCGCGGTCGGGGCGGCGGCCGGCGATGTCCATCGGCAGCGTGATGTTCTCCAGCGCGGTCAGGGTGGGGAGCAGGTTGTAGGCCTGGAAGACGAACCCGACGTGGTCGCGCCGCAGCACCGTGAGCGCCTTGTCGTCGAGGGTGCTCAGGTCGACGTCGCCGATGTAGGCCTGCCCGCCGGTGACCGAGTCCAGGCCGGCCATGCAGTGCATGAGGGTCGACTTGCCGGACCCGGACGGGCCCATGATCGCGGTGAAGCGGCCGCGGTCGAAGTCGACGTCGACCCCGTCGAGCGCCACCACCCGGGTGTCGCCCTCGCCGAAGACCTTGGTGAGGGAGCGCCCGCGGGCCGCGGGCGTCGTCGGGGACTGCGGGTCGCTGTGCGGGAAGGAGGACACGGGAACTCCAGGGGGTGGGGGGCCGGCCGCCTGCAGGTCGACGCTAGGGAAGGCGGCGGGCGGCGGGAAGGCCTTCATGCGCTCCGCGGCGGCCCGTGCGGCGGCGCCGGCGCGCCGCCCGGGCCGGGCGGCCCTTGCCTGTGGGCCGCGGGGTCGCGACACTCCCCGCACCCTGCCCGACGACGTGCGGAGGCCTCCCGTGTCCGAACCCGCAGACCCCACCGCGAGCACCTCCCCGGACCCCTCCCGCAGCGGGGACGACGTCGCGGAGGCGATCCGGGTCGCCGAGCAGGGGACGTCGGTCCCCGAGGTGCACGACGGCGGAACCGGCGACACCACCGGCGAGGCCCCGGTCGAGCAGGTCCGGGACGACCCGGAGATGACCGAGGGTCAGGTCGTGCTGGGGGAGGGGGAGCCGGGGCGGCACCGCTCGATCGGCCTGGACCCGGAGGCGGGCAGCTCGGGGGCCGCTCAGTCCCAGCCCGGTGCCCGGATCTCCGACCGGGTCGCCGCGGGGGAGGAGCCCCCCGCCGATCCGGCGACGGGCTGACCGGTCAGCTCCACAGCTCCACCCGCACGGTCGGGCGCGGCGGTGCCGCCCGGGGCGACCGGGCCAGCAGGGCCGCGGTCGCCGCCGGGGTCGTGAGGAACCGCTGCAGCGCGCGGGCGGCGGGGGTCGCGCGGTCGTCGCCGGGGACGACGGACCACCACAGGCCCGTCACCGGTGTGCCCTCGACCGGCAGCCGGACGAGGTCGCCCCGCCGCACCTCGTCCCGGGCGGCATGGGCGAGGGCGAGCACCACCCCGCCGCCGTCCCGGGCCGCGAGCCGCGCGGCGGCCTCGCTCGGGTGCCGCTCGACCGCGAGCGCGGCGGGCAGCGCGCCGGCCCAGCGCGCCTCCTCGCTGCCCGGCTCGAACCCGTCCGGCCCGGTCAGCCACGGGCCCGCCGCGAGCTCCGCGGGGGCGGGCCGCCCCCGGCCGGCCAGCGGGTGGCCGGGCCCGGCCAGCGCGATCCGCTCGTAGCGCAGGAACGGCACCGCGTGCACCGGGCCGTCGGCGGACACCGGCCGCGCCGCCAGCACGATGTCGGCCGAGCGGTCGGCGAGCGCCTCCGCGGCGTGCTCGGCCGCGGCCCGGGCCAGGTCCACCGCCGTCCGCGGTGCACGGCGGGCGAAGGCGGCGAGGACGGGGCCGGCCACGTGCTCGGCGCAGGCCGCCGTGGCGAGCACCCGCAGGCGCGGGGCCGAGTCCGCCGCCGCCACCTCCGCCCGCGCCCGGTCGGCCAGCCGCACCAGTTCCCGCGCGCGGACGGCCAGGGCCCGACCTCCGGCGGTGAGCTCGATCCCGGTCCCCGTGCGCCGGAACAGCGCGTCGCCGAGGTCGCCGCGCAGCGCGGCCACGGCGGCCGAGACCGCCGGCTCGCTGACCCCCAGCGCCGCCGCGGCAGCCCGCACCGACCCCAGCTCGGCCACCAGCGCGAAGGTGCGCAGCTGGGTGAAGGTCACCGTGCAGCCCTCTTAACCGTTCGGTTAGGACGATCTTGACAGTGATACAGGTCACAGACAAGGTCTCCCGCACCAGGACCCCGGCGCGGGGTCCGGCGGCGGTCAGGGGGGCGCCCCGTGCAGGTACCGGCTCCGTTCGACTACGTCCGGGCGACCAGCGTCGCCGAGGCACTCCAGCTGCTCGAGCGGCACGGGGAGGAGGCCCGGCTGATCGCCGGCGGCCACAGCCTGCTGCCGATGATGAAGCTCCGGCTGGCCCGCCCCGACTGGATCATCGACATCAACGACCTCGACGAGCTCCGGCACGTCACCGTCGACGGCGGCCTCCTCCGCGTCGGCGCCCTGACCCGCCACGCCGACCTGCTCGACTCCGAGGAGGTGGGCCGGCTGTTCCCGATCGTCCACGACGCCGAGCGGGTCATCGCCGACCCGGTGGTGCGCAACCGCGGCACGATCGGCGGCTCGCTCGCCCAGGCCGACCCCGCCGAGGACCTCACCACCGTCTGCGACGTCCTCCGGGCCGAGGTCGTCGTGGCCGGGCCGGCCGGCGAGCGGACCGTGCCCATGGCCGAGTTCCACCGCGGGCCCTACGAGACGGCCTGCGGCCAGAACGAGCTGCTCGTCGAGGTGCGCTTCCCGGTCCGCGCCGGGCAGGGCAGCGCCTACGAGAAGGTCGAGCGCCGGGTCGGCGACTGGGCCGTCGCCGCTGCGGGCGCCGCCGTCGTCCTGGCCGACGACGGCACGATCGCCGAGGCCGCCGTCGGCCTGACCGCCCTGGGCCTGGAGGGCCTCGCCACCGACGCCGCGGCCGCCCTGGTGGGGCAGCGGCCGGGCGAGGAGGCGTTCGCCGCCGCGGGCCGGCTGGCCGCCGAGGCCAGCGCGCCGGTCGAGGACGGCCGCGGACCGGTCGACTACAAGCGCCACCTCGCCGACGAGCTCACCCGTCGGGTCATGCGCACCGCCGTCGCGCGGGCGGGGGCCCTGACCGCCGTTCCGGGAGGCTGACCGTGCAGGTATCGATGACCGTCAACGGGACCGAGGTGTCCCGCGACGTCGAGCCGCGCCAGCTGCTCGTGCACTTCCTGCGCGAGACGCTCGGGCTCACCGGCACCCACTGGGGGTGCGACACCAGCAACTGCGGCACCTGCGTGGTGCTGGTCGACGGCGTTCCCGTGAAGTCCTGCACCCAGCTGGCCGCCATGACCGCCGGGCACGAGGTGCGCACCGTCGAGGGGCTGGCCGACGGCGGCACGCTCGACCCGGTGCAGCAGGGTTTCATGGAGGAGCACGGGCTGCAGTGCGGTTTCTGCACCCCGGGGATGATGCTCACCGCCCGCGCGCTCCTGGACCGGCAGCCGCACCCGGACGAGACGACGATCCGCGAGGCCATCTCCGGGCAGATCTGCCGCTGCACCGGCTACGCGACGATCGTGCGCTCCATCCAGTGGGCGGCCGCCCACCCCGCCGCCGCGCCGAGCGACCAGGAGGTGAGGGCATGACGACCGTGCAGGACCGCTCCGCGATGCCGCAGGAGCGCGAGCCCAACCCCGCGCTCTCGGACCCCGACCGGCCGATCGGCTACGGCCGGGTCCAGCGCAAGGAGGACCCCCGCTTCATCCGCGGCCGCGGTCGCTACCTGGACGACATCGTGCTGCCCGGGATGCTGCACGGCGCGATCCTGCGCTCGCCGGTGGCGCACGCCCGGCTGGTCTCCGTCGACACCACCGAGGCGCTGGCCCATCCGAAGGTCCGCGCCGTCGTCACCGGCAAGGACCTCGAGGGGCTCAACCTGGCCTGGGCGCCCACCCTCTCCGCCGACGTCCAGGCGGTCCTGGCCACCGACAAGGTCCGCTTCCAGGGGCAGGAGGTGGCCTTCGTCGTCGCCGACGACCGCTACGCCGCGCGCGACGCCCTCGAGCTCATCGACGTCGAGTACGAGGACCTCCCGCCGGTGGTCGACGCCCGCCGCGCCCTGGACCCCGGCGCCCCGGTCATCCGGGACGACAAGGAGGGGCAGACCGACAACCACGTCTTCGACTGGGAGGCCGGCGACGCGGCCGCGACCGACGCGGTGTTCGCCCGGGCCGACGTCGTCGTCAGCGAGGAGGTCGTCTACCCGCGGGTGCACCCGGCGCCCATGGAGACCTGCGGGGCCATCGCGGACTACGAGCCGGTCGAGGGGCGGCTGACCCTCTACGAGACCTCGCAGGCCCCGCACGCCCACCGCACCCTGTTCGCGATGGTCGCCGGCATCCCCGAGCACAAGATCCGCGTGATCTCGCCCGACATCGGCGGCGGCTTCGGCAACAAGGTCGGCATCTACCCCGGCTACATCCTCGCCGTCGTCGGCTCGATCGTCACCGGCCGGCCGGTGAAGTGGGTGGAGGACCGCTCCGAGAACCTGATGAGCACCTCGTTCGCGCGGGACTACATCATGCGCGGGGAGGTCGCGGCCACGCGCGAGGGGAAGATCCTCGCCGTCCGCACCACGGTCCTCGCCGACCACGGCGCCTTCAACGCCACCGCGCAGCCGACGAAGTACCCGGCCGGCTTCTTCTCCATCTTCACCGGCAGCTACGACCTCGAGGCCGCGCACTGCTCGGTGACCGGCGTGTACACGAACAAGGCCCCCGGCGGCGTGGCCTACGCCTGCTCGTTCCGGGTCACCGAGGCCGTCTACCTGGTCGAGCGGATGGTCGACGTCCTCGCCGCCGAGCTGGCGATGGACCCGGCGGAGCTCCGGCTGAAGAACTTCATCCGGCCAGAGCAGTTCCCGTACCGGAACAAGACCGGCTGGGAGTACGACTCCGGCGACTACGAGCCCGCCATGCGGATGGCCATGGACCGGATCGGCTACGCGGACCTGCGCCGGGAGCAGGCGGAGAGGCGCGACCGCGGCGAGCTCATGGGCATCGGCGTCTCGTTCTTCACCGAGACCGTGGGCGCCGGCCCGCGCAAGCACATGGACATCGTCGGGCTCGGCATGGCCGACGGCGCCGAGGTGCGCGTGCACCCCACGGGCAAGGCGGTGGTCCGGCTGTCGGTGCAGACCCAGGGGCAGGGCCACGAGACGACGTTCGCGCAGATCCTCGCCGAGGAACTGGGCATCCCGCCCGAGGACATCGACGTCGTCCACGGCGACACCGACAACACCCCCTTCGGCCTGGGCACCTACGGCAGCCGGTCCACCCCGGTCAGCGGGGGAGCGGTCGCCCTGGCCGCGCGCAAGGTCAAGGACAAGGCGCGGCTGATCGCCGCAGCCATGCTCGAGACCCGGCCCGAGGACCTCGAGTGGGAGAAGGGGCGCTGGTTCGTGGCCGGCGACCCGACGGTCGGGAAGACCATCGCCGAGATCGCCCTGGGCGCGCACGGCACGGTCGCGCTGCCCGAGGGCGTCGACGGCAACCTCGACGCCGAGGTCACCTACGACCCGCCCAACCTCACCTTTCCGTTCGGCGCCTACATCTGCGTGGTGGACGTCGACCCGGGCACCGGCAAGGTGCACGTGCGCCGGTTCGTCGCGGTCGACGACTGCGGCACCCGGATCAACCCGATGATCGTCGAGGGGCAGATCCACGGCGGGCTCGCCGACGGCGTCGGCATGGCGCTGATGGAGTTCATCGGCTTCGACGAGCAGGGCAACTGCCTCGGCGGGTCGTTCATGGACTACCTGATCCCCACCGCCGTCGAGGTGCCGGACTGGGAGACCGGCTACACCGTGACCCCGTCGCCGCACCACCCGATCGGCGCCAAGGGGATCGGGGAGTCCGCGACCGTCGGCTCCCCGCCCGCGGTGGTCAACGCGGTGGTCGACGCGCTGGCACCCTTCGGCATCCGGCACATGGACATGCCCTGCACCCCGGCCCGGGTCTGGGCGGCCATGCAGGGCCGGCCCACCCCGCCCGTCTGATGAAGGGCCCCGCTGCCCCCCACCGCTCGCAGGCTCGCGGCGGGCCCCTGCAGCGGGGCCGAACCGCCAACCCTCGGGAGAGGCCATGACCGTCGCCGACCTCGCCGCCGAGCTGTCCCGGTCCCGCGAGCCGTTCGTCCAGGCCACCGTCGTCCGGGCGCAGAAGCCGGCCAGCGCGCACGCCGGCGACACCGCGCTGGTGCGCGCCGACGGGCGGATCGACGGCTTCGTCGGGGGCACCTGCGCGGAGAGTTCGGTGCGCGAGTACGGGCTGATGACCCTGTCGACCCGGGAGCCGCTGCTGCTGCGGATCCTCCCCGGCGAGCAGCCCCCGCGGACGTCGGAGGAGGGGGCGGTGACCGTCGCCAACCCGTGCCTGTCCGGCGGCTCGGTGGAGATCTTCCTGGAGCCCCGGGTACCGGCTCCCCGGCTGCTCGTGGTGGGGGAGAGCCCCATCGCGCAGGCGCTGGTCACGCTGGGCGAGCCGCTCGGGTTCGACGCCGTGCTGGGGGCCGGGGAGGACGCCGGGCCGGCGGCGGGGGACGCGGCACTGGTCGTGGCCTCGCACGGGCGCGGCGAGGAGCCCGCCCTGACCGCGGCGCTGCGGCTGGGCGTGCCCTACGTCGGGCTGGTCGCCAGCCGGATCCGCGGCGCGGCGGTCCTGGCCGCCCTCGACGTCCCCGACGAGCTTCGGTCCCGGGTGCACAGCCCGGCGGGCCTGGACCTGGGCGCCCGGACGGCGGCGGAGATCGCGCTCTCGGTGCTCGCCGAGATCGTGGCCGAGCGACGCGCCGCGCAACGGCACGCCGCCGAGCGGCCGGGCCCGCCGGAGCAGGCGGCGCCGGTACGGGCGGTGGACCCGGTGTGCGGGATGACCGTGGCCGCGGTCGACGCCACCCCGCACGCCGAGGTCGACGGGACGACGACGTGGTTCTGCTGCGCGGGCTGCCGCGACCGCTTCCTCGAGGACCCGGACCGGTATGCGGCCGCCCCCTGAGCGGACCGCACGCGGGCCGGGCGCGGCGGGCCGGCGCAGGTGACGGCGGCGGCGCGGCCGGGGGCCGAGGAGGACGTGCGGGCCCGGGTGCCCGATGTGGCCGCGCTGACCGCGGCGCTGGACGACGTCGGCTACCTCGCCGACCCCGGCCTGGCCACGGCGATGTTCCTCGCCGTCCGGCTGCCCCAGCCGCTGCTGCTCGAGGGCGAGCCGGGGGTCGGCAAGACCGAGGCGGCCAAGGCGCTGGCTCGGGTGCTGGACACCCCGCTGCACCGGCTCCAGTGCTTCGAGGGCATCGACTCCGCCGAGGCGCTCTACGAGTGGAACCACCCGCGCCAGCTGCTGGGCATCCGGCTGGCCGAGGCCGCCGGGGCCCCGCTGGCCGAGCAGGACCTGTTCGGGGCCGACTACCTGCTGCGGCGGCCGCTGCTGCAGGCCATCGAGCACCCCGGGCCGCGGCCGGCGGTGCTGCTGCTGGACGAGATCGACCGCGCGGATGCCGAGTTCGAGGCGTTCACCTTCGAGGTGCTCGCCGAGGCGGCGGTCACCGTGCCGGAGCTCGGCACGATCCGGGCGGCGCACCCGCCGGTCGCCGTCCTGACCTCCAACCGCACCCGGGACCTGCACGACGCGCTGACCCGGCGCTGCCTCTACCACTGGATCGACTACCCCCCGCCCGAGCGGGTGGCCGAGATCGTGCGGCGCCGGGTGCCGGGGAGCGCCGAGCCCCTGGCCGTGTCGGCGGCCGCGGCGGTGGGGCGGCTGCGGTCGCTGGACATGGTCAAGCCGCCCGGCATCGCCGAGGTCATCGACTGGGTCGCGGCCCTGACCCTGCTCGGGATCGGCGCGCTGGACGCCGACGCCGTGGAGCGCACGTGGGGGGCGGTGCTGAAGAACCGGGACGACCGGCAGCTCGCGGGCAGCCGGGGCGCGGCCTGGCTGGCCGGTGGCTGACCCGCCGGCCGTCGGTGCGGGCCCGCTGGCGGTGGGCCTGACGACGGCGCTGCGCCGGGCCGGGCTGCCGACGTCCCCGGAGCGGACGGTGGTCCTGGCGCGGGCGCTGCGGCTGGTGCCGCCGGTCGACCGGAGCGCGCTGTACTGGACGTGCCGCGTCGCGCTGGTGTCCGACCGGGCGCACCTGCCGGTGTTCGACGCGGTGTTCTCCGCGCTGTTCGACGGGCTGCTCGACCCCGCCGACGCGCGCGGGGACACCACCGCCCCACCGGCGGTCGGCAGCGAGCCGCGGACCCGCCCGAGCCCGGCCGACTCCCGGCCGGCCCGGTCGGGCGGCCCGGGGGCCGCGTCCGCCGGCGACGGCGAGGACGGCGCCGGCGGCGGCGACCGGGAGGCGCTGCTGGCCGCCGCCTCGCGCGAGGAGCGGCTGCGGCACACCTCCTTCGCCGACCTGGACCCCGGCGAGGTGGCCGACGTCCGCCGGCTGGTGCGCGCGCTGGTGCTGCGGCCCGCGACCCGGCGCAGCCGCCGCAGCCGGCCCTCCCGGCGCTCGGGCGACGCCCTCGACCTGCGTCGCACCGTGCGGGCGGCCCAGCGCACCGGAGGGGACCCGGCCCGGCTGGTGCACGCCGTCCGCCGGACGACGCCGCGCCGGCTGGTGCTGCTGTGCGACGTGTCCGGGTCGATGGAGCCCTTCTCGCGGATCTACCTGACGCTGCTCCAGGCCGCGGTCACCGGAGCGCGCGCGGAGGCGTTCGTCTTCGCCACGCGGCTCACCCGGCTGACCCGGCAGCTGGCGGTCCGGGACCCCGACCTGGCGCTGGCCCGCGCCGGGGCGGCGTCGGAGGACTGGGCGGGGGGAACCCGGCTGGCCGAGGCGGTCGGCCGGTTCGTCGCCGACCACGGCCGCCGCGGCCTGGCGCGCGGGGCGGTCGTGGTGGTGTTCTCCGACGGCTGGGCGCTGGACGAGCCCGACGCCGTCGCCGAGGCGATGGGGCGGCTGCGCCGGCTCGCCCACCGGATCGTCTGGGTCAATCCCCGCAGGTCCGCCCCCGGCTACGCCCCCCTGGTGGGGGGCATGGCGGCGGCCCTGCCGTTCTGCGACGCCTTCGTCAGCGGCCACGACCTCGCCGCGCTCGAGGAGGTCGTGGCCGCGGTGGCCGGTGCGGCCGTTCCGGCGGGGGCGGCGGTGCGGCCGGCGCTGCGCTCCGTCCTGCCTTCCTGAGCACGGTGCGGCGCGACGGCTCTCCCGCAGCTCGGCGCGCGACGACCCCTCCCTGTCTCGCCCCGCCCCGGGGTGCTCCGGCGCCGGCAACAGCCGGTCGCGGCCGCGGCGCGCTCACCGGCCGGCGCAGCCCCCCACGGGAGGGACCGGTCACTCGCCGTCCGGGCGCTCACGGCCCGAGGCGCGGCCCGGACCTGAGCGCGGGAGCCGGTGGGCGCCCGGGTTCTGCGCTGCGCGTCGCCCGCGCCGGGGCCTACGATCCGGGCATCCGAGTGCCTCGGGCGCCTCGTGGCCGCGACGACCCGATCCTCGTGGGGAGTGCGCCCGTGTACAGCTCGCCGGTACGGAATAGCCTCGCCGGGCCGCCGACGGCAGCTCGCCGTGCGCCGTGCCGAGCAGGATCACCCGCTCCACGGGTGACCGGGCACGACCACCGGTGTCCCTGCCGTCCTCCGGCCCCCGCGGGGGTTCCGTCGCGGGCACGTCCACGGCTGCTCCGACGGCCGACGAGCCGCGGGGCGCGACCGGCGCCCCGCGGCGACGGCAACGTAAGCCTGCATGACGTCGACCGCGGTGCAGGAGGCCTCACCGCCGTCCGGGCCGACGCAGACGGGCGCCCGATCGGGAACGTGGCGCTCGACGTGCTCCGTGGGGTGGTCCGTGTCGGGGAGGACGACCATGGCTGACGGGGGCCGTGTCACGGGGACCGCCGGGTTCGCGGCCGACCGGACGGCGGAGGTCGTGACCCGCGAGTGGCGGCTGGCCCAGGTCTTCGTCGAGATGGCCGACACCCTGGTCGAGGAATTCGACGCCGTGGACCACCTGCAGACACTCAGCGAGCGGTGTGTCGAACTGGTGGACGCCGACGCGGCCGGGCTGATGCTCGACGACCAGCGCGGTCAGCTGCGTCTGATCGCCCACACCGACGAGTCGGCGCGGCTGCTGGAGCTCGTCGAGCTCCAGCAGCGGGAGGGGCCCTGCCTGGACGCCGTCGCCACGGGCGAGGTCATCCCCAACATCGACCTGGCCACGGCCGGCGACCGCTGGCCGGCGTTCACCCGGGCCGCCCGTGACGTCGGGTTCGGCACCTCCCACGCGGTGCCCCTGCGGCTGCGCCGGCAGGTCATCGGCGCCCTGGGCCTGTTCACGGTCGGGGAGCGACGGCTCCGCGAGGACCATCTCGCCGTCGTCCAGGGCCTCGCCGACGTCGCCACCATCGGCCTGCTGCACGGGCGCGCCACCCGCGACCAGGTCGCGCTCTCCGAGCAACTGCAGGCCGCCCTGCACAGCCGGGTCCTCGTCGAGCAGGCCAAGGGCGTCCTGTCGGCGCAGGCCGGCACCACCGTGGAGGTGGCGTTCGCCCTCATGCGCACCCACGCCCGGCGCAGCGGTCAGCCACTGACCACGATCGCCCGGGCCATCGTCGGCGGCCGGGTCGAGGCGGCCACGCTGCAGCGGGCGGCCGCGTCCTACGAGGTGCGTCGCCCGTCGTGACCTTCCGGCGCGCTCCCCGCGCCGGCGATCGACAGCGCACCCATCTCCCGCAGCCGGGCGGCGAGCGCGCGGCCGTCCCCCGCCCGGACGACGGGAACCGGACCCACCCGCTCCTCGGTGGCCGGCGCGGCCGTCCCGACGGGGGCCACGGTGCGCAGCGCGATGGCGGCGACGCGCTCGGGGTGGGCGCGGGCGAAGTCGCGGTAGATCTCGGGGTCGTGCTCGCCGTCGTCGCCGATCAGGTACCAGCGGACGCCGGGCAGCTCCGCGGCGAGGCGGTCCAGCGAGCCGCGCTTGTGCGCCTGGCCGCTGCGGAACCAGGCGCGCGGGGTGATGCCCCAGTCGGTCAGCAGCACGGCGCCGGGCGGAAAGCCCTGCCGCTCGAGGAAGTCGGTGATCGGGCCGGCCAGGTTCCAGGGCCCGTTGCTGAGGTAGACGACCGGCGCGTGCGGGGTCCCCTCGACGAGCCGGCCCAGCAGCGCCGACATGCCGGCCACGGGGCGGCGGGTCGAGGCGTTGCCGATGAAGGTCCGCCACGCGGCCCGCAGGGGGTGCCGGATCCCGGTGATCCACACGGTGTCGTCGATGTCGCAGACGACGCCGAGGCTCGCGTCGGGCGCGGCCACGTGGACCGGCGCCGGCACCGGGGGGCGGCCCTCCACGTGCAGCAGGGCGGTCGCCGCCCCGGGCGCGAGGTCGACGGGCACGGCGACGTCGATCAGGCCCGCCTCGTCGGCCCGCGCGCGCACCCGCGTCCCCCCGAGGCTGACGTCGAGCTCGCCGTGCGGCTGCTCCAGCGTCAGCAGCCGCCGCCAGCCGGGGAGGTCCCGGCGGGCGTTCGGATCGGTGCCCGCCGGTGCGAGCAGGACCCGCCCGCGCACCCGGGCGGACCCCTGTGCCGCGTAGCCCGGATAGCCGAGGGCGGTGACGGTCCAGCCCCGGTCGCGGGCGCGGGCGGAGAGCGCGCGGTCGAGGCGGGTCTTGGCGCGGTAGGCCACCACGACCAGCCGCGCCGACCGGGACGCGGGGGCGCTGCGTTGCTCGGACACCGGCACCTCCGTCCGGACGGGCGACGAGCCGACCCGACCGTACCGACCCCGCCCGGACGCCGCCGGGTCGGCGGAGCCCCGCCCGGGTGGCGACGACGAACCGTCAGGCGGCCTGGAAGGAGCGCCGCGAGAGCCCGACGCCGTAGCCGGTCATCGTCGTGGTGACCGGCGCGGCCGGGTCGGTGGCCGCGCCGAGGGCGACGAACAGCGGGGTGAAGTGCTCCACCGTCGGGTGCGCGTAGGGCATGCCCGGGGCGGCGGTCCGGAAGCGGGCGAGCTCGGCGACGTCGCCGCGGGCCAGCGCGTCGGCCGCCCACGCGTCGAAGTCGGCCGACCAGCCCGGCACCCGGTTCTCGCGGAACATCTCCCGGGTGAGGAAGGGCAGGCCGTGGGTCATGTGGCCGGAGCCGACGACGAGCACGCCGGACTCCCGCAGCGGCCGCAGCCGCGCGCCGAGGGCCAGCAGCTGCTCCGGATCCTCGGTCGGCAGGCTCAGCTGCAGCACGGGGACGTCGGCGGCCGGGTACATGATCTTCAGCGGCACCCAGGCGCCGTGGTCCAGGCCGCGCCGGGCGTGCTGGTGCACCGGCACCGGATCGGGCAGGAGCGCGGCCACCTGACGCCCGAGGTCACCGGGGTCGGGGGTGTCGTAGCGGAACGAGTGGTACAGCGGGTCGAAGCCGCCGAAGTCGTAGACCAGCTCGCTCGGCCGGGCCGCGCTGAGCGCCAGCGGTGCGGACTCCCAGTGCGCGGAGACGACCAGCACCGCCCGCGGCCGGGGGAGGGCACGGGCCCAGCCGTGCAGCGGGTCGAGCCATTCGGGGTCGCCGAAGGGCATCGGCCCGCCGCCGTGGGAGAGGTAGAGGCTGGGCAGCGGCCCGTCGTCCGGCGTCCAGGCCCGGTGCGGGTCCTGCGCCTCCAGGGCGGCGACCCGCCGCAGGTGCGCGGCGAACGGATGGTCCGCCGGGATGCGGGCGTCGGCGACGGCGGTCGGCGCGGGAGCGGTGGTGGTCATGCGGACTCCTCGTGGATGCGTGGGCGGTCGGTCGCTGCGGCGCTCAGGCCACGACGGCGAACCCGGCGGTCCAGCCGACCTTCTCGGCGGCGGCCAGCGTCAGCTGCAGGAAGCCGACGGCCTCCAGCTCGCGGGCGCGGCGCAGGGGGCCGGCGTCGACGGCGCGCAGGCCGCCGGCGGTGACGATCCCGGCCAGCAGCTCCTTGGCGGCGGCGTCGTCCCCGGCGACGAGCACGGTGGTCGGCTGCTGCCCGCCGACGGTGCCGGCGGCGAGGGTGGCGGCGAAGGTGGTGTTGAACGCCTTCACGACGCGCGACCCCGGCAGCGCGGCGGCGAGCTCGGCGGTCGCGGAGCCGTCTGCCGGGACGACCAGGGAGTCGAAGGTCGAGAAGTCCAGCGGGTTGGTGATGTCGACGACGACCTTGCCGGCCAGCTGCGGGCCGCGCTCGGCCACGATCTCGGCCAGCGCGGGATAGGGGACGGCGAGGACGACGACCTCGCCGGAGACCGGCGTGCCGGAGTCGGCGGAGCCGAGGGCCTGGACGGTGCTGCCGCCGGCGCGGACGACGTCGCCGATGGCCTGTCCCATGTTGCCGGTGCCGATGATGCTCACGTGCGCCATGTCGGTGCTCCTTCTCGGGGTGCTGCGGTGCGGTGCCTGTCATCATGGGCAGCAAAGTTGTCGCTACAACTATTCCGAGGAGAATGTGACCGTGGCCACCCCCTGGCTCGACGGCCGTGAACTGCGCGCCTGGATCCGGTTGCGCGGCGTGCTCGAGCTGCTGCCGGGGGTGCTCGACAGCCAGCTCCGCCGCGATGCCGACCTCACCGAGTTCGAGTACTACGTGCTCGCGATGCTGTCCGAGGCGCCCAGCGGGACGCTGCGGATGAGCGAGCTCGGCCGGCAGACCAACGCGACGCTGCCCCGGCTCTCGCACGTGGTCAGCCGGCTGGAGTCCCGGGGCCTGCTGGAGCGCCGTCCGTGCCCGGAGGACCGCCGGGCGACGAACGCGGGCCTCACCGAGGCGGGGTGGCGGAAGGTCCGGGAGGCGGCTCCCGGGCACGTCGTCACCGTGCGGGAGCACGTGCTCGACGCGCTCACCGACGAGCAGGTCGACCAGCTCGCAGCGATCACCGACGCCCTCCTCGCCCGGCTGGACCCGACCGGGTCGATGGCCGCGACCTACACCCGCTACGACGGGGTCCCGGACGCCCCCACCGGCTCCACGGCGCCGCCCACCGGCGGCTGAGCCCGCGCGCGCGTCGATCGGGCCACCGGCCGGTCACGCTCCGCAACCGGACCGGTCGCCCCGGGGAGGGCTCGCCCGGGCACCCCGGCGGGGCACGGGGGACCGGCCCGCTCCGCCTGTGCGCTGGCAGGCTCTCCGGTGGGACGAAGGATCCTCCGTCCCGCGAGCGGCGGGCGAGGTGAGCGCCGATGTCGGTGTCTCAGCGCGGCAGGAGGCCGCTGCCGACCGGCCGCGCCGCGGTCCTGGCCGGCGTGCTGCTGGCCGGGTGCGCCACCGGGGACGACGGCGGTGACGCGGCCGGCGCCTCGTCGACTCCGTCGTCGGCGGCCACGACCGCCGCGGCCGACTGGCTCGAGACCACCTACACGCTCACCTGCGACGGCCTGGTCCCCGGCGGCCTGCGCGCGACCGTCCAGGGCGGGGTCGCGCGGGTGCCCGCCGACGCCACCCGGCCGCCGTACTACGAGCACTACGACGTCCGGGTCGCGGGCACGGCCGACGGCGACCTCGACGGCGACGCGGCGCCCGACACCGTGGTCCTGCTGGAGTGCTCGCCGCAGCCGTCCAACGGCGTCGTCCAGGAGGTGCACGCGTACGCGCACACCGGCCGGCCGCTCGGCGCCCTGCCCAGCCCACGGACGCTGCGGGACCCGGGGGAGCTCCCGCCGGTGTACGACGCCGAGGGGCTCGCGATCACCGACGGCGAACTCGTGGCGGCCATGTCCGCGTACGGGCCGGAGGACACCCACGCCGGCGGTCCGACGGTCCCGCTGACCGTCCGCTGGCGCCTCGACGACGGCCATTTCGTGCGTGTCGCGCCGTCCTGACGGAGTGTCACGAGCGAACCCCGTGACACCCGGCCCGGACCGGGCCAGCATCGGACCTCCTCGCGGGCGGAAGCCCCGGTCAGAGTCGGTCGGGCGGGGGGTGGTGGTCGGTGACGCACCTGACGACGCGGCCGGGGGGCGGACGCCCCGAACCGGAGCAGCCGCCCCGGCCGGCCGGACCGCCGCCGGAGGACGTCGCCCCCTCCGATCTCCCGCGCGTGGAGCTCACCCGCCTGCTCGCGCTGGCCCGGTTGACCCCGGCGCAGGCGCTCGAGGTCAGCGCCGGCGTGCTCGGCCTCCTGCTGCGGCAGCCGGTTCCCGAGCGCGCGGGGGACGAGGACCGGATCGCCGGCCGGGTCGTGGTCACCGGCGACGGCGGGGTGCTCCTCGCGGCCGGTGACAGGTCGGCGGGAGCGGCCGCGGGCGCCGTCCTCGCGGGCGTCCTGGCGGCCGCGCGTCTCCCCGAGCCCGCCGCGGACGCCGACCCGCTCCAGGCCGAGCTCGAGCGGGCGGTCGACGAGCTGCCGACCGCCGGCCTCCCCGGGGTGGCGCAGCGGGTGCAGGCGGCGGCCGCGGAGATCGACCGGCCGGCGGTCCGCGCCGAGATCGGGGTCCTGGTCCGCGCGGTCGCCCCGGTCCTCGGCTCCGGCGGGGGAGCGGCTCGGGTCGCGGCTGCGCGGCCGGCCACGCGTCCCCTCCCGGGCGGGGACGCGCCGGCGGCGGGCTCGGCCGGACGGCGGATCGGGGCCTGGGTGCTGTCGCTGCTGGTCCTGGCCGGGGTGGTCACCCTGGAGGTCGCCTTCCTGCGCGACGACATCGCCGCCGACATCGACCTGCTGATGGACGCCGGGCGCAGCGGTGCGGACCCCGATCGCGACCAGGGGCCGGAGGAGCCGCCGCTGCCGACCCCCGGCCCGCCGGCGGCGGGCGCGGTGACCGGGCTCGACCTGCGCCCGCTCGCGGAGTGCGCGCCCGAGGCCCCCTGCACCCTGCGCCTGCTGGTGCGGGTCGTCCCGGGCGGCGAGCCGCAGACCGTCACCTGGACCTACCACGTGGTCGACCGCTGCACGGGCGCCGTGACCTCCGCGCCCGGGGGGACGGTCTCCGTGCCGCCCCAGGCCGACCGCGTCGCGGCCATCGGCGTCGTCCAGCTCCCGGCCGCGCGCGCCGTCGCGGTCTCCGCCGTCACCGGCGCTCCCGCGGTCGCCGCGTCCCCGCCGGTGGTCGCCGGCTCCTGCACGTCCGGAGACGGCGGCTGATCCCTGCCGGAGAGGAGTCGCCATGTCGGGCACCGGACCGGCCGTGTCGCCGCGGACGGGCGGGGGGCGGCGGCCGACCCGGCAGGAGCGCCGCGACCGCCGCAGCGCCGCCTTCGACCTGCTCGCCGTCGTCGCGGCCCTGGCGCTGGTGGGGCTCGGGCTGGCCAACCTCTACCTGATCGGCGAGCGGGAGCTCGCCGCCCGGCAGGCCCTCATCGCCGCCGCCGGGGTGCTCGCGCTGGCGGTGTTCTGGCGGGTCCGCGTCCGGTTCCTCGGCGTGCTGGCGTGGCTGGCGTACCTGGCGGCCGTGGTGCTCCTCGCCGGCGTCCTGGCGGTCGGTCTGTCGGCGAACGGGGCGACCCGCTGGATCGCGGTGGGGTCGCTCACCTTCCAGCCGTCGGAGCTGGCCAAGCTCGGGCTGCTGCTCGTGCTGGCCGCCGTCCTGGGCGGGGCCCGGCCGGCCTGGCGGCGGTTCCTGCTCGCCCTGCTGCTGGCGGCCGTGCCCATCGGGCTCACGCTGCTCCAGCCGGACCTGAGCACCTCGATGCTCCTGATCGTCCTCACCGCGGGCATGCTCGTCATCGGGCGCGTGCCGATGCGCTTCCTCGCGCCCCTGGCCGCCGCCACGGCCATCTCCGCCCCGCTGCTGATCAGCCTCCTGCGGCCCTACCAGGTGTCCCGGCTCGGCAGCTTCCTGGTCGGCGCGCACGAGTCCCCGACCGGCTCGGGCTGGGCCGTGCGCCAGGCGCACATCGCCGTCGGCTCCGGTGGCCTGTTCGGCAACTCCGACGATCCGCTGCGGCTGCTGCGCGCGCAGTACCTGCCCGAGCGGGACACGGACCTGGCCCTGGCCAGCCTGGTCGGCCAGTGGGGCCTGGTGGCCGGCGCCGGAGTGGTGCTCGCGGCGATCCTCCTCGTCTGGCGCCTCGCGCTGGCCAGCCGGACCTCGCGGACGCCGCACGGGGCGCTCGTCGCCGGAGGGCTGGCGCTCCTGCTGGGCGTCGAGACGGTCATCTCGGTGGGCGCCAACCTCGGGCTGCTGCCCCTGGCCGGGGTGCCGTTCCCGCTCCTGAGCTACGGCGGGACGGCGCTCGTCGTCCACCTGGCCGCGATCGGCGTGGTCCTGGCCGTCCGCCGCGACGGCGCCCGCCGGCGGCTGTGGGCGCCACCGGGCCGCCGCTCCCCGCGCCCGCGGCTGGTGCGGCTCGCCGCGGCCGCGCTGTCGATCCTGCTGCTGTCGTTCGGGCTCTACGGCTGGCGGCTGCAGACCACCGAGGGGGAGGAGCTGCAGGTCGTCGGGGACGAGCAGATGACCCGCTGCTTCTCCCTGCCCGCCTCCCGCGGCCCGATCACCGACCGCCACGACGAGCCGCTCGCGCTGGACGCCGCGGACGTCGGCGCCGGCGTGGACCGGGTCCTCGTCGTGCCCGCCCTGCTGCGCGCCCGGCCGGCCGACGTGGACCGGCTCGCCGCGCTGGCCGGCCGCCTCCCGGCGGACCTGCACGCCCCGATCGGGGCGGCTGCCGACACCACTCTCGCCCTGCCCGTGGCCGACGTGCCCCGGGGCGTCGGCGACGCGGTCCGGTCGGCTGCGATCCCCGGCGTCTTCGTCGTCCCCGAACCGCGCCGCGCGTACCCGCACGGCGCGCTGCTCGGCCCGGTGCTCGGCTTCGTCGGCGTGGCCACGCCCGAGGACGAGGAGCGCTGGCCCGGCCTGCTGCCGGGCGAGGTCGTCGGCCGGGCCGGGCTGGAGCAGGAGTACGACGCCGTGCTCCGCGGCGTCGCCGGGCGGCAGTGCCTCTACGTGGACCCGAGCGGGGTGCCGGTCGCGCTCGGCGAGCGCCGGGAGCCGGTGGCCGGGGCGGCCCTGCGGCTCTCGCTCGACCTGGGCCTGCAGCGCCGGCTGGACGCCGACCTGGCCGCGGCCGTCCGCGCCCAGCCTCGGCCGGCGGGCCGGATCGGTGCCGCCGTGGCCATGGATCCGCGGACCGGGCAGGTGCTCGCCCTCGCGAGCACGCCCTCGTTCGACAACAACCTGTACGGGCCGCCGATCGACACGGCCGCGCTGCAGGCGGCCAGCACCGCACCGGGCTCGCCGATGCTCGAGCACGTCACGCAGGCGGCGCTCCCGCCCGGCTCGACGTTCAAGCTCGTCGTGGCCGCCGCCAACCAGGCGCACCCGGTCTGGCGGCCCGACCAGGTCGTGCCCACCGGCGCCTCGTTCCTGTACGGCGGCCACGTGTTCAACAACTGGCGGCCGATGGGCCCGATGAACATGGTGGAGGCGATCGCCGTCTCCAACGACGTGTACTTCTACAAGCTCGCGGTCGCGCTGGGGCCCGAGGCGATCATCGACACCGCCCAGCGGCTGGGCGTCGGGCGACCCACCGGGATCGACCTGCCGGGGGAGTCGGGGGGATACCTGGGCACCCCGGAGTCGGTCGAGGCCGCCGGGGGCACGTGGTACGGCGGCTCCACCGTCATCCTCGGCATCGGCCAGGGCGAGCTGACGGTGACGCCCCTGCAGAACGCCCTGTGGACGGCCGCCGTGGCCACGGGGAACCTGGTCCGGCCGCGCCTGGCCATGGCGATCGGCACCGGCGCGGGGACGGCGTCGGCGGCGTTCACCGCGCTGCCCGCCCCGGCCGTGACGCCGGTGCCGCTGGCAGCGGACCTGGGGCCGGTGCGCGAGGGGATGATCGAGGTCGTGGCCGGCGGGACGGGGAGCCGGGTCGCCACCTTCGGCGTCACCGTCGGCGCCAAGACCGGCACGGCGCAGGACGGCAGCCTGCCCGACGACCAGTACGACAACTGGATGTCCGCGGTCGCCCCGATGGAGGCCCCGGAGATCGTGATGACGGCGCTGGTTCAGGGGCCGGGCACCGGCGGGAACAGCGCGTCGGCGGTGGTCGCCTCCGGCCTGCGCTTCTACCTCGGCAACGCGCCGGCCGTGCTCGGCACCGGCCCGGTCCAGGCGCCCTGACGCGTCGGTAGCGTCAGCCGCGCCCGTACGCGGCCAGCAGCGGGCGGTTGCGCAGCGCCCGCGCGGCGCCCTCGGCTACGCACGTCAGGGGCTCCTCGGCGAGCTTGACCGGCAGGCCGAGCTCTCGCTCCAGCTCGTCGGCGAAGCCGTGCACCAGCGAGCCCCCGCCGAACACCAGCATGCCCTCGGCCAGCACGTCGGCCAGCCCCTGCGGGGGGAGGTCGTCCAGGCAGGCGGTCAGGGTCCGCAGGACGTCGCCGACGACCGGGCGCACGGCGGCCGCCAGCTCCGCGGCCGGCACGGTCGCCAGCCGCGCCCGGCCGGAGACTCCGTCGCGGCCCTGCACGACCACCGGTTCGCTGTCCCCGGCCCCGGCCCCGGCCCCGGCGAGGATCTTGACCCGCTCCGCCTCGAGCTCGCCGACGTGCAGCTGGTGCTGCTCGCGCAGGTACCGCGCGACGGCCACCGTCATCTGGTCGCCGCCCACCTTCGCCGTCCGGTGCGCGAGCACCCCGCCGAAGCAGAACGCGACCGCCTCGGCCGTGCCGCCGCCCACGTCGACGACCATGTGGACCCGCCGCTCCAGCGGGTCCAGGCCGC
Organism: Trujillonella endophytica; assembly: GCF_900110555.1. GTDB lineage: Bacteria > Actinomycetota > Actinomycetes > Mycobacteriales > Geodermatophilaceae > Trujillonella > Trujillonella endophytica. The sequence goes on from NZ_FOEE01000005.1 coordinate 99,450, forward strand.
AGCCCACCGCCCCCGCGACCGCGTTGTCCAGCGCTGTCACGGGGCGGATCCCGGCCTCCTCCGCGGCCTCGACGAGCGCGCGGTTCTCCAGCGGCGAGGAGTCGGCGGTCACGCCGATCACGGCGCGCGTCGGGGTCCACGCGTGCCGGCCGGCCCGCTGCAGGACCGCCCGCAGGTAGAGCCGGGCGGTCTCCAGGTCCGTGACCACCCCGTCGTGCAGCGGCCGGACGGCCACGAACCCGGACGGGGCGCGGCCGAGCAGGTCCGCCGCCTCCCTGCCCACCGCGAGCACGCGCGGCCGGCGCGCGCCCTGGGCCAGCATCATGACGCTCGGCTCGTCGAAGACGATGCCGCGGCGGGGGTCGCTCACCACGGTGTTCGCGGTGCCCAGGTCGATGCCGAGATCCATGCCGGTCTCCTGACGCGCGGGCGACCCAGTCTGGGGTCGCCGCGGCGCCCGGTCCAGGCTCCCCGGCGCGCCGCCGGCAGGGGGGCCGGCGACCGTCAGGCCGGCGGAGTGCCGGGCTCCCCGTCCGGTCCCTCGGCTCCGCCCCGGGGCCGCTCCCCGCCCTCGGCGGGCGCGGCTGCCCGCCCGTCGAGACGCTCGAGGCGCTGGCGGATCGCGGCGACGTTCAACGCCAGGTCCTCGATCGCCTCCACGGCCCGCGTCGCGAGCGCGAACGTGAGGTTCTCCCGCTGCTCGGCGGGGCTGGGCTCCCGCGCGCCCCGGGGCGCGGCGGGCTGTCCCGCTCCGGGGGCCGCCCCCCACGGCCCGGCGGCCGACGCACCGCCGAACAGCTCGCGCAGCATCTGCTGCGCCCGCTCGATGAACTCGCCCGGGTCGGGCCGGTCGGTCGACATCCCGTGCTCCTCTCGGCTCCGTGCACTCAGACCTGGACGGTCGCGCCGCAGATCCCGCAGACCTCCAGTGTCCGCCGTCCCCACCGGGCGAGCGGGACGAAGAAGACGGTGAACTGCGTGGCCACGCGCACCCGCCGCCACGGCGTGGTGTTCCCGCAGTTCGGGCAGGTGCGGACTTCCCCCGGCCCCAGGTCCCGTTCCTTGGTGCCGAAGCCGAAGAGGAAGAACATCCCGCCACCGTAGGCAGCGGGTCCGGCGACCGCGCGGTGGAGCGGGGCCCGGAGGGCCGGGACGGACGCCGACGTCGGCGCACGCCGACGCCGCGCAGATGCCTTGACGCTGCCTCCGGGGCGGTCCTAGCCTCTCCGCCACCTGCTGCCTTGGGGGGTCTCATGACCCGGTCGGCGTCTCGTGAGCCGGTACTCGTCGAGCTGACTCCGCGGGTGTCCACGCCCCACCTCTCGGCCCTCTCCCTCCAGGTGACCGACGCCTGCAACCTGGCGTGCTCCTACTGCTACTTCTACGAGAAGGAGCCGGTCGCGATCACCCCGGAGATCGTCGACCGGGCGCTGGACCTGCTGGCCGCCGACAGCGCGCCCGAGTCCACCGACTGGCACATCAACCTCTTCGGTGGCGAACCCACGCTGCGGGGAGACCTGATCGACCACATCTGCCGCGAGTCGACGCGGCGCGCGGCGGCGTGCGGCAAGCAGGTCACCTTCTCCATGACGACCAACGGCACGCGGTTCACCCCGCAGATGCTGGACCTGATCACCGGGCACGACATCGCGACGATGCTGAGCATCGACGGCAACGAGCAGGCCCACGACCGGTTCCGCCGGTACCTCGACGGCCGGGGCTCCTACCGGAAGATCCTCGAGAACCTGCCCCGGCTCATGCAGGCGCCGCACTTCAAGGTCCGCCTGACCATCTCCCCGATGACCGTCGAGTACCTCTCCGCGAGCGTCGAGGAGCTGCTGGGCCTGGGCATCCGGGACATCGCGACCAGCCCGGTCGCCGAGCAGGAGTGGACGCCGGCGCACTTCGCCGAGTTCGCCGCGCAGTGGCAGCGCGTCGGCGCGCTCTACATCCGGGAGCGGCTGGCCGGCGCCCCGGTGTCGATCAAGGGGATCGACAGCCTGGACGAGGAGGAACCGCTCTCCATCTGCGCGGGGAACCGGGAGTACGGCTGCGGCGCCGCCACCTCGTTCGTCTTCGTCAACGTGTTCGGGGACCTGTACCCGTGCCACCGGTTCCCGGGCTACTTCTCCAAGTCCGAGCACGTGCGGCTCGGCTCGGTCTTCACGGGGATCGATGCCGACCGGCGGATGCACTACGTGATGGCGAACCGCGCGTCGTCGAAGAAGGGCTGCCACGCGTTCGTGGGGAGCCCGGGGGAGACGGGCGCGTGCGGCGACTGCCTGATCCAGGGCGTCTGCGGCGGGTCCTGCATGGCCATCAACGAGTTCGTCACGGGGGATCCCACGCAGCCGCCGTCCGTCCCGGGGCGGCTGGAGCAGATCAAGCTGGAGGTGCTCACCCAGGTCCACGAGTACCTGGCCGCACGGGCCGGCTGACCCGAGGAGCACCCCGACGCACTCGAGGACCCGCCGGAGCGGCCGGCGGGGGTCGTTCAGGACAAGGGAGGGTGGCCGTGCCTGACGGAGAGAACGGGCCGCGCAACAAGGCCGGACGCGTGCGCAGCAACGCCGACCTCGAGCACGAGGTCGCCGAGAAGGGGGCGGAGAAGGTCCGCGAGGAGCTCAACACCCCGAGCCTCGACCAGATCATCAAGGACCTGCAGGCCCAGCACGGCGTCCGGGTGACGCTGTCGCCGAACCTCGTGCAGTCGCTGGAACGGCTGAGGCTGACGTCCCCGAACTCGAACACCCTGCGGTCCTACTGCCACCCGGGCGACATCTGCATCCTCTGCGACAGCCGCGACCTGTGTAACCGGTGCGACGCCCTCGACTTCTGCATCACGCACGACTACCACATCGTCGAAGAGGCCTGATCCGGTTCCCGCTCACTCCGGCAGGAGCGGCTGCGAGCCCAGGGGCGCGAAGTCGAACGGCGACGGCGGGGCCTGCACGGCGCGAACGTGGTCGGAGAAGTGGCAGACGTGCCGGAGGGAGGCGACGACGCCGGCGTTCGCGTCGGCCTCGAAGCCGCCGGCGCGACCGCCGCGGAGCATCCCGGACACCAGGGCCTGGAAGTCGCGGATGCCGCGCGCCACCGCGACGAGGTACGGGAACGGGGTCTCCCGGTCGGCGGGGGTGGGGCCCGGGTCGGTGGCCAGCAGCAGCGGCCGCCACCGGTCGTCCAGGACCAGGGTGCCGCCGAAGGTCAGCGGCACGTGGACGTCGAGGACCCCGCCGTCCAGGCGGACCGGAACGGCGACCGGCACCTCGTAGCCGTAGCAGAGGTACCGCTCGGTCATCTCCCGGATGCCCGCGACGCCGGCGGCGTCCGTCACCCGGTCCACCCGCCGGGTGGTGCTGACGAGCGTGGGAGCCAGGATCCGGGCACCGATCCCGCGGGGGATGCCGAGGGCGTCGGCCTGCCCGAGCACGGCGCGGGTGAGCGTCGCCGAGTCGGCGCCGAGCAGGGGCTCGAGGTCCACCTCCAGCGGTGGAGGGGTGAGCACGAGGTCGTCGTCCCAGAGGTCGCGCTCGGTGAAGACCTCGCGGGCGATGTCGCGGAACCGGCTGTCGTCCGGGAAGACCCGCGCGTCCGCCTCGGCGACCAGCCGGGCGAGCAGGGGCAGGGTCGTCGCCGTGGGCGGCAGGTAGTGCAGGGCCCGGAACACCATGCCCCGGGTCCAGCGTGCGGCGTCCTGCACCGACGTCACGAAGTCGTCGAAGGCACGGCGCTTGGCCGGCCGCGCGCCTCGGGGCCCGGCGGCCGGCCGCGCGGCCTCGTGCAACCGGACCATCAGCTCGTAGACCGCGCCGGTCCAGACCAGGGACCGGGTGTGGGCGTCGGGGGGCGCGTCCCGGTACGGCAGGACCTCCAGCGTCGAGCGCGAGTAGGGGAACCCCGCGCCCTTCTTGGCGACGCCCCATTCCTCCGCCCCCCGGGTGATCACGCTCGGCCGCCGCAGGTCGCCGCCGGACTCCTCGAACACCCTGCGGACGACCGATTCGTGGCGCAGGGCCGAGAAGAGCGTGACGAGGTCGGCGAACGACTCGTGCAGGGCGGCGGAGTCGACGTGCGGCTTGAGGGTGAAGCCCGGCCGGATGGTGGCCAGGACCGCGTGGCCCAGTTCGTGGGACACGACGTCGTGCGACAGGCAGGTCCAGACCTGGCCGGGCCGCCAGGGGGAGGAGGCGAAGCCGAAGTTCAGGGAGGGCGCCTGCGGGTCGTAGAAGGCGTCGAGCCGGGGGACGGCGTGCGGCCGGATGACCAGCGGCCCCCCGCCCTGCCAGGTCACGGCACCGCCCAGCTCCTCCTCGATCATCTGCAGCACGCTGGTGCACACGGCGAAGACGTTGACCTGGTGGAACTGCGCGTTGTCGACGAGCCCCTCGCGCTCGAACCGCGCGAAGGAGAGGTCCTCCGCGGCCCAGTCCAGGGTCGGCACCATCGGCGGGATCCCGACGGGATGCAGGCCCAGCTGCGCGGCGACGCGGAGGCCGACGTCCGGGTCGGCGGCCGGCTCGTCGCGGACGCAGAACCGGCTGGATCCGGCACCTTCGAGGAAGTCGCCGGTGGTGGCGAAGTCGAAGTCCGCATGCAGGTCGGGCAGCGACGGGTCCTGCAGGAACAGCGCCATCGGCTTCGAGGTCTCGCCCATGGCCCCCTCCTCGCTCGGGGGACGCGTTCGACGACGGACACCCTGCCACGGCTGGCTGCCCCGAGGGGCCTTCCGCGACCGGGCTCGAGACCCTCGACCCCGGTCGGCCGGTCTGCCAGCATCTCCAGTGGCCCGAGGACGGGCAGCCGCTCGTTCCGGCCGCGTCTCCACCGAGGAGAGCGGAATGTCCGATCCGGACGCGGACCTGCACGCGGCGGCCGAGCGCGGGAACGTGGCGGCCGCGCGCGACGCCCTCCGGCGGGGGGCGCAGGTCGACGCCCGGTCCCCGGGCGGGCGCACGGCGCTCATGACGGCGTCGATGCGCAGCGCCGTCGAGGTGATGCGGGTGCTGCTGGACGCCGGGGCCGCCGTCGACCTGCAGGCGGCGCTGGGGGAGACGGCGCTGATCACGGCCGCGAGCGGTCGCGGGCGCGACTCCGTGCTGCTGCTGCTGGAGCACGGCGCCGACCCGACCATCGCCGACGTCCGGGACAGGACGGTCCTGATGTGGCTGGTGGACATCCCGTTCCACCGCGGCGGCGTGCCGTTCCAGTCCGTCGAGCCCCTGGTCCGGGCCGGCGCGCGCATCGACGCCCAGGACGTGTTCGGCCAGACGGCGCTCATGGTCGCCGTGCAGGGGGACCTGAGCACCGCGGTCCGCCCGGCGGTCCTCGCCGAGCTGGTCGCGAACGGCGCCGACGTGGACCTGCCCTCGCCGCACGGCGAGACCGCGATGTTCGGCCTGGTGCGGTACGTCGACGACGCCATCGACCTGGACAACGGGCGGGACTGCATCCAGGTGCTCCTCGACGCCGGAGCCGATCCGAACGTCCGGAACGCCGAGGGCCGGACCCCGCTGGGGTCCATCGCGCCCGGCTCGCTCGCCGCCCCCATGCTCACGGAGCTGGGGTTCACCGCCTAGGCGCCCGGTCCCACCGACGGCGACCGGGCGCGGCGGCGCGCGGTCGCTGGCAGGGTGGACGGCATGGTCGACTCCGCTCCCGTCGTCGTCGTGACCGGTGCGAACGGGCTGGTGGGCACCGCCGTGTGCCGGGCGCTGGCGCAGCGGTCGGCGCAGGTGCGCGCCGTCGTCCGCCGCGCCGGCAGCGCGCCCGCCCTCGACGGCGTCACCGAGCACGTCGGCGACTTCGCCGACGACGCCCTGGCCCGCGCGGTGACCCGGGGTGCCGACGCGGTGATCACCACCGTCCACCCGATGGGCTCGTCCCGGGAGGTGCAGGCGCGGGTGGGAGCGGAGGGGACCGCGCAGCTCGCCCGGGCCGCCCGGGACGCGGGCGTGGCCCGGCTCGTGCACGTGTCCACGGCCGCGGTGTACGACCGCTCGGCCGGCGTCGGGGACATCGCCGAGGACGGCGCCCTGCTGCCCGAGGGCAGCGGTGCCTACGCGGACACGAAGAACGCCGCCGACGCCGCGCTCGCCGGGGTCGGCGGGCTCACGACCGTCCTGGTCCGGCCGCCGGCGATCCTGGGCCCGGGCGACACCTCGGTCTGGAACTCGCTGCGCCCCCGGGCCGTCCGCGACGGCGACCGGCGGGCGAACCCGGCGAAGACGTGGCCGTGGGTGCACGTCGACGACCTGGCGGCCCTCCTCGCGGACGTCGCCGCGGGCGCGGTGGCGACCGCCGACGATCCGGAGCGCGGTCCGGTGGCCGGTGGCGCGACACCGGTCCTCGTCGCGGGCGAGCCGGCGACCTGGCGTGACTACCTCGGCACGGTGGCGGACGCGCTGGGCGTCGCGCCCGAGTGGACCGACGAGCCGGTGTGGACCGGGCAGCTGCTGACCGGCCGGGCGCGCGGGTGGGGCTGGGCGCCGCGGGTCGGTCTGGACCGGGCGCTCGACGAGCTGCGGCGGGGCTTGGCGCCGCGTCCGTGACCCCGGCCGGCGTGCCCGGCCTCACGGCGCGGCGTCGTCCGGGGGCAGGATCCGTGCCAGGGTGCGACCGCGCACCGCTGGGGACGACGAGGAGGCTCCGTGATCGACGACGTGATCGCCCGCTGGCACCGGCACCTGGCCGGGGAGCTGCCCGGTGGCCTCGACGGGCTGCTCGCCGACGACGTCGTCTTCCACTCGCCGGTGGTGTACACGCCGCAGCGCGGCAAGGCCGTCACGACGCAGTACCTCGAGGCGGCGGCCGCGACGCTGGTCGGCGAGGCCGGAGGCGCCTTCCGCTACACGAAGCAGGTGCTCGCCGGGGACACCGCGGTGCTCGAGTTCGAGACCAGCCTGGCGGGCAGGTACGTGAACGGCGTCGACATCATCCGGTGCGACGGCGCGGGCCGGATCGTCGAGTTCCGCGTGATGCTGCGCCCCCTGAAGGGGATCCAGGCCGTGCACGAGCACATGGGCCGGCTGCTGGCCGCCGGCGGCTGAGGAGCCGTCGGCGTCGGGCACCAGCCGCAGCAGCGGGATCCGGCGGTCGGCAGCCCGCTGCCGGCCGGGAGCACGACCCGGCTCAGCCGCGCCCGGCCGGCTGGGCGGCCAGCGCCTGCGCCAGGTCCGCCCCCCAGCGCCGCGCGCGGTCCTCCTCGCCGTCGGCCAGCGGGCCCTTCGCGTCGGTGACGTAGAAGTGCTCGGCGGGCGCGAGGAGCGGCAGGCCGTGGCCGCGGAGCAGCTTCTCCTCCGTCCTGGATGCGCGGTCCATCTTCACCAGCAGCTTCGGGTGGTCGCTGCGGGTGTCGAAGGCCGCGGCCCGGGTGCCGGAGTGCGGAACGCGGACCGCCTCGAGCCACTCGTGCAGCCCCCGGCTCGTGTCGGGGATCTCCCCCCCGTACTGCTTGACGGCCCCCTCCCGGGTGGAGGGCCGCGGCATGGACAGGCCGTGGTTCGGCCCGCCGACGACGAGCAGGTCGACGTCGGGTCCGATCTCGGCGGGGCCGTCGGCCGCGGCGACGACGTCGACCTGGACGCTGCCGGACAACCCGTCGGCGATCGCCCGGGCGATCGTCCGGGCGTCACCGAACACGGACTCGAAGACGATCAGGGCACGGGCCATGCCGGCTCACCACCTCGTGGATCGGGATCTCGGTGGGGTCCGACGCTAGGCGGCCCGGACCGGGGACCAGGACGGGCGAAGGGCGCGGCCGGGACCGCCCTTGGACCGCCGTCGTCGGGCCCTTCGGCCCTGAGGGAGGGCCCCGCGGGATCCGAGGCTGAAGCCGTGCCGGAGACGACCTCGACGAGGGCCACCCGTCCGCCGTCCTCCGAGGGCGAGGCCCCGCCCACCGACGCCCCGCCCGCCGCGGTGGGCCGTACGGAGCGGGTCCTGCTGCGCGGCGGCACGCCGGCGGTGCTGGTCGAGCTCGCGGCCGGCGACGCGGACGAGCTGCTGGACCTGCACCGACGCCTCGGCGAGCGGGACACCTACCTGCGCTTTGCGACGCTGCACCCCACGGGCCTGGAGCGGTACGTGCGGCGAACCCTGGCCGCGGGGTCCGGGGACCACACGCTGGGAGCGCGGGTCCGCGGGCGGCTCGTCGGCGCCGTGCAGCTCCTGCCGTGCGGTCCGGGGCGGGCGGAGGTGGCGGTGGTCGTCGACGCCGCGGCGCGGCACGACGGGGTGGCCACGGCCCTGCTGGAGCGCCTCGCGGTCATCGCGGGCCGGCTGGGCATCGACCGGTTCGTCGCCGACGTCCTGGCCGACAACGGGCCCATGCTGCGGGTCCTCACCGACCTCGGCATGCCCGTGGAGAGGTCCCGGGAGGGAACGGCCACGCGGATCGAGGTGGCCCTGCACCCCGGGCAGCGCTACCTCGACGCCGCCGAGCAGCGGTACCGGACGGCCGCGGCCGCCAGCCTGCGACCGGTCCTGCGGCCCCGGTCGGTCGCCGTGGTGGGCGCCGGCCGCCGCGAGGCCTCGGTGGGCCGGTCCGTGCTGCGCAGCCTGCGTGTCGGTGGGTTCCTCGGGCCGGTGCACGCCGTCAACCCCGCGGCCGGCGGGTCCGGCGGAGTCGAGCTGGAGGGGGTGCCCTGCCTGCCCGACATCGGATCGGTGCCCGGCCCGGTCGACCTCGCCGTCGTCTGCGTGCCCGCCGCGCAGGTGTGCGACGTGGTGGGCGCCTGCGGTTCGGCGGGGGTGGGCGGTGTCCTCGTGCTCAGCGGCGGTCTCGCCGGCGTGCCCGGGAGCCGGGAGCGGCTCCGCGAGCTCGGCGACCGCCACGGCATGCGCCTGGTCGGGCCGAACAGCCTCGGGCTGGCGGTCCACGGGCCGATGGGCGCCCTGGTGGCGTCGTTCGCCGGGCGGGTGCCGCCGGCCGGCGACCTCGGGCTGGTCGCGCAGTCCGGCGGGATCGCGATCGCGGCGCTGTCGTCCTGGCAGCGGCTGGGCCTCGGCATGTCGGCCGGGGTGGCCATCGGGGACGCCTACGACGTCGGCATGCGGGACGTGCTGGCCTGGTTCGACGAGGACGCCGGCACGGACCTGGTCGTGCTCTACGCCGAGTCCGAGCCCGATCTCCGCAGCCTGGTCCGGACGGCGGCCCACCTGGCCCGGCGCGTTCCCGTGCTGTCGGTCGCCTCGGGCACGTCGGGGGCCGGCGCCCGGGCCGCCGCCTCCCACACGGCACGGGCGGCCACCCCGGCCGTCGTGCGGGGGGCCGCGGCCCTGGCCGCCGGCATCCAGACCGCGCCGGACCTGACCTCGCTGGCCGCGGCGGTGGGGCTGCTGCGCGGGCAGCCGCTGCCGCGCCCCGGGACCGTGGCCCTCCTGACCAATGCCGGCGGGGTGGGTGTGCTGCTGGCCGACGCCTGCACGTCGGCCGGCCTGGGGATCGATCCGCTGCCACCGGACCTCCGGCGGCGGCTCGCCGACGTGCTCCCGCCGCTGGCCGCCACCGGCAATCCCGTGGACACCGGCGCCGCCGTCACGGCCGAGGCGTTCGGTGCGGCGCTCGCCGTGCTGCGGGCGCACCCGGCCGTCGCCGCGGTGATCACCGCGACCCTCCCGACCGGGGTGGGCGACCCCGGCCCGGGGGTGCTCGCCGGCGCGGCCGCTGCGGGGGGCGCCCCCGTCGTCGACGTCCGCGTCGGCCGCGCCACGGCGCTGGAGCGCCTGGACCTGCCCGGCGGGGGGTTCGTGATCTCCGTCGCCGACGCGCCCGTCGCGGCGCACGCCCTCGCCGCCGCGGTCGCCCGCCGGGACTGGCTCGCCCGGCCGACCGGCGTTCCGGAGGCGCCCGGCGGCGTCGACGTCCGTGCCGCGCGCGCCGTCGTCGCGGGCCTGCTGGCGCGTGCCCCCGGTGGTGACTGGTTGCTGCCCGACGAGGCGGCCGCGCTGTGCGCCGCCGCGGGCCTGCCCATGGCCGTCACCTGGTGGGCGCGCAGCCCGGCCGAGGCCGCCGCGGCCGCCGCGCGCGCCGGGGGCCCGGTGGCGGTGAAGGGCGTCGTCCGGGGGGTCGTGCACAAGGCCGACGCCGGCCTCCTCCGGCTGCCGGTGGCCGATCCGGCCGAGGTCTCCGCGGTCGTCGAGGCCTGGGCGGCCCAGGCCGGGGACGACTGGAGGGGGGCGATCGTGCAGCCGGTGGTGGCCCCGGCCGACGAACTCCTCGTCGGCGGGGTGCGGGATCCGTCCGCCGGTGCGGTGGTCGCCCTGGGCCCTGGCGGCCGGGCCGCGGACGCCCTCGGCCACCGCGTCCACCGCCTGGCGCCCCTCTCCACCGCCGACGCCGACGACGTGCTCACCGGCACCGGGCTGTTCGCCCCGCCGCACGGGGCCGCCCTGGACCGCGCCGGTGTCGCCGGCTGCCTGCGCCGGATCGGCTGGTTGGTCGACGTCCTCCCCGAGCTCGCCGAGGTCGAGATCAACCCGCTGCGGGTCGACGCCGCCGGCTGCCTGGCCCTGGACGTGCGCGGCCGCGTCGTCCCCCCGGCCGGCTGACGGCGGACCGGGTCGCTCGGGGGCTAGGCCGACCGATCGGCCCGGGCGGCCGGCGGGACGGCGGTGCCGAGCGGGAGGACGGCGACCGGGCAGGCCGCGCGGTGCAGGACGGCGGACGTGACCGACCGGAGGTGCCCCCCGCGGTCGTGCCGGTGCCCCACGACGAGCAGCTCGGCGGTGAGCCCGGCGGCGATCAGCGTCCCGGCGGCCCCGCCCCGGCGGACCACCCGGTGCACCTGCGCCGGGAGCGGACCGGCGCGGTCGACGACGTCGGCCAGCAGCGCCTCCTCCCGGTGCTGGGCGGTGACCTCGTCGACCAGGGGCTCCAGGCCCAGGTGCAGCAGCCCGGGCGCCGTGTGCCGCCAGGTGTGCACCGCGACCACCGCGCTGCCGCGGTCGGCCGCCGCCCGCAGCGCGAACGCGAGCAGCGCGTCGTCGCCGTCGTCCCCGGCGAGGCCCACCACCACACCGGAGGGCTCGGGAACGGTCGTGGTGAGGCGCAGCGGCACGACGAGCAGCGGGCAGAGCGCATGGCGGGCCAGCGCCCCGGCCGTCGAGCCGAGCAGGACGTCGCCCAGGCCACCGGTGGACGTCGTGCCGACGCAGACGAGGCCGGCGTCGGCGCTCTCGGCGACGAGGACCTCAGGAGCGGGGCCGTCCACGAGAGCGGAGGTCACCGGCACACCGGGGGAGCTCCGCGCGATCTCGGTCTCCAGGCCGTCGATCACCAGCTCGGCGGCGACCCGGAGCACCGCCCGCCCGTCCAGCCCCTCGGGCGCGGGGAGGTCGTCGCCCGCGGCGAAGGGCAGGGCCATGACCAGCCGCAGCGGCGCCCGGCGGAGCGTCGCCTCGCGCGCGGCCACCCGGACGGCCCCGGAGGCCGAGCGCGAGCCGTCGACGCCCACGACCACCGGCCGGTGGTCGGCGGCGCCGGTCACCGCGTCCGCGTCCGTGCCCGCGACCCGGCGCCGTGGGGTGGGTGGGGGACGACGGTCGTGTCGGCTCCCGGGAAGACGAGGCTGGTCCGCTCGTCGTCGGTCCACCGCACCTCGTACGGCGGGCTGCCGTCGGCGTGCGGCACGCCGACGATGAGGCCCTCGCGCACCGGCGCATCCAGCGTGCGCCCGTGGACGACGAGCCAATGGCCGACCTGTGCCTGCACGGCCGCCTCCTCGGATGGGGGTACGGGGCCCTCCGGGTCGCCCGGGCAGCCCTGCTGCTCGGCCCACCGGCGGGCCGGGGCACCACCGTGCGCCCCGGGCGGGGAGGAACCGCAGTGCCCTTGGTCTCCGCTCGCCGGGGCGTCGGTCACGATCCGGCCCGGCGGCGCGGCCGAACCGGAGGCGGCGCCTCCGGCACCCCCGCCTGCGCGCCGGCGGCGGAGAACTCGGCGGCCAGCGCGGCCACCAGCGCGTCGGCGTCGGGCACGACGGCCCGGTCGGTGCCGAAGCCGATGGTGACCTGGCCCGCGTAGCTGAAGACGGTGACGGTGAGGGCCTGGCGCATGCTGGTCGGCGCCCAGCCGACGACGCCGGCCACGGGGACCCCGGCCAGCGCCATCGGGGCACGCGGACCGGGGACGTTGGTCAGCACGCCGACGGCCTTCGCGCCGAAGAACCGGTTGACCGCCGTCCCGACGGGGGTGGGGCTCAGGGCGACGGCCCGACTTAGCGCGGAGGTCAGCTCCGGTTCCCAGGAGTCGCGGATGCGCGCGACGGCGCGGTGCACGGCCCGCAACCGGGCGGGGAAGGGCATGCGGCCGTGGGGGAGGGGGACGAGCACGAGCGCGAAGTGGTTGCCCAGGTCCCGCGGCGGGGTCGCGCCTGGGGGCTCCCGGTTCACCGGCACCATCCAGGCGACCCGGTCGTCGTCGGGCGGGAGGGGACCGCCCGGGAGCTGCTCGAGGTAGCGGGCCAGCGCCCCGCAGACCAGGGCGGTGCACACGTCGTTGACCGTCGCCCCGGTGCCGCCGGCCAGGGCCTTCACCGCGGTGAGCGGAAGCGGTTCGCTCCACGCCGCGCCCTTGGCCGCGCCCGGACGGCCCTCGAGCGCCGTCCGGGGATTGGTCCACAGCCCGACCGTCAGCGCGCCGACCGCCGTGTTCAGCACCGCGGTCCCCGGCCGGGCGGCCCGTCCGGTGAGCGGGGTCCCCGGTCGCCCGACGTGCGCGGCCAGGTCCGGCGGGTGGGCGTCCACCGGGTCCAGCAGGCCCAGCAGGGCCTGGGTCGAGCGGATCCCGTCGGCGATGGAGTGGTGGAAGCGCACGACCACGGCGCTGCCGCCCTGGTAGCCCTGCAGCAGGTGGATCCGCCACATCGGGTGCGCCCGGTCAAGGAGGGTGCCGCGCTGCTCGCCGACGAACCGCTGCACGGCCGCCCGGCTGCCACCCCCCGGCGCGGGGGAGACGACGACGTGCCGGTCGAGGTCGAAGTCCGCGTCGTCGACCCAGGCGGCCCAGCGCAGCGGCCCGTCGTGCACGACCGGCCGCTGCCGCAGCACCGGGTGCCGGTCGAGCAGCCGCCCGCGGACCAGGGCCCGGAGGCGGCCGGGGTCGACCTCCCCGTGCGTCCACAGCAGCGAGGTGACGGCCATCGGGTTCTCGGGTCGATCGAGGGTCAGCCAGAAGGAGTCCTCGACCGCCATGCGCCGGCGGGTCACGGGGCACCCGGCACGTCGGGGCTCCCGGCGGCCGCCAGCGCGACCAGCTCGGCCAGGCCCACCTCGATGCCCCGTGCCAGCCGGTCGACGTCGGAGGCGGTGTCGGCGTCGCCGGTCAGCCCGAGGGCCAGCTGCCCGGCGTAGGTGAACACGGCGACCCCCACGCGCAGCCGGGAGGCGATCGGGACGTAGGGGAGGATCTCGACGCAGCGCCGGCCCAGCGCGTACAGCGGCTCGGCCGGCCCGCGGACGTCGGTGGTGACCGTGGTGATGGTGCGCTGCGGCAGGTGCCAGACCAGGCGCAGGCCCGGCGCGAGCACGGGAAAGGGCTCGAGCCCGGCCAGCCGCACCAGCACGGCGCCGGCCTCGGCCTCGTGCTCGGCCTTCAGCTCCCGGAACAGCTCGCGGACGGCGGCCAGGCGGGCCCCGGGGTCGGCCACGTCCACCGGCAGGTCGGCGAGCATGCAGGAGACCCGGTTGTCGCGGATGGCCGCCTCCCCGGGGGCGCGCACGTCGACCGGGACCAGGGAGCGGATGCGGTGCCGGGTGGGCCGCTCGCCCCGGTCCAGCAGCAGGCTCCGGAGGCCGGCGGTGACGGCCGCCATGACGACGTCGTTGAAGGTTCCGCCGAGCCGGTGGCGGACCGCGGAGACGTCGGCCACCGTGCCCCTGGCGACGGCGAAGCGGCGTTCCGCGGACAGGGGGCCGGTCAGGGAGGAGGCACCGGTCGGCCGCAGCGCCGTCGCCAGGCCGGCCGCGCCGCGGGCGGTGGCCGCGGCGGCCCGGGCCAGCGAGGCGGGGTGGCGGACCGCGCCGGCGACGGCCCGCACCTGCACGGCCGGCAGGAGGGCCAGGTCGCGGGCGGCCAGGAGGGCGAGGCCGGCCGCCGACGGCTCGGGTTCCGGGCGCCAGCCGTCGGGCACCCCCGGCCCGGGCTCCGGCGTCGGATCGAACACCACCCGGTACAGGTCGGTGCCCGAGACCCCGTCGACCATGCAGTGGTGGACCTTGGAGACCAGGGCCCACCGGTCCCCGGCCAGGCCGTCGACCAGCCAGTACTCCCACAGCGGCCGGCTCCGGTCCAGGCGGGTGGACATGATCGCGCCCATCAGCCCGGTCAGCTCCCGGTCCCCGCCCGGCGCGGGCAGCGTGGCGGTGCGCAGGTGGTCGTCGAGCGCGAAGTCCCGCGCGTCGGTCCACACCGGCGGACCGAGGTCCAGCGGCACCTGCCGGGCCCGCTGGCGGTACCGCGGGATCAGGGGCAGCCGGCCGGCGAGGGCGGCGCGGACGTCGTCCCGGGCCGGCGGCGGGCCCTCGAAGACCGCGATCGAGCCGATGGCGAGCGACGCCCCGGGCTGGGCGTCCTCCAGCTGGAGGAACGCGGCGTCCAGCGGGCTCATGCGGTCCACGGCCGGCCGCTCAGAGCACGAGGTGCGCGGGCTCGCCGGTGTTCCGCTCGACGTCGGAGGTCGCGACCCCGAGCAGGCGGTTGCCGAGGTCGCGCAGGGCCCGCGCGACCGCGATCTCGTCGCCGATCTCCGGGACGTCGCGGTCGGCGGGGTCCAGCCGGGCCAGGCCGATCCCGGCGAGCCAGTTCCCGCCCCGGCCCTGGAGGCGGGCCACCGCCCGCGTGCGCCCGTCGTGCTCGTCGACCTCGACGGAGACGGTCCAGGTGGCCCGGACGTCCGTGGCGGTGCTCATGGCGACCTCCTCGCGTGGGTGGCGTTCCACGGTGACCGCGCCGTGCCCGCCGGCGCCGCGGCCGGAGGGACCCTCCGCCGGGGACCTTCGGCACTGACCCGGGCGTGGGGACGATGGCCTCCCCCGGCCGGGGTCGAAGGCCCGTCGACGTCGCCCGGGCGCCGCCGGACCCTTCCGCCGAGGGGACCGACCGGGGAGGAGCGCCACCATGGACGCGGCAGCGATGGCATGGACGGCGGAGGTGCTGGCCGGGCCCGGCAGGGGGGTGCTCGCCGCCGACGAGAGCACGCCGACGATGGGGCGTCGGCTGGCGGCGGTCGGCGTCGAGAACACCGAGGAGCGCCGGCGCGGCTACCGGCAGCTGCTGTTCACGACCGAGGGGCTCGCGGCCACCATCAGCGGGGTGATCCTGGCCGACGAGACGATCCGGCAGCGGACCGACGACGGCACGCCGTTCCCCGAGGTGCTCCACGCGGCCGGCATCGTGCCCGGCATCAAGGTCGACCGCGGGACGACGCCGCTGGCCGGCTTCGCCGACGAGGTCGTGACCGAGGGCCTCGACGGGCTCCGCGTGCGGCTGGAGGAGTACGCGTTCCTCGGCGCGCGCTTCGCGAAGTGGCGGGCGGTCGTCCGGATCGGGGCGGAACGGCCGACGACGACGTGCCTGGAGACCAACGCCCACGCGCTGGCCCGGTACGCGGCCCTGGCCCAGGAGGCCGGCCTCGTGCCGGTGGTGGAGCCCGAGGTGCTGATGGACGGCCCGCACGACATCCGGCGGTGCGCCGAGGTGAGCCTGGCGACCCTGCGGGCGGTGTACGACCAGCTGGCGCGGCACCGGGTGGTCCCGGAGGCGACCCTGCTCAAGACGAACATGGTGCTGCCGGGCTCGGAGTCCGGCGCTCCCGAGGACCCGGAGGAGGTGGCGGACGCGACGATCGACGTCCTGCGCGAGGCGGTGCCGGCGGCGGTGCCCGGGGTCCTGTTCCTCTCCGGCGGGCAGAGCGACCTGCGGGCGACCCGGAACCTGGATGCCGTCAACCGCCGCGGCCCGCAGCCGTGGGAGCTGAGCTTCTCCTTCGGGCGTGCCCTGCAGGCACCGGTCCTGCGCCGCTGGGCCGCCGGTGACGAGGCGGGCGCGCGGGCCGCCCTGCTGCACCGCGCGGCCATGAACGGCGCGGCGCGGCGCGGCGTCCACCGGCCCGAGGACGAGCTGCTGCGCGAGCCGACCGCCTGACCTCGGCCGGCGCCCCGGCGCCGGTCAGCCCCGACGGCGCTGGAGGGGCACCTGCAGCGTGCCGCGCGGATCGAGCCGGAAGTCGGCGTCCCGGACCCGGACCGGCAGCTCCGGCACCACCTGGGCGGAGTCGCCCACGGTCAGCGTGCGATGGGTGATCGCCACGTCGAGCTCCGGGTGCTGCCGGTAGTGCAGGCGGAACCGCATGCCGGTCAGCCGCTCGGGCAGGTAGGGGTCGAAGCCCAGCGCCCCGCCGTGGGTCTGCAGCCCGGTGAAGCCGCGCTGCAACAGGTCCACCGTCCCCGCCATCGCGCCCAGGTGGATCCCCTCGCCGGTCGTGCCGCCCTGCAGGTCGGCGATGTCGCTCTCCAGCGCCTGCTGGAAGTACGCCCAGGCGCGGGCCCGGTCGCTGCGGGCCAGGACCCAGGCCTGCACGACGCGCGACAGCGTCGAGCCGTGGCAGGTGCGGGCGGTGTAGTAGGCGACGGTCGTCGGGATGGTGCGCCGGTCGTGCGCGTAGCCGAGCCGGTCGAGCACCGCGTAGAACTCGTCCGCGGTCAGCAGGTGGAACAGCATGAGCACGTCCGCCTGCTTGGACACCCGGTACCGGTTGGGCGTGTCGCCCTCGGCCTCGAGGATGCGGTCCAGCCGGCTGATGTCGCCGTAGCGCGCGCGGTAGCCGGCCCAGTCGAACTCGGCCAGGTCGGCGTAGCCGCGGAACTGGCTGAGCACGCCGTCGGGGTGCCAGCACAGCCGCAGCCGGCGGCTCACGTGCTCCCAGCGCAGCAGGTCCCGCTCGCCGATGCCGAGCCGGTCCAGGAGGTGCTCGCGCCGGCGGGCGGGGAGCTCGGCCACGCACTCCAGCGCCCGCGTGAGGGTCCAGGCCGCCATGACGTTGGTGTAGGCGTTGTCGTCCAGCCCGGGCCCGTCGCGGCCGGGGAGGGCGTCGTGGTACTCGTCGGGCCCCATGACGCCGCACAGGTCGTACCGGTCGTCGGTCCGGTCGTAGGTCGCCAGATCGGCCCAGAACGAGGCGACGTCGAGGAGCAGTTCGGCGCCGTGCTCGACGAGGAACTCCGTGTCGCCGGTGGCCTCGTGGTAGCGCCAGGTGTTGTAGGCGACGGCGAGACCGATGTGCCGCTGGAGGGCCGAGTTGTCCGGTACCCAGCGCCCGGATCGGGGGTTGAGGTGGACGGTGGGGGACTCCTCCCGCCCCGTGGCCCCGCTCTGCCACGGGAAGAGCGCCCCCCGGTGGCCGGCGGCGCGCGCCGCGGCCCGCGCCTGGGGCAGCCGCCGCCACCGGTACATCAGCATGGCTCGGGCGACCGACGGCAGGCGCAGCACGAGGAAGGGGAGGACGAAGACCTCGTCCCAGAAGACGTGGCCGCGGTAGGCCTCGCCGTGCAGGCCGCGGGCGGGGATGCCGGCGTCGAGGTCGACCGAGTGCGGGGAGACCGTCTGCAGGATGTGGAAGACGTGCAGCCGCAGCACGAGCGAGGTCCGGGACGGGCCCTCGATCCGGACGTCGCAGCGCTCCCACAGGTGGGCCCAGGCCTGCACGTGCCGCTCGAGCAGGCGGTCGAACGACGGCGCCCGGCGGGCCTCGTCGAGGGCGGCGGCGCCCGGTTCGCCGATCGCGCGGTCCCGGGAGGTGCACAGCGCGACGACCTTCTCCACGGTCACCGCCCGGCCCGGCCGCACGTCGACGTCGAACTCCACGGCGGTCAGTCCGTCGCCGGCGGTCGCCCGGTGTCCCGGCTCGTGCTCCACCCCGTCCACCAGGAGGCGGTGGCGGGCGGCGAGGCCGACCCGGATGCGCGACTGCACCGTCTCCACCACCAGGGTGAGCAGCCCGGCGCAGTGGCCGCCCGTGACGAAGGCCAGGTGACGGCCGTCCAGGCCCCGGTACCGCGCCACCCCGGCGTTCTCGACGCGGCCGTCGAGGGCCGAGCGGACGGTCAACCGCCCCGACCAGTTCTCCGGGACCACCGAGCAGTCGAGGGCGGCGAGCATCGGGTCGGCCATGGACACCAGGCGTCGCTGCGCCACCCGGCTCCGCCGGCCCGCGCCGTCGGTCACCACGAACCGGCGGGTGAGCACGCCCCGCCGCAGGTCGAGCTCCTGGACCTGGTCGCCGGCGGTGAGCGCGGCGTCCCCCAGCCAGTCGCCGTCGTCGATCCGGAACGTCAGGGGCTGCCAGTCGGGGAGGTTGACGATGCTCTCGTTCTCCACCGCCCGGCCGTCCACCCGGTCGGCACACCGGTCGACCACCCCCGCGGCGTACGTGCCCGGGTAGTGCACGCCGTCCGCACGGGACTCCGGCGCCGCCCCCCGGGTGACGAACCGGCCGTTCCCCACGGCACACAGCACCTCGCGCACCGCCTCGCGGCCCGGATCGGCGCCCTCGTAGCGCAGCACCCAGTCGCTGTCGGCCGACTCCGCGGGCGAGGAGGTCATGCCGGCGGCACGGACCCTCGGCCCGGCGCCGGCACGGGGGAGCGCGCCCGACCCGGGGCGGAACGGCGGCCGGTCACGGGTGGGCGCCCACCGGGACCACGGCGACCGGGCACCCGGCCCGGTGGAGCACCGAGTGCGTCGTCGACCCGAGGCGCGCCAGGCCGCGCCGGTGGCGGTGGCCGAGGACGAGGAGCTGGGCGGTCATGCTCGCGGCCAGCAGCGCCGAGGCGGCGCGGTCGCGGACGACGACCTCGCGGACGACCAGGTCGGGGTCCTTCTCCACCCAGCCGGCGAGCGTCTCCGACAGCAGCCGCTGCTCGTCGGCGAGCACGCCCGCCCAGTCCACGAGCGGGCCCATCGACCGGAACGCCGTCTCCAGCACGGCGTCCTGCCACGCGTGGACCGCGACCAGGTCGGTTCCCCGGGCGAGGGCCTCGGCGACGGCGAACGCGAGCACCTCCTCGTCCTCGCGCCGTCCCTCGATGCCCACCACGACCGCGGTCCGGCCGCGGACCACGACCGCCGTCTCGTCGGGCAGCACGAGCAGGGGACACGGCGCGGCGGTGACCAGGCCCGCGGCGGTCGAGCCGAGCACCAGGCCGGCGACGCCACCCACGCCCCGGGCACCGACGACCAGCAGCTGGGCTCCGGTGGCGGCGGTGGACAGCGCTCGCACGGCATCGCCGTCCTCCACCGACCAGGACACCCGCTCGGACCCGAGGACGTCGGCGGCCTCGCCGGCCAGGTCGCGCAGCAGGACCTCGGCCCCGCCGCGGACGACGGCTCCGAACTCGGCGGACTCGCCCGAGGACAGGGCGAGATCGCGGATCGGCCAGGTCGTGACCGTCAGCAGCCGCAGCGGTGCCTGCCGCAGGCGCGCCTCGTCGGTGGCGGCCGCCGCCACGGCCCGGGAGGACTCTGAGCCGTCGATGCCCACGACGACCGGGGCGGGGGTGGTCGCTGAGCTCATCGGTGCTCCTCGGCCGGGCGCGGGCACGGGTTTCCGTGGTGCTCGCACCGGAGGCAGGGAGCACACGTCGACGCTAGGCAGGGGCGGAGGCCGGGTCCCAGGGTCGACCGACCGGGCGTCGCATGACCCAGGACCCCCCGGGGCGGGACGTCCGGCCCGCGTCCGCGCCGCGCCCGGGGCCGCAGAGTGGGGCGCGGAGGCCCGGCGCTCGCCCGGGCGGGAAGCCGAGGACGACGGTGGCGACGCAGCAGACATCCGCGGCCGGCGACGCGCACGGCGGCACGGACACGAGCCCGGAGCGGTGGGTCGTGGGGGTGGACGGATCACCCGGTGCCCGCGCGGCCCTGGTGTGGGCCCTGGCCGCCGCGGCGCGTGCGGGCGCGAGGCTGGAGCTGGTGAGCACCTATCCGGCGGACTTCTACTGGACCGATCCCTACCTGCTGGACACCGTCCGGCTGGACGAGATCCGCGCGGACACCGCCGGGCTGGTCCGGGCGGCGCTCGCCGAGG
Source organism: Trujillonella endophytica (assembly GCF_900110555.1). GTDB lineage: Bacteria > Actinomycetota > Actinomycetes > Mycobacteriales > Geodermatophilaceae > Trujillonella > Trujillonella endophytica. Next base: position 119,531 of record NZ_FOEE01000005.1, read on the forward strand.
CCCGCCGGGACCCGGCACTCGCCGCCGTTCCCGGGGCCGCCGAGGTTCCCACGGACGTCGTCGTCGGCGGGGGCGCGGCGGCGGCGCAGCTCGTCGAGCAGGCGCAGGGCGCGCAGCGGCTCGTCGTGGGCAGCCGCGGGCGCAGCGGCGTGCGCAGCACCCTGCTGGGGTCGGTGGCGCTGCACTGCGTCGCGCACGCGCCGTGCCCGGTGGTGGTCGTGCACCCCGGCGCCGTGCAGCCGCCGCCCCGGGTGGTCGTCGGCATCGACGACACCGACGTGTCGCGGGAGGCCCTCCGGGAGGCGGCCGAGGAGGCGCGCCGGCTGGGCGCGGAGCTCGAGGTCGTCGCGGCCTGCCCGCTGGAGGTCGTGTGGAGCAACATCTACAGCGTGGTCGCGCCGCCGGCCGAGGAGACCCGGGCGCGCGCCCGGGAACGCGCCGAGATCGTCGTGGCCGAGGTGCTCGGCGCGGACGCGCCGGTCCGGCTGCGCGTGGAGGACGGCGAACCGGCCGAGGCGCTGCCGCGGGTGGCCGCCGGCGCGGTCCTGCTCGTGGTCGGCAGTCGCAGCCGCAGCCGCATCGCCGGCATGCTGCTCGGGTCGGTCGCGCTGCACTGCGTGGTGCACGCGCCGTGCCCGGTCATGGTGGTGCACCCGCAGCCGGCACGGGCGGCCGGCCGGCCGGCGGCGGACCCGGCCGCCGCGGCTGCCCGCTGAGGCGCCCGTGCGCGCCTGGGTGGTCGGCACGCCGGCGCCCATCGGGACCGGGCCGCTCGACCGGGTCGAGCGGCCCGCACCCGAGCCCGGACCCGCGCAGGTCCGGATCGACGTGCGCTGCTGCGGCGTCTGCCGCACCGACCTGCACCTGGCCGAGGGCGACCTGCCGCCGCGCCGGCCCGGCACCACCCCGGGGCACGAGGTCGTCGGCCGGGTCGGCGCGCTCGGCCCGGGCGCGACCCGGTTCGCCGTGGGGGAGCGGGTGGGCGTGCCGTGGCTGGGACGCACGGACGGCACCTGCCGGTTCTGCCGGCGCGGCGACGAGAACCTCTGCACCGCGCCGCTGTTCACCGGATGGGACCTCGACGGCGGGTACGCCGACGCGTGCCTGGTGGACGAGCGGTTCGCCTACCGGCTGCCCGAGGGCCTCGCCGACGAGCAGGCCGCGCCGCTGCTGTGCGCCGGGATCATCGGCTACCGGGCGCTGCGCTGCGCCGACGTCCCACCCGGCGGCCGGCTCGGGATCTACGGCTTCGGCGGCAGCGCCCACCTCACCGCGCAGGTCGCCCTGGCGCAGGGGCTGCGGGTGCACGTGCTGACCCGGGGCGAGCGGGCCCGGCGGCTGGCCGGTGACCTCGGCGTCGACTCCGTCGGCGGCGCGACCGACGCGCCGCCGGAGCCCCTGGACGGCGCGGTGCTGTTCGCCCCGGCCGGGGAGCTCGTGCCGGTCGCGCTGCGGGCCCTCGACCGGGGCGGCACCCTCGCCGTCGCCGGCATCTGGGTGTCGGCGATCCCGGCGCTGGACTACACCGCGGACCTGTTCCAGGAGCGGCGGCTGCGCAGCGTGACCGCCAACACCCGGCGCGACGGCGAGGAGTTCCTCCGGCTCGCGGTCCGGCTCGGGGTGCGCGCCACCACCACCGTCTACGCGATGGACGACGCCCCGCGCGCCCTGGCCGACCTGGCGGCCGGGCGCTTCGCCGGCGCGGCGGTGCTGCACGCCTGATCCCGCCGGAACCCCGGCCGCCTCACACCCACCGGGTCCCCCCGCGACCGTCGGAGACCGGCCGGGGGACCGCCGTCCCGCCCGCCGTCGGCGCTGCGGGGGCCGGCCACCCCAGGCGGCTGGGCAGCGGCGGTGTCGCCGGTCGGGGTGGCCGCGTGCTGTTCTCCACGACGTCGTCGCGCAGGCGGTGCGGGGGCGCCGGGGTCGGCGCCGCCCGGCCGATGCGGAGCAGCATCTGGGGATGCGAGCTCGCGGTCAGCGCGGACCGGAGCCGGGTCCGGGTGACGGGGACCTCGATCGCCTGGGTCAGGGGGCCGGCGGCCCAGCCCTGCCGGGTGAGTTCGAGCAGCACGCGCTCCAGCGCCTCGCCCGCGCGCAGCCACGAGGCCTGGTCGTCGCGGGGGGTGGCGAGCAGCACCATCGTCTGCCCCGAGGTCGACGCGGTCTCGGGTGGGAGTGCGCCGGCGCCCGCGCTGTCGAAGTCGCGGAGCGGGACGTCGTCGTGCTGCAGGCCGTCGACGTGCGGCACCACCGCGGCGGGCACGCCGTCGCCGCTGCCCGGTGGCCGGGTCGTCCAGCGCCGCACCTCTGCGCGGTACGCGGGGTCGGCGTTCTGGACGGCGTCGGCCTGCTGCGTCAGCCGCGCCACGAGCTGCCGGTGCGCCTCCCGGCTCACCCCGATGAGCCGCGCGCCCTCGGCGGCGACCGCGTCGGCGAGATCGCGCAGCAGGTCGTCGGGCAGCGCGTCTCCGCCGAACGCGCGCCGGTTGGTGCGGCGCCGCCGGACCGAGGGCGCGAGCGCCGCCTCGGCGGCGTCCGGCGCTCCGTCGACGGGGCGGACCACTCCCAGCAGGTCGGGGTCCGCGGGGTCGGGGAGCCGGTCGACCTCCACGGCCCAGCCCGAGGCGGCGAGCGACACCCGGGCGTTGAACAGGGCGGCACCGACGCTCTGGGCGAGGGCGCGGCCCACCGGGTCCAGCGTGAGCAGCTGCCGGGTGCGGTCGGCGTGCAGCTCGAGCCGGTCGCCGCGCAGGACCAGCCGCCAGGGCTGGGTGTTGTGGATGGACGGCGCGAGCAGGGCCGAGTCGACGGCGTCCTCGAGCGCGTCGGTCAGGGTGCGGCGGGCCCGGCCGGTGGGCGGCGGGGGCGCGGGGCTCGTGGGGGTGGGCATGGCTGCTCCTCGGTGCGGTGTCGCCGGTCCAGGGTCCGACGCGACGGCCGCCGGGCGCCGGGGGCTGCCGTCACTGCGCCGCGGGCCGAACGTCCCGCGTGGCCGCCGCCCTCCGCGGGCGGGTGCGCAGGGTCTTGGCCAGCCCGTCGACGAGCAGCACCGCCGGGACGGCGAGCAGCGCCACGAGCAGCCCGGGGAGCGGCGGCGGCCGCTGGCCGAGCAGGTCGGCGACCGGCGGGACGGCGAGCATCCCGACCAGGACGAGCAGCTCGACGGCGACGGCCCACACGAGCAGCCGGTTGCTCCGCCAGGGCAGCCGCCACGCCGGCCGGTGGGTGCTGCGGCACGCGAAGGCGGTGGCGAACTGGCCCAGGACCACGGCCGTGAAGGCCGCCCCCGAGGCGCCGGCGAGCGTCCCGGACGGGACGTCGTCCCCGTAGGACCAGCCGGCGCCCAGCAGCACGGTCAGGAACGCGCCCATCGCCACGGTCGCCTCGACGGGGCCGAGGACCAGGAGCGCGCGGCGCAGCAGGCCGCGGTCCACGAGGCGGCGGCGCGGGGGCGGCCCGTCGAGCACGCGGGGGGAGGGGGGCTCGGCGCCCAGCGCGAGGGCCGGCAGCAGGTCGGTGGCGATGTCCAGGCTGAGCACCTGCAGCACCGACAGCGCCAGCGGCACCCCGCCGCCGGTGGCGGTGAAGACCACGAACGGCGTCAGCTCGGCCACGTTGTCGGTCAGGTGGTAGGTCAGGAACCGGCGGATGTTGGCGAACGTCGTCCGGCCCTGCCGGACGGCCGCGACGATGGTCGCGAAGTCGTCGTCCAGCAGCACGAGGTCCGCCGCCTGCCGGGCGACGTCGGTGCCACCGACGCCCATGGCGATCCCGATGTCGGCCGCGCGCAGCGCCGGGCCGTCGTTCACCCCGTCGCCGGTCATGGCGACCACGTGGCCGCGCTCGCGCAGGGCCCGCGCGATGCGCAGCTTGTCCTCCGGCTGGACGCGGCAGAGCACCATGCCGTCGGCGTCGAGCAGCTCGCCCAGCGCGGCGTCGTCGGCGGGGAGGTCGGCGCCGTGCACCACGCGGCTGCTGCCCTCGCGCCACAGGCCGGTCTGCCGGGCGATCGCCTCGGCGGTCGGGCCCGAGTCGCCGGTGACCATGGCGACGGCGATGCCCGCCCGCCGGCACTCCGCCAGGGCGCCGACGACGCTCGCGCGCGGCGGGTCCTCCAGACCGATCAGGCCCAGGAGCTCGAGGTCGCGCTCGGCGGAGTCGGCGTCGGCGTCCGCGGCGAGCGGGCCGGTCCGCCGGGCGACGGCCAGCACCCGCAGCCCCCGGGCGGCCATGCGCACCGCCTCCTCGGCGGCAGCGGGGTCGGGAGCGCACAGCGGCAGCACGCCGTCGGGCGCACCCTTGAGGGAGAGGACGCCGTCGGCCCAGACCGACATCCGCCGCCGCCGCGGGTCGAACGGGAACCGGCGGGTGCCTGCGGGCGCCCCGGAGGCGGTGCCGTCGGTGCCCAGCCGCCGGGCGAGCGCGTCGATGGCCGCCTCCATGGGGTCGCCCACGGCCACCCAGGTGTTCCCGTCGGCCGCGATCCGCCCGGTCGAGCAGAGGGCCGCGGTCCGGGCGAGCACCCGGGCGGCCGCGACGGCCCCGGCCGGGCCCTCGACCGCGGCCACGGGCTCGTAGCCCTCGCCGCGGACCGCGAGCGTGCCGGCCGGCGTCCAGACGTCGAGGACCGCCATCCGGTTCTCGGTCAGCGTGCCGGTCTTGTCGGTGCAGATGACGCTCGTCGCGCCGAGCGTCTCCACCGACTCCAGCCGGCGCACGAGGGCGTGCCGGCCGGCGAGCAGCTGGGCGCTCTGGGCCAGGGAGAGCGTGACGGTGGGCAGCAGCCCCTCCGGTACCAGCGCGACGGTGACCCCGACGGCGAAGAGGAAGCCGTCGTCCAGCGGCAGCCCGAGGACCAGCCCGCCGGCGAAGCAGACGGTGCCGATGCCGAGCGCGAGGACGGTGATGGTCCGGACCAGCCGGTCCAGTTCCCGCGCCAGCGGGGTCCGGGCGCGCTCCACCGACCGGGTCATCGTGGCGATCGACGCGAGCCGGGTGTCGCCCGCGATCGCGGCGACGACCGCGGTGCCCTCGCCCTCCACCACGAAGCAGCCGGCCGCGACCGGATCGCCCGGGGCCTTGCCGACCGGCTCGCTCTCGCCGGTCAGCATCGCCTCGTCCACCCGCAGGCCGTGCACGTCGAGCAGCCGCAGGTCCGCCGCCACCCGGTCGCCGGCCTCGGGCAGCACCAGGTCGCCGACGACGAGGTCGGCGGCGTCGATCTCCTGCCGGTGCCCGTCGCGCACGACCGTCGCGCGGTGCGGCACCAGGTCGCGCAGGGCCTGCGCGGCGCGGTCGGCACGGTGTTCCTGGACGAAGGCGAAGACGCCGTTGAGGACGACGACCACGGCGATCGCGACGGCCAGTTGCGGGAGGCCCCCGAGCAGCGCGAGCACCGACGCCGCCCAGAGCAGCAGCGCGAAGAAGTGGCTCAGCTGGGCGAGGAACAGGCGCAGCGGGGACGGCGGCCGCTCGACCGGCAGCCGGTTGCCGCCCGGTGGTCGGCGGGCCGCGGCCTCGGCGCTCGTCAACCCGGCGAGGGCTGCTCCGGACTGCGGAGGGGCCCCCGTGCCGGCGCTCACCGAGAGCTGAGCCGCTGCATCTCGCGGTCGATCGCCCGCTCGCTGATCGGCCGGCTCGGCGGGCCGAAGGTCGCCCACGCGTGGAACGCCAGGCCGATGCCCCACCCGGCCATCGGGAAGAGCGGCCAGGGGAACCAGGCGTCGGCGGTGAGCCCGACGACCAGCCAGACGGTCCAGAGCAGCCCGTTGACCCCGACGTAGGCGATCAGGTGCTCGGCGAACTCCCGCTTGGCGCGCAACCGCCGCACGGCGGCCGTCCTCAGGTCCGCGGGCGGCTCGGACGGCGGGCGGTCCGGGACCGGGCGGTCGTCAGGAGTCGAGGGATCGTGGACGGACATGGCCTCTCCCGTGCTGCCGTCGCCGACCCGGTGGCCGGCTCGTCCCAGGATCGGGTCGGACGCGCACCCCGCGCGGCGGCCGGAGGTCACGCCCGCACGGGCCAGCGGCCCTCCCGGCCAGAGACCTCCGGCCCTCCCCGGCCCGGGCTCCGGCGGGAAGCGTTCGCCCGACCGTTGTGGCCGGCCGACCCGTCGCCGGCCCGCGGCACGGACACCCGTCCGGCAGCGCACGGACTCCCTGGAGGTCCCGATGAGTGCAGATCGCCCCATCCGCATCCGCCGTCCCGTCGCGGTCGGGCCCGTCGTGGGCGGACCGGTCGCGCTGCGCGCGCTCGCGGTCGGCGCCCTCGCCGTGGGCGCCTTCGCGGTCGGGTCGCTCGTGGTCGGCTCGGTGGCGGTGGGCCGTCTCGCCGTCGGCCGGGCGGACCTCAAGCGGGTCCGGATCGCCCGCCTGGAGGTCGACGAGCTCGTCGTCCACTCGGTCACGGGCCTGCCGGTGGGCGGCCCGCCGGCCTCGACGCCGCCCGGGCCTGAGGGCCTCGCGAGGTAGAGCCCTTCGCCCGCTCCCCGCGGCGGACCGGGGGCAGCAGGGTCGCAGGGCGAGCCCCGGCGCACCGCCGGGCCGGCCGGGGGAGGACCCGTGAACGCTCCCAGCACGTCAGCCGCCGTCCCTCCCACCGGCGTCGGCGCCGGCTCGGGACACCCCGTCGTGCGGACCCGGTCGGGCCGGGTGCGCGGCACGACGACCGCCGGCGTGCACGCCTTCCTGGGCATCTCGTACGCGGCCCCGCCGGTGGGTGAGCTCCGCCTCCGTCCCCCGCGGCCGGTGCAGCCGTGGGAGGGGGTGCGGGACGCGACCGCGCTCGGGCCGGAGCCCCCGCAGCCGCAGTTCGGCGAGGACCCCACCGGACTGCTCTTCGACCCGGCCGTCCCGGGGGACGACTGCCTCAACCTCAACGTCTGGACGCCCGACCCCGGGGCCGGCGGCCTGCCGGTGCTGGTCTGGACCCCCGGCGGCTCCTTCCACTTCTCCTCCGGGGGCAGCTACGACGGCAGCCGCTTCGCCCGGGACGGGGTCGTGTGCGTGACGATCAACTGGCGGACCGGCGCGGACGGCTTCCTGTACCTGGGCGAGGGGGACGACGGGGCCGACCTGGGCCTGCTCGACCACGTCGCCGCGCTCACCTGGGTGCGGGACAACATCGCGGCCTTCGGCGGCGACCCCTCCCGGGTCACCCTGTGCGGCGAGTCCGCCGGCGCCATGTGCATCGGCGCGCTGCTGTCCATGCCCCGCGCCGCGGGGCTGTTCCGGCGCGCGATCCTGCAGAGCGGCGCCGCGCACCACGTCCTGCCCGCGCCCGAGGCCGCGCGGATGGGCGCCCACCTGGCCGACGCCCTCGGCGTGCCGCCCCTGCGGGCGGCGCTGGCACGGGTGCCGGTCGACCGACTGCTCGAGGCACAGGCGCAGATCGACGCCGAGGTCCTGGCCCATCCGGACCCGGCGCGCTGGGGCGCGGAGGTGGTGGCGAGCACGATGCCGTTCCACTCCGTGGTCGACGGCGACGTCCTGCCGGGACCGCCGATCGACCGGATCGCCGCCGGCGACGCCGCGGGGATCGACCTGCTGGTGGGCACCAATTCCGACGACTGGCGGATGTTCCCCGTGCTCGGCGGCTTCATCGACGCGGTGACCGAGGAGGCGCTGGCCGGACCGGTGGACCGGTACGGGTCCTGGAGCCTCGCCGCCTTCGGGCTGGCGCCGGGGACCGCGCTGCCGGCGTACCGGTCCGCCCGTCCCGGCGCCGCTCCCGGGGACCTGCTGGCGGCGGTGCTGACCGACTGGTGGGTGCGTGTCCCCGCGCTCCGGCTCACCGACGCGCACGCCCCCGCCCCGGCCGGGACCTACGCCTACGAGTTCGCCTGGCCGTCCCCGGCCTTCGGCGGGCGGCTGGGGGCCTGTCACGCCCTGGAGATCCCGTTCGTGTTCGACACCCTGGACCTCGGGCGCCGGCAGATGCTCGGCGGTGCGCTCGGCGACGACCCGCCCCAGGAGCTGGCGGACACGGTGCACCGCGCCTGGGTCGACTTCGTGACCACGGGTGACCCCGGGTGGCCCCGCTACGACCTGCTCCGGCGCCGGGTCCAGCGGTTGGACGTCCGTTCCCGCGTCGTGGAGGACCCGTACGCAGCCGAGCGCGCGCTGTGGGAGGGGATCCGCTGACCGCTCCGGCCGGGCGCTGGTCGGGACCGACGGCCCGGGCCTTCGGGCCCTCCGGCAGCAGCCGGGCGGCCCCGCGGTCGGCCACGGTGGCGCGAACGAACCCGCGACGAGGAGGCCCCATGGTCCGCGCGCTGCCCGACGGCCGGACCCGGAACCGGGCTCGTGGAGTGCTCGTCGTCGTCCTGCTGCTCGGCGGCCTGGTGGCGTGCGGCGGCGACGACGACGGCGACGGCGACGACTCGGGAGCCGACGCAACGCCGTCCTCGTCCGCGGCCGCGCCGTCCCCGACCGACGCCGACGGCGACGACGGCACCGGCGACGACGGCGGCTCGGACGGCGGCGACGGCACCGGCTCCCCGCAGCCGCCGTTCCCGGCCGACACCCGGCCCGACACCCAGGACGCGTCGGGCGACGCGCTGGGGAACGTGACCGACATCCGCATCGGCCGGCACGAGGGCTACGACCGGGTGGTGCTCGAGTTCGAGGGCACCGGGACCCCCGGCTGGGACGTCCGGTACACCGACCAGCCGGCCCGGCAGGGCAGCGGCGAGCCGGTCGACCTGGCGGGGGAGGCGGCGCTCCAGGTCACGGTGACCGGGGTGGGCTACCCGCCGGACACCGGCATCGTGGAGTACTCGGGGCCGCCACGGCTGTCCGCCGCGGACACCGAGGTCGTCACCGAGGTGTTCTTCGACGGGACCTTCGAGGGGGTCACCGCGGTGCTGGCCGGCACGCGGGCGGAGGTGCCGTTCCGGGTGTACCTGCTGGAGGCGCCGGCGCGGATCGTGATCGAGGTGGCCGATCCCGCCTGAGCGGTGCCGCCCGGCCCCGGTGGAGGGGACCTTGGGCCGTGCCCGGGCCGGCGCCCGCCCCCCGAGCATGGACGCCGGACCGCTCCGCCGGGGGCGGGAGGAGAGCCGAGGTGCGAGGGACGATGATCCAGACCAGCACGGCAGCCGACACCAGGACGCTCGCGACACCGGCCACCTCGGTCGCCCGGCTCTTCCACGACCGGGTCGCGGCGAGCCCGGGCGCCGAGGCGCACCGCTTTCCGGACGGCGACGGCTGGACGTCACTGACGTGGCGCGAGACCGCCGCCGCGGTCGAGGCCCTGGCGGCCGGCCTGCTCGCGCTCGGGATCGGGCCGGAGGACCGGGTGGCGATCGCGAGCGGCACCCGGATCGAGTGGATCCACGCCGACCTGGCGATCATGTGCGCCGGCGCGGCGACGACCGCCGTCTACCCCTCCAGCGGCGCCGAGGACGTGGCCTTCATCCTCGCCGACAGCGAGTCGCGGATCGTCTTCGCCGAGGACGACGCCCAGATCGCGAAACTCCGCGCCCAGCGCGACCGGCTGCCCGACCTGATGCGCGTGGTCACCTTCGACGGCGAGACCGACGGCGACTGGGTGATCGGCCTGGCGGACCTGCGGGAGCTGGGGACCGGGCACCTCGCCGAGCACCCCGCCGCGGTGGACGACGCGGTGGCCGCCGTCGGGCCGGAGCACCTGGCGACCCTGATCTACACCTCCGGCACGACGGGCCGGCCCAAGGGCGTGGAGCTGCCCCACCGGTGCTGGACCTACATCGGCGCCGCGGCCGAGGCGCTCGGCACGCTCAGCAGCGACGACCTGCAGTACCTGTGGCTGCCGCTGGCGCACTCGTTCGGCAAGATGCTCGGCGCCGTGCAGCTGCAGGTCGGGTTCGCCACGGCCGTCGACGGCCGCATCGACCGGATCGTCGCGAACCTCCCCGTCGTCCGCCCCACGTTCATGGCGGGGCCGCCGCGGATCTTCGAGAAGGTCTACGCCGGTGTCGGCCAGACCGTGCGGGCCGACGGCGGCGTGAAGCTCCGCCTGTACACCTGGGCGATCGCGGTCGGCGACCGGGTGCGGCGCGCCCGCCTGGAGGGGCGGCGGATCGGGCCGGCCCTCCGGGCCGAGCACGCGCTGGCCGACCGGCTGGTGCTGTCGACGATCCGCGCCCGGCTCGGGGGCCGGATCCGCTTCCTCATCTCGGGCAGCGCCGCGCTCTCCGCCGACGTCGCGACGTGGTTCGCGGCGACCGGGATGCCGGTGCTCGAGGGCTACGGGCTCACCGAGACCGCGGGCGGGGCGTGCGTGGCCGACCTCGACCGGCCGATCCCGGGATGCGTGGGCGCGCCGGTGCCGGGCACGGAGATCGCGATCGCCGACGACGGCGAGATCCTGATCCGCGGCCCCCTGGTCATGCGCGGCTACCACGGCCGGGCCGAGGCCACCGCCGAGGTGCTGCGCGAGGACGGGTGGCTCGCCACGGGCGACGTCGGGGAGCTGGACGCCGAGGGGCGGCTGCGCGTCACGGACCGGAAGAAGGACCTGATCAAGACCTCGAGCGGGAAGTACATCGCGCCCCAGTCCGTCGAGGGCATCTTCAAGGCGGTCTGCCCGCTGGCCAGCCAGATGGTCGTCCACGGCGACGGCCGCAAGTACGCGACCGCGCTGATCGCCCTCGACCCCGAGGCGCTGGCCCGCTGGGGCCAGGCGGAGGGCCGGGGGACCTCGGACTACGCCACCCTCGTCGCCGACCCCGCGGTCCAGGAGTACGTGCGGGGCTGCGTCGAGGAGCTGAACGCCCGGCTCAACCGCTGGGAGACGATCAAGGACTTCCGCGTCCTCGACCACGACCTGTCGGTGGAGGGCGGCGAGATGACGCCGAGCATGAAGGTGAAGCGGAAGGTCGTCGAGACGAGGTACGCGGCGCTGCTGGACACGATGTACGAGACTCCCGGCCCGGCGCCGGGAACCGGTGGGTCCGGCCGGTCGGGGAGCAGGGCGGGCGCCGCGACGGCCGACCCGGGCCGCGGACCGCAGGCGTCATGACCACGACCGGGCTCCGCAGCACCGGCGTCGACGTGCCACGGGCGTCGCGCGACCGCAGCCTGGCGGGCCTGCTCCTGCTCGTGGCCGGCTCGGCGGTCGTGCTCGGCATCATGACCGCGGAGGTCCTCTACCCGACCGACTACGACGTCCACCGGAACACGGTGAGCGACCTCGCGGCCATGCGTCCCGACGACGTCGTGCGGCAACCGTCGGCGGCGGTCTTCAACACCACGATGATCGTCTGCGGCGTGCTCATCGCGATCGCCGCCCTGCTGCTGCACCGCTCGCGCGCCGGCCTGCGCGCCGTCGTGCCGATCGCCGGGCTCGGCCTCGGGATGGTCGGCGTCGGGCTGTTCCCGGGCAACACCGTGATGGCGGTCCACCAGCTGGTCTCGATCGCGACCTTCCTGTCCGGCGGCCTCGCGGCGATCCTGACCGCCCGGCTGACCGCCCGGGCGCTGCGCCCGGTGCACCTGGTCCTCGGCGGGACCGCCCTGGCGTTCCTGATCGGCTACACGTTCCTGGAGGACCTGGCGGTCTTCGACCGGCTCGGGGAGGGCGGGGTGGAGCGGTGGATCGTCTATCCGGTCGTCCTGTGGATGGTGGCGTTCGGCGCCGCGCTCGCCGCGGCCCGGCCGGACGACGCGGCCGCGCGGCCGGAGGCCGCCCGATGACCGCCGCCGGTCCCCAGGTCGGCTCGCTCGCCTGGATCGACCTCACGACCCCGGACGTCGACGCCGCCGGGAGCTTCTACTCCCGGCTGCTCGGCTGGGAGCTGGAGTCCGCGGACACCCCGATGGGCCGGTACGTCACCGGCTCGGTCGGGGCCGGACCCGTCGGCGGGATGATGGCGCCGGCGCCCGGGGAGGACGCCGCGCCACCGGCCTGGGCGCTGTTCTTCGGCGTGGCCGACGCCGACCGGGCCGTCGACGCCGCCCGCCGCCTCGGCGCCACGGTGCTGCAGCCGCCGATGGAGATCCCCGGCGGCGGGCGGATCGCCGTGGTCACCGACCCGGCCGGTGCCGTGGCCGGCCTCCTGGAGCCCGGCGACGGCGGCTCGACGGTCCGCGGCGAACCTGGGGCGGTGGCGTGGGTGGAGTGCCAGAGCCGCGACGTGCCGGCCAGCGAGGCGTTCTACGCCGAGCTCCTGGGCTGGCACGCCCGCCCTCCGTCCGACGGCTACCGGGTCCTCGAGCTCGGCGGCGAGCAGGTCGCCGGGCTGATGGCCATGCCCGACGAGGTGCCGTCCGCGGTGCCCGGCTACTGGCTGCCCTACTTCGCCGTGGACGACGTCGACTCGGCGTGCGGCCGGGTGGAGGAACTCGGCGGCGGCGTCCTGGTGCCGCCGAGAACCGTCCAGGACCTGCGCTTCGCCGTCGCGCAGGACCCCGCCGGAGCCGTGTTCGGCCTGCTCCGGACCCCGGGTCAGCGGGCGGCGTTCCAGTAGCCGGTCAGCCGCACGCGGTCCCGGGCCAGGCCCGTCTCCTGGCGCAGGGAGGTGCGCAGCTCCCGCATGCGGGCGGCCTCCCCGGCGCCGAAGACGAACACCCCGTCGCGGTCGGCGAGGAGCGGGCTCTCGGCGAGGGCGGCCCGCACGCCGTCGAGGAGCGCGGGCGTCGTGCCCGGCGCCGCCCCGGACCGATCGACCCAGCGCACCTCGACGCCGGGCCGCACGGGGAGGTCCGGCCGGCCGCCCGCGTCGGCCGTCTCCGCCACCACGACCGCCCGGGCGTCGGGGGCCAGCCCGTCCAGGACGGCGGCCACGGCACCCAGCGCCGTCTCGTCGCACACCAGCAGGTGGGTGCGCACGCCGGCCGGCGGGTCGTAGCTGCGGCGGGTGCCCCACACCGCGATCGGAGTTCCCGGCCCGGCCGCGGCGAGGCGGCTGCTGACCGCGCCCTCGTCGCCGTGCAGCACGAGCCACACGTCGCCCTCGCCGGAGGCGGGGCGCCGCGCCCGCATCGTGTACGCGGCCCGCGGCGCTGCCTCGAGGGGGATCCCGGCCAGGTCCTGGACGCTGAACCCGGGCCGGAGCACCTCGGCCGGCGGATCGGGCATGAGGACGACGTACTCGTCGCCGCCGCGCAGCGGCAGGGGAGCGAGCCCCGCCAGGGTGATCTCGAGCAGGTTCGGTGCGAGCAGGCGGCAGGCGGACACGGTCGCCGCCACGGTCGTCATCGTCTGGTCCTCGAGGAACTCGGCCTCGATCGAGGTGAGCGGCTCGCCCGTGCCGACCACCCCGCGGGCGGCGGCGACCAGCCCCATGAGCGCCCCGTAGATCTCCAGTGACGTGCGGACGGGCGTTCTGAAGGGGATCTGCACCGGCCGCTGCGAGCCGTCGGTCGTTCCGACGGCCAGGCGCAGCCCGTCGGGTCCCACGCCCAGGATGTCGACCGACCGGGCGTCGGGCTCGGCGCCGAGCGCCCGGGCGACCAGGAGCACCGTGTCGGGGTGCTCGTCACCGATGTGGTCCAGACCCTCGGCGAGCTCGGCCGCCTCGTCCGCCGGGAGGTCGAAGTCGACCGCCGGGAGGACGGCTGCCGTGGTACCGGTCACCGGGTGCCGCCGGTGGAGGCGGGGGGCGTCGTGCTCGCGGGCATGGGGGCCTTCCGGTCGGTCGGGAACGAGGGCGGACCTGGCCGGGACGGACCGCCCCCCGACCGTCGTCGACGGGGCGCGCTCACCCGGCCGGGCTTAGGCTAGCCTCACCTCTGCCTTCAGGGCAGGGGTGTCCGCCGGCGACGGCCCGCACCCCCGCCTCGAGCCCCACCCGGCCACGCCGTCCGGGGCGTCGCACCGGCCCGCGATTCGCTGCCGGTGCGACGTCGGTGGCTCACGGGGTCGAGTGCAGGGCCTCCGGCTTCAGCTGGACCTTGACGCAGCCGTCCGACTTCTCCTGGAACATGCGGTAGGCGTCCGGCGCCTCGGCCAGGGAGAGCCGGTGCGTGGCGAACGTGTCCACGCCCAGCGGGTCGTCGTCGGTGAGCAGCGGCATGATCTCGGGGATCCAGCGCTTCACGTTGCACTGACCCATGTGCAGGGCGATCTGCTTGTCGAACAGCGTGAGCATCGGCATCGGGTCGGCGGTGCCGCCGTACACGCCCGACAGCGAGATGGTGCCGCCCCGGCGCACGATGTCGATCGCGGAGTAGAGGGCGTTGAGCCGGTCCACCCCGGCGGTCTCCATGATCGGTGCCGCGACCGCTCTGGGCAGCAGACCCACGGCCTTCTGGACGAACGTCGTCGCCGGGGAGCCGTGGGCCTCCATGCCGACGGCGTCGAGCACCGAATCCGGGCCGCGGCCGCCGGTCATCCCGCGGATGACGTCGCCCAGGTCGTCCCCGTGCTCGCCGAGGTCGACGACCTCGATGCCGCGGTCCCGCACGCGCGCGAGCCGCTCGGGCACCCGGTCGACGCCGATGACGCGGTAGCCCTTGTGGGCGCCGATCCGGCAGGCGAAGTCGCCGATCGGGCCGAGCCCGAGGACGACGAGGGTGCCGCCGTCGGGCACGTTCGCGTACTCCACGCCCTGCCACGCCGTCGGGAGGATGTCGGAGAGGTAGGCGAACCGGTCGTCGGGCGGACCCTCGGGGACCACGATGTGCGTGAACTGCGCCTGCGGGACCCGGAGGTACTCGGCCTGCCCACCGGGCACCTCGCCGTAGAGCTTGGAGAAGCCGAACAGCGACGCGCCCATGCCCTGGTCGCGGACCTGGGTCGTCTCGCACTGCGTGTACAGGTGCTGCCGGCACATCCAGCAGTGCCCGCAGGAGATCTGGAACGGGATGACGACCCGGTCGCCCACCCGCAGGTCACCGCACTCCGTGCCCACCTCGACGACCTGACCCATGGCCTCGTGGCCGAGCACGTTCCCGACCCCCATGAAGGGGGCCAGCGGCTCGTAGAGGTGCAGGTCGGAGCCGCAGATGTTCGTGGTCGTGACGCGGATGACCGCATCCGTCGGGTTCTGGACGAAGGGATCGGGCACGTCCTCCACCCGCACGTCACGCTTGCCGTGCCAGGTCACTGCCTTCACGAAGGGCCACCATTTTCGTCTCGGAGCTCGGACTCCTGAGGTCCCCGCACCCGTGTCCGCCGAAACGGCGCGGCCGGCCCGCCGCGCGGGGACCTGGTGCCGGCCGGCCGTGCGCTCCTCGCCCCCGTGGGGGTCATCTCTGCTGGGTGATGCGCTCCTCGCCGACGCTTCCTACCGTCGCGTGCGGCGCGGGCGACGGCCCGCCCCGGAGCCCGCACCGGTCGGAGGGGACACGGGAGCGCGATGGACCACTCGGCGGGGGGAGACGAGCTCGCTCGACCCGAGAGCTACACCTGGCCGCTGCTCGTGGTGGTGGTGGCGGTGCTGCCGCAGGCGGTGGTCCCCGCGCAGTACCGGGTGGGTCCGCCGCTGGTGGTCCCGGTCACCGAGACCGTCGCGCTGCTGGTGCTGCTGGCCATCGCGGCTCGCCCCGGCCCCGTTCCGCGCAGCGCCCGCTCCGCCCTGCTCGTCCTGTTCGGCCTGCTGGCCGCGGCCAACACCTTCGCCGCCGCCCGGCTGGTGACGCTGGTGCTGGGCGACGGGGAGTTCGAGGGCGTCGAGCTCACGGCCGGGCGGCTCCTGGTCGCGGGCCTCCTGGTCCTGGTGATCAACGTGGTGACCTTCGCGCTGCTCTACTGGGAGCTGGACGGCGGGGGGCCGGCCGGACGCGTCGCCGAGCGGGCGCCGTACCCGGACTTCCAATTCCCGCAGACGGGCACCCAGGGCCTGGCGGAGCCGGGCTGGCAACCGCGCTTCGGGGACCACCTGTACGTCGCGTTCACCAACCTGGTCGCGTTCGGCCCCACCGACGCCATGCCGCTGACCCGTCGGGTCAAGGGCCTCATGGCGCTGCAGTCGACGATCTCCCTCGGCGTCCTCGTGGTGGTGCTCGCCCGGGTGATCAACATCCTGCCCGGCTGAGCGGTCAGACCGGCCCGGGGCCGCCCTCCGGGGTGATCACGTACCACCACCCGCCGTTGAGGAACACGTCGTGGCAGAGCACCTCGCCGGGCCCCTCGTTCGCGTAGGTGTAGAGCGGATGGCCGGCATAGGTGACCTGCACCGTGCCGTCCCTGCGCTGCGTGGTGCCCAGGAGTGCGGAGTCGGCGGCCCCGTCGGCCTGCGGGGTGCCGTCGGTGAGCACGGGCGGCCAGGCGGCGGCGCACTCGTCGTAGCAGTCCGGGGAGTTCGGCCGCTCCCGGTCGAACAGGTAGATCGCCTGACCGTTGCCGTCGAAGAGCATCACCCCGAACTCGCTGTCGCCGGTGACGATCGTCGTCCCGGGGGCGGGACCGGGGGAGGGGGGCGGGGACGGCGTCGTCGGCGGCGGCGGCTCGGACGTGCCCGGGGTCGCGGATGTCGGGGTGCCCGTCGCCGACGCCCCGGTCGGCTCGTCGTCGCCGCACCCGGCCACCAGCAGACCGGCGGCGAGGGCGAGCGCGGACAGGGCGGTGCGGGCAGCGGGCACGTCGGCCTCCTCGACAGCGGTGCGGCGGAGCCACTCTCCCAGGGCCGGGTCGGCGGGGGACCGGGTGCGCGAGCGGCTGTCGGGGGGGCACGGCACTCTCCGGGGCCCGTTGACGCGCACCGGCGCGAACCCCGATCGTGGGCCTCCCGTCCCGGTGGACCGACCCGGAGGCACCGCCATGTCCGAGCAGGCCGGAACTCGCCGCACCTCCGGGCGCCCGCCGGGCAGCGCCGTGCCGGACGGGAGCGCCGTGCCGGACGGGAGTGCCGTGCCGGACGGCAGCGCCGCGACCGTCGGCAGCAGCGCCGTCGTCGGGAGCGCCGCCACCGCGGGGAGCGTGGCCGTCGTCGGCAGCGCCGCCACCGCGGGGAGCGCCGCCGTCGTCGGCAGCGCGGCCACCCTTGCGAGCGCCGCCGTGTCGCTGAGCACGGGGGTCGCCGGCAGCGCCGGGGTGATCGGCAGTGCCGGGGTCGCCCTCAGCGCGGGCGTCGTCGGCAGCGCCGGCATCGTCGCCGGCCTGGCCAACGTCGGCTGCACCGCGTGCGTGGCATGCATCGCGTGCGTCGACTGCGTGGGCTGCGTCGGCTGCGTGGGGTGTGTCGGGCTCCGCGGCGCCGTGGGCGCGGTCGGCGTGCGCCGCCGGTAGGGCACCGGCGGGAACCGGGCCCGGGGATCCCGGCGCGGCTACGGCGTGGTGGCCAGGTAGACCGTGTTCGTGGCCGAACCACCCTGCAGCGGGTTGGCGAAGCCGACCACCGCCGCATCGACGTCGACGAAGACCTCCGACAGCGCCGCCAGGTACTCCCCGTCCGGCGGATCGTTCGACCACAGCGAGAAGACGCCGCCGGGCCGCAGCGACGCGGCCAGCCGCCGGATGCCGGCCGGGCCGTAGAACGGGGCGGAGGCCTCGTGAAGCAGGTGCCCGGGGGAGTGGTCGATGTCGACGACGACGGCGTCGAAGAGCCGCCCCGGGGCGTCCGGATCCACCCTGCCCTCCTCGACCATCGCGAAGAAGTCGCCGTGCACCAGCCGGCACCGCGGGTCCGCGGCGACGGCCCGCCCCACCGGCAGCAGCCCCTGCTGGTGCCACGCGATGACCGGCTCGAGCAGGTCGACGACCAGGACCTCGTGGACCCGGGGGTCGGCGAGGACCGCCTGCGCGGTGTAGCCGAGACCCAGCCCCCCGACCGCGACGTCGAGCCGGTCGCCCTCGAGCCGCTCCAGGGCGAGCCGGGCGACCTCGACCTCGGCGACCGTGAACAGGGAGGACATCAGGTACTCGTCGCCCAGCTTGACCTCGAACACGTCGGCCCCGGTCACCGGTTCCCGCCGCCGGCGGAGGGTGAGCTCACCGATCGGGGTCGAGCACCAGGCGAGCTCCTCGAAGCGTGTGCCCACGCGGCCCCTTCCCCTCGTCGATCGACCGGCGCGGCCCGGCTCCCGTGGCACTGTCCCTCCCCGGGCCCCGTGGCGCACCTCAGTGCGCCGCGCCGGCCCTGAGCGCGGCCTCGACGAGCCAGCCGGCGACCTCGTCGTCGATGTCCCGGAGGTCGTGCACCTCCAGATGGTGCATCCAGTGCGCCGGGGTCGGGTGCGCCACCTCCTTCCAGCGGGGCGAGGGATCGTGCCGGCCGAGCACGATCGACAGGACGACGTCGGCCGCCGGGCGGTGCAGGTACTGCCCCGGGCGCCAGAGGTGGGCGAAGCTTCGGTGGCGCCGGAAGGCGACCTGGCTGGTCGTCGCCCGCACCCGGACGTCGCCGACGTCCCGGAGCAGGTCCGAGACGCGAGCGAGCACGGCCGACCCGAGCGGCGAGTCGGCGAAGAACTCCTCCGGCGTCATGTGCTGCGCGCGTCGTGCCGGGCGGTCGTCGCCGCCGCGCGCCGGTCGGCGGCCAGCACGGCCATCGCCGCGGCGATCACACCGACGGAGACCACCGCTGCCACCGCGCCCTCGCCGCCGCGCGTCCCGCTGACGACGTTCACCGCCGTGTGCGCCAGGGCGACCACCAGGAGGCTGCCGCTGCGCTCGTACAGCCGGCCCAGGACGACGGCGCCGCTGGCCAGGCCGATCAGCCAGCCGGGCACGACGACGGGGGAGAGACCGGCGAGGCCGCTGTCGATCCAGAACAGCGGGAGGTGCCACAGCGCCCACGGGACGGTGAGGATCAGGGCGGCGTCGCGCAGCCCGAGCCGCCGGCGCAGGCGCGTCCACGCCAGTCCGCGCCAGCCGACCTCCTCGCCCAGTCCGCCCACGACCAGGAGCAGGAGGAACACCACCGGCCACGGCCAGGCCGGCACCCCGGGCATCTCCGCGAAGTCGCCCGCCGAGGGCCCGTCGCCGACCACGGTCACGACGGCGGCCGCGACCGCGCCGAGGAGCAGCGGGGTGAGCGCCAGGACCCACCAGCGGATCGCGCCCGGCCGGCCCCGCAGCCGGCGCAGCCCCGCCCGTCCGCCCGTCGCCGCGGTCACGAGCAGCGCAGCCAGCATCGGACCGACCAGACCCGGGACGTGGCTCGCCGTCCCGCCGGCGAGCGCGACCGGCACCCACCACGCCCAGGAGAGGGCGACGGCCAGGACGACGTAGGCGACCAGTGGCCGGTCGCGGACCACCTCGCGCAGCACCTCGCCGAGGTCGGCACGGCTCACGTCCGCGTCCTCCTCCTGGCACCTGCTGTCCCGGGCGACGCTAGCCCGGGGGGCGCCCCGGAGGGGACGGACCAAGGACCTGCGCGGGAGGGCCGGACGGCCACGGGTGGCTGGTCGGAACGGCGTCGGGCGTCGTCCGACGGCAGGGAGGAGCGTTCTCGGCGTGCAGGCGGGTGGTTCCCTACCGCAGGCCCCAGGCGAGCGCCATCGGCTGCTCGACGGGCATGCGACCGTTCACGACGCCGGGCGCCCAGCCGCCCAGGACCTGGCGCTCCATCGCAGCCCTGGCCTCCTCGGGGGCCTCGGCGACGAGCGTGCCCATCGGCGTGAGATCGATGTAGTTCCAGAGGAATTCGACCGGTCCGGGTAGGTCGAGGACGGCGAAGTACTCCGTGCACGTGACGTCACGGAAGCCGGCCCCGGTCAGCAGATCCGCGAGCACCGACGGGTCGTGGAGGGAGAACACCGCGCTCACGAAGGCTCCGAGGTGCGGATCCAGGTTGTCGGCGATGGCCCGTTCCATCACCTCGAACAGGGGCTGGATCCGACCGGGGGTGTTGACGACGACCCGGCCACCCGGTGCCAGCACCCGGTGCAGTTCGCCCAAGGCGCCCGCCCGGTCCTCCATGAACATGAGCCCCATCTGGCAGAGCGCCACGTCGTAGGACTCGTCGGGCAGGGGGAGCGACGCCGCGTCGGCCACCTGCCAGGCGATGGGTGCGCCGCCGGACGGGACCGACTCGGCGATCTCGATCATGTCCGGAGCGAGATCGATGCCGGTCACCGACCCGGTCGGACCGACCTGCTCGGCGGCTGCCCTGGTGATGACTCCCGTTCCGCAGGCGACGTCGAGCACCCGCGCGCCGGGCTGCAGCGCGGCCGTGCGCAGGAACTCGGCGGACACGGGCGTGGCGATCGAGGGCACGAAGAAGCGCTGGTAGAGCTCGGCTGCGGTACCCGAGTAGTGGCGGTAGGTCGCGGTGGTCATCGCGGTCTCCTCGCAGGGCAGGAGATGGGGACGAGGGGACCCTAGGAAGCGCCGCTCGGTCCCCGCATCGCACGATCGACACATCCGGTCGGTGGTGCGCATGGGTCATGCGCACCACCGCCGGTCTACAGCAGGTCGTGCTCGTAGGCGTAGGCGACGGCTGCTGCTCGGCTCCTGACGCCGAGCTTGGCGAAGGTGTTCTCGAGATGCCGGCGCACGGTGTGCTGGCTGATCCCCAGCCGGGAGGCGATCTGGCGGCTGGTGCTGCCTCCGGCCACCAACACCAGCACCTCCCGCTCGCGCTCGGACAGCGGGCCTCGTCCCACCTGCCCGCCGGCGAGCCGGCACACCCGCCTCAGGTCCGGCCCTGCTCCCAGCGACGTGAAGATCGCCCGGGCGGTGCCGAACTCGAGCGCCGCCGATGCGCTGTCGCCCGATGCGGCGCAGCCGAGACCCATGAGCACTGCGCTCCGGGCGGCGTCGTACGGCATGCCGAGTCGCTGCCACGTCGTGCGGGCTTCGCGCAGGTGCACCATCGCGTCGGTGGTCCGGCCGGACGCGAGCAGGGCGGCACCCGTCGCCTGACCTGCCATGGCCTTCAGCACGGGGGAGCTCGTCTGGTCCGCGATCGAGGTCAACTCGGCCGCGGCCTCGGTCGCGCCCGTGACGTCGTCCACGGCGACCCGGATCTCCACCGCGGCGGCCAGGAGGCCCGGCCGCCGGAACGGCTGGCGCGCCTCCCGCAGGGCCCGCCCGATGCCGGCCGCCGCCGACGGTGCGTCTCCGCGCACCAGCTCCAGCAGCGCCAACCCCGGCATCGGCTCGTAGCCGGCCCGGCCGGCCCTCCGATACGCAGCGGCCGCTGCCGGGAGGTCACCGCGCACGCGGCACAGCTCGCCCTCCTGGTAGCGCGCCAGGCCGAGTGCCGGATGGGGCGGATCGCTCAGCCGATCACGGGCCTCCGCCACCGTCGCGAGCGCGCCCGCCCAGTCCCCGGCCGCCTGGCGCAGCTGGGACTGGTGCACCAGGCACTGGCCGCGATAGGGGACCAGATCCGGCTGCGCCCGGCACCACCCGTCGAGTGCTGCCGTCCATTCCGCCGCCCGGGCCAGATCGAAGAGCTGCAGGCACTCGAGGATCACCGCGCAGTACGCGATCCCCGACACGATCGGCCCCACCTCGCCGGAGCAGACCGCGAGCATCACCTCGTCCAGCCGCGCCAGCCCGCCCGCCTCGTCTCCCGATGCCACCAGCGCCTGGCCGTGCCCGAGGGTCGACAGCGCCGCCAGATCGGCGTCCTGGAAGCGCGAGGCGATGTCTCCGGCCTGCACGGCGAGCCCTCGCGCGCCGGCGGCGTCGTCGGCGTCGAGAGCGGCCAGCACGCCGGGGATCAGCAGGTAGCCGCGTGCCGGGCAGTCGAGGTCGGGGCCGAGCACGGACCGGCCACGGCTCAGCCAACCCCCGGCGTGCGCCATCTGTCCGCGCATCATCGAGCAGAAGGCAGCCCAGAACGCGCACCGGGCCGCGTCCGCCGGTTCCCCCACGTCGGCGTGGCGGTTGTACGCGTGCTCCCAGGTGGCAGCCGCCTCGCCGTCCTCGCCGAGCAGGTAGGCGGCTACGGCGCGCCGCTCGAGGTCGGCGGGGGAGAGGTCTGCGAGCGGGACCCGGGACAGGAGGCGGTACGCGACTGCCCAGGTGCGCTCCGCGAACGGGTCAGCGGCCGCTGCTCCGGCCATGCGGACCAGCGTGGCACACAGACGAGCCGATGTGCCGTGGACTCCTCGTCGTGGACGGAGTGATGACCCGGTACCGGCCACGGCGTGCGGACCGGTAGCCGTCCAGCTCGGAGCGCAGCCGCTTGCCGACGCGGGAGGGGTCAGCTGCCAGGGGGCCGTACGGGAAGCCGACCACTTGCACGGCAACGGGCTCGGGGAGGTCGTGCTCGATGGCCCGCGTGGCGGCCGCGGACAGCAGGCAGCGCGGCGACAGGCTGGTTCTCAGCACCCTGGCCGCGGGCGTGCTGCCGGCGCTGACGGCAAGACCCGTAGTCACCGCGGAGCTCGCTCTCGTGGTCGCGGTGAGCACGATCCCGGGCGAGCTGGAGCGGCTACCCGCCGCCGTGCTCGTGAACGTCGTCCTGCTCGCCGCGGCGATCTACCTTCACCCGGTGCAGGGTCTGCTGGGCACCGAGGCGGTCGGTCCGGTGGAGCTGGCCGCCGACGTGGTCCGGGCCCTGCCGGCGGCGTCGGCCGTGTTCGTCTGCCGGCGTGTCGGAGCGGGTCGGTGACCGGCGACGTCGGCGCCTGGCTCTCGACGGCCGCGGGTGCGGCGCTGGTCCTCTTGGTGCTCCGGGATGTCTTCGACCGGCTTTGGCACCCCAGCGCGCGGGGTGGCCTGAGCCAGTGGCTGCTCGCGGGCGTGTGGGGGCTGACCGCGCCGGTCCGCCGCCGGCCCGGCCGCAGCCCGCGCGGGATCGAGCTCACCGGATCCGCGGCGATGGCGGCCGTCGTCGGCAGCTGGGTCGTCCTCGTCGTCGTCGGCTGGACCCTCGTGTACCTGCCGCGCATGCCGGAGGGCTTCCTCTTCGGCGGCGGGGAGCAGGGCGCTGCCCCGGGCGGCGCCCTGCTCGACGCGCTCTACCTGTCGCTGGTGACCCTGAGCACCCTGGGCTTCGGGGACGTGGTCCCGGACGCGGGGTGGCTGCGGGTCGTCGTCCCGCTGGAGGCGCTCGCCGGCTTCGCGCTGCTCACCGCGGGGGTCACCTGGGTGCTGCAGATCTACCCGGTGCTCAGCCGTCGCCGGGTGCTGGCGGCGCGCCTGGCGCTGCTGCGGGAGTCGGTGGAGGGCGCTGGCGTGCAGCCGGACGTCCGGCTGCTCGAGGACCTGGCCGTCGAGCTGGTGCGCGTCCGGGTCGACCTGGTGCAACACGCCGAGACGTACTACGTCGCCGACGGCCAACCGGAGGTCTCGCTGGCTGCCGGACTGGAGGTGGCGGCCGCGCTGGCCGACCAGGGGCGGCGCTCGCCGGATCCGGAGGTCCGCGGGGCCGCGGCACTGCTGGGGAGCGCGCTCGCCTCCCTGGCCCGCCTGCTGGACCACGACTTCCTGCGCACCGGCGGGCCGGTCGAGCAGATCGTGCGCGCGTACGCGGCCGACCACGGCCATCCGTTCGGCGAGCGGTCGGCCTGACGACGGACCACCCGTCAGGTGGTCAGCGACAGGGCGGCTCGACGGAGTCGATGGTCTCGTCCACCGGGCGCCGCCCTGTCGGCGGAACCGGAGGGGCGCTGATCGGCGCCCACCCCAGGCGCAGCACGACCTGGGGGGAGCGCCCCTCGGCGAGGAACGCGGCGCTGCTCGATTCGATGTACCAGGCCTCGACAGCTGGTGCGCGATCAGCGCCGTGAGCATTCCCGGGAGGTGCCGCATCGGGCCCAGGTGCCCCTCGCCGGGGTAAAGGACCAACTGCGCGTCGGGTACGTGATCGGCCGGCCGGCGGCCGTGGGCGATGGGGATCGTCGTGTCGCATGCGCCGTACCGGAGGTTGGACCGGCGCCGTCGCAGGAGTGGCAGAAGTCCTCGGCCGCCGGGGCGGAGGGACCTGCCCCCACCGGTCCGTGAGGGCCGGGACCCGTGACCCGAAGAGCCCCGTGCTGCACGAACTGCCATGGGCCCTCCCGGCGGGGCCCTTCGCCCCCTCTCCCGGACGAGGCGGCAACCGACGATGGTGATGCACCCGCTCGCAGGGAGGGGCTCATGCAGTGGGACCTGGGACTGCAGGGACTGGCGGTGCTTGCCGCCATGTCGCTCGGCTTCGGTGTGATCGCCGGACTGATCGCCGGCAGGGACGTGGCCCACCGCCTGCTGGCAGCGGGGATCACGACCGTGGCGTGCTTCGGAGCCGGTTTGGTCACCAGCGAGGTGCTGTTCGGCTGGGCCACCGAGGAGGATCTGCAGCCGAACGTCGACGGCCTGTCACGGGACGAGGTGCTCCTGTCCAGCGTGCTCACGACCGCCGTGGTCGTGCTGGTGATGAGGCATGTCGCGCGCCGGGCACGAGACGGCGCAGCGCGCGGCGACCACGCGGGCAGCCACCGCCACGAGGACATCGGGAGCGCACCCGGCACGGGTGAGCGGTTCGACCGGAGGTGACCGCCGGTCGGTGACTGCCCTCCCTGGGCCGGATGGTCGTCCGGCGGTGCTCCCGCGCCGACGGCCGGAGGACGACGGCGGATCGTCCGCCGAGGACGGGGTGTGGACCGATCCCGCCCTGCCCCACCCGGGTGCGGTCGCGGAGCGGTGTGCCGGTTCGGGGAGGCTCGTGGCAGGCGTTCCCCGATCCGCGCTTCGAGAGGGCCGGCCCGCGCTGCTGCGCCGGCGGCCAGCCCGTCCTGCTCTGCTCGCCCCGTTGCCGGGCCGGCTGCGACCACCGGCGCCGTCGCCCGCCGGCTCGGGCTCGTCGAGGGAGTGCTCGTCACTGGTAGCGCAGCGCCTCCGCTGGATACGTGCTCGCGGCCCGCCGTGCCGGCCCGTAGGTGGCCAGCATCGCGGCGGCGTAGACGGCCACGAAGACGCCCGCGAACTCGCCCCACGGCACGACGAACTCGATCCCCGAGTACGTGGGCTGCGTCGCCGCGTCGGCGATCACGTTGTGGGCGCAGACCAACCCCAGGACGGAGCCGACGACGATCGCGACGAGCGAGATGAACGACGCCTCGATGAGGAAGCTGCTCTGCACCATCCGGCGCTGGAAGCCGATCGCGCGCATCACGCCGATGTGCGCCCGTCGCTCGACGACGGAGCGGGCGCTGATGACGCCCAGTGCCGCGATGCCGACGATGAGCCCGAGGGCCATGAAGCCGAGCACGATCCGCTGCATCGTGCGGTTCGCGGAGATCGTGTCGGAGAGCAGGTCGCGGAACGCGTCGGCCTGCATGCCGTTGGCGAGGAACGACGACTCCAACATCCGCGCGGCGGCTGCCGGATCGACCCCGTCGGCGAGCGTGAGGTCGAAGATGGTGGGCACGGCGCGCTCGCCGAAGGCCGCGGAGACCGACTGCTGCGAGGCGGAGATGCCCAGCATGCCGAGCGAGGCGGTGTCCTTGAGGACGCCGATCACGGTGTAGTCGACGGTGGCCCCCGTCTGCGGGTCGCGCAGCCCGAGGTGCACCGGAGTGAACGAGTCGTCCTCGATGTGGAAGCCGCTCAGCTTCAGGTCCACGATGCTGCCGAACGACCAGTTGTCCCGGCGCGGCACGACCATCGCGTCGACGACGGCGAGGTGCGGGTCGTCCGCGAGCGCCTGCCACACCTGCTCGGCGGAGTCGTACCCGGTCGCCATGGTCGCGAAGCCGTACGTCGTGTGCGCGAGGAAGGAGTCGTCCAGGCCACGGACGACGTAGGGAACCGGGTCCTGCCCGGTACCCACCTGCGCGGCGTCGACCGGCACCACCGACTGCGCACCCACGTCCCGCACCGCATCCGCCGGCAACCCGGGAACGTCCCGCACGGCCGACTCCATGTCGGGCACCGGGCTGAACGGGGACGTCGACGCCTGCACGTCGAAGCCGCCGCCGTAGGACTCCACATCGTCGAAGGCCCCGGTGAACGCGTTCGTCGTGGTCGAGCCGACGACCAGCGTGAAGACGACGAGGGTGAACATCGCGAGGGTGATCCCCGTCCGGAAGCGGCTGCGCAGCGGATAGGCGATCGAGGTCTTCAGCACCGGTGCGACCGATCGGATCCGCCCGAACAGCGCCATGACCCCGGCCAGCAGCAGATCGGCGTTGTAGACGATCAGCCAGGACATGCCGAGCACGACCATCAGGCCGGCGACCACCCACATGGAGAAGTCCATCGAGGCGTCCGGCACGAGCGACCGGATGAGCCCGAACGGCAGGGACCACCAGACGACGAGGAACGCCCCCGCGATCGTGTAGGCGGGGCGGGGCGGGGCGCCCGCGGCGCGGGCGAGGGAGGCGACGCTGATCGCCACCAAGGAGACGCCCAGCATGAACGTCGTCACCTGCCCGCTCGACCGGCCGCTGACGGCCAGCAGCAGCCCCGCGAGCAGACCGAGGGCGACGCGCAGCCAGGTCAGCCTGCGCGCCCGCCGGCCCGGCTCGGTGAGGTTGCGGATGGCGGCGACGATGTCGAGCCGGCTCACCCGCCACGCGGAGGCGGCGACGACCACGAGGGTGAGCAGAAGGCCGATGCACCCGCCGACGACGATGCTGGACGTCTGCGCCGACCGTTCGATGGACAGGCCGCTGCTGCTGTCCAGCGCGCTGGACATGATCGAGACCATGGCGAAGGCGACGCCGACCCCGAGGATCACGCCCGCGATCGCGGCCGCGACGTCGTAGATCAGGCCCTCGAACAGGAAGGTCTGCACGAGGTGGCGCCGCTGCATCCCGACGGCACGGGCGATGCCCATCTCGCCCCGCCGCTCCGCCGCGAGCATCACGAAGATCAGGAAGATCAGGAGCAGCCCGGCGGAGATGGAGAACGTGCCGAACGTCGTGAACAGCTGCATGAAGGTGTTGCCGATCTCGTCGGCATCGTCGATCGCGTCGCTCTTCACCGGCACCGCCTCGAGCCCGTACGGGGCCACGATCGGGGTCGCCGCACTCACCACCGAGGACGAGTACCGCTCGCCCCCGAAGGCGCCGCCGTCGTTGGACACGAGGACGCGGTTGACCTGACCCGGCCGGTCGAGCATCGCCTGGGTGGTGCCCAGCGGCGCGAGCATCCCCGCCTCCGTCGTCCCGCCGCCGTCGAACGTCACGACGGCGCGCACGGTCGCCGGGCTCTGCGCCGACCCCGCGAGCACCAGCAGCGGGTCCCCGGGCCGGGCGTCCAGGGCGTCCGCGGCCTCCACGTCCAGGTAGACCTCACCGGGCCCGAGGTCGCTCAGGCTCACCCGGCGCCCGTCGCTGGTGATGGGGCCGAGGCCGCGCATGTCGGCGGGGGAGAAGACGGTGACCTGCGGCTCGTTCTGCCGGCTCCTGCCGTCCTGCACGGCGACCTGCTCGATGACGGCGGGGGTGGTGGCATCGACGTGCGGGACGTCCGCGAGCTGCGCGGCGACCTGGTCGGCCGTCGCCTGCGGGAAGTAGCCGATCGGAACGGGTGCGCCCAGCATGTCGGCGGTGGAGGACTGTGCCCCCTCGACGGCGATCATCTCGTCGGTGTTGCCGAGCGACGAGGTGACCGACGACCGGATCGTGTGCGTGATCGTGTCACCGGTGACGAGCGCCGAGGTGATGATCGCGGTGGCGAGCATGAGGCCGAGGACGATGAGCGCGCTGCGGCCCTTGCGCCGCCATGCGTTCCGCCAGCCCAGCGTGAGCAGGATCGGCTGGCGCAGCACGAGCACGCCGACCACCACGAAGGCGACGGCCAGCACCGAGCCCAGGACGACGGCGAGGCTGCGGGTCGGGACACCGAAGAGGTCCTGCATCGACTCCTCCTGGACGAGGCGATCCTCAGCGTCGGATCAGGCGCCCGTGGGGGCCGGGACGTCCGCGAAGCGGACCTGGTAGCACTCCCGCCCCGGCGGCGCCTTGAAGACGGTGACGAACTCCGACAGGACGTCGGCGTAGAACCCGACCGGTGAGGACACGTCGGCCGCCTCCGCCGTCGACCACAGCGTCATGACCAGGCCACGGCCCTCAGGGGTGCTGAGCATGTAGATGCCCTCGTAGCCGTTCTGCTTCCGCAGCTCGGGCAGGGCCTTCTCGAGGTAGGTCTCGAGCGCCGCGTCGACGCTGACCCGGGTGGTGTCGATCTCCAGAACAGTGACCCTCGCGTACACGGCTCATCCCCCCAGGTACTGCTCTTCGACGATGCGGCCGTCGAGCATGCGCAGCAGCCGGTGGGCCCGGCGTCCGACGGAGATGTCGTGCGTCACGATGACGAAGGTCAGCCCGCGCTCCTCGTTGAGCCGGCACATCAGCTCGCTGATCTCGGCGGCGTTGTCGCTGTCGAGGTCGCCGGTCGGCTCGTCCGCCCAGACGATGGCCGGATCGTTGACCAGCGATCGGGCGATGGTCACCCGCTGGCGCTCTCCGCCGGACATCTCGTCCGGCACGTGCTGCGCGCGGTCGGCCAGGCCGACCAGGTCCAGCGCGTCCATCGCCCGGCGGCGTGCCTCGCCCAGAGGACGGTGCGCCAGCAGCAGGGGGAGCTCCACGTTCTCGACCGCGGTCAGCACCGGCATCAGGTTGTAGAACTGGAAGACGAAGCCCATGTGCAGGGCGCGGTAGGTCGTGCGCTGCCGGTCGGTCATGGAGGCCAGCGACACGTTCTCGACGAGGACGTCGCCGGCGTCGATGGAGTCGAGCCCGGACAGGCAGTTGAGCAGCGTCGTCTTGCCGCAGCCGCTCGGACCCATCACCGAGACGATCTCGCCCCGGCCGACGGTGAGGTCGATGCCGTTGAGCGCCAGCACCTGGACCTTGCCCGTGTCGTAGACCCGGCGGACTCCGCGAGCCTCGACTATGGGGGTCCGCGCCACCGGTCCGGAGCCCGGGCGCACCTCGGACGGGGTCACCAACGACGACGCCATGGCCGCCTCCTCATCGGAGAGCCGGAGAACGTGCGTCATCGTGGGTCGGCGCGCAGGGCCCCGGAGAGAGGCGAAGGTCGGCTCCGACCCGTGATTCCGTGCGACGTTGGGCCCAGGTACTTCGACCGCGTCCGCGCCCGCCGGCGCGCTGGGGAACCCGGACCGCGGACCGGCGCGCCGTCAGCGCCTGCCGGCGCCGGGGCCGGACGGCGACCGCCGGTGCCGGCCGCGCTCCTGCAGCGTCCGGCTCCCATGGTGTTGCAGGGCTTCGATCGTGGCTGCCCGGCCGGCGACCATGAACGCCGGCCAGTCCGACGGGTCGATGAACTGCCTGTAGAAGCCGGTTCCCCGCACCCTCTCCGGCCGGCCGGGCCACATCTGCTCGTTCCCGGGGTGGCCCGCGAGGAGGCCGCGCGGAGGGGGCGTCGGCGTAGGTGGGCTGAACTCTCCCCAGCGGCCGGCTGGTGACGCGGAGGCTCGAACGTCGCTCCAGGGGCCCGCGGGCCGCTACCTTGCCGCTGCGAGCGTCTGTGTCTCTCGTGGGAGGTCTCCGGACGGCACACGTCGGTGTCGACCGGAGACGGGACCCAGGTGGAGGTGTCCGGTGTCCGTGTCGCCGCCGTGGTCCCCCTCTCCGCACCGCTGGGGTGGGCAGCCCGGCCCAGCCCAGCACGGTCGCTCGGCGTCGGTTCGATCGGACGGCGGCCGCACCGCCCGGGTGGCCGCGGGACCTCTCAGTCCAGGAGGAAGACGTGAAGACCCGCAGCGCAGTGCTCCACACGCAGCCCGGCCGGTACGAGGTCACCGAGGTCGACCTCGACGGACCTCGGCAGGGCGAGTTGCTGGTCAAGATGTCCGCCGTCGGGTTGTGTCACACCGATGACCACGACGTCCCACCCGGGTCCTCTCCGCCGCTGCGCCTGCCGCTCGCCGGCGGCCACGAGGGCGCCGGCGTCGTCGTCGGCGTCGGTCCGCACACCCCGGGGTGGGCGGAGGGCGACCACGTGGTGCTCAGCTTCATCGCGGTCTGCGGGCGCTGCCGAATGTGCTCGAGCGGCCGGCAGAACCTCTGCGACCTCGGCGCACGGAACTTCATGGGCGCTCGGCTGGACGACCCCACCAGCTTCCGGATGTCCTATCAGGGCGAGCCCGTGGGCCAGGCCTTCGGCCTCGCGGCGCTCAGCGAGCACACCGTCGTCGACGCTCGGGCGGCGGTGAAGATCGACCCCGACCTGCCGCTCGACAAGGCCGCGCTCGTCGCTTGTGGCGTCCCCACAGGATGGGGATCGGTCACCAACATGTCCGACGCCCGCTCCGGCGACGTGGTCATCGTCATGGGCATCGGCGGGATCGGGATCAACAGCGTGCAGGCCGCCCGTGCCATCGGCGCCCGCGCGGTGATCGCCGTCGACCCCGTCGAGTTCAAGCGGGAGACCGCCAAGCAACTCGGCGCGACGCACGCCACCGACGGCATGGCGGAGGCCACCGAGGTCGCCCGGTCCCTGACCAATGGGCAGGGCGCCGACGCGACCGTCGTGGCCGTCGGCGTGGTCACCGGCGACCACATCGCCGAGGCAGTGACCTCCATCCGGAAGGGCGGCACCGTCGTCGTCTCGGGTACCGGGACCATGCGCCAGTCGGGCATCCCGATCAGCAACACCCTGCTGACGGTGTTCCAGAAGCGGCTCCAGGGCGCGCTCTTCGGCGGCTGCAACCCCCAGTGGGACGTCCCGAGCCTGCTGAGCCAGTACGTGGCCGGGACCCTCAACCTCGACGAACTCATCACCCGGACCTATTCGCTGGAGCAGGTGGCCGAGGGCTTCGACGACATGAAGGCGGGCCGGAACATCCGCGGCGTCGTCCTGCTCGACTGAGGGCGGATCCGCCCCTGTGGGATAGGCGCGGGGGCCGTCCGACCTCGGACATGGAAGCGCCCCGAGTCCTCACGGGGACCCGGGGCGATTCTGTGTCCGAGGGGCGACACGCTACATGCGCACACGGCTGTCGACTCTCGCCTCTTTCCGATGGCGGTTGTCAGCCGTAGACGTCGGCGCGGTGCGAGATGCGGATGACCCGTACGAGAACGTGATCATCGTGGATCGAGTAGATCACTCGGTACTGGCCCCTGCGGGCGGACCAGTAGCCCTCCAGATCGAACCGCAGGGGCTTGCCGACTCGGTGAGGATCGGCGGCGAGCGGTCCGAACAAGAAGTCGACGACCGCGACGGCGACCGCTTCGGGGAGGTCACCTTCGATGGCGCGCTTGGCCGCCGCGGACAGGACGACGGTGTAGGTCTGCGGTTCGCTCACCGCCGGCGTGCCGCCAGTGCGGCACGCACGTCGGCTTCGTCGTAGACCTCGCCGCCGTTCATCTGCGACTCGGCTTCTCGGATCTCGACCGCGGCCTTCGGGTCGGACAGGATCTCGAGCGTCTCAACCAGCGATTCGTAGTCCTCGACGGCGAGGATGACGGCGACCGGGCTGCCGTTCCTGGTCACGGTCACTCGTTCGTGCGTCCCAGCGACCTCGTCGATGACGCGACTGAAGTGTGCTTTCACGGAAGCCAGCGACTGGGTCGACATGACCAGGATTATGGTCAATCGGCTACCTGTGGTCAACGAGCACCGCGCGGAGGGGGCGTGGGCATCTCCAGCGGCGGCTGAACGACAGGAGCCCGGAACCTGAATGGTTCCGGGCCCCTGTCGTTCGACAGTCTTGGTGTGCGTCGACCGGTGTCCGAGGGGGGACTTGAACCCCCACGCCCGATAAAGGGCACTAGCACCTCAAGCTAGCGCGTCTGCCATTCCGCCACCCGGACGAGTGCCAGCCCAGACTACAAGACGCCTCCGGCCGATCGACGCACCCCCGAGGGCTTCCCCCGGCACGGGTGTCGGCCCTAGCCTCCGCAGCGGTCTCCAGCCCCGGAGGTGGTCGTGACCGCGACGCAGCCGCGTCCCCTCGCCGTCCGCGTGCGCGCCGTCGTCCTGCTCGGTCTCGGGGTGGCGGCCGGCGCGGGCGCGATCACGGTGCTGTCGCTGATCATGCGGTCGGTCAGCGCGGTCGGGGGGTCGTGCGCCGACGGCGGCCCGTACGTCTCCGCCCAGCCGTGCCCGGACGGCACCGGTGCGGCGATGCTGCAGGTGCTCGGCCTGGCGCTGCTCTGCTTCGTCGGCGTCCTCTACGGGACCTCGGTCCTGAAGGCCCCGAACCCGCTCTGGCTCGGCTGGCCGGCGCTCTTCCTCACCCTCGGCTGGAACTTCCTCGAGGACGGGTTCGACCCGCCCGACGGCTCCGGCGGGGTCATCGGCGGCTTCGTCTTCTGCGGCGTCCTGTTCGTCCTGATGGGTGCCGCGCCGCTGCTCCTCGGCATCGGGATGCTGCGCACGAGCGGCCGGGACCGGAAGCGGCAGGCCGGGCCACCGCCGGCCGTCGTCTCCCATCCGCACCTGGAGCGGCCCGGCCCGATCGCCCCGCGTCCCCCGGAGGAGCCCGACCTCCCCGGCGGCGACGACCCGCGCGCGTCGGCCCTGTCGGTCGCCGGGCGGCTGGAGCGCCTGGCCGCCCTGCACGCCTCCGGCGAGCTCACCGCCGAGGAGTACCGGCTGGCCAAGGCGGCCACCCTGCGGGAGGAGGCGCCCCGATGACGGAGCCGACGGCGAGCACCTGGCGGTGGTGGCTGTTCTACCTGGCCGCCGTCGTGGCGGGGGTCCTGGGCGGGAACGCGCTCTTCACCTGGGTGAGCACCTGAGCGCCGGCGGGCCCGCATAGGCTCGCCGGATGGACGGCGCGCCGACGAACCCGCTGCAGGCCCAGCCCCTGGCCCGTGCCCAGGCCGAGGTCGCCGAACTGCTCAGCGACCTGATCCGGATCGACACCACCAACACCGGTGACACCGCCACCGGCCAGGGCGAACGCATCGCCGCGGAGTGGGTCGCCGGCAAGCTCGACGAGGTCGGCATCGGCTCGCAGATCTTCGAGTCCGAGCGGGGGCGGGCGAGCCTCGTCGCCCGGATCCCCGGCACCGACAGCAGCCGCCCGCCGCTGCTGGTGCACGGCCACCTCGACGTCGTCCCCGCCGACCCGGCCGAGTGGAGCGTGCACCCGTTCTCCGGCGAGGAGCGCGACGGCTACGTCTGGGGTCGCGGCGCGGTCGACATGAAGGACATGGACGCGATGGTGCTCGCGCTGGTCCGCGACTGGCAGCGCACCGGGGTCCGGCCGCCGCGGGACATCGTGCTGGCCTATCTCGCCGACGAGGAGGCCGGCGGCACGCTCGGCGCCCGCTGGATGGTCGACACCCACCCGGACCTGTTCGCCGACTGCACCGAGGCGATCAGCGAGGTGGGCGGCTTCAGCATCACCGTCCGCGACGACCTGCGGCTGTACCTCGTGCAGACGGCGGAGAAGGGGCTGGCCTGGATGCGGCTGACCGCCTCCGGCCGCCCCGGGCACGGCTCGTTCGTGCACGACGACAACGCCGTCACCCGCCTGTGCCAGGCCGTCGCCCGCATCGGCGCCACCCGGCTGCCCACCGTGCTCACCCCGCCGATGCGTGCCTTCCTCGACGCGGTCAGCGACGCCTACGGCGTCGAGATCGACCCCGACGAGCCCGAGGAGGCCCTCGCCCGGCTCGGCTCCATCAGCCGGATGATCGGCGCGGCCCTGCGCAACACCGCCAACCCCACGATGCTCGACGCCGGCTACAAGACCAACGTCATCCCGGGGACGGCGAGCGCCACCGTCGACGGGCGCTTCCTGCACGGCCAGGCCGAGGAGTTCGAGCGGCAGCTGGCGGGGCTGATCGGCGAGGGCATCCAGCGCGAGTGGATCGTCCACGACCAGGCGGTGGAGACGACGTTCGACGGCCCGCTGGTGGACTCGATGGTCGCCGCGCTGAAGAGCGAGGACGACGGCGCCCGCCCGGTCCCGTTCACGATGAGCGGCGGCACCGACGCCAAGAGCTTCGAGCGCCTGGGCATCCGCTGCTTCGGGTTCTCCCCGCTGCGGTTGCCCCCGGACCTGGACTTCGCCGCGCTGTTCCACGGCATCGACGAGCGCGTGCCGGTCGAGGCGCTGCAGTTCGGCATCCGGGTGCTGGACCGGTTCCTGCGGTCGGCGTGATCTGATCTCGCTGTGACCTCTCGCACACCCGGCCCCGGTTCCGTCGCGCTCATCACCGGGGGCACCGGCGGCTTCGGCCGCGCCCTCGCCGCCACCCTGCGCGAGCGCGACGTGACCGCCGTCCTCGCCGACCTCGACGGCGAGCGCAACCGGCAGGTCGCCGCCGACCTCGGCTGCCCCTTCGTGGTCCTCGACGTCACCGACCGCGCCGCCAACGCGGCCGTCGTCGCGCAGGTCGAGGCCGAGCACGGCCGCCTGGACGCCGCCTACCTCAACGCCGGCATCTCCGCGGCCAAGAGCGACGACGCCCTCGACGTCGACGAGTTCATGCGGGTCGTGCAGATCGACCTGTTCGGCGTCGTCTACGGCGTGGAGGCCGCGCGCCCGGCGATCAAGCGGGCCG
Organism: Trujillonella endophytica; assembly: GCF_900110555.1. Lineage (GTDB taxonomy): Bacteria > Actinomycetota > Actinomycetes > Mycobacteriales > Geodermatophilaceae > Trujillonella > Trujillonella endophytica. Next base: position 153,772 of record NZ_FOEE01000005.1, read on the forward strand.
GTGGGGGAGCGATCGTGGTCACGGCGTCGCTGGCCGGCCTCTCGCCGATGGCCACCGACCCCGGCTACAGCGTGGCCAAGGGCGGGGCGATCGCGTTCGTCCGCTCGATGGCGCCGCGACTGGCCGCCGAGGGGACGACGATCTCCGCCGTCTGCCCGGGCTTCGCCGACACCGCGATCATCGACCGCATCCGGCACGAGTTCACCGCCGCCGGCTTCCCGGTGCTGACCGCGCAGGAGGTCGCCGACGCCCTGGTCATGGCCTGGGCCGAGGGCGAGCCGGGCGCGGCCTACGTCGTCCAGCCCGGCGTCGGCACGGTGAACTACCGGTTCAAGGGCGTGCCGGCGGCGCGGACGGCGGCCGGCGAGCCCGCCGCCGTCCCGGAGGCGCTGCGCCCGCCGGAGATGCGCTAGCTCACTCCTCGCGCGGCTTGCGGCACGCGAAGAGCACCGCCGGGGGCACGTTCCACGGCGACATCCGCACGCGGACGTCGGCGAACCGACGGCGCAGCTCCTTGAGGATCAGCGGCGAGTACTGGATGACCAGCACGGCGCCGCCGGGCGCCACGATCCGCGGCAGCACGTCGAGGATCCGCTGCCGCAGCGCCGGCGCGAACGAGGTGTAGGGCAGCGCGGAGACCACGATGTCGGCCTGCCGCCCGTCGAGGTGCTCGTCGAGGTTCTCGGCCGAGTCGCAGACCACGTGCAGTCGCGGGTCGCGGTACCGGCCGGCCAGCAGCTCCGCGAGGCCGGGATCGATCTCGACCGCCACCAGTTCCGCCTCGGGGCCGAGCCGGGCGAGCAGCTCGCCGGTCTGCACGCCGGTGCCGGCGCCGAGCTCCACGACCAGCTTGGCGTTCGGCACGTCGCCGAGGTCGAGCATGTCGCGGACGGCCCAGCGCGAGGTGGGCAGGATCGCGCCCACCTGGCGGGGATTGGCGAGGAAGGCGCGGAGGAACTTCAGGCGGTCGTCGAGGTGCTGGTTCACGGGGGTCCTCCCGGGCCGGGGTCCGGGCGCGGGCTCGCCCGCCGGGCACCTTGACATGCCGGAGGCATCGGATGCCAGCGGAGGGGATCGACGTGAGCGCGTGGCGGAGTCGCGGAGTGACGTTTCCCATCACCCGGGGACTCCGCTCAGAGGTGCGGGCCGGGCAGGTAGGACAGCCGGGAACGGCGGCGGAGGATCACCTTGCGGGTGCCGTCGGCGTGCAGTTGCAGCCGGGCGAGCTCCCAGCCGCCGGTGTCGGCCTGGAGGCTCAACATGGTCGCCGCTGCGGTCCGGGACGTGCCCGGCGGGATCCGCAGCGGCGCGAACTCGTAGTCCCCGGCCGCCTCCACCCAGCCGATCGTGCCACGCAGCTCGCGGCGCGTCACCAGGCGAGCCCCTCGCCCCGCTCCGGCGGCAGGATGGGACGGGACCCGATCGCCGCCGACCCAGCGAGGAGGACGCCGTGACCGAGCCCGGTACCGCGCCCGACGCCGACCGCGCCGAGCAGGAGGCGCTGCTGACCCCGCCCGCCCCCGGCACGGCCGGTGAGGCCGCCCCGGTGGCCGACGGCGTGCCGGAGGCGGACGCGCTGGACCAGCAGCTGGCCACCCGGCCGGGGGAGGCCGCCCCGCCCACCTCCGTCGGCTACCGGGAGGCCGACGACGCCGACGTCCTGGAGCAGGCCGAGGTCGTCCCGGTCGACGAGGACGACGTCCCCGGCTGACCTCTCGTCGCGCGTCCGGGTGACGCGCACCCGGCTGGGCCGGATCAACCGGCATGCTCGGCAACCGTGGCCCTCTGGATCGTGATCTCGCTCGCCGTCGCCGTGCTCGCCCCGCTGACGGCGTTCTTCGTCGGCGGACGCCGCTTCTGGGCCACCGTCGGCGAGCGCGCGCCGGACGGGTTGCTGGAGCGGCACGGGCTCGAGGCCGGGGACACCCTCGCGGTGCAGCGCGCCATGGCGCGCGGCCGTCGCGCCGAGGAGCCCCGGATCCGCCCGGCGGTCGTGGAGTGGGCCGGCAGCACCCTGGCCGCGGTGGAGGAGTCGGAGCGGCTGCACGCCCGGCGCCGGGCGGTGGCGGCCGCGCTGACCGCGCTCGGGGCCGTGGCGCTGGTGCTCGCCGTCGTCCTCGGGCTGACCGACGGCGGCGCCGGTGGGGGCTTCTGGCTGGTCGTCGTCCTCTCCCTCGGGCTGCTGCTCAACCTGGTCGTGCTGCCACGCGTGCTGCGGCGCAACCTGCGCCGGGCGGTCAGCAGCAACGCCTGACGACTTCCCCTCCGGGCCTCGCTTTGGTTAGGCTGCCCTAACTCAATCGCCCGGAGGCTCCGCATGACCGCATTCCCCGGCCGCGGCCCCGCCGCCCTGGACCACTCCGCCGCTCCCGCCGAGCGCGCCCGCACGGTGGCCGCCCGCGCCGGCGCTGCCCTGTGCATCGCCGGCCGGGAGCCGGCTCGGCCCCTGGCGCACGCGACCACCGTGGCGGGGCAGGTGCTGCTGCTGGTGCCCGCCGGCGGGGAGGCCGTCGCAACGGTCGAGGCCAGCCCCGGCGCCGACGTGAGCGCGCTGCTCATGGTGAGCGACCGTGCCCCGGTGCCGCTGCGCGACCCGGTCCGCGGGCAGGTCTGGCTGTCGGGCTGGCTGACCCCGGTGGCCGACCGCGACCTGCGCGCGGCCGCGCTGGAGTTCGCCGACGTCCGCCCCGCGGGGGACCTGCTCGACGTCGGCGGCGCCACGACCCTGCTGCGGCTCGACCTGGCCGAGATCGTGCTGCGCGAGGGGGAGCGCTGCACCGAGGTGGGGCCCGCCGACTACGTCGCGGCCCGGCCCGACCCGCTCCTCGAGGTCGAGACGCGGATGCTCACCCACGTCGACCGCTGCCACCCCGAGGTGCTCGAGGGCCTGGCCCGCCTCCTCCCCGCGGACACCGTCGGCGCGGACGACGTCGTCCGGCCCCTGGCGCTGGACCGATTCGGCTACCGGCTGCGCATCGAGCGGCCCGGCGGGCACACCGACGCGCGGGTGGCCTTCCCCCGGCCGCTCACCTGCGCCGGGCAGCTGCACGCGGCCACCCAGCACCTGCTCGCCCGCGCCTGAGGGGACTGACGCGCGCGACATGCTCCGGGGCCCGGGGGGACTGTCGCGCGCGACGTGCTCAGGCGTCGGCGAGGGTCTCGGCGAGCAGCCCGGCCAGCCGGGTGCGCCGGGGGCGGACGTCGACCTCCCGCACGGCCCGGGCCAGTGCGGCCCCGGACGCGTGCACGATCGACAGGTGCGACTGCGCCCGGGTCAGCGCGGTGTAGACCAGCGGCCGCGACAGCATGCCGCCGGCCTCCGGGGGCAGCACGACGACGACGCCCGGCCACTCCGACCCCTGCGCGCGGTGCACGGTGATCGCCCAGCCGTGCCGCAGGTCCGAGAGCGCGTTGGTGGGCACGGTGACCGGGCCCGAGGCGAAGGCGACGTCCAGCGACCCGTCGCCGGTGCCGGTGACCACGCCGGTCTCGCCGTTGGCGAAGCCGATGGGCTCCAGGTCCAGGTGGTTGGCGGTGGCCACCACCCGGTCGCCGACGTCGAAGCCCCACACCGTGCCGTCCCCGGGGTTCAGCTTCGCCTTCAGCGCCTTGTTCAGCTCGATGGTGCCGGCAGGCCCGCGGTGCACCGGCGTCACCACCTGCACGGTGCCCGGGTCGATGCCCAGCGCCCGCGGGATCGAGTCGGTGACCAGCTGCACCACCCGCCGGGCCGCCTCCGCGCTGCCGGTCGCCGGGACGACGACGACCTCCCGGTCGGGGGAGTCCACCGGCGGCAGCTCGCCGGCGCGGACGGCGTTGGCCAGCCGCGCGATCGCACCGCCCTCGGCCTGCCGGTACAGCGTGGTCAGCTCGGTCACCGGGACGGTCGTGGAGTCGATGAGGTCGCCGAGCACGTGGCCGGGGCCGATGGAGGGCAGCTGCGCCGGGTCGCCCACGAGCACCAGGTGGGTGCCGTCGGGACAGGCCTCCAGCAGCGCGGCGGTCAGCTCGACGTCGAGCATCGACGCCTCGTCGACCACGACGACGTCGGCGTCCAGCGGCCATTCCTCGTTGCGGGCGAAGCCGCCGGTCGTGCCCTGCGCGCCGAGCAGCCGGTGCACCGTCACCGCGGGGTGGTCGGTCAGCTCCTCCAGCCGCTTGGCCGCGCGGCCGGTGGGAGCGGCCAGGGCCACCTCGCTGCCCTTGGCCATGAGGAGCTTGACGACGGCGGCCACGGTGCGGCTCTTGCCGGTGCCCGGACCGCCGGTGAGCAGCGACACCCCGGCCCCCAGGACCGCGGCGACGGCGGCCTTCTGGGACTCGTCCAGCCCCTTGGCCACCGAGCGGACGGCGGCCGGGTCCGCGATCCGCTCCGCGGTGGCCATCAGCCGGGCGATGTTCTCGGCCACGGCCTCCTCGGCCATGCCGTAGCGCGCCAGCGACAGCATGCGCAGCGCCGGGTCCGGCTCGGGCGGCTCGGTGTCGGACTCCTCGTCCCACTCCGGCTCCGGCGGCTCGTGGTCGAGCACCTCGCCGGAGTCCACCGCCGCCGCGATCGCCGCGGCCGGATCGGCGATCCCCTCCGCGCGCAGCGCCGCCACCACGAGGTCGACCGGCAGCACGGTGTGCCCGTCCCGGGTCGCCGTCCGCAGCGTGAGCGCGACGACCGCCCGGCCGCGGCGGGTGTCCTGGCGGTCGGCGCCCGGGAGCAGCGCGATCGCCAGCCGGTCGGCGTCGGCGAGGCTCACGCCGGTCAGCCCCAGCAGGGCCCACGGGTCGTCGCGCAGTCGGCGGGCCGCATCGGGACCCAGGGCGTCGGCGGTGCCGGCGGCCAGCTTGGCCTCCAGGCCGGCGCTGACCAGCAGCGTCACCACCTCGTAGGTCGGGGCGGCCGCCAGGAAGCTGGAGAACAGCCGCTCGGCGCGCTGCTTGCCCACCCGCGGCAGCTTCAGCAGCTTCGCGGCGGTCACGTCGTCGGGCGAGGTGATGCCGATGCCGGGCAGCTCGGCCGCCGTCCGCTTGCCCAGCCCGGGCCACAGCCCGGCGGCGCAGAAGGCGGCGAAGACCCGGTCGGCCGCGACGGGGGCCGGCGTGGTCACCGGCGCTCCGGATAGCCGAAGTCGGGCGCGGAGACGTCCTCCAGGGCCGTGCGGATCGCCGCCGGGAGCCGGACGACGTCGGCGTCCAGGGAGGCCTGCAGCTGCGCGGCCGTGCGCGCGCCCACCACCGGCGCGACGACGCCCGGCCGGTCGCGCACCCACGCCAGCGCCACGCCCAGCGGGGTGGTGCCCAGCCCCTCGGCGGCGGTGATGACCGCCTCGACGATGCGGTCGGAGGTGGCCGAGCGCAGCCCGTCGATGAAGCCCTGCCACTGCGGGGAGGCGCCCCGGGACTCGCTCGGGGTGCTGTGCCGGTACTTGCCGGTGAGCAGCCCGCGGCCCAGCGGCGACCACGCGAGCACGCCCAGCCCGAGCGCCTCCGCGGCCGGCACGACCTCGCGCTCGACGCCGCGCTGCAGGAGCGAGTACTCGACCTGGGTGCTCACCAGCGGCACCCGGCCGGGCCACGCGCGCTGCCAGGTGGCGGCCTGCGCGGTCTGCCACCCCGTGAAGTTGCTGACCCCGACGTAGCGGGTGCGGCCGGAGGTGACCGCCGTGTCGCACGCGGCCAGCGTCTCCTCGATCGGGGTGTGCTCGTCCCAGGCGTGCAGCTGCCAGAGGTCCACGTGGTCCACGCCCAGCCGGTCCAGGGAGGCGTCGAGGGCGCCCAGCAGGTGCCCGCGGGAGGCGCCCCGGCCCATCGGCCCCGGCCGGGTGCGGCCCACGGCCTTCGTGGCGACGAGGACGTCCGACCGCGGGACGACGTCGGACAGCAGCCGGCCCAGGGTGCGCTCGCTCTCGCCGTCGCAGTAGACGTCGGCGGTGTCGACCAGCGTGCCCCCGGCGTCGACGAAGGCGGTGAGCTGCATCGCGGCCTCGTCCTCGTCGGTGTCCCGGCCCCAGGTCATGGTGCCGAGCGCGAGCCGGGAGACGACCAGGCCGCTGCGCCCGAGAGCCCGTTGTTCCACGAGGGGCCAACCTACCGGCGCGCGGGCGCCTCGGGCCGGGGCGCGCGGGGGTGCTGGGGACGGCGCGCCGGGCGGGCACCGTGTGACCGGCGCGGCGCCGCCTAGGGTGGTGCCCCGTGCCAGTGGAGTCGCGGGAGTGCAGGAACCGTCACCGAGCGACTCCGAAGGCGAGGGGCTGACCGCGATGGGCTGGTTCGAGGCGGTCGTGCTGGGCCTGGTGCAGGGCCTGACCGAGTTCATCCCGGTGTCCTCCAGCGCGCACCTGCGCGTGGTGGGGGAGGCCTTCGGCTGGGACGACCCCGGCGCCGCGTTCACCGCGATCATCCAGATCGGCACGGAGCTCGCCGTCCTGCTCTACTTCCGCAAGGACATCTGGCGGATCATCCGGCAGTGGGTCCGGTCGCTGGGCCGGCGGGAGCTGCGCGGCGACCCGGACGCCCGGATGGGCTGGCTGATCATCGTCGGCAGCATCCCGATCGTCGTCCTCGGCCTGCTGTTCCAGGACGACATCGAGACGACGCTGCGCGACCTGCGGATCGTGGCCATCTCGCTGGTGCTGTTCTCGCTGATCCTGTTCTGGGCCGACCGCGTGGGACGCAAGCAGCGCGAGCTGACCGACCTCACCGTGCGGTCGGGCCTCACGTTCGGGTTCGCGCAGGCCATGGCGCTGGTGCCCGGCGTCTCCCGCTCCGGCGGCACGATCACCGCCGGGCTGTTCCTCGGCTTCACCCGCGCCGCCGCGGCCCGCTACTCGTTCCTGCTGGCCATTCCGGCGGTGCTCGGCTCCGGGGCCTTCCAGACCTACGAGGCGCTGGCCGGGGACACCGAGGGGGCGCCGATCTCCTGGGGCCCCACGATCCTGGCCACGGTCGTCGGGTTCGGCGTCGGGTTCGTCGTCATCGCCTGGCTGCTGCGCTACCTGGACCGCGGCAGCTTCACGCCGTTCGTCGTCTACCGGGTGGCGCTCGGGCTGCTGCTGCTCGCGCTGGTCGGGGCCGGCGTCCTGGACCCGCTGCCGCCGGAGACCACGCCCTAGTCGCTCGGGGATCAGGTCCCCTGATCCCCGAGCGTCCTCCCGCACGGTGCGCGGCGGGGGAGGACGCCCCGGGGTGAGGGAGGACGTCGTCCGCGCGGGAGGACGGCGGGGCGGGGCCACTCACTAGTCTCGGGCCCGTGACCACCGTCATCCTGCTGCGGCACGGCCGGACGACGGCCAACACCGGCGGCATCCTCGCCGGCTGGACCCCCGGCATCGGCCTCGACGAGACCGGGCAGGCGCAGGTGACCGCGGTCGCGCAGCGGCTGGCCCCCGTGCCGCTGGCCGCCGTCGTCAGCAGCCCGCTGGAGCGCTGTCGGGCGACCGCCGCCGCCGTCCTCGCCGGCCGCGACCTGGAGACCGCCACCGACGACCGCCTCGGCGAGGCCCGCTACGGCGACTGGACCGGCCGGCCGCTCAAGGAGCTGGTCAAGGAGCCGCTGTGGAAGGTCGTGCAGGCCCACCCCTCGGCGGCTGTCTTCCCCGGCCCGGAGGGGGAGGGCCTGGCGCAGACCCAGGCGCGGGCGGTGACCGCCGTCCGGGAGTGGAACGCGCGGTTGGGGCCCGACGCGGTCTGGCTGGCGTGCTCGCACGGCGACGTGATCAAGGCGGTCCTCGCCGACGCGCTGGGGCTGCACCTGGACCAGTTCCAGCGGATCGTCGTCGACCCGGCGTCGGTCTCGGTGGTCAGCTACACCGAGACGCGACCGTTCGTGCTGCGGATCAACGACTCCGGCGGCGATGTCGCGTCGCTGGTCCCGCCGCCGAGGAAGAAGGGACGACGGCGCCGCGCCGCGGACTCCGACGCGGTGGTCGGCGGCGGGGCCGGGGCGACCGTGTGACCCCGGCGTCCTCCGCCGGACCGTCGTCCGCCCGCGTAACCTGAGCGCGTGCCGCGCCAGGTCCACCTCTTCGAACGCCCGTCCCGGTTCGTGGCGGGCACGGTCGGCCAGCCCGGTGACCGCACCTTCTACCTGCAGGCCGCCGACGACGGCCGGGTGGTGAGCGTCGCGCTGGAGAAGAGCCAGGTCCAGGTGCTGGCCGACCGGATGGCCGAGCTGCTCGACGAGGTCGCCACCCGCCCGGGCGCCGTCGTCCCGCCCGATGCCGACGTCGACGACCTGGACCCCCTGACCGCGCCGGTCGACGAGGAGTTCCGGGTCGCCGCCATGGGGCTGGCCTGGGACGCGCAGACCCAGGCCGTCGTCGTCGAGGCCGTCGCCGCCGGGGAGGAGCCGATCGAGGAGGACGCGATCCTCTCCGACAGCGACGAGGGGCCCGACGCCCTTCGCGTCACCATCAGCCCCGGTGCGGCCCGGGCCTTCGTGGCCCGCGCCCGCCGGGTGATCGCCGCCGGGCGGCCCTCCTGCCCGCTGTGCTCGCTGCCGCTGGACCCGACCGGGCACGTCTGCCCGCGGCAGAACGGCTACCGCCGCTGAACGCGCCATGAGCGAGCAACCCGCCGGCGCCGACCCGGACCTGCGCGCGCCCCACGGCGCCGAGGAGGGCCGCCGGCTCCTGCTCGACGGCGAGATCGACGTCGAGGGGCGGATGCTCGACGCCTCGAACGTCACCCTCTTCGGCACCATCCGGACCGACGCCCTGGCCGCCGAGTGCGTCTACAAGCCGGTGGCGGGGGAGCGGCCGCTGTGGGACTTCCCCGACGGGACGCTCGCCGGCCGCGAGGTGTCGGCGGCGCTGGTCTCCGAGGCCACGGGCTGGGACGTCGTCCCGCCCACGGTGCTGCGCGAGGGGCCCTTCGGCCCCGGCATGGTCCAGCTGTGGGTGGACGGCGACGAGACCGTCGACCTGGCCGCGTTCGTGCGCTCCGACCACCCCGGGCTGCGGGCGATGGCGGTGTTCGACGCGGTGGTGAACAACGCCGACCGCAAGGGCGGGCACATCATCCCGACCCCCGAGGGCCACGTGTACGGCGTCGACCACGGCATCTGCTTCTCCGTCGAGCCCAAGCTCCGCACCCTGCTGTGGCGCTGGGCCGGCAGGCCCCTGCCCAAAGCCGCCCTGGAGGTGCTGGAGCGGCTCGGCGACGACCTGCGCGGTGACCTCGGCGAGCAGCTGCACGACCACCTGACCCGCCGCGAGGTGCGCGCCACCCAGCGGCGCGTCGCCGAGCTGCTGCGCACCGGACTGCACCCCGAGCCCAGCGGGGAGTGGCCCGCGCTGCCCTGGCCGCCCTTCTGACCGCGGCCCCCCGGACCGCACCGCGGCCGGGTGCCGTCCCCCCGGGGCGCTGAGTCCGGCCGGCGGGCGGTGGCCCTAGGTTCGGGACATGGCACATCGGTCACGCCTGGCGATCCTGCTGCTGGACCTGCCGCCCCAGCAGCACGCGGCCGGGTCGGCTTTCTGGGCCGGGGCCACCGGCCGGACCGCGGCGCCGGACCCGCAGGACGCCGACTGGGCCTCGCTGGGCTCCTTCGCCGACGGGTTCCACCTCGAGGTGCAGCGCACCGGGGAGGGGACGCCGCCCCGCTGGCACGTCGACGTCGAGACCGACGACATCCCGGCCGAGGTCGCCCGCCTCGAGGCCCTCGGCGCCCGCCGGCACCGGGACATGGGCTCCTTCTGGCAGCTGACCGACCCCGCCGGGCTGGTGTTCTGCGTCGTCGCCGTCCAGACCGGCGAGGCGTTCGAGAAGTACGCGGCGACCTGGCCGTGAGCACCACCCGCGTCACCGCGCACCTGGCCGCGCCCCGCGACGCCGTCTACCGGGCGCTCACCGAGCCCGCGCTGATCGTCGGGTGGCGGTTCCCCGAGGGGATGACCAGCGCCGTGGACGACGCCGGCCACGGCACGTTCCGCGTGACGCTGACCTACGAGGAGCCCGGGCAGCAGGGCAAGACGACGGCGCACAGCGACACCTACCGCGCCCGCTTCGCCCGCCTCGTGCCCGGCGAGCTCGTCGTGGAGGTCGACGAGTTCGAGACCGACGACCCGGCGCTGCGCGGCGAGATGACGACGACCATCACCCTCCGCGAGGTCGCCGGCGGCACCGAGCTCACCGCCGTGCACGACGGGGTCCCCGAGGGCGTGTCGCCGGAGCAGAACGAGGAGGGCTGGCGCATGGCACTGGCCCGCCTCGCCCGGCTGCTCGAGGGCTGACCCGCCGCGGGGCGGGTGGGTTCCGGCCACGACCCGGCAGGACCGTCCGCCGCCGCCTCTACGCTCGTGCCGTGCTCTCCTGGCCCGCCCCCCTCCTGCCGACCCTGCCCGGTACCGGTCCCGCGCTGCGCCTGCACGACACCGCGCGCGACGAGGTGGTCGCCACCAGCCCCGACCGCGTGGCCCGCATGTACGTCTGCGGCATCACCCCCTACGACGCCACGCACCTCGGCCACGCCGCCACCTACCTGGCCTTCGACCTGGTCAACCGCGTGTGGCGGGACGCCGGGCACGCGGTGCACTACGTGCAGAACGTGACCGACATCGACGACCCGCTGCTGGAGCGCGCCGCGCGCGACGGCGAGGACTGGGTCGTGCTGGCCATGCGGGAGACGGCCCTGTTCCGCGAGGACATGACGGCGCTGCGCGTGCTGCCGCCGGACGACTACGTGGGCGCCGTCGAGGCCATCCCGCGGATCGTCGCCCACATCGAGTCGCTGCTCGACGAGGGCCTGGCCTACGCCCTGGACGACGGCACCGGTGACGTCTACCACGACGTCGCGCGGGCGCCCGGGTTCGGCGGCGAGTCCGGCTACGACGAGGCGACGATGCTGCGCTTCTTCGCGGAGCGCGGCGGCGACCCCGACCGGGCCGGCAAGCGCAACCGGCTCGACCCGCTGCTGTGGCGCGGGCAGCGCCCCGGCGAGCCCTCGTGGGCCGGGCCCCGCGGGACGCAGGGCCGCCCCGGCTGGCACATCGAGTGCGCCACGATCGCCCTCGACACGATCGGGATGGGGTTCGACCTGCAGGGCGGCGGCAGCGACCTGGTGTTCCCGCACCACGAGTACTCCGCCGTCCACGCCGAGGCCCTGACCGCCACCAAGCCGTTCGCGAAGGCCTACGTGCACGCGGCGATGATCGGCCTGGACGGCGAGAAGATGAGCAAGAGCCGCGGCAACCTGGTGTTCGTCTCCAAGCTCCGCGGCGAGGGCGTGGACCCCATGGCCATCCGGCTGGCGCTGCTGTCGGGCCACTACCGCACGGACCGGGCGTGGACGCCGCAGTTGCTCACCGAGGCCGAGCAGCGGCTGGCCACCTGGCGCCGGGCCGTGGCGCTGCCCGCGGGAGCGGCCGCCGCCCCCGTGCTGACCGGGCTGCGGGAGCGGCTCTCCGACGACCTGGACACCCCCGGCGCCATCGCCGTCGTCGACGGCTGGGCGGCCCGCACGCTGGCCGCCGGCGAGGGCCCCGCCCAGGACGAGGGCGCCCCCGGCATCGTCGGCGACGCGGTCGACGCGCTGCTCGGGATCTCGGTGCAGGACGCCTGATGTGCGACTTCCGGTTCACCGACCGCCCCGCCCGCGAGCGGGAGGAGGAGCGCCTGGCCCCCGCCGCCGCGCGCGCCTCCGCCTCTCGCGGCCGGGTGCGGTCCGAGCCGGAGGACACGCTGCGCACCGCGTTCGAGCGCGACCGCGACCGGATCCTGCACGCCAAGGCCTTCCGCCGGCTCAAGCACAAGACGCAGGTCTTCCTCAACCCCGACGGCGACCACTTCGTCACCCGCCTCACCCACACGCTGCAGGTGGACCAGGTGGCCCGCGCCCTCGCGCGCGCACTCGGTCTGAACGAGACCCTCGCCGAGGCGATCGCGCTGGGCCACGACCTCGGCCACTCGCCGTTCGGGCACCTCGGCGAGGACGCCCTGGAGCCCTACGTGCCCGGCGGGTGGCACCACGCCGCGCAGGGCGTGCGCATCGTCGAGGTGCTCGAGGACCTCAACCTGACGTGGGAGGTGCGCGACGGCATCCGCGCGCACAGCTGGAAGATCAGCCCGCCGCCGGCCACCCGCGAGGCCGAGTGCGTGCGCTACGCCGACCGGATCGGCTACCTCTCCCACGACGCCCTGGACGCCGTCCGCGCCGGGGTGCTGCGCCCCGGGGACCTGCCGGCCCGGGCGCGCGCGGTGTTCGGGGAGCCGGGCAGCGCGATGGTCGGGGCGATGATCGACGCCGTCGTCGCCGGGTCGCTGGCCGACGGCGACCGCGTGGTCATGGCCCCCGAACCGCTGGAGGCCATGCACGAGCTGCGCGCCTTCATGTTCGCGCGGGTCTACTCGTCGGAGATCGCCGCGGGGCAGAAGCAGCTCGCCGTCGACGTGATCCGCCGGCTGGTCGACCACCACCTGGCCCACCCCGAGCTCATCCCGGCCAGCTATCGCGACACCGCCGCCGACCTGACCACCCAGGTGGTCGACCACGTGTCGGGCATGACCGACCGCTTCGCGCTGACCACCCACGACCGGCTCTTCGACGCCGACGCCACCTCGCTGATGCGGCCCCTGCTGCCCGCCGCCTGACCGGTCACGGCCGGCCGGCCGCGGCCAGCCCGCGGTCCAGCCATCCCTGCAGGGCCGCCTCGTCCCCGCACCCCGCCGGGTCGACCAGCACGTAGGCCACCAGCGGCCTGCCGCCCATCGTCAGCGGGCCCACGTGCGGTTCGGTGGCGGCGGCCGCGACCGCGTTCCGGCCGACCCGGACCGCCAGCCCCGCCGACGTCACCCCGCAGGCGAGCCGGCCGCCGACGGTGAACGACACCCCGCCGACCATCCGACCCTCGACGACGTCGGCCCGGTCGGCCAGCAGCAGCCGCACGCGTGCCAGCAGCTCGGGATGCGGGGGCACCTCAGCCCTCGATCACGCCGATGTGCACCGTGCCGTCGGCGTCGACCCGCAGGCCGGGATTGTGCGCGACCTCCCAGCGAATGCCGGCCGGATCGGCGACGTAGGCGTGGAAGCCGCCGAACGCCGCCGGCTGCGGCTCCTTGAGCACGCGGGCACCCGCTGCGACGGCGTCGGCGACCACCTGCCGCACCTGCTCGGGGCTGCCGACGTTGTGCGCCAGGGTGAAGCCGCCACCCGGGACGACGGCGTCGGCCGGCACCCCCATGTCGGCGGCCAGGTCGGCGGCGCCGAACAGGGCGAGCAGGAGGCCCGCGTTCACCTGCACGAACAGGACCTCGCCCGGGACGTCGAGGGCCGGCGTCCAGCCCAGCCCGTCGACGTAGAAGCGGCGGGCCGCGTCCAGGTCCGGGACGGCGACGGTGAGCAGGTCCAGGCGGGCGTCCATGGGCCCACCCTGCCCGATCCCACCGACGGACGTCCTCGGGTCAGCTCATGTCGACGGGGCCGAGGTCAGCTCGTGCCGCCTCGGCGGCGCAGCGCAAGGACCCCGTCGCCCCCCACCGCTCGCGGGCTCGCGGCGGGCCCCTGCGACGGGGCCGACGTCAGCTCGTGCCGCCTCGGCGGCGCAAATACCTTTCGAACTCGCGGGCGATGGAGTCACCGTTGGCCTGGGACAGGTCGACCTCGGTGGCCCGCTCCTCGAGGGAGCGCACGTACTCGACGACCTCGTCGTCCTCCTGGGCCATCTCGTCGACGGTCTTGACCCACTCCTCGGCCTGCTCCGGCAGGGCGCCGAGCGGCACCGCCAGCTCCAGCACCTCCTCGACCCGCTGCAGCAGCGCCACCGTCGCCCGCGGCGACGGCGGCTGGGAGACGTAGTGCGGCACGGCCGCCCAGAAGCTGATCGCCGGCAGCCCGGCCTGCACGCACGCGTCCTGGAAGACGCCGAGGATGCCGGTGGGCCCCTCGTAGCGGCTGGTCTCCAGGCCCCACCGCTCGGCCGACTCGGGGTCGTAGGCCGATCCGGTCACCGGCACCGGGCGGGTGTGCGGCGTGTCGGCCAGCAGGGCGCCGAGGGCCACGACCGTGCGCACCTCCAGCTCCTGGCACAGCTCGATGAGCTCGTCGCAGAAGCTGCGCCAGCGCATGTTGGGCTCGATGCCCCGGATGAGGACGACGTCGCGGTCGGCCCCCGGCGGGCGGGCTACCGAGATCCGCGTCGTCGGCCACTCGATGCGCCGGCTCACCCCGCCGACGAGGGAGACGGTGGGCCGGTTGACCTGGAAGTCGTAGTAGTCCTCGGGGTCCAGAGCGGCCAGCGGGGCGGCGTCCCAGATGAGCTCCAGGTGCTCCAGCGCCCCCGTCGCGGCGTCACCGGCGTCGTTCCAGCCCTCGAAGGCCACCACCACCACGGGGTCGGTGAGCTGGGGCAGGTCCTCCGACGGGGACTTCGGGTCGATCACCCCTGCAAGCCTACGTCGGTCGGCTCCGCCGCCGGGGCCGCGCGGGCCCCACGCGTGCCGCGGTCGCCGTCCGGGCGAGGCCCGTCCGGGGGCCCGGAGAAACGCAGTCGGACGACGGGCGCCGGGGATGCGACGATGGACGTCGTGCCCGACACCCCGGATCTACGCCCGGACGCCACGGCGGAGCTGACCGCCCTCCTCCGGGAGCGGATTCTCGTCCTCGACGGCGCCATGGGCACCGCGATCCAGCGCGACCGCCCCGACGAGGCCGGCTACCGCGGCGAGCGGTTCGCCGACTGGCCGAGCGACGTCCAGGGCAACAACGACCTGCTCAGCGTGACCCGGCCCGAGATCATCGCCGGCATCCACCGCGAATACCTCGAGGCCGGTGCCGACCTCGTCGAGACCAACACCTTCAACGCCACCGCGATCTCCCTGAGCGACTACGGGATGTCCGAGCTCGCCTACGAGCTCAACGTCGCCTCGGCCCGGCTGGCCCGCCGCGAGTGCGACGCGATGACCGCCCGGACGCCGGAGAAGCCGCGCTACGTCGTCGGCGCCATCGGCCCGACCAGCCGGACGGCGTCCATCTCGCCCGACGTCAACGACCCCGGCGCCCGCAACGTCACCTTCGACGAGCTCGTCGCGGCCTACCTCGAGCAGGCCGACGGCCTGGTCGACGGCGGAGCGGACGTCCTGCTCGTCGAGACCATCTTCGACACCCTCAACGCGAAGGCCGCGATCTTCGCGCTCGAGACCCTCTTCGAGCAGCGGGACCGCCGCTGGCCGGTGATGATCTCCGGCACGATCACCGACGCCTCCGGCCGCACCCTCTCGGGCCAGGTCACCGAGGCGTTCTGGCACTCGGTGCGGCACGCAGCCCCGCTGCTGATCGGCCTGAACTGCGCGCTCGGGGCCAAGGAGATGCGGCCCTACATCGCCGAGATCTCGCGGATCGCCGACACCTTCGTCTCCTGCTATCCCAACGCGGGGCTGCCCAACGCGTTCGGCGAGTACGACGAGTCGCCCGCCGAGACGGCGGCGATCGTCGGCGAGTTCGCCGAGGCCGGCTTCGTCAACCTCGTCGGCGGCTGCTGCGGCACCACGCCCGCGCACATCGCCGCGATCGCCGCGGCGGTCGAGGGCGGAACGCCGCGCACCGTTCCCGAGGTCGCGCCCGCGCTGCGGCTCTCGGGCCTGGAGCCGCTGACCGTCACCGCGGAATCGCTGTTCGTCAACGTCGGCGAGCGCACCAACATCACCGGCTCGGCCCGCTTCCGCCGGCTCATCCGCGAGGGCGACTACGCCGCCGCGCTGGCCGTGGCCCGGCAGCAGGTCGAGGCCGGCGCGCAGGTCATCGACGTCAACATGGACGAGGGGATGATCGACGGCGTCGCGGCCATGGACCGCTTCCTCAAGCTGGTCGCGGGCGAGCCCGACATCTCCCGCGTGCCGCTGATGGTCGACTCCTCCAAGTGGGAGGTCATCGAGGCCGGCCTGCGGTGCGTGCAGGGCAAGGCGATCGTGAACTCCATCTCCATGAAGAACGGCGAGGAGGAGTTCGTCCAGCAGGCGCGGCTGTGCCGCAAGTACGGCGCCGCGGTCGTCGTCATGGCCTTCGACGAGCGCGGCCAGGCCGACGACCTGGCCAGGCGCCAGGAGATCTGCCGGCGGGCCTACGACATCCTCGTCGACCAGGTCGGGTTCCCGGCCGAGGACATCATCTTCGACCCCAACGTCTTCGCCGTCGCCACGGGCATCGAGGAGCACGCCACCTACGGCGTGGACTTCATCGAGGCCACCCGCTGGATCAAGCAGAACCTCCCCGGCGCGCTGGTGTCCGGCGGGGTCTCGAACGTGTCGTTCTCCTTCCGCGGCAACAACCCCGTCCGCGAGTCCATCCACGCGGTGTTCCTCTTCCACGCCATCGCCGCGGGCATGGACATGGGCATCGTCAACGCCGGCGCGCTCGAGGTCTACGACGAGGTGCCGGCGCAGCTGCGCGAGCGGATCGAGGACGTCGTCCTCAACCGCCGCCCCGACAGCACCGAGCGGCTGCTGGAGATCGCCGGCGACTACGCCGGCGACGGCGCCGTCAAGGAGGTCGCCACCGAGGAGTGGCGCAGCCTCCCGGTGGGGGAGCGGATCACCCACGCGCTGGTGAAGGGCATCGACGCCTTCGTCGAGGACGACACGGAGGAGCTGCGCGCGCTCATCAGCGAGCGCGGCGGGCGGCCCATCGAGGTCATCGAGGGCCCGCTGATGGACGGCATGAACGTCGTCGGCGACCTGTTCGGCGCCGGCAAGATGTTCCTGCCGCAGGTGGTGAAGTCCGCCCGCGTCATGAAGAAGGCCGTGGCCTACCTCATCCCGTTCATCGAGGCGGAGAAGAAGCCCGGCGACGTCGAGCGCAGCAACGGCAAGGTCGTCATGGCCACCGTGAAGGGCGACGTCCACGACATCGGGAAGAACATCGTCGGCGTCGTGCTCCAGTGCAACAACTACGACGTCGTCGACCTGGGTGTCATGGTCCCGACGCAGAAGATCCTGGACGCCGCCAAGGCGGAGGGCGCCGACGTCATCGGCCTGTCCGGGCTCATCACCCCGTCGCTGGACGAGATGGTCACCGTCGCGTCGGAGATGGAGCGCCAGGGCTTCGAGATCCCGCTGGTGATCGGCGGGGCGACGACGTCGCGGGCGCACACCGCCGTCAAGGTGGCGCAGCGCTACCACGGCCCCGTCATCTGGGTGAAGGACGCCTCCCGCTCGGTCCCGGTGGTCGCGGCCCTGCTGTCCGACGAGCAGCGGCCCACGCTGCTCGCCGACACCGACGCCGAGTACGCCATGCTGCGCGAGCGGCACGCGGCCCGGCAGGACAGCCGCAACCTGCTCGCGCTGGACGCCGCCCGCGCTGCGGCACCGCCCCTCGACTGGAGCTCCTACACCCCGCCTCGGCCGCGGATGCTGCTGCAGCAGGCGCGCGACGTCTGCGACGGTCCCGGCTGCGACCACGCCCACGGCCTGGCCACCCAGTTCGTGAAGACGTTCCCCGACTACCCGCTGGACGAGCTGCGCGACTACATCGACTGGCAGCCGTTCTTCAACGCGTGGGAGATGCGCGGCCGGTTCCCCGACATCCTGCACAACCCCACCTCCGGCGAGGCCGCCCGGCGGCTGTACGAGGACGCCCGGGCGATGCTCGACCGGATCGTGGCCGAGCGGTGGCTGCGGGCCAGCGGGGTGTTCGGGCTGTTCCCGGCCAACCGGGTCGACGGCGAGGACATCGAGGTCTACACCGACGAGACCCGCCGCGAGGTGCGCACCACCCTGCACCAGCTGCGCCAGCAGACCGAGGGCCGCGACGGCTCGGCCCGCAAGTCCCTGGCCGACTTCGTCGCGCCGAAGGAGAGTGGGCTGCGCGACTACGTCGGCGCGTTCGCGGTGACCGCGGGCCTGGGCTCCGCGGATCGGGTGGCGGCGTTCAAGAAGGAGCACGACGACTACAGCGCGATCCTGCTGGAGTCGCTGGCCGACCGGCTGGCCGAGGCCTTCGCCGAGCGGCTGCACGAGCGGGTGCGCCGCGAGTTCTGGGGCTACGCCGCCGACGAGCACCTCGACAGCGGCGACCTGATCGCGGAGAAGTACCGCGGCATCCGGCCCGCTCCGGGCTACCCCGCCTGCCCGGAGCACACCGAGAAGCGGACGATCTGGGAGCTGCTCGACGTGGAGGCCGCGGCGGGCATCGAGCTGACCGACAGCATGGCGATGTGGCCGGGCGCCGCCGTCAGCGGCCTGTACTTCGCCCACCCGGAGGCGCAGTACTTCGTCCTGGGCCGGCTGGGCCGCGACCAGGTCGAGGACTACGCGCGCCGCAAGGGCTGGACCCTCGCCGAGGCCGAGCGCTGGCTCTCGCCGAACCTGGGGTACCGCACCGACGACGAGTGACCGTCCGGCGTCACCGCAGGACGGCGTCCACCCGCGCCTTCAGCCGGGCGATGTGGTCGACGTGCTCGGCGACGGTCGTGAGGCCCTGGCGGGCGCTGGTCACGGTCACGTCGGTGGCTCCCGCGTCGCGCAGGCGGGGGAGGGCCTCGACGGTCCGGGTGGCCCAGTCGCCCCCTCGCTCGTCCGGCAGCAGGACGAAGACGCCCCGGAACCCCGCCGGGGAGCGGCCGGCGTCGCGCAGCAGCTCCTGGACGCGCTGCCACTGCCCGACCGCGGTGTCGCGGAAGGCGTAGCCGAAGACGAACCCGTCGGCGAGCTCGGCCGCGCGGCGGAACGCCGCCTCCGACGAGCCGCCGTACCAGATCGGGATGCTGCGGCCGGCCGGCGGCGGGTTCAGCGCGGCGCGGTCGATCTGGTCGAACTCGCCCGTGAAGGTCAGGGCCTCGCCGGTCCACAGCTGCCGCAGGTAGGGGATCTGCTCGGCGATCCGGCGGCCGCGGGCGCTCCAGTCCGCCCCCATGGCGTGGTACTCGACGGGGTTGTACCCGACCCCCACGCCGAGCCGCAGGCGTCCGCCGGACAGCAGGTCGACGTCGGCCGCCTGCCGCGCGAGCAGCACCGTCTGCCGTTGCGGCAGCACCAGGACGCCGGTGACCAGCTCGATCCGCCGGGTGAGCGCCGCGAGGTGGGCGAATGCCGTCAGCGGGTCGTGGAACGGGTCCCGCTCGGTGTACATCCGTGGCGGCATGGGCAGGTCGCGGGGCGCGTGCACGGCGCCGACCACGTGGTCGAACATCAGCAGGTGGTCGTAGCCGAGCTCCTCGACCGCGACCCCGAACCGGCGCAGGGCGTCCGGGTCGCCGCCCAGCTCGTCCTGCGGATAGGCCACGCCCACGCGAACCGTCGTCATCGTCCGTCCTCCCTGCGCCGACACCCCTGACCGCTCAGCGCGGCAGGGGCTGGACCAACTGGCCGATGGTGACCTCGGCGAACACGCCGTCGCCGTCGTGCAGCGCGGCCCGCACGACTCCACGCCCCAGCGTCGGGGTGAACCGGGTCAGGCCGGTGATGGCGACCCACTCGCCGGTCTGCTGCCGCAGCACATGGGCGCTGACGTCGGGGTTGATCGTGCTCGCCGTGGCAGCGCCGAAGTCGACGCCCATGTTGTTCGCGTAGTCGAAGCTCACGGCCAGGCGCGCCGACGGACGGACCGGCTCCCCGGCGACCACCGGGACCTCGAGCCGGATCCACAGCCCCGTCGTCGACCCCTCCCTGCTCGGGGCGTACCGCATGTCGACCCCCCGGAGGAAGCCGCGCGCCGGGGACGCCGACTCGCGCAGGCTCGGCACCTCCTCCGGCGGGACCAGCGGGCTGCCGCCGTCGGCCGGGGCTCCGGTCGGCAGCCCGTCGAGCGCCGACAGGTCCGCATCGCGCAGCCGCAGCGCGGAGGCGCGGGCGTGCAGCTCGCCGTCCACGAGCAGGTGCAGGTCGACCAGCTGGATCTTCTTGCCCTCGCGGACGACGGTGGGCTCGACCGTGAGCCGCCGGCCCACCGGGAGGGGGCGGACGAGGTCCGCCGTCATGCGACTCACAGTCATCGGGACCAGCGTGGGGACCGTGTCGAGGACCTGACCCAGGAGCGCGAGCGTGGATCCGCCGTTGGCGTGCCGGGGATCCCAGGCACCCTGCGTGCACTCGGTGGCGACGTAGCCGTCCCCGTCGCGGACGAAGAGGGCGCCGGCGTCCATGCCGCCCACCGTCTCACGGCCGGTCGGCGGACCCGACGGGGGTCAGGTGCCGGCGGTGCGGGCGCCGGCGAGCAGCAGCCGGGCCACGCCCTCGACCCGGTCCACCGCCTCGGCCAGGCTGGCCCGCCCGGTCACCAGGGCGGTCACGGAGTTCATCAGCACGGCGTCCAGGCCGCGGCCCACGTACGGCACCGCCTCGGGCGGCAGCCCGACCAGCATCTGCTCCATGAGGGCCTTGCTGCGGGTGCCCATCTCCGCCACCGTCTCGACGACGTCCGGATCGGCCGAGGTCTGCATGAGCACCATCAGCGCGCCCATGTTCGGGTTGCGGTGGAACGCCCGCACGGCCCGGCGCAGGTAGGCCGACACCAGCTCGCCGGGGTCGGCGTCCCGCGTCCGGCTCACCGAGGCCATGCGGCCCATCAGCGGCTGCTGCCACTCGGCCAGCGCCGCGGCCAGCAGCTGTTCGCGTGAGCGGAAGTACTTGTAGGCCGTGCCGAGGGCGACGCCGGAGCGCTCGGCGACCTCCCGCATCTGCAGCGCCTGCGGACCCCGCTCGGTGACGATCTCGACCACCGTCTCCAGGAGCCGGGTCCGGCGCGCCAGCTGGCGGGGGGTCATGGCCTCGCGCGGCAGCGGCGCGGGGGCCTCGACGGCGGTCACGCCGACGACGGTATCGGGCGCCGACCCGGCCGGGGAGGAGCGCTCCCGCCCGGACCCCCCGGCCGGGGGAGACGCGCCGCGCCTTGACACGAAATGGAACGATGTTCCAAAGTGCCCCGTGCCCGGACCCACAGACCTGCCCGTGATCGACACGCTGATCGGCTTCCCGACCGAGGGGTCCGGGCAGTACGACTTCATCCGCCGGCAGACCAAGGACGCGGCCTCCCGCGCGTCGGCCATGCCGGTCGAGTACATGTTCACCGACGTCCCCGACGTCGCGCCGACGTCGGACCCCGTGTCGATCACGCTGCACGAGATGGACCGCTTCGGCATCGAGAAGGGCATGGTCCACGTGACCGGCGACGACGCCCGGCGCGCGGTCCGCGAGCACCCCGACCGGTTCGTCCCGGCGGGGGTCGTGACCGACCCGAACGACGTCATGGGCAGCGTGCGAACCCTCCGGCAGGCGCACGAGGAGTTCGGCGTCCGGGCGACGACGGTCTTCCCCGCGGGCACGTTCCCGCAGGTCGCCATCGACGCGCCGCAGATGTACCCGGTCTACGCGACCTGCGTCGAGCTCGGCATCCCGATCTTCGTGTGCGCCGGCATGCCGGGGCCCCGCGTGCCGTACGAGGTGCAGGAGGTCGGCCGCATCGACCGGGTGATGTTCGACTTCCCGGACCTGGTGTTCGTCACCCGCCACGGCTGCGAGCCGTGGGAGGAGCTGGCCGTGAAGCTCATGCTGAAGTGGCCGAACCTCTACTACTCCACGTCCGCGTTCGCCCCGAAGCACTACCCGAAGGCCATCGTCGACTACGCCAACAGCCGCGGCGCCGACAAGGTCCTCTACGCCGGCTACTTCCCGGCCGGGCTGTCGCTGGAGCGGATCTTCCGGGACATGCCCGCGGTGCCCTTCCGCGACGAGGTGTGGCCGAAGTTCCTCTACGGCAACGCGGCCCGGGTCCTCGGCCTGGCCGGCTGACTTCGGGCGTTGCCCGAACAGAAACATCGTTCTAAAGTCGTTCCCGTCGCGCGGCGGTTGCGCGGCATCGGCGGTCCCCGCCGACCAGGGAGAGAGGCAACCCCGTGACCGAGCTGCCGTTCCGGTTCTTCGACTGCGACAACCACTACTACGAGGCACTGGACGCGTTCACCCGGCACCTCGAGCCCCGGTACCGCAAGCGGGCCATGCAGTGGGTGCAGGTCGAGGGGAAGACGCGCCTGCTGGTCGGCGGCAAGGTCAACAAGTTCATCCCGAACCCGACCTTCGACCCGGTCGCCGCTCCCGGCGTGATGGACGAGTACTTCCGCGGCCGCAACCCCAAGAGCGCCGACCCGAGCAAGCTGTTCGGCGAGCTGGAGCCCATCCGGCCGGAGTACCGCGACCGCGACGCCCGCCTGGCGCTCATGGACGCCCAGGGCATGGAGGCGTGCATCATGCTGCCCACCCTCGGGGTCGGCATGGAGCACGCGCTGGACCACGACATCCCCGCGATGACCGCCGCGTTCCGCGCCTTCAACCGCTGGCTGGAGGAGGACTGGGGCTTCGCCTACCGCAACCGGATCTTCGCCGCGCCCTACATCACGCTGTCCGACCCGGAGAACGCCGTCCGCGAGCTGCAGTGGGCCCTGGACCACGACGCCCGGTTCGTCGTCATGGTGGGCGGGCCGGTGACCACCGTGTTCGGGCACCGGGCGCCCGGCGACGCCATGTTCGACGCCTTCTGGCAGCTGGCCAACGACTCGGGGATCACGGTGATCTACCACGGCGGCGATACCCTCTACACGAAGTACCTGGGGGACTGGGGCGAGAACGACTTCGCCGAGGCCTTCCGCGCCAACGCGTTCCGGAGCCTGCACTCGGCCAGCTACATGCAGGACACCCTCGCCAGCCACCTCGCGCTGGGCCTGTTCTCCCGCTTCCCCAACCTGCGGATCGCCGCGATCGAGACCGGGTCGTCGTGGGTCTTCCACCTGTTCGAGAAGCTCACGAAGGCCTGGGGTCAGGTGCCGCACCTGTTCCCGGAGGACCCCCGCGAGACGTTCGCCCGGCACGTCTGGGTCGCGCCGTTCTACGAGGACGACCTCAAGAGCCTGCTCGGGCTCCTGGGCGCCGACCACATCCTCATGGGGTCGGACTATCCGCACGTCGAGGGCCTGGCCGAGCCGGCGAGCTACCTGAAGGACCTGCAGAACGTCGACTACACGATGGCCGACGCCGAGAAGGTCATGAAGGACAACGGCTGGGCCCTGGCGACCCGCCGCCCGGCCTGACGCGGCCGGATCGGCGGCGGCCGCGGCCCCGGGGCATCGCGTCGGAGTTGCTCGTGCTCTGCCCACGGGGCGGGGCAGAGCACGAGCCCGACCGGGGGACCCGCAGGCCGGGCCCCGGGCTCAGCGCCCGGCCTGCTCCTCCTCCAGCCGCACCTTCAGCAGCTTGCCGGTGTCGCTGTACGGGAGGGCGGTCCGGAACTCCACCGTGGCCGGCACCTTGAACGCCGCGAGCGCCTGCCCGCACCACGCGCGCACGGCCGCCTCGGTCAGCCCCGACCCCGCCCGGGGGACGACGAACGCCTTCGGCTCCTGGCCCAGGTCGGGATGGTCGACGCCGATGACCGCGGCGTCGTCGACGTCCGGGTGCTCGATCAGCCGGTTCTCGATCTCGATCGGGTAGACGTTCTCGCCGCCGCGGATGATCAGGTCGCGCCGGCGGCTCTCCAGGAACAGCAGCCCGCCGGAGATCCGCCCGAAGTCGCCGGTGCGGTACCAGCGGTTCTCGTGGAGGGCGGCGGCGGTGGCGGCCTCGTCGCCCCAGTAGCCGAGGAACACCGAGGGGCTACGCAGGAAGACCTCGCCGACCTCGTGCTCGACGGCCACCGAGCCGTCGTCGCGCCGCACCTCGATCTCGACCGTCGCCTGCGCCGGCCCCACGGACTCCGGCACGTCGAGGAACTCGTCGTTGCCGATGCGGGCGCCGAGCCCGACGGTCTCGGTCATCCCGTAGCCGTTGCCGAGCCGGACGCGCGGGAAGCGCTCGTGCAGCGCGCGGACGAGCTCCGGGGGGAAGGCCGACCCGCCGGTGGACGTCGACGTGACCGTCGACAGGTCGTAGCGCGCGACGTCCGGGTGCCGCAGTAGCCGCCAGAACTGCGTGGGGACGCCGGCCAGGTAGGTGGCCCGGTGCGCCTGCACGAGCTCCATGAGCACCACCGGGTCCCACCGGCCCGGAGTCGGGAAGACGAGCTTGGTGGGGGAGGCGGCGGCGGTCACCAGCACCGGCGCGATCCCGGAGACGTGGAACAGCGGCCCCGTGACCACCGAGCACGCCTGGGGCGGGGTCCAGCCGGCGGGCGGCGGGGGCGCAGTGGCCATCGCCATGGCGCCGGACAGCCGCCCGACCAGGGCGAAGTTGACGATGTTGCGGTGCGTCAGGACCGCGCCTTTGGGGCGGCCGGTCGTGCCGCTGGTGAACAGCAGCACGGCCGGGTCGTCCTCGGCGATGTCGACAGGCTCGGGGGAGCGGCCGAGGAACTGCTGCGCATCGGCGTGCAGCTCGTCGAGGCGGACGACCGGGACACCGGCCGGCACCGAACTCGACTCGATCCGCTCCAGCCGGCGTGCGTCACCGACGACGAGGACGGGCGAGCTCAGGGCGATGCCGAACCGCAGCTCCGGACCGGTCCACCATCCGTTCAGGCCCGTGACGACCGCGCCGATGGTCACGACGGCCCACATCAGAAGGGCGTACTCCGCGTGGTTGGCGGCGACGATCGCGATGCGGTCGCCGGGGCGCACCCCGTAGCGCTGCTGGAGCAGGAGCGCGATCGCGTCCATGTCGGCCATGGCATCGCGGTAGGTCCAGGTCCGCCCCGTCGGCACCGAGACGAGGAACGGCAGGTCCAGCTGTGCCGGGGTCTTGTCCTCCAGCAGCGCCCGCAGCGTCCGGGGCCGGCGGACGAAGACGGTGTGCGGCCGGCCGAGGACGTCCTCGACGCCCAGCTCGAAGGGGGCGCCGGGGCCGAGAAGGGCCTCCCGCGCGGCCGGGGGCAGCGCCGCCGCCCCCTCCCAGTGCAGGCGGGCCGGCGGGGTCTGGGTCGCCTCGACCACGGGGACTCTCGCTTCCTGTCGCCGGCTGCGCCGGTGCGGTCCGCGTCCGGCATCCCCGGCCGCGCCCATCATTGTTATGATTGCATCCGTGTTCGCGGGGTGGAGGAGCCGTGTCGGCTGAGGTGCGCACCGCGGTGCGCGTGCGTGTCCGCGACCGGGTGGCCGAGGTGACGCTCGTCGACGTCGGCCGACGCAACAGCTGCAACCCGGTGCTGGTCGAACAGCTCGTGCGGGTCTGCGACGAGCTGCGGCACGACCGCTCGGTGCACGTCGTCGTCCTGCGGGCCGAGGGGCCGGTCTTCTCCGCCGGTGGGGACGTCGACTCGCTGCTCGAACCCGCCGGCGACCCGACGGCCGTCTACGCCGGGTTCGCCGCCCTCGCCGCGCTGCCGGTGCCGGTGCTCGCTGCGGTGCACGCGCCGGTCATCGGGGCCGGGGTGAACTTCCTGCTCGCCTGCGACGCCGTCGTCGCCGCCCGCAGCGCCACCTTCGACATCCGTTTCCTCGACGTCGGCATCCACCCCGGCGGCGGCTATCTCACGCGGATGCAGGAGCGGATCGGCAGGCAGGGCACCGCGGCGCTGATCCTCTTCGGTGACGTCGTCACCGCGGAGGAGGCACAGGGCTGCGGGCTGGTCTGGCGGTGCGTGGCCGACGAGGAGCTCGGCACCGTCGTCGGCGGGCTGGCCGCGAGGGTGGCCGGCCGCGACCGCGAGCTCCTGCGCCGGACGAAGGCGACGCTGGCGCTCGGGCCCGCGATGACCGTCGGCCGGACGGCCGCGGAGGTCGAGCAGATCGCCCAAGGCTGGTCGCAGCGGCAGCCGGCCTATCTGGCCGGTGTCGAGCGCCTACGGGCTCGCGTTCACCGCTCCCCCTGAGCAGGTGGGCTCCGGGGCCTCGGCATGCCGGAGCGCCTCGGGCGGCCGCGCCGCTGCCGGGGTGGCGGCCAGGCCGCGGACCAGGGCGTCGACCAGCCCGGCGGCGCGCGCCGCCGGATCCGGCCGACCGACGAGGGCGCGGAACAGCACCGTGCCCAGCAGCATGTCCACGACGCCGTCCAGGTCCGCGTCCGCGCGCAGCTGACCGGCCTGCACCCCGGCCCGCAGGCGGTCGAGGAGCTGCTGCCGGGACGGGCCGGTCAGGTGCTCGTAGAGGCGGGCGGCGTGCGCGTCGCTGTCCGCCGCGGCCGCGGCCAGGCCGCGCACGAGCGCGGCCTGGATCGGGTCCTCCAGCTGCGCGAGCAGGGCATGGAACCACTCCTGCAGGTCGGCGTCGATGTCACCGGTGTCCGCCGGCGGCGCCGTCGCCGGGGCCAGGTGGCCGGCCAGCGCGGCCTCGGCGACGACCGCCGACTTCGACGGCCACCACCGGTAGACCGTCTGCTTGGCCACCCCGGCACGGGCGGCGATCGCCTCCATCGTGAGCTTGTCGTAACCGCCGGCGCCGAGCAGGTCGCGGGCTGCCTCCAGCACCGCCCGGTGGGCGCGGGCGCTCCGCGGCCGCCCGCGCTCCCTGCCCGTCATGCCGCCGACCCTAGCCAGCGACGGCGTCCCGGCCGGCCGGTCAGCGGGCCCGGGGCTGGACCAGCTGGCAGACGGTGACCTCGGCGAAGACGCCGTCCAGATCGCTCAGACTCGCCGTCGACACCCCGCGCCCGAGGGACGGCGAGAATCGGGTGCCCCCCGTGAGCGCCACCCACTCGCCGGTCATCGGCCGCAGCAGGTGCGCGCTGACGTCGGGGTTGATCGTCGTGGCGGTGCCCGGCGGCATGGCCACGTTGATGTTGTTGGCGAAGTCGAACGCCAGCGCCGCGCGGGCCGAGGTGCGCACCGCCTCGCCGTCGACGACCGGCACCTCCAGGCGGACCCACACGCCCGTGGTCGTGCCGTCCCGGCTGGGGGCGTAGCGCATGTCGACGCCCCAGAGGAAGCCGGCCTGCGACACCGAGGACTCCCGCAGGCTCTCCGCGGCCTCCGGCGGCACGAGCTGCGGCACGGTCCCGGCCGAGCCCGCCGGCAGGTCGTCGCGACCGGTGAGGTCCGCGTCGCGCAGCCGCAGCGCCGACGCCCGGGCGTGCAGCACGCCGTCGACGTGCAGGCTCAGGTCGACGAGCTGGATCTTCTTGCCCTCGCGCACGACCGAGGTGGTCACCGTCAGCGGGCGGTGCAGCGGCACCGGGCGCATGAGGTCCGCCGTCATCCGCGCCGGCGTCATCGGGACCAGCGACGGCACGTCCTCGAGGCAGTGCCCGAGCAGCGCGAGCACCGAGCCGCCGTTGGCGTCCCCCGGGTCCCACGCCCCCTGCGCCAGTTCCGTCGCCACGTACGTGTCGTTCTCGCGGAGGAAGAGTGCGCGCGCGGCCATGCCGGCCACCGTGTCACAGGCCGCCGGGAGATCCCCGTACCGTGGCCGGGATGTGCGCGTGGGCTCCCCGGTGACGGCGTCGACCCGGGAGCGGGTGACCGCGCCGTGCGCCGTCCTGTTCGACATGGACGGCACGCTCGTGGAGACCGAGGAGTACTGGGGCGAGGCCCTGCACGACCTCGCCCGCCGGCGCGGCGGCGAGCTGAGCGCGGCGGCGCGAGGGGCGACCGTCGGCACCAGCATGCGGACGGCGATGGGGGTGCTGTACGCCGACCTCGGCCTGCCGCCGGCCGAGTCCGCCCTGGAGGCGGACGCCCGCTGGGTGGAGGACCGCGTCGCCGGCCTGATGGCCGCCGGGGTGCGCTGGCGCCCGGGTGCCCGCGAGCTGCTCGCCGCGGTGCGGACGGCGGGGGTGCCCACCGCCCTGGTGACGACGACGAACCGGCGGCTGACCGACCTGGTGCTGGCCTCCGTGGCCCGCTCCTTCGGCGGGCGCCTCCCGTTCGACGTCACCGTCTGCGGCGACGAGGTGCCCGCGCGCAAGCCCGACCCCGCTCCCTACCGGCAGGCGGCGGGCGCCCTGGGCGTCGACGTGCGGTGCTGCGTGGTCGTCGAGGACTCGGCGGTCGGGGTGGCGGCGGGTCTCGCCTCGGGCGCCGCGGTGCTCGGCGTGCCGGCGATGCAGACGCTCGACCCGGCGCCCGGCCTGGTGCTGCGGGAGACCCTCGCCGGGCTGGGGTTGGCCGAGCTCGCGGCGATGCTGGCGCCGGCCGGCCTCGCCTGCCGGTGCGGCTGACGGCTCAACCGCGCAGGGGCAGGACCACGCTGAGCTGCTCGAACGGCTCGCCCGGCTGGTAGACGTCGTTGAACAGCACCGAGCCGGCCTCGGTGAGCCGGACGTCGGACCCCAGCCACACCTGCGCCCCCTCGGGGGCCGGCCCCGGCTGCAGGCGCAGCGTGACCAGCGGGACGCGGGCGGCGTCGGCCCGGGCGTAGGGGTCCTCGATGGAGAGGTCGGCCTCCTCGCCACGCACGGTGATCAGCGGGGCCGCGACGCGCACGAACAGCATCCCGCCGTGCCCCTTGAACCGGATGTCGCCGCGGAAGGCCCACACGTGGTCGACGTCGGGCGCGGCGGCGGCGCTCGCGGTGGCATCGTCGGCGGGGAACAGGAGCGTGTCGTCGCCGAGCGGCACCGCGCCGTCGTGGATGGACCCCTGCCCGTCGGGCATCCGGCGCACGTAGGCGATGAAGGACCGCTTGATGCCCCACAACAGCCCGAACGGGATCTCGCCCGTGGACCCGTCCGCCGGCTGCTCGCTCATGGTCGGCGATCCTGCCATCCGCGGCCGGGCCGGCGCTCAGCCGAAGGTGCTGGCCGCGAGCCACCCGTCCAGCAGCGCACGGTCCCCGAACACCTCGGCGCCGGCGTCGTCGATCCGCTGCCGGCCGCAGACCACGAGCAGGAGCCCCGCCACCGGCCCGCGGACCGCGACCGCGGACTTCTCGTGCGCGCGCCGCCACGAGGGCACGGCGCCGGTCAGGTCGACCACCCACTCGGCGTCGAGGGAGGCGGGGGTGTCCGTGGCGTGCAGGTGGACGGTCCGCCCCGGGCCCAGCAGGGCGCGGCGCTCGGGGAAGAGCTCGAGCATCTGCGGCACCGAGGCGAGCTCGAGCCACTCGTCGAGCCCGTCGACCGCGAGTTCGGGGTCGACGGTCCAGGGCCGGCCGGCAGCCAGGGCGGCGTCGGCGCCGTGCACGACCGTCTCGTGGGTGAAGCGCCGGGTGAAGAAGCTTGCGGCGCCGGGGCCGAACGGTGTCCACACCGGGGCGTCGGGACCGGCCTCCCGGAGGGCCCGGGCCAGTGCGGCGGAGCTCTCGGCCAGGGCCCGGTCCAGCTCTGCCGGGGGCTGCTCGGCCGGTCGGGTGACGTTCCGGAAGAACGCGTCGTCCGGTGGGGCGTCCGCCCGGGCGGCGACGAGGTCGGCCGCCCAGCGCTGCCCGCCGGACAGGTGCCGGACCAGCGCGCCGACGGTCCAGCCCGGGCAGGTGGGAACGGGAGTGGCCGGATCGGCGGACCGCACCACGTCGCGGAGCAGCTCGGTCCGGTCGAGGAGGGCGGCGATCAGCCGCTCGTGGCTCAGGGGCACGGGCAGGGAGCCTGTCAGACGGCCCCGGTGCAGGGGGCCGCACCGAGCGTGCGAGCGGTGGGGAGCACCGGGGCCCTCATCAGTCGCGCTCGACGATCGGCAGGGTGGCCCAGCCGGCCGCCGCGGCGGCCTCCGCCGGGAAGGGCGGGGGAGTGCCGCCGAACGAGGGGCACAGGGCCTGGTGGTCGCACCAGTCGCACAGCCGGGTCCGGTTGGGCCGGAAGTCCTGCGTGGCCACGGCCCGCTCGATCGCCGCCCAGATCGCCTGCAGCGTGCGCTCGAAGCGGACCAGCTCCGCCTCGTCGGGGGCGTAGGTCAGCGCGTCGCCGCCGGCGAGGTAGAGCAGCTTCAGCTGGCTGGCCACGACGCCGCGGGTGCGCCACAGCACCAGCGCGTAGAACTTCATCTGGAACAGCGCCTTGGCCTCGAAGGCCTCGCGGGGCATCGAGCCGGTCTTGTAGTCCACGACCCGCAGCGCTCCGGTCGGCGCGACGTCGAGCCGGTCGACGAAGCCGCGCAGGAGCAGGCCGTCGGGCAGCGTCACCTCGACCAGCTGCTCCCGGCCCTCGGGCTGGATGCGCGTCGGGTCCTCCAGCGAGAAGTACGACTCCACCAGCGTGCCGGCCGACGCCAGCCACGACTCCAGCGACGGCGTGGGCTCACCGGCCTCGGCCGCCGCGAACAGCTCGGTGATGGCCGGGTCGGCCGACAGCTCCGCCCAGGCCGGCGCGATGAGCTGCTGCGCCGCCTCAGGTGTCCGTTCGCGCGCCGGGAGGTCGTAGAGCTTCTCGAGGACGGTGTGCACCAGCGTGCCCCGCACCGCGGCCAGGCTCTTGCGCTCGGGCAGCCGGTCGATGGTGCGGAAGCGGTACAGCAGCGGGCAGGTCTTGAAGTCGGCGGCGCGGCTGGGGGACAGCGACGGCCGGCGCGGCGCGGAGTCGCCCGCCGCCTCGGCGGGGGAGGGGGAGACCGGATCCGGGTGCAGCACCGTCATGGGTCCGAGGCTAGGGCGGCCCACCGACAGTTCCGAGCGCCCGCGCCGGGCAGGGTGCTCCGCTCCGGTCCGCGGCGCCGCCGTCCGGGCCGCTCCGGGCCCCGCCGTACGCTCGGCGCCCGTGGACCCGCAGCAGGAGCAGCCCCTCGACGCCTCGGCGGACCCCGTGCCCGACGCCCTCCCCGTGCCCGACGCCCTCCCCGTGCCCGACGGGGCCACCGGCGACCTCGAGCCGGCGCCCGAAGGCCTCGCTCCGCCGCGCGAGCTCGTTCCCGGCGCCTTCGAGGCCGGCGACCGGGTGCA
This sequence comes from Trujillonella endophytica, assembly GCF_900110555.1. GTDB lineage: Bacteria > Actinomycetota > Actinomycetes > Mycobacteriales > Geodermatophilaceae > Trujillonella > Trujillonella endophytica. Next base: position 184,413 of record NZ_FOEE01000005.1, read on the forward strand.
GCTCACCGACCCCAAGGGCCGGCACCACACCGTCGTCCTCCAGGCGGGCAAGGAGTTCCACACCCACCGCGGCGCCATCCGGCACGACGACCTGATCGGCGCGCCCGAGGGCTCGGTCGTCCACTCGACGTCCAACACCGGCTACCTGGCGCTGCGCCCGCTGCTGGCCGACTTCGTGCTGTCCATGCCGCGCGGCGCCCAGGTGATCTACCCGAAGGACGCGGCCCAGATCGTCGGCTTCGGCGACGTCGGGCCCGGCATGCGGGTGCTCGAGGCCGGCGCCGGCTCCGGCGCGCTCACCTGCTCGCTGCTGCGCGCGGTCGGCAGCGGGGGATCGGTGACCAGCTACGAGCGGCGCGAGGACTTCGCCGACGTCGCCCGCGGCAACGTCGGCGCCTTCTTCGGCGAGGTGCCCGGCAACTGGGACCTGCGCCTGGGCGACCTGGCCGACCACCCCGCCGCGGAGGTCGTGGACCGCGTGGTGCTGGACATGCTCGAGCCCTGGGCGGTGCTGCCGACGGTCGCCGCCGCGCTGCGGCCCGGGGGTGTGCTCGTCGGCTACGTCGCCACGGTGACGCAGCTCTCCACCTACGTCGAGGCGCTGCGCGCGCAGGGCGTGTGGACCGAGCCCTACGCGTGGGAGTCGCTGATCCGGCCGTGGCACGCGGTCGGGCTCGCCGTCCGCCCGGAGCACCGGATGGTCGCCCACACGGCCTTCCTGGTCACCGCGCGGCGGCTGGCCGAGGGCTCCGTCGCCCCGATTAGGCAGCGCCGCGCGCAGAAGTACTAGGCACCCGCCCCGCCCGTCCTCGCGGGCCCGGTCGGCGCCCCGCGGCGGGGCCACGGGGGTTCGGTATCAGCTCGGCAGACGTAGCGCGAGCCACCGGCGGCGTCCCCTCCTGCGTGTATAGATTTGCGTCCTGGCTCCCCCGATGTGCGGAGGTGCGCGATGGGCCCAGGTGTTGGCAGTGGTCCCGACGAGTTCCGGGCGCGGCGCGAACGTGATGTGACCGCGCTCCTCAGCCAGATCTCCTACCTCGAGGAGGAGATCGGTCTCCTGCGCCGCAAGGTGGCCGAGAGCCCACGGACGGTGCGCGCCCTCGAGGAGCGGATCGCCGAGGCGGAGGGGCGCGCGGCGTTCCTCTCCGAACGCAACGACAAGCTGGCCGGCACGCTGCGCGAGGCGCGCGAGCAGCTGGTGGCGCTCAAGGAAGAGGTCGAGCGGCTCGGGCAGCCGCCGTCCGGCTACGGCGTCTTCCTGACCCGGCACACCGACGGCACCGTCGACGTCTTCACCGGCGGGCGCAAGCTGCGGGTCACGGTGTCCCCGTCGGTCGAGGTCGACGGGCTGCAGCACGGCCAGGAGCTGATGCTCAACGAGGCCATGAACGTCGTCGAGGCGCGCGGCTTCGAGCGCGGCGGCGACATCGTCATGCTCAAGGAGCTGCTCGAGCCGGTCGAGGGCGAGGTGCGGCGGGCCCTGGTGATCGGGCACACCGACGAGGAGCGCGTCGTCTTCCTCGCCGACTCCCTCACCGGCCAGCCGCTGCGCAGCGGCGACTCGCTGCTGCTGGAGTCCCGGTCGGGCTACGCCTACGAGAAGATCCCCAAGAGCGAGGTCGAGGAGCTCGTCCTCGAAGAGGTCCCCGACATCGACTACACCGACATCGGCGGGCTGGCCCGGCAGATCGAGCAGATCCGCGACGCCGTGGAGCTGCCGTTCCTGCACGCCGACCTGTTCCGCGAGTTCGAGCTGCGCCCGCCCAAGGGCATCCTGCTGTACGGGCCGCCCGGCTGCGGCAAGACGCTGATCGCCAAGGCCGTGGCCAACTCGCTGGCCAAGAAGGTCTCGGCGCTCAAGGGCGAGGGGCAGGGCAAGTCGTTCTTCCTGAACATCAAGGGCCCGGAGCTGCTCAACAAGTACGTCGGCGAGACCGAGCGGCACATCCGGCTGGTGTTCCAGCGGGCGCGGGAGAAGGCGAGCGAGGGCACGCCGGTCATCGTGTTCTTCGACGAGATGGACTCGATCTTCCGCACTCGCGGGTCCGGGGTGTCCTCGGACGTGGAGAGCACCATCGTCCCGCAGTTGCTCAGCGAGATCGACGGCGTCGAGGGCCTGGAGAACGTCATCGTCATCGGCGCCTCCAACCGCGAGGACATGATCGACCCGGCGATCCTGCGGCCGGGCCGGCTCGACGTGAAGATCAAGATCGAGCGGCCGGACGCCGAGGCGGCCCGCGACATCTTCACGAAGTACCTGACGACGACGCTGCCGCTGCACTCCGACGACCTCGCCGAGCACGGCGGCAGCCGCGAGGCGACGATCGCCGGGATGATCCAGCGCACCGTCGAGCGGATGTACACCGAGAGCGAGGAGAACCGGTTCCTCGAGGTCACCTACGCCAACGGTGACAAGGAGGTCCTGTACTTCAAGGACTTCAACTCCGGAGCGATGCTCCAGAACATCGTCGACCGCGCCAAGAAGATGGCGATCAAGGAGCGGCTGGAGACCGGGGCGGGCGGGCTGCGGGTCGGTCACCTCATGCAGGCCTGCCTGGACGAGTTCAAGGAGAACGAGGACCTGCCGAACACGACCAACCCGGACGACTGGGCACGGATCTCGGGCAAGAAGGGCGAGCGGATCGTGTACATCCGCACGCTCATCAGCGGCAAGGGCAGCGAGTCCGGCCGGGCCATCGACACCGCCACGAACACCGGCCAGTACCTGTAACGCCGCCGACCGCGGCACCGACCCCCTCACCGGGGCCGGTGCCGCGGAAGGTCCACCGCCGGGGAGGGGGCCCGCACGTCATGGGTGCCACCCGTTCGCACCGTCGCGCCCGGTGGGCCGTCGCGGCGCTGATGGCTGCGGCGCTGCTCGCCGGCTGCAGCAGCACGGTCGCCGGCGACGCGCTGCCCGCCGACCCCGGTCCGGCCAAGCCCACCGTGCCCGCGGCCGGCCCGGGCGGCGCAGATCCGGCGGCCCTGCCGATCGTGGGCACCTGCTACGACCTGGACGCGGGGCAGGAGAGCACGCCGCTCGACCCGCCCGGGTCGGTGTCGTGCGGCGACCCGCACGACGCGGAGACCGCGGTCGTGGGCGACACCGGTCTCGGCCCGGACGACGAGCGGCCGGTCGAGGACGACCTGTACGACGACACCCCGCTGGGCCGGGCGTTCGGCGAGCTGTGCTCCCTCGACGACGTCGTCGCCTACCTGGGCGGCGAGGACCCCGAGGACCCCTACGCCTACTACGCGTCGTTCCTGCCGTCGGAGGACCAGTGGGAGGCGGGCGCCCGCTGGATGCGCTGCGACGTCTTCTACGGCTACACAGACCCCGAGACAGCACCCGGCGTGATGGCGGGCGGGCTGGCCGGCCCGGACTCGGCGGCCTACCGGGTCTGCTTCAGCGGGTCGGCGACGAGCTACGGCGTCGTCCCCTGCTCGGAGCCGCACGAGGCCGAGCCGACCGGCTTCGCGCTCGCCGACGTCCCCGAGGGCGCGCCGTATCCCGACGAGCCCACCCGGCAGGCCCTCGCCGCCAGCTGTGCCGACGAGGTGCAGGAGTACGTCGGCGGGCCGGCGCCGTTCGGCTACGCCGCCGCCGTCTGGGTGGACGAGGCGGAGGACTGGCCGGACGGCGGCGACGCCCGCTGCGTCCTCGTGCCCGCCGGTGGCGGCTCGACCACGGGCAGCGTCCGCCCGTGAGGGTCGGCGCCCCAGAGCGGCCGGCGCCCGCGAGGCCCCGGCGCGCGGCCGTCGGACGGCGAGGGCCGCGGCCTAGGGTTGGCGCATGAGCGTTCGGCGGGTCATGGGCACCGAGGTCGAGTACGGCATCTCGGTGCCCGGGCAGCCGACGGCGAACCCGACGACGCTGTCCAGCCAGGTGGTCAACGCCTGGTCGGTGGCCGAGGCGCCGTCGCCACGCCGGGCCCGCTGGGACTTCGAGGAGGAGTCGCCGCTGCGCGACGCCCGCGGTTTCGACCTGTCCCCGGCGCAGGCGCTGGACCACAACGACCTCGACGAGGACGCCGGGATGGCCAACGTCATCCTCACCAACGGCGCCCGGCTCTACGTCGACCACGCCCACCCCGAGTACTCCACGCCCGAGGTCACGAACCCGCGCGACATCGTGCTGTGGGACAAGGCGGGGGAGCGGGTCATGGCCGAGGCCGCCCGCCGGGCCGCCCGGGTGCCCGGCACGAGCCCGATCCAGCTCTACAAGAACAACACCGACGGCAAGGGCGCCTCCTACGGGTCGCACGAGAACTACCTGATGGACCGCCGGACGCCGTTCGTCGACATCATCCGCGGCCTGATCCCGTTCTTCGCGACCCGCCAGGTGTTCGCCGGCTCCGGGCGGGTGGGCCTCGGCGTGGAGGGGCGCACCCAGGGCTTCCAGCTCTCGCAGCGGGCCGACTTCTTCGAGGTCGAGGTGGGCCTGGAGACGACGCTCAAGCGGCCGATCATCAACACGCGCGACGAGCCGCACGCCAACCCCGACGAGTACCGGCGGCTGCACGTAATCATCGGGGACGCCAACCTGGCCGAGCTGTCGACGTACCTGAAGGTCGGGACGACGTCGCTGGTACTGGCGCTCATCGAGGCGCGGGCGCTCACGCGGGACCTGTCGATCGAGGAGCCGGTCGCCGCGCTGCAGGCGATCAGCCACGACCCGACCCTGACGTACAAGGTGCGGCTGCGCACCGGCCAGCGGATGACGGCGCTGGAGGTGCAGGAGGCCTACCTCGAGCAGGCCCAGCGCTTCGTCGACCAGCGGGGCGACGGCGACGAGCAGACCGCCGACGTGCTGCGCCGCTGGGCCGAGGTGCTGGAGGTGCTCGCCGACGACCCGATGCGCCTGGCCGACCGGCTCGACTGGCCGGCCAAGCTGCGGCTGCTCGAGGGGTACCGCAGCCGGGACGGCCTCGCCTGGGGCGACTCCCGGCTGAAGCTGGTCGACCTGCAGTACAGCGACGTCCGGCCGGAGAAGGGCCTGTACCACCGGCTGGTCGCCCGCGGCTCGATGCAGCGGCTGCTGACCGAGGAGGAGGTGACCGCGGCGATGCTCACCCCGCCGTCGGACACCCGGGCCTTCTTCCGCGGCGAGTGCCTGCGCCGGTACCCCGCGCAGGTCGCCGCCGCGTCGTGGGACTCGGTCGTGTTCGACCTCGGCCGGGAGAACCTGGTGCGCATCCCGACCATGGAGCCGCTGCGGGGCACTCGCGACCACGTGGGGGCGTTGTTCGAGTCGACGTCGAGCGCTCAGCAACTGGTCGACACCATCACCGGCGGCTGAGCTCGCGCGACGCTCGAACGTCACCCCCGGGGGGTAGCGTTCCGCTCAGCAGGCACTTCGACTCTGTACGGGAGGTCGGCATGGCCACGAGGGACACCGGCGGGCAGCAGCGGGCCACGCGCACGCGCGAGGAGACCGAGGAGGTCGAGGCCTCGGTCGACACCGAGGTCGCCGAGCGCCAGAAGGAACTGACCGAGGACGTCGACTCCATTCTCGATGAGATCGACGAGGTGCTCGAGGAGAACGCCGAGGAGTTCGTAAGGCAGTACGTACAAAAAGGGGGTCAGTGAAACGGTTTAGTCTCGAATCCAGAAATGGATCAAAAATACTGCCGGGATTGCGGCTCGAACCAGCCGATCGCGGAGTTCACCAGGAATCGGAACTCTCGAGACGGATACGCTTTCTACTGAAAGACGCACGCGCGGCGTCGGCACCGCGTTGCACGGGCGGGGCGCGAGGGCGCGCCGTCGCGGCGCTATGCGAACGAGGTGCCCGTACCTCGCGGACACAAATGGTGTCCCGACTGCGACACAGTCCTGCCGGTGGCTGCGTTCGGCAGGAATGCCGCCAGCCGTAGCGGCATCAACTCCTACTGCAAGCCCTGCCACAACGCGCGAGGTCGTCGGAGCAAGGAGGCCGCCGGCGGTGGGCGCACGTATCACCTCAGGCGGCGGTACGGGATCACCGCGGCGGATTTCGACGCGATGTTGGCCGCGCAGGGTGGGCTCTGTGCCATCTGTGCGTCGGCTCCCGCCGAGCACGTCGACCATGATCACGACACGGGACGGGTGCGCCGGCTGCTCTGCTTCAACTGCAACGGTGGGCTCGGGCAACTCCGGGACGACCCCGGGGTCCTCCGGGCGGCGGCTCGCTACGTCGAGCACCACCGCGACGAGCCCGAACCGGCGCGCACCGGACCGTCGGCACCTCCGCCGTCTCCGCGGCGGTCGAGCAGCCCGGGCCGCCCGGAGCTGCGAGCGCGTGCCGCGGGGTGCCGGACGCACGACGTCGTCCGCGCGCGGCTGGCCGTCCTGCTCGCGGAACCCGGCCGGTCCGCCGGCAGCTGATCTCCCGGTGACGTACGCCCCCTCGCCGCCGGCGGACTCCGCCCTGCGGGCCCGGGCCGCGCCGGTAGGGTCGGCGGGGCGTGCCGATCGGCGCGCGGACCAGCGATCGGCACCCCTCGTCGAGGGCGTGGAGAGGTGGACGGGTTGAGCCAGTGGCCGACCGAGCGGAGCGGGTTCCCGCACGCGTACCTGGACCGCGTGGGCTCGTCCTTCACCGACTTCCTCGCGACCGCCGCGCCGGACCTGCTGCCCGGCCGCCGGCCGGTCCCGCAGCTGCCCGTGGGTGACCTCGCCCCGCACGGCACGACGATCGTCGCCGTCACGTTCGACGGCGGCGTCCTCATGGGCGGCGACCGCCGCGCCACCATGGGCAACCTCATCTCCAGCCGCGACATCGAGAAGGTCTACCCGGCCGACTCGTGGTCGGTGATCGGCATCGCCGGGGCCGCCGGCATCGCGATCGAGATGGTGCGGCTCTACCAGGTGGAGCTCGAGCACTACGAGAAGATCGAGGGGATGACCCTCTCGCTCGACGGGAAGGCCAACCGGCTCGCCGGCATGATCCGCGGCAACCTCGGCGCCGCGCTGCAGGGGCTGGCCGTCGTCCCGCTGTTCGCGGGCTTCGACCTCGACGCCGCGCCCGGAGCCACCCCCGGGCGGATCTTCAGCTACGACGTCACGGGCGGGAACTACGAGGAGCGCGGCTACGCCGCCGTCGGCTCCGGCTCGCTGTTCGCCCGGAGCTCGCTCAAGAAGACCTGGCGCGCGGACCTGTCGGCCGCTGCCGCCACCCGCACCGTGGTCGAGGCCCTCTACGACGCCGCCGACGACGACTCGGCCACCGGTGGGCCGGACCCGGTGCGCCGGCTCTACCCGATCGTCTACCGCGTCGACGCCGAGGGCGCCGTCCGGCTGACCGACGACGAGATCGCCGCGGTCGCCGACACGATCGTCACCGAGCGGTCGGCCGCCGACCGGAACAGCACGGGGGCCTGACGCCATGACCATGCCGTACTACGCCTCGCCCGAGCAGCTGATGCGCGACCGCTCGGAGTACGCCCGCAAGGGCATCTCCCGCGGTCGCAGCGTCGCCGTCCTCACGTACGCCGACGGCATCCTGTTCATCGCCGAGAACCCCAGCGCCACCCTGCACAAGGTCAGCGAGCTCTACGACCGCATCGGCTTCGCCGCCGTCGGGCGCTACTCGGAGTTCGAGAGCCTGCGGGTGGCCGGCGTCCGGCTGGCCGACGTCCGCGGCTACTCCTACAACCGGCGCGACGTCACCGGGCGGGTGATCGCCAACGCCTACGCGCAGACCCTCGGCACGGTCTTCACCGAGCAGATGAAGCCCTTCGAGGTGGAGCTGTGCGTCGCCGAGGTCGGCACCACCGCGGAGACCGACCAGCTCTACCGGCTCACCTTCGACGGTTCCATCGTCGACGAGGCCGACTTCGTGGTCATGGGGGGCCAGGCCGAGGCGGTCACCACCCACCTGCGCGAGCACTTCTCCCCGGGCATGGCCCTGGCGGAGGCGCTGATGGTCGGCGTCCGCGCGCTGTCGGCGGTCAGCCCCGCCATGGCCAACGGCGGCGGGGACGCCGCACTGCTCGCCGCCGCCCAGCTCGAGGTCGCCGTCCTGGACCGCCGCCGGCCCAAGCGGGCCTTCCGCCGGGTCGTGGGCGCCGCGCTGCACGCGCTGCTCGGGGACGGCGACGACGGGGCCGCCGACACCGGCGAGGCCGCTCCCTCGGCGCACGCGCCCAGCACCCCCGCGCCCGGCACGCCGCCCGGCCTGGGCGACCCGGCCGCCCCCGACACCGCGGGCGGCACAGAGGGCAGCGGCGAGGGCGGCAGCCCGTCCGATCCCGGCGCGTCCTGAGCCCATCGTCCGATCCCGGCGTCGCCCCGCGCCGGGATCGGGCCGTTGTCGTCCGCGACGCCTAGGCTCGGGACGTGGACCGACGGATCTTCGGAATCGAGACCGAGTACGGCGTCACGTGCACCTTCCGCGGCCAGCGACGGCTGTCCCCGGACGAGGTCGCCCGCTACCTGTTCCGCCGGGTGGTGTCCTGGGGGCGGAGCTCCAACGTCTTCCTCCGCAACGGCTCCCGGCTCTACCTCGACGTCGGCAGCCACCCCGAGTACGCCACCGCCGAGTGCGACGACCTCACCGAACTCGTCGTCCACGACAAGGCCGGCGAGCGCATCCTCGAGGGCCTCCTCGTCGACGCCGAGCAGCGGCTGGCCGAGGAGGGCGTCACCGGCGACATCTACCTGTTCAAGAACAACACCGACTCCGCGGGCAACAGCTACGGCTGTCACGAGAACTACCTGGTGGGCCGGCACGGCGAGTTCAGCCGCCTGGCCGACGTGCTCATCCCGTTCCTGGTCAGCCGCCAGATCGTCGTGGGCGCCGGGAAGGTGCTGCAGACCCCGCGGGGCGCCATCTACTGCGTCAGCCAGCGCGCCGAGCACATCTGGGAGGGCGTCTCCAGCGCCACCACCCGGTCGCGGCCGATCATCAACACCCGCGACGAGCCGCACGCCGATGCCGAGCGCTACCGCCGGCTGCACGTGATCGTCGGCGACTCGAACATGAGCGAGACGACGACCCTGCTCAAGGTCGCCTCCACCGACCTGGTGCTGCGGATGATCGAGGCCGGCGTCCCGATCCGGGACATGGCGCTGGAGAACCCGATCCGCGCCATCCGCGAGATCAGCCACGACATGACCGGCCGCCGCAAGGTCCGGCTGGCCAACGGTCGCGAGATGTCGGCCCTGGAGATCCAGGCCGAGTACCACGCCCGGGCCACCGAGTTCGTCGACCGCGAGGGCTTCGGCCCGGTGCACCGGCAGATGCTCGAGCTGTGGGGCCGGGTGCTCAAGGCCGTCGACAGCGGGGACCTGTCGCTCATCGACCGCGAGATCGACTGGGCCATCAAGTTCCGGCTCATCGAGCGCTACCGGGCCAAGAACGACATCCCCCTGGCGCACCCGCGGGTCGCGCAGATGGACCTCGCCTACCACGACATCAGCCGGCGCCGGGGCCTGTACTACCTGCTGGAGCGCGCCGGTCAGGTCGAGCGGGTGGCCCACGAGCCGCGCGTGTTCGAGGCCAAGAACGTGCCCCCGCAGACCACCCGCGCCAAGCTCCGCGGTGAGTTCATCCGCAAGGCGCAGGAGAAGCGGCGTGACTTCACCGTCGACTGGGTGCACCTCAAGCTCAACGACCAGGCGCAGCGCACCGTGCTGTGCAAGGACCCGTTCAAGTCCGTCGACGACCGGGTGGAGAAGCTCATCGCCTCGATGTAGCCGTGCAGAAGCGCGGAATCGCCCCGGGGCGGAAGCGCGGAATTGCCCGTCTCAGCCGACGGCGGGGTCGGCTGCGGCCGCTTCCGCGGGGGCCTCGGTGTCGTCGGTGCCCGCCGGCAGCGGGACACGGAGGGCGGCGTAGCGGCCCGCCGCCGCGGCGGCGAGGAAGTACGGCCGCTCCTCCTCGTAGCCGCGGCCCATCGTCGACAGCGGGACGGGCGAGAGGCCCAGGGCCCCCTCCAGCCCGTCGACGTCCATCCAGACGACGGGGTTGCGCTCGGGCTGCCCGGCCAGGTCCTCCTCGACCTGCCGGCCGAGCTCCGAGCCCAGCCCGCGCGGCGCCACCAGCGTCACGCCGCCCAGCGCCACCCGCCCGAACGCGGTCAGCGAGTGGTGGGACACCCCGCGGTGGCGCGGACGGGGATCGGCGTCGGAGATCCGCAGCGCACCCACCGCCTGCCCGCCCAGGACCGCGACCGCGTTGCACGCCTCCCCGGCGGTCACCCCGGAGAAGCCCCACGGGGTGCCGGTCCCCAGGTTGCCCGGGCCCTGGCTGACGATCGCCACGTCGGCGCCGAGCACGTGCCGGGCGGCCAGCAGCGCCGTGTGCACGGTCACCGCCTCCAGGTCGCCCCCGAAGGCCTGGCCGGCGGTGACCACCCCGGCCAGCGACGCCCGCAACGCCGACAGCGTGCGGGAGAAGCCGGCCACCAGCGCGCCGCCGTCGGTCATCACGTAGGCGACCCTGAGGTCGGGGTCGGTGGCCAGGATCCCGATGAGCACCGCGGGCAGCGCCGAGTGCAGGTCCGCGACCACGACGGGCATGCCGTCGAGGTGGTCGGCCTCGCTGATCGTCGCGTGGTGCTCGGTGGCCTGCTCGTCGACGCCCTGGACGCTGACCTGCAGCGGGGTATACCGGGCCTTCACCAGGTGCCCGGAGCCGGTCGGGTCCGGGGGCAGCCGGTCGGGCACGGCGACGACGAGCGCGTACCCGCCGGTGCCCAGTCGCTGTGCCCACGCCGTGGTGTTGAGCAGCACGTCGTCGCCCACCTCGGGGGTGCCCACGATCGACGGGTGCGCCAGCGAGCGGACGGCGCCGTCCCCGGGCACCTCGACGGTCAGTTCGACCGCGTCGCGCCACGAGCGGCCGACGGCGGTCACCGTCCCCCGCCGCCAGCGGATCCGGCTCGCGGTCGTCTGCTCCTCGCCCACGAGGTGGAGGCTAGTTGCGTCGCCGGGAGCCCGCCGACTCCCGGCCCCGCCGACAGCGCCCGGACCGGGCTCGCGCGGGGTGGGGGCGGGGGCCCGTCCACTAGCCTGGGCCCGTGGCGGCGAAGCGGGCGGAACGACTGGTCAACCTGGTCATCGCCCTCCTCGGCACCCGCCAGTACGTCAGCGCGGCGCGGATCCGCGCCACCGTGCCCGGCTACGAGGCCGACGACGGCACCGAGCGGGCAGACGAGGCGTTCAAGCGCATGTTCGAGCGGGACAAGGCCGACCTGCGCGAGATGGGCGTTCCGCTGGAGACCGGACGGACCAGCGCGTTCGACACCGAGGACGGCTACCGCATCGCGCGCGCGGACTACGAGCTGCCCGAGCTCACCCTCGACGGCGAGGAGGCCGCGGCCGTCGGTCTCGCCCTGCGCCTGTGGGAGTCCGCGCAGATGGCCGGCGCGGCGCAGAGCGCCCTGGTGAAGCTCAAGGCCGCCGGCGTGGACGTCGACCCCGCCCGCGCGCTGCCCCTGCGCCCCCGGCTGGACTCCGACGAGCCCGCCTTCGAGCCCTGCTACACCGCCGCCCGCGACCGCCGCCTGGTCGAGTTCGACTACCGCCGGCCCGACGAGGGCGCACCCGCGCACCGCCGCGTGCAGCCCTGGGGCGTGGTGGCCTGGCACGGGCGCTGGTATCTCGTCGGCCACGACCTCGACCGGCGGGCGCCACGGGTGTTCCGGCTGTCCCGCGTCGCCGGGGCCCCGCGCGTCACCGGCCCGGAGGGCGCGTTCGAGCCGCCGCCGGACCTCGACCTGGCCGCGCTCGTCGCCGGCCAGGACGGGGGACAGGAGCAGCTCGTCGTCGTCCGGGCGCGGCCGGGTGCCGCCGTCGGCCTGCGCCGCACCGCCGTTCCGCTCGAGCCGGCCGACGACGACGAGGACGGGGACCTGCTCCAGCTGCGCACCACCGACCTCTCGCGCCTGGCCGACCAGCTGGCCGCCTACGGCGCGGACGTCCTGGTGGAGTCGCCGCAGGAGCTCCGCGACGCGGTCGTCGAGCGGCTGACCCGGCTCGCCGCGATGGGGGCCCCGGCATGACCGCCCCCGGCACCACGGAGCGGATGACCCGGCTGCTGTCGCTGGTCCCGTACCTGACGGCGCGCCCCGACGGCGTCCCGGTGGCCGAGGCCGCCCGCGACTTCGGCGTGACCGAACGGCAGCTGCGCCGCGACCTCGAGCTGCTGTGGATGTGCGGGCTGCCCGGCTACGGCCCCGGTGACCTCATCGACCTGTCGTTCGAGGGCGACCGGGTGCGGGTGACCTTCACCGCCGGCATGGTGCGGCCGCTGCGGCTGACGACCGACGAGGCGGTGGCCCTGGTCGTCGCGCTCCGCGCGCTGCTGGAGTCCCCGGGCCTCGCCGAGCGGGAGGCCGTCAGCCGGGCGCTGGCCAAGGTGTCCGCCGTCGCCGGCCACGCGGGGGAGCGGACGACGCCGGTCGCGCTGTCGGTCGACGCCCGGGAGCAGGCGCTCACCGTCGTCCGCGAGGGCCTCGAGCGCGGCCGGGCGCTGCACCTGCACTACTACGTCCCCACGCGGGACGAGCGGACCGAGCGCACGGTCGACCCGATGCGGCTGCTGCTGGTCGACGGGCACACCTACCTCGAGGCGTGGTGCCGCCGGGCCGAGGGCGTGCGGCTGTTCCGCCTGGACCGGGTGGACGACGTCGTCGTCCTCGACGAGCCCGCCGCGCCGCCGGCCGAGGCGCACGGCCGCGACGTCGAGGGCGGCGTCTACCGGCCGGGCCCGGAAGCGCGGCTGGTGCGGTTGCGGCTGGCCGGGAGCGCCCGCTGGGTCGCCGAGTACTACCAGGTGGAGGACGTGCGCGAGGTCGACGACCCGCCCGGCGGCCTGGCCGTGTCCGTGCGCACCGCCGACCTCGCCTGGGCCCGCAGGCTGGTCGCCTCCCTCGGCGGGGGCGCGGTCGTCGACGAGCCGGCCGAGCTGGCCGCCTCGGTCGCCGCCGACGCGCGGGCCGCGCTCGGCCGGTACGCAGCCGGCGCCCGGCCGGACCCGGGCCGTGATGCCCGGCCGGACCCGGGCCGTGATGCCCGGCCGGACCCGGGCCGTGATGCCCGGCCGGACCCGGGCCGTGATGCACCGCCGGACCCGGGCCGTGATGCCTGAGCGGACCCCGGCCGTGATGCCTGGCGGGACCTCCGGGTCCGGCGGCTAGGGTCGGCGCCGTGCTGCTGGTCGTCTGGATCGCCGTCCCGGTCGTGTGCCTGCTCGTCCTCGCCGTGCTGGCGTACGGCGTGCTCGGGGCGCTGCAGCGGCTGGGCCGCGAGGCCAACGCCCTGCAGCGGGAGACGGCGCCGCTGCTCGCCCAGGCCCAGGCGGTCCAGGCACGGGCGGTCCAGGCGCGGGCCGGCGCGGCGCCGGAGGGCGCCTCCCCACCAGCGGGTGAACGGCCGGCGAACGCCGTCGGGCTGCCCGGTTCCGGCGCCTCCCGGGCGTAGCATCGCCGTCAGCCACCCAGTCCTGGAGGAACCCCGATGAACCTCGGCCCCCTGGAGATCGGTCTGATCATCCTGGCCGTCCTGCTCCTCTTCGGCTACAAGAAGCTGCCCGACGCCTCCCGCTCCCTGGGCCGCTCGCTCCGGATCTTCAAGGGCGAGATGAAGGGCATGAAGGACGACGACAGGGCGGCCGACGTCCGCAGCAAGGAGCCGGCGCAGACGTCGGCGCCGCTGCGGGGCGAGGTCATCCCGCCGGCGGCCCCGCTCGGCGACCCCGTCGCCGAGGCGCGCGCCGCCCAGCTCGAGGCCGAGGCCCGCGCCGCGGAGGCGCAGGCCGCCGCGCTGCGCGCGCGTGCCGCCCAGGCAGCCGCCTCGGGCGACACCCCTCGCTGACCCCCTCGGCACGGCGACGGTGAGCGAGGCCGCCCCCCGACGTACCCGCAGGCGCCGCCCGCCGCGGGACGCCGCGGCGACGATGTCGCTCATCGCGCACCTCACGGAGCTGCGCAACCGCGTCGGCAAGGCGCTGCTGTTCATCCTGATCGGCACCGCGGTGGCGTTCTGGTGGTACGACCACGGGCTCGGTGAGTTCATCCGCGCCCCCTACTGCGGCCTGGACCCGGACCTGCGGGCGCTGGGCACCGGCGGCTCAGCCGACGACTGCGACCTGCTGGTGACCGACGTCATCGGCGGTGCGCTGATCCGGCTGAAGATCGCCTTCATCGTCGGCATCGTGCTGTCGGCGCCGTTCTGGCTGTACCAGGTGTGGGCCTTCATCACCCCGGGGCTCAAGCGGAACGAGAAGCGCTACGGCGTGGCCTTCGTCGCCGCCTCGACGGCGCTGTTCGCCCTCGGCGCTGGCCTGGCCTACATCTCGCTGGCCAAGGGCCTGGAGCTGCTGCTGGAGCTGGCCGGCGACGGGGTGGCCATCGCGCTCACCGCGCAGGACTACATCGGCTTCGTCATCGCCCTGCTGTTGGCCTTCGGCGTCAGCTTCGAGCTCCCGCTGATCGCCGTCGTGCTCAACCTGGTCGGCGTGCTCAGCTACGCGACGCTGGCCAAGGGTCGGCGCTGGATCTACTTCCTCACCATCGTCTTCGCGGCCTTCGTCACGCCCACCCAGGACCCGTTCACCATGCTGCTCATGGCGGCGCCGATGTGCGTGCTGTTCGAGCTCGCCATCCAGATCGCCCGCCAGGTCGACCGGCGGCGGGCCCGCCGCGCGGGCCTGGACGGGCTCGCGGGCCTGGCCGACGACGAGGCCTCCCCGCTGGACGCGCGGCCGTCGCCGCTGGACCCCCGTCCCTCCGCGCTCGACGAGGAGCCGGTCGCCGGCCCCTCCGCTCCCACCGCCCGCTGACGTCGCGGTGGGAGCCGGGCTGCGCGCCGCCGTCCTCGTCAGCCCCGCGGCGGGCCGGGGGAGGGCACCCGCGGTCGCGGCCGCCGTCCTGGCCGAGCTCAGGGCCGGTGGCGTGACCCCCGAGCTCCTGCCCGCCACCACCCGCGCCGACGCCGAGCGCCAGGCCGCGGCGGCGGTGTCCGGCGGGGTCGACGCGGTGGTCGCCGTCGGCGGGGACGGCGCGGCGCACGCCGGGCTGCAGGCGGTGGCCGGGACCCCGACCCCGCTGGCCGTCGTCCCCGCCGGCACCGGCAACGACCTCGCGCTGGCCCTCGGCGTCCCCGGCGACCCGGCGGCCGCCGCCCGGGCGGTCGCCGAGGACCTGGCCGCCGGCACGGCCACCACGATCGACGCGGGCCGGACGGGGGAGCGGTGGTGGGCCACGGTGCTGTGCTGCGGCTTCGACTCCGCCGTCACCGACCGCGCCAACCGGCTGCGCTGGCCCCGCGGTCCCCGCCGCTACG
Source organism: Trujillonella endophytica (assembly GCF_900110555.1). Classification (GTDB taxonomy): domain Bacteria; phylum Actinomycetota; class Actinomycetes; order Mycobacteriales; family Geodermatophilaceae; genus Trujillonella; species Trujillonella endophytica. The sequence goes on from NZ_FOEE01000005.1 coordinate 199,683, forward strand.
ACGTCGCGATCCTCGCCGAGCTGGCCCGGCTGCGGCCGCGCGAGCTGACGCTCGTCCTCGACGGCGAGGCGACGACGCTGCCGGTCACGCTGGTCGCCGTCGGCAACACCGCCTGGTACGGCGGCGGCATGCGGGTCTGCCCCGGGGCCGACCCGACCGACGGGCGCTTCGACGTCACCGTGGTCGGGCCGGTGAGCCGCCGCGAGCTGGTGCGCACCCGGCCACGGCTGGCCGCCGGCACGCACGTCGAGCACCCGGCCGTCACCGTTCACCGGGCCGCCCGGGTGGAGCTGGCGGAGGTCCCGGGCGGGTCCGGGCTCACCACCTATGCCGACGGCGAGCGGGTGGCCCCGCTGCCGGCGGTCACCGACTGCGTGCCCGGCGCGCTGCGCGTGGTCGGCGCGGGCCGCCGGCCGGCCGGGGGAGCGGCGGCGTGACCACCGCCTCGGCGTCCAGCCGCGTGCCCCGGCGGGACGCCCGGGAGAACCGGCAGCGGCTGATCCAGGCCGCGTCCGACGTCTTCGGCGAGCACGGCACCGACGTCAGCCTGGAGGTGGTCGCCGCCGAGGCCGGGCTGGGCCTGGCGACGCTGTACCGGCGGTTCCCCACCAAGGACGAGCTGATCGCCGAGCTGGTGGAGGCCGTGCTCGGCCACCTCGTCGAGGTGGCCCGGCGGGAGTCCGCCGCCGAGGACGGGCAGGGGCTGGAGCGGTGGCTGGCCGAGTACGCCGACATCCAGTTCCGCAAGCGGGGGTTCGTCGCGCGTCTGTGGGCCGACCCCGGCACGGGAGAGCTGCGCGCCGAGCTCGACGGGCTGCTCGCCGAGCTGCTGGACGCCGCGCACGACGCCGGCCGGGTGCGCCCCGAGCTGACCGTCCCCGACATCCTGCTGGTCGTGCACGCCCTGCGCGGGGTCGCGCTGTCGACCGGGTACGACGAACCCCAGGCGTGGCGGCGGCTGCTTGCCCTGCTGCTCGCCGGGCTGCGTCCCGGTGCGGCCGGCCTGAACGCCGCGCCATGGTCCCCCCGCCCGCGTAAGTGAAGTCCTGAACTCTCACTTCTCTTGTGGTGGCCCCGGGTTCCTGGCAGCGTGCGGGTCCAGCGCGGGGGCGATCGGCCCCCGCCCCGCCCGGCCGGCGCGATCCGCGCCGGCCAGCGCCGAGGAGGACCCCATGACCGTGCTCGCCGACCCGCTCAGCCTGCGGGGGAGGACCGCGATCGTCACCGGTGGCGGGACCGGCATCGGCGCGGAGACCGCGCGGATCTTCGTCCGGCACGGCGTCGACGGCGTCGTCCTCGCCGCCCGCACCCAGGCGGACCTGGACCGGGTGAAGGCGGAGCTGGAGGAGCTGGGGGCGCAGGTGGGCAACCCGGACGTGCGGGTGCTGGCCGTGCCGACCGACGTGAAGAAGGAGGAGTCCGTCGTCGCCCTGGTGGAGGCGGCGATCGACGCGTTCGGACGGATCGACGTCCTGGTCAACAACGCCGGCGGCACCCGCATGGGTCCGCTGGAGTCGACGCCGACCAAGGCCTGGGACTCCGTGTTCGACCTCAACGCCAAGGGCCCGTTCCTGTGCACCCGCGAGGCCGGGCGGCACATGATCGCCGCCGGCCGCGGCGTGATCGTCAACCTCTCCTCCGGCGCCGGGGTGACCGGCGTCCGGTACGGCGCCGGCTACAGCGCCGCCAAGGCCGCCCTGCAGATGTTCACGCGGGTCACGGCGGCGGAGTGGGGCCGCCACGGGATCCGGGCCAACTGCATCGCCGTGGGCGGCGTCGCCTCCGAGCGGGCATCGGCGGCGTGGGAGGTCGCGGGGCTGGACCCGGCGGAGATGGGGAAGGGAACGGCGCTCGGGCGGATCGGCGTGCCCGCCGACATCGGCCATGCCGTCCTCTTCCTCGCCACCGACGCGTCGGCCTACGTCAGCGGCCAGACCTTCTCCGTCGACGGCGGACCCGTCCTCGGCGGTCCGCCCCAGGACTGACCGAGGACCCTCCCGCCCCTCCGGCTCGCGGCCCGCTACGGGCCCGTGCGACACGGCCGGACCATCACCGTTATCCCCAACACCGTCGCCGCCGGAGGCGGCCGGCGTCCGGAGGAGGGACCGGGGAGGGCAGCAACGGCACGGCGCCCCGGCGTTCCGGCTGGCCCGCGGGCCGGAACCGCCTACCGTGGGGGCATGTCCAGCCCCGCTGAGCGGTACGCGGCTGCCCGGCGGCGGAGCGCGCACCCGGCCCTGGCCGACTTCGCGGCCGATCTCGGCTTCTCCCTCGATCCCTTCCAGGTCGAGGCCTGCGAGGCGCTCGACGAGGGCGCCGGCGTCCTCGTCTGCGCGCCCACCGGTGCGGGCAAGACCGTCGTCGGCGAGTTCGCGGTGCACAAGGCGCTCGCCGCGGGCCGCAAGGCGTTCTACACCACCCCGATCAAGGCGCTGTCGAACCAGAAGTACGCCGACCTCGTGCAGCGCTACGGCGCGGCGAAGGTCGGACTGCTGACCGGGGACAACGCGATCAACGGCGACGCCCCCGTGGTGGTCATGACCACCGAGGTGCTGCGGAACATGCTGTACGCCGAGTCCCCGGCGCTGGCGGGGCTCGGCTACGTGGTCATGGACGAGGTGCACTACCTCGCCGACCGCTTCCGCGGCGCCGTGTGGGAGGAGGTGATCATCCACCTCCCGCCGTCGGTGACCCTGGTGTCGCTGTCGGCCACGGTGAGCAACGCGGAGGAGTTCGCCGACTGGCTGGTCACCGTCCGCGGCCACACGAAGGTCGTGGTCAGCGAGGTGCGGCCGATCCCGCTGTGGCAGCACATGCTCGTGGGCAACCGCGTGTTCGACCTGTTCTCCCTCCGCCCGGCCGCGCACGCCGCCGAGCAGGGGGACGATCCGCGCCGGCGGTCGACCCGGGAGCGCGGCGCCTCCGTCGTCGACCCGGAGCTGGTCCGTTTCGTGCGGGAGCAGGAGCGCCGGCTGGACACCTGGGGCGGCGGGGGAGGGGGCGGCCGGCGGCGCGAGGGGTTCGACCAGCGGCCGCGGTACCGGCCTCCGCCCCGCCCCGACGTGATCGAGCGGCTGGACCGGGCGGGGCTGCTGCCCGCCATCACCTTCGTCTTCAGCCGCAACGGCTGCGACGCCGCCGTCGACCAGTGCCTGCGGGCCGGCCTGCGGCTCACCGACGAGCACGAGCGCGCGGAGATCGCCGCGATCGTCGACGAGCGGACCGGCTCGCTGCCCGAGCAGGACCTGCACGTCCTCGGCTTCTGGGAGTGGCGCGAGGGGCTGATGGCCGGCATCGCCGCGCACCACGCCGGCCTCGTGCCCGCCTTCAAGGAGGCGGTGGAGGAGTGCTTCGTCCGCGGCCTGGTCAAGGCGGTGTTCGCCACCGAGACGCTCGCCCTGGGCATCAACATGCCCGCCCGCACCGTCGTCCTCGAGCGGCTGGTCAAGTGGAACGGCGAGGCGCACGTCGACGTCACGCCGGGGGAGTACACCCAGCTCACCGGCCGCGCGGGGCGCCGGGGGATCGACGTGGAGGGGCACGCCGTCGTCGTCTGGGGGCCCGGTCTGGACCCCTCCGTCGTCGCCGGCCTGGCCAGCACCCGGACCTATCCGCTGCGGTCGTCGTTCCGGCCGAGCTACAACATGGCCGTCAACCTGGTGGGCAGCTTCGGCCGGACCCGCACCCGGGAGCTGCTGGCCTCGTCCTTCGCCCAGTTCCAGGCGGACCGCTCGGTGGTCGGGCTGGCCCGGTCCGCGGCGCGGCACGAGCGCGACGCCGAGCAGTTCGCCGCGGAGATGGCCACCGAGGGCGGGGACGTGGCCGGGTACGTGCGGTTGCGCCGGCAGATCTCGGACCGGGAGAAGGAGCTCTCCCGCGACTCGCAGGCCAAGCGCCGGCTCGAGGCCGCCGAGGCGCTGGCCGCGCTGCGGCCCGGCGACGTCATCCGGGTGCCCTCGGGACGGCGGCAGGGGCTGGCCGTCGTCCTGGACCCCGGCGTCTCCGACGGCGGCCTGGACGGCGACGGCGAGGCCCGCCCGCTCGTGGTCACCGAGGACAAGTGGGCCGGCCGCCTCGGCCCCGTCGACTTCCCGACGCCGGTCACCGCGCTGGCGCGGGTGCGGGTGCCGCGCAACTTCAACCACCGCAGCCCGCACGCCCGCCGCGACCTGGCCGCGACCCTGCGCAACGCCCGCGTGGAGAACGATCTGGGCGCCCGCCGGGTCAAGCACCGCTCCGCCGCGGCCGACGACCCGGTCCTGGACGACCTGCGCCGCGCCCTCCGCGCCCATCCGGTGCACGCCCTGCCCGACCGGGAGGAGCGGGTGCGCGCCGCCGACCGGTGGCTGCGCGCGGTGTCGGAGGCGGAGACACTGCACCGCCGGATGACCGAGCGGACCGGCTCGCTCGCCCGCCAGTTCGACCGGACCTGCGACGTGCTCGAGGAGCTGGGCTACCTCGTGCCCGAGGTCGCACCGGCCGGTTCCCCACCGGACTCCCCGGCGGATCCGCCCCTGGTCACCGACGAGGGGCGGCGGCTCGGCCGCATCTGGTCGGAGGCGGACCTGCTGGTCGCCGAGTGCCTGCGCTCGGGTGCCTGGCGGGGGCTGACCCCCGCGGAGCTCGCCGCCGTCGTGTCCACCGTGGTGTTCGAGGCGCGCCGGGAGACCCCCGGCCAGCCGGCCGTGCCCGCCGGCAAGGTCTCCGGCGCGATCGCGGAGATGCGCCGGATCCGATCCCGGCTGCTCGAGGTCGAGGTCTCCGCCGGCGTCCCCCCGACCCGCGATCTGGACCTCGGCTTCGCCTGGGCGGCCTACCGATGGGCCGACGGGCAGGACCTGGACCGGGTGCTGGCGGGGGCCGAGCAGGCCGGCACCGAGCTGTCCGGGGGCGACTTCGTGCGCTGGGCGCGGCAGCTGCTCGACCTGCTCGACCAGCTCGGCAAGGGCGCCGACGACGGCGTGGCGGCGACGGCACGAGCGGCGGTGCCCAAGGTGCGTCGCGGGGTGGTGGCGGTTGCCGCGGGCGGGTGACCTGCGCGCCGCGGACCGGTCTGCGGCACGTAGGTGGGGCAGAATGCCACCCGCCCCCGTCCGCGGGGAGAGCACGCCACACCGCCACACACCGTCCGGACGGGAGCGACGATGACCAACCCACCGCAGGGTGGCAACCAGCCGGGGCAGTACGGGCAGCCGGGCCAGCAGTACGGCCAGCCCTCCTACGGCCAGCCGGCACCCGGTGGGTACGGCGGCCAGCAGGGCGGGCAGCCCGGCTACGGGCAGCCCGGGCAACCCCCCTACGGCCAGCCGGGTCAGCCGGGTCAGCCCGGCTACGGCCAGCAGGGTCAGCCCGGCTACGGGCAGCCCGGGCAGCCCTCGTACGGGCAGCCTGGCTACGGCCAGCCGGGCCAGCAGTACGGGCAGCCGGGCTACGGCCAGCCGGGCGGGCCGGGCCAGTACGGCCGGCCGGCGAAGAAGTCGAAGACGGGCCTGATCCTCGGTCTCGCCGTCCTCGCGCTGGTGCTGATCGCGGCCGCGATCATCCTGCCGCTGTTCGTGTTCGACAAGACGGTGCTCGACGCCGACTCGGTGCGCTCGGACGTCAGCCGCCAGTACAGCGAGCAGTACGGCACGGAGCTGGCGAGCCTCGACTGCCCCGACGACATGGAGGTCGAGGTCGGCGAGAGCTACGAGTGCACCGGGGCCGAGGCCGACGGTGGCGCGGAGGTCCGCATCTCGATCACGATCACCGACGACGACGGCGCCTACACCTGGGCCGACGTCTCGAGCTGACGAACGACCCGACGGCGGCCAGCACCTGGCCGGCCGGTGCGCTCAGTCCAGCGCGTCGGCCGGCCAGCCCAGCGCCGCACCCAGCCGGCGCAGCGACGACCCGATGCCGTGCGCCTCGGCCAGCGCCGCGAGCGCCGTCGGGTCGGCCGGCCGGCGGGGGAGGTCGCCGTCCACCGCCGGCAGGTCGACGTCCGTGGCCACCGCCACGACGACGGGTGCCGCGTCCAGGTACGCCGCACCCGCGTGCAGCTTCTTGAGGACGGCGGCCGTCAGCGGCGCCTTCGGGACGACGGTCCGCGCGGCCGCCGCCCGGACGCCCGCGAGGTCGCCGAACTCGGAGATGAGCGCGGACGCGGTCTTCGCGCCGATGCCCGCGACCCCCGGCAGGCCGTCGCTGGGGTCGCCGCGCAGGACCGCGAAGTCGGCGTAGGCCCGGCCGGGGATGCCGTACTTCGCCGCCACCGCCGCCTCGTCGACCACCTCGATGTCGGTGATGCCGCGGTTGGTGTAGAGGATCCGCACGCCGCGGGCGTCGTCCACCAACTGGAACAGGTCGCGGTCGCCGGTGACGACGTCGACCGGGCCGCGGGCCCGCGTGGCCAGCGTGCCGATGACGTCGTCGGCCTCGTACCCGGGGGCACCGACCCGCGCCAGGCCGGCCGCCGCGAGGACGTCCACCAGGACCGGGACCTGCGGGCCCAGCTCGTCGGGGGTCTCCTCGCCGCCGTCGGGCGCCAGCCGGTGGGTCTTGTACGTGGGCAGCGCCTCGACCCGGAAGGCCGGCCGCCAGTCGTCGTCCCAGCAGGCCACCCAGCGGTCGGGGCCGTGCGTGGTGATCAGCCGGGCGGTCATGTCGAGGAAGCCGCGGACGGCGTTGACCGGGCGCCCGTCCGGGGCCGTGACGCTCGTGGGCACACCGTAGAAGGCCCGGAAGTACAGGCTGGCGGCGTCCAGCAGCATCGTCGTCACGACCGGGGACGGTAGCGGGCTCCGCCCTCCGGGCCGTATTTCGGTCGTGCCCCACCGATAGTCTTGCCCTCGTGACGGCGAACACGGGGCCCCTGGTGACCATCGAGCGGGTGCACGCCGCGCGGGACGTGGCGGAAGAGGTGGGCCTGGACCTGCTGGTGGTGACGCCGGGGTCGGACCTGCGCTACCTCAGCGGGTACCACGCCCACGCCATGGAGCGGCTGACCGCGCTGGCGGTCCCGCGGCGGGGGGAGCCCTTCCTCGTGGTCCCGCGGCTGGAGGCGCCGATGGTCGACGCCGGCCCCGCCGGGGCGCTGGGCCTGGAGGTCCTCGCCTGGGACGAGACCGACGACCCGTTCGCGCTGCTGGCGCGGGCCGCGACCGGCCGGCTGGGGTCCGCGCCGGCGCGCGTCGCGGTCGGCTCGCGCACCTGGGCCGAGCACGCCCTGGGGGTGCAGCGGGCCCTGCCGGGGTCCGCGCTGGAGCTGGCCGCCCCGGTGCTGGACCGGCTGCGGATGGTCAAGACCGCCGCTGAGGTCGAGGAGCTCGCCGCAGCCGGCGCCGCGATCGACCGGGTGCACGCGCGGATGGGCGCGTTCCTCCGCGTCGGCCGCACCGAGGCCGAGGTGGGCGCCGACATCGCCGCGGCGATCCTGGCCGAGGGGCACGTCGGGGTGGACTTCACGATCGTCGGCTCCGGGCCGAACGGCGCCAGCCCGCACCACGAGCTGTCGGGGCGGGTCGTGGAGGCCGGGGACCTCGTGGTGGTCGACATCGGCGGCGAGCTGCCGTCGGGCTACCGCTCCGACTGCACCCGCACCTACGTCGTCGGCGGCGAGCCCGACGCCGGGACCGCCGAGTGGTACGCCGTGCTGCAGGAGGCCCAACGGGCGGCGGTCGCCTCCGTCCGCCCGGGCACCACCGCCGAGGCGGTCGACGCGGTCGCCCGGCAGGTCATCACCGACGCCGGCTGGGGGGAGCAGTTCATCCACCGGACCGGGCACGGCATCGGGATGGACACCCACGAGGCGCCCTACATCGTGGCCGGCAACGAGCTGCCGCTCGTGCCGGGCATGACCTTCTCGGTCGAGCCGGGCATCTACCACGCCGGGCGCTGCGGCGCGCGGATCGAGGACATCGTCGTCTGCACCGCCGAGGGCGTGCGCTCGGTCAACGCGGGTTCCCGTGAGCTCGTCCGCCTCCCCGGCTGAGGCCCCCGGACCGGTCGACGTCGACCGGGCGCTGATGGCGGCTCTCGCCCGCGACGGCCGGGCCAGCTACACCGAGCTCGCCGACCGGGTGGGGTTGTCGGTGTCCGCGGTGCACCAGCGCGTGCGGCGGCTCGAGCAGCGCGGCCTGATCACCGGCTACCGGGCGTGCCTCGACGCGACCGGCCTGGGGCTGGGGCTGACCGCCTTCGTCGCGATCACGCCCCTGGACGTCGACCGGGCCGAGGAGGCGCCGGTGAAGCTCGCCCACCTGGCGGCGATCGAGGCGTGCCACTCGGTCGCCGGGGCGGAGAGCTACCTGCTCAAGGTGCGGGTCGCCTCCACCCAGGCGCTGGAGGACCTGCTCCGCGAGATCCGGTCGCTGGCGGGGGTGAGCACCCGGACGACCGTGGTGCTGTCGACCGTCTTCGAGGACCGGCCGCCCCTCTAGCCTGCGACCGTGCCCGCCGCGTTCGCCGTGACCAACCGCCTGGCCAACCCGGTGCTGCGCCGGGTGCTCCGCTCCCCGCTCGGCGCGCGGGTGGGCCGGCGGCTGGCCGTGGTGCGCTACACGGGCCGGCGCACCGGCCGTCCGCACGAGCTGGTGGTGCAGTACGTCCGGGACGGGTCGACCGTCTGGATCCTGGTGGGGGCCGCGGAGCGCAAGACCTGGTGGCGCAACCTCACGGAGCCGGCCGACGTGGAGCTGTGGGTGGCGGGGGCGCACCTCCGCGCCCGCGCGGTCGCCGTCGAGGGCGACGCCGCCGGCCTGGCCACCTACCGGGCGGTCGTGCCGGCGGCCCCGGCCGACCCGGCGGGCGTCGTGCTCGTGCGGGCGGACGTCGTCGCCGGCTGAGCGGTCCGCGCTGGACACTGCATCGAACGTGTGTTCGGATGAGGTGTGCGGTGGGATGCCCAGCGGCTCGACCTCGAGGAGCCGACGACGCTGCCCGGCATGCCGTCGATCCGCGGCCTGCTGCGCAGCGTCGAGGTCGCGGAGTTCCCCGGGCTCACCTTCCACGAGGTGCGTGCGCGGTCGGCGCTGAACGCCGTCCCGTCCGGCTCGGGCATGCCGTTCGGCCACACGATCAACCCGTACCGCGGCTGCTCCCATGCCTGCCTGTACTGCTTCGCTCGAGGGACGCACCAGTGGCTGGAGCTGGACACCGGGCGGGACTTCGACACCCAGATCGTGGTGAAGACCAACCTGGTCGACGTCCTGCGCCGGGAGCTCGGGCGCCCGTCGTGGCGGCGCGAGCACGTCGCGCTGGGCACCAACACCGACCCCTACCAGCGAGCCGAGGGCCGCTACCGGCTGATGCCCGGGGTGATCGACGCACTGGCCGGCTCCGGCACGCCGTTCTCGATCCTGACCAAGGGCACCCTGCTGCGCCGCGATCTGCCCCGGCTCGTGGCCGCGGCACGCGAGGTGCCGATCGGGCTCGGCGTCTCGATGGCGATCTGGGACGAGGAGCTGCACGCCGCGCTCGAGCCGGGGGTGCCGTCGCCACGGGCCCGGTTGGACCTGGTCCGCGCGATCACCGATGCCGGCCTGCCGTGCGGCGTGTTCCTGGCGCCGGTGCTCCCCGGGCTCACCGACAGCCGGGCCGACCTCGACGCCGCGCTCGGCGCGATCGCGGCCGCCGGGGCCTCGGGCGGCACAGTGGTGCCGCTGCACCTGCGGCCCGGTGCGCGGGAGTGGTTCACCGGCTGGCTGGCCCGCGAGCACCCGCAGCTGGTGCCGCGGTACCGGCAGCTCTACGGCCGCGGCGCCTACGTGCCGGCCGAGTACCGGCGGTGGCTGGCCGACCGGGTCGGGCCGCTCCTGACCGCGCACGGCCTGGACCGGCAGGCCGGGGGAGAGGCCCGCGGGACCGGCGTCCCGGGAGACGACGACGCGGCCTTCCCCGCCGGCAGCCTCCCGGAGCGCCGGGAGGACCCGGCAGCCGGGATCCCCGGAGCCCGGCCGCGGCAGCCGGCATCCGCGGCGCCCGTCCCGCCCGAGCAGCTGTCGTTGCTCTGAGCTGCGCCTGGCCCGGTCGAGGCGGCCCCGGGTGCCTGCGACCAGGTCGCGGGTGCCCTGCCCGCCCCTGGGGGCAGAGCACGAGGACTCCAGGAGCGGGGGAGGGGACCCGTCAGCCCGCCCGGCGCGCCTCGCGGGCGACCGCGCGCTCGGCGCGGACGACGCCGCGTCCGCTGACCGGTGGCGCCCCGGCCGCGAGGGACAGGCGGCGGTAGGAGTCGTAGGACAGCTCCCGGTAGGTCTCGGCGAGCGCGGCTGCCCACTCCCGGCGCCGCGGCCCCGCCGTCGCCCGCAGGTGGTGCCCCGTGCCGACCGCGTGCTTGGTGAACGTCACCTGCAGTGCCTGGTTGGACAGCCGGCCGCCGATCCGGGAGTCCAGACCCGGGCCGCGGCGCAGCGCCGGGAGCACCCAGGGGCTGGCGGCCAGAGCGGGGAAGTGGCCGCGCACCTCCTCCCACGCGTTCCAGGCCGTGGTCGCACCCGGCACCGACCACTCGCCGTCGTCGGTGCGCACGACGAGCCGGCCGGCGCTGGGGTGCACCTGGTCCCGGCGCAGCGACCGGAACTGGCCGACGGCCGCCGGCCAGCCCAGGGCGAGCGCGCACCAGGCCACGGCGCGCAGGTGCTCGGGGTCCTCGCTGCGGATCCGGGTCAGCGGCCGGAGGTCGAGCGTCGCGGGGTCGGGCTCCGGCGTCCGCGGAACGGGCAGCGCGACGCCGCCGTACCGGGCCACCTTGCTGTACAGCGTGACCGTCGCCGGCCGCCAGCCGCGGGCGACGGCCACCGGTTCGAGGCCGTCCTCGGCCAGGTCGTCGGGGCCGAGCCCCAGTTCCAGGGCGGCGTCGACCAGCCGCCGCCACTGCGGTCCGTAGCCCTCGGGCGCCGTCAACCGGCGCCACGCCCGCTCCGGGGGCGGCACCGGCATGTCGGGCAGGGGGAGCTGCCACTCACGTGCCATGCCGGAACTCTACCGTTATCCCTAACAACATTGCATGATTTCCTCGGCGGCCCTCGCCGTTGACATCGTCCGCGCCTCCGGCGCAAGCACCGATCGGGGGACCCTCCGCATGCCCGGGGCCCGATCTGGGGACCACGAGCGGGTGCGGACCCTGGGCGTGGAGGAGGAGTTGCTGGTCGTCGACCCGTCGGGGGTGCCGGTCCCGCTCGGCCCGCAGGCCCTGGAGGCCGCCGCCCGCCGGGGCGAGGGGGAGACGGTCGGCGAGCACGACCGGGCCTCGCGGGACGACGGTGCGGTCGACAGCGGGGGGAACGGCGACGACGAGGCCACCGACCCGCCCGGCCACCTCGTCCCCGAGCTCAAGGCGCAGCAGATCGAACTGGGCACCCGCGTCTGCCGGGACCTGGCCGAGGTCACCGCGGAGCTCCGCCACTGGCGGGCTCGCGCGGACGCCGCCGCTCGGGCCGCGGGCGCGCGGGTCGCCGCGCTGGCCAGCTCCCCGGTGCGGGTGGAGCCCGTGACCACACCGGGGGAGCGGTACGCCGACATGACCGAGACCTTCGGCCTGACGGCGCTGGAGCAGCTCACCTGCGGCTGCCACGTGCACGTCTCGGTCGCCGACGACGAGGAGGGCGTCGCCGTCCTCAACCGGATCCGGGTGTGGCTGCCCGTGCTGACCGCGCTGACCGCGAACTCGCCGTTCTGGCTGGGCCGGGACAGCGGCTACGCGAGCTTCCGGTCGCAGTCGTGGAACCGGTGGCCGTCCTCGGGTCCCACGGAGCTGTTCGCCGACGCCGCGGAGTACAGGCAGGTGGTGGCGGACCTGGTGGCGACCCGGACGATCGTCGACACCGGGATGGTCTACTTCGACGCCCGGCTGTCCGAGCGGTGGCCGACGGTCGAGGTCCGCATCGCCGACGTCGCCCTGCGCGTCGAGGACGCCGTCACCCACGCGGGCCTGGTGCGGGCCCTGGTGGAGACCGCGGCCCGGGAGTGGCGCGACGGCGTCCCGGCCCCCGGCGTCCGCAGCGAGCTGGTCCGCGTGGCCGGGTGGCGCGCCGCGCGCTCGGGGATCGACGCCGAGCTGGTGTCGCCGCTCGACGGCCGCCCCGCGCCCGCGGCCGACGTCGTTGCCGCGCTGCTGGAGCACGTGCGTCCCGCGCTGGCCGAGGCCGGGGACGAGGAGCGGGTCTCGGCCGGGGTGGCGACCATCCTGAGCCGCGGGACCGGGGCCCAGGAGCAGCGGCGGGTGCACGTCGGGACCGGCGACCTGACCGCGGTCGTTCGCGCCGCGATCGAGGTGACGACGGCGGGATGAGCGGTTCCGGGGCGCCGTCCAGGTGGCCCCGTTAGGGTCCCGCCCATGGAGATCGTCCGCTGGCGCGACATCGTCCGCCGCGACCTGTACGGGTCGCGTCCCGACCGGCGGGACCGGCCCTACCGGTTCGTCGTCCGGATGGCGATGGTGGTGTTCCGGCTCTTCGGCTTCCGCTTCACGGTCCGCGGCGGTGAGCACGTGCCGACGACCGGCGGCGCGATCATCTGCAGCAACCACGTCAGCTATCTCGACTTCACCTTCCTCGGGCTGGGCGCGCTGCCCGCGCACCGCCTGGTGCGGTTCATGGCCAAGGCCTCGGTCTTCGGCCACTGGTTCGCCGGCCCCTTCATGCGGGCGATGGGGCACATCCCGGTCGACCGGAAGGCGGGGGCCGCGGCGTTCGAGGCGGCCGTCCGGGCACTCAAGGACGGCGAGGTCGTCGGGGTCTTCCCCGAGGCCACGATCAGCAGCAGCTTCACCGTCAAGGACCTCAAGGCCGGCGCCGCGAGGATGGCCCTGGACGCCGGGGTGCCGATCGTCCCCGCCGCCGTCTGGGGCGGGCAGCGGATCACCACCAAGCACCACAAGCCGCAGCTGCGCCGCGGCGTCGCGATCACGGTGCTGCTGGGCGAGCCGATCGTGGCCGCGCCGGGGGAGCGGACGGCCGCGCTGCTGCGCCGCACCCGGGCGGCGATGGAGGAGCTGCTGGACCGGGCCCAGCGGGAGTACCCGCAGCAGCCCGCGGGCCCGGACGACCTGTGGTGGCAGCCGGCGCACCTCGGCGGCACCGCGCCGACACCCGAGGAGGCGAAGCTGCTCGACGTGGCCGACTACTCGGGCACGCGGAAGAAGGCGAAGCGGCCGCACCCCGTGGCGCGGCTGCGCCGGCGGCTCCTGCGCCGCTGAGGGCTCACTCGACCACGGTCGGGGCCATCAGCCGGTAGGTCTCCAGCTCGACGTCGTACCACCGGCGCAACCGTCCCAGCGGCGTCATCCCGAGCCGGCGGCAGACGGCGACCGACGCCTCGTTCCCGGGCCGGACGACGGCGTAGACCTCGGGCACGCCGAGCCGGAACGCCCGCTCGATCACCGCCCGGGCGGCCTCGGTGGCGTAGCCGCGGCCCCACGAGTCCGGGTGCAGGTGCCAGCCCACCTCGACCTCCCCGACGCCGCCGGGCAGGGGCTTGAGCAGCACGGTGCCGGCGATCCGCGGCGGCTCGCCGGTCTCGACCGCCCAGCAGCCGTACCGGGGGTCGGTGTCGCCGACCCGGCGCCAGCGCTCGACCAGCTCCACCGGCGTCACCGTCGGCCCGCCGCCCAGCCAGCGGGTGACCTCCGGGCGGCCGTACAGGTCGGTGAGGCGGGCGAGGTCGTCGCGCCGGGTGGACCACGGGCGAAGCCGGAGCCGGTCGGTGCGCGGCAGCGCCTCGGTCGGTCCCATCGTCGGGCCCTACCCCGCGGGGCCGCGGGTAGCCGTCCCGCGCCTGCGGTCATGCTGCTCCCATGAGCGTGCTCCTGACCGACGTGACCGTCGGCGACCGGCCCGGCCGCGCGGTGCACGTGGTCGACGGCCGGATCGGCTGGGTGGGCGGCGCGGGCGACGCCCCGGGCGCCGGGCGCACCGTCGCGGGGGAGGGGGCGCTGCTCACCCCCGCGTTCGTCGACGCCCACGTGCACGCGACGGCGACCGGCCTGGCGCTCACCGGTCTCGACCTCCACGGGAGGTCGAGCCTCGGGCACGCCGTGGCGTCCGTCGCCGACCACGTGCGGCGCAGCCCGCCCGGTGGCGTGCTGCTGGGCACGGGCTGGGACGAGACGGGCTGGCCCGAGGGCCGTGGCCTCACGCGGGCGGACCTGGACGCGGTCGCGGACGGCCGGCCGGTCTACCTGGCCCGTGTCGACGTCCACTCGGCGACGGTCTCCACCGCGCTGCTCGACCTCGTGCCCGGCATCGCGGGCCTGCCCGGCTTCGGCGCGGACGGGCGGCTGCGGCTGGACGCCCACCACGCCGCCCGGCAGGCGGCCTTCGGCGCCGTGACGGCGCCGCAGCGCCGGGCCGCCCAGCGCGCGACGCTGGCCGCGGCGGCGGGCCTCGGGATCGGGAGCCTGCACGAGATGGCCGGCCCCGAGGTGTCCGGCGCCGACGACCTGGCGGAGCTGATCGCCCTCGCCGTGGAGGAGCCCGGGCCGCGGGTGGTCGGCTACTGGGGGGAGCTGTCCGAGCGCGGCGGGCTCACGCTGGTGGCCGAGCTCGGGCTCGCCGGTGCCGGGGGCGACCTGTTCTGCGACGGCGCGCTCGGCTCGCACACCGCCGCGCTCGGCCGCCCGTACAGCGACCGGCCCGAGACCGCCGGGGAGCTGCGCTTCGACACCGGCACGCTCGTCGAGCACGTGCGCGCCTGCACGCTGGCCGGCGTCCAGGCGGGCTTCCACTGCATCGGGGACGCCGCCGTCGGCCAGGTGCTCGACGCGATCGGCGCCGTCGTCGACGAGTTGGGCGTCGCCGCCGTCCGGGCCTGCCGGCACCGGCTCGAGCACCTGGAGATGGTCGGCCCCGGGATGGCGGCGCGGATGCGCGCGTGGGACGTCGTCGCCAGCGTCCAGCCGGCCTTCGACGCCGCCTGGGGTGGTCCGGAGGGGATGTACGCCGAACGGCTGGGGGTCGACCGGGCGCTGGCGTGCAACCCGTTCGCCGAGCTGTCCGACGCCGGGATCACGCTGGCGCTGGGCAGCGACGCCCCGGTCACGCCGCTGGACCCCTGGGGCGGGGTGCACGCGGCCGTCGACCACCGCACGACGGCGTCCGGCCTGCGCCCGTTCGACTCCTTCGACGCGGCCACGCACGGGGGCTGGTACGCCGCCCGCGACGAGCACGCCGCCGGGCCGCTGGCCGTCGGAGCGCCCGCCGACCTGGCGCTGTGGGCGACGGACGCGACGCTGTCGCAGGTACTGGCCGACCGCGCCCGGCCGGCCTGCCGCGAGCTGCTCGTGGCCGGCGTGAGCTCCTCGGCGGTCGGGCACCCGTAACGATCGCGTCACGGTCCGCCACGGTCGCGCCGCAGCGGCCCGTGGCGGCGGCCCCGCTTCCTACAGTCGCTGCAGTTCCGTTCCGGAGGCACCGGTGTGCTCCTCCCGGGACGGCGCGCACCCTCCCGGTCGCGCGGGTCCCACGGGATCCGCCCCGCCGGGCCGGCGGAGGGGGCGCGCCCGACCGGAGCAGGCGCGCTCCCGGCACCCCGGCGAGGACCGGCACGGCCCGCACCGCCTGGACAACGACCCGACGACCGCCGCCCGCGGCCGCCCGGGCCGGCCCCGGGGATGCGTCGGCCGGCTCGCCGTCCCGCCGGCTCGCACCGGTTCGGCGGCTCGCGGATCGGCCCCGACGGCGCGACCGGCCCCGTCGGGGGACCGGTACCCCGGCGCGGAGTGGGATGCTGGCCCGGGACCGGAGCACCGCGCCGGTCCCGGCCGGCGTCCGCGCCGGCCTCCGACCGCCCGGCCCCCGGGCGCCACGACCTCGGGGAGGCCACGGGTGTCGGCAACCGCGACCGGTGCCGTGGCCGCGCCGGCGGACCCCGGCGAGAGCCCCGGTCCCCGGACCCGCCGGCTGCCCTGGCGGACCGCGCTGGCCGCCGCCGGTGGTCTCGCGCTGCTGCTGGCGTTCCCCGGCTGGTCGCTGCCCGCCCTCGCCGTCCTCGGCCCGGCGGCGCTGGCGCTGGCCGTCCGCGGGCAGCGCGCCCGGTCGGGGGCCTGGCTCGGCCTGGTGCTGGGCCTGGCGTTCCTCGTGCCGCTGCTGTCGTGGACCGGCGTCTACGTCGGCGCCTTCCCCTGGCTCGCCCTCGCCGTCTACCAGGCGACCTACTTCGCGCTGCTGGGCGCCGCCACGGCCGCGGTCTCGGGGCGGCGGTGGTGGCCGCTGTGGACCGCCGCCCTCTGGGTCGCCGACGAGGCGCTGCGCGGCCGGTGGTTCCTCGGCGGCTTCCCCTGGGGGCGGCTGGGGCTGAGCCAGACCGACGGGCCGTTCCTGTCGCTGGCGGCCTACGGCGGCGTGCCCCTCGTGAGCTTCGCCGTGGCCCTGACCGGGACGCTGCTGGCCGCGGCCGTCCTGGCCCTGGCCCGGGCCCGGCGCGGCTCGCGGACCGGGCCCGCGGGGGAGCGGACCGGGGCCCTGCGGGCCGGCGTCCTCGCCGTGGTCGCCGTGCTCGCCGTCCCGCTGGCCGGCGCAGTGGCCTGGCTGCCGCTCGCGGGCCCCTCGCTGACCGAGGGCGGTCCGACGCGGACCGTGGCGGTCATCCAGGGCAACGTGCCCCGCGCGGGCCTGGACTTCAACGCCCAGCGGCGCGCGGTGCTCGACAACCACGTGCAGCGGACCGTCGAGCTGGCGGCCGCCGTCGAGCGTGGCGACGCGGAGCAGCCCGACCTGGTGATCTGGCCGGAGAACAGCTCCGACATCGACCCGTACACCAACGCCGACGCCGCGCGGGCGATCGACCGGGCGGCCGAGGCCATCGAGGCGCCCATCCTCGTCGGCGCGGTGGTCGACGGGCCGGGACGGTTCCTCAGCAACACCGGCATCGTGTGGGACCCGGAGACCGGGCCGGGGGAGACCTACGTCAAGCGCCACCCGGTGCCCCTGGCCGAGTACGTGCCCGCCCGGTCGTTCTTCCGCTTCTTCACCGACAAGGTCGACCTGGTGCGCCGCGACTTCCGCGCCGGCGACGAGGTCGGGGTGCTCGACATGGCGGGGGCCCGCGTCGGCGACGTCATCTGCTTCGAGATCGTCTACGACGGGCTGGTGCACGACACCGTCGAGGCCGGCGCCGGGATGCTCGTCGTCCAGACCAACAACGCCACGTTCGGGTACACCGACGAGAGCGAGCAGCAGCTGGCCGCCAGCCGGCTGCGGGCCGTGGAGTACGGCCGCACGGTCGTGGTGGCCGCCACGAGCGGCATCTCCGCGATCGTGGCGCCCGATGGGTCGGTGGTGCGCCGCTCGGAGCTGTTCACCGCGGCGACCTTCGTCGAGGACATCGCCCAGCGGAACTCCACGACGCTCGCCGAGCGGCTGGGTGCCGGCCCGGAGTGGGTGCTGACGGCGCTGGGGGTGGGCGCCCTCCTCGGGGTGGTCGTGCCGGGCATCCGGCGGCGGCGGGCGCGCACCGCCTGAGCCCAGGAGCAAGACGGCGCCCTCGCGCGTTGTGACTGGTGCGGGCCCGGCGCGGCCCGCACGAGAGTCCGCGACGGCGGGTGCGTCGAGCGCGGTCCGGACGGCGGACCGCGGGCGGCCCGCGCGGTGGACGAGGGAGTGTCGTGGGTCGTCGTGTGCGGACCGCGTTCGGCGTGCTCGCGCTGGCCGAGGTCGTCGTTTTCATCCTGGTCGCGGCCTGGATCGGGGTCGGCTGGACGATCCTGGCCACGCTCGTCACGAGCGCGCTGGGGCTGCTGCTGCTGGGCCGTCAGGGCACCCGCGCCCTGACCGAACTGCGGGCGCAGGCGCAGGAACGGCGTCCCTCCGGCCGGGCGCTGGGCGACGCCGGACTGATCGCCGTCGGCGGGCTGCTCATGCTGCTGCCCGGCTTCCTCGGCGACATCGTGGGCCTGCTCTGCCTGCTGCCGCCCACCCGGCCGCTGCTGCGGGCCCTGCTGGGGCGGGTGTTCGTCTCCCGCCTGCCGGCCCACCTGCGCGGCCCCGTGCACGTGCGCAGCGCCCGGGCCGAGGGCGTCGGCGGACCCGCGGCGGCCCGCGCCCGGCCGATGGTCATCGAGGGGGAGGTGCTGCGGGAGGACCCGCGGCCCTGAGCCCTCCCGGGCCCGGCGGCGATCGGGGTCCCGGCATAGGAAGCCTTTCCCACGCCCTCGGCCGCAGGACGTGGGCAGAGCTTCCTATGCCGCGGGCGGCGCGGGGCGGGTGACCCGGGCGGCGCGGCGAGCGGCGCGGCAGACCCCGGAAACGCATCCGGCCCCGGTGGGAGATCCCACCGGGGCCGGACGTCGATCAGGTGCGCTCAGCTGGCGCGGGTGCGGCGACCGCGGAGCACCTCGAGGCGCTCGGCGAGCACCTCCTCCAGGTCCTCGACGGAGCGACGCTCGAGCAGCATGTCCCAGTGGGTGCGCGGCGGCTTGACCTTCTTGGGGGCCGGCTCGGCACCGCCCACGAGCTTGGCGCCCACGCCGTCGAACTTGCACTCCCACGTGTCGGGCACCTCCGCGTCATCGGCGAAGGGCACCGAGAACAGGTGGCCGGAAGCGCACTTGTACTCGACGTACTGACGCTCGATCGGCGCGGTGTTCCGCTCGGTCTCATAGCTCACGCTGCCCAGTCGGCTACCGCGTAGGGAACGCTCGCCCATGGCACACCGTCCTCTCGTGCTGAAGGTGTATCGGTCTCATCCCGGTCCGTCGCGAGCAGGGGTACCCACTGGACGGGGGGATCGAAAGGACCAACGACAGAATTCGCGGAGAGATTCCGCTTCGTCGGCCCGTAATCATCGCATGGGGTGGTATCGGGGCGCACACCGCCCCCCGGAAGAGGGACTCAGGGGAGGGCGAGCTGCCCCGGACCGGCCGCGGTCGGGCCCAGCTGGCCCAGCACGTGGTGCCGTCGGCACAGCACCTGGTAGTGGACGTCGGTCTCCGACGTCCCGGCCGACGGTTCGCCGGGCGCCGGGGTGGGCGCGGTGTCGGCGACGACGACCGTGGCGCCGTGCCGGACCATCGCCCCGTCGACGACGCGGGCGTTGAGCAGCCCCGGCAGCCCGCACCAGCACAGCACCTCGACCTGGATGCGCTGGACGTCGTCGGCGACCTCCAGCAGGCGCTGCGTGCCCGGGAACAGCCGGGTCCGGAAGTCGGTGGTCAGCCCGAAGGCCCAGACGTCGACGTGCGACTCGTCGACGAGCTCGGCCAGCTGGTCGACCTGGACCGGGGTGAGGAACTGCGCCTCGTCGACGATCAGGTAGTCCACCCGGCGTCCCTCGCCCCAGTGGCTGCGCACCAGCAGCCGGAGGTCGGTGGTGGCCTGCACCTCCACGGCGTCGCGGGTGAGGCCCACGCGCGAGCTGATCCGCGGCCGGCCCGAGCGGTCGCCCTGGGTCAGCAGGATCCCCGACCGGCCCTGCCGGGCCTGGTTGTGGTCCACCTGCAGCGCGAGCGTGGACTTGCCGCAGTCCATCGGCCCGTGGAAGAAGCGCAGGTGCGCCGGAGCCGGATAGCTGCGGCGGTTCCCCGCGACCGGGACGGCGGACGGCCGCTGCCGGCGGCGCGGATCGGGGTCGGGCACGGTCAGGTTCACCGCGTCGTCGGGTGGGGTCACCGGCGCTCCGGGGGAGTCGTCGTCCGTCGGGGTGGAGGGTTCGGGTGCCGTCACGGGACGTCGTCCGGGACGAGACCGCCCGGGAACGCCGAGACCGCCGTCGTCGGGCGGGTGGGGTCGACGAAGGCGGGCCGGTCCGGCTCGTCGGCTCGCAGCGGCACCAGGCCGCGGGTGATCGCCGCGGCGATCCGGTAGCGGGCGCGGTTGGCGTCGCCGACGCGGCCCATGCGCAGGTCGTCGAGCACGACCGGGGGACCGAGGTGGACCCGCAGGGCCGGCCGGCGGACGGCCGCGCGGGCCAGGGTGCGCAGCTTGCCCCAGTCGTTGCCGTACTGGAGGACCTCGTGGGCGCCCCACTGGCTGACCGGGATCACCGGGACGCCCAGACCCAGCGCCATCCGCGCCATGCCGGTGCGCCCGCGCTCGGGCCAGCCGTCGGCGGCCAGCCCGACCCGCCCCTCGGGATAGGCGACGACGTGCCCGCCGTGGACGAGGGCGACCTCGGTGACGCGGACGGCGTGCCGGGCCAGCTCGGTGCCGCGCTCGACACGGATGGCGCCGGTGCGCTCCAGCAGCGGCCCGGCCACGGGGGCGGAGATGATGCCCCCGGTCGCCATGATCCGCGGGACGACGCCGATGCGGTGCAGGGCGACGGCGACGACGAACGGGTCGAAGTCGCCGATGTGGTTGGCCGCCAGCAGCAGCGGCCCGTCGCGGAGGTGCTCGGGGATCCCGCCGGTCACCTCCACCCGGCCGAAGAGGCCGACCAGCCACGAGCAGCGCCGCAACGCGGCGCGCCAGAACCACCACGGCGGCGCCGCGGCGATGGCCAGCTCCCGGACGAACCACTCGGGGTCGTCGGACCGGACGACGCCCTGCAGGTGGTCGGGCAGCGGCGGCGTCCGGGGCCGCCAGTCGCGCAGGCTCATCGCGGAACCCACTGGCCGCGCTCCACGAGCACGCCCCGCAACAGGGCCGGCCGGTCGGTCATGATCCCGTCGACGCCGAGGTCGAGCATGGTGTGCGCCTCCTCCTCGGTGTCCACGGTCCACACGTGCACCTGGAGCCCGCGGTCGTGGGCCGTGGCGAGGAACCGCTCGTCGACGAGGGCCCGTCCGCCCAGGCGCAGCGGGACCTGGGCGCACCCGGCCTCGATCCGGACCAGGCCGGCGGCGCGCGGCGAGTACGACGACAGCCGGAGGGCGGCCACCCCGCGCGGGCCCAGCGACGTGCACACCGTCGGGCCGAACAGCCGGCGGGCCGCGGCGAGACGGGCGTCGGAGAAGGAGCCCAGGCAGATCCGGTCGGCCATCCGCATCCGGCGGACCAGTCGCACCAGCGGCGCGAGGACACCCGCTGCCTTGATGTCGAGGTTGAACCGGACGTCGGGCCAGGCACCGAGCAGCTCCTCCAGCCGCAGGATCGGGTCCCGGCCGCCGATGAGGGCGGTCGAGACCTCCGACCAGGGCAGCTGGTCCAGCCGGCCGCTGCGGTCGGTGACCCGGTCCAGCGTCGGGTCGTGGAACACCACCGGCACGCCGTCGGCCGTCACCTGGACGTCGGTCTCCAGGTACCGGTAACCCAGGTCCACGCAGGCCTGGAAGGCGGGCATGGTGTTCTCCACGTGCTCGATCGCCCCGCCGCGGTGCGCCATCGCCAGCGGGGTCGGCGCGTCGAGGAACGCGAAGCGGGCCGGGGGCACGGTCGACACGCTAGTGCGACACGGCGAACCGCTGGTCAGGCCCTCGACCGCCCGGGGTGCGGCGTTCGACACGCGGGCCCCCGCGAGTGTCGGGCGTGTTCCCCGAACCTGTCCGCCCCGCCGTCTACCGTGCCTCCCGTGGCAGAACAGCAGGGGTCCGCCGTCGTCCTCGACGCCGAGGTCCGGGAGTCCGACGGTGGCCCGGTGTCGCGCCGGGGGAGCAGCGCCGAGCGCCGGTGCGGCTGGTGCCGCCGGGTGCTGCCGCAGCAGAGCTCGGTCGGCCGGCCGCGGCTGTACTGCGGGCAGGCGTGCCGCCAGCGGGCCTACGAGCAGCGCAACGCCACCGCGAAGGCCGGGCTGTCCGGCGACGTCGTCCTGGTGACCCGGGCGGAGCTGGACGGGCTGCAGGACCGGCTGTACCAGCTCCGCTGCGCGCTCGAGGACGTGCAGACCCTGCTGAGCGAGCGGCCGACCAAGGCCGAGCTCGAGCGCTCGCTCGCCGAGCTCGTGCACTCGACCGGCCGGCTCGACCGGCTGTGGGTCAACGAGCGCGCCGGCTGAGCCGATCAGTCCGGGTCCTGGTGGTCCTCGCCCTCCTCGATCTCGCGCTCCGGGTCGGTGTAGTTCGGCCCCGGGCCAGGACCCTGGTTGACCTCGTCGTCCGTCGTCCCGTCTCGTTGGTCGCTCCCGGCGGCCTCGCAACCGGTCAGCGTGGCGCCACCCCCGAACAGGGCGAGGGCGGTCAGGACGGCGGCGACGGGTCGGCGGAGGTGCATGCTCCGAGCCTATTGAGGTCGCCGCCGCGGCGCCCACCGGGTCCTGCCATTCATCCCTAGATCCGTCACAGTGACGGAACTACTGGGGTGTCACTGGGTGCGGGGAAGTGGCTCCTGCGGGGCCTGGTGGGGCTCTGTCGGCGTCCCACCGGAGGAGTTCGTTGTCGATCATCGGCAGGTGGCTGGCTGGCGCGCCGAGTGGGGCAACCAGTCGCCAATGATCAACTTCGGGGTGGAGGTGGCGGCGGTCGTGGGTGGCGGCCGGCGGAGGTGATCATCGGCAGGTGGTTGTTCGACGCGCCGGGAGGTGCAGCCATCTGCCGATGATCAACAACGGGGTCGGGTCCGGCGGTCGTGATCATCGGCAGGTGGCTGCGCGACGCGCCGAGTAGGGCAGCCAGTCGACGATGATCAACTGGGCGGCGTTCGGCCGTCAGCGCCACTCTCCCCGGCGTCATCTCGTCCGCCGATAATGCACATTATGTCAACTCGCCGGCAGTGCCGCCCCTCTCGGAGAGCTCAGCCGGTCGCCGCAGGCATCTCCCACGGCGGGACCGGCAACGCCTCCCCGGTCTCCAGCAGCGACTTGAGGTTGGCCAGCACCGCCGGCCAGCCGTGCGACACCTCGTCGAGCGCCGTGCCGTCGGCCAGCCGCTCGTGGGTCACGGTCAGCCGCACGATGCCGTCGTGCTCCTCGACGAGGAACGTCACCCGCGACGCCGTCTCCGGCGACTCCTCGGGCTCGCCGAAGGTCACCACGAGCCGTGTGGGCGGCTCGACCTCCAGGACCCGACCGCCGGCGTCCACGGCGCCCGAGCCGTCGGTCCGCCGGTGCTCCCAGATCGAGCCCGGTCGCCAGTCCGACACGTTCGCGTGGCCCCAGTAGGTCGCGGTCAGGTCGGCGTCGGTCAGGGCGTGCCACACCTGCTCCGCCGAGGCACGGATGTAGGTGACGTAGACGTAGGTCGGCACGGCGCCGGCGTCGGGGTCGTGTGCGGTCTGCTCGGTCATGGCGTCCTCCTCTGCCCTCTCCTTGATGGCGCGGATCGCGTGCAGCCGGGGCCGGTCGAAGGCGGAGATCCACCGCTGCTCGATCTCGGAGATCGGCCCCGGGTCCAGATAGTGCAGCCGTTCCCGCCCCCGGCGGACGACGGCCACCAGGCCGGCCCGCTCCAGCAGGTCCAGGTGCTGGGTCGCGGACTGGCGCGTCATGGAGAGCTCGGCGCAGAGCTCCCCTAGCGTCTGGCCGTTGCACCGCTTCAGCCGGTCCAGCAGGAGCCGGCGGGTGGGGTCCGCCAGCGCCTTGAAGACGACGTCCAGGTCGCCCGCTCCCCCGGTCACCGCCTCATCATGCAGGCAAACACCTGCATGTCGCAAGGTGCCGATGAGTTCGCCGCCCGACCGCGGTCGGACCTGCGTCCGACCCCGACCGGAGGAGCACCGTGCCCAGCGCCGTCCAGCCCATGCTCGTCACCCGCGACCTCGACCGCCTGGTCCGCTTCTACGAAGGGGTGGCCGGCGCCGAGACCACCGACCGCCACCCGCCCGAGGGCCCGGTGTTCTACCAGGGCCTGCGCATCGGCGACTCCGACCTCGGCATAGTGGCGGAGGACGACGTCCCCGCCGAGTCCGGCCGGATACTGCTGAGCATCGAGGTGGCCGACGTCGATGCGACCCTCGCGCGGGTCGAGGAGCTCGGCGGTGCGACCTCGGGGCCGCCCAACGACATGCCCTGGGGGCAGCGGGTCGCCCACGTCCGCGATCCCGACGGCAACGTGGTGAACCTGACGACGACCCGCTGAGTCGTACCGTTCCGGCCGTGGACGTCAGCGGCGGCAACAGCAGCGACGGAACCGGCGGGGACGGCGGGGACGGCGACGGGACGCGCGGCATCCTCTCCCCCGGCGCGATGCCCGACGTCTTCCGCGTGGACCGGCTGGAGCCCTCGGCCGATCTCGACGACCTGGTCGCCGTGCACTGGCGGGTGGCCTGGGACCTGCCGGCCGGCCGGGAGCACGAGTCACTGGTGCTCTCCTACCCGGCGGTGAACGTCTCCTTCGAGCCGGACGGCGCCTGGGTCACCGGCCCGGTGTCGGGCACCTACCGGCGTCGTCTCACCGGGCGGGTCGCCGTGCCCGCGGTCCGCTTCCGCCCGGCGGCCTTCCGCTCCCTGGTCGACCGGTCGGTCTCCTCGCTGCGCGACCGGGTGGTCCCGGCCGGGGAGCTCCTGCCGCTCCCCCCGGCCGTCGTCGACGGGATCCGCGCCGCGCCGGACCTGGCCGCCGCCCGGCCGCTCGTCGAGCAGTGGCTGCGCGGTCTCCCCCGCCGCCGCACGGACGAGCAGGCGAAGCTGGACGCCGCGGTCGAACTCGTCGAGCGCGACCGCTCGCTGACCCGCGTCGACCAGTTGGCCGAGCGCTGCGGCCGCTCCGTGCGGTGGCTGCAGCGGGCCTTCGCCGACGCGGTCGGCCTGCCGGTCAAGCAGGTCATCCGCATGGCGCGGCTGCGCGAGGTCGCCCAGCGGGCCCTGACCGGCGACGTCGACTGGGCCGCCGTCGCCACCGACCTCGGCTACACCGACCAGGCACACCTGGTCCGCGACTTCACCGCCGCCGTCGGGACGCCACCGGCGCGGTACGCCCGCTCGGCCCGCTGACTGTCGTGTTCGTACAAGACGGGCACGTCCGCCGTCGCCACCATCGAGGGCATGACGACGCCGACGCTGCCAGCCCTCTACACCGACCTCGCCGACGCCGCCCGTGCGGCCACTGCCGTCGCCCGTGGCGCCGCCGCGACACCCCTGGACTCCCCCACCCCGGCCACCGAGTGGGATCTGCGCACCCTCGTGGACCACTGGGTGCTGTACACCTCCTACGGCCTCGAGCACCGGGCCCGCCGCGCCGACCTGCCCGAGGAGCTGGTCGCCCGCGACTTCGCCGCCGAGCCGGACTGGCCGCAGCGCTACGCCGAGCAGCTCGACCGGGCGCTGGCCGCCTGGCGGGAGCCCGCCGCGTGGCAGGGCGAGGTCGACTTCGGCGGGGGCTCGACCATGCCCGTCGAGGCGGTCGTCGGGATGAACCTTGCCGAGCTCGTGCTGCACGGCTGGGACGTGGCCGCGGCCACCGGTCAGACGATCGAGATCGGCGACGGGACCGCGCGCACCGTGCTGGGGCTGGTCGAGCAGTTCGCCGAGATGTTCCGCGAGTACGCCGGGTTCGCCGACCCGCTGCCGGTGGAGGACGGCATGCCGCCGCTGGAGCGGGCGCTGCGGCTGTCCGGTCGCGATCCCCTCTGGCGGCCGTGACGCGGACGCCGGTGCGACGAGCGGCTACCCGCCCGTGCCCGATCGGCATCAGGCCGGAGACGACCAGGACCTCGTCCCCCTCGGCCTGCTGACCGGTACGGGGTCGGCTCTGCCGGCGGACTCGCGCTCGCGTGGTGCACCGGGGTGCTCGTCGTCTCGGTCGGCGGCCTCCTGGGTGTTCCGGCACCGCACCCGGCGCAGCTGACGGCGCGTCCTCAGGCGAGCCGGTCGAACGGCCCCTCCACGAGGAAGGTGCACCCCGGGCCCTGCACGTTGGCGAACAGTGCGCGGCCGTCGGGAGCGAAGACGGGGCCGCAGAACTCGGTCCGCTCCCCCGCGACGTCACAGCGCGCCAGCGGGTACACCTCGCCGGCCTCGGTGGCGCCGAGCAGGTGGACGGCGCCCAGCCCGTCCTCGGCGATCAGCACCCCGCCGTGCGGCGAGAGCGTGATGTTGTCGGGCCCCTCGCCCGGGGCGTCGGCGTCCACCGCCCGGGCAAAACGCAGGCGGAGGGTCAGCGTCCCGGCGCGGGGGTCGAGGAACCACACCTGGCCGTCGTGCTCGGTCGCGCTGCCGTCGTCGGCGCGGGCGTAGGACGACACGACGTACGCCCCGCCGTCGGCCCACCAGGCGCCCTCCAGCTTGTGGGCGCGGGTGATCCGGTCGTCGGCGAGCTGCCGCCGGACCGGGGTGGTCACCGCGTCCCGGTCGGGCACCGGCACCCACTCGACCCGGTAGGCGGTGCCCGGCTCCGTGGCGGCGGAGAGGTCGGGCACGTGCCGCCCGTCGTCCGTGGTGGCGCGCAGCGCCTCCAGCACCCCGGCGTCGGGCGCCAGCCGCCGCAGCGAGCCGCGCCCGAGGGGCCGGGCGTCGGCCGGCGCCACCCAGCGGTAGAGCGATCCGTTGGGCTCGACGGCGTCCTCGGTGAGATAGAGGACGTCGGCCTCGGGGTCGACGACGACGGCCTCGTGCGCGAACCGACCGAGCGCGGCGACCGGCCGCGGGTCGCGGTTCGCCGCCGGGTCGAAGGGATCGACCTCGAACACGTAGCCGTGCGGCTTCCCCAGGATCTCCTCGGTCTCCTCGCAGCTGAGCCACGTCTCCCAGGGGGTCCGGCCGCCCGCGCAGTTGGTGCGGGTGCCGGCCAGGCTCACCGTGTGCGATCGGACCTCGCCGTCCGGGCCGAGCAGCATCGTCGTCGTCCCGCCGTAGGCCGCCTCGTCGTAGACCAGCCCCGCGACGTGCGGCACGGGGTGCGGCTCGTCGCCGCCGACCTCGTGGTTCACCACCAGCACGGTCCCCTCCCCGTCGGAAGCCGCGAAGGCGGCCGCGCCGTCGGGGTCCGAGGGGGCGGGCTCGCCGGTGTCCAGGCGGGTCTCGCCCTCCCGGGCCAGGACCCGGTAGCGGAACCCGGCGGGCAGCGCCAGCAGGCCGCGGGGGTCCTCGACGAGCGGCCCGTACCCCGGTGCCGCCGCTCCCCCGGTCGCCGCTTCCCCGGTGGCCGCCGACGAGGTCGCTGCCCGGCCCGGGTCGCGCGACGCGCCGCAGCCGACCAGCAGGACCCCGGCGCCGGCCGCCGCTCCGGCCAGGAAGGACCGCCGCGACAGCGCCGGGCCGGTGGCGTCGGACGACCGGGACACGGCACCTCCGTCAGCTCAGCGACCGCGGCGGCGAGGGTAGCCCGGTCCGGTCGGTGCGGGGGTTGGTCCGTCGTCGCTGGTTCTTGGCAGCGGCTCGTGCCGCGACAGTCTTGGGGATAACGGTTACTGCTTGCGCGGCGACGGGAACCGGTCTGGGACCCTGGGCAGCGACCAGAGCCGGCGTCCGGAGGGAGAACCGACCGTGGAGGTCCTCGGCCGGTTCTGGGCCCGCGTCACCACGCCGGTGGACGAGCTGCCCCCGGAGTGGGTGCTGCTCGCCGCAGCGCTCGCCCTGCTCGTCGTCCTCTCCCCCGCGCTCTGGCGTCCGGCCCGCGGCGTGCTGACGATCGCCCACGAGGGCGCGCACGGCCTGGTCGCGCTCGTCGTCGGCCGACGGCTGGCCGGGATCCGGCTGCACTCCGACACCTCCGGGCTGACCGTCTCCGCCGGGCGGCCGTCGGGGCCGGGCATGGTGGCGACCTGCGCCGCCGGCTACACCGGCCCGGCGCTGTTCGGCCTCGGCGCCGCCGCGCTGCTCGCTGCCGGGCACGCCGTCGGGCTGCTCTGGGCGCTGCTGGCCCTGCTCGGGCTCCTGTTGGTGCAGATCCGCAACTGGTACGGGCTGTGGTCGGTCCTCGCCACCGGCGCGGCGGTGTTCGCGGCGACCTGGTGGCTGCCGCCGGCCGGGCAGGCCGTCTTCGCCGCGGCCCTGACGTGGTTCCTGCTGCTGGGCGCGCCGAAGGCCGTGCTCGAGCTGCAGCGCACCCGGCGGCGGCGGGGCGCCCGGGACTCCGACGCCGACCAGCTGGCCCGCCTCACCGGCCTGCCGGCCCTGGCGTGGGTCGGGGTGCTGCTCGTCGTGGACCTCGCCTGCCTCGCCCTCGGCGCCTGGTGGCTGCTCCGCTGAGGGCAATTCCGCGCTTCCGCCCCGGGGCAATTCCGCGCTTCCGCCCCGGGGCAATTTCGCGCTTCCGCCCCGGGGCAATTTCGCGCTTCTGCCCAGCTTGGCGCCGTCGCGCCCCTCGGGTCAGGCGCGCGCGCGGCGGCGGGGGGCCGCGCCGGGCGGCTGGCGTACCGGCGTCACCTCGGGCGCCGGCGGGATGTCCAGGACGCAGTCGCCGTCGCCGATGGTGATCCGCCGTCCGTGGTGGTGGACGTCGAGCGGCTCGCCCTCCACCAGCCGGTAGCTGGTCTTCTCCGTGCCGACCTCCACCTCGAGGATCCGGCCCTGGTAGACCACCCGGAACCGCAGCCGGGTCAGCCGGGGTGGCAGCCGCGGGGCGAACAGCAGCCGCCCGTCGTGGTCGCGCATCCCCCCGAAGCCGGCGACGGCGACGGTCCACCCGCCGGCCATCGAGGCGATGTGCAGGCCGTGCCCGGAGTTGCCGTGCAGGTTCTGGACGTCGGTGAGGGTGGCCTCGGCCCAGTAGTCGTAGGCGAGCTCGAGGTGCCCGGTCTCGGCCGCCACCACCGCCTGCTGCGCCGCCGACAGCGACGAGTCGCGGACGGTCCGCGCCTCGTAGTAGGCGAAGTCGGCGGCCTTCTCCTCCTGGGTGAAGGCGTCCCCGCGCAGGTGCAGGGCCATCACCAGGTCGGCCTGCTTGATCACCTGCTTGCGGTAGATCTCGAAGTACGGGTAGTTCAGCAGCAGCGGGTAGCTCGACGCCGGGGTGGTCTCGAAGTCCCACTCCTCGTGGTGGGTGAAGGCGTCCGACTGCATGTGCACGCCGAGGCGGGCGTCGAAGGGGATGCGCATCAGCCGGGCGGCCCGCTCCCAGACCGCCACCTCGTCGTCGGTGACCTCCAGCCGGCCGGCGACGTCGGGCTGCCGGGCCACCGCCTTGGCCGCCTCCCGCAGGTTCCGCTGCGCCATGAGGTTCGTGTAGACGTTGTTGTCCACGACCGCCGTGTACTCGTCGGGCCCGGTGACCCCGTCGATGCGGAAGCCGTCCTCGCTGTCGAAGTGCCCGAGCGAGGCCCACAGCCGGGCCGTCTCGATGAGCAGCTCGGCCCCGAAGTCGCGGTCGAACTCCTCGTCCCCGGTGGCGTGCCAGTACCGGACGACGGCGTCGGCGATGTCGGCGTTGATGTGGAAGGCCGCCGTCCCGGCCGGCCAGTAGCCGGAGGTCTCCTCTCCCCGGATGGTCCGCCACGGGAACGCCGCGCCGTGGCGACCGAGCACCCGGGCCCGCTCGCGGGCCAGTTCCAGGGTCGAGTGCCGCCAGCGCAGCGCGTCCCGGGCGGCGTGCGGCGCGGTGTAGGTCAGCACCGGCAGCACGTAGGTCTCGGTGTCCCAGAACGTGTGCCCGTCGTAGCCGGGCCCGGTGAGGCCCTTGGCGGGGATGGGCTGCCGCTCGGCGCGCAACCCCGCCTGGAGGACGTGGAACATGCCCACGCGCACCGCCTGCTGCAGCTCGTCGTCGCCCTCCACCTCGACGTCGGCCTGCGCCCAGTACTCGTCGAGCACCTGCTTCTGCTCGCTCAGCAGGCGCTCGAAGCCGGCCAGCTTCGCCGTCGCCAGCGCGCCCTCGACCTGGTCGCGCAGCGCCGGGGCCGAGCGCCGCGAGGACCACCCGTAGGCGAGGTACTTCACCAGCTTGAGCCCGCGGCCCTGCGGCAGGCGGGCGGCGAGGGTGAACCGGGCCAGGTCCTCCCCCGCCTCCATGTCCTCGGTCGCGGTGTCGGGGACGTCGACGACGTGGTCCATGCCGGCGGCCATCCGCAGCCCGCTGCGCGAGGTCCGGTGCACCAGCACCGCGCGCTGACCGCGGCCCACCGCCAGCTCCGAGACCAGCGGCCGGCGCAGGGCCGCGGCGGCCCGCGGGTCCTCGCCCTCGGAGCCGCTGTCGACCGGCTCGTTGGCCAGCAGGTCCGACTGCAGCGCCACGTACAGGTCGCCCCGGTCGTCGGTGCACTCGACCGCGTACTCGATGGCCGCGATGGACCGCCGGCTCAGCGACACCAGCCGGGTGCTCGTGACCTTCACGGTGCGCCCGTTGGGCGAGCGCCACTCGGTGACCCGGCGCAGCACCCCGCGGCGCAGGTCGAGGGTCCGGCGGTGGTCGACGATCGTGCCGTAGGCCAGGTCCAGCGGGGTGTCGCCGACCAGCAGCCGGATCAGCTTGCCGTCGGTCACGTTGACCACGGTCTGGCCCTGCTCCGGAAAGCCGTAGCCGGCCTCGGCGTAGGGCAGGGGACGCTCCTCGAAGAAGCCGTTCAGGTAGGTGCCCGGGACGACGACGGGCTCGCCCTCCTCGAACGACCCGCGCATCCCGATGTGCCCGTTGGCCAGCGCGAACACCGACTCGTGCGTGGCCAGCGAGGCGTGGTCGAGACCGATCTCGGTCAGCGCCCACGGCTCGATCGGGAAGGTGGCCCGGCCCTCGGTCACGTGCGGTCCTCCGTCATGGCCGGTCCTCCGTCGGTTCCGTCGAGCAGGTCGGCGAGATCCTGGACGACGACGTCGGCGCCGCCCCGCCGCAGCGCCTCGGCCTGCCCGACGCGGTCCACCCCCACCACGTACCCGAAGGCCCCCGCGCGGCCCGCGGCGACCCCGGCCAGGGCGTCCTCGAAGACGACCGCCTGCGCCGGTTCCACCCCCAGCGCCCGCGCGCCGGCGAGGAAGGTGTCCGGGGCCGGCTTGCCGCGCAGCCCCTCGGCCGCCGCGACCACGCCGTCCACCCGCGCGTCGATCAGGGGACCGAAGCCACCGGCCGCCACGACCTGCTCGCCGTTGGCCGACGCGGTGACGACGGCGGTCGCCAGGCCCGCGGCCCGCGCGGCCTCGAGGAAACGCAGGGAGCCGGGATAGACGTCGACGCCGTGCTCGTCGAGCTCGCGCAGCAGGAGCACGTTCTTGCGCTGGCCGACGCCGTGCACCGTGGCGGCGTCCGGGCCGTCGTCCGCCGTGCCCTCGGGCAGCGTGATGCCCCGGCCGGCGAGGAAGTCGCGGACGCCGTCGGCGCGCGGCTTGCCGTCGACGAAGCGGTTGTAGTCGTCCTGGCTGAACTCCCGCGCGCCCGGATCCCGGGCTCTCAGGAACTCGTCGAACGTGCGCTTCCACGCGGCCATGTGGACGGTCGCGGTCCTGGTCAGGACGCCGTCCATGTCGAAGAGGCAGGCCCTGATGCCGTCCGGGAGTCCGAGCACGCTGCGACGCTACCGGCGCGCCCGACCGCGTGGCGGGTCGAACCGATCCGACCGCGACGCGACGACGCGCGCGCGGGCTCCCGGCTCCCTATCGTCGGCCGGGGACGACCCGGCCGATCCCGGCGTCCGCACGCCGACCTGCGAGGAGAGGACCCCCATGCCCGACCGCCCCGTGCCGCCCAGCCCCTACGACTTCCTGCCGGCGGTGCCGTCGTTCCAGGTGACGAGCACCGACGTCCGCGACGGGGAGTCCCTGGCGATGCCGCAGGTCAGCGGCGTGATGGGCGCCGGTGGCGAGGACCGGTCCCCCCAGCTGTCGTGGTCGGGCTTCCCCGAGGGGACCCGCGGGTTCGCCGTCACCGTCTTCGACCCCGACGCCCCGACCGTCAGCGGCTTCTGGCACTGGATCGTCACCGCGATCCCCGCCTCGGTGACCTCGCTGCCCTCGGGCGCCGGCAGCCAGGACGGCGCCGGTCTGCCCGCCGGCGCGTACCAGCTGCGCAACGACGCGGGCTTCCGCTGCTACGTCGGAGCCGCTCCCCCGGCCGGCCACGGGCCGCACCGCTATTTCGTCGTGGTGCACGCGCTGGACACCGAGGACCTGGGCGTGCCGGCCGACGCCTCACCGGCCTTCCACGGGTTCACCCTGTTCAGCCACACCCTGGCCCGCGCCACGCTCGTCGCGACCTACGAGCAGTGACGGGCCCCGCCTAGAGAGGCAGGTCGGCGACGCCGGTCGTGCCGACCCACGCGAAGCCGACCCGCTCGTAGACCCGGGCCACGTCGTCATCGCCGGCGGTGAGGAACACCAGGTCTGCGGTCTCGCGGGCGTGCTCGGCCAGCGCCGACGTCAGCCCCGCGCCGAGCCCGCGGCCGCGCAGCCGGGGCAGCGTGGCCACCCCGGTGATCTCGCTGGTCTCGGTGCCGTCGAGGTCCAGCGGGTGGTGCGAGCCGACGGCCACCGGCTCGCCGCCCTCGACGGCGACCATCATCACGGTGCGGCCGGTGGCGATCCGCTCGCGCAGCACGTCGGTGCGCGGGTTGGCCTCGACGCGCTCCTCCACGACCGTGGCGCCGCCGGACGCCGAGGCCGGGGTGGCGAAGGCGAGCTCGGCCAGGCGCTGGTAGCGCGGCAGCTGCGGGTCCTCGGCGCCGACCAGGTACAGCCGGACGCCGTGCGGCAGCAGCAGCTCCACCGGGTCGTCGAGCACCAGCAGCGGCAGGTACTCGACGGTGAGGCCGGCGCCGCGGGCGGCAGCGGCCGTCCCGGCGGACCGCTCCCAGATCCACTCCAGGGCCACCGGCAGCCCCGACTCCGCCTGGAGCGCCATCGCCGCGCGGACGTCGTCGACGGTCACCGCTCCCCCGCCGGGCCGCGGGCGCGCCGGGTAGGGCCACGTGGGGCCGACGACCGGGACGTCGAGCCCGCCCACCGCCTCGATCCGCCCGTCGTGCAGCGGCGCGGCGGCGTGGTACTGCTCGATGCAGTCGACCAGCCCGGAGCTCCGCACGCGGCCGACAGTAGACGCCGGGGCGCGCGCCGGGGCCGGTCCGCACCCGTCCGTGCGCGCGGCCCCACCCCCGTCGGGTGACCCGGCGCGCGGGTCCCCCACCGGCGGACGGCACGATGAGTGGCGTGACGGCAGGAACGCGGGCCATCTCGCCCTACGCGGTGTTCGACCGCGCCTCGTGGCGAGCGCTGGCCGCAGGCTCGGCGCTCCCCCTCGACGAGCGCGAGCTCGCCTCCCTCAAGAGCCTCGGCGACCGGATCGACCTCGACGAGGTGGCGACCGTCTACCTGCCGCTGGCGGGGCTGCTGAACCTGCACGTGGAGGCCAGCCGCGGGCTGTGGGAGGCCCGCAACCGGTTCCTCGGCGACGCCAGCGCCAAGGTGCCCTACGTCATCGCGGTGGCCGGCAGCGTCGCGGTGGGCAAGAGCACCACCGCCCGGCTGCTGCAGACCCTCCTGGCCGCCGGGCCCGGCGCCCCCCGGGTCGACCTGGTCACCACCGACGGCTTCCTGCTGCCCAACGCCGTCCTGGAGGCCCGCGGGCTGCTGGGCCGCAAGGGCTTTCCCGAGAGCTACGACCGGCGCGCGCTGATCCGCTTCCTCTCCGAGGTGAAGAGCGGTCGCGGCCGGGTGAGCGCGCCGCTGTACTCGCACTCCTCCTACGACGTCGTGGACGACGCCACCCAGGACGTCGACCGGCCCGACATCCTCGTGCTCGAGGGGCTCAACGTGCTCCAGGCGGGCCGCCGCGCCGACGGCCGGGCCCCGGAGGTCTTCCTCTCCGACTTCTTCGACTTCTCCGTCTACGTCGACGCGGCCGAGAGCGACATCCAGGAGTGGTACGTCGAGCGGTTCCTCGCGCTGCGCCGGACCGCGTTCGCCGACACCAGCGCCTACTTCCACCGCTTCGCCGACCTCAGCGACGAGCAGGCCCGGCAGACCGCGCTGGAGATCTGGCGGTCGGTCAACGTGCCGAACCTGCGGGAGAACATCGTGCCGACCCGGTCCCGGGCGCGCGCGGTGCTGCAGAAGGCCGCCGACCACTCGGTGCGCCGGGTCCTGCTGCGCAAGATCTGAGCGGCCGCACCGCCGTCGCGGCCCTCCCGCCGTCCCGGCCGTCCCGCCGTCCCCACCGCCTTGCCGGTGTTCTCCGGTCGTTGCGGGCGCCGCAGGACCCGCAACGACCGGAAGGCACCGGCAGGGTCCCGCGTCGGCGCCTCCCTCCTCCACGTTTCCGGAGCCGCCGGCCGCTCCGCGGCGACACTGTTGGGGATAACGGTCGACCACCGGGCGCACGGCGGCCCCGCGGCATGGTCCGCGTGTTCCGCCGCGTCGCGCCATGGCAGGTGTCGACGACTCGGACGGGTGACTCCGTCGGCGCGCTCCCGTCCCTCCGAGAGTGATCGAGGGCACACTCATCCGTGTTCGGTCACCGACCGGACACGAATCGTCACCACCGGCCCCACGGGCCGCTGACCGGGAGTGCCTCCCCATGTGCCATCACGTATCTCCCTGCCCCGACGCCGCCAGCGACGACCGCGACCTCGCCGCGGTGGTCAGCAGCCACCCCGAGCAGGGCTGGAACCTGCTGTGCAACGGCGTCGTCCTGTTCGACGACGACGGCGAGCTGCTGCCCGACGGTCGTGCCGTCGCCCACCACCGCGACTTCGTGCCGGTGCTGGCCGCCGCGGGCTGAGCCCTGCGGACCGGCCCGGGCGGTCGCCGAGCACCGCGGGCCGGACGACGCCGTCTCCGGGTGGGACGGCCGACCCCGGCCGCCCCACCGCACGGGACCCGGAGTCAGGCCCGGGCGGCGCCGACGACGTCCTCGGTGGTGCCGAGGTCGTCCGGGGCGCCCTCGCCGCGGCCCGGCACGCGGCCGACCGGGGCCGACGGCGGCTCGGGCTCGGCGAACGCCTCCGGTGACGGGCAGGAGCAGACCAGGTTGCGGTCGCCGTAGGCCTGGTCGATGCGCCGCACCGGGCTGAGGTAGCCGCGGCCGGCCAGCCCCGGAACCGGGTACACCGCCGTCGACCGGGGATACGGCCGGCCCCACTCCCCCGCCACCATCGCGAGGGTGTGCGGCGCGTTGCGCAGCGGGTTGTCCTCGCGGTCGTACTCGCCGGACGCGACCTTGTCGATCTCCGCGCGGATGGCGACCATCGCCTCGACGAACCGGTCGAGCTCGCGCTTGTCCTCGCTCTCGGTGGGCTCGACCATCAGCGTCCCGGCCACCGGGAAGCTCATCGTCGGGGCGTGGAAACCGAAGTCGACCAGCCGCTTGGCGATGTCGTCGTTGGTGACGCCGGTGGCCTTGGTGAGCGGCCGGATGTCGAGGATGCACTCGTGGGCGACCAGCCCGTCGCGACCGGTGTAGAGCACCGGGAAGTGCTCGCGCAGCCGCGCGGCGAGGTAGTTGGCGCCGAGGATCGCGTGCTCGGTGGCGCGCTGGAGCCCGTCCGGGCCCATCAGCCGCAGGTAGGCCCAGGAGATCGGCAGGATGCCCGCCGAGCCCCACGGGGCGGCCGACACGGCCGGTCCCTGCGCGCCGGTGTCGACCAGCGGGTGGCCGGGGAGGAACGGCACCAGGTGCTCGCGGACGCCGATCGGCCCCACGCCCGGGCCGCCACCGCCGTGCGGGATGCAGAAGGTCTTGTGCAGGTTCAGGTGGCTGACGTCGGAGCCGAACCGGCCGGGCCGGGCGAGCCCGACCATCGCGTTGAGGTTGGCGCCGTCGACGTAGACCTGGCCGCCGGCGTCGTGCACCGCGGCGCAGATCTCCTGCACCTCGGTCTCGAACACCCCGTGCGTCGACGGGTAGGTGATCATGATGGCGGCGAGCCGGTCGGCGTGCCGCTCCACCTTGGCGCGCAGGTCGGCCAGGTCGACGTTGCCTGCCTCGTCGCAGGCCACGACGACGACGCGCATGCCGGCCATGACCGCGCTGGCGGCGTTGGTGCCGTGCGCGGAGCTGGGGATCAGGCAGACGTCGCGGAAGGCCTCTCCGCGGGCGTGGTGGTAGCCGCGGATGGCCATCAGCCCGGCGAACTCGCCCTGCGATCCGGCGTTGGGCTGCACGCTGACCGCGGCGTAGCCGGTGATCTCGGCCAGACCCTCGCAGAGCTCGTCGATGAGCCGGCGGTACCCGGCGGTCTGCCCGGCCGGGGCGAAGGGGTGGATGCCGGCGAACTCGGGCCAGGTGATGGCGGCCATCTCGACGGCCGAGTTGAGCTTCATGGTGCACGAGCCCAGCGGGATCATCGTGCGGTCCAGCGCCAGGTCCTTGTCCGACAGCGAGCGCAGGTAGCGCATCAGCGCGGTCTCCGAGCGGTGCGCGGAGAAGACCGGATGGGTCAGGAACGGGGTGCGGCGGCGGAGCCCGGCCGGCAGGGCGTCCGCGCCGTCGTCGTCCCGCGCGGCGTCCGGGTCGCCCGGTACCCCGAAGGCCTCGGCGACCAGCGCCAGGATCTCCGGCGTCGTCGTCTCGTCGCAGGCGACGGCGACGGTGTCGGCGTCCACCAGGCGCAGGTTGATCCGCCGCTGCGCGGCGGCGGCGACCACGTCGGCGGCCCGGCCCGGGACCGCGACGGTCAGCGTGTCGAAGAACGCCTCGTGCGCGACCTCGAGGCCACCAGCCCGCAACCAGCCGGCGAGGACGACGGCGCTGCGGTGCACCCGCGCCGCGATCGCCGTCAGGCCGTCCGGGCCGTGGTAGACGGCGTAGGCGCCGGCCATCACGGCCAGCAGCACCTGGGCGGTGCAGATGTTGCTGGTCGCCTTCTCCCGGCGGATGTGCTGCTCGCGGGTCTGCAGGGCCAGGCGGTAGGCGACGGCGCCGTCGGCGTCGACCGAGACGCCCACCAGCCGCCCGGGCAGCTGCCGGGCCAGGCCCTCGCGGACCGACAGGTAGCCCGCGTGCGGCCCGCCGAAGCCGAGCGGGACGCCGAAGCGCTGGGTGCTGCCGCAGGCGACGTCGGCTCCCCACTCCCCCGGCGCCTCGAGCAGGGTCAGGGCCAGCAGGTCGGCGGCCACGACGACGGCGGCCCCGGCCTCGTGCGCCGCGGCGGCCAGGGCCCGGTGGTCGCGGACGGCGCCGCCGGCGCCCGGGAAGGAGAGCAGGACGCCGAAGGCGCCGGCCTCGGGCAGGTCGTCGGGCCAGCCGCCGGAGAGGTCGGCCACGTGCAGCCCGATGCCCAGCGGCTCGGCGCGGGTGCGCAGCACGGCGAGGGTCTGCGGCAGGGTGTCGGCGTCCACGACGAAGACCGCGTCCGCCTTCGCCCGGCCGGCCCGGCGCACCAGGGTCATCGCCTCGGCCGCGGCCGTGGCCTCGTCGAGCATCGAGGCGCCCGCGACCGGCAGCCCGGTGAGGTCGGCGACCATCGTCTGGAAGTTCAGCAGCGCCTCGAGCCGGCCCTGGCTGATCTCGGGCTGGTAGGGCGTGTAGGCGGTGTACCAGGCCGGGTTCTCGAGGATGACCCGCTGGATGACCGCAGGCGTCACCGTGCCCGAGTAACCGAGGCCGATCATCGAGCTGAAGACCTCGTTGGCCTCGGCCCGCTCGCGCAGTGCCGCGAGGACGGCGGACTCGTCGGCCGCGGCCGGGAGGTCCAGCGGCCGGCGGTCGCGGACGCCCTCGGGAACGGTGGCGTCGACCAGCGACCGCAGCGAGTCGTGGCCGATGGTGGCGAGCATCTCGGCGGTCTCGGCCGGGCGCGGGCCGATGTGCCGCGCGGCGAACGAGCCGGCCGGGCTCAGCGCCCGGAGCGTTGGGAGGGGGCCAGGAGCAGCGTCCGCCATTGCAGCGACGCTACCAGCGGCCGGTCGTCGTCCCACGGCGCTGCGGAGCGTCCTCCCACGGCGCTGCGGAGCGTCCTCCCTCACCGGGGCGCGTCCTCCCCCACCGCAGGACGTGAGGGAGGAGGCGCGGGGATCAGGTCACCTGATCCCCGGGGGAAACGGGTTCTTCCCTACCCCGCGGCGCGGCGACGGCGGCGCAGGGACAGCTCGTCGTCGGAGCTCATCGGCGCGCCGTCGAGCCGCTCGGCCGGGAGCTCGGCGAGCTCGCCGGACAGCTCCCGCAGCGCACCGGAGACGGCGATGCCGAAGACGCCCTGACCGCCGGCGAGCAGGTCGACGACCTCCTCGGCGGAGGTGCACTCGTACACGGTGGCGCCGTCGGAGAAGAGGGTGACGTTGGCCAGGTCCTTGATCCCGCGGTTGCGCAGGTGGTCGACGGCCTTGCGGATGTTCTGCAGGGAGACCCCGGTGTCCAGCAGCCGCTTGACGACCTTGAGCACGAGGATGTCGCGGAAGGAGTAGAGCCGCTGCGTGCCCGAGCCGGTGGCGCTGCGCACCGAGGGAGCGACCAGGCCGGTGCGGGCCCAGTAGTCCAGCTGGCGGTAGGTGATCCCCGCGGCGGCGCAGGCGGTCGGGCCCCGGTAGCCGACGAGGTCGGTGTCGACCTCGTCGTAGGAGGGGGCGCCCACCGCGGCGTCACTGAAGAGCTGACCCTGGGAGCCGTTGCTCTGGTCGCTCACGTCGGCGTCCCTCCTCCGTGTCCCGCCCCCGGTCGGGGCGGCGACCCCGGCGCTGCACCCACTGACCTCAGGTGTCACACCGGTGTTGTTCGTGCAACGTAAGCCGGGCCCTGGGGCGGGTCAACTGAGCGGGGCGGCGTGTCGCCCCGCAAGACCCGGAAGGAGGGTATCGGCGCCCGGGCGTCGGCACTCAAGCCGTCGCGGGACTCCTGTGACCGGCGGGAAGACTGAGGCGCACGAGGTCCCACGGGCCCCGTCCGGCGACTCGCGCCCGGCGTGCGGGGCGAGGCGTACCCGGTCGGTCAGCCGCCGGAGCCGGAACCGGCCCCGAAGTCCTCCGGCGAGATCTGGTCGAGGAACTCGCGGAACTTCTCGACCTCGTCCTCCTGCTCGTCGGGGATCTCGATGCCGACCTCGTCGAGCAAGGACTCGGCGCCGAAGATCGGCGCACCGGTCCGCACCGCGAGCGCGACCGCGTCCG
Organism: Trujillonella endophytica; assembly: GCF_900110555.1. Lineage (GTDB taxonomy): Bacteria > Actinomycetota > Actinomycetes > Mycobacteriales > Geodermatophilaceae > Trujillonella > Trujillonella endophytica. The sequence goes on from NZ_FOEE01000005.1 coordinate 238,362, forward strand.
ACGGGCGGGCGCTGACGACCCGGTCCTCGCCGAGGACGAGCTCGGCGATGTAGATCCCGTCCCGCATCTCGGTGATGTTGACGGCCTCCAGCGTCGCGCCGAGCGCGCGGACGACGTCGCGGAGCAGGTCGTGGGTCATGGGCCGCGCCGGCCGGACCCCCTGCTGCTCGAACGCGATGGCGGCGGCCTCGACCGCCCCGATCCAGATCGGGAGGTACCGCTCCCCCTGCGTCTCCTTGAGCAGCAGGATCGGCTGGTTGCCGGGCAGCTCGACCCGGACCCCGACGACACGCAGTTCCTGCACGGAGACTCCTCGGCTGCTGTACGGCTGGATGTCGGCTCCCGGCAGGGCAGTCGGGTCGGCGCGATCCGGCGGCGCCCCGGGGATCCGGTGCGTCCACCGTACGCCCGACCTACGGGCGGAGGAGGTCCCGGAGTCGCGACTCCAGCAGGGCGGTGTGCAGCTGCGCCGACAGCCCCGCCAGCTCGCGCAGCTTCTCCGTGGCACGGCCCCGCGCATCGTCCGAGCGCGCCCGCAGCACGGGCGTGACCAGCTGCTCGACCAGGCCGGCCTCCCGCTCCGCCGCGGTCCGGTACACCCGCAGGTGCCGCGGCTCGAGGCCGTGCCGGGCCAGCCCCGCGGCGGCCCGGGCCACCGCCAGGTCCGCGGCGGGGTGCCGCCCCTCGGCGTCGGTGGTGAGCAGGCCGAACTGCACGCAGTCGGCGAGCTGGTCCAGGCCCATCCCCGCGGCCTCGGCGAACTCCTCGGGGCCCATCGTGCCGTCGCCGTTGCCGGCGACGGCGGACTGCGCCGCCTCCGCGGCCTCGGCGACCGGCCCGGGGCCGCCGGGCAGCGGAAGCCCGCTGTCCAGCGCCGCCAGGTGCTCCTTGATGACCCGCAGCGGCAGGTACTGGTCCCGCTGCGCGGCCAGCACGTACCGCAGCCGGGCGACGTCGGCCGTGGAGAACTTGCGGTACCCCGACGCCGTCCGCTCGGGGTGCACCAGGTCCTCGGACTCCAGGTAGCGGATCTTGCTGATCGTCACGTCGGGGAAGTCGTCGCGCAGGACGCTCAACACCTCCCCGATGGTGAGCCGGGGGGTGTGCTCGTCGGCGGCGTTCCCGGACGCGTGCCGGCGCGCTCCGGGCACGGGTCAGCGGGCGGCGGGCTCGCCGGTGCGCGGGCCGGCGAGGTAGACCAGCCGGAACTTGCCGATCTGCACCTCGTCCCCGCCGGCGAGGGTGGCGACGTCGACCGGCTCGCGGTTGACGTACGTGCCGTTGAGGCTGCCGACGTCGTGCACGGAGAAGCCGCCGCCCTCGCGGTGGAACTCCACGTGCCGGCGGCTGACCGTGACGTCGTCCAGGAAGATGTCGCTGTCGGGGTGCCGACCGGCGGTGGTCACGTCCTGGTCGAGCAGGAAGCGGCTGCCCGCGTTCGGGCCGCGCTTGACGACGAGCAGGGCCGAGCCGTCCGGGAGCGACTCGACGGCACCGGCGTGCGCGTCGGCGGCGCTGTCGACGGCGACCTCGGCCACCTCGCCCGAGTCCTCACCGCCGACCTTGGGGATGACGCTGGTGGACTCCCCGATCCGCTCGGGTGCCAGGGCCGAGCCGCACTGCGCGCAGAAGCGACTGCCCTCGGGGTTGTTGTGTCCACAACGAGTGCAGTGCACGTCTGTCTCCTCCGGTGCAGGGGGCACCGCCGCGGGCCTCGGGAGGTGGCCACGGCGGCCGGCGGACGACGGACCGGTCAGTCCGTCGCTGGTCGGCCGCCGCGCAGGGCACGGCGGGCCGTTGGTCATGGAACCAGCGGTGGACCCGAGGGTCAACCGGAGGTCCAGGGTCACGAGCGCGGCCGCCGGAGGTCCCGGCGGTGCGTCGTGGGTCGAGCATAGTGAGCCGCCGGGCGGATGGGCGCGGCTCCCCGGGCCGGGGCGCGGCGCGTGCCGCCGCCGGTCGGATCAGCCCCCGGCCGGGGGGATCAGCTCCCGTCGACCAGCGCCCGGTAGGCAGCGGCGTCGAGCAGGGCGGCCGTGGGGTCGCCGGAACCGCCGTCCACCCGGATGTCGACGAGCCATCCCTCGCCGTAGGGGTCGGCGTTGACCGTCTCGGGCGTGGCCTCCAGCGCACCGTTGACGGCGACGACGACACCGGCCACGGGCGCGTAGACGTCGGAGACGGACTTGGTCGACTCGACCTCCCCCATCGGGTCACCGGCGGCGAGCTCGGCGCCCACGTCGGGCAGCTGCACGAACACGATGTCGCCCAGCGCGTCCTGCGCGTGGTCGGTGATGCCGACCCGGACGACGGGAGCCCCTTCGTCGCCGTCCCGCACGAGCGTCCACTCGTGCTGGTCGGTGTAGCGGCGGTCGTCGGGGATGGCCATGCGGCAGGTCTCCAGGAGGTTGCAGGCCCCGTCCTCCGCACGCCCCGCGAGCTCGGCGCGAACCTCCGGACGGGCCCGGAAGGGCTAGTTGTCGGGCTCAGCGTATTGAGGCGTCTCCAGCGGTCGCAACGCGTCCACCAGGACGCGGTCGGACTGCGCGATGACCACCGCGCCGCCGCGGCGGTTGATGCTGTCCACGACCCCGCCGGGGATGTTCATCGCCGTCTCCAGGTCCTGCGGCGAGCCGATGACCACGATCTCGTACGGGCTGGTGATCGGTTGGTCGTCGATGCGCAGGGCACCCGGCTGGCCGGTGACGGCGGAGCTCACCCCGATGCGGATGCCGTCGACCTGCATCGTCTCCGCACCCGCGCCGCGCAGTTCCTGGATGGCGCCGAGCACGTCGGCCACGCGGACCTCGCCCTCGGGATCGCGCACGGTCATCAGCAGCCCGGGCCCCTCGGCGGCGACGGTGCCGTTGAGGATGGCGAGGGCGTCGGCCTGCTCCCGGGCCGCCTCGAGGGCCGCGTCGGCGCGACTGTCGGAGTCGTTGAGGTCACGCAGCGCCGCGCGCTGGTCGGCGAGCTGGCCGCGCAGCCGCTCCTCCTCCGCCTCCAGCTCGTCGAGGATCCGGACCAGGTCCTCCTCCCGGGCGCCGGTGAGCGCCTGGTCGGTGTCGGTGACCCGGACCTGGACGGCGAAGGCGAAGCCGAGCAGGAGCGTGAGGACGCCGATCAGCGCCGCGGCGACGGGGTCGCGGCGGCGCCGGCGCCCGGGCGGTGCGGGCTGCTCGTCCGGGGCGTTCGCCTCCCCCGCCGCCGACGCGGCCGGCTCCCGGGCCTCGAGCTCCTCGGCCGCCGGGGCCCCCTCGGCCGCCGGCTCGGTGGCGACCCCGGCGGCTCTCGGCTCGGCCGGCGGGGTCGGCTCCGCGGCCGCCTCCCCCGGCGCCGGGTCCGGCACGGGGTCGGGCGTCGGATCCGGCACGGGATGAGGCGCCGGGTCCGGCATGGGGTCGGGCATCGGATCCGGCACGGGGTCCGGCGCCGGGTCCGGGTGCGGGTCGCCGGTCATGCCCGGAACACGTGCCGGCGGATGGCCGCGGCGTTGCCGAAGATCCGGATCCCGAGGACGACGACCACCGCGGTGGACAGCTGCGCGCCGACGCCGAGCTGGTCGCCGAGGAACACGATCAGCGCCGCGACGACGACGTTGGACACGAAGGAGATGACGAACACCCGGGCGTCGAAGACCCGGTCCAGGCGCGCCCGTGCCCCGCCGAACACCGCGTCGAGCGCCGCCACGACGGCGATCGGCAGGTACGGCTGCAGCGACAGCGGGACGGTCGGCTCGAAGACCAGCCCGAGGACCACCCCGACGACCAGCCCGAGAACGGGGATCACGGGTCGGCCTCCGGGGTCGGTCGAGGGGTGCCGCCGGTCGGGCCGGCACCGGGATCGGCGGGCAGCTCGGTGCCCGGCGGGACGGTGCCCGGCACGGGGGTGCTCCCGGCCGGGGCGCCGTCGGGAACGGCCGTCGCCGAGCGCAGCTCGGGCGTGCGCCCCGCGGGCAGGGACAGCGACTCCCGTTCGCCGAAGTCGAAGCGCAGCCCGAAGGAGTCCGACGCGCCGGCGAGGGCGATGACCTCGGGCACCGTGAGGAAGCGCGAGCGCAGCGTGTCGGGATCGCCGATGGCGCTGATCTCGTAGGGGTTGGTGACGGGGCGGAAGTCGACGAGCACCGCCTCGCCGGCGAACCGGATCGCGGTCGTGGGGCTCAGCCGCTGCCCGTTGATGCTCACCGCCTCGGCACCGGCGACCCACAGGGCGTTCACCACGACCTGGATGTCGTCGTCCCGGATCCGGTTGCGGGGGTCGGGCTCGGCGTCGCCGCCGACCGGGTCGTCCTCCGCGTCGGCCTCGGCGTCGGCGAGCGTGACCAGCAGCCCGGGGCCGGTGACCGGCACGGTGCCGGCCATCTGCTCGGCCTCGTCCAGCGCCCGCAGCGCCTCCTGCCCCTCGTCGGAGGCCGCGAGCGCCGCCTCCCGGGCGCTGTCGACGTCGGCGCGCGCCTGCTCGAGGTCGGCGACGAGCGCGTCGCTGACGTCCTCGGCGTCGCCGATGTCGTCGACCAGCGCGGCGCGGATCTCCTGCCGCCCCTCGGCCCCGGCCGCCGTCAGGTGGTAGGTCACCGCGGCGAGCAGGCCGGCGGCCACCATGACCAGCGCGACCGCGACCTGGCCCGCCCTGCGCCGGCCGGGCCCGGGCTCCGGGCGGCCCTCCCGCTCGCGGGCGGCGCGGGTGTAGGCGGGGTCGAGCGTCTCGGCCAGCACCTGGTCGAGCAGGGAGGCACCCGCCGACCGCAGCCCGCCGCTGCCCGGGGTGGCGGTGGTCACCGTGCTGCCCGCGGGGCCGCCCGGCGCTCGGCGGCGACGATGCCGAGCACCTGGACGACGTACAGCAGCCCGGCCACGACGTAGAGGACGCCGCCCCAGATGGTGAGCGCCCAGGCGATGGGCTGGCACACCGCCGCGAGCGTGCCGTCGCCGTCGGCCAGCAGGAGGCCGGGGAAGGCGTACAGCAGGATGAACGTGGCGGCCTTGCCCAGGTAGTGCACCTGCAGCGGCGGATAGCCGTAGTGGCGCAGCACCAGCAGCATGACGCCCAGCACGAGCTCCCGGCCGACCAGGACCGCGACCACCCAGAGCGGGACGACGTCGCGCAGCACGAAGGCCACGAGCGTGGCCACGATGTAGAGCCGGTCGGCCGCCGGGTCCAGCAGCGCACCGAGGCGGCTGTACTGCCCGAGCTTGCGGGCGAGCGCTCCGTCGGCCCAGTCGGTGACGCCGGAGAGCATGAGGACGACGACCGCCCAGCCGTCAGCCTCGGGCCCCAGCAGCAGCCACAGGAACAGCGGGACGCCGAGCAGCCGCAGCACCGACAGCGCGTTGGGCAGCGTCCACACCCGGTCGGGCAGCTCGTTGCGGTCGACGGCACGGTCCACGGCCGGCACCGGGGACGACGACCCGTGCGACGACGTCACCGAACCCTCCCCCGACAGCGCGCTGGACACCCTGCCCGAGGCTAGTCGACCGGCCGCCGGCCCCCTCACCGCTCGCGCGCTCTGCGGCGAGCTACCGACCGAAGACCGACGACGCGACAGATCCGGGAACGGCTACGCGGGAACCGCCACCAGGGAGGCCGGCGCCGGCTCGTAGCCCAGCGGGGCCCGGGTGAACGAGCCCGTGCCGTGCGAGACCGACCGCAGCGCCCCGGCGTAGGTCAGCAGCTCGACCTCGGGCACCTCCGCGCGGACGGTCGTCGCGTCCCGGTCGGGATCGGCGTCGGTGCCGGTCACCCGGGCACGACGCGCCGACAGGTCGCTCATCACCGCGCCGACGTACTCGCCGGGCACCACGACGGCGACCTCGCACCAGGGCTCGAGCACCTTCGTGCCGGCCGTGGCCGCGGCCTCGCGCAGCGCCAGCGCGCCGGCGGACTGGAAGGCGGCGTCGGAGGAGTCCACCGAGTGCGCCTTCCCGTCGACGAGGGTGACGTGCACGTCGACCAGGGGCCGGTCGCCGGAGACGCCGCGGGCCGCCTGCGTGCGGATGCCCTTCTCCACGCTGCCGTGGAACTGGCCGGGCACCGTGCCGCCCACGATGCGCTGGTCGAAGACGATGCCCGTGCCGGGGGGCGCGGGCTCGGCCTCGACCACGACCACCGCGTACTGGCCGTGCCCGCCGGACTGCTTGACCAGCCGGCCGGTGACCCGCGCCGGACCGGCGAGCGTCTCCACCAGCGGCACCCGGACCGGGGCGGTGGTGACGGCGACGCCGTGCCGGCTGCGCAGCCGGTCCAGCAGCACCTCCGCGTGCCCCTCCCCCACGCACCAGAGCAGCAGCTGCCCGGTGTCGGGCCGGCGGTCGACGCGCACGGTCGGGTCCTCGGCGGCCAGCCGGGCCAGTGCGGTGGCCAGCCGGTCCTCGTCGGCCCGGGAGGCCGCCTCGACCGCGACCGGCAGCTGCGGCACCGGGAGCTCCCACGAGGCCATCAGGTACGGGTCCTCGCAGGCCGACAGCGTGTCGCCGGTCTCGGCCGAGGTGAGCCGCGGCACGGCGCAGACGTCCCCCGCCGGGCACGCGGCCACCGGGCGCAGCACCGCACCCAGGGGGCTGGAGAGGGCCCCGATCCGCTCGTCGACGTCGTGGTCGGGGTGCCCGCGGTCGGCGCCGCCGTGGCCGGAGACGTGCACCGGCGTGTCCGGCCGCAGCGTGCCGGAGAAGACGCGCACCAGGGAGACCCGGCCCAGGTAGGGGTCGGTGGTGGTCTTGACGACCTCGGCGACCAGCGGCCCGTCGGGATCGCAGGTCAGCGCGGGTGCGGGGCGGCCGTCGGGGCGGGTCACCGGCGGGCAGCCGTGCTCCCGGGGGCAGGGGAAGGCGGCGACGAGCAGGTCGAGCAGCTCGGGGACGCCGATCCCGGTCAGCGGCGCCACGCACAGCACCGGGTGGAAGTGGCCGCGCGCGACCGCGGTCTCCAGGTCCGCCACCAGGTCGGCCACGACCAGCTCCTCGCCGGCGAGATAGCGGTCCATGAGCGTCTCGTCCTCGCTCTCGCCGATCACCGCCTCGATGAGCTCGGCGCGCAGCCGGTCGGCCTCGGCCACGCCGGCCGCCTCGGGGTGCGGCTCCAGCAGGGACACCAGCCCGCTCACGCCGCCGTCGGGGGCGCGCTGCACCAGGTGCAGCGGGAACACCCCCTCCCCCAGCATGGTCTGGCAGGCGCGCACGGTGTCGTCGACGTCGGCGCGCGAGCGGTCGAGCTGGGTGAGGACGACGGCGCGCGGCAGCCCGACGGCCGCGCACTCCTCCCACAGCTGCACGGTGGCGGCGTCGACCCCGCCGGCGGCCGAGACCACGAACAGGGCGGCGTCGGCGGCGCGCAGCCCGGCCCGCAGCTCGCCGACGAAGTCCGGTGAGCCGGGGGTGTCCAGCAGGGTGATCCGGTGCCCGGCGTGCTCGACGGTGGCGACGCCGAGACCCACCGAGCGCTGCTGGCGGACCTCGACCTCCTCGCTGTCCAGGTTGGTCGTGCCGTCCTCGACCCGGCCGGCGCGCGGCAGCGCGCCGGTGGCCACGAGGAGGGCTTCCGCGAGGGTCGTCTTGCCCGCGCCGGCGTGGCCGACGAGGGCGACGTTGCGCACCCGCTCGGCGGCTCGCGGCTCCGGCGCCGGGACGGTGTCCTTGGCCATGTCGCGGCCTCAGTCGTGCTCGTGGACGACGGTGGCGGTGCCCGCGGGATAGAACAGGCCGGTGTGGCCGTCCGGTTCCCACTGCACCCGGTAGGGCGGTCCTCCGTCGGGTTCGTGGCACTCGAGCACGCGGCCGGTGCGTTCCGGCTCTCCCGTGTGCGTGGAACGGACGACGATCCGGTCTCCGACGTGTGCCTCCACGGCTGCCTCCGGCGCTGTTCGGCTCGCGAGTGGTGTGCGTCACACCCTGCCCGCAGCCGGATCGCCGGACAAGACCCCAGCCCCCCCGTCCCCGGAACGCACCGCGCCGCCGGACCCGGGTGGGTCCGGCGGCGCAGGTGGTCGAGCGGTGGGCGGCTGGAGGGGTCCTCAGTCGACGACGCGGGGGCCGTTGCCGCTGTCGCGCAGCGGCAGGCCGATGGCCTTGATCTCCAGGTACTCCTCGAAGCCCCAGTGGCCGTTGCGCCGGCCGAGGCCGCTCTGCTTGTAGCCGCCGAGCGGGGTCTTGAGGCCGAAGTACGAGCCGCCGTTGACGACCATCGTGCCCGCGCGCATCTGCAGCGCGACCGCGAGGGCACGCTCCTCGTCGGCGCTGGCGACCTCGCCGGAGAGGCCGTAGATGGTGTCGTTGGAGATGGCGATGGCCTCCTCCTCGGTGTCGTACGGGGTCACCGTGAGGACCGGCCCGAAGATCTCCTCCTGGCCGATCCGCGACGTGGGGTCGACGTCGACGAGCAGCGTCGGCTGGGTGAAGTAGCCGGGCAGGCCGTCGGGGGCCTTGCCGCCGGTGACCAGCCGCGCGCCGGACTCGACGCCGGCCTGGATGAGGCCCAGCACCTTCTCCTGCTGCGTGCGGCTGATCTGCGCACCCTGGATGTTGTTCACGTTCCACGGGTCGCCGAACGGCATCATCTCCATGGCGCCCTTGAGGATCGCGATGCCCTCCTCGTACCGCGAGCGCGGGAGCAGGATGCGGCTGGCCAGGGTGCAGCTCTGGCCGGAGTTGAAGCAGGCGGTGCCGGCGGCCACGGGCAGGACCGACATCAGGTCGGCGTCGTCGAGCACGATCAGGCTGGACTTGCCGCCGAGCTCGAGCATCACCTTCTTCACCGTCGAGGCGCCGGCGGCGAGGATCGACCGGCCGACCGCCGTGGAGCCGGTGAAGGTGACCATGTCGACGTCGGGGTGGGCCGCGAGCGCGCCGCCGACCTCGTTGGACTCGCCGACGACGACGTTGAAGATGCCCGGGGGGATGTCGGTCTTCTCGGCGATGATGCGGCCGAGCTCGGTGCCCATCCACGGGGTGAGCTGCGCGGGCTTGAGCACCACGGCGTTGCCGGCCATCAGCGGCGGCACGGACTCGGCGATGTTGAGGTACAGGGGCGTGTTCCACGGGGTGATCGCCGCGACGACGCCGATGGGGTCGTACTGCACGATCCGGCGGGAGGACATGCCCATGGCCGAGTCGACGCCGAGCTCGCGCAGGTACTCGAAGTTCCGGCCGAACTCCGGCCAGTGGGCCGACTCCTCGACCGGGTGCGCGATCTGGATGCCGTAGGTGGCGGCCAGCGGCGTGCCGGTCTCGGTGACGACGATCCGGCGCAGCCGCTCCTGCTCCTCCTTCAGCGCCTCGTGCAGCTGCATCAGGCAGTGGTGGCGGAACTCGACGTCGCGCCGCCAGTTGGTCTGCTCGAAGGCGCGGCGGGCGGCCTTGACGGCGCGGTCGACGTCCTCGACCGTGCCGTCGGTGCACCGGCCGGCGACCTCGCCGAGGGCGGGGTTCTCCACGTCGAAGAAGGCCCCGCTGGCCGTGTGCTGCAGCTCCCCGTCGATGAGGATCCGGTCGTCGCCGGCCAGGACGCCGGTCTCGCTGTCCACCGCTGTCATCTACTAGCTCCCACAGATCGAGACGCGGGGCCGGTCGGGTCGCGACGCTCGACGCGCCGACGGACCGTGGTCGGCTCCGCGCTGCCGAGCCGCGCCGGGGGTCCCGGGCCGCGATCCGTCGACAGTTCGGCAAGTCTGTAACAGTGATCACAGGGTGACAAGGGGAGTCCCCGTTCTCGGTCCGGTGCGACCGCGCGGGGTCGGGGCACGCACCGCGTCGTCCTCACGCGGGCTCCCCCGGGACGGCGCAGGGGCCGCCCCGGGAATCCGGAGCGGCCCCTGACGTGCCTGGTCGTCGGGTCAGACGTGCACGTCCTCCACGTCCTCACCGTTGACGACGTCGGTGATCCAGTCGATGAGCAGGGTGCCCCCGACCTCGGCCTCGTAGAGCTCGTCGCGGGCGGTGACCACGTGCGTCGTCCCCGCGCCGACCCACGTGTCGAGCTCGACCCCCGCGGACTCGATCTGCGCGGTGTTGCCGTCGATCAGCTCGACGAGGGGGGTGCCGGAGAAGCCGATGAGGTCGGCGAAGCGCCGCTGCACCTCGTCGTCGGCGGTGTTGATCGTCGCCAGCCGGATGCCGGGGACGTGCTCGGCGGTCTGGACGAACAGCCCGGGTAGGGACCACGCGGTGGGCGGGTCGCCCGCGGCCTCCGGCCAGTCCGGCAGGCCCGCGGCGATGCCCCACAGACCGCCGACCACCGTCGTCAGCGCCTCGTCGCCGGGGTAGGCGGCGGACGCGTCGGCGAGCACGGTCACTTGCGCGTCGGGGAACCGGTCGGCGGCGAGGCCGCCGTAGAGCGCGGCCGAGGCCGACCCGGCGCTCTGCCCGAGCACGATGACCTCCGAGGCGTCGGGGAACTCCTCGGCCAGGGTGTCCAGGGCGGTGGTCGCGTTGACGCTGCCCTTGTGCTGGACGACGACGCCGTTGCCGTAGTCGTGGCTGGTCGTGCCCAGGTGCAGGTCGCCGGTGCAGTAGGGGACGTAGACGACGCTGGCCCCGGCGAGCGGGTTGTCGGGGTTGTCGAGGTCGAGCAGCCCGCCGTCGACCACGCTGCCGTTGGCGCCGGGCCCGTCGGGCGAGTCGTCGGCGAGGGACGTGCTGTAGGTCGCCGACTCGCCGGGGGCGCAGGTCTCGGCGCTGAAGCAGGCGCCGCCGCCCTCGAGGAAGAACACCACGCGGTCGGTGTCGCCCTGGTGGATCCAGTAGTGGTACTCCGACGCGTCGCTGCACTGGCACTCGGCGGGGGCGGTCACCTTCTCCCAGGTGATCTCCTCGGCCTGCCCGGCCTCGGTCTCCGCCGCCGAGGACGACGCGGAGCCGTCGCCGTCCGCGGAATCGGAGCCGGAGTCGTCATCGGAACAGGCCGCGAGCCCGGACAGGGCGAGGGCGGCGACCACGGGGGTCAGCAGGCTGCGACGGAACATGGCGGGATCGTAGGGCTGTGCCCGGCCTTCCGCGCGAAGTCGTGACCCGCCGGTAACTTCGCCGTGATCCCCGGGTGTCTAGAAGAGGTTCTCCCGCTGGAGCAGGAAGGTCGCCCACCGGCCGGGTGCGCCCTCGAGGGTGAGGACGGCGGTCACGAGCGAGCCGTCGACGCGGACGTCGGGGTCGCCGAGCAGGTCGGCCCAGGGCCGCCCGGTCGCCACGCTCTCGCCGGAGGTGACGAGCTCCTCCACCGACGAGGCGAGCGCCTGCGCGTCGGACCCCGAGTCCGTCGACCAGGCCAGCACCACCCGCGCGGCGCCGTCCCAGGCGAGGCCGATGCCGACGGCCTCGTAGGTCAGGTCGCTGCCCTCCGGGCGGGGGGTCAGCTGGGCGGCGAGGACGTCCTCGGCGTCGAGGGCGCCGGCGACCGCGGCGAGGTCCTCGTCGTCGGCCAGGCTCTCCCCGCCCCGCGCGGCGTCCGCGAGGGCCTCGATGCCGTCGTCGTCGGTGGCGTAGAGCAGGGTCTCCTCGTCGGGCAGGCCGAGCCGGCCGGCGCTGCCGATCGGCGACAGCGCGGTGACCTGGTCGAAGTCCGTCTCGTGGTCCTCCCGCCAGCGCAGCACCGGGACGCCGCCGACCTCGACCTCCTCGACGTCGACGGCCACCGGGCCCGACCGCGTGGCCTCCCCGATGGCGTCGACGTCGAAGTCCCCGCGGGCGGCGGACACCACCTGCGGCGGCAGGCCGGCGCTGACGTCGGCGGCGACCGCCTGCGGGGCGAAGCCGAACTCCTCCTGGGTCGACGCGCTCGCGGCGGTGCGCAGGTCCAGCAGGGCGCTGGCCGGGGCCAGTCCGCCGTCGCCGGTACTGAGGGCCACCAGGTAGTCCAGGACGGCGTCGCGGTCGGCACCCGCGGGCGGCACCGGCACGCCGTAGGCCTCCGCGGCGGCGTGCCACCGGCTCACCGTGACGATGCCGATCTCGTCGTCGTCCATCGGTGGGAGCAGCGCCAGCATCCCGGCGACGGAGTCGTCGGCCGCGGCGCCGCCCGGCGCGGTCGGCAGGCCGCCGCCGTCGTCGCCGTCCGCGCCGCATCCGGAGACCAGCAGCGTCGTCGCCACGACGACGGCGGGCAGCGACCGGGTGGCACGGCAGAGGGAAGGCATGGGGCGGGATCCTGCCGGATGCGCGACGGTTCCACGCCTGCGCCCCGGAGCGCTGGCCTCACTCGCCGGGGAACCGGTACCCGCATCCCCGCAGGACCAGGTCGACCACCCCGTCGACGTAGTCCGAGGACTCGGCCAGCATGCGCTCGCGCAGGACGGATGGCGTGACCAGCACGTGCATCACGATCGCGCCGAGGATCGCTTCGATGACCTGCGTCGGGGACGTCGTCGCGGGAAGCCGGCCCGCCGCCATCGCGTCGCGGATGACCGAGCGCATCCGGTGCAGGCCGGCCACGGAGCGCAGGCGGTGCGAGGCCCCGGTGAGCTCCGGGTTGTCCGGGGCCTCGATGAACAGCCGCAGCGAGCCGCGCCCGGTGCCCTCGGCGAAGTCATGGAAGTACACGGTGGCGACGGCGACCAGGTACTCGCGGAGGTCGGCGCCGGGCGCCACCGCCGTCTGCTCCGCGAAGGTCCGCTCCATGGCGGACAGCAGGAGGTCGACCCGGCTGGTGTAGCGCCGGTAGATCGCGTCCTTGCTGACCCCCGCCTCCCGCGCGACGACGTCGAAGTTGAACCCCGCCCAGCCGCGTGCGGCATAGACCGCCCGGGCGGCGCGGTGGATCCGGTCGTCGACCGCCGCGTCCCGGGGGCGGCCCCGCCGCGGGGACGGGGCCGGCTCGTCGTCCCTCACCGGTCCGGCCCGGTCAGCGGCCGGCGAGCACCGTCGCGCCCGACGCCAGTCCGGCCATGAAGCCCGCGTCCACCTGCACGTCCTGGCCGATGACCCAGCCGAAGCCCGCTCCGCAGACGGCGTCGATCACGGGGACGACGTCCGCCGTGGTGGCGTGCCGGCCGACGGCGGCGCGCACGCCGTCCAGCACGTCCTTGCCCATCGACTGCTCGAAGTCGCCGAGGATCGGCGTCTCCACCGGGCCGGGACTGACGGTGTTCAGCCGCACCCGTCCCTCGCGCCAGGCCGCCACCGACCGCCGGGCGACGAAGGCGATGGCCGCCTCCTTCGACAGGTTGTAGACCGGGTAGCCGGCGGGGGTGTCGGACAGCCAGGCGAGCCCGGCGGCCACGGAGTCCGTGGCCAGCAGCGGCTCCAGCGCCGGCAGGCGGGCCCGCCACGCCCCTCCGGCGGTGGAGGCCACCACGGTCACCGCCCCGCCGGGGACCACCTTGGGCAGCACCAACTCGACCAGGTGACGCATGCCGAGGAAGTTGACGGCGAGCACGTCGTCCGCCGGACGGGTGCCGGGGACGCCGGCGACGTGGGCCACGGCGTCGAGGCCGTCGGGCAGCGCCCGGACCGCGGACTCGATGCTCGCCGGGTCGCGGAGGTCGCACGCGATCGACGCGGCGTCGGCGCCGCCGACCGCGACGTGGTCCAGGACGTGGACCTCGTCCCCGCGCTCGACCCACCGCGCGAGCAGGTCCGCCCCGATGCCGGAGGCCGCCCCCACCACGGCGACCCGTCTGGTCTCCCCCATCGCGCACTCCCTCGGTGGACTCGGACTCGTGCCGGCCGACGCTAATACCGACGCATTCCGTCGGCAAGGCGTTGACGGCGGGCGGCCGGTCCGGAACAGTATTCGACGTCGGAATCAGAGTGGCGGAGTGGACGGCCACCGATCCGGCCTCCACGCCACCGGCCCTGAGGGAGATCCTCGTGACGCTGCCCAGCACCCCCCCGGCGAGCCCCCGGCCCTACTCCGAGGTCGACCTCTCGAGCCGCGCGTTCTGGGACCGGACGTTCGACGAGCGCGAGCAGTCCTTCGCCGCCCTGCGCCGGGGCGAGCTGAGCTGGCACCAGCCCTTCGACGCCCCCTTCCCGCACGCCGAGACGGGCTTCTGGGCGGCCACCCGGCTGGAGGACATCACCTTCGTCAGCCGGCGGCCGGAGATCTTCTCGTCGGCGGAGGGCATCGCGATCAGCCCGCTGCCCAAGCAGATCCAGGAGATGACGGCCTTCTTCCTGATGATGGACCCGCCGGAGCACACCACGTTCCGGCGGCTGATCAGCGAGGCGTTCACCCCGCGGCAGGTCGCGCGCGTCCAGTCGCAGATCGCGGCGGGCGCCGAGGAGATCGTCGACGGACTCGTCGGCGCGGGCTCGGTCGACTTCGTCACCGCCTGCTCGGGCATCCTGCCGATGCGCACGGTGTCGGACATGATCGGCATCGCCCCCGGCGACCGGGAGGCCGTCCGGCACGCGGCCGAGGCGTTGTTCGCCGGCCCGAGTCCGGCCGAGCGCGCGGCCGGCGTCGACCCGCTGGGCTTCATGCTCAGCCAGATCGAGCTGCTCAGGACCGCGGCCATCGAGATCGCCAGGCACCGGCGGGAGCACCCCGCCGACGACCTGATGACCAACATCGTCCAGGCCGAGGTCGACGGGCACCGCCTCACCGACGAGCAGATCGGTGCCTTCATGATCCTGCTGTCCTCGGCGGGCAACGACACCACCAAGCAGACGACCTCGCACACGATCCTCGCGCTGTCCCGGCACCCCGAGCAGAAGCAGTGGCTGATGGCCGACTGGGACGGCCGCATCGGCCGGGCGGTCGAGGAGTTCGTGCGCTGGGGCACCCCGGTCATGGACTTCGCCCGGACCGCCGTCGTCGACACCGAGATCCGGGGCACGCCCGTCCTCGCCGGGGAGAAGGTGGCGCTCTTCTACTGCTCGGGCAACCGGGACGAGACGGTCTTCGAGCGGCCCCACGACTTCGACCTGGCCCGGACGCCGAACCCGCACGTGGGCTTCGGTGGCGGCGGGGTGCACTACTGCCTCGGCCACTCGGTCGCGAAGTCGCAGCTGCGCAACCTGTTCCAGCAGCTGCTCACCCGCATCCCCGACATCGAGATCGGTGAGCCCGAGTGGCTCCCCAACACCTTCGTGCACGGCATCGAGCGGCTGCCTGCCTACATCCCCTGACCGCGCTCCCCCGGCTCCCACCCACGAGAGGCTCCCGGATGCCCCCCAGCAGCACCGTCGCTGCCGCCGGCTTCTACGCCGTCGCCGCCAGGCACCCCGACCGGATCGCCGTCGTGGAGCCCGACGGGGCGACGGTGTCGTTCGGGGCGCTGCTCCGCCGGGTCAACGCGCTCTCGCACGCCTTCCGCGCGCTGGGGCTGGGCGCGGGCGACGCGGTCGCCGGTGTGCTGCACAACGGGCGCGAGTACCTGGAGGTGCTGCTCGCCACCGGGCAGCTCGGCCTGTACTTCGTGCCGGTCAACTACCGCCTGGCCCCCGACGAGATCGCCTACATCGTGCAGGACTCCGGCGCCCGGATCGTCGTGGCCGACGCGGAACAGGCGCCCGCGCTCCCGCTCACCGGCCTGCCGGCCGCCCGCTTCGTCGTCGGCGGCGCGGCCGACGGCTGGGAGCCGTTCGACGACCTCGGCAGCGACCGGCCCACCCACGCGCCGGAGGACCGGCGGTCCGGGACCTTCATGGGCTACACCTCCGGCACGACCGGCCGGCCCAAGGGCGTCCGGGTGCGCCAGCGCGACTGGGCCCCCGAGCAGTACGCCGAGCTGCTCATCGGCAACATCGTCGAGGCGTACGGCCTCGCGGCCGGTGAGGGGGTGCACCTCGTCTGCTCGCCCCTGTACCACTCCGCCCCGGGCAGCCACGCGCTCGCCTTCCTGCACGCCGGCCACACCCTGGTCGTGCACGCCGGCTTCGATGCGGCGGCGGCACTGCGCGCCGTCGAGGTCCACCGCGTCACGAGCACCCACATGGTGCCCACGCACTTCCACCGGCTGCTGGCCCTGCCCGAGCAGGTGCGGGCGCAGGCCGACGTGTCCAGCCTCCAGGCCGTCGTCCACGCCGGGGCGCCGTGCCCGGTCTCGGTGAAGCGGCGCATGATCGAGTGGCTGGGGCCGATCGTGTGGGAGTACCTGGGCTCCACCGAGGGCTCGCTGACCCGCGTCAGCTCGGCGGAGTGGCTGGCCCGGCCGGGCACGGTGGGCCGCCCGATCCCCGGGCTGACGCTGCAGATCCTCGACGACGACGGGCAGCCGGTGCCCGCCGGCGGTTCCGGCACCATCTGGTTCGGCACGACGGGGCGCCCGCCCACCTTCGAGTACCACGGCGACCCGGAGAAGACCGCCCGGGCGCGGCGGGGTGACCTGGTCACGGCCGGCGACGTCGGCTACGTCGACCGGGACGGCTACCTGTTCCTGCAGGACCGGCGGACCGACCTCATCATCTCCGGCGGGGTCAACGTGTACCCGGCGGAGGTGGAGAACCACCTCATCGGCCACCCGTCCGTGGCCGACGTCGCGGTGATCGGCGTGCCCGACGCCGAGTGGGGCGCCCGGGTGGTGGCGGTCGTCGAGCCCGCACCGGGTGCGACCGCCGACGCGGCGCTCGCCGACGAGCTCGACCGCTTCTGCCGCGCGGGCCTGGCCGGATTCAAGTGCCCCCGGCACATCGAGTTCCACGAGCACCTGCCGCGGACGCCGGCGGGCAAGCTCTCGCGCCGCGCGGTGCGCGACGCCTACGACCGGGACCACCCCCAGCCCGCGGCCACGCCGGCGGGCGAGCACGACGAGGAGCGAGCGGGATGAGCGGGATCTGCGAGGGCCGCGTGGCCGTGGTGACGGGCGCGGGGCGGGGCATCGGCCGCGTGTACGCCCTCGACCTGGCGCGGGAGGGCGCCCGCGTGGTGGTCAACGACCTCGGCGGCAGCAACGACGGGAGCGGCGCCGACACCGGCGCCGCGCAGTCGGTGGTGGACGAGATCGTCGCCGCCGGCGGCACGGCGGTGGCCAACCACGACGACGTCTCCGACTGGGACGGCGCCCGGCGCCTGGTCGACCAGGCCGTCACGACGTTCGGCGGGCTGGACGTGCTGGTCAACAACGCCGGCATCCTCCGGGACAGGACGCTGGCATCGATGTCGGCCGAGGAGTGGGACGCGGTCATCCGCGTGCACCTGCGCGGCACCTTCGCCCCGTCGCACTTCGCCGCCCAGTACTGGCGCGCCCGGCACAAGGAGACCGGCGCGCCCACCGGCGCCCGGCTGATCAACACCACCTCGGCGTCCGGGCTCTACGGCGCGTTCGGCCAGAGCAACTACGGCGCGGCGAAGGCAGGCATCGCCTCCTTCACCCTCATCACCGCGATGGAGTTGGCCCGGCACGGCGTGACGGTGAACGCCGTCGCCCCGGTGGCGAGCACCCGGCTCACGGAGGACGTGATGTCCGAGGGCCTGCGCGCGACGCTGGTCCCCGAGCACGTCGCCCCCCTCGTCGTCTGGCTCGCCGGCGCCGAGAGCGCGGGGGTGACCGGCCGCGTGTTCGACGTCGGCGGAGGCCGGATCAGCGTGGTCGAGTCCTGGCGCCTCGGCCCCGAGGTGACCCGCGCCGACGGCGTCTGGGATCCCGCCGAGCTCGGCGCGATCATCCCCGGCCTGGTCGCCGACGCCGCGCCCAACCCCGACCGCACCGGCCGCGTCCCGGCCCCGAGGCCGTGACGCTCGCGCGGGAGCTCGTCGGCCAGGAGTGGGACGGCGGAGAGTCGAGCTGGACGTCGGCGGACGCGCTCCGCTACGCGCTCGGGGTGGGCGCCGGTGCCCAGGACCCGCACCGGGAGCTCGAGTTCACCACCGAGAACTCGCACGACACCGCCCAGCGGGTGCTGCCGACGTTCGCGGTCGTCGCCGGAACCGTCGGCGGGGCGCGCCCGGGACCGCGCCTGGGCGACTTCGACCTCGCGCAGATCCTGCACGCGGAGCAGTCGGTCACCCTCCACCGCGAGCTGCCGCCCGACGCGACCGTCCGCACCACCTCCGGCGTCGTCGGCATGTACGACAAGGGCCGCGATGCGCTGGTGGTGCTGCAGTCGCGCGCCGTGGACGCCGCCACCGGGGAGCCGCTGTACGACACCCGGTCGGGGATCTTCGTCCGCGGCGAGGGCGGCTTCGGCGGCGACCGCGGGCCCGCCGAGCCCTGGCAGCTGCCGGACCGCCCGGCCGACTCCGTCGTCTCCTACCCCACCCGGCCCGACCAGGCGCTGCTCTATCGCCTGTCCGGCGACCGCAACCCGCTGCACTCCGATCCCTGGTTCGCGCGCAGCGCGGGTCTCGAGCGCCCGATCCTGCACGGCCTGTGCACCTACGGGTTCACCGGACGGGCCCTGCTGCACGCGGCCTGCGGGTCCGATCCCGCCCGCTTCGGCCACATGTCCGCGCGCTTCTCGGCGCCGGTCCTCCCCGGGCAGACGCTCGACGTGCACGTGTGGGAGGACGACGACGGCGTCCTGTTCCAGACCCTGGCCGACGGCCGCCCCGTCCTGACCCGCGGAACGCTGACCCGGAGAGAGCCGTGAGCGACTTCCTGACCCCGAAGGCCACCCCGGAGACGGCCCCCTTCTGGGCCGGAGCCGCCGAGGGCGTGCTGCGCATCCAGCAGTGCGACGCCTGCGGGCGGCACTACTTCTATCCCCGCCGCTTCTGCCGCTACTGCCACTCCACCGACGTCCGGTGGACGACGGTGAGCGGTCGCGCCCGGCTGGACTCCTACACGATCAACCACCGGCCGCTGCGGGGCACCGAGTCGCTGTCGCCGGTCATCGCCCTGGTCCAGCTCGAGGAGGGGCCGCGGATGCTGACCAACATCGTCGGGGTCGAGCCCGATCCCGCGAACCTGGTGCTGGACATGCCGCTGACCGTCGACTTCGAGCCCCGCGGGGACATGACGGTCCCGGTGTTCCGGCCGGCGAGCACCGGGTCGGCGGAGGGCACGCGATGACGAGCATGCACGGCGGCGACATCGCCGTCATCGGCGCCGCCGAGACCGACGAGCTGGGCGTCCTGCCCGACATCTCGATGATCGAGCTGCACGCCCAGGCGGCGCTCAACGCCCTGCGCGACGCCGGCGTGGCACCCGCCGATGTGGACGGGCTCGCGACCGCCGGCCCGCTGGGCATCGAGGTGGCCCACCACCTGGGTCTCACGCCCCGGTGGGTGGACGGCACCAGCGTCGGCGGGTCCAGCTTCCTGCTGCACGTGCGGCACGCCGCCGCCGCCATCGCCGCGGGCGCGGCCGACGTCGTGCTGATCACCCACGGCGAGTCCGGGCGCTCCGGCACCGGCGCCCGCGCCTACGCCCGCGGCCCCGCGTCGCTGACCGGCCAGTTCGAGGTGCCCTACGGCGCCCTGGCGCCCTACTCGACGTTCACCGTGCCCGCGCTGCGCTTCCTGCACGACCGGGGCATGGACGCGACCGACCTGGCCGAGGTCGTCGTCGCGCAGCGCGAGTGGTCCAGCCGGACGCCACGCGCCATGCGCCGGGAGCTGGTGACCGCGGACCAGGTCCTGGCCGCCCCGATGGTCGCCTACCCGTTCACCAAGGACATGTGCTGCGTGGTGACCGACGGCGGCGGCGCCCTCGTGCTCACGCGCAGCGACCGGGCGGCCGACTTCGCCGGGGGCGAGCGAGCGATCTACCTGCTGGGCTCCGGGGAGTCCAACGAGGCGACGCTGGTCTCGCAGATGGAGGAGACGACCCGCTTCCGGGCCTTCCAGCGGTCCAGCGCCGAGGCCTTCGCCACCTCCGGGCTGACGCACGCCGACATCGACCACCTCATGTTCTACGACGCCTTCGCCCACCTGCCGCTGTACATGCTGGAGGACGTCGGCTTCGTCGGGCACGGCGAGTCCGGTGCCTTCGTCCGGGAGGGGCACACGCGGCCGGGCGGCCGGCTCCCGATGAACACCAACGGTGGCGGTCTGGCCTACACCCACACCGGCATGTACGGCATGTTCGCCATCCAGGAGGCCATCCGGCAGCTGCGCGGCGAGGCCGCCGCCCAGGTGCCCGGGCTCACCACCAGCTTCGTCCAGGGAGTCGGCATGTTCTTCGCCGCGTCGGCCAGCCTCGTCCTCGCCAACCGCCGTCCGTGAGCACCGCACCCGGGCCCGGCGGCGGAACCGCCGGCTCGCCCACCGACGCGGCGCCGCTCGGCGAGCTCGGCTTCTACACGCTGGCCGGGCACAGCGACTCGCCGCGGGACCTCGTCCGCGAGGTGCAGGAGGCCGAGGCGCTGGGGCTCGGCTCGGCGTTCGTCTCCGAGCGGCTGGCGCTCAAGGAGGCGGCCACCCTGTGCGGCGCCGCGGCGGCGGTCACCAGCACGCTCGGCATCGCCACGGCCGCCACCAACCACAACACCCGCCACCCGCTGGTGACCGCGAGCATCGCGTCGACGATGCACCGGCTCACCGGCGGCCGGTTCACCCTCGGCCTCGGCCGCGGGGTGGCGCCCATGCACGCGGCCATGGGTCTGTCGACGGTGACCAACGCCCAGCTCGAGGACGTCACCGGCATCCTGCGGACCCTGTGGCGCGGCGGGGCCGTGGTCGACCACGACGGGCCCGCCGGGACGTTCCCGAACCTCCGCCAGGACGCCACGTTCGACGAGGACATCCCGCTGCTGCTGGTGGCGATCGGCCCGAGGTCGGCGGAGCTCGCGGGCCGGGTCATGGACGCTCTGGTCCTGCACACCTTCTACAGCGACGAGGCGCTCACCAACGCGGTGGCGGCTGCCCGCCGCGGCGCCGAGCAGGCCGGCCGCGACCCGGCCGGCGTGCGCGTCTGGTCGGTCCTCGCCACCGTCGGTGACCACGTGCCCGAGGACCTGCGGCTGAAGAAGACGGTCGGCCGGCTCGCGTCCTACCTGCGCGGGTACGGCGACGTGCTGGTCGCCGCCAACGGGTGGGACCCGGCCGTCCTGGAGCGGTTCCGGGCCGATCCCTTCGTGCGGGGCTTCGTCGGCGCGTTCGACGCGCGGGCCACCCAGGACGAGCTGGAGTACCTGGCCGCGCTGATGCCGGACGAGTGGCTGGCGGTCACCGCGTCCGGCAGCCCGGAGCAGTGCGCAGCGGCCGTGGTGCGCCAGCTCGACCTCGGCGCGGACAGCGTCATCCTGCACGGGGCGACGCCCTCCGAGCTCGCGCCGATCCTTCCCGCCTACCGGGCCGTCCGGCCCGCGGGGCTGGCGGGCATGCCGCTCAATCCCGGACGGAGCGGCCCGTGAGCGCTCCGGTCGACGTCGACGACCTGACCGCCGGGTGGCTGGCGGAGGTCCTCGGCACCGACGTGCGGTCGCTGCGGGCCGAGGCCATCGGCACGGGCCAGACCGCGGCGAGCTACCGGCTCACGATCGACGGAGCCGGCGGGCCCGCGACCCTGGTCGCCAAGGTCGCCACCGGTGCCGACGACGTCCGCCGCGCCGTCGCCGCCGGATTCCGCCGGGAGGTCGGGCTCTACGCCGATCTGGCCGGCACCCTCGACGTCCGCGTCCCGCGCTGCTGGCACGCGGTGATCACCGACGACGCGCTCCGGTTCACGCTGCTGCTCGAGGACCTCGCACCGCGCCGGCCCGGGGCGCAGGCGGACGGATGCAGTCCCGCGCGCGCCCGTGCCGCCGTCGCCAACCTGGCCGGCCTGCACGCCTCGCGGTGGAACGACCCGTCGCTGGTGGACCTGCCGTACCTGGACCCGCCCGCGGCGCGGGCGTCGTTCATGGGGGGTCTGACGGTGCGGTGCGCCGAGGTGTTCCTCGAGCGGTACGGCGACCACCTCGACGGAGGCGACGTCGAGACGCTGCGCGCCGCCGCGGCCGCCGTCGAGGGCTGGTACCCGGGCGGCTCGGAGCCCTTCGCGCTCCTGCACGGCGACTACCGCCTGGACAACCTCATGTTCGGCGACGACGAGGACGACGTCGTGGCGATCGACTGGCAGACGCTGGCGGTCGGACCGCCGGAGCGGGACCTCGCCTACTTCGTCGCCAACAGCCTTCCGGTGGAGGCGCGCCGCGCCGCGGAGGACGACCTGATCGCCGGGTACCACGCGGCGCTGCTCGCGCGGGGCGTCGAGCACCACACCCTCGCCGACTGCCGCCGGGGCTACCGGTTGGGCCAGCTGCAGGCACCCATGATCACGATGATCGGCGCCGCACTGTCGACGGCGGAGCGCACCCCGGCCGCGGACGCGATGTTCCTGTCGATGACCCGCCGTGGCTGCGCCGCCGTCCGCGACCTCGGCACGCTGGACCTCCTCTGACCGCGACGCGCGCCGGGAACCTCCGTCGGGACCGGGAGAGGGGCACAGCAGCATGAGCAGGACGAGGATCGTCGTGGACCACGGGCTCTGCGAGGCGAACGGCGTGTGCGCGGGGGTCGCGCCCGAGGTGTTCGCGCTCGACGAGGACGACCGGTTGCAGGTGCTGCAGGAGTTCCCGCCCGCGGAGCTGCTCGGCCGGGTCCGGGAGGCTGTTCAGGGCTGCCCCAAGGGCGCACTTGGCCTGCGGCCCGGGACCGAGGCCGGCCCTCAGCCGACCTGACGTCCGGCGCCGCCCCAGTACCGCCCGCGGAGCACCTTCTTGTCGGGCTTGCCGACGGCGGTCAGCGGGATGCTGTCGACGACGTCCACGCTCTTCGGCGCGTGGTGCGGGCCCTTGCGCTCCCGGACCAGCGCGATCAGCTCCTCGACCGCGACGTCGGCGCCCGGCCGGAGGACGACGACGGCCTTCACCGCCTCGCCCCACGTCTCGTCCGGCACGCCGATCACCGCGGCCGCGGCGACCGCGGGGTGGGTGGACAGGACGTCCTCGATCTCGCGCGGGAAGACGTTGAACCCGCCGGTGACGATCATGTCCTTCGTGCGGTCGACGATGGTGAAGAAACCCTGCTCGTCCTCCCGTGCCACGTCGCCGGTGTGCAGCCAGCCGCCGGCGAGGGCGGCGGCGGTCTCCTCCGGCTTGTTCCAGTAGCCCTTCATGACCAGCGGGCCGCGCACGCAGATCTCCCCCGGCTCCCCCCGCCGCACCGCGCGTCCCTGGTCGTCGAGGAGGGCGACGTGCACCCAGGGAACCGGCCGCCCGCAGCTGGCGAGCCGGGCCAGGTCGTCGGGGTCGTGCTCCTCCTTGCGCATGACGAACAGCGTCTGCGGCGCCTCGGTCTGGCCGTAGAACTGGAAGAACACCGGGCCGATCGCCCGGATGGCCTCCTGCAGGCGCGTCGGCGAGATCGGCGAGGCCCCGTAGAACACCGTCTCCAGGCTGGAGAGGTCCGTGTCGGCGAACCGCGGGTGGTCCAGCAGCGCGTAGAGCATCGACGGCACCAGGAACACCGAGGTGATCCGGTGCGCCTCGATGGCCTCGAGCACCGCTCCGGCGTCGAACTTCGGCAGGACGACGAGCGAGCCGCCCCGCAGCAGCACCGGGATGTAGAAGGTGGCCCCGGCGTGGCTGAGCGGTGTGCAGATCAGGTGCCGCAGCGGGTCGGGCCACTGCCACTCGGTGCTCATGATCTGCACCATCGCGGCGCTGCTCCGGTACGTGCCGATCACGCCCTTGGGCGCACCGGTCGTGCCGCCGGTGTAGCCGATCGACGAGGGACTCTCGGCGTCGAGTTCCGGGGCGACGAGGGGCCGCGGCCGGAACGTCGACGCCAGCGCGACCAGGTCCTCCCCCACCGCGCACGGCCCGAAGGACAGCAGCCGCCGCAGCGTCGGCACCCGCTCCTGCAGCTGCGCGGCCCGCTCGGCGAACCCCGGGTCGAACACCAGGGTCTCGATGCCGGCGTCGGCGAGGACGTAGGCGTGGTCGTCGAGCGACCCGAGCGGGTGCAGCGACGTGTTGCGCGCGCCGACCGTCATGTACGCGCCCATGGCGTACAGCACCTCGGGGCGGTTGACCGACAGCATGGCCACCCCGCTGCCGGGCGTCACCCCCCGCGACTCGTAGGCCTGCGCGTAGCGGCTGGTCCGCTCGGCCAGCTGCCCGGCGGTCAGGACCTCGTCGCCCAGGTACACCGCCGGGCGGTTCGGGTCCCGGCCGAGCGCCGTGACGAGCAGGTCGGGCAGGAACGCCCCGCGGTGCAGCGCGGTCACGTGGCCGGAAACCGCTGGGCGGCGTCGAGGCGGATGTTCTCCCCGTTGAGATAGGGATTGCGCACGATGGACTCCACCAGCAGCGCGAACTCGTGCGGGCGGCCCATGCGGTGCGGGAAGACGATGGTCGCCAGCAGGGGCTCGAGGATCGACGACCGCGCACCGAGCATGAGGTCGGTGCCCATCGTCCCGGGGGCGATCGCGCAGACGCGGATGCCCAGCGGGGCGAGGTCACGGGCCAGCGGCAGGCTCATCCCGAGGATCGCGGCCTTGGCCGCGGCATAGGGCACCTGCCCGACCTGCCCCTCGTACCCGGCGACCGACCCCGTGTTGACGACGACGCCGCGCTGCCCGTCCTCGTCCGGCTGGTTGCCCGCCATCGCGGCGGCGGCCAGGCGGGTGACGTTGAAGGTCCCGAAGGTGTTGACGGCGACCGTGTCGACGAACACCCCCATGTCGTGCGGCGTCCCGTCCCGGCCCACGGTCCGGGCCGGCGTGCGCCCGCCGCCGGCGACGTTGACGACGATCGAGAGGGTGCCGACCGACCCCGCCGCCTCGATCGCACCCCGGACGTCGGAGTCGTCGGTCACGTCCCCCGCGACGGCGACCGCGCCGTCCCCGAGCTCGCCGGCCAGCGCGTGCGCGCCGTCGCCGTGCCGGTCGAACACGGCGACGCCGACACCCAGGGAGTGCAGGTGCCGCGCCGTCGCCCCGCCGAGGCCGCCGGCGCCCCCGGTCACGATGGCCGATCGCCCGGTCAGGTCCATCCGGCCTCCGCTCGGTTCGGGGAGCCCACCGCGGCCGTCATGCCGTGGTGGGGGTGAAGCGGATGCGGATGCGGTCGTAGGCCCGGGCGAAGGTCGCCGGCAGGATCCGGGGCTCGGCCGGGTCGACCAGCTCCCAGTCCGGCATCCGGCGCAGCAGCTCCTCGAACATCACGCGGATCTCGAGCCGGGCGACGTGCGCGCCGAGGCAGACGTGCGTCCCGAAGCCGAAGGCCACGTGCCGGTTGCCGGGCCGGGTCACGTCGAGCACGTCGGGGTCGTCGAACGCGCGCGGGTCGCGGTTCGCGGCCGGGTACAGCAGCAGCAGCTCGTCACCGGCGCGGATCCGTTGCCCGTGCAGCTCGCGGTCGACCGTCGCGGTGCGGCTCATGTTGAGCACCGGGGAGACCCAGCGGATGAACTCCTCGACCGCGGTGTCCTGCAGCAGCTCCGGCCGCTCGGCGAGCAGCCGCCGCTGGTCGGGCCGGAGCGCGAGCTCGCGGATCATCGTCCCGATGACCGTGCGGGTGGTCTCCGCGCCGCCGTTGAGGACGAGGATCGTCTCGTCGAGCACCCGCTTGGTGTCCCAGCCCTCGGCGTGCACCCACAGGGAGATCAGGTCGTCCCGGGGGTCGGCCCGGCGCTGTTCCACCAGCGCCCGCGTGACCTCGAAGAAGTCGGTCAGCACCGGCACCAGGCCGGGGTGGGAGACGTGCGGTGGGCCGGTGGGCGAGGTCTGCCCGGCCAGGTGCATGACCTGCTCCGACCAGTGCCGGACCTTCTCCCACTGCTCACGCGGATAGCCGAGCAGGTCCCCGATGAGGATCGCCGGCAGCCGTGACGCGATCGCCTCGATCGCCTCGCACTCCCCCAGCGGCGCCACGGCGTCCAGGATCTCGGTGACGATCTCGCGGACGTGCTGCTCGTGGCTGCGCACGGCACGCGGCGTGAACCGCGGGACCACGAGGCCGCGCTGCTGCTGGTGGTCGGGGTCGTCGAGGTTGATCATCGAGACGTCGGCGCGGAGGTCGACGTGCGGCCGCGAGCCCCGGAACGACGAGAAGTGCTCCGTGTCCTTCTCGACCAGCCGGACGTCGTCGTAGCGCGAGATCACCCACAGCTGCTGGACCGCGTCCCAGTACACGGGCGCCTCGTCGCGGAGCCAGCGGTAGGCGTCCCACGGGTCGACGTAGAAGTCGGGATCGAGCACGTTCACGACCGGATCGACGGCCACCTGGGACATGCGCGACCTCGTTCCCATAGGACTTGACGTCGACGTCGACTATAACGATGCGGTGACCTCGGAGGAAGCAGTTCCGGGGCCTACCGAGGGAGCGGACATGGCAGGCGACGTCGACGGTCCGGCGGTCCTCGTCACCGGAGGGGGAACCGGCATCGGTGCCGGGATCACCGCCCGGCTGGCGCGGGACGGTGCGTGGGTCACCATCTGCGGGCGGACCGGGTCGTCCCTGCGCGACACCGCGGAGGCGGTCAACGCGGAGGTGGGCCGCGACGCGGTGCGCTGGCAGGTCGCCGACGTGACCGTCCCCGAGGACGTCGCCCGCGTGGTCGCCGACGCCGCGGCCTGGCAGGGTCGGCTCGACGGGGTCGTGGCCAACGCCGGCGGCGGCGCACCGCTGGCTCCCCTGCACCTGCAGGACGTGGCGAACTTCGAGCGCGTGCTCCGGCTCAACGTCATCGGCACGCTGCTGCTCGCGCAGTCGGCCGTCCCGGTGTTCGCCCGCGCCGGCGGCGGCTCCTTCGTGGCGATCTCCTCGGTCGCCGGCAACCTCACGCACCCGTTCTTCGGCGCCTACCCCGTGGCCAAGGCGGCCGTCGAGGAACTCGTCCGCAACGCCGCCGACGAGTACGGCGCGGCGAACATCCGCTTCAACGCCGTCCGCCCCGGACTCACGCTGACCGAGAGCATGGCCTTCCTGGCGCCCGGGTCGCCGACCTACCGCAGCTACGACGACAACACCCCGCTCGGCGGTCCCCAGGACGTCGACGCCGTCGCCCGGGTGGTGGCCTTCCTGCTGTCGCCCGGTGCGAGCCGGATGACGGGCCAGATCGTCGACGTCGACGGCGGCCAGCACCTGCGGCGGGGGCCCGACTACTGGCCCATGGTCGAGCCCCGCGTGGGCAGCCGCGACGTCGCGCTCGGCCGCTCCGACCCGCCGGCCCGGGACTGAGGTCCGGCCTCAGGCGAGGCCGGGGAGCGCCGTCCCGACCGGGACGGTGATGGTGCGCGACTCCTGGTAGGCGGCCAGGCCCTCCGGTCCCAGCTCCCGGCCGAGGCCGGACTGCTTGACCCCGCCGAACGGCGCCGCGGGGTCCAGCGACAGCCCGTTGACCGAGTACGTCCCGGTGCGGACCCGGCGGGCGATCTCGACGCCGTGGGCGACGTCGGGCGTCCAGACCGTCCCGTGCAGGCCGAAGTCGCTGTCGTTGGCGATCGCGACCGCGTCGTCCTCGTCGTCGTAGGGCAGGAGCGCCACCACCGGCCCGAAGATCTCCTCCTGCGCGATGCGCATGCCGGGCGTGACGTCGCGGAACACCGTGGGCGCGACGTACCACCCGCGGTCCAGGCCCTCGGGCACCCCGCCCCCGGTGACCACGACGGCCCCCTCCGCGCGCCCGATCTCGATGTAGCCGAGGATCCGGTCGCGCTGCCGCTCGGAGATGACGGGGCCGATGAAGGTGGCGGGGTCGGCCGGGTCGCCCACCGGCAGCTTCTCGACGGCCGCCGCGAAGAGCTCCACGGCCTCGTCGTAGCGGTCGCGCGGAACCAGCACGCGCGACTGGGCGATGCAGAACTGCCCGCTCAGCGACATCGTCACCCCGACGAGCCGCGGCATGGTCGTCGTGAGGTCGGCGTCGGCCAGCACGATCGCGGCCGACTTGCCGCCGAGCTCCAGCGTCACCCGCTTGAGCTGCGCGGCGGCCAGCCCGGCGATGCGCTTGCCGACCGCGGTGCTCCCGGTGAAGGCGACCTTGTCGACGTCGGCATGGGTGACGAGGCGCTCGCTCGACTCGGGGCCGGCGGCGAGCACGTTGAGCACCCCGGCCGGCACGCCGGCCGCATGCGCGGCCTCGGCGAGCAGGTAGGCGTTGAGCGGCGTCTCCGGTGCGGCCTTGAGCACCAGCGTGCAGCCCGCCGCCATCGCCGGCGCCACCTTCATCATCGTGAGGAAGAACGGCACGTTCCACGGCACGACCGCGGCGACGACGCCGACGGGGTCCGTGCGCACCAGCGCCGGGGAGTACCGGCCCGCCCGCGGGGTCTCCGTCTCCAGCGACGCGGCCACCTCGGCGTAGTAGCGCAGCACGTCGAGCGCGTTGTCGACCTGGCCCGGCCCGATCAGCATCGCCGGGGTGCCGTTCTCGGCCATGATCGTGCGCGCCATCTCGTCGGAACGCGCCGACAGCTCGGTGAGCAGGGCCTGCATGACCTCGGCGCGCTCGGCAGGGGCCATGGCCGGCCACGGACCGGTGTCGAACGCGCGCCGCGCGGCAGCGACCGCCGCATCGACGTCGGCGGCGCCGGCGTCCGGAACGCGCCCCACGGGCTCCCCCGTCGCCGGGGAACGGACCACGATCTCCCGCTCGGAGGTCGAGGGCGTCCATGTCCCGCCGATGTAGACGTCCGTCCTGGTGGTCACGGTGCTCCTCGTCAGTCGAACCGGATGACGCCGCGGATGTTCCGGCCGGCGTGCATGTCCTCGTAGCCCTGGGCCACCTGGTCCAGGGTGTAGGTGGTGGTGATCAGCTCGTCGAGCCGGAGCCGGCCGGAGCGGTAGAGCTCCACCTGCAGCGGCACGTCGACGGTGGCCGAGCAGCCGCCGAACAGCGACCCCTGGATCCGCTTCTGGAAGAGGGTCAGCTGCCACAGCGGTATCGAGGCGTGCTCGGCGACGTTCCCGATGCCGGTGACCACGAGCGTCCCGCCCTTGCGGATCGAGGCGAAGCCCTCGGCCACGTGCTCGCCGGTCGTGACGCCGACGGCCACGATCGTGGAGTCCGCGCCCTGGCCGTCGGTGGACGACCGGGCCAGCTCGGCCGCCTCGGCGATGGTGGCCACCGCATGCGTGGCGCCGAGCCGCGAGGCCACCTCGCGCTTGAACGGCACCGGGTCGACCGCGATGACGGCGCCCGCCCCGGCGCAGGCCGCACCCTGGACGGCGTTGACGCCGATCCCGCCCACGCCCATCACGATCACCGTGTCGCCGACGCGGACGCCGGCGGAGTTCACCGCGGAGCCCCAGCCGGTGCCGACGGCGCAGCCCAGCAGGCACACCTTGTCCAGCGGGGCGTCGTCGGGCACCTTCACGCAGCTGCGGGCGTCGACGAGCGTGTGCTCGGCGAAGGCGCCCAGACCCGAGTACTGCCCCACCCGGGCGCCGTCCAGGGACACCCGGAAGCTCGTCGGGTCCTCCGGCCGCGACCCCGTGAGGATCGTCGCCCCCAGCCGGCACAGGTTCTGCTGGCCCCGGGCGCAGAACCGGCACCTGCCACACGCCGGCATGAAGGAGAAGACGACGTGGTCCCCGGGAACGAGGTGCCGGACCCCGGAACCGACACGCTGCACGACGCCGGCTCCCTCGTGGCCGCCGATGACGGGGTAGACCTCCACGGGCATGTCGCCGGTGCAGATGTGGTCGTCGGAGTGGCACAGGCCCGCCGCGACCATCTGCACCAGCACCTCGTTGTCCCGGGGCTCGTCGTCGAGGTCGACGTCCACGACCTCGAACGTGCCGGGGGTACTCCGCAGGATCGCGGCACGCGTCTTCACAGGTTCGCCTCCGTGGGGGTCAGCGGGCTGTCTCCGATCGCCGCCATGACGTCGTTCGGCTGCCCGGGACGGCCGAGCGGGATCGAGTCCAGGAACGCGCGACGGGCCGAGGGGCCGGTGGGGGCGGCCATGGCCTCCCCGGGGTGGCGGCCGTAGCTCGACGTGAGGTTGACGATCGCTCCCCCGCCGCGTGCCAGCATCGCCTGCGCCTCGTGCTTGACGGCGAGGAAGACGCCGGTGAGGGACTCGTCCAGAACGGCCCGCCGGTCGGCCCGCGGATGCTGGTGCACCGGTGCGGCGGTCCCGATGCCGGCGGCGTTGACGCCGACGTCCAGCCCCCCGAACCGCTCGGTGGCCGTCCGGACCGCGCGCTCGACGTCCTCCTCCCGGGCGACGTCGACCACGGCGGCGACGCACCGCTCGGCGCCGGTGACCAGCGCGACCCGGCCCCCCAGCCGGTCGGTCACGAGCTTCCCCGGCGGCGGCCGTCGCCCGGACCCGACTCGCGGCAGGACGTCTCGTCCGACGTCACGGGGCACCTCCTCGCCGGCCTGCTGGGATGGCTGAAGTTCTACACTGACGTCGACGTCACATCCAGGGGTGGACCTGCCGGAACTGTTCGGCCCGTGCGCACCGATGCCGCTCCGGAGGAGCCATGGTCCCCGAGGTCCGCGCCCGGTTCGGTCGGTTCGGCGTCTGGCACATGGGCGCTCCGTCCCCCGAGCTCGCCCAGGTCCTCGAGCGGCTCGGCTACGGCGCGTTGTGGGTGGGCGGGTCACCGGCCGGCGACCTGCGGGCGGTCGAGGACCTCCTCGACGCCACGACGACGCTGACCCTCGCGACGGGGATCGTCAACGTCTGGGACACCGACGCCGGGGAGGTCGCGCGCTCGTTCGACCGGATCGAGTCCCGCCATCCCGGCCGCTTCGTGCTCGGCGTCGGCATTGGTCACCGCGAGGCGAATCGCGAGTACCGGTCGCCGTTCGAGACGCTGTCCTCCTACGTCGACTCGCTGCGCGCCTCGGGGGTGCCGGCCGACCGGCTCGTCCTCGCGGCCCTCGGGTCGAGGGCGCTGCGACTGGCCGCGGAGCGGAGCGCCGGCGCCCACCCGTACTTCGTGCCCATCGAGCACACGCGCGGCGCCCGGGACGTGGTGGGCCCCACGGCGCTGCTCGCGCCGGAGCACAAGGTCGTCGTCGACCCGGACCCCGAGCGCGCCCGCGCGGTCGCCCGGCGGCTCGTGACCGGGTACTCCCGGCTGGCGAACTACCGGAACAACCTGCGCCGCCTGGGCTGGTCGGAGGAGGACCTCGCTGCCGTCAGCGACGAACTCGTCGACGCGCTCGTGGCGCACGGCTCACCCGACGACGTCGCGCGGCGGCTGGCCGGCCACCTCGACGCGGGCGCCGACCACGTGGCGCTCCACCTCCTCACCCACGAGGGCGAGGACCCGCTGGACACGTACACGCTCCTGGCGGGCGCCCTGGGGCTCAGCCGCGGGTGACGACGGTCTCCGGGCGCTGCCGCGGCGCCCCCTGCTGGCGCGCGGCCGCGATGCCGGACCGCTTGCACGAGGAACGCGAGAGGCGGGCCGCCCCTCTCGGGCGACCCGCCTGCGTCCTGCGACATCACACTGTCGGGCTGACAGGATTTGAACCTGCGACCCCTTGACCCCCAGTCAAGTGCGCTACCAAGCTGCGCTACAGCCCGAGCGGCGGGTGGCTCGCACGCACCCGATCGCTGCCTGAGCAGGTTACCGCACGGGCTCCCCCGCTCCGCGCCGGGTCGGTGCCGCGACGGAGGCGGGTCGGTGCCGGGACTCGGGCGGGGTCAGCCGCCGACCGGGGTCTCCCGGAGCATCCCGACGCCGAGGATCTCGCGCAGTCGCGCGGCGAACGCCTCCGCGTCGGCCGGCTCCCCGTGACCGGTGTCGAGGAAGCTCCCGTGATCGCCGGGGAAGACCACGGCGGGCGTGCCCAGGGCGTCGGCGAGGCCCTCCCCGCCCCGGTGTGCCAGCTGCCCGGCCGACCCCGCCCCGACGGCCGGGACGATCCGCGTCGACGCCCGGCGCAGCGCGTCCAGGTCGAGCTCGTACACGGGGTTGGTGCTCATGTTCTGGCCGAGCAGGACGTCGTCGCGCGATCCGTCGTCCTCCGTCGGCAGGCCGAACATCGCCGGGTCGGCCGGGTGCTCGGCGAAGTCGGCAGGGATCGGCCCGGCGTGCATGACCAGCCGGATGAACTCGGCCATGCCGGCGCCGAACCCGGCCCGCCGATAGGTCTCGGCCACGTGCCGCCAGGCGGCCTCGGCCTCGGCGCGGTCCGGCAGCAGCGGCAGCGAGGGCGGCTCGTGGGCGACCAGGGTGCGGACCAGCTCCGGGCGCCGGGAGACCAGCACGAGGGCGTTCACCGCTCCCCCGCTGGTGGCCATCATGTCGACCGGCCCGCCGCCCGCGGCCCCGATCACCCGCGCGAGGTCGTCGGCGTGCTCCTCCGGCGAGGTCACCGGGGCCCCGTCGGTGCGGCGGCTGCGCTCGGCGCCGCGCGGGTCGTAGGTCACCACGGTGCGGTCGGGGAACCGCCCGGCGAGCGTGCCGAACCCGGACGCCGCCATCGGCGAGCCGAACAGGAGCAGCGGCGGCTCCGACGACGACCCGTCCCCGGGCCGGACGTCGTAGGTCAGCACCGCGCCCGGGACGTCGAGCGTGTGGGTCTGCACTGCGGTCATGGCTGCCTCCGGAGGTGCGTCGGTGGGTCTCGACGTACTCGACCCGCCCCGGAGGCAGAAGTCATCGCTGGCCGCCGGTGCCCTTCCGGCGCTCGCTCTCCCGGCCCTCGCGGACCTTCACCGAGATCTCGATCGGCGTTCCGTCGAAGCCCCACCGCTCGCGCAGCTTGCGCTCCAGGAACCGCCGGTAGCCGGCCTCCAGGAAGCCCGTGGAGAAGACGACGAACCGCGGCGGCCGGACGTCGGCCTGGGTCACGTACTTGATCTTCGGCGCGCGCCCGCCGCGGGCCGGTGGCGGCGTCTCCTGCACCAGCGTGCGGATGTACTGGTTCAGCTCGGCGGTCGGGATCCGGCTCTCCCACGAGGCCAGCGCGGCGCGCAGGTGGTCGGCGAGCTTGCCGACGCCGCGGCCCCCCTTGGCCGAGATGTTGACCCGGCTGGCCCACTTGATCCGGGCGAGGTCCCGATCCACCTCCCGCTCCAGCTGCATGTGCCGGTCCTCGTCGAGCAGGTCCCACTTGTTGATCGCGATGACCAGCGCCCGGCCGGCCTCGATGACCTGGGTGATGACCCGCTGGTCCTGCTCGCTGATCACCTCGTCGGCCGCGAGCAGCACGACGGCGACCTCGGCGGCCTGGATCGCGGCCTCGGTGCGCAGGCTGGCGTAGTACTCCATGCCGCTGGCGGTGTTGACCTTCCGGCGCAGCCCGGCGGTGTCGACGAACCGCCAGTCCTCGCCGCCGAGGGTGATGATCGAGTCGACCGGGTCGACGGTCGTGCCGGCCACCGAGTCGACGACCGACCGCTCCTCCTTGGCCAGCCGGTTGAGCAGGCTGGACTTGCCCACGTTCGGCCGCCCGACCAGGGCCACCCGGCGCGGGCCGGTCTCGCCCTCCTGCTCGCGCGGCGCCTCCGGCATCGAGTCGAGGATGAGGTCCAGCAGGTCGCCGGCGCCGCGGCCGTGCAGCGCGCTGATCGGCTGCGGCTCCCCCAGCCCGAGCGACCACAGCTCGGACGCACCGGCCTCGCTGCGCTCGTCGTCGACCTTGTTGGCCACGAGGATCACCGGGCGGTCGCTGCGCCGCAGGATCCGGGCCGCGGCCAGATCGGTGTCGGTCGCGCCGACCTGGCTGTCGACGACGAGCACGATCACGTCGGCGGTCTTCATCGCGAACTCCGCCTGGCGGGTGATCGCGGCGCCCAGCCCCGCCGCCTTCGGGTCCCAGCCGCCGGTGTCGGTGACGGTGAACCGCCGGCCGTTCCACAGCGCCTCGTAGGAGATGCGGTCGCGGGTCACGCCCGGCACGTCCTGGACGACGGCCGCGCGGCGCCCCAGAACGCGGTTGACCAGCGTCGACTTGCCCACGTTCGGCCTGCCGACCACCGCGACGACCGGCAACGGGCCGGTGCCCTCTTCCGTCATCGTCGTGCTCCCAGGGATTCGTGCGCCAGCTCGACGACCCGGTCGACGACCTGGTCCCGGTCCAGCGCGGTGCTGTCGACGACGACCGCGTCCGCGGCCGGCCGCAGCGGGCTGTCCGCGCGGCTGCTGTCGTAGGTGTCGCGGCGGCGGAGGTCGGCGGCGATCGCGGCGATCTCCGCCACGTCGCGCACCCCCAGCTGCGCGGCCCGCCGCTGCGCGCGGGCCTCCGGCGCGGCGGTCAGGTAGATCTTGCAGGTCGCCCCGGGCAGGACGACGGTGCCGATGTCGCGCCCCTCGACGACGACGGCGTCGGCGGCCTCGACCAGCGCGCGCTGCTGGTCGACCAGCTGCCGGCGCACCGCGGGCACGGCGGACACCGCCGAGACCGCGCGGGTGACCTCGGCGCCGCGGATCCGCACCGCGACGTCGACGCCGTCCACGCGCACCAGCTCGACGTCGGCCGCCGTCCCCACCTCGATGCGCGCGCCCGCCACCACGGCCGCCACCGCCTCGGCGTCCTCCGGGTCGACCCCGGCGTCGAGCACGGCGACGGTGGCGGCCCGGTACATGGCACCGGTGTCGAGGTACGCGGCGCCCAGCCGGGCGGCCGCGGCGCGGGCGACGCTGGACTTGCCGGTGCCCGACGGCCCGTCGAGGGTCACCTGGCCGCGAAAGCCGGCCACCGGGTACTCGCTCACTGTGCGATGTCCCGTCGGAGCGCGACCGCCCCGCGCAGGTACACGTGGGCGATCTCCGAGCGGGGCACGTCGGTCTCGACGTGCGCCATCAGGCGCAGCACCCGCGGCAGGGCGTGCGGGACGTCGATCTCGCTGGCGCACATCAGCGGCACGTCGCCGAGGCCGAGCTCGCGCGCGGCCAGGGCGGGGAACTCCGACACCAGGTCCGGCGTGGCGGTGAACAGGATGCTGATCAGCTGCTCGGTGTCGAGGGCGTTGCGCTCGATCACCGTGCTCACCAGCTCGCGGGTCGCCGCCAGCACCTCGTCCCGGTCGTCGGCGTCGACCTGCGTCGCACCCCGGATGGCTCGGACGGCCATGCACACTCCTCATGTATCCACTGGCTCCCAGCGGACGGGGCCTCGTCGAGTCTAGTTAACGGACCTCCCTGCCCCCGTCCGATCGCAACCGGGACCGGGCCCTGCAGGCAGGCCGGGCGCGCTACAGCCCGACGAGCTCGTTGAGCTGGCCGACCTCGGCGCGGGTCAGCCGGCGGATCGACCCCAGGCGCATCCGGTCCAGCTTCACCGGGCCGATCGCGGTGCGGGTCAGTCGCGACACGGGCAGCCCGACGTGCGCCAGCAGCCGCCGGACGATGTGCTTGCGCCCCTCGTGCAGCACCACCTCGACGACCGACTGACCGGCGTGCGTGTCCACGAGCGTGAACGAGTGCACCCGCACCGGCCCGTCCTCGAGCTCGACGCCCTGGCGCAGCCGCCGGCCGAGGTCGCGCGGCACCGACCCCGACACCTGGGCCAGGTAGGTCTTCTTCACCTCGTAGGAGGGGTGGGCCAGCCGGTGGGCCAGCTCGCCGTCGTTGGTGACCAGGAGCAGCCCCTCGGTGTCCTGGTCGAGCCGGCCGACGTGCACCAGCCCCGGCGCGAGGTCGCCGACCATGTCGCCGACGGTGGGCCGGTTGCGGTCGTCGCTCATCGCGGTGATCACCCCGGCGGGCTTGTTCAGCGCGTAGGTGACGCGGTCGTCGCGCAGCTCCAGCCGGACGCCGTCGACGGAGATCTGGTCGGTGCCCGGGTGCACCCGCATGCCCTGCACCGCGACGACGGCGCCGTTCACGCTGATCCGGCCGGCGTCGATCATGTCCTCGCAGACGCGGCGGGAGCCGACGCCGGCGCGGGCCAGCACCTTCTGCAGCCGCTCCCCCTCGGGGTGCCCGGCCTCGGGCTCGGGAGCGCGCTCGGCCGGGTGGGCCGGGGCCAGCTCCATGTCCTCCGACCAGCCCTCTCCGCCCCGGGTCGTCGCGGACTCGTCGGGCTGGGGATCGGGGTTCTCGTCGGGCGGCGCGGTGTTCATCGCCCCCAGTCTCCCACCTCCGCGGCGGCCCCTCCGCCAGCGTGCGGGAGGATCGTCGCCATGCGGACGGAGCAGGTCATGGGGCTGGTGCTCGCGGCGATGGGCGTCGCGCTGGTGCTGCTGTCCCGCCGGCTGGTCTGGGAGCACTCCCCCGACAACCCCGCGGCCGTCCAGCGCGGTGCCGGTGCGGCGGGCGTCTGGTCCGACCGGGCGCGGAACTTCCACCTGTGGCGCGGCCGGATCGGTGGCGGCGTCTTCGTCGTCGTCGGCCTGCTGCTGGTGACCGGCGTCCTCCTCGGCGACTAGCCCCCCGGGGCAATTCCGCGCTTCCGCACCGGGGCAATTCCGCGCTTCCGCGCGGTGCAATTCCGCGCTTCTGCACGGTCAATTCCGCGCTTCCGCGCGGTGCAGAAGCGCGAAATTGCCCGGACGGGGGACGTCGCTCAGTGGGCGTCGGGGTGGTCCACCAGGAAGGACGCCGTCTCCGGCAGCAGCGGCCCGAGGCTGGGCAGGTCGGTCAGGCTCGCGAGCCCGAGCCGTTCGAGGAACAGCGGCGTCGTGCCGTACAGCCCGCCGCCGGAGTCCGGATCGCTGCCGACCTCGTGCACCAGGCCGCGGGCGAGCAGGGTCCGCATGACGCCGTCGACGCCGACCCCGCGGATCGCCGCGATCCGCGCCCGGGTGACCGGCTGGCGGTAGGCGATGACGGCGAGGGTCTCCAGCGCCGCCTGGGTGAGCCGGCTGCCGCGGCCGTGGCCGAGGTAGCGCTCGATCACCTCGGCGTGCTCGTCGCGGGTGTAGAGCCGCCACCCCTCCCCCACCCGGCGCAGCGTGATGCCGGCGCCACGGCGGTCGTAGTCCTCGGCCAGCTCGGCCAGCGCCTCCCGGGCGCGGTCCGGCGGGCAGCGCAGCGATGCGGCGAGGGTGTCCTCGTCGACGGGGCTGTCCAGCACGAACAGCAGCGCCTCCAGGCCGGCGCGCAACGTGGTCGGGTCGACGTCGGCCAGTGGCTCGGGCTCCGGCTCGGACTCGGGCTTGGGCTCGGGCTCCGCGGGCCCCGGCGGCGGCAGCTCGACCTCGGCGACCGGCACCGGGGCGGGCTCGTCGTCCGGGACGGCCGGCCGCTCGGCGACCCGCGCGGCCAGCTCCGCGGCGACGGCGTCCCAGACGGCGGGGTCGTCGTCGCGGTCGGCGGCCTCCTCGCGGGTCGCGGCCAGCTCGGCGGCCAGCGCGTCCCACGAGATCGGCCGGGACTCCTCGTCGCTCACCGGTACTCCTCCTCCACGGCCGCCGCGTCGGCGTCGCCGTCGGCCCCGTCGCCGTCCGCCCCGCCGTCCGCCCCGTCGCCGGCCGCGGGCAGCGGCCCGGCGGTCCACCGGACGTGCAGCTCCCCGAGCGGGGTGAGCTGGTCGAACACGACGCGCTGCTGACGGTAGAGCTCGAGCAGGGCGAGGAACCGGGCGACCACCTCGAGGGTGTGCTCGCAGTCGGCGGTCAGGGTCCGGAAGCTGATGGTCCCGGCCTCGGCCAGCCGGCCGCGCACCACGAGCAGCTGCTCGGCGACGCTGACGGCGGGGGCGTGCAGGTGGCTGACGCTCACCGTCGGCGGCAGCTTCGGCGCCAGCACCCGGGTGGCCAGGGCGGCGAACTGCTCCGGGGTGACGCCGAGCAGCACCTCGGGGATCTGCTCGGCAAACCGCGGATCGGGCCCGGCGTCGCGGCCGTAGCGCAGGGCGGCGCCGCCCTCGCGCTCGCGCAGGAACGCCGCGGCCTGCTTGTAGGCGCGGTACTGCAGCAGGCGGGCGAAGAGCAGGTCGCGGGCCTCGAGCAGCTCGAGGTCGTCCTCGTCCTCCACCTCGGCGGCCGGCAGCAGCCGGGCCGCCTTGAGGTCGAGCAGCGTGGCGGCGACGACCAGGAACTCGCTGGCCTGGTCGAGGTCGAGCTCGTCGCCGAGGGCCCGCAGGTGGGCGATGAACTCGTCGGTGACCTGCGAGAGCGCGATCTCGGTGACGTCGAGCTTGTGCTTGCCGATCAGCTGCAGCAGGAGGTCGAAGGGCCCCTCGAAGTTGACCAGCCGGACGGTGAAGCGCCCGTCCGCCCGAGCCTCGGTCACGACCCCCAGCCTATGGGTCAGCGGCCCTTCAGCCGCCGGACGAGCACCGAGTCCTCGCCGGACTCCGCCAGGTCGGCCAGCAGCACCGCGATCGCCTCGCGCACGATGCGCCCGCGGTCGGCGGCCACGCCGTGCTGCCCGCGCAGGGTGAGCCGGGCGCTCTCCAGCTCCAGCAGCTCGTCGGCGGAGATGTAGACGGTGATCTTCTCGTCGTGCTTGGTGCGCTCGGTGCGCACCGCCTTGCCGCGGGTGCGCGGCGGCTGCGGCGCCAGCGCCGGGGCCGCGGGGGGCGACGTCCGGTAGGCGGCGAGCGGGTCGGCGTCGGCACCGGCGGGCACCAGGGTCAGCCCGGGCATGGACTCCTCGACGCCGGGCACGGTGGCCGTCCGGCGCGGGGCCGCGGCCTGACCGCGCAGCGCGGGAGAGGTCGTGGTCGCCGCGACGCTGGGCAGCTCGGTGACCTCGGGCGCGGGCGGGGTGTCGGTGCGCCGGAACAGCTCGGAGGCACCCGGGAGGACGGGACGACGCGTCACGCGATCTCCTCGCCAGCGGTCGTCGGACGCGCTCCGCGGCGCCCGTCGTCCATCGGTGAACTCGCACGCTCGTTCACAGTGCGATGACCTCCTTCGCGAGGTCCCGGAAGGCCTGCGCGCCGGAGGACGTCGGCGCCCACGTGGTGATCGGCTGGCCGGCGACCGTGGTCTCGGGAAAGCGCACCGTGCGGTGGATGACGGTCTGGAACACGGTGTCCCCGAACGCCTCGACCACCCGGCTGAACACCTCGCGGCAGTGCACCGTGCGGGTGTCGTACATCGTGGCGAGGATCCCGGAGATCTCCAGGTCGGGGTTGAGCCGCTCCTTGACCTTCTCGATGGTGTCGACCAGCAGGGCGACGCCGCGCAGGGAGAAGAACTCGCACTCGAGCGGGATGATCACGCCCTGCGCCGCGGTCAGCGCGTTGACGGTCAGCAGGCCGAGGCTGGGCTGGCAGTCGATGAGGATGTAGTCGTACTCGTCGCGGACGTCGGCCAGCACGCGCAGCAGGGTCTGCTCGCGGGCGACCTCGCTGACCAGCTGCACCTCGGCGGCCGACAGGTCGATGTTGCTGGGCACCAGGTCCAGGCCGGGGATGTCGGTGGGCACCCGGACGTCGGCCAGCGTGGTGCGCCGCTCCATGAGGGCGTTGTAGATGGTGCGGTCCATGTTCTGGGCCGGCACGCCCAGCCCGACCGACAGGGCGCCCTGGGGGTCCAGGTCGATGAGCAGCACCTTGCGGCCCTGCTCGACCAGGGCCGCGCCCAGGTTGATGGTCGACGTCGTCTTGCCGACGCCGCCCTTCTGGTTGCACATGGCGATGACCTGCGCCGGCCCGTGCTGGGTCAGCGGCCGCGGCTCGGGCAGCGGGCGCTGCCGGGCGCGGGCGGGGTCCTGCTTCGAGGCCGCACCGCCCATCTGGGGCTCGTTCTCGCGCGGTCGCGCGACGGCAGGGGCCGCATCCCCTCGGATCGCCATGGTCGGTGTCGCCTCCAGCTCAGGCCCGGTCCGACGCGGCGCGTCGATGCGGTCTTCCCCACCGCTCGGGTCGACACGACGGTAGGGACTCGGTGAGCGATCACCCAGGAGGCACGCCGCGAGCGTGTCGCCGTCAGCTACACCTGCCAACACACCGGCAACATCAAGCGGAACCCGTAGGCAGAAGTAGCCGGAGCCGACCGCTTCCAACTGTCAGGTGAGCGCTCTCGGGTGACTGGTCGCGTACACCTCGCGGAGCCGGTCCACCGTCACCAGCGTGTAGACCTGCGTCGTCGTCACCGAGGCGTGCCCGAGCAACTCCTGCACGACGCGGACGTCCGCGCCGCCGTCGAGCAGGTGGGTGGCGAAGCTGTGCCGCAGCGTGTGCGGGGAGACGTCGTCCACCGAGACCTCCGCCGCCGACCCGGCGCGCTCGGCGGCCGCCCGCAGGATCGACCACGCGCTCTGCCGCGACAGCGGGCCGCCCCGGGCGTTGAGGAACAACGCGCCGGCGCGGCCCCTGGAGGAGCCGGCCGCCGCGAGCTCCGGGCGCGCCCGCACGAGGTAGTCCTCCACGGCGCGCAGCGCGTAGCTGCCGACCGGCACGATCCGCTGCTTGCCGCCCTTGCCCGCCAGCCGGACGACGGCCTGGCCGCGGTCGACGTCGTCCACGGTCAGCCCCACGGCCTCGGAGATGCGCGCCCCCGTGCCGTAGAGCACCTCGAGCAGCGCCCGGTCGCGCAGGCCGCGCGGGCCCTCCAGCGCCCCGGCACCCTCGATGAGCGCCACCACCGCCTCCACCGGCAGCGCCTTCGGCAGCCGCCGGGCGGCGGCGGGCGGGCGGACCTCGGCGGCGACGTCGTCGGTCACCAGCCCGTCCAGCGCGGCGAAGCGGTGCAGCCCGCGGACGGCGACCACGGCGCGGGCGGCCGAGGTGGCCGACAGCGGCGGGTGGACGTCGTCCCCGCGGCGCAGGGCGGCCAGGAACGCGGAGACGTCGGCCTCGGCCACCTCGCCCAGCCCGCGGACCCCGGCGGCGGCGAGGAACGCGGTGTAGCGGCGCAGGTCCCGCCGGTAGGAGGAGATCGTGTTGGCGGCCAGGCCGCGCTCGACGGTGAGGTGGTCGAGGTAGCCGCCGACGACGCGCTCCACGTCGGGCCCGGCGTCGGTGCTCGGCGTGCCGGTCAGGACAGGACCTCCTCGAGCGGGACCGCCGGCATGCCGTGCGCCTCCGCGACCTCGGGCAGCACCACCCGCCCGGCCGCCACGTTGACGCCGTGCGCCAGCGCCCGGTCGGCCCGCACCGCCGCCGCCGTGCCCCCGCCGGCCAGGGCCATGACGTAGGGCAGCGTGACGTTGGTCAGCGCGTGGGTCGAGGTGTTGGGCACCGCGCCCGGCATGTTCGCCACGCAGTAGAACACCGATCCGTGCACCCGGTAGGTCGGCTCGTCGTGCGTGGTGGGGCGCGTCCCCTCGAAGCAGCCGCCCTGGTCGACCGCCACGTCCACGAGCACCGACCCCGGCTTCATGCGGGCGACCAGGTCGTCGGTCACCAGCTTCGGCGCCCGCGCCCCCGGCACCAGCACCGCGCCGACGACCAGGTCGGCGTCGAGCACGGCGCGCTCCACCTCGTAGGCGTTGGAGGCCACGGTCTGCAGGTGGCCCTGGTAGATGCGGTCGGCGGCGCGCAGCTTGTCGACGTCGCGGTCCAGCACGATCACCTCGGCCTGCATCCCGAGCGCGATGGCCGCGGCGTTCATCCCGGCGACGCCCGCCCCGAGGACGACGACCTTCGCCGCGTAGACGCCCGGCGCCCCGCCCAGCAGCACCCCGCGCCCGCCGTGCGCCCGCTCCAGCGCGTGCGCCCCCACCTGTGGCGCCATCCGGCCGGCCACCTCCGACATCGGCGCCAGCAGTGGCAGCGCGCCGTCGGCGGTCTGCACCGTCTCGTAGGCGATCGCGGTGGTGCCCGAGGCGACCAGCGCCTCGGTGCACTCGCGCGAGGCCGCCAGGTGCAGGTAGGTGAACAGCGTCTGGCCCGCGCGCAGCCGGCGGTACTCCTCGGCGACGGGCTCCTTGACCTTGAGCAGCAGGTCGGCGTCGGCCCAGACGTCGTCGGCGTCGGCGAGGACGGTCGCGCCGGCGGCGACCAGGTCCGCGTCGGGGATGGAGGAGCCCTCCCCCGCCCCGCG
Source organism: Trujillonella endophytica (assembly GCF_900110555.1). GTDB lineage: Bacteria > Actinomycetota > Actinomycetes > Mycobacteriales > Geodermatophilaceae > Trujillonella > Trujillonella endophytica. Next base: position 279,955 of record NZ_FOEE01000005.1, read on the forward strand.
CTCGACGAGCACCGCGTGCCCGGCCCGGGTCAGCTCGTGCACCCCGGCGGGGGTCAGCGCCACCCGGTACTCGTGGTTCTTGATCTCTCGGGGCACCCCGACGCGCACGGTCAGCTCCGGCTCCGGCCCGGCCCCGAGGTCGTCGGCGCGCGCGGCCTGCTCGCGGCGCCCCGGTCGGGGGCGCTCGGCGCGGAGTCTAGGAGCGGACGACGACGGCGGGCGGGGGCGCTCGGGCTGCCGGGTCGCCGCGGCTGGCCCACGATCAGCGGGGACCCCGACCGGAAGGAACCACCTGTGCGCCTGTACGCCGAGCGACCGGACACGAGGCTGGCCCAGGTGCTCGCCGACCTCGGCATGCTCGCGTGGACCGTGCTGTGGGTGCTGGTGGCGCGGGCGGTGCACGGTGCCGTGCTCACGCTGGCGGAGCCGGGCGAGGCGGTGGAGTCCCTGGGCGCCTCGGTCGCCGACAGCATGGGCGACGCGGCCGACGTCGCCGGGGACGTGCCGGTCGTCGGCGACGAGCTGGCCGGCCCGCTCGATGCCCTCGGGTCGGCCGGGGCCTCGGTAGGCGGCGCGGGCCAGGCGGCGCAGGACGGTGTCGCCACGCTCGCGTTCTGGCTGGCCGTCGTCCTCGTCGTCCTCCCGGTGGGCTGGCTGCTGCTGCGCTGGCTGCCCGCCCGGCTGGGCTGGTCGCGGGAGGCGACGGCGGCCTCCCGGCTGCTCGGCTCCGGCGCCCCGGGCCTGGACCTGCTCGCCACCCGGGCGATCGCGACGGCGCCGCTGCCCCGCCTGGCCGCGCTGCCGCCGGGCACCGGCGCGGCCTGGCGGGCCGGCGACCCGGCCGCGACGCGCCTGCTGGCCGGGCTGGAGGCCGCGCGGCTGGGCCTGCACCTGCCGGCACCGGACGGCGTCACGGCGCCCTCCTGAGCGCCGGACCGCCTATCCGGTGACCGCCGTCCGCTGCGCCAGCGCCTCGGCGACCGTCCGCTCGACGTCCTCGTCCTCCAGGAACCCCTCGTCGACCAGCCGCCGTGCCGCGGCCCGCCCCGCCGCCTCCACCGTGCCGGCGTCGGGCACCGGCCGCCCCGACTGCAGCGGCAGCCGGCTGCCGGCGAACTCGTAGAGCGCGTCCGGCAGGCCCGGCACCGGACGCCTCGGGTTCCAGCCGGTGTGCGCGGCCACCGCCGCCTCGACCGCGGGCAGCCGGACGCCGGCCACCTCGTTGCCGTCGTCGTCCACGGCGCTCACCAGCACCGGTAGGGGCTCCGCCTCGGTCAGCAGCCAGTCCGGGACCCCGGGGGCGACGACGGGCTGCTGCGGGAGCGCCCCGGGGTCCGGGCGGGCGGCGAGCGGGAAGCGGGCGAGCACCTGCTCCCTGGTCCAGGCCGTGCCGTCGGACCGGCGGGGCACCCGGCCGGCGGGCGGCTCCACCCCGTCGCACGCCCACGCGACCAGGCGGAGGAACAGCGCCCGGACGACCGGCGTGGCGTCGAGCGCGTTCGGCGGGTTGGCCAGCGGCAGCGCGTCCTTCATCGGGAACCGCCCCAGGTGGTCGACCCCGGCGAGGACGTAGGCGCGGGTGTCGGGGTCCTCGGGCAGGTCGGCGCCGGTGCGGGAGTCGGAGTGGATCAGCGCGCCGTCCCCGCGCCAGTACTCGCTCGCGCTGTTGGTGAGCAGCACCTTGGGCGCCGCCACCCCCGATGCCCGGTGCCGGGCCAGCACCCCCGCGCTGTCGTGGGGAGGCCCGCACTCCGGCGTCATCGGGTGGGTCAGCGCCGGCTGCCCGAAGCGCTTGTCGAACTCGCCCCGCCGGGCGCCGGCCACGTGCGCGTGGACGCCGTCGAACACCCGGCGTCCATCCTCGTCGACCGCGCGGCCGTCGGTCAGGAACTGGCGCAGGAACCGCCCCGATTGCGAGACGCCGAAGGCGAACGCCGCGTCGGCGTCGCGCCGCAGGAACGCGCTGACGTCGCGGAACGCGAGGAGGCCCGCCCCGCCGACCGGGGCGAGGGCGCTGCGGTAGCGCAGCGTGTACCAGCAGAACGCCCGGAACCCGCCGTCGACCTCGACGCTCGTCGGCGTCGGGAAGCGCCAGTCCTGCCTCGGCACCACGGTGCCCGGTCCGTGCGGCGTCGTCCGCACGGTGAGTACGGCCTCGGGGTCGTCGACGTCGACCGTGGGCAGGTCGGTGAACCGCAGGAACGGCGACGAATCGCTCAGCGGGTGGGCGTCCTGGGCGACGTCGGGGCGGAACTCGACGCGCAGCCAGCCGGGATCGACGTCCGCCCGCGGAACCCGCGCCCCCAGCCGCCCCTCGCCGTCGGGGACGTCCCACTGCCAGCCGCACCACGCGATGGTCCAGCCGCGGCGCAGCAGGAAGCCGTCGCCGGGGTCGGGCTCGGGGTCGAGCATCCGCAGCGGATCGGTGTCCGCGCTCAGGGGCACGCCCATCGTCAGGCCGCGGTTGGGCACGACGACCAGCAGCCGGCCGTTGCCGCCGCCCGTCGGCCGCAGCACCCGGACGTCGGCCTCGGCCCGGACCAGGCCACCGGCGCCCCGGGGCGCGAGGGGCAGGTCCACCACCCCCGCGTTGGCCGGATGGTCGGGGTCGAACCCGAGGTGCGCCACCGCGCGCTCGTACTGGTAGCCCGGGTACGGGCCCTCGGCCGTTCCGGTGACCTCCAGGCGCTCCAGCACGCACGGAACCTAGCGCCGACGGCGGACGGCGTCCGCTCGGCTCAACACCGGGGCCCCGCGCGCCGATGGACCTTCCGGAACCGGAGGTGGGGATGGGACAGGCGCGACGCCGGCCGAGCCGACGCAGGGGCCGGCCTCCGGCCCGGGGCACGGGACGACGCACCCCCCGGCGCGGTCGCTCGCTCGCCGGGAGCGCCGGTACAGCGGCCGCCGTCCTCGCGATCGGGCTGGTGGTCCTCGGCGCGCCCGCCGCGGACCTGGCCGCGCAGGTCACCGCGTCCTGGTCGCCGTTCCGCGACGCGGGCCCGACCAACCAGCTCCCGCAGGTGCCGCAGGTTCCGCAGGCGGTCGAGGACACCGGGTTCGACGTCCCCGACCCCTCGGTGCGTGTGCCCGGCGTCGCCGTGCCCGTTCCCCGCGACCTCGACGTCGAGTTCGTGCCGCCCACGGTGCCGCGCGGGATAATCCACTCCTACACCCCGCCCCCCGCTCCCTGCGGCGGCTACAGCAGCCCGCGGCGGATCGTGCCGGCGATCGTGCCCGGCGTCGGCTCGGCCACGCTCAGCTGGATGGCCGACAGCGACAACGACGTCGTCCGCGGCTACCGGGTGCAGGCGGTGAGCCAGCAGCTGGTCACCGGCCTGCAGCCCGCGCCGCCGCAGCAGCTGGTCGCGCAGCGCGACGACTGCGGCGAGGTGAGCACGACGATGACCGGGCTGACCTCCGGCGTGCCCTACGTGTTCTGGCTGGAGGAGCAGGTCTGGGACGACGAGGCGCAGCTGATGGAGTTCGTCCAGGTGGGCAGCACGTCCCCCGTCGTCATCGGCTGAGCAGGGCCCGTCAGGTCGCGTCGACCGGGCGGAGGTCCACGGCGCCGGCGCGGTACCGGTCGGCGGCCAGCAGCCCGACGACGGCGGAGGGGTTGCGGATCTCCCCGGCGAACACCCGCCGGACTGCCTCGGCCAGCGGCACCCGCTCGATCGTCATGTCGAGCTCCTCGTGCTCGACGGTGAACCCGGCGGGCCGGTCGACGTCCGAGAGCCCCTCGGCCAGGTAGACCAGCACGTGCTCGTCGCAGAAGCCGGGGCTGCTGAAGTACGTCGTCAGCAGCGACCACCGCTGCGCGGCCAGCAGCACCTCCTCGGCGAGCTCCCGCTTCGCCGTCTCCAGGGGCGGCTCGCCGTCGGCGTCGCGCAGCCCGGCCGGCAGCTCCCACAGGTAGCCGCCGACCGGGTGCCGGTACTGCCGCAGCAGGACGACGTCGCCGGCCTCGTCGAGCGCGACCACGGCGACCGCGCCCGGGTGGCGCACCACCTCGCGGACGCTCTGCCCACCCCCGGGCATCGTCACGGTGTCGACGGTCAGGCTGATCACCCGGCCGGCGTGCACGGTCTCGCTGGAGACCACCCGGTAGTCGCCGTCGGCCGGCGGCTGCGACATCAGATGCCGACCTTCTCGATCTCCTCGTCCCCGAGCGGCACCGGCAGCCGCGCCGACTCCTGGAACTCCACGGCCGCCTGCACGAACGCCGCGAACAGCGGGTGCGGCCGGGTCGGGCGGCTCTTCAGCTCCGGGTGCGCCTGGGTGCCGACGAAGAACGGGTGCGACTCCCGCGGCAGCTCGACGAACTCCACGAGCAGCCCGTCCGGGGAGGTGCCGGAGAAGACCAGGCCGGCCTCCGACAGCCGGTCGCGGTAGGCGTTGGCCACCTCGTAGCGGTGCCGGTGCCGCTCGGTGATCTCGGTGCTGCCGTAGGCGCCGGCCACGACCGAGCCCTTCTGCAGCGCGGCCGGGTAGCTGCCCAGCCGCATCGTGCCGCCCATGTCCCGCTCGCCCGAGATGACGTCGACCTGGCTGGCCATCGTGGCGATCACCGCGTCGGGGGTCTCCGGGTCGAACTCCGCGGAGTTGGCCCCCGGCAGCCCGGCGACGTCGCGGGCGTACTCGATGACCATGCACTGCAGGCCCAGGCACAGGCCGAGGGTCGGGATGCCGTTGACCCGCGTGTGCCGGATCGCGCCGAGCTTGCCCTCGATGCCGCGGACGCCGAAGCCGCCGGGCACGCAGACGCCGTCGACCCCGGCGAGCGCCTTCTCCGCGCCCTCGGGGGTCTCGCAGTCGTCCGACGGCACCCAGCGCAGCTGCACCCGGCTGCGGTGGGCGAACCCGCCGGCCCGCAGCGCCTCGCTGACCGACAGGTAGGCGTCGGGCAGGTCGATGTACTTGCCGACCAGCGCGATCGTCACCGTCCGCTTCGGCGCGTGCACCCGGTCGAGCAGGTCGCCCCACACCGTCCAGTCGACGTCGCGGAAGGGCAGACCCAGGCGGCGGACGACGTAGGCGTCCAGGCCCTCGCGGTGCAGGACCTTCGGGATGTCGTAGATCGACGGCGCGTCGGGGCAGGAGATGACGCCCTCGGCGTCGACGTCGCACATCAGGCTGATCTTGCGCTTGAGCCCGTCGTTGATGTCCCGGTCCGACCGGCACACCAGCGCGTCGGGCTGGATGCCGATGCTGCGCAGCGCGGCGACCGAGTGCTGGGTCGGCTTGGTCTTCAGCTCACCGGACGGCGCGATGTAGGGCACCAGCGAGATGTGCAGGAAGAAGCAGTTGTCCCGGCCGATCTCGTGGCGGACCTGGCGGGCGGCCTCGAGGAACGGCAGCGACTCGATGTCGCCGACGGTGCCGCCGATCTCGGTGATGATCACGTCCACCCGGTCCGGGCCCTCGGCGCCGGCCATGATCCGCGACTTGATCTCGTTGGTGATGTGCGGGATGACCTGAACGGTGTCGCCCAGGTACTCCCCGCGCCGCTCCTTGGCGATCACCTCGGAGTAGACCTGCCCGGTCGTGACGTTGGCCCGGCCGGACAGGTCGATGTCGAGGAAGCGCTCGTAGTGGCCGACGTCGAGGTCGGTCTCGGCGCCGTCCTCGGTGACGAACACCTCGCCGTGCTGGAACGGGTTCATCGTCCCGGGATCGACGTTGAGGTAGGGATCCAGTTTCTGCATCGTGACCCGCAGGCCACGGCTGGAGAGCAGGGCGCCCAACGAACTCGCGGTCAGTCCCTTGCCGAGGGAGGACACGACGCCACCGGTGACGAAGACGAACTTCGGCGGCTGCGAGTTGTGGAGGAGGCTCCGGGATGCGGACTGATCAAGCGTTCCTGACGGTCGACCCACGGGAGACGACCGTAACACGGTCCCCCTCCCCGTTCGGCCCCGACGAGGAGGTGCGCTCGGCCACGTCCGCCGGCGGACCGACCGCCCGCGACGGCCCGGTGGCCAGCCAGACCATCAGCGGGACCAGCAGCGTCGCCGCGGTCCCCGGGACGGCGACGCCCGAGTCGTTGACCGCCGCGCCGAGGGTCAGGCTCAGCGCCGCCGAGACCAGCGCCGCGCGGAGCACGACGGCGTCGGCCGGGACCAGCCGCGCGCTGCCCGCGGCGGTCCCCGGGGCGCCGGCGCCGTTCCCGGCCGCGCCGCCCTCCCCGGCCGGACGCCGGGGGGTGCGCAGCAGCCCGCCCGGTCGCACCAGCCAGACCGCGGCGACCAGCGCCACCGGCAGCATCCAGGCCAGCGGGCTGCGCATCGCGATGTCGAGGTTGGCCTCGGCCTTGCGGCTGACGACCGTCCACGCCTCGCCGGTGAGCACCTGCTCGACGAACCGGCCCAGGTGCGTGCGGTCGGCCGCCGGGCGCAGCCAGTCCAGGACGGCGACCGTGCCGACGGCGAGCACCGCCATCGCCAGGACCCCGGCCAGCCGGATGACGGTGACGCGCGTGCGGGTGAGCAGCATGGCCAGCAGCACGAAGCCCGGCAGCGCCGCCAGCACCCCGCCGAAGTCGCGGCCCAGCGGCGGCGCGCCGATCACCCCGACGACGACCACCCCGACCGCGAGCACGGTGAACCCGGTGACGGCCCGGGCCCGGTCGGGACGCGCGCGGCGGCCGGCCGCGGTGGCCAGCCCGGCGGCGACCAGCAGCGCGGAGACCGACAGCAGCCCGAAGCTGAGGTTGCCGTAGCCGGTGAACCGGCCGGCGACGATCGGGTCGTAGCCCAGCGGCGCCACCAGCTCCAGGCGCGAGCCGGTGAGCACGTCGCCGATCAGCGTGGCCAGCGTGACGCCCGCGACGACAGCAGCCGGTCCCAGCCGCCGGCGGCGCCACGGCCCCAGGAGCGCGATCGCGACCACGACGGCGTCGGCGGCGAGCACGGCCGCGGTGAGCGCTGGCAGCGGCGCCGACGAGCGCTCCCAGGGCACCACGCCGCCCAGGTAGGTCGCGACCGGCAGGGCGGCCGCGGCGAGGGCGACCAGCCGCAGCGCGCCGACGGCGACCGGGCCCGCACGCCCCCGGCCCGCACGCGGCCGGGACCGGAGCCCGAGCACCGCGGCGCCGGCCACCACCACGAGGGCGGAGACGGCGACCAGCGACCAGAAGAAGTAGCCGGTGTGCCGGTGGTGGGTGGTCGCGGCCGTGTTCGCGTCGACCAGCGTCGCGGCCGCCTCGGCCAGGTCCGGCCGCTCGCCGGTGGCGCGCATCGGCTGCCCGTTGAACGAGGCCGGCGGCTCCTCCCCCAGCGCCCGCAGCGCGGTGGGCGCGACGTCGATCAGCTGGGCGTAGGGCGCCCGGCCGGTGCTCGCCGAGGTGAGCCAGCCGGAGCCGAAACCCGGGCCCGCGGCCATCCCGACGTGCAGCTGCGGGCGACCGTCGTTGACCTCGGAGATGCCCTGCAGGAGCAGCAGCGTCTCCCCCGGCAGCGCGTCGACCGCGGCGCGCAGCCGGCCCACCGCCTCGTCGATGCGGGCCAGCGCGGCGGCCCGCGGGCGGGGCTCGGTGCCGTCGTCGGTGCGGTCGACGCCCGGCCGGCCCGCGGTGAGCAGCGCGTCCAGCGACACCAGCGACAAGGGGCAGCCCGACAGCAGGGCCTGCAGGCCGGCCGGATCGGCGGGCAGCGCCTCGCTGCGGCCCAGCTCCACGCCCGGCGCCGCGACGGCCAGCGCCGGGGCCCGCCCGACGACCGTGGCGCAGCCGACGGCCCGGCCCAGCGCCGCCGGCTCGCCGCCGAAGCGGTCGGTGCCCCGGTCCTCGGCCGTGCGCTGCACGGTCGCCCAGGGGTCCTCGAGGCCGACGCTGACCAGCCGCTCCTGCAACCCGCAGTAGGTGAGCGAGCTGTCCAGCGCGGGTTCCTCGTCGGCCGCCGGTCCGGTCGGCGCGGCCGGGTCGGCGGGGTCCTCCGGGATCGGCACCGTCGGCAGGGGCACCGGCGGCAGCCCGTCGTCGGGCCCGGGCACGCGCACCCGGTTGCCCGCGCCGATCGTGGCCCACCCGTCCAGGACGCAGGTGGTCGCGCGGACCGCCCGCACCGACATGGCGCCGACGGTGGACTCCTCGGCGAGGGCCCACAGCTGCGGCGTCGCCTCCGGGGTGACGTCGGCCCAGGTCAGCCCGGGGACGCCGACGATCAGCACCCGGTCGGCGCGGTACCCGTCGTCCGGACCCGGCGCCGCGGCCGCGGGTCCCGCCGTCCCCAGCAGCACCGCGAGGACGGCGAGCAGCACCGCCGCCCCGCGCCGGATCACGGGAGCCCTCCCGGCGGGCCGAGCAGCTCCCGGTAGACGGCGACGAGCCCGCGGGCGGTGGCGGCCTCGTCGGGCCAGCTCGCGGCCTGCCGGCGGCCGGCCTCCGCGAGGGCGCGGGCACGGGTGGGGTCGGCGAGCACCGCGGTCACCGCCGCGGCGAGGGCGGGGGCGTCGCCCACGGGGACCAGCTCGGCGGCGTCCCCGACCAGGCCGGGCAGCCCCCCGGTGCGGGTGGCCACCAGCGGCGTCCCCGCGCGCAGCGCCTCCTGGGCGGTGAGGGACCGGGCCTCCCACCGCGACGGGAGCACGCACAGGTCGGCCGCGGCGAGCAGGTCGGCCACGTCGTCGCGGCGGCCGAGCAGCAGCACGGGCAGGTGCTGCGCGGCGATCCGGGCCGCCAGCTCCGCCCGCAGCGGCCCGTCCCCGGCGATCGCCACCAGCGGCACGGCGTCGCCGGTCCAGCTGCGGGCGGCGTCGAGCAGGACGTCGTAGCCCTTCTGCGGGTGCAGCCGCCCCACGGCCACGACCAGCGGCCGGCCCGTGGGCACGCCGAGCGCGGCCCGGACCTCCTCCCGCGTCCGCGTGGCCGCCGGCAGGGCGGGGGCGCTCACCGGCGCGGTGCGGACGTCGGGGGCGCCCAGCCGGCGAGCGTTGTCGGCGAGGTCGTCGGACGCGGCCAGGACGACGTCCGCCCCGCGCACGGTGGCCCGCTCGGCGGCGGCGAGCACCCGCCGCTTCAGCCCGCCCCCGTCGGGCAGGGCGTTGTGCAGCGTGAGGACCAGCGGCCGGCGCGGCGTCCCGGGCAGGCGCAGCGCGGCCGCGGCGACCAGGCCGGCGCGCAGGCCGTGGGCGTGCACGAGGTCGACGCCGGCGAGCGCCCGGCGGAGCTGGGCGACGGCGCGGGCGTCGGCGGCAGGGGCCAGCCCGGCGCTGATGCCGACGGGGACGAACCCGGCGCCGGCCGCGTGGAAGCCGAAGAGCTCCTCGGTCGCGGGCGCGCCGCACACGAGTACGTCGGCGCCCGCGGTCCGCAGCGCGGGCAGGACGGCGCGCACGTGGGTGCCCACGCCTCCGGTGCTGGTCGCCAGCACCTCGGCCACCCGCCGTCCGGTCAGGGGGTGCACCCCGGCCCCGCGGAGCTCGGTCACCTGCCACCTCCCGGCTGCTCGATGGGCACGGGGTCCGGCGCCCGCAGCGCGCGGACGGCGTCGGTCAACGGGCCGCGCGCGGTGCCCATGATGACGGCCGCGACGATCACCAGCACGGTTGCCGCCACCGCGGCGCCGGAGAGGAGTGTGCCGAGGGGCCCGGTGCCCGGCACCGGATCGGCGTCCAGCAGCCGCGCCACCGCGAGCCCACCGGCCGCGCCCAGCGCCGCCGCGAGCAGCGCCGCTCCCCCGGCGCGGCCGATCCCGGACAGCGCCTGCGCGCCGGCAACCCGCGCGACGACGACCAGCAGCGCGGCGCCCGCGACCGTCACCCCGAGGGTGTGCCCGGCCGCGAGCGCGAGCCCGCGATCGGCCGGGTCGAGCGCCCCGGCCAGTACGACGTCCGCGACGACGGCCAGCGTCCAGCCGCCGACGACGCACACCGTGGGCGCCTTCCACAGCCCCTGCGCGTACAGCGCCCGGGTGAGGAAGGCGACCAGGCCGTAGCCGACCAGGCCGGGTGCGAAGGCGATGATCGTGTCGCGCAGGGCGGCCACCGTCTCCGGGGGCTCGTCGAGCAGGAAGACGCGGGCGATCGGGCCGGCCGCACCGACGAGCACCGCCGCCGCCGCGGCGCAGCCGACGGTGCCCAGGACCGTGACGGGGGCCAGGGCGCGGGCGAAACCGGTCCGGTCGCCCTGCTCCGCCCGCTCGGCCAGGCCCGGATAGGCCGACGTCGCCAGCGGGACCGCGATCGCCGCCCACGGCACGAGGAAGAGGGTGAGCCCGGCGGTGTAGACGACCTGGGTGCCGTCCGGGGCGCCGTCGTTGGCCAGCCGGATCGCCACGGCCGCGACCAGCTGCTGGCCGGCGAGCGTGAGCACGCCCGCGAGCGCGAGCCGGGCGACCCGGGGAGCGACGCCGACCGGAAAGCGCAGCGACGGCCGCAGGCCCAGCCGCAGCCGCCGCACCGGCAGGACCAGGCACAGCGCCAGCGCGGCGACCCCGAGGGTGGTCCCGATCCCGAGCACCAGCTCGGCCGGGCGGTCCAGGTCCTCGGCGTCGCGCCCGCCGTCCATCGCGGCGAACAGCAGGTAGGCCCCCGCGACGACGACGCTGGACAGCAGCGGCGCCAGCGCCGGCGCGGCGAACCGGCGGTGGGCCTGCAGCACCCCGGCCAGCACGATCGCGAGGCCGTAGAGCACCACCTGCGGGGCGAAGACGACGAGGAAGCGGGCCGCGAGGTCGGACTCGGCCCCGCCGTCGCCGCCGAGCAGCAGCCGCGCGATCGGCCCGGCCAGCAGCGCGACGAGCACCGCGAGCGGGGCGAGGACCAGCAGGGTCCAGCCCAGCAGGGCCGACGCCGTCCGGCGCACCTGCTCCCGGTCGCCGGAGGAGATCCCCCCGGCGAGCATCGGCACCACCAGGCTCGCCAGCGCCCCGCCGGCGACGACCTCGAACACGATGTTGGGCACCGTGTTGGCCGCGGTGTAGGTGTCGCCGGTGCTGTCGGCGCCGACGGCGTTGGTGAAGACCAGGGTCCGGCCGAAGCCGGCCAGCCGGGCCAGGACGGTGAGTGCCGCGATGAGCGCGGCGGCACCCGCGACCCCCCGTGCGGTCACCGGCCGGTCCCGCGCGACCCCGCGAGCCCGGTCACGTCGGCAGGCGGCCGAGCCGGTCCAGCTCCCGCAGCCCCGGGGTCGCCTCGATCACCCGGGTGAAGCTGACCTTCTCGCTGGCCAGGGTGAGCGCGACGACACCGCCCAGCAGCGCCGCCCGGACCCGGCGGGAGGGCAGGGCGGCCAGCCGGAGGCCCAGCACGGCGCCGACGGCGTTGGCGCCGCTGTCGCCGAGCATGACCCGCTCGCCGAGGTCGGCGGGCAGCACGGCCAGCGCGGCGCCGAGCGGGCCCGCGGAGAGGCCGCCGGCCGGGCCCCACGCGGTCAGGGCGGCGAGCGCGGCGGCGGCCTTGGCGGCCCTGCCCGGCCGCAGGTCGAGCAGGTTCAGCAGGTTCGCGGTGCCGGCGACCAGCCCGGTGGCCAGCACGCCGTCGGCCAGCGCGGCCCCGGCCGGCGCCCCCCGCCGGGAGGTCAGCACCGCGGCCGCGGCGGCCGCCGCGCCGATCCCGGCGACCTTCACGGCTCCCGCCGACACCCGGCCGGCGCGCAGCGCGGCGAGGTGACCGGCCAGTCCCTTGTCCCGCGCCTGCTCGGGGCGGGCGCCGGCCAGGTCGTCGTAGCCCCCGACCACCCCGGATACGGTGCCCACCAGGGCGGCCGCGGCGGCACTGCCGGCCGGTGCGCCGAGCGCGGCCGACGCGGTGGCGGCGACGGCGAGGGCAGGCCCGCCGAGCAGGGTCACCGGGCGCCCGGCGTAGTTCGTGCGGCGCCAGGGGGCGCCGGCGGGGCGTGCGTCCAGGGCCGTGGCGGCCATCAGCGCGGCGCGTGCCGCCGCGGCACCACCGAGGGCGAGCAGCAAGCGGCCCGGCGTGCCGGCGCGACCCCCGGTCACGGTGTGGCGGCGGGCACCGGCGGCACGGGCTGGGTGTCCTCGCCGGTGCCGTACTTGCCGGAGGTGCCCTCGCCCTCCTGGCTCAGCGCGAGCACGCTGCTGATCCGGCCAGCGGCGGTGTCGACGTTGTCGACCGTCGAGACCAGGCCGGAGACCTCCGGGTCGTTGCGGAGGACGCCGATCAGGCCGTCGTCCCCGGCCGCCGCGGCGTTCCCGGCCACGACGGCACCGGAGCCGGCGCCGTCCAGAGCGGTGACCAGCTCGACCAGGGTGTCCAGCCGGGCCTCCGCGTCGTCGCCCTCCACCGCGCCCTCGGTCAGCACGATCACGTGGTCGGCGGGCTGGACCGACGGCGACTCCTGGGTCAGCACGTCGAGCGCGGAGAGCCCGGCCAGCACCGACGACAGCTGCGCCGAGTCCGGCGCCGGGACGACGCCCGGCGGGTTGACCAGCACCTGGGCCAGCACCGAGGCGACCAGCTCGCCGGTGTCGTCGGTGGCGGGCAGCGTCACCCCGGTCGGGCGCCCGGACCCGGTGACGTAGTTCTGCAGCGCGGTCTCGTTGGCCGGGTCTGCGTAGGCGTCGGTCAGCCGGATCGTGCCGGTGAGCGTGCCGCCGGCCTGCCCGATCAGCACGCCGACGGCGTCCACCGCGTCGTCGTCCACCTCGCCGTCGAGGACCAGGAGGACGCTGCGCTCGGCGAGGGTGCCGGCGACGAGCGCCGGGCCCACGGCCTCCTCGAACAGGTCCCCGGTGTCCAGGCGGGCCTGCAGCGCCTGGGTGTTGTCCTCGAGGTTGCGCTTGTCCTCCTGCAGGCCCGTGACCTGGTCCTCCAGGTCGTCGAGGACCCGGCCGTTGAGCGCCGTCGTGCCGATGACGATGCCGAGGGCGATGGCCAGGAACACCGCGACGAGCGAGACGATGTGGTACCGGAAGTCGATCACGAGAGGAGGTTCTCCAGCCAGAACATGTAGCCGTCCCACTTGTCGACCAGCAGGTCGAAGTAGATCTGCCCGGCCGTGGAGGCCGCGAGGGCGGCGCCGATGGACACCAGCGCGGCCAGGACGAGGACGACGAGGGTGAGGGTCGAGATGCGGCTACGGTAGAGCCGGCTGACGCCCTTGGCGTCGACGAGCTTGCCGCCCAGCCGCAGGCGGGTGAGGAAGGTCGACGCCATGCCGCCGCGGCCCTTGTCGAGGAACTCCACGAGGGTCGCGTGGGTGCCGACGGCGACGATGAGCGTGGCGCCCTTCTCGTCGGCCAGCAGCATCGCGATGTCCTCGCTGGTCGCCGAGGCCGGGAAGGTGATGGCGTCGACGCCGAGCTCCTGCACGCGGGCCAGGCCGGGGGCGCGGCCGTCGGCGTAGGCGTGCACGACGACCTCCGCACCGCAGCGCAGCACGTCGTCGCTGACCGAGTCCATGTCGCCGATGATCATGTCGGGCTGGTGGCCGGCCTCGATCAGCGCGTCGGCGCCGCCGTCGACGCCGATGAGCACCGGCCGGTAGTCACGGATGTAGGCCCGCAGCGCCTGCAGGTCCTCCTTGTAGTCGTACCCGCGCACGACGATCAGGACGTGCCGGCCGTCGATCCGGGTACGGACGTCGGGCACGCCGACGCCGTCGAGCAGGAGCGCGCGCTCCCGCTTCATGTACTCCATCGTGTTGGCCGCGAAGGCCTCGAGCTGGACCGACAGGCCCGCCTTCGCCTCGGCCATCGCCTCGTCGATGGACTCGCGCGTCTGCAGCGTGCCCTTCGCGGCGGGCGTGCCGTCGGCCCGGTACAGCGTGTCGCCGTCCACCCGGACCGCGGCGCCCTCCTGGAGGGCGGTGAACACGTCCTTGCCGACGCCGTCGAGCAGCGGGATGCCCGCCTCGGCGATGATCCCCGGACCCAGGTTGGGATAGCGACCGGAGATGCTGGGCGCGGCGTTGACGACGGCGGCGACCTTGCACGCGACGAGGGAGTCGGCGCTGACCCGGTCGATGTCGACGTGGTCGATCACCGCGATGTCACCGGGCCGGAGCCGCTTGGTGAGGTTCTTGGTGCGGCGGTCGAGCCGGGCAGTGCCGGGAACGCCTGACACCTGTTCCTGGCCCCGGCCCCGTCGCAAGGTGCCGATGCGCATGGGGCGATGCTGCCACGCACCCGGACGGGCGACTCCCACCGACGCGCAGCAGCGACGATCCGGTCACGCAGCGTGCTCGACACCACTGTCCCGCGACACGCAGGGGTCCGTGCCTCGGGCGGTCGCGCCGGAGCGCCCACGGCGGCTGTCTAGCGTTGCTGGCGTGACACACGGGGCGCCTGCAGTGATCCAGCCGACCGACCGGGGCGACGGCACGGACGTCGCCCCGACCCCCGACCCCGCGGTGCCCGGGCCGCCCCCGGCCGACGCCGGCGAAGCCCCCGCCGCGGGCTCGACCGACGGCACGATCGGCGCCCCCGCCCCGGTCGGCGACCCGGACACCGCCCCGGTCGCGGACTCCGGCCCCCCGGCCGTGCCCGGAGCCGCGCCGGGAAGCTCGCCCGTGCCCGGTGCTGCGGCCGTGCCCGGAGCCGGGTCCGGTGCCGTGCCCGTGCCCGGTGCCGCGCCGGGGACCTCGCCCGCGCCCGTGCCCGACGGCGCGGAGGCGCCCGCGCGGGGCCGCCGGGGACGGCGGACTCTGCGCGGCCCGGGGCTGCGCGAGCGCCGCCGCCAGCAGACCCGCGCCCGCATCGTCGACGCCGCGGCCGAGCTGTTCGCCGAGCGCGGCTTCGACACGGTCAGCGTCGTGGAGATCGCGCAGCGCGCCGGCGTCGTCGAGAAGACCGTCTTCAACCACTTCCCGGTCAAGGAGGGCCTGGTCTTCGAGGCCGACCCGCCGATGCGCGCTGCCCTGCTGGACGCCGTCCGCCACCGTCCCGCAGGAGAGTCGGTGGCCGCGGCCGCGGGCAGCTTTGTGGTCGCGGCGATGAGCGGGCTCGGGTCGGAGGAGGCGGCGACCGGCGTGGCCGAGATGGCCGCCGTCATCCGCGGAAGCCGCACCCTGCAGGTCCGCGAGCGGGAGATCCTGGGCGAGCTGACGTCGGCACTGGCCGGGCTCGTCGCCGAGGAGACGGCCGCCGAGCCGGGTTCCCTGGAGCCGTGGCTGGCCGCCCACGCCGTCCTCGGGCTCTACGCCGGGCTGCTCGAGCTCGCGCGCGACCGCGTCCTGGCCGGCGTCACCGGCCCGGCGCTGTGCGCGGAGCTGCTGGCGCGCGGGGAGAAGGGCCTGGCACTGCTCCAGTTCGGCCTGGCCGGCTACGCGAAGCGCCGCTGACCCCGGGCAATTCCGCGCTTCCGCCCCGGGGCAACTTCGCGCTTCCGCACCGCGCAACTTCGCGCTTCCGCACCCGCGCAACTTCGCGCTTCCGCACCGCGCAACTTCGCGCTTCCGCACCGCGCAACTTCGCGCTTCTGCCCCGGAGCAATTTCGCGCTTCTGCACCGCGCAACGGCGCAGAAATGCCCCGGGGAGTCAGCCCAGCTGGAGCGCCTTGAGCAGCTGACCCATCCGGTCGCCGGGGATGGTGTCGTCGCGGGTGAACAGCGCGACGGCGACCATGTACTCGTCGTCGCCGGCCCAGCCGCGGCCCTCGTCGACGATGCGGCGGATGTGCCGGGCGACCTTCGGCTCGGCGCTGTACGGGCCGAAGTCCAGGCCCATGGCGAGGAAGTTGACCACCCGGTAGCCGAGGTCTGCGGCGGTGCCCAGCGTCGTGACCGGGTCGGAGTAGCTCGGCACGGCCAGGACGACGTTGTCGTAGCCCGCCTTCAGCAGCGCCAGCGACAGGTCGTTGCCGTAGATGCCGCCCCAGAGCTCGGGCATGAGGATGTCGCGGTCGGGCGCGGGAATGTAGGGCGGGTTGGAGATGACGGTCCGCGCCGCGGGGGCGCCCGTGGAGTCCGCACCGTCGAAGAAGTCGCCGAGTTCCACGGTGTAGCGGTCGGCCACGCCGCGCCCGGCGATGTTGGCCTGGGCCTGCGCCACCGACGGGGCGCTGATGTCGAAGCTGCGGACGCGCAGGCCGGGCAGCCCGGCGACGACGTCGGCGATGGCGGTCGCGTCACCGGTACCGAGCTCGACCACCCCGTCGCGCTCCCAGCCCAGCTGCTCGCGATAGTGCTGGAGCAACATGCACACGCTGAACCCGTAGTGGGCCGACTCGTCGGCCGAGGAGAAGCAGCTCACCGGGCGGCCCCGGGGAGGAACGCCGACGGTGCCCGGTGGTCTTCGCTGACCTGATCTGGGTTGCGCACGACCGGCCCCTACCCCGGCGTCCCGACGATCAGTCCTCCGTCGCCCGATCGGTGGCAGACAGTGACACTTTCGTCCGGGTCAGTTCCGCGCCTCGGCGGCGACGGCGAGCAGCTCCCGGGCGTGCGCCTGCCCGGTGTCGCTGTCGGCCAGCCCGGACAGCATCCGGGCCAGCTCGCGCACCCGGTCCTCGTCGCGGACCGCGCGGATGTCGGTCGCGGTGACCCCTGCGCCGGCGTCCGGCGACTTGTCGACGACCACGTGCGTGTCGGCGTAGGCCGCCACCTGGGCCAGGTGCGTGACGACGACGATCTGGTGGTCGCGGGCCAGCCGGGCCAGCCGCCTTCCGATCTCGCCCGCGGCGGACCCTCCGACCCCGGCGTCGACCTCGTCGAACACCATGACCGGGACCGGGTCGGCGCCGGCGAACACGACCTCGATGGCGAGCATGATCCGGGACAGCTCGCCGCCCGAGGCACCCTTGTGCACCGGTCGCGGTGGCGCGCCGGGATGCGCGGCCAGGAGCAGCACCACCTCGTCGGCGCCCTCGGGCCCGGGCTCGTCGGGGTGGCTGTCGACGGAGAAGGACACCCGCGCGCTCTTCATCGCCAGCCCGGCGAGCTCCCGGCCCACCTCCGCGGCGAACCCGTCCGCGGCCGCGCGCCGGCCAGCCGACACCGCGCCACCGAGGTCGTCGACCTCGGCGCGGGCGGCGTCGCGTTCGGCGGTGAGCGCCTCGAGGGCCTCGTCGGAGACGTCGAGCTGGTCGAGCCGGCCCTGGGCGTCCGCGGCCCAGGTGAGGACGCCGGCCACGCCCTCGCCGGCGGCGGCGTACTTGCGGACCAGCGCGGTCAGCGCGGCCCGACGGTCCAGCACCTCCGCCAGCCGGGCGGGGTCGGCGTCGAGGTCGGCGACGTAGCCGGCGAGCTGGCCGGCCA
The DNA here is from genome assembly GCF_900110555.1 of Trujillonella endophytica. GTDB lineage: Bacteria > Actinomycetota > Actinomycetes > Mycobacteriales > Geodermatophilaceae > Trujillonella > Trujillonella endophytica. The sequence goes on from NZ_FOEE01000005.1 coordinate 297,111, forward strand.
CGTCGGAGACGACGGCGACGGCGTCGGCGAGGTCCTGGGCGAGCAGGACGAGCGCCGGATCGCCCGAGCCGGCCAGCGCCCGCTCGGCGAGGGCCAGGGCCGCCGTCGCGTCCTGGGGCAGGTCCCCTCCCCCGCCGAGGTCGCCGGTGACGTCGCCGACCAGGGCCAGCCGCGCCTCGTCGGCCGCCGTCCGCAGCGCGTCGGCGTCGCCGAGCCGGCGGGCCTGCGCGTCGAGCTCGTCGTCCTCCCCCGGCTGCGGGGCGACGGCCTCGATCTCCTCCAGGCCGTGCCGCAGCACGTCGGCGGCCTGGGCGAGCTCCCGCGCCTGGCCCTGGCGGCGCTCCAGGTCCGCGGCGAGCGCGCGCCACCGTGCGTACGCGTCGCGGTAGCGGTCCAGCAGCGCGAGGTGGTCGGCGCCGGCGTAGCGGTCCAGGGCCCGGCGCTGCTCGGCGGGACGCGACAGCCGCAGCTGGTCGCTCTGCCCGTGGACGGCGAGCAGCCCCTCGGCCAGCTCCGCCACCACACCGACCGGCACGCTGCGGCCGCCCAGGTGCGCGCGGGAGCGGCCCTCGGCGCTGACGGTGCGGGCGAGGATGAGGCTCCCGTCGTCGTCGGGCTCGGCGCCGGCCTCCGCGGCGCGCTCCCACACCGGCGACTCGGCGGGCAGCACCAGCCGGCCCTCGACCCCGGCCCGGCCGTTGGCGCGCACCCGGCCGGGGTCGGCTCGGCCGCCGAACAGCAGGGTCAGGCCGGTGACCACCATCGTCTTGCCGGCGCCGGTCTCGCCGGTGACGACGGTCAGGCCGGGTCCGAGCTCCAGGGTGACGTCGTCGATCGAGCCCAGACCGCGGATGCGGAACTCGGTGAGGCGGCCGAGCCGGGCGGGTGCGGCGGGCGGGGCCGGCACCTGCGCGGCGGCTCGCTCACGCGTCGTCGTCCGGGGCACCGGTCACCTCCCCGCGGCCGTCGTGCGGGGCGACGACGTCGCGTTCGAGCACGTTGCGGCCCGACCACGGCGCCTCGCGACCCGGGCCGTGCGCCCGGGTCTCGGGGAGACGGGCCTCCCGGAAGCCGCGGACCGGCAGCCCGAACTTGGCCACCAGCCGATCGCCGAAGCTGGTCGGGTGCACGCGGGCGATCCGCACCGGCCGGGCGGCGCGGCGCGCCTCGACCCGTCCGCCGTCGGGCACGTCGAGCGTGCGGCGGCCGTCGGCGGAGACGCGGGCGCGGTTGCCGTCCGGCGGCACGGCCACGGTGAGCACCGAGTCGGGGCTGGTCACCAGCGGCCGGGCGAAGAGGGCGTGGGCGTTGGTCGGCACCAGCAGCAGCGCCTCGACGTCGGGCCACACCACGGGCCCGCCGGCGGAGAACGCGTAGGCGGTGGAGCCGGTGGGGGTGGCGAACAGGACGCCGTCGCAGCCGAAGCTGGTCAGCGGGCGGCCGTCGATGCCGAGGACGACGTCGAGCACCCGGGAGCGCTCCGCCTTCTCCACCGAGATCTCGTTGAGCGCCCAGGTGCCGCCGACCACCACGCCGGAGGCGTCGATGACGTCGACCTCGATCGCCAGGCGCTTCTCCACCGAGTACTCGCAGCGCTCGATCGCGGCGAGGGTCTCCTCCACCGCCTCGGGCTCGGTCTCGGCGAGGAAGCCGACCCGGCCCAGGTTCACGCCCATGAGCGCCGCGTTGCTGTAGCGGGCGAGCTCGGCCGCGCGCAGGAACGTGCCGTCGCCGCCGAAGACCATGACGATCTCGGCGCCGCGGGCGGCGTCGGAGTCGGCCGGTACGACCTGGGCGCCCTCGATGGCCAGGTCCGGGGCCTCGTCGGCCAGCACCCGGACCGTGATGCCCGCGCGGGTCAGCCGGTCGGCCGAACGGCGGGCCAGGTCCACGATGTCGCGCCGGCCGGTGTGCACGGCCAGGAGCACGTGCCTGGCCCCGCCGGTGCTCCACGGAACCGCGATGCCGTCCGTCACGTCGTCCCCTCCCGTCCTCGTCGTCGACCGTCCCGCCCCGCTGCCGGTTCCACCGGTACCCCCGTCACTGCGGCCCCTCGTCGACCGCTCGCTGCACGTCGTCCTCCTGCGGAGGGCCGGCGTCGCGGCGCAGGTGCAGGAAGAACTCCACGTTCCCCGCCGGTCCCGGCAACGGGCTGGCGACCACCCCGGCGGTGCCCCAGCCCAGCGCGGCGGCGGCCTGCGCGACCTCGAGCACCGCGGCCCGGCGCGCGGCGGGGTCGCGGACGACGCCACCGGCGCCCAGCCGCTCCCGGCCGACCTCGAACTGCGGCTTGACCATGGGCAGCAGGTCGGCCTCGGCGGTGGCGCAGGCGGTGAGCGCGGGCAGCACCAGGCGCAGCGAGATGAACGACAGGTCGGCCACCACGAGGTCGACGGGCCCGCCGATCTGCTCGGGGGTCAGGCTGCGGACGTTGGTGCGTTCGTGGACGTGCACCCGCCCGTCGGTGCGCAACGACCAGGCCAGTTCCCCGTAGCCGACGTCGGCGGCGACGACCTCGCGCGCGCCCCGGCTCAGCAGGACCTCGGTGAAGCCGCCGGTCGAGGCGCCGGCGTCCAGGGCACGCCGGCCCTCGACGGCCACCCCGAAGGCGTCGAGGGCGCCGAGGAGCTTGTGCGCGCCCCGGGAGACCCACCGGTGCTCGTCCGGGTCGGTGCGGACGACGACCGGCGTCGCGGCCTCCACCCCGGTCGCGGGCTTCGTCGCCGCCTGCCCGGCGATCGCCACCCGGCCCTCCGCGATGAGGGCGACGGCGTGCTCGCGGGACCGGGCCAGGCCCCGCCGCACGAGCTCGGCGTCGAGCCGGCTGCGGCGCGCCATCAGAGCTGGTCGATCGTGCGGAGTTCGCGCTCGAGTCGGGCGTGCTCGGCCTCGAAGAGCTCGACGTGCTCGGCGAGCGGGCGCTCGTCGAGGCCCTCCAGGCGCTCTCCGGCGGTCGGTTCCCTCGCCTCGCTCGGGGGCGGCCCGGGCACGGGACGCGGCCGGCTGGGCTCGGACATCGCGGCCGCCTCTCGTGGGTGTCGGGGCAGGCGGCGTGCGCGGCCGCCCGGCGGATGTGGTGGGGTCTGGTCCCGGCTGCGAGGTTACCGGCCGGGGACGACGGGCACGCCCGCGTCGGCCGGTGACGGCGGGCATCCCCCGCGGCCACCGGTCCCCCGACCCGCACCGAGCCCGGACGACGAGGAGGTCAGCCCGCGTGGCGACGATCGAGCAGTGCATGACCGCGCTCCAGGGCATCCTGGGCGACCTCGCGAGCAAGCCCGCCGCCCAGGGCCTGGACCGCTCCCTGTCCTGCCGACTGCCCGACCTCGGCCAGGTGCTGCGCGGGCGGCTGGCCGGCGGGGCGGTGCGGGACCTGAGCGCCGAGGACGACGGGGCGGCCGGGCCCAAGGCGGACATCCGGCTGACGATGAGCAGCGACGACCTGGTGGCCCTGACCACCGGCTCGCTGTCCTTCGGCCCGGCGTGGGCCTCGGGCCGCGTCAAGCTCGAGGCCGGGCTGCGGGACATGCTCCGGTTGCGCTCTCTGCTCTGACCCGGGGTCGCGGCGGCTGCGCTCACGGATGCCGGCCGGCGGCCAGCCCCCACTCCTGCAGCACCCGACGGGCCTCCTCGTCGGCCGCCTCGACCGACGGGGCGCTCGCGTGCCCGGGCGCGGCGGCCCAGGCGGCGACGCACAGCGCCCGCAGGCCGTCCAGCCCGTCGCCGGAGGCCTCCCCGCCGGGTGGAGTTCCCTCCGCGGCGTGGCCGAGGACCAGCCCGCCGCTGCCGGACCGGGCCCACCAGGCCCCGCAGCGCCACCCCTGCCCCTCGGCCAGCACCTGCGGGTGCGGTGTCAGCAGACCGGCGCAGTCGTGGGCGAGCAGGTCGGGGCGCCGCCCCGGGTCGGCCGCCAGCAGCTCGGCGGGCCCCGTCACGCCGGTGAGCACGAGCAGGCTCGCCGCACCGGCCCGGCGGGCGCCCTCGATGTCGGTGTCCAGCCGGTCGCCGACCACCAGGGGCGTGCGCGCGCCGGTCCGCCGCACGCACTCGGCGTGCATGGCCGGATCGGGCTTGCCGGTGACCAGCGGCTCCTGCCCGGTCACGGCGGCGACCACGCCGACCATCGCTCCGTTGCCCGGCAGGGGTCCGCGCGGGGAGGGGATCGTCGCGTCGGTGTTGGTGGCCACGTGCCGCGCCCCGGACCGCACGGCGACGACCGCCTCTGCCAGCTGCGCCCACCCGACCTCGCGCCCGTAGCCCTGCACGACGGCGACGGGGGCGTCCTCGGCGCGCTCGACCACGGTCAGGCCTGCCGCCCGCAGCGCCGCCGCCACCCCGGGACCGCCGACAGGCAGGACGCGGGCACCGCTCCCCCACCGCTGCGCGACCACGGTGGCCGCGGCCTGGGAGCTAGTGATCACGTCGTCGGGGGCCGCGGGCACGCCGAGCTCGGTCAGGTGGGCGGCCACCTCCTCGGGCGTGCGGGCGGCGTTGTTGGTCACGAAGCCCAGCCGCATGCCGGCCGATCGCGCTGCCGCCAGGGCCTCCGGGACGCCGGGCACCGCGTCCGGACCGACGTAGACCACGCCGTCGAGGTCGAGCAGGGCCACGTCGTGGGCCGCCGTCGGGGCCTGCGCGCACCCCGCGCTCAGCGGAACCCGCTCGCCGAGGCTCACCGGGCACCCCGGGTGCGTCGGGCGCGGACCCCGCGCAGCTCGCGCGCGTAGTGACCCAGGTCGGGCCGGAGCGCCACGGCGAGGGCGAGGTGCTCGGCGGCCAGCTCGAGTTCGCCGGCGCGGCTGGCGGCCAGGCCGAGGCCGAAGTGGGCGTAGTCGTCGGCGGGGTTGGCGGCGATCAGCCGCGCGAAGCTCTCGATCGCCTCCCGGTAGCGGCCGGCGTCGTGCTGCGCGCGGGCCAGCGCCTCGCGCAGGCTCCGCGACTCCGGCTCGACCTCGGTCGCCCGGGCCAGCAGGGTCGCCGCGGCCGCCGGATCGCCGCCGGCGAGCAGTTGGAGGCCGCGCTGATACCACTCGTAGACGCCGCCCTCCGGCGCACCCGACCCGGTCACCGCCGCGCCTCCCGTCCGGGCCGCTACCGCCCACGCCCGCCCGCTGCGCCTCGCCCCGGCGCCGACGACGTCCGCGGCGGCGGGCCGCGGTGGGCCGCTCCTACGATCTTCTGTGTGCCGCCGTCGTCGTCCAGCCCCCCGCCCGGTACGACGACGGGGTTGGACGTGCGGCCCTTCCGGGCCCTGACCTACCGGCAGCGAGATCCCGGGCACCTGGCCCGGGTCAGTTCGCCAGCCTACGACCTGGTGACGACCGCGGCCCGCGACCGGCTCGCCACCGCCGATCCGCACAACGTCGTCCGGCTCATCCTGCCCGAGCCCGCGGGCCCCGGGGAGGCGGTCCGGCAGCCGGCTGACCGGCTGCGCCTGGTCATGGCCCACGCCGCCCGGACACTGCGGGAGTGGGAGACAGCGGGGGTCCTGCAGCGTGACGATCGCCCCGCACTGTGGGTCTACGAGCTCCGCCCCTCCGACGGCACGCCGGCGACGATCGGCTGGCTGGGTGCGGTCGCCCTCCCCCCGCCGGGCTCGCCGGCCGTCCTCCCGCACGAGGACACGTTCCCGGCCGCCGTCGAGGGTCGGCGCGCCCTGCTCGCGGCGACCGAGACCGACCTGGAGCCGATCGTTCTCGCACACGATCCGGACCAGGAACTCTCCGAGCTCACCGCGGCGGCGCGATCCGGCGAGCCCTCCCTGCGGCTGGTCGACGACGACGGCGTGGACCACCGGCTGTGGCGCGTGACCGACGTCGACGTCCTGGCGGGCGTCGGCGCCGCCCTGGCCCGCACGACCGCCGTCATCGCCGACGGACACCACCGGTTCGCCGCCGCCCAGGCGCACGCCCGCGAGGTCCGCGGCACGCCGGAGCACCCCGCCGTCCTGGCCCTGGTCACCCCGATGGGCCCGGGCGGCCTGCGGGTGGAGCCGATCCACCGCGTCGTCCCCGGACTCGACCTCGCCACGGCCGCCGCCTCGGCCGCCCGCGGCTTCCGGGTCACGCCGCTCGACGTGCCCGACGACGCCGCGCTCCGGACGGCGGTGCGCGACTGGCAGGCCGATCCCGGCCGGTCCGGGTTCCTCGTCACCGACGGCACCGGCCTCCTGCGGCTGGACCGACCCGACGACGCGGTGCGGGCGGCGGTTCCGACGGAGGCGCCGTCGGCGTGGCAGCGCCTGGACGTCGTCCTCGCCCACCACGGGTTGTTCCAGCGCCTGTGGGGGCTCGGAGACGGTCCGGACGACGTGCTGGTCGCCCATGACCTCGCGCAGGCCCTGCAGTCGGCCGTGGAGCGCGGCGGTGTCGCGGTGCTCCTCCGGGCGCCCTCCCCCGGGGACGTCGCGGCCGTCGCGCGAGCCGGTGCCCGCATGCCGCGCAAGTCGACGCTCTTCGTGCCCAAGCCCCGCACCGGCCTGGTGTTCCGCCCGCACGGCGCCTGAGTCGCTCACGCCGTCGCGCTGGCCGAGGTCGCCGCGCTCCGGGTGACCTTGCGCCCCCGTCGGCAGTTGACCTCGACCACCGACGCCGTGCCGGTCGGCGTGCGCCAGAACCGGCGCTGCAGGGCCCCCTCGATCTCGACGACGTCCCCGGGCTCCCAGGCCGCCACCCGCCGCTGCAGTGCCCGGTCGAAGGTGACGCACTGGAGCACGTCGAGCGTCTGGCCCCGGGCCTGGGGCTGCGGCCGGCGCACCTTCAGGCGGAACGACACCACCGTGTCACCGCTGGGCAGCTCCCGGTGCTCTGCGGGGGCGGCCATCCGCCCCCGCAGCACCACGTCGTTCCGGTCGATCACTGCGACGCTCATGGCCAGCAGCCTCCCGGCCGCGAACCCCCACCGCGCCGGGCACACCCGGGTTGTGGACGCCCGTCCGGCGTGTGGACGGGCCGGACGAGAACGTCAGAGCCCTGTGCTCAGCGCTCCTCGACCGGCTCGGCGCCGCTGTCGGGCTCCGTCTCGCCCAGGAGCTCGGCGACCTCGGCCTCGATGTCGGCCTCGGAGGTCCCGGGCAGGTCGAGGATGTCGTCCTCCAGCGGGATCCGCGCCACGGTGACGTCGGTTGCGGGCTCCCCGGCCTCGCCGTCACCCGCGTCCTCGTCGAGATCCAGGACCCCGTCGTCCTCGTCCTCGTCGTCGACGGCCGTCGCCGGGTCCAGGACCTCGTCGTCCGAAGCCTCGACGTCGTCCTCGGGCAGCTCCACCTCACCGAAGGCGATGTCCTCGTCCTCCTCCTCGTCCGTGGCCGCGGCCACCGCCGCCTGCCACCGCTCCGCCTCGGAGGACCCGGAGGCGGTCAGCAGCTCCGCGTACGCCGTGACCAGCCGCAGGACCGCCTCATCGGTCAGGTCGAGGTCGTCGAGCCGGGGCCGGCCACCGAGAGCGTCCTCGAGGACCAGCAGCGCCGCCGGCACCTCACCCTGGTCGGCGCGGGCCCCTGCTTCGACCAGTCGCAGCTCGGTCACCTCGTCCTCGGGCGCGCCGGCGTCCAGCGCCTCGCGGACGAGCCGGAGGGCGACCTCGGGCCGGCCCAGCGCGCGCTCGCAGTCGGCCAGCACGGCGCGGTAGCCCGCGTCGCCACTCATCCGGCGGTAGGCCCGCAGCTCACGCGTCGCCTCGGCGTAGTCACCCGCGTGGTACGCGGCGACCCCGACCGCCTCCCGGACGACGGCGATCCGCGACGCGCGGTCCCGGGCGGCGCGGGCATGCGCCAGCGCCAGCTCCGGCTCGTCGTCCACGACGGACCCCGCGACCACGAGGTGCGCGGCCACCCGCTGGGCGTTGCGCGGTTCCAGACCCTTCAGCGCGTTCCGGACCGCCGGATCGAGCTCGCCCGGGTCGGCCCAGTCGGGGATCTCCGGCCCGGCGGGCAGCGGCGGGGTGCGGTCGGTGGGGCGGTCGGCGCGCGGCCGATCCGTGGGCCGCGCCGGCCGTCCGCGGCCGTCGGCCGGACCCCGGTCTCGGCGCGGGCCGCCGGTGCCGCCGCGCTCCGCCGACGGACGACGCTCGCGCCAGCCGCCGGACGCGCCGCCGGACGGACCCGCGGAACGGCCCGTACCGCCCGCGGACCGCTCGGTGGACGGACGACGGTCACGCCAGTCGCTCCCGGGAGCGCCGGTGGAGGCGCCCGGACGACGCGGCCGGTCGTCGGGGCGGTGTGCTCCGCCCGCGCCGGTGGCCCGATCCGCCGACGGACGACGCTCGCGCCAGTCGCCACCAGCGGACGGAGCCCTGCGGGGGCGGTCCTGGTCGGCGCCGCCGCCCGAGCCGTAGGTCGGTCGTGCACCACGCGCAGCGGACGTGGCCCCGGGACCGCTGCGGCGGGCCCCGCCGCCGGGACCGCCCGTGCCGGTCCGTCCGCGGCTGTCGCCGGAGGGGGCGTCGCGGCGCCACTGCGGCCGCTCACCGTCGGACCGGCCGCGACCGGACGGCTGCGCGTCCCGTCCGGCGCCCCACGTCGGGCGCTCGCCGCGATCGGCGCCGCCGGGCCCTCCGCGTCCCCCTGCGGTCGGTCGGCTCCAGCTGGTCGGCCGCTCCCCACTTCCGCGGGCACCCGGACGGCCGGCGGACGGAGAACGGTCCCGCCACGTCGAGGGGCCGGCCGCTCCGGTGTCCCGGCGGGGACGGTCGTCGCGCGAGGGACGCTCCTCCCACTGCCGCCGCGCTGCCGGCGGTCGCTGGTCACGGGTTCCCCCGTCGGACCGTCCACCACCGAACCGGTCGGACGACCGAGGACCACCCGTCCGGTCCGACGACCGGGGTGCAGCGGTGCGGTCCGACGGGCGGCCGCCGCCGCTTCCCCCACTGCGGAATCCACCGGAGCTGCCGCGAGACGCACTCGCGCCGCCGCGGGGAGCGCCGCCACCACCCCGAGGCGCACCCGCGCCGCCACGAGCCGCACCAGAACCACCCCGAGGCGCACCCGTGCCGCCACGGGGCCCGCCGGACCCACCCCGGGGCGCACCGGCGCCGCCCGCACCGTCCCGGCGTGGCCGGTCGGTCCCCCCGTCACGGCTCTCTCGTCCGCTGCCGTCTCGCCGGGGTCCAGTCATGGGGTGTCGATACCTCGATGCTCGTGCGCGCAGCCTCTGGTGCGCGGAATGGTGCGGAATGGGTCATGGCATGGGTGGACAACGCAGAAACGGGGGTCGGAGCCTGTGGCTCCGACCCCCGTTCTGTGAATGGTTGTCCGGCGGTGTCCTACTCTCCCACCCCGTCTCCAGGGCAGTACCATCGGCGCTGAGAGGCTTAGCTTCCGGGTTCGGAATGGGACCGGGCGTTTCCCTCTCGCCATGACCGCCGTAACTCTGTGAACTTGTCGACCCCTTCCGCGGTTCCGCGGCCGGCCCCGATCACAGGGGGCGGCACGGAACGACCGGGGTGGTCGTTCGTTCAGAGCTGCACAGTGGACGCGTGGTTCTTCGACAGCCACGGTGTTCGTGGTTGGAAGTGGGTTGTGTGGTCAAGCCCTCGGCCTATTAGTACCGGTCAGCTCCACACCTTGCGGTGCTTCCACTTCCGGCCTATCAACCCGCTGGTCTGGGCGGGGGCCTTACCCGGTTGACCCGGTGAGAGACCTCATCTCGAAGCGAGCTTCCCGCTTAGATGCTTTCAGCGGTTATCCCTGCCGAACGTAGCCAACCAGCAGTGCACCTGGCGGTACAACTGGCACACCAGAGGTTCGTCCGTCCCGGTC